>NZ_JBITFL010000005.1:0-733682 GCF_044456045.1 Nocardia sp. NPDC051052
CGCACCAACAAGGCCGACAAGCACCTTTCTCAAGCCTCACCCGACCCGCCTGGGTGTCCAGCACAACGTACTGAACCCCAACGAACTTAAGGAGCCCGATGGAATTCCTCACCACGCTCTCCACCCTGCTCGGCATCGCCGTGCAGTTGATCAACCTGGTCGCGGCGATCTCCAGCTTGTCCGGCTGATCTGTCAGGCGGGATCCGCGGCCACCAAGGGGGAGTCAGCTGTGGCTCGTGTTGGCGTTGGCCCAGGCTCTCAGGTCGCCGCGGTCCAGGGCTACGGCGAGTAGGGCGGGGAATTTGTCTGGGGTGCAGGCGAAGGCCGGGACGCCGAGGGCGGCCAGGGCCGCGGCATTGTCGTGGTCGAAGGCGGGGGCGCCTTCGTCGGAGAGGGCGAGCAGCACAACCACCTGGACGCCGGACTCCTTCATCGCATTGACCCGGCGCAGCATTTCGTCGCGGACGCCGCCCTCGTAGAGGTCGGAGATGAGCACGAACAGGGAGTCGGTGGGGCGGGTGATGAGGGTTTGCGAGTAGGCGATGGCCCGGTTGATGTCGGTGCCGCCGCCGAGCTGGGTGCCGAACAGGACGTCGACGGGGTCGTCGAGTTTGTCGGTGAGATCGACGATCTCGGTGTCGAAAACGACGAGCGAAGTCTTCAGCGAGCGCATCGAGGCGAGTACGGCGCCGAAGACGGAGGCGTAGACGACGCTGGCGGCCATCGAGCCGGATTGGTCGATGGCGAGCACGACATCGCGTTGTACCGCTTGGGCTTTGCGGCCGTAGCCGACCAGCCGCTCGGGCACGACGGTGCGATGCTCGGGCAGGTAGTTGGCCAGGTTCTTGCGGATGGTGCGGTCCCAGTCGATATCGCGCAGCCGGGGCCGGGAGACGCGCGCGGCCCGGTTCAACGCGCCGGAGACGGCGGCCACCGTGTGCGCGGCGATGCGCTGCTCGATCTCGCGCACCACCTTCCGCACCACCAGACGCGCGGTGGCCTTGGTGGTCTCGGGCATCACCCGGTTCAGGCTGAGCAAGGTGCCGACCAGGTGCACGTCCGGCTCGACCGCCTCGAGCAACTCCGGCTCCAGCAGCAGCTGGGTGAGGTTCAGCCGTTGCACCGCGTCGCGCTGCATCACCTCGACGACGGTCGAGGGAAAGTAGTTGCGGATGTCGCCGAGCCAGCGGGCCACCCGAGGCGCGGACCCCTCCAGGCCGCCCGATCGCTTGCCCGAGGTCCGCTCGTCGTCGTTGTACAGCGCCGACAGTGCCCGGTCCATCGCGACGTCGTCGCCCTCGCCGAGTCCGCCGAGCCCCTCCTCGGCGGCGGCGCCGAGCACCAAACGCCAACGGCGTGACTGTGTTTCATCGATGGCGTTCATCGCATCCCCTGAGTGCCGGTCGAGTCATCGCTCGAGGTGAAGCTGCATGTCGGCCGACTAAAGGCGAGCCGCCGTGCCAGGGCGGTCGAGCCGGAATGTGCGGCAAGTGGTGGCAAGTTCATACCGAGACCCCCAAGATCTCCGCGGCGGCGCGTAGCGCGATGGTGCCGCGCGCGACGTCCAAACTTCCGTCGTCCGCACCGGTCCCGAGGGGTGCGGCACCGCCGTCGCGCACCGCCTGGCCGATGGCGCGGCGCTCGCCCGACTCGAAGGCGCCGAAGGTTCTGCGCAGCAGGGGGAGTGTCTCGACGAACTGGTCTTCGCGCAGTGCCCGCAGCCAATCGTCGATGAGGCGCAACAACTCTCGGTCGTGCACCAGCAGGAGCCCACGACCGCTGAGGAAGCCGTCGACCCAGGCGGCCTTCGCGGCGGCGGTATTGCCGACCGACAGGGCGGCGGAAAGCCGACGGGCGGAATCGATCTCGTCGATGATGCCCGCGTCGCACAGCAGCCGGACGGCGCGGCCGACGAGGACGCCGTGCACGTCGTCGCGATCGGCGAGCTTGCCGAGCGCGCCGAGCCATTCGCCGGTGGCCCAGCCGTCGTCGCGAGTGTTGATGGCGGTGTGCGCCGCGTCGAGCATGGTGCGGAGCTCGGTGGCCGCGTCGGTGTCCAGGCCGGTGACGGCGCCGGGCAGGCCCGCGCAGACCCGCACCAGCAGGCCGTCGGCGACGTGCGCGAGCGCCTTGGTGTCGGTGCCGCGGACGTCGCCGTAGCGCAGCGTCCTGATCAGGCCGGGCAGCGCGGCGAGCAGATGGGTGATGTCGTGGTCCAGCGCGGCGGCCGAGGCCAGCCGGGTGATCAGTCCGTCGGTGGCGCCGCCGAGATCGGCGAGCAGCACGACCTCCAGTGCCGCCGCGAGATCGCCGACGGTGCTGTCCGCGCGGCTCGCCGTGTCGAGGATCTTCGCCTCGGCGGCGGTGCGGATGGTGGTGCCCCAGCGGGATGCCTCGATGATCGAAATGGCGTACTCCGGTCGCCATTCCAGCGTCCAGGTCTCCCGGAAGGTGCCGGTGCTGCGCACCTCGCTGGCGGTGAGCGTGCCCCAGGGGATGTCGAGCACGCGCAGCCGGTGCAGCAGGCGGGAGCGCTCGACCTCACGTTCCTTGCGCAGGTCGAGGTCGAGGATTCGGGAGAGCGCCTCCTGCTTCATCCGCAGCGTGCGGATCCGGGCGCGCAGGTCGGCGTCGAGCGGGACGGTCGGCGTGCCCTCGGGCACGGTGCCGAGCGCCTCGCCGACGACGAGTTCGTTGACGACCAGCCGCAGCATGGTCTCGTCGCCCGCACACATCACCGCACGGGTGGCCTCGGTGACCTCGGACAACCCGGCCAGCGGGCGATCACGCATGGCGGCGAGGGCGTCGGCGAGGCGGACGGCCTCGATGATGTGCGCGCTCGACACCGGCAGATCGTGCGCCCGCAGCACCCCGGCCACCTTGGTGAGCCAGCGGACGATCGGCCGCTCGGTCTCGGTGAACAGGTGGTGGTACCAGCCGGGTGAGGTGATCCCCGCGCCGTATCCGGAGATCGTGGACAGTCGCGAATGCGTCCACGGCACCCAGGTCAGGGTGGCTTTCGTCTTCGGAAGTCCCTTCAGCAGCCGGGTATCCGCGGCCGCGGTTCCGAGCTTGCCCGCGAGGGCGGGCGCGTGCCAGGCGCCACATACCACCGCGAGGCGGACCGCCCCGTCTTTGAGCGCCTTGCGCATCGTCTGCCGCATGTAAGCCTCGCGCCGCAGCGTGTGCGCGTCGATGCGAACGGGCCCGAGCCGGATCGGTTCCAGCTCGATGACATCGTCGGTTGCTTCGGCGACCGAGTTGGTGCCTGCCTCCCTGTCGTCGTCCGGTCGCAGGTCGATCGTCGGTTGCGCCGCCCGCGGCGGCGGATCTTGTTGGTCGGCATCGAGTTCGACCGCCGCAGTGGGATCGTCCAGCATGGCGGTGTTCGGCTCGAGCTCGGTCGAAACCTGCTCGGCGCCTTCGCGCAGCGCACCCATCGCCTCGGTGATCGCCGCGAAAGCGGTGGCGTCGGGGGCGGATTCGACGACCGCGTCCCACCACCGCTCGGCGTCGTCGTAGCCGCCCGCCGCGGCGAGCTCGGTCAACGGGTCGAACCGATCGCCGGGCTCCTCCTCGGCGGCGAGCACCGTGGTGGCGGGCAGATCGCAGAATCGAACGGGCACACCGTGTTCGGCGGCAAAACGCAGCGCCTGCCACTCCGGCGAGAACACCGCGTACGGCCAGAACGCCGCCTTCGCCGGTGCGTCCGGCACGTAGGCCAGCAGCGCGACCGGTGGCGCCATCCCCTCGGCCGCGACATACCCGACCAGCGGATCGGCGTCGGCGGGCCCCTCGATCAAGATGATGTCGGGCTGAAATGCCTCCAGCGCCAACCGAAGTGATCGCGCGGAACCCGGCCCGTGGTGGCGGATGCCGAACACGCGGGTCTGCGGGCCGCCGGACGTCGAGCGATCGTCGGCCGCGACGTCGTGCTGCGCTTGCGTCATGGTGTCACCCCCTGCTGTTCCGCCTGCTGATTTCGATGCTCACCCGGAGATCTCGCGGCAGGCCCGGTAGAAGTCCGACCACTCCGGGCGTTCGCGGACAACGGCTTCCAGATACTCGGTCCACACGACCGCGTCGGCGACCGGATCCTTGATCACCGAACCAAGGACGGCGCCCGCGATGTCGGCGGCGCGCAGGACGCCGTCACCGAAGTGCACCGACAGGGCGATCCCGTTGGTGATCACCGAGATGGCCTCGGCGGTGGAAAGAGTGCCGGAGGGCGATTTGAGCTTGGTGCGGCCGTCGGCGGTGATGCCGGACCGCAATTCGCGGAAGACGCGCACCACCCGGCGCACCTCCTCGGCCGCGGCGGGCACCTTCGGCAGTTCCAGCGAGGCGCCGAGCTGTTCGACGCGGCGGCTGACGATGGCGACCTCCTCGTCTTCGCTGGCGGGCAGCGGCAGCACCACGGTGTTGAAACGGCGGCGCAGCGCGGAGGACAGCTCGTTCACGCCGCGGTCGCGATCGTTGGCCGTGGCAATGACGTTGAAGCCCTTGGCCGCCTGCACCTCGGTGCCGAGTTCCGGCACCGGCAGCGTCTTCTCGGACAGCACGGTGATCAGCGCGTCCTGCACATCGGAGGGGATGCGGGTGAGCTCCTCGATCCTGGCGATCGAACCCGCGCGCATCGCGGTCAGCACCGGCGACGGCACCAGCGCGCCCTCGCTCGGGCCCTCGGCGAGCAGGCGCGCGTAGTTCCAGCCGTACCGGATCGCCTCCTCCGCCGTCCCCGACGTGCCCTGCACGAGCAGCGTCGATTCACCGCAGATGGCGGCCGAAAGATGCTCCGACACCCAGGTTTTGGCGGTGCCGGGCACGCCGAGCAGCAACAGCGCCCGGTCGGTGGCCAGCGTCGCGACCGCCACCTCCATCAGCCTGCGCGGACCGACGTACTTCGGGCTGATCACGGTGCCGTCGTCGAGGGTGCCGCCGAGCAGGTAGGTGACCACCGCCCACGGGGAGAGCCGCCAGGACGGCGGGCGCGGACGTTCGTCGGCGGCCGTCATGGCGCGCAGTTCGTCGGCGTAGGCCTGTTCGGCATGCGGACGCAGCAGGTCGGGCGTCACGTCGGTAGTGGTCACTGCAACTCCTCGAGCATCATCGAGCGGTGGTTGAGGTCGTGTGCGAGCTGATCGAAGGCTCGCTCCCAGGTGGGATCGCCGCAGCGGCGGGCCACCACGGCGGCGGCGCCCGCGGCGTCAACGGGTAGGTGCACCGACGCCGCGGACAGCAGCGATCGGTGCGCGTTGGGGGTGTTGCCGTGCGCCTCCGGGCGGCGGGCCGCCGCGCGCGCACGTTCGAACAGCAGCAGCATCAGGTGCTGCGCCAGCGGTTCCGGCCACGGATGCCCCATCGCGGGCAGCAGCGCCTCGATCTCGGAGAGCCAGGAGCCGTCCAAATCGAGCAGGTGCCGGGTGCGATCGGCCATCGGTAGCAGCGCGAACAGTTCGCGCCTGCGCAGCATGGCGACGTCGGTTGGCACGCCCGCGTCGAATACGGCCCGCGCCCACACCGAATCATGCTGTGCCAGTGCGGCATCCACCCAGCCATCGAAGACCGGCTGGCGGAAGCGGTCGTCGATGGTGGCCTTGACCGCCTTGTCGGGTGCGCCGAGCACGCTCGCCCAGTGGCTGAGCGGTGTCGCCGCCACCAGCTGGCGCAGTCGGCCCGCGGTGACGTCGGGTGCGCCGCCCCACCGGTAGGTGAACTCGACGCTGCGGTCGGTGATGCCGTCGCGATGCGCGGGCGGATCGAGCGTATCGGGCAGGGCGACAACGAGTTCGGTGTGCAGCATGCGGTGTTCGACACGGACCCACTCGGTCGCCCGCCGCGTCATTCGGTGCGCGAACGCCGAATCGGACAGCAGCGTGAGCAGACCGGCGGCGGTCCGCCGGACGTCGGAACGCCGATCGTCCAACCCGGCTTCCAACAGCGGTTCGTCGGCCCGCGAAATCCCGTCGGCGAGTACGGCGAGCAGCTCCGCCTTCAACGGCCCGGATTCTTTCGGCCATGCCGCGGCGAGCGTTTCGCGCGCCGCGTCGGCATCCCGGCGGCGCAGCTCGGCCAGCCAGCCCCGGCGCTCCGGCGGCTGCCCGAACTGCCAGACCTCCTCGGTGGGAGCCGCGGTGGACTGCCTGCGCACCAGGTTTCGCCATTCCGGATGCTGGCCTGCGAGCCACCGCCCGCGGGCGCCCGCCAGGCGCAGCAGCGGTTCGCGCAGTTCGGCACTGCTCTTCGCCTGGTCGAGCAGCTGGCCGCACAGCGCGTCGGGCGCGCGATAGTCGTGCGGCGCTGCCGCGGTGAACCATTCGGACAGGAAGGGGGAACGCTCCTGCAGCATCCGGGAGAGGTGACCGGCCGCGCTGGGGGGCAGCCGCCGCCGGGTGTCGTCCTCGGCGGGCTCGGGCGCCTTCGCGGTGGCCGGGCGGACTCCGCCGCGCGCGAAAATATCCTGGAGCGCGGCGGATTCGAGCAGGCGCAGCGCCGGATCGGCGGGTAGCCGGTGGGCGGCGTCGGCCACCGGCGCGGCCAGCCGGGTGAGGTCCGGTGCCCGGCGCGCGGTGCCGAGCAGCGCGACGGAGGTCAGGTCGGCGGCGTGCGCGGAGTTCGTCGTTCGAGCATTGGGCGCACTCCGGCCGACCGGATCGAGCCTGGCCAGATCGATCACCTCGCCGGCACTGAACACCGAGATCGGCACCAAGCCCTCGAGGGTCCAGTCGGCGGCAACGGTCACCGGATGGCCGCCGGACACGCCGAGCAGCCGCCATGGCTGCTCAGTCGGTGCCATCGGCAGTGCGGTGCCGTCGGATTCGGTGATGTACCAACCACTTTCGGTGAGTACCGGTACCACGTCGACGAGTAGCACCGGCCATCCGCGCAGCCACGGATCGCCGCCGAGTGCCGCGGCGTGGTCGGCGAGCGCGGCGGCCACCGTGCCCGGCCGGTCCGGATCGGTCGGCAGCGTCGTGAAAGGCTCTGCCGCACTGTGCCGTTCACCCCAGAGCGCGCGCAGCGGGGCGGCGCCGGGGTAGTAGTGCAGGTCCGCTTCGGCGAGCAGGCCGAGGGGCGGCACGTCCGCGGGGAAGCCCGGCGACCCGAATGAGTGGTCGACCACCAGCGCCCAACGCCGAGACTCGCGCCCGTACAACCACGTTCGCCGGGTGTAGAGGCGTTCGTCCTCGGTGATCCGCACGCCGAGCACCATCCACCGATCCCGCACGGCGGGCTCGGTGCGTACCGCCTCTGCGGGATTCGGATAGCCGACATGCGTGCGGATGCTGGCGCGTAGCTCGGGCGCGAGCTCGTCCAGCCGGCTGTGCGCCGTGACGAGCAGGTGCAGCCGCGCGTATTCGCGCAGCACCACCTCGGGCCAGTCGTCCCTGGTAACCACTGCGGTCGGCAGCTGACGCAGCGCCGAGGCGACGCCGGGTGCCTGCGCGTCGACCATTCGGGCGGCGATCGTCTCGAACGCCCGGAACGATCGGTCGGTCTGCGCCAGGCCGGTGCGCACCTGATCACCGAGCCACACATCGAGTTCGGCGAGCCCCGCGGTGACCCGGACCCGCCGCTGTTCCGCGGTCGCCGGATTCGCGGTGCGCGTGGCCGCCTCCGCCGCGGGCTCGGCCGCTTTGGCGATCCGGCCGTCGATCCAGCCGGCCGCGAAATCGATGGTCTCCGGTGCCTGCTCGACCCGGCCCGCAGCCCACTCCAGCAACAGCGACAGCGCGTGCTTGCACGGGAATTTGCGGCTCGGACAGGAGCACTTGTACGCGGGCCCGGACAGATCGATGATCGTCTGATACGGCTTGGCGCCGCTGCCCTGGCACAGCCCCCACAGCGCGGTGTCGTGCTGCCCGGTACCGCGCCAGCGGCTCGCGAGTTTCCGCGCGGCGGACAGCGAGCTCGCGTCCGGCGCGAGCGCCGTGACCTGGTCCTCGCTCCAGCGCGTCATGTCTTCCCCCGTTCCTCGGTTGACCGGATTTCTACCCCAGGGCACCGACAAGTGCCGACCCGGCCGGTGTGGTTCGCACGGAAATTGCTGTGCCGTCGCGGGTTTCGATGTCAAAAACCTCTTGCGTACATGGGTGTTCTCTGGCATTCTGTCCTGTTCGGCTCGACCGAACCATCCAAATCGGGTGATACACCGACGAGCTGCCCGCCGGGGCTGGCGAGGGGTGGACATCGAAGCGCGGCCCCAGCCGTTTCGATGGCCATATCCATCCCCGCGCGGGCAGATTCGCATCGGGGCCGGAGGATTTCCTCCGGTGGGCGAATCCGACGCGATCGGGTAGCGTTTCGCACAGCTTCGACAGTGGCGCCGTGCACGGAGCCGGAGGACCGGTAGCGGCTCGGTGGTGGAGGGGGTCCAATCAAAGTGCGTCCCGACGCCGATCCGGTGCCGAGATTGACCGAGGTGGTTACCCGCAGGCTCGCCGCGGACCCCTCGGTGACCCCGTCGGTCGCACGAACCGTGCTGCGCGCCCTCGGCGGCACCGAGAACGATGAGCGGGCAACCGAATTCGACGACGGCGGGATCTTCCTGCGCGCCATCCGGGTGCGCGGCTTCCGCGGCATCGGCCCGCAAGCCGAGCTGCAATTGCCGCCCGGCCCCGGCCTCACCCTGGTCGTCGGCCGCAACGGCAGCGGCAAGTCCAGCTTCGCCGAGGCCGCCGAGTTGGTGTTCACCGGCGGAAATCGCCGCTGGGACGGTCGATCCGCGGCCTGGCGGGAGGGCTGGCGCAACCTGCACGACGGCGGCACCGCCCGCATCGAGGTGGAGCTGCTCACCACCGGCAGCAAGCCACAGCTGACCATCGCCAAGGAATGGGCCGCCGACGCGGACCTACCCGACGCGACCTGGACCGAACAGCATCCGCCCACCGCGCCAACCGAATTCGATATGGACCGCTGGGCAGGCAGGCTGGAGCTCTACCGCCCGTTCCTGTCCTACAGCGAGCTCGGCGCGCTGGTCGACGGCAAACCGAGCGACCTGTTCGACGCGCTGCACCAACTGCTCGGCCTCGACGAACTGACCTTGGCGCAGGAGCGAATTCGGCTGCGCCGCCTGGAACTGGAACGCGCCGTGCGCGATTCACGCCAGGAACGCCTCGAGCTGCTCGAGGCACTCGAGACGGTGGCCGACGACCGCGCGGTGCGGGTGAACGGCCTGCTCCGCCCCGCGCAACCGGACCTCGCCGCCGTCGGGCGCGAGGTGATCGGCACCTTCGACGATCCGGACGGCCCGGCGGGCCTGCGCGCGATCGTGCGGCTCACCCTGCCGACGGCGGCGGAGGTCGCGCAGGTGGCCACCCGGCTCGCGGAATGCGGCACGGCGCTGACTCGCGGTACCACCGCCGATGCCGAGGCCGACCTGCGCGTGCTGGAGTTGTTGCGCCGGGCCCGCGACCACCACACCGCCACCGGTACCTGTCCGTGCCCGGTGTGCGGTCGCGGCGACCTGGACGACGCGTGGGCGCGCGAGGCCGACGCCTCGATCGCCGCCCTTGCCGCGCGGGTCGACGCGCTGACCACCGCGCGCACCGAACTCGGCGACGCGATGCGCGCGGCGCGGTCGCTGCCGGATCTCATTCCGCCGGAACTGGATTTCGACCCGCGCAACCCGCCCTCGGTGGATACCGCCGCCGTCCGCCGGGCCTGGGCCGACTGGGCCGCGCTCACCTCCGCCGACTACAGCACCGACCTGCCGGACCGGCTGCGCGGCGCGCACGCGCGACTGGTCGACGAACTCGAACAGGTGCAGCAGGGCACCCGCAAGGAACTCGACCGCCTCGACGAGGTGTGGACCCCGCTGGTGCCGCGCATCGTGAGCTGGCTGGAGGGCGCGCGCGAGGTCGCCGCGCACGCCGCCGAACTGCGCACCGTCAAGAAGGCCGAGGACTGGCTCAAGTCCGCCACCGCCGGCCTGCGCGGCGAACGGATGACGCCGCTGGAGACCACGGCGCGCTGGGTCTGGCAGACGCTGCGCCAGCAGAGCAACGTGGAACTCGGCTCGATCACCTTGCAGGGCAACGCCGGAACCGCCCGCCGGGTGCTGCTCGACGTCACCGTCGACGACGTGGACGGGGCCGCGCTCGGTGTGATGAGCCAGGGCGAGCTGCACGCACTCGGGCTGTCGCTGTTCCTGCCGAGGGCCACGGTCGAGGAGAGCCCGTTCCGCTTCGTCATGATCGACGACCCGGTGCAGGCGATGGACCCGGCGAAGGTGGACGGGCTGGCCAGGGTGCTCGCCGCGGTCGCGTGGACGCGACAGGTGGTCGTGTTCACCCATGACGAGCGCCTCGCGGAAGCGGTGCGCCGGATGCAGCTGGACGCCACCGTGCTGGAGGTGCAGCGCCGCGACCGTTCGGTGGTCGAGGTGCGGGTATCCAGCGACCCGGTCCGCCGCTATCTCGACGACGCCCGCGCGCTGGTGCGCACCCCGCAGCTGCCGCAGGCCATCGCCGACGAACTCGTCGCCACCTGCTGCCGTTCCGCGGTGGAGGCCGCGAGCCTGGGCCGGGCCAGACGCACCCTGCTCGCGGACGGCATGAATCACCGCGAGGTGGAGCGCCACATCGATGCGGCCCAATCCACCAGGGCCAAGGTCGCTCTCGCGGTGATGGGCGTCGGCGGCAAGGTCGACGATCTCAACAAGCATCTCGTTGCGCGCGAAGGGAAATGGGTGGTCGAGGCGCTGCGCGACGCGACTGCCGGTGCGCACGTGCCGATCGGGCGCGGCATGCGCGAA
This sequence comes from Nocardia sp. NPDC051052, assembly GCF_044456045.1. Taxonomy (NCBI): domain Bacteria; kingdom Bacillati; phylum Actinomycetota; class Actinomycetes; order Mycobacteriales; family Nocardiaceae; genus Nocardia; species Nocardia sp. NPDC051052. The sequence continues at coordinate 10,757 of NZ_JBITFL010000005.1, forward strand.
TTGATCACCGAGACCGAACGATTCGTCGCGTGGCTGGCGAGGTGACCGCGCGGTGGCGATGACGCAGCGCGGGCCGCGCCGCGGTCCGGACGGTGGCGGGCGCGGAAAGCGCGGACCGGCGAAGAGCCCGAGGCGGCCGCGGCCGTCGGTGGCCGAGCGGCTCGACACGGTGGATCGCCTGCTGGCCGGATCGGTGACCGACGCGGGTGGCCTGTGGTCCCGCGCCACCGCGTGGATTCTGCGAATCGCGTTGGAGCAGTCCGTCGATGAGCTGTGGACCAGGCTGGCGCCCGCCCTGATGCGCTGTCCGATGCGGGCCCAGCTGATCGCACTGCGCACCTTCGCCGGTCCCGAGGTCGCCGCGCAGGTCGCCGCCCTGTGGGCCGCGCTCTCCAGGGCCGCGCACCACCACGACTACGAGCTCGCGCCCAGCGTCACCGACCTACGCCGCTGGCGCGAACAAACCGTCGCGATCGCCAAGGCCCTGTCGGCCGTCGAGGCCCGCTGAGCGGCGGAATCGACCGGCCGGGCCAGCTCGCTCGGGACGGTGTGCGGCCGGTCCTGGCTACCCGGCCCGATCTTGTTGCGGGCGACGCGCGACAATCGACGGATGAGTGGGACGCGGATGTGTCCGTGTGGCCGGGGCGAGGCCTTCGACGACTGCTGCGGGCCGGTGCTGAACGGGAAGCGGGCGGCGGCGACCGCCGAGGCGTTGATGCGTTCGCGCTACACCGCTTTCGCGGTCGGGGACACCGATTATCTTCGTGGATCGTGGCATCCGCGGACCAGGCCTGCGACGCTGGAGCTCGACCCGGGGCAGCGGTGGTTGTTCCTGGAGATACTGCGCACCGCTGACGGCGGGCTGTTCGACGAGACCGGCCTGGTCGAGTTCGTCGCGCACTATCGGGCGCAGGGCACCCGTGGCTCCCTGCACGAGGTGAGCAGGTTCCTGCGCGCCGACGGGGCCTGGGTCTACCTCGACGGTGAAATCGAAGGCTGAGTACCGTGACCCACTATGTCCCGTGTCGCGATCGAGTACTGCACCCAGTGCCGCTGGCTGCTGCGCGCGAGCTGGATGGCGCAGGAGCTGTTGAGCACCTTCGCCACCGAACTCGGTGAGGTGGCACTGATTCCGGGGACGGGCGGCGTTTTCCGGATCACCGTCGACGCCGAACAGATCTGGGAACGCAAGGCCGACGGCGGTTTTCCCGATATCGCGGTGTTGAAACAGCGGGTGCGTGACCGGGTCGCGCCGGACCGTGATCTCGGCCACGCCGATCGCCGGGACTGAACCCGGCCCCGGCGACACTCGATCGCGGTACCGCGACGCTCAGCCGCAGCAGCCTCCGCCGCAGCACCCACCTCCGGCCGACGGCGCGGCCTGACTCGGCGCAGGCGCCGCATTACCCCGGCTGACCGTGCCAAACGTGGTCAGCAGCTTGACTGTGTCGGCATGGCCGCTCGGGCAGGACGCCGGACTCGACGACTCCGCCATCGGGCGGTTCATCTCGAAAGTGTCCCCGCAACTGCGGCACCGATAGCTGTAACTCGGCATCGGTCAAGCGTACCGCCGGGGTCTCATAATGGTGCGTCGCGTTCCCAGGTCGTCAGCATGGACGTACTCTCGAAGAAGAGATCACGAGGTGCGGGGCCCGCTGCAGCAAATCGGCAGCACACCGATGGGTCCCTGGCAGGAGGTGCGAACCATGCGCGAACGCGGCGAGCCGATCAGTACAGCCACTCCGGGCACTCAGTTCGAGACCGAACCGGGTTGGGAAGTGGGCTCCGCGCCGGTTGCCACCACTACCTCGGGCAATATCCGCGGACGCTGGGACGGCCCGGTGGCGGTATGGCGCAGCATTCCGTATGCGGCGGCGCCGAGCGGGGAAAACCGTTTCCTTCCGCCATTGCCCGCGCCCGAGTGGTCGGGAACCCGGGATTGCGCGGTCTTCGGCGACATCGCCCCGCAGACCATGGGCAACATGGTCCCCGTCGACTCCGACCTGCGGATGGGCGAAGACTGCCTCTGGGTGAACGTCTGGTCGCCCCGGCACGACGTCGGCGACGTTGTGCACACCTTCGAGACCGGCGAACCGCGTCCGGTGCTGGTCTGGTTGCACGGCGGCGCCTACTGCCTCGGCACCGCGGCGCAGGGCATCTACGACGGACGCAAGCTGGCCGAGGCCGGTGACGTCGTGGTGGTCACCGTGAACTACCGGCTCGGTGCGCTCGGTTTTCTCGATCTGTCCTCGCTGCCGGGCCCGTTCACCCCGAATCTCGGGCTGCACGACCAGATCGCGGCGCTGGAATGGGTGCGCGACAATATCGCCGCGTTCGGCGGCGACCCTGGCAACGTGACGTTGTTCGGCGAATCCTCCGGTGCCGGTTGCGTTACCGCGCTGCTGACCTCGCCGCGCGCGGCCGGGCTGTTCCACAAGGCCATCGCGGAGAGTCCGCCCGCGACTACCGTTTTCGGTCAGGAACGGGCCGCCGCGGTGGCCCGGCGGTTCCTAGAGCTGCTGGAACTGCCCCCGCATCGGGCCGTCGAACTGCTCGACTGGCCGATCGAGAAGATCGTCGAGGTCGCGGGCATCCTGCTCGACGAGATTCCGTTGAAGGAGCCGGGCCGGTTGGCGGCGGCGCCGGTGGTGGACGGTGATCTGTTGCCGACCTATCCGATCGAGCGGTTCCAGCACGGGCGCTCGCATCGGGTGCCGTTGATGATCGGCACCAACAAGGACGAGGCGTCGCTGTTCCGGGTGTTCCGCTCGCCGATCATGCCGGTGACCCCGGACGCGGTGAACGCGATGCTCAGCGATGTGGCGGCCAGCCATCCGGAGCTGTCGCACGAGCGGATCGCCGAAATCACCTCCGCCTACCCGGATCTGGACAAGACTCGCGGCGCGCTGGCCATGTCGGGCGACGCCGCGTTCCGGATGCCCGCGCACTGGGTGGCCGACGCGCACGCGCAGCACTCACCGACCTGGATGTATCGCTTCGACCACGCGACGCCGATGCTGCGCGCCGCCCGGGTCGGCGCGGGGCACGCCACCGAATTGCCTTATGTGTTCGGCAATTTCGGCTCGTTCAACCATGATCCGACGTTCTGGCTCGGCGGCCGCAAGGTGGCCATGGAGGTATCCGGGCGAATGATGCGGCGCTGGTTGGCTTTTGCCACGCACGGCGTTCCCGCCGCGCTCGACGGCTCGAAACACTGGCCGCCGTACCGTCCGTCGACGCGCACCACCTTGCTGATCGACACCGTCGACCGCATCGTCGACGACCCGGACGCGGATCTGCACACCGCGTGGGGCGAGCAAGCGGTCGGCTTCGGCTGACCGCCCCGCGTCTCGGTTCTCCCCATGGCCGCAACAAAATTGGCGCGGGTACGCGGAACCGAGTCGCCGCGCGCGCTCAGACGGCGGTGGCTTCGGGGGTGCGTGCCCGGCGACCGAGCCGGACCGGCAGCTGCTCATATCCATGCAGCGTGAACAACTCCCGGCGCCGCGGTGCTCCGTCCAGTTGCAAATCGGGGAAGCGGTCGAACAGCGACTGCAGGGCGTAGACGCCTTCCATCCTGGCCAGGCTGGCCCCGAGGCAGACGTGGATGCCGCTGCTGAACGACAAGTGCTCCTTGGCATTCGCGCGGCCGACGTCGAAGCGGTCCGGCTCGGCGAACACCGCGGGATCGCGGTTCGCGCCCGCCAGCGACAGCACGACCGTGTCGCCCGCGCGCAGCTGGTTGCCGTTGATGTCTATGTCGCACAACGCGGTTCGAGCCGTTGTCTGGACCGGCGAGTCGAAGCGAAGAATCTCTTCGATGGCATTCGGCCACAGCTCGGGCTCGGCGCGCAGCCGCGCCAATTGTTCCGGATGCTCGAGCAGCTGGACCACGCCGTTGCCGATCAGGTTCACCGTGGTCTCGAAGCCCGCGCCCATCAGCAGGCTCGCGGATGCCTTGAGCGCGAACATATCCAGCTCACCGGCGGTGACCAGGGTGCTGAGAATGTCCTCGCCCGGGGTGCGGCGCAGCCGCGCGATGTGCTCGTCGAAATAGTCGTTCATCACCTCCATGGCCCGCATCGCGCGCCGGTGCGCACGCCAGGAGATGCCGACGTCGAGCAGCGGGGTCAGCTGGTCGCCCCAGTGCAGGAATCGTTCCTTGTCCGCGTCGGGGAAGCCGAGCATTTCGGAGATGATCGCGATCGGAACCTGCGCGGCGAAGGCGGTGATCAGATCGGCCGAGCCGCCGGACGGCAGCGCGTCGAGCAGTTCCGCGGTGACCGTTTCCACCCGATCGCGCAACCTGGCGATGGCGCGGGGGGTGAACGCGGAGGCGACCGGCTTGCGCATCTTTGTGTGCTCCGGCGGGTCGATCACCAGCATGGACGGCGGCTCTACCGGGCTCGGCGGCAGCGGGAAGCGCTTGGCCAGCTTCCGCATCGGCGCGGGGGTGTTGAAGCTGTCGGTGCTGCGCACACCGAATCGGTTGTCGCGCAAGATGGATCGGCACAGCTCGTGGTCGAAGCTCGCCCAGGCGATGGAGGTGCGGATCAGCCTGCCCTCGCCGCGTAGCCGCTCGATGAGGGGATAAGGATTGGCGAACCCGGTGGGCCCGCCCATCAGTTCGGCGAACGGCTCACCGCGCCGTGCCTGCGCGCGCAGCACGAGCCGGGGCGCGCCTTGACCGGATAACCAGCGGAACCAATACTGCGGCTTCATCATTCACCAACCCCGTCGTTGTGAGATAGCTCCACCGTACGGAAACCTGCCAGGATGTGGAACGTCCCCTAGTCGGACTTCCGCCTATACCGTGGTAGGAGTGAACCGCCTGCGGGGCTAGGCACGCTGGGCGGTGACGCGTTCGGATTCGATGCGGCGCTCGCGTAGGGCCGGGTCCGGGTTGACGACCTGAACCAGCGACGCGCCCGCGGCGAGTACCGCGACGAAGCCGTCGATCAGTTCGGCGGGAGTGTCCCACGGGGCGCTGGACAGCACCCGGTCGCCCTCCGAAAACCCTTGGCGCATGGCCGATTTCTTCGCTTCCGCGAACACCTCCGGCACCGGCATGCCGTCCAGCGCGGCACCCGCGCCACCCGGCAGGAACTGATCGCCGTGCACCCGCACGGAGGTGGCGAAGTCGGTCACGCCGACCGGCAGATCACGCACCGGGGTGCCCATCGCGTCCAGGGACAGTGCCGCGACCTCGGCGATGCCGTCGGCATCATCGATCCGGTCGGGCGTCACCAGGGCCAGTTCGGCGTCCGGGTCGGGGCGGAGCACCACCTCGGTGCCCGCCCACCAGCAGCCGAGCAGCACGGCGGCGGTCTGCCAGTGCGCGGGCAGCAGCACCGCGATCCTGGCGCCGGGGCTGAGGCCGAATTCGTCGCGGATCAGGTTGGCCGTCTTGGCCGCCCAGTTCGCCAGGGTCAGCCCGGACAGCTCGATCCGGGCGCCGGTGGCGTCGTCGTAGTAGGTGACGCGCGGATTCGCCGGCTCGCGCGCGAGAATCGGATCGAGCACCTGCTCGGTGAGGGTGAGCGCCTGCTCGAATTCACGCATGGTCTAGTTCACGCATTTCGGTCCGTTCTGGCCTGCGTCGATCGGTGGGGCGGGCGGGACTGGCGTCGCGGTGGCGCTCGACGTTCCGGAGAAGTCGAACATGCCCCCTGCCGCCGAGCCCGGACCAGAATAGTCGCTCGCCAGCACCACGCTCACCGAATCCGGCGACAGCGTCGTATCCGTGAGCACCGGCAGCCCGCCGAGTGCCTTGGCCACCGCCTTGGCCTTGGGGTCGGCGGTGCTCGCGGCGAGCACCCGGCTGCTCGAGACGCTGGGACCGGTGTAGTTGCCGACCAGCCCTTCGCGGAACCCCTTGCCGCTCAACGCCTGCGCGACCTGACCGGCCAGGCCACCGACGCCGCTGGCGTTGTACACGCTGACGGCCACCGTGCCCGGATCCACCGCGGGCTCGTCCGATTCGGCGGATTTCCCGTCGACCAGCGAGCCGACATAGGACTTGACCGCCTTGGGATCGACCCGGACCACCGATTCGCCCCGGTCGGTCAGGTAGTTCAGATCGGTGACCGGAATGGTCTCGAATTTCACCTGCCCGCCCGAAAGGTCCTGCAGCTGTTGCAGAAACGCGAGCACGTCCCAGTCGTCGTCGAGCACGACCGTGCGCCCGACCGCGTCGCTGAGCTGCTTCATCTTCGCGGGGTTGCCGAGCGTCTTCGCGTTGAGTACCTGCCCGACCAGCTGTGCCATGAACACCTGCTGGCGCACGATGCGATCGAGGTCACCGCGCGGCAGATTGTGCCGCTGCCGCACGAAGCTCAGGGCCGCGGGGCCGTCGAGGCGCTGCCGGCCGGCCGGGAAGTCGGCGCCGGACATCCATTCGTCGACGGGATTGCTCAGGCACACCTCGACCCCGCCGACGGCGTCGGTGAGCAGCACGAAGCCGAGCAGGCTCACCTCGGCGTAGTGATCGACGCTGATACCGGTCAGGTTAGCCACGGACTTGATCAAGGCCTGGCGGCCCGCCTGGGTGGACTGCTTGTCCGCCTCGGCCTCCGCGACGCCCTGGTTCATCAGCTTCAGCCGCTGTGTCTCTTTGGTCGCGCCATACGCCGAATTGATCTTGCCCTTGCCGAGATCGGGGATGTCGACGTAGGAGTCACGAGGAATGGAGATGGCGGTCGCGGACCGGCCATCGTTGGGTACCCGGATCAGCACGATGGTGTCGGTATTGGTGCCGACCTCGTCGCCCGCGTGCAGCAGCGCGCGCTCCCGATCGGACAGCGGATTGCCGTGCGCGTCGGTGCGGCTGTCGACGCCGACCAGCAGAATGTCCACCGCGCCGTCGCGCCCGCCGCCGAGGCCGAGGTTGCCGATCCGCTCGATATTGGAGATCAGGCTGTCGACGCTGTGCCAGGCGAAGCCGGTGATGACGAGCACCACGGCGGCGAGGGCCGCGGCGAAGCCACGCAGCGGGCCGCCTGCCGGTAAAAGCGATTCAGCGCCGCGCGGCCGGGTCACCCGGGACCTCCTGCGCCGCAGCTACTTTGTGTCCTCTCGACAACTCGACATCCTTTCGACAAGCTCGGGGCCTCTTTCGACAGCACGGTCTGAGTGACCACCCCACCTTTCTGTATCCCCCGGCACCCATGCGGCAAACCCTTGTTCGCGGTGGGCACCAGCCGAGGGCAACTGACTGAAGGCTAACGAATGGCGACGCGGGCGCCCGCAATCCGCAGGTGTGGCGGCGTGCCAGACTCGACCCGTGACAGCCTCGACATCGTCCGACGCCACCCGGCCCGTGCGCCTCGTCGTGACGGGCGCGGGTGGGCAACTCGGGCGGGAACTGCTCCGCCGCGCGCCCGATGCCTGTGCCTTCGGACGCCGCGACCTCGATATCACCGACGCGGACGCGGTCGCCGCCGTGCTCGAAACGGGTGATGTGGTGCTCAATTGCGCCGGCTACACCGCGGTCGACCAGGCCGAGTCCGATGTCGCGGCGGCTTTCGCGGGTAATGAGACCGGGCCCGCCGTGCTCGCCGCCGCTTGCGCGCGGGCCGAGGCCAGGCTTATTCACCTGTCCACCGACTATGTGTTCGCGGGCGTGCACGACCGTCCGTACGAGACCACCGATCCCACCGGGCCGGTCAGTGTCTACGGGGAGTCCAAACTCGCTGGGGAACAGGCGGTGCTGACGCTGGCTCCGCGGGCGCACGTGGTGCGTACCGCGTGGGTATATGCCGGGCGCGGAAGCGATTTCGTCGCTACCATGCGGCGGCTGGAGCGCGAGCGCGACACCGTGAACGTGGTCGACGATCAGCTCGGGGCACCCACCTACGCGGCGGATCTCGCGGCCGCCCTGCTGGAACTCGCGGGTCGTCCGGACGCACCCCGGCTGCTGCACGCCACCAATGCCGGGCAGGCCACCTGGTTCGAGCTCGCGCGGGCGGTATTCGAAGGAGTCGGCGCCGATCCGGCGCGGGTCCGGCCGTGTGACTCGTCCGCATTTCCGAGACCTGCACGGCGCCCGGCATATTCGGTGTTGTCGCATCGCGCGTGGGATGACGCCGGGTTGACTCCGTTGCGTCCATGGCAGGTGGCACTGGGGGACGCGCTGGCGCGGGTATCCGACTAGGCTGTGCGGTCGTGAGTGAGCGCAGCGAGCGAACCTTAGGCACGGCCGTCGAAACGGTCACAACGGAGCCGAGCGTCAGCGAGGCGGAGTTGTGAGCCTTTCCGATTCCGCCAAGCCGGGGCTGGCCGTCGTCACGGTGACCTATTCGCCGGGCGAGCACCTCGAGCACTTCATCACCACGCTCGCCGATGCCACCTCCGAGAAACCGCAGGTGATTCTCGCCGACAACGGATCTACCGACGGGGTGCCGGAGCTGATCGCCGAGGCCAATTCGCACGTGCGGCTGCTGCGCACCGGCGGCAATATCGGTTACGGCGGTGCGATCAACCGGGCCGTCGCCGAGATCGATCCGGATATCGAGTTCGTGGTGATCGCCAATCCGGACATCCGCTGGGGCACCGATTCGATCGACAAGCTGCTCGAAGCCGCGAAGCGCTGGCCGCGGGCCGGTGCGCTCGGCCCGCTGGTGCTGGAACCGGACGGCAGCGTCTACCCGTCCGCCCGCCAGGTGCCCGGCCTGCTGGACGGCGCCGGCCACGCGATCCTCGGCACGGTGTGGAAGACGAACCCGTGGACCCGCCGCTACCGCCAGGAGAACGAGCAGGTCTCCGAGCGCGTCGTCGGCTGGCTGTCCGGGTCCTGCCTGCTGGTGCGGCGCGCCGCCTTCGACTCGATCGACGGCTTCGACTCGCGCTACTTCATGTACATGGAGGACGTCGACTTCGGTGACCGGATGGGCAAGGCGGGCTGGCACAACGTGTTCGTGCCGTCCGCCGAGGTCACCCACGCCAAGGGACATGCCGCGGGCAGGCATCCCGAGGTGATGCTGCCCGCGCACCACGCCAGTGCCTACCGATTCCAGGCCGACCGGCACCCGCACTGGTGGCAGCTGCCGTTGCGGCTCGCGTTGCGGGCCGGACTTGCGGTGCGCTCCCGGATTGCGGTTCGATCTGCGCTGCGCCAACAGGCGCAAGAAGCGGGTCACTAGACACGCGGCTGAGCGACAATGGCGACGGGCCCGCACATGTTTCGGTGCGGCCCGGCGTGAACTGGCGCAGGCCGCGAGCCGATCGGCGCGCGCGCAACAATCGATCCACTGTGAACAGGGGACCTTGAATGGCAGGAAATGCAGGCACCGACGCCGTGATCCTGGTGGGCGGGCAGGGCACACGACTGCGCCCGCTCACCCTTTCGGCACCCAAGCCGATGCTGCCGACGGCCGGGTTGCCGTTCCTCACGCATCTGCTCGCCCGCATCGCCGACGCCGGGATCACGCACGTCGTGCTCGGCACCTCGTTCAAGGCGGAGGTGTTCGAGGAGCACTTCGGCGACGGTTCCGACCTCGGCCTCGAGCTCGAGTACGTCACCGAGACCGAGCCGCTCGGCACCGGCGGCGGCATCCGCAATGTGCTGCCCAAGCTGCGCGCCGACACGGTGATGGTGTTCAACGGTGACGTGCTCGGCGGCACCGAACTCGGCGCGGTGCTCGATACGCACGAGTCGACGAACGCCGACGTCACCTTGCACCTGGTCCGGGTGAGCGATCCACGCGCTTTCGGCTGCGTGCCCACCGACGAGAACGGCCGGGTCACCGCGTTCCTGGAGAAGACGCAGGATCCGCCGACCGATCAGATCAACGCGGGCTGCTACGTCTTCCGCCGCGAGTACATCGAGAAGATCCCGTCGGGCCGCCCGGTCTCGGTGGAGCGCGAGGTGTTCCCGACGCTGCTCGCCGAGGGCGCGCGCGTGCAAGGGCACGTCGACTCGTCGTACTGGCGGGACATGGGTACCCCCGAGGACTTCGTCCGCGGCTCCGCCGACCTGGTCCGCGGCATCGCGCCCTCGCCCGCCCTGCCGGGGCAGCGCGGCGAATCGCTGGTTCATCCCGGTGCAGGCGTCGCACCGGGTGCGTTGCTCATCGGCGGCACGGTCGTCGGTCGCGGGGCCGAGGTCGGCGCGGGCGCCCGCCTCGACGGCGCGGTCATCTTCGACGGCGCGGTCATCGAGGCCGGTGCCACCGTCGAACGCTCGATCATCGGCTTCGGCGCGCGCATCGGGCCGCGTGCGCTGGTACGCGACGGCGTTATCGGTGACGGTGCGCAGGTCGGTGCTCGCTGCGAGCTACTACGGGGCGCGCGCGTCTGGCCAGGGGTGGAGATCCCCGACGGCGGAATCCGGTTCTCCACCGACGTATAGCGGCGGCAAATGCTTGCCCCGGCTCTCTTTTCGCCGGAACGGTCGGCGCGATGGATTCGCGCCGACCGCCACCGTCGTGCCGTCGAGTATCAGCCGGTGCGGCCTTTACGCTTTGGTTTTCCAGACGTAGCGGGTCTTGGGGCGGCCCGCACGGCCGTAATCCGAACGGCGGGTGACCAATCCGTCGTCGGCTAACTTCTCCAGGTAGCGCCATGCGGTGATGCGGGAGACGCCGATCGTGCTGGCGGTGTCCGCGGCGGTGATGCCCTCCGGCGCGGCGCGGACGGTGCGGGATATTTCGTCGAGGGTCTGCGGCGCAACACCTTTGGGGGTGGTGGCACGCTGGTCGGAGGTGCGTAGCGCGCTGAGGGCGCGGTCGATGTCGTGCTGGGAGACCGCCGTTTCGCCCGCGGGGAGGGCGGTGCGGAATTCGCGATAGCGGTCGAGTTTGTCCCGAAAAGCGGCGAAGGTGAACGGCTTCAAGAGATAGAGGACAACGCCGTGCGAGACGGCGGTGCGCACCATGGCGAGGTCGCGGGCCGAGGTGATGGCGATGACGTCGGGTCGGGGAGCGAGGCCGGTCAGTGCCGCCGCGACATCGAGGCCGCTGGCATCGGGCAACCCGATGTCCATGAGCACCAGGTCGATCGGCGTGCCCTCGGCCGCGGCGTCGGCGGCCGCACGCATCGCCTCGCGACCGGTGTGCGCCACCCCGACGGGCGTGAAGCCCTCGATGCGGTCCACATAGGCGCGGTGTGCCTCGGCGATGAGGGGTTCGTCCTCGACGATCAGCACTCGGATCACTGTGCGTCCTTTCGCGGAATCGTCACGGTTACCGCGCTTTCCGGATCTAGTTCGGTACGGATGGTCCCCCCGTGCCTGGCCACCAGCCGGTGGACCAATGCGAGGCCGAGCCCGTGATGGTCGGCCTTGGTCGAATAACCGCGCTGCGACGCGCGCGTGAATGTTTCTTCGGACATCCCAGGCCCGCTGTCGGCGACGCGCACATACAACGCCGAATCGTGCTCGGCCGAAACAGCTTCGGCGTTTTCCCCGGCGCCACCCTGGTGTCGAATGGTGACCTCCACCCAGCCCGACGGGCTCTCGGCGGCGGCGTCGATGGCGTTGTCGATCAGGTTGCCGACCAGGGTGACCGTCTCCTGCGGGGAGAGCGGCTCGATCGAGTCGAGCGCCGTCTCCTCGGTGATGGTCAACTCGATGCTGCGTTCGGCCGCCTGATTGACCTTGCCGAGCAGCAGCGCCGCCAGCGCGGGCGAGCCGACCGCGTCGAGCAGCCGATCGATAAGCGCTTGGGACAGTTGCAGTTCCGAGGTGGCGAAGTCGACCGCCTCCGCGTAGCGGCCCAACTCGACCATGGTGACCACGGTGTGCAGCCGGTTGGCCGATTCGTGTGCCTGCGCGTGCAGTGACTCCGCGAAACTGCGCACCGAGTCGAGTTCGCCCATCACCGCTCGCAATTCGGTATGGTCGCGAATGGTCATCACGGTGCCGATCGGCCGTCCCTCCCAGGTGACGATGTCCTGGTTGATGAGCAGGATCCGGTCGCCGGTCACGTGCATCTCGTCGCGGACAACGCCCCAGCTCATCTGCCGCATCGAGGTCGGTAGATCGCCGCGGCGCACCTCGCCGTCGGGCAGTTCGAGCAGCCTGCGCGCCTCGTCGTTGACCACCTCGGCGCGCTCACCGGCCATGCCGAAGACCACCAGTCCCTCGTGGATCGAATGCAGGACGGCGTCGTGCTGCTCGTACATGGCCCGCAACTCTTCGGGCGCGAGCCCGTGCGTCTGCCTGCGCAGCCGACGGCTCAGCAGGAACGACCCGCTGCCGGAGACGATCAGGCCAGCCGCCGCCACGCCGAGGATCAACGGCAGCTGCGTGGCGACCTGGTCGCCGATCTTGGCCCTGGTCACCCCGGCGGACACCAGCGCCACCACGCGCCCGCCGTCATAGACAGGAGTCACCGCTCGGATCGACGGGCCGAGGGTGCCGGTGAAGGTTTCGGTGAAGGTCTCCCCGGCCAGCGCGCGGTCGATGTTCCCGCTGAACGGCTGCCCGATCATGGCCGGGTTGGTGTGCGTGTAGCGGGTGCGGTCCGGCGCCATCACGACGATGAAGTCCATGCCGGTCGCGTTGCGGATGCGCTCGGTCACCGGCTGCAGCTGGGCCGTCGGGTCGGTGGCGTAAATGGCGGTCAGGGTGGACCGCGCCTCAGCCACGCTCACCGCGACATCCCGTACTTCGCGGGTGGTCGTCACGTCGCTGTGGTGCCGCGCGTCGAGCACCGCCAGGACCGCGCCGACAGCGACCATCAGAGTCAACACGATCAGCTGTAGCGCGAAGGCCTGACCGGCCAGGGATAGCCGACCGCGTCTCACTAGCTGCTTTCCTCCACTGAACGTAATGCACCAAACCGTGACCGGCGTCACCCGGACCGTCATCATTCTGCCTGGAAGGCGTGAGGCACCTCACGTCGGCACCACTTCGGAGGACATCACCACTTATGAGCGAAGCAACACCGGAAGCACCACCGCGTAAGCGTGACCGCACCCACTGGCTGTATCTGGCCGTCATCGTCGCGGTCATCGCGGGCATTCTGGTGGGCTGGCTCGCGCCCGGGTTCGGGCAATCGGTTGCTCCGCTCGGCACCATTTTCGTGAACCTGATCAAGATGATGATCGCGCCGGTCATCTTCTGCACCATCGTGCTCGGCATCGGGTCGATCCGGTCGGCGGCTACGGTCGGCAAGGTCGGTGGGTTGACCATCGCGTACTTCATGGTCATGTCGACCGTCGCGCTCGTTATCGGGCTTGTTGTCGGCAATCTGATTTCGCCCGGCACCGGGTTGAACCTCGGCAAAACCATCAATGCGGGCAAGGATCTCGCGAAGACCGCACATGGCGCCGGTGGCACCTGGGACTTCCTCACCAGCATCGTCCCCACGACAATGCTGTCTTCGCTGACCTCGGGCAGCACGTTGCAGGCGCTGTTCATCGCGCTGCTGGTCGGTTTCGCGGTGCAGGCCATGGGCAAGACCGGTGAGCCGATCGTGCGTGGCGTCGCACTGATACAGAAGCTCGTGTTCCGCGTGCTGGTGATGATTCTGTGGCTGGCGCCGATCGGTGCGTTCGGCGCGATCGCGAATCTGGTCGGTAAGAGTGGTCTGGACGCCGTGCTGAAGTTGGCAACGTTGATGATCGCGTTCTACCTGACTTGCTTGATATTCGTGTTCGGCGTGCTCGGGGTGATGATGTGGGCGATTGCTCGGGTGTCGATACTCAAACTGGTCCGCTATCTGGCCCGCGAGTACCTCTTGATCCTCGCGACCTCGTCGTCCGAGTCGGCGTTGCCTCGGTTGATCGCGAAGATGGAGCACATGGGCGTCGAGCGGACGACCGTGGGTGTGGTTGTGCCGACCGGTTATTCGTTCAATCTGGACGGCACTGCAATTTACCTGACAATGGCCTCTTTGTTCATCGCGGACGCGATGGGTAAACCGCTCAACATCGGCGAGCAGATCGGCCTGCTGCTGTTCATGATCGTGGCGTCCAAGGGCGCGGCCGGTGTCACCGGTGCCGGCCTGGCCACCCTGGCCGGCGGCCTGGAGAGCCACCGCCCGGAATTGCTGGACGGCGTCGGCCTGATCGTCGGCATCGACCGCTTCATGTCCGAGGCCCGCGCCCTCACCAATTTCTCCGGCAACGCCGTCGCCACCGTGCTCATCGGCACCTGGACCAAAACCATCGACGTCGACCGCACCCGCGAAGTACTCGATCGCAAACTGCCCTTCGACGAACAAACCATGGTCGACAACGACCACCCCGCGCAGCCGCAGCAGGGGCCCGAGACCAAGGACCTGGTCTCGGCCTAGCTGCCCTGTGAAACACGAAGGGCCCGCAGGATCTGCGGGCCCTTCGCCATGTCCGGGACGATCACTCAGTGCCGCCGAAGCCCTCTCGAACTATCTCGGACGAGGGTCAGGCGTTGACTGCGACGGGTTGCGGGGTGGTCTTGGTGGCGAGTTGGTGTTCGCGGAGCAGGAGGGCGCCGGTGAGGAAGACGAAGGCGGCGGTGAGGCCGTGGATACCGAACGCGGCGGCGGTGGAGCCGCTCCAGCTGAGCACGGTCAGCATGTCGCCGACCGGGACCAGGGCGATGACCAGGGTGGCGATGCCGAGGGCGTAGCGCTGCTTCGCGGCGAGCAGCACCAGGATCAGCACGCCGAAGACGGTGTCGCGCACGCCTTTCAGGTTCATGAACGCGGTGGCGTCGCCGTCCGGCCAGGCGGGCAGGCCGAAGCCGGGCGCGATGGCGTCGGGGGTGAACAGGTAGCTGATGCCGATGTACAGGATGAAGGCCGCGCCGATGAGGGAGAAGGCGGTGGCGATGCGCGAGGTGGTCATGGTGCTGCTCCTTGGTGCGGGTTGTCCTATTTTCTAGCGTTGCTAGGTTCTCGAACAACCCTAGCGGAGCCTCGATAGCTTGTCTAGCACTGCTAGTATTTTGGATATGAGTCCGCAGACCCGCAAGGAACGTGAACGAGCCGAACGCCATCAGCAGATCATCGATACCGCTCGTGAGCTGGCGGAAGCGCAGGGGTGGGAAGCGGTGACGGTGCGCAAGCTGGCCGAGCGGATCGAGTACAGCCAGCCGGTGCTCTACAGCCATTTCGCGGGCAAATCGGCCATCGTGACGGCGGTGGCGCTGCAGGGGATCGTCGATCTGACCTCGGCGATGCGGAGGGGTCACGCCGAGGCGACGAGCCCGGCCGACGCGCTGTACCGCGTGACCCGCGCCTATCTGGATTTCGCGGCCGCCAATCCAGCCCGGTACGAGGCGATGTTCATGATGAACCTCGATCTGGTCTTCGGCCTGGACGCGCCGCAGCCGCTGGTCGACGCCTTCGCGGAACTGGAGGCCCTGTTCCGACCGTTCGTCGACGAGACGGACGTCGGCGCCCGGACCGAGGTGGCCTGGAGCGCGATGCACGGCCTCGCGACCCTCGACCGCGGCGGCCGGCTCCGCCCGGACCTGCGCGAACAACGCCTCGACATCCTCGTCGGCGAATGGCTGGCCGCGGTCGGCGCGGATTCCGCGTAGTCCCCGCATCGTCGGCGAATCCTGTTCCCGCTCATCGAATCGACCGTGCCGCGCGGTGACAGTTGCCTTCGCCGCCGACCTACCGAGCCGGGTGTGATCGGACGCGCATTTCGGGAGCGAGCGAGTCTCGATCGGTAGCGTGGGGGATATGCCTGATGTTGTGGTCGTCGGTTCCGGGCCGAATGGTCTCGCCGCCGCGGTGATTCTGGCGAAGGCCGGACTCTCGGTGGAGGTTTATGATGCCGAGTTCACAGCGGGCGGCGGGTCGCGGACGGCCGAGCTGACGTTGCCCGGATTTCAACACGACGTGTGTGCCGGTGCGCATCCGATGGCGTTGGCGTCCCCGTTCTTCCGCGCGTTCGATCTCGCGGCACACGGCGTGGAGCTGCTGACGCCCGAGGCGTCCTACGGTCATCCGATGGACGGCGGCACGGCGGGAGTGGCCTGGCGCGATCTGGAGCGAACCGTCGAGGGCCTCGGCCGCGACGGTGCCACCTGGCGCTCGCTGTTCGAACCGCTGGTGCGGCACTGGGAGTCGGTCGTCGACCTGGCGATGTCGGACCTGCGCCGCCCGCCGAAGGACCTGCTGACCGCGGTGCGGTTCGGCCTGCGGACGCTCGAGCAGGGATCGCCGTTGTGGAACACCAGGTTTCGCGACGATGCGGCCCCCGCGTTGCTGACCGGCGTCGCCACCCACGCGATCACCCCGCCGCGCCGGGTGCCCGCCGCGGGCGCCGGACTCCTGCTCGCGACGCTGGCGCACGCGGGCGGCTGGGTGATTCCGCGGGGTGGTAGCCAGGCGATCCCCAACGCGCTGATCGCGGAGCTCGAACGCCTCGGCGGCCGGGTGCACACCGGACACCGCGTCGACTCGCTCGGGCAGTTCGACGATGCTCGCGCGGTCGTCCTCGATCTCACGCCCGCGGAATTGATTCGCATCGCGGGTCATCGGCTGCCGGACCGATACGCCAAGCGGCTCAGGCGTTTCCGCTACGGCGGCGCCGCGTGCAAGGTCGATTTCGCGCTGGCGGGTCCGGTGCCCTGGCAGGCCGATGGCCTCGACCGCGCCGGATCCCTGCATCTGATCGGTACCCGTGCCGAGGCGATGACCGCCGAACACGCGGTCGCCGCCGGGCAACACGCGCAGCGGCCCTATGTGCTGTCCATCCAGCCCGGTGTTGTCGATTCGACTAGAGCCCCGGCGGGCAAGCACACCTTCTACACCTACGCGCACGTGCCGAACGGTTCGACCCGAGACGTCAGCGACGCGGTCATCGCCCAGGTCGAGCGCTTCGCCCCTGGCTTCCGCGACCTGATCCTCGCGAAGCACGTCTACACCGCGGCCGAAATGCCCGCGCACAACGCCAATTACATCGGCGGCGACATCTCGGCGGGAGCGATGACCCTGCGTCAGTTCGCCTTCCGACCCACCCCGCGCTGGAATCCTTACGCCACACCGCTTCCCGGCGTATACCTGTGCTCCTCGTCGACCCCGCCCGGCCCCGGCGTGCACGGCATGTCCGGCCTGCACGCCGCCCGCCACGTGCTGCGCCAGCGCTTCGACATCACCACCGACCCGCTGGACCTGCTCCGCGGTCCCTAGTCCCGCTGCCGGTCACAGCCGCACACCTTCTGACGGCGAGTCTGTGTGCGGGGGATCAGGATGTGTGCGGCTGGTCGGCTATCGGGTCGCGGCTTCGGTGCGGTAGAGATCGGGCTCGAGATACATGACCCGCGCCGCGGGAACAGCGGCACGGACTCGCGCTTCCGCGTCATCGATGGCCTTGGCGAGCTGGGCGACGTCGAGGCCGGGCACCGCGCCGATCTTGGCGGCCACCAAAAGCTCTTCGGGACCGAGGTATTGGGTCTTGAGGTGGATCACGCGGTCGATGCGGTCACCGTCGACGAGGTTCTCCCGGATGAGGCGGTCCTCGGCGGGGGTCGCGCCCTCACCGATCAGCAGGCTCTGCATCTCCACGATCAGCACGATGGCGATGACGCCGAGCAGGAGGCCGATGGCGATGGTGCCGACACCGTCCCACACCGCGTTGCCGGTGAGCATGGTCAGTCCGACGCCCGCGAAGGCGAACACCAGGCCGACCAGCGCGCCGGTGTCCTCCAGCAGCACCACCGGCAGTTCCGGGCTGCGCGAGTTACGGATGAACCGCCACCAGCTCGCGTCGCCCTTGAGCGGCGCGGACTCCCGCATCGCGGTGCGGAAGCTGTAGGACTCCAGCGCGATCGCGATGAACAGGATGACGATCGCCACGATCGGCGAGCTCAGTTCCTCCGGATGCTGGACCTTGTGCACGCCCTCGTAGAGCGCGTATCCGGAGCCGAGGGTGAACAGCACCAGCGCGACGATGAACGAGTAGAAGTAGCGGTTGCGCGCGTACCCGAACGGGTGCAGCGCGTCGGCCTCCTGCGCGGCGCGCTGCTGGCCGAGCAGCAGCAGCGCCTGGTTGCCGGTGTCGGCGACCGAGTGCACCGCCTCGGCGAGCATCGACCCGGAACCGGTGATCAGCGCACCGACGAACTTCGCCACGGCGATCCCCGCGTTCGCCGACAACGCGGCGAGAATCGCCTTTTTGCCACCACCAGCCGACATGCCCTGGACGTCCTCTCTCCGAATTGCCTGATCCTGGCTAACTTAGCGTGTGCTGGCATCCGAGGGCCCGATGCCTAACCGATCACCACGGTCGCGGGAATGCGCGTCGATCAGAGCTTGCCGACGCAGGCGCAGAAGAGCTGAGCCGCGCCGTCCAGCGCGCGGGCGCGAATGTCGGTGTCGGCGGCCGAGATCCACGCGGCCGCGCCGCGCGCCAGCGTCAATTCGGACGCGCCATGCAGCAGCCGCACCGAACCCGCCGTGCACAGCACGATGCCGGGACCCGCCGCGGTGAGCGGGACCTGGGCCGAGCCCGCGGTGAGGTCGAAGCGGCGCAGCTCGAATTCCGGTGCGGGCGTGCGGTAGCGCACCGAGCCGTCGCCCGCCGGTTCCGGCAGCACGACGGGCAGGTTGATCGGCTCGAAGTCGAGCACCCGCAACAGTTCCGGCACGTCGACGTGTTTGGGGGTGAGGCCGCCGCGCAGCACGTTGTCGGAGTTGGCCATGATCTCCACGCCGAGTCCGCGCAGGTAGGCATGCAGATTGCCGGCCGCGAGGAACAGTCCCTGGCCGGGTTCCAGTGTCAGCCGGTTCAGCAGCAGCGCCGCGAGCACGCCGGCGTCGCCGGGGTATGCCTCGGCGAGTTCGAGGGTGGTGCGCGCCTCAGGGGTGAACTCGCGCTTGCCTTTTCCGGACAGGTACCGAACGCAGCCGTCGAGCACCTCGGGCAGCAGCGTGGCGAGCACGTGCTGGGGCAGCGTGATCCAGGTGGTGAACAGGGTGCGCAGCCCGTCGGAATCCGGTTGCGCGGCAATCAGGTTGGCGAACGACTCCAGTCCGTCGACCCGCAGCGCCCTGAGCAGCTCGACGGTGCGGTGTGGGTCGCGGAAGCCGGCGAGCGCCTCGAACCGATCCAGCGCCACCACCAGTTCCGGCTTGTGGTTGTCGTCGCGGTAGTTGCGCATCGGCGAGTCGAACGGCACCTTGGTGCGGTTCTCCCGCTCGAAGCCGGCGTGCGCCTGCGCGGTGCTCGGGTGCGCCTGCAGCGAGAGCGGCTCCTCGGCGGCCAGGATCTTCAGCAGGAACGGCAGCTTGCCGCCGAATTCCTGGGCGGCGCGGCCCAATTCGCGCTGCGGATCCTCGGCGACGAAATCGAGCAGCGATCGGGGGTCGCCGTCGATCAGGACGTGCGCGGGATCGGCTGGATGCGCGCCGAACCACAGCTCGGCCTCCGGATGCGCGGACGGAACGGGACGGCCGCACAGCTGAGCGAGCGCGGTGCGCGAGCCCCAGGCGTACGAGCGCAGCGCACCAACGAGTTCGTGCACTAGTAGCTTCCCCCGAACTGCCCTTGGCTGCCGGCCGCGGTGCCGCGGGTTCCGATCAGCCGTAGGTAGGCGGCGGCCATTTCCAGTCGCACGGCGAGCACGGCGAACTGTTCGAGTTCGCCGCCGGGGCCGGGCGCGGGTTCCTCGGGGTGCGCCGGGACGGGCACCGAGGGGTCGATGAGGCCGGTGTGCAGCAGATCGAGTTCGGCGTTGACCAGGTCGGCGTCGACCAGGCTGGACCCGGTGCCGCCGAACACGGCGATCCGCCGGCGCGCGGCCGCCTGGTCGGGGTCGGCGCTGAGCACGAACACCCGGATGCGTTCCACCTGCACCGGACCGTCGAGCTCCTCGTCGTGGAACAGCGGATCGAAGCCGGGCGCGGATTCGCCTGCGGCCTCGACCATTCGGGACTTGGCGGCCACCGCCTCGGCCAGATCCACCGCGGTGGCGACTCGGCCCGCCGACTGCAGCAGCACCTCGGCGCCGTGCTCGGCCAGCTCGGCCGCGGCGGGGGAGTCTCCCGCCAGCACGACGCCGCGCTGATGCATGCGGGAGGCGAGGGTCTTGGCGGGGTTGCGGAAGACCTCGTTGGTCGGCCCGGCCCGCAACGCCTCGGCGTCGAGCACATCGGCCAGCTCGGTGAGGTCGGGCACGAGCGTGCCGCTGCGTTGCGGGTCGACCGCGCGCAGGACGGCGATTCCGGCGGCGAGGAAGCGCAGCAGCCGGTTGTGATCGAGTACCTGGACCCGAGGCGCCAGCACGGCGGCCCGGCCTGCCGCGACGGCACGCATCGGTCCCTCGATGGGTGTGGCGACGACCACCTCGGCGCCGCGGCGCAGCGCCCGGTCCACCGAGTCGGTCAGGCGCGGATCGCCCGCGTCGTCACCGGCGACCAGGACGACGTCGAGCGGGCCGACCCAGGGCGGCAGCGCGGTGACGGGCACGACGGGCAGACCCGCGCGGTCACCGAGCGCGGCGACGAGCAGACTCGCGGCGCGTGCGGCCCGGCCGGAGCCGGAGACGAACACCACGCTGCGCGGTCGCAGTCCGTCCAGACGCGCGAGCGCGTTCTCGTCGACGGCTGCCGCGGTGGCACGGACCTGAGCGCCGCCGGAGGCGGCCGAGCGCAGGGCGCCGCCGGTATCGGCCGCCTCCAGCGAAGCGGCGTCATCCAGGTCGAGTACAGGTGTTCCAGCGATCATCGGGCGTCCCACCTCCCCTCATCGCGCTGAGTCGTTTCCGCCCTCGCTCGCTCCCGGGTCAGCTGCCACGCCGGGCCCGAGTCGGGCGAATCCAAGGCCTGTGATTCCACTATTCCAGTCAGGAGCGGACGATGCTCAGAATCTCTGCATCGGGCCGAGCCGTCTACTTCTTCCCAGCCCTTCGCTGAATCCTGAGCATGTGATTCCATCCGCCGTAATTCCACTATCCCAGTCAGGAGCGGACGATGCTCAGAATCTCTGTTACGAGTGCGTCTACTTCTTCCGGCGATCTGGCTTCGACGTTCAGCCTGAGCAGCGGTTCGGTATTGGACGCGCGCAGATTGAACCAGGCGTCGTCGGCCAGCTGGATGGTCACGCCGTCCAGCCTATCCACCGAGATCGTCCGATCCCCGAATGCCTCCACCACAGCCATCGTCCGCTCCTTCGCGTCCGGCACTGTGGAATTGATCTCTCCGGAGGCCGCATATGTTTCATATGCCGCCATCAGCTCCGAGACCGGCCGGTCCTTTTCGCCGAGTGCGGCAAGCACGTGCAGCGCCGCGAGCATGCCGGAGTCGGCGCCCCAGAAGTCGCGGAAGTAGTAGTGCGCGGAGTGCTCGCCGCCGAACACCGCGCCGGTCGAGGCCATCTGCTGCTTGATGAACGAGTGGCCGACCCTGGTGCGCACCGGGGTGCCGCCGAGCGCGGTGACCAGCTCGGGCACCGCGTGCGAGGTGATCAGGTTGTGGATGATGACCGCGCCGGGCTCCTTGACCAGCTCGCGCTCGGCGACCAGCGCGGTGATGGTGGACGGGGACACCGGGTCGCCCTTCTCGTCCACCACGAAGCAGCGGTCGGCGTCGCCGTCGAAGGCGAGACCGATGTCGGCGCCCGACTTCACCACCAGGTCTTGCAGATCGACCAGGTTCTTCGGGTCGAGCGGGTTGGCCTCGTGGTTGGGGAACGAGCCGTCCAGCTCGAAGTACAGCGGGACGATGGTCACCTGCGGCAGCGCGTCGAACACGGCGGGCACGGTGTGGCCGCCCATGCCGTTGCCCGCGTCCACCGCGATGGTGAGCGGGCGGACCGCGGACAGGTCGACCAGGCCGCGCAGGAAGGTCGCGTAATCGGCGAGCAGGTCGACGCTGGTCGCGGTGCCGTGCGGCCCGTCGTAGCCGGGCACGCCCTCGGCGACCTCGGTCTTGATGGTGGCCAGGCCCGTGTCCTGGCCCACCGGAATGGCTTTGGCGCGGCACATCTTGATGCCGTTGTAGCGGGCCGGGTTGTGGCTCGCGGTGAACATGGCGCCGGGGCAGTTCAGGCTGCCGGACGCGAAGTAGAGCTGATCGGTGGACGCGAGCCCGATGTGCACCACGTCGAGGCCCTGGGCGAGCACACCGTCGGCGAAGGCGTTGGACAGCTCGGGGGAGGAGTCGCGCATGTCGTGTCCGATGACGGCCCGCGTCGCGCCTTCCGCGCGCATCAGCCTGGCGAAGGATGCGCCGATGTCCCTGACGAATTCGGCGTCGATCTGTTCACCGACCACACCGCGAACGTCGTAAGCCTTGATCACCGCGTTTACGAATTCGGCGGAGCGGGCGAGTGTCATGGTGACCACCCTAGGGGATGGCAGGCGGCGTAGCCGACGGGGTGGGTTCAGAACAGGGGATGGCAGGCGGCGTAGCCGACGGGGTGGGTTCAGCACAGCGGTTGCGACGCAAAGGGTTGGCCTGGTCCGCGGTTTGTTCAGGAGGGCGGGTCGGGAAGTACCCGGAGGTGTCCCCTGCGGCCGGTGCGCGTGGTGCGCTGCGGCGGCGGGGCATAGTCACGGTAGCCGCGCTGGTCGTGTTCGGGTGGGCGGCGGCGCAGGCCGGCCTCGCGGACCGCTTCGGCGAGCGCGGTCAGGTCATCGTCATCCGGTGTGCTGGAGGAGAATCCGCCTTCGTGGCGAACCATTTCCCAGCCCTTCGGGGCGGTGATGCGGGAGCCGTGTGTTTCGCAGAGATCCCAGGAGTGTGGTTCGGCGACGGTCGCGAGCGGTCCGACGACGGCGGTCGAGTCCGAGTACACATAGGTGAGCGTCGCGACGGCCGGATTCTTGCAACCTGGACGGCAGCAACGACGCATGGGGATCACGCCGATGAGAGTAACCCTCCCGGCGTGCCGATGCGGCTAGACACGCTCAGGAATCGGGCAAAAACTCCCGTCACGCGGCGGCTGCCGGTGACGGGCGAGGGGCCTCGGGCCGTGCGGTGGCACCCGAGTGGTGTCGGTGCGCGGTCTGCGGGCCGCGCACGCGGTGTCGGTAATCAGTTATCGCTGCTCGCAACAACATTCGTTACCGAGGTGCGCGCGGCTTGGTCTGTCTTTACTCGGGTTCGGGGTCGATGATGTCCGGGTCGACGCCGAGATAGGTGGCGATCTGCTGGACCAGCACCTCGCGCAGCAGGTCGACCAGATCGTCGGGATCGCTGGCGCGCAGCTCGAGTGGCTTGCGGAACAGCACCACCCTGGCGCGGGTCGCCGTGCCGTGCCGGTCGACGCCCGCCGGGATGAGCCGGGACAGCGGCACCGGGCCGTCGGCGACGACTTCGTCCGGCCAGGTGACCGAATCGGGGTGCAGCGGACGGATTTTCGGCACGTCGTCGACCGCGATATCGAGTTTGGTGAGCCGGTCGTGCCAGCGCGTGTCCAGTGGGGCGAACGCCTCGAGCACCAGCCGGTCGAACTTCTGGCCCCTGGTGCGCCAGGCGGGCACCGTGGGCGGCAACATCGGCCCACGTACCCCGCGACCACGGCGGATCACCGACCGCGCGGTCGGTGGACGACGATTCCGGGAACGTGCCATGGGTAAAACCTAGTCAGCCCGCCCGGCGCCCGCGCACCCAGTGCTGCCCGCGTCGGCCGTGTTGCCTGCCGACGGACTCCGGGTGCGGGTCGGGCGTACCCCCGGAGCTACCCGTGTCTCGCGAGAACCGTTGTCGCCGTGGCGACTTGTCGCGCTTGCGGATAACTCGGGGGTCAACCCAAGTCTTTTCTAGCCGATGCCACGCTTGAGGCGGCGGCGCTCCCGTTCGGAGAGGCCACCCCAGATGCCGAAGCGCTCATCGTGGGCGAGTGCGTATTCCAGGCACTCGTCGCGCACCTCGCAGCCCATGCAGATCCGTTTCGCCTCGCGAGTCGAGCCGCCCTTCTCTGGGAAGAACGCCTCCGGATCGGTCTGCGCGCACAGGGCACGCTCTTGCCACTGCTCTTCGATGGATTCGAACATCTCGTCGAAGCCCGTGACGATCAGGCTGAGCCGGGGCGCTGACGCTTCGTCACCCTGGTCAGGTTGAACCATCGAGACTTCGTCACCCCCCTCACGATCGATCCAGCCGTTGTCTGCGCAGACGCCACGTGCTGCGCCTGCTGTGGAATCGGTCGGCGAGACCATCTCGTTGGCCATCGCTCCGCCTCCTCACTGTGTGTTAGCGCAGAATGATTCGATCCGTCGGACCAACACGCTTACCGACGGCCATACCCCGCGACGTTGTCCCGCGGACGTCCCCGAGCTCGTCATCTCGATGCGAACATCTGTTCGAAAAGCCGTTCGCGCCTTGCACTCTCGCGCGAACCCGAAATGACATGACTGTGATTAGACACGCCGGACGTGTCGATGGTCAAGCGACCGTCGCTATTCCGTTACTATCCGCGAACGCTTTCGAAGATGATCTTGAGTCGGAGTAGGGCAAATGACCAGCAACTATGGCCCGAACATCGCCCGGTCCGACAGCGCATAGGCTGTGCGGATGTGACTTCCCTTCAAGCGGACACCGAACCCGTCGGCGGGCCACGGATTGCCGTCCTGGTCGGGGGTGTCGGCGGCGCCCGCTTCCTCCAGGGCGTCCGGGAACTGCTGCCCGATGCCGATGTCTCCGCGATCGTGAACGTCGGTGACGACGTCTGGATGCATGGCCTGCGAATCTGTCCTGACCTTGATACCTGCATGTACACCCTCGGTGGCGGCATCGATACTGAGCGTGGCTGGGGCAGGCCCGCCGAGACCTGGCACGCCAAGGAAGAGCTGGCGAAGTACAACGCGCAGCCGGACTGGTTCGGTCTCGGCGATCGCGACCTCGCCACGCACCTGGTCCGG
Source organism: Nocardia sp. NPDC051052 (assembly GCF_044456045.1). Lineage (NCBI taxonomy): Bacteria > Bacillati > Actinomycetota > Actinomycetes > Mycobacteriales > Nocardiaceae > Nocardia > Nocardia sp. NPDC051052. Next base: position 35,499 of record NZ_JBITFL010000005.1, read on the forward strand.
AGCGAAATGCTGCGTGCCGGGTACCCGCTGTCCGCGGTGACCGAGGCGCTCTGCAACAGGTGGCAGCCCGGCGTGAAACTGATCCCGGCAACCGACGATCGGTGTGAAACGCACGTGGTTGTGAGCGACCAGGACAACCCTGGCGAACGTCGCGCGATCCATTTTCAGGAGTGGTGGGTTCGCTATCGGGCGAACATCGAGACCCATGGATTCGCCACAATTGGGGCAGAGGATGCCAAACCAGCCCCGAATGTGATCGAGATCATAGAGTCGGCGGATGTGGTCTTGCTCGCTCCCTCGAACCCCGTGGTGAGCATCGGCGCCATCCTCGCGGTGCCCGGTATTCGCGGCGCGTTGCGCACGACTGACGCCAAGGTGATCGGGATTTCGGGGGTGATCGACGGAAAACCGCTGCGCGGGATGGCCGACGAGTGCCTGTCGGTGATCGGGATCGAGACGACTGCCGAGGCGATCGGTCGTTACTACGGGGCCCGCTCGGCCACCGGCATTTTGGATGGTTGGCTTATCCACACCACCGACACCGCGGCCGTGCCCGGTGTCGAAGTACGCAGCGTGCCGCTGTTGATGACCGATCCGCCGACCACCGCCGAGATGGTGCGGGAGGCGCTGGACCTCGCGGGAGTGAAGTAATGACCATCGATCACGCGGCAGGCGAGCTGAGCATCCTGCCGATCACGGGGCTGCCGGAGTTCCGTCCCGGTGACGACCTCGCGCAGCACATCGCCGATCGCGCGCCCTGGCTGGCCGACGGAGATGTGCTGGTGGTGACGAGCAAGATCGTCGCCAAGGTCGAGGGCCGCATCGTCGAGGCGCCGCTGGATCCGGCGGAACGCGACGCGATGCGCCGCGCCCTGGTCGAGCAGGAAGCGGTGCGGGTGCTGGCACGCAAGGGCCGCACCCTGATCACCGAGAACAAGCTCGGCATCGTGCAGGCCGCGTCCGGCATCGACGGCTCCAATGTCGAACAGGGCGAATTGGTCCTGCTGCCCGCCGATCCCGACGCCAGCGCGAAGGCATTGCGGTCGGCGCTGGCCGAGCGGCTCGGTGTGCAGGTCGCCGTGGTCGTCACCGACACGATGGGCCGGGCCTGGCGCAACGGCCAGACCGACACCGCGATCGGCGCCTCCGGTCTGCGGGTGCTGCACGACTACGCGGGCGCGGTGGACGGGCAGGGCAACGAGCTGCACGTCACCCAGGTCGCGATCGCGGACGAGCTGGCCGCCGCGGCGGATCTGGTGAAAGGCAAGCTGGGCGGCGTGCCGGTCGCGGTGGTGCGCGGGCTGCCGATCACCGACGACGGGTCGAGCGCGGTGGATCTGCTGCGCGGCGGCACCGACGACCTGTTCTGGCTCGGCACCGCCGAGGCGATCGAGCGCGGGCGCCGCGAGGCGGTGCTGCTGCGCCGCTCGATCCGCCAATTCGCCGATGCCCCGGTCGATCCCGAACGGATCCGCGCCGCGGTCGCGGTGGCACTGACCGCGCCCGCGCCGCATCACACCCGTCCGGTGCGCTTCGTGTGGCTGCGCAAGCCGGGTCCGCGGGCCGAGCTGCTGGCGGCGATGGCCGAGAAGTGGCGTGCCGATCTCACCGCGGACGGGCTGGCACCCGATCGGGTGGAGCGCCGAATCGCCCGTGGCCGAATCCTTTTCGACGCGCCCGAGGTGATCATCCCGTTCTGTGTGCCGGACGGCGCGCACGCTTATCCGGACGAGCGGCGCCGGGCGAACGAGCGCACCATGTTCACCGTCGCGGTCGGCGCGGCGGTGCAGGGTCTGCTCGTCGCGCTGGCCACCGAGGGCCTCGGCAGCTGCTGGATCGGGTCCACGATCTTCGCGCCGGAGCTCACCCGCGACGTGCTCGGTCTCGATGACGACTGGAATCCGTTGGGCGCCATCGCCATCGGCCATCCGCTCGAGGACCTCACACCACGCCCGGTGCCTGGCTCCGGGTTCGGGCTTGTGGAATTGTGAGCGAGCGTAGCGAGCGAACCGAAGACACAGCACCTGCGGTCGCGGCGGAGCCGAGCGCTAGCGAGGCGCAGCTGTGAGCGCCGCTTCGCTGCACGCGTCGGCCACCGAACTACTCGAAACCTGGTCTCCCGCCGAGGGTGCCGACCAATCGCTGCGCCAGGCGATGCTCGCGTTCCTCGGCTCGGCCCCGCGCGGCTGCCTGCGCGAGCACGCGCCGGGGCACATCACCGCCTCGGCGGTGGTCTTCTCGCACGACGAGCGCGAGGTGCTGCTGACCCTGCATCCCCGGGTCGGTAGCTGGATCCAGCTCGGCGGCCACTGCGAGGAGGGCGACGACACGGTGGCTGGCGCCGCGCTGCGGGAGGCGATCGAGGAGTCGGGCATCGACGGGTTGCGGCTGGAGACGGAACTGTATGGGGCCCAGGCGCATCCGATCACCTGCTCGCTCGGCGTGCCGACCAGGCATCTCGATCTGCTGTTCCGGATCACCGCGCCCGCGGGTGCCGTCCCGGTGCGCAGCGCGGAGTCGACCGACCTGCGCTGGTGGCCGGTCGGCGCGCTGCCCGCGAACTCCGACGTGCTGCTGCGGTAACACCCCTCGACGACCAACACCCCGGCCGGACCCGCTCCGGCCGGGGTGTTTGCGTTCCGGCCGCCCACATTGCTTTACAAATCAGCCGATTTGTCTAGACAAACGACAAATCGATCTCTATCGTCCATTTCAGAGGTAACGCACGTCACACGTGACGTGCCGCTTTTGGATTGGAGGCAACGATGTCGATAGAGGCCGACACGTCCGCGCAGCCGGCGACCACCCCGGACTGGCGCGATCGCAAGCGCTACATGTGGCTGTGGGGGTTGTTCGCCCCCACCGGCCTTTTCCTGATCGGGATTCCATTGATCCTGGCGCTCAACGCAATTGGCTGGAGTCATCTTGCCCAGGTGCCGTTCTGGCTCGGGCCGATTCTGGTGTACATCCTGATTCCGTTGGCGGACATATTTTTTGGTCCTGACGGCGACAATCCGCCGGACGAGGTGATGGAGTACCTGGAGCACGACAAGTACTACCGCTATCTCACCTATCTGTATTTGCCGTTCCAGTACGCGTCGCTGATCATGGCCTGCTATTTGATCACCGCCGACCAGGTGAGCTGGCTCGGCTTCGACAACGGCCTGCACCTGGTCGACAAGATCGGCTTGGCGATCACGGTCGGCATGCTCGGCGGCATCGGCATCAATACCGCACATGAATTGGGGCACAAGAAGGTTCAGCTGGAGCGCTGGTTGTCCAGGATCGCGTTGGCCCAATCGTTTTACGGGCATTTCTATATCGAGCACAATCGCGGCCATCACGTGCGCGTCGCGACGCCGGAGGATCCGGCGAGTTCCCGTATCGGCGAAAGCTTCTGGGCGTTCTGGCCGCGCACCGTATGGGGCAGCCTGACGTCATCGTTGCGGTTGGAGAAGACCCGCCTCGCGCGGCTCGACAAGAAACCGTGGAGCCTGCGGAACGAGGTGCTGAGCGCATGGCTGATGTCGGCGCTGCTGTATGTGGCCTTGGTCGCGGTGTTCGGCATCGCCCTGCTGCCCTACTTGGTGCTGCAGGCGGTGATCGGCTTCAGCCTGCTCGAGGCGGTCAACTACCTGGAGCATTACGGCCTTGTCCGGCAACGCACTTCGTCGGGCCGGTACGAGCGGCCGGCGCCGGTGCACAGCTGGAACAGCGACCACATCGTGACCAATATCTTCCTGTACCACCTGCAGCGGCACAGCGACCATCACGCCTACCCGACCCGGCGCTACCAGACGTTGCGCAGCTGGGACGGTGCGCCGAATCTGCCGAGCGGCTACGCCAGCATGATCCTGCTGGCCTACTTCCCGCCGCTGTGGCGCCGGGTGATGGACAAGCGGGTGCTCGCGCACTATCACGGGGACATCACGCGCGCGAACATCCACCCGGCGAAGCGGGACAAGATCATTGCACGCTACCAAGGCGGTGCCGCGACCGGCGAGGTGCGGGCATGAAGCGTTTTCGCTGCCCCGTCTGTGATTACGTTTACGACGAGGCGAAAGGTGCGCCGCACGAAGGATTTCCCCCAGGGACACCCTGGGCGAAAATTCCCGATGACTGGTGCTGTCCGGACTGTGGTGTCCGGGAAAAGATCGATTTCGAACTGGTGGGAGCTGTCAAATGAAAGAATACAAGCTGTTTCAGTGTATTCAATGCGGCTTCGAATACGACGAGGCCATGGGCTGGCCGGAGGACGGGATCGTCGCGGGAACCCGCTGGGACGACATCCCCGACGACTGGACCTGCCCGGACTGTGGCGCGGCCAAGGCCGACTTCTTCATGGTCGAAATCGAACGGTCGTGAGGTTTTGACTGCGGGAACCGCCCGTGACAGGGTCGCCGGTATGCCGCGCTCCGGAACCCGCATCCCCTATCAGGAGGCGGCGCGTGAACTCTTGCGCGCCTCGGTCCTCGGGGCGATGCGCGAACTACTCACCGAACGGGACTGGTCCAAGATCACCCTTGGTGATGTGGCGGCCAAGGCCGGGGTGAGCAGGCAGACGCTCTACAACGAGTTCGGTTCCCGCAGTGGCCTCGCGCAGTCGTACGCGCTGCGCCTGGCCGACGATCTGGTCGATCACGTGGACGCGGCCATCACCGGCAATGTCGGCGATGTGCGTGCGGCCTTCCGTGAGGGAATGACCAATTTCTTTGTTGACGCCGCGTCCGATCCGCTGGTGCAATCACTGCTCGCCGGCGAGGTGAAATTGGATCTGTTGCGGCTCATCACTCTTGATGCTGGGCCGTTGCTCGCCCAAGCGACCGGTCGACTGTCCCTCGCTTTCCAGCACAGCTGGGTGGCGGCCACCGCGGCCGAATCGGAGATCATCGCGCACGCGCTCGTTCGCATCGCGATGAGCTACATCCCGACGCCGCCGGGCCCCGGGCAGGACGCGCCGGGAGAGTTGAGTGCGTTGCTGAGTCCGTACGTCGAGGCGATTCTGGCGGCCCGGATCGATCACTGATCGAACCCTGAAGAATCCCAGTCTGTTTGCACTAAGTAAGCCAGGACTTCAAGCGTCTGTGAGCCCGCTTAAAAACCAACTGCCATGGATGTAACCCTCATCACGTTTCGGCCGTCAAGTTCTGCGAAACGCCCGTACAGTCTGGAACTATTCTCGTACATCGGAGTTAGGGTTCCTATTTAGCGGGGCAAACGTGCAAACGGTTGGCAAACCGGCGGTATCTACTGATCCCAAACGTCACTTATGGGTTTTCGGCTTGATCGCTCCACTGAGCGCTCTGTTGCCCTCGCAACTCGTGTTGCAAACGGGCGCAAAGGTGTTCTGGTGGATCGGTCCAATCATCGTGTTGATCGTCATCCCGGTCCTGGACTGGGTTGTCGGCGAGGACGGCACCAACCCGCGCGATGAGGATTACGAGTTGCTGAGCAACGACCGGTACTACCGGTGGTGCACTTATCTTTTCCTTCCTGTTCAACTGATCGGCCTGTTGATCGCCTGCGCCATGTGGGCCGGTCACGAGCTGACCATCGTCGACAAGCTAGGCCTGGCAGCCACACTCGGCTTCGTCAGCGGCATCGGCATCAACGCCGCGCACGAGCTCGGCCACCGGGTCGAGCACGCGGAGCGCTGGTTGGCCAAGGTCGCGCTGGCGCAGTCGTTCTATGGTCATTTCTTCGTAGAGCACAACCGAGGTCATCACGTGCGGGTGGCGACTCCCGATGACCCGGCCAGCGGGCGGCTCGGCGAGACGCTGTGGGAGTTCCTGCCGCGCAGTGTGTTCGGCAGCTTCCGCTCGGCCATCGAGCTGGAGCGGGTGCGGCTGCAGCGAAAAGGCCTGCGCTGGTTCAGCGTGCACAACCACATCCTGCAGGCGTGGTCGATGAGCGTGGTGCTGTTCGGCACCATGTGCGCGATCTTCGGTATCGGCATCCTGCCGTGGCTGTTCTTGCAGGCCGTGATCGGCGCGTCGCTGCTGGAGACGGTGAACTTCATCGAGCATTACGGCCTGCTGCGGGCGAAGCGCCCGAACGGGAACTACGCGCGCTGCTCGCCGCGCGACAGCTGGAACAGCGATCGGTTGGTCACCAACATCTTCCTGTTCCATCTGCAGCGGCACAGCGACCATCACGCCAATCCCGGCCGCAGGTATCAGACGCTGCGCAGTTCGATGCAGGCGCCACAGCTGCCCGCCGGCTACGCGACGATGATTCTGTTCGCGATCGTGCCGCCGGTGTGGCGGGCGATCATGGACCATCGGGTGCTCGAGCACTACGACGGCGACGTCACCAAGGCGAATATCCATCCGCGCAAGCGCCGTCGCCTGCTGGAGCAGTATGGGACCGTCGCGACGCTGCGTGCCGCGACCCAGGCGGATTCGGCCCCGGCGCAGCAGGATTCGGCGGAGTCCGACGTGCCGGAGTCCGGCGCCGCGTAGTCGCCCGGCTACCCCGGCTCAGTGGTGGTAGGCAGGAGGCAGGGGTAACCCCTGCTCCTGCAATACCTCCCGCGCGCGGTCGGGGTAGTCGGTGATCACGCCGTCCACGCCGGTGTCGAGTTGCGCGGCGATGGTGGCCTTGTCGTTCACCGTCCACGGGATCACCCGCAGGTCGAGGCCGTGCGCGCGCTCGACGTAGGCCTTGTCCGCTACCAGGGCGAAGCCGGGTTCGCCCGCCTTCTTGCCGTTGGGTACGGAGTAACCGGGTGAGGCCGCATTGGCGCCGAGCGCCCGCACCGCGCCGAGCGGATCGCCGGCGAAGTCCTCGTAGCGGATCGGGCCGAGCCACTTCGAGCCGGCGGCGAAGGTGGTGTCGTCATAGAGCGCCACCAGGGGGATCGCCGGATTCGCCCTGCGCACCAGCGGAAGTGAACGCCAGTCGAAGCTCTGGATGTCGACGTTGCCGGTCTCGTCCGCCGCGGCGACCGTGCTCAGGATGACATCGACGAACTCCTGCGGCGCCGCCGACTGCTCGGGATGCTCGGCCTCCACCTTCGTCTCGATGTTGTAGCGCAGGTGCGCGCCACGGTAGGTCTTCACCAGATCGAACAGCGCGGGCAGCGTGGCTATCTTGTTGCCGGGCATCGCCTGCTGGCCGGGGAAATCGGCGAGGGTCTTGCCACAGTCCAGCGTTTGGGTCTGCGCGTAGGTCAGCTCGTGCATCAGCTTGCCCACGTAGGGGAACTGCGGATCGTCCGGCACCACCGGCGCGGTGTCCGCGCACTTGGTCGCGAGCACCGTCGGGTCGTGCCAGATCATCGGCATTTTGTCCGAGGTGAGCACGATGTCCAGTTCCAGTGTGCTCACGCCGAGTTCGATCGCCTTGGCGAAGCCGATCAGCGACTCCTCGACGGTGAGACCGCGGCCGCCGCGGTGCGCCTGCAGCTCCACCGTTCGCGGCGGGGTAGCCGGTGACGAGTCCGATCGGCTGTCGCAGGCGGCGCTCACACCGAGGACGAGGGACCCGGCGACAGTGGCCGTGACTATGGCGCGGAGGTTCGGCATCGCGCCAAGCTAGCAAGGGTGAGTACGGTGTACCCATCCGCCGCGCCAGCGATTAACCTTGCGTGTTGGTACCGACATTCCAGGAGAGGCAGACAGAGGCTATGACGACCTCAGAACTTCACGCCCGAACTGAACTCACCGCCGATGTCCGTAATGGCATCGACTTCAAGGTGGCAGATCTGGCGTTGGCCGAATTCGGCCGCAAGGAGATCCGGCTCGCCGAGCACGAGATGCCCGGGCTGATGGCGCTACGTCGCGAATACGCCGATGTGCTGCCGCTACAGGGCGCGCGCATCTCCGGCTCGCTGCACATGACCGTGCAGACCGCGGTGCTGATCGAGACGCTGGTCGCGCTCGGCGCCGAGGTTCGCTGGGCCTCCTGCAACATCTTCTCCACCCAGGACCACGCCGCCGCGGCCATCGTGATCGGCCCGCACGGCACCATCGACGAGCCCAAGGGCATCCCGGTGTTCGCCTGGAAGGGCGAGACCTTGGAGGAGTACTGGTGGGCCGCCGAGCAGATGCTCACCTGGCCCGCGGGGCCCGATTCAACACCAAGGCCGGCCAACATGATCCTCGACGACGGCGGTGACGCCACCATGCTCGTGCTGCGCGGCGCGCAGTTCGAGAAGGCGGGCGTGGTGCCGCCGGCGGACGAGAGCCACTCGGCCGAGTACAAGGTGTTCCTCAACCTGCTGCGCGAGCGCTTCGAGTCCGACAAGGGCAAGTGGAGCGCCATCGCCGATTCGGTACAGGGCGTCACCGAGGAGACCACCACCGGCGTGCTGCGGCTGTACCAGTTCGCCGCCGCGGGCGAGCTGGTGTTCCCGGCGATCAACGTCAACGACTCGGTCACCAAGTCCAAGTTCGACAACAAGTACGGCACCCGCCACTCGCTGATCGACGGCATCAACCGCGGCACCGATGTGCTCATCGGCGGCAAGAAGGTGCTGATCTGTGGCTACGGCGACGTCGGCAAGGGTTGCGCGGAATCCCTTGGCGGACAGGGCGCCCGGGTGCAGGTCACCGAGATCGACCCGATCAACGCGCTGCAGGCGCTGATGGACGGCTACGACGTGGTCACCGTGGAGAGCGCGATCGGCGACGCCGACATCGTGATCACCTCCACCGGCAACATGGACATCATCACCCTCGACCACATGAAGGCGATGAAGGATCACGCGATCCTCGGCAACATCGGTCACTTCGACAACGAGATCGACATGGCCGGCCTGGAGCGCTCGGGCGCGACCCGGATCAACATCAAGCCGCAGGTCGACGAGTGGACGTTCAAGGAGTCCGGCAAGGCGATCATCGTGCTGTCCGAGGGCCGTCTGCTGAACCTGGGCAACGCCACCGGCCACCCGTCGTTCGTGATGTCCAACAGCTTCTCCAACCAGGTGATCGCGCAGATCGAACTGTGGACCAAGCCGGACGAATACGACAACGAGGTCTACCGCCTGCCCAAGCACCTCGACGAGAAGGTCGCCAAGATCCACGTCGAGGCCCTCGGCGGCGAGCTGACCAAGCTCACCAAGGATCAGGCCGAATACATCGGCGTCGATGTCGACGGCCCGTACAAGCCGGAGCACTACCGCTACTGAGACCTGTTGTTCTGCCGGTCCTTTCGGACCGGCAGGACGGGTTCGATCAGCTGATATCAGATCTGGCAGGTCGGGCTGGGGTGCAGCAGCCAGCACAGGACCGAACCGGGGTATGCCGACCCGCTGGCACTGCCGCTGTCGGCGACAGCGGCCGGGTTGGCGGCCACCGGTGCCGCGGCGGGCTCGAGGGTGAGCGGTGCGGCGGTGGCGGTACCGCCACCGAGCACGAGGGCCGCGCCGAACCCGACGGCGGCGAGGGTCATGCGGATCGGGGTGCGGGACATGACGGACGAGCTCATGGTTCTCCAGATGATCATGTTCAACTGTGTTTGACGGTTCAATAGTCGTGGCCCGGTGCGAAAACGTTACCCACCAGGCGAACCCGCGCATGGGTAGTCGACAACCAGCCACTAATCTGCTGCGCATGGGTGCGTTGGTTGCGGTGGAAGGCCTCGACGGTGCAGGCAAGCGCACGCTGATCGATGCGGCTGCCGGCGAGTTGAGGGCGCGCGGTTTACGCGTCCGAACGATGGCTTTTCCACGCTATGGGCAATCCGTGCATGCCGACCTGGCGGCCGAGGCGCTGCGTGGCGGTCACGGCGATCTGGCCGAGTCGATCAACGGCATGGCGCTGATGTTCGCCATCGATCGGGCGGGGGCCAGGGATGAGTTGTCGAAGCTTTTGGCCGACAACGACATCGTGGTGCTCGACCGCTATGTCGCGTCCAACGCGGCGTATTCGGCGGCCCGGCTCGAACAATCGGACGACGGCGAAATCGTGCGCTGGGTAGGCGAATTGGAATTCGGGCGGTTCGGACTGCCGGTGCCCGCGCTGCAGGTATTGCTCGACGTGCCGACCGAGGTCGCGGCCGAGCGAGCGCGCCTGCGCGGTGAACTCGACGACAGCCGGGCGCTCGACGCGTACGAACGCGATGGCGGGCTGCAGCACCGTACCGGCGCGGTGTACCGTGAGCTCGCTCAACGGAACTGGTATGGGCCGTGGTGGATATTCCGATCCGGTGACGATCCAGCCACGTTGGCTGCGCGATTGGCCGATTTGATTACCCGCTAGGGTTAGATGTGCGGCGGGTTCACACCAGTGTTGGCGTGGCAGCCCGATCCTGGCCTGGGAGATGACAACATAGTAATTATGAAGCCGAAGATTCTGGTCGTCGACGACGATATGGCACTCGCAGAGATGCTCACGATCGTCTTGCGCGGGGAAGGGTTCGACCCGCACGTGGTCGGCGACGGCACACAGGCCCTGGCGGCGGTTCGCGAGATCCGCCCAGACCTGGTGTTGCTGGACCTCATGCTGCCCGGCATGAACGGCATCGATGTATGCCGCGTGCTGCGGGCCGATTCCGGAGTACCGATCGTGATGCTCACCGCGAAGACCGACACGGTCGACGTGGTGCTCGGACTCGAGTCCGGTGCTGACGATTACATCGTCAAACCGTTCAAGCCGAAGGAACTCGTCGCCAGGGTGCGCGCTCGATTGCGCCGCACCGAGGACGAGCCCGCCGAGCTGTTGTCCATCGCCGACATCGTGATCGATGTGCCCGCGCACAAGGTGACTCGTGGCGGCGCGCAGATTTCGCTGACGCCGCTCGAGTTCGATCTGCTTGTCGCGCTTGCCCGCAAGCCGCGTCAGGTGTTCACCCGCGAGGTGCTGCTCGAACAGGTGTGGGGCTACCGGCATGCCGCCGATACCCGCCTGGTGAATGTGCACGTGCAGCGGCTGCGCGCCAAGGTCGAGAAGGATCCCGAGAATCCGGAGATCGTGTTGACCGTTCGCGGTGTCGGTTACAAGGCCGGACCGCCGTGATCGGTCGCGTTTCGCGAATCGTGGCAGCGTTCGTGCGGACGGAGGCATCGAGCGCCGACGAGGCGCGGCGGTGAGCGATCGCTCCAGGAACCAACTGGAGCGGCGACTGGCCGCGGTGGCAGTCCGGTTCACCGAACTGGGCACGGCGCTCGGTCACCTCTGGCAGCGATCGCTGCAACTGCGCGTCGCGGTCTCGACGATCACCCTGTCGCTGATCGTGATCACGATCCTCGGCGTGGTGCTGACCGACCAGATCACCAACCGGATGTTGGACACCAAGATCAACGCGGCGGTCGAGGAGATGGGCCGCGCGCGTAACGCGGTGCACCAGCAGCTGGTCGGCACGCACGACACCGGCGCCCAGCTGAAAGAGGCGCGCAACGCGCTGTCCAGCGACGGCAGCCCGCAGACCGGTGTCGCGGGCAGCTACGACGTGGCGCTGGTGATGATGAGCAGCGGCCAGCAGGAGGTCAACGCGGGCCCGATCCAGGACGTGCCCAACGAGCTGCGCAACTTCGTGCGGCGCGGACAGGTCAGCCGCCAGTTCACCACCGTCTCGGACTCGAGCGGGTATCACGGGCAGGCGTTGATCATCGGTAGCCCGAGCACCGAAGTGCCCACGCTGGAGATCTATCTCATCTTCCCGCTGGCCAGCGAGGCGCGCAGCCTGTCGCTGATGCGCGGCACCATGCTGATCGGCGGCATCGTGCTGCTCGTCTTGCTCGCCGCGATCACCGCGTTGGTGACCAGACAGGTGGTGCTGCCGATTCGTTCGGCGGCGCGGATCGCCGGTCGCTTCGCCGATGGCAGGCTCAAGGAACGCATGCTGGTGCGCGGCGAGGACGACATGGCGCGGCTGGCGCAGGCGTTCAACGAGATGGCCGAGAGCCTGTCCAACCAGATCACCCAGCTGGAAGAATTCGGAAACCTGCAGCGCCGCTTCACCTCCGACGTCAGCCACGAGCTGCGCACCCCGTTGACCACGGTGCGGATGGCCGCGGACCTGATCCACGGTAGCAGCGACGATCTGGATCCGGCGCTGGCCCGCAGCGCGGAGCTGTTGGTCAACGAGCTGGATCGGTTCGAGGGACTGCTCAACGATCTGCTCGAGATCAGCCGCCACGACGCGGGCGTCGCCGAACTGCAGATCGAATCGCTGGACGTGCGGATGTGCGCGCGGGCGGCCATCTCGACGGTGCGCCACCTGGCCAAGGATGCCGGTGTCGAGGTCGTGATGGATCTGCCGGAGGACCCGCTGGTCGCCGAGGTCGATCCGCGCCGGGTCGAGCGGGTGCTGCGGAATCTGCTCGCGAACGCGATCGATCACAGCGAGGGCAAGCCGGTGCTGATCAGGATGCGCGGCGACGGCGACGCCAACGCGGTCTCGGTGGTGGTGCGCGATCAGGGTGTCGGCCTGCGGCCCGGCGAGGAGAAGCTGGTCTTCAATCGGTTCTGGCGATCGGATCCGTCCCGGATGCGCCGTTCCGGCGGCACCGGCCTCGGGCTGTCGATCAGCGTCGAGGACGCGAATCTGCACGAGGGCAGGCTCGAAGCCTGGGGTGAGGTCGGGATCGGCGCGAGCTTCCGGCTGACGCTGCCACTGGTGCGCGGCAAGAAGCTCGGCGCGAGCCCGCTTTCCCTGGAACCGGTGCGCAAGCAGGCCGCCGGGCGACAGGTCGAACTGGAGATCGTGCCGAATTCGGCTGAGCCGGAGCCGGATACGACGCCGGGCGATAATGCGGCCGCGCCGGTCTCCGGGAACGGATCGGGGGCCGTCGCACCAGCGCAGCCGGGTGCCGACGCGGTGACCGAATCCGGGGAAGGGGTTTGATGAGCATGCGTGTCGGTGCTGCGAAAGTGCGGCGGCTGTTCGCGTTCGCCGCGGCGGCCCTAGCCGTGTTGATCGTGCTCTCCGGGTGCGCGAGCCTGCCGGAATCCTCGGCGCCGCAGGCGCTCGGCACCATCAACCGCGAACCGACCTCGGAGGGGCCACCGGCCCCCATCCAGGGACGCGACCCCGATCTGCTGCTGCGTGACTTCCTGCTGGCCACCGCCGACCCGACCAATCGGCATCTGGCGGCCCGGCAGTACATGACCCCGTCGGCCGCGGCGCAGTGGGACGACGCCGCGGGCACCACCATTGTGGAGAAGCCGGATACCTTGCGCGAGTCGCGAACTGGCGACAAGGCGACGTATCGCATCCGCGCGCGCAAGGTCGCCGACTTGGAGAGCAACGGCGCATACCACGCCTCGGCGGACCCGCCGCTGGAGAACAAGATCGAGATGACCAAGGTCAACGACGAGTGGCGCATCGACGAGCTACCCGACGGTGTGGTGATGGACGCCATCGCGTTCGGCAAGATGTACCGGCGCTACGTGCTCTACTTCGTCGATCCGACCAGCAGCGTCGTGGTGCCCGACCTGCGCTGGGCCGCCGTGCCCAAGGCGCAGGTGACCCAGCGGCTGCTCGGCATGCTCGGCGAGGGCACTCAACCCGCGCTCGCCCCGGTGCTGCGCAACGAGCTGGCCGCGCCGATCACCTTGCGCGGCCCCATCACCAAGGCCAACGGCGATCCGGACGAGGTCGGCGTCGGGCTCGGCGGCGTGAAGATCGACTTCGCCGGCGCCTCGGCGCTCAATCCGCACGATCGTGAGCTGCTCGCCGCGCAGGTGGTGCTCACCCTCGCGGGCGCGGACGTGCAGGGCCCCTACATGCTGCTCGCCGACGGCAAACCGTTCGACGACCGGTTCACCGGCAGCGGCTGGTCGATCACCGACGTCCAGCAGTACAGCCAGCCGACGCTGGGGAACAGTCAGATCGGGCTGCACGCGCTGCGCGGCGGCGCGCTGGTGCAGGTGCCGGAGAACAACGCCCCGATCGTGCCCGCCCCCGGTTATTTCGGCACCGTGAACAACCTGTTGTCCGCCGCGCTGTCGCCGGACAGCCAGCTGGTCGCCGGCGTCGCGGACACCGGACGGCCCGCGCCGGAACAGCCGCGCACCCTGATGGTCGGCACCTACGGCGGCAACGCGATTCCGGTCGCCAACGGTACTACCATCACCCGGCCGTCCTGGAACATCGACGGCACCGCCGCGTGGGCCGTCATCGACGGCGAGCGGGTGGTCCGCGCGGTCAACGACCGGAGCACCAACACCGTCTCGGTACAGGACGTGGACACCTCCGCGCTCACCTCGGCGGGACCGGGCTCGACCTTCCGTACGCCCATCACCGAGCTGCGGATTTCTCGTACCGGCGTGCGGGCCGCACTGATCGCCGACGGCAAAGTCTATGTCGCGGTGGTCATCCCGAAGCCGGGCGGCGGCTTCGCGCTGGCCTCGCCGTTGCCCGTCGGCGTCAATTCGAGTGCGGCGGCCGTGTCGTTGTCGTGGTTCGGTAGCGACCGGTTGATCATCTCCAGGGAGGGCAATGTCGATCCGGTCGGCACCGTGTCGATCGACGGGTCGCAGCCGATCCCGCAGACCAGCCGAAACCTGACGGCACCGGTGCGGCAGGTCAGTGCCACTCCGGAACACCAGTACGCCGCCGATTCTCGTGCCGTACTGGAGTTGACGAGCAACCCGGATGGTGGCGAGCCGTACTGGCGTGAGGTGCCTGGGCTCGGCGCGAACGCCGTCCCGGTGCTGCCGAGCTGAGCACTTTCCGGTAAATGGTTCCGCGGCAACGGAATCAGCGATGTGCCGCGCCGGGCATCGGGACGTTGTCGGTGGGTGCGCGCACACTCGGGCGATGCGGACCCTGCTCGATCTGATCCTGCCCGCCTCGTGTGCGGGCTGTCGTGCCGTGGGCGTCGGCTGGTGCGCCGAATGCGCGGCGGCGCTGGCGGGCCCGCCGACGCGGGTGTGGCCGAGGACCGATCCCGGGGTGCCGTGCTGGGCGCTCGGCCCGTACGCGGGGCCGGGGCGCCGGGCGGTGCTCGCGGCCAAAGAGCAGGGGCGCCGGGATCTGGCCGAGCCGCTCGGGCTGGCGCTCGCCGGTGGTCTCGCCCGCTTGCGGGCCCGCGATCGGCCACTGCTGCTGGTGCCCGCGCCGAGCCGGACGGTCGCGGCGCGCAGGCGCGGCGGAGATCCGGTGCTGCGCATGGCGCGGGTAGCCACGAGTTGGCTGCCCGATAGCCAAATGATATCTCTGCTGCGAGTGTGGTGGGGTGTGCGTGATTCGGTGGGCTTGACACCCGGTGAGCGGGTTCACAATCTCGGCGGTCGTGTCACCACACTACCCGGCCGCCCGGCCACGCCGGAGATCCCGGAAAACGCCGAGGTAGTGCTGGTCGACGACGTACTGACAACCGGTGCAACGGCCGGTGAGTCGGTGCGCGCGCTTGCTCGAATCGGCCTCCGGCCACACGCCGTACTGGTTATCTGTGCTGCTTGACTCCGGGAAATTTGCGTGAACACTGGCGCACTCCCCGATGTCGTACTAGCGTCGCGATCACACACCCGAACCGGGAGTTTGGAGGTGGCGCCTCGGACAACATGTGCCGAGAGATCGTCGATCGGCACGGCTCATTCCCGCCGCACGCACGTTCGTTTGTGCGGCCATATTCGGGAGGTACGCGTGACGACTTCTTCACGACCTTCAGTGCAAGACGCCGACCCTTCGGTGTTGGATGACAGCACCTTGGACGTGACCGAACAATCCCTTGCGGACCAAACCAAGACGCCCCGCGCGGACGTCGTGGTCAAGGGTCGCAATGTCGAAGTTCCGGATCACTATCGAATCTATGTCGCGGAGAAACTCTCCAGGCTCGAACGCTTCGATCCGTCCATTTTCATCTTCGACGTCGAACTGTTTCACGAGCGAAATCGACGGCAGCGCAAGAGTTGTCAGCGGGTGGAGATCACCGCGCGTGGCAAGGGCCCGATCGTGCGGGCCGAGGCATGTGCCGACAGTTTCTACGCCGCGCTCGAGTCGGTGACGGCGAAGCTGGAGAGCCGCCTGCGCCGCACCAAGGATCGCCGCAAGGTGCACTACGGGGACAAGACCCCCGTGTCCGTCGCCCAGGCGACCGCCGACCTGGTGGACGAGAGCCTGTTCGCCCAGCCGAACGGCAACGGCTCCACCGCCGCGCACGACCACCCCGACGGCGACGCCCGCCGCCGCCCCGACGGGATGCCGGAAAACTCGGAATACGCGGCCGGACCCGGCCATATCGTTCGCACCAAGGTGCACACCGCGACCCCGATGTCCGTCGACGATGCCCTCTACCAGATGGAACTCGTCGGCCATGACTTCTTCCTCTTCCAAGACCGCGAGACCGACCGACCGTCGGTTGTCTATCGCAGGCACGCCTTCGACTACGGCCTGATCCGGCTCGCATAGTCCAAGGCTTCACCCATCCGCCGCTCCGGGCAGTCAGCGCTCGAGTTGGGTGCCCGGAGACCCGCTTCGGTCGAAGCGATCAGCCGCCTAGGCTAGGCTTCGCCGCGAAATCCGTGATATCCGTTGTCGTGGTATGCGTTTCGCGGCCGCGCCAGACCCGTGCGAGGTCGAGCAGGCGACGTATGTCCGAGTCGATATCGCTCGACGGCGCGCCGAAACGATCGGCCTCGCGCGGGGCGGCGGCCGGTGCGGCGCCGTTGCGCCTGGCCGCGATGGCCTGCCGCAGCTGCCTGGCGTAGCGCGCGGTACTGGGTGGGCCGAGCTCGGTCGGATGGTCGGCGGGTAGGTACCGGTGCAACTGCATCAGTGCGTCGCGGATCTCCACCGTCATGCGGAGCAAGCGTGCGTCCGGTGGGGCCGAACCTGTTGTGGGGAGCACTATTTCGGGTACCGCCGCGGTGAGATCGCGCCACAGCGGCCGCAGCCGACGGCAGTGCCGCCCGGCCCGGTTCCAGCCGGTGCGCGCCGACAATACCTCGATCAGCGGGACGGCCAGCATCGCGGCCAGCACGAACACCGTGCCGAAATTGGGTGCGGCCCAACGGGTCAGCTGCGGGTCGTCGGCTTGCCAATGGCCGGTGTGCCTGGCGATCGAACTGGCCAGACTCGCGCTCGCGATGAATGGCGTGGCCAGCAGGGCGGTGAAGACGACGCGCTCGTACCGGGTGACCTCGCCGCCGCGCAGCTCGCGCAGGCCGGCCCGCCAGACCAGCGTGCCCACCGCGATCAGCGGAATCCACATCACCGCCGACACCACGAACTCCTGCCAGCTGCTGTCCTGCCCGAGCAGCGTCCCGGCCCGCCGGTAAGGCGTGCCGACGATCAGGATCAGTAGCGCGGACGCGGCGGCGGCCAGGTCGAAGAAGCGCTGGCGGCGCGCGGCCAGCCGCGGGGCGGCGTCGGCCCACAGCAGCGCGGCGCCGAACAGGCTCGCGATGCCGAGCATGGTTGCGCCCATCGACAGCTGATGCAGCAGGCTGCCGAACCGCGGCGCGATGCCCCGCTCGAGCAGTATCAGCGACAGCGCCGTCCAGGCCAGGGCGCGGTTGAGCAGGCGGTCGATCGCGGTGCTGTTGAGCAGCGCGCGGCGCCCGAGGACCACGGCGACGACGAAGATGATCACCGGCACCGCGAACACCGCGGGGACCGGCGAGCTCACCGACGGCGGTCGCGGAAGAATGTCCGGTGCAGCAACGAGTCTCGGCGTGGTGGGCGCATGGCGTGCAGCATGACCATGTCGGCGAAGGTCTCGGCATCGCGTTCGCGGGTGGTGCCGTAGTCGGTGCGGCCGAGCACGTGCGCGATGGATTCCGGCGAGATCGACGGCAGCAGTTCGGCGACCGCGGCCACCGTGGGTGTGGTCGGCGCGGGTTCGCCGTCGGTCGGCTGCTCCGGCCCGTGGCCGAGCAGCATGTGGCCGAGCTCGTGCACGATGATGTGCTCGGCGTGCCACTCGGTGGTGTCCGCGCCATAGACGATGACATCGCTGTCCTGCTTGGCGATCCACAGTCCGCTGCCGGTGCCGCATCCGGTGCCCGCGAGCAGCGCGGTATCGATCGGCAGCAGGCTGATGCTGCGGCCGCGATACTGCGCGACATCGTCGAGATAGCTCGACAGATCCCACGGGTGCGGTATCGGTACGTCCCGGGTCAGGTTCCGGAACCGGGCCTGCATGGCCATGCGATCGTTCTCCTACAGCAAGCTCGTTGCCCCCAGTAGGTAGCGATATTACCGACTCGGCGGTACGGGCCGATCCGTGCTCTCGATGATCCTGGCGAGGATCGACTGGTCGACGTTGGAACCACGCAGCGCGATGCTGGAGACATTGGCGTCGCGCATGGTCGCGAGCAGCTCTAGCTCACGGTCGATGGCCGCGGCCGCCGGACCCGTCGTGGTGAGGTAATCGGCGGCAACGCCGAAGCTTTGCGCGATGGCCGCGAGCAGATCCGGTTCGACTGTGCCGAGGGCATTTTCGCTGTCGAATTCGCCGCTGCGTAGTCGCTCCAGCTGGCTCGCCGGGACGGCTCGGCGTAGGTAATCAGCTGCCTGCTCGGCTACCGCCGCGTTGCTGCGCTCCGGCGCGGAGCGGGGGTGCACGACCGCGAACAACCGGTTGATCTTGTGGCTCAGCGTGAGTGTTCTGTTGCCCGGCGCGTCGTCTGTCATCTCGGTCACCTCAGTGCCCACCGTTTCGACTCGCGGTCGTGGCCAGGTTGGCAGCCAGCCACCGTGCCTGGAACTGGCCTTCTGTCGCAGCATCCACGTCCTCCGATCGGCCGGCCAACCAGCGCCGGTATCGCCGTTCCTGCAGTTCGGCCGCGTCACTGGCCTCGGCGGGCACCTCGAGCAGGTGCGCGAACGCCATTTCGACGAGCGGGTGGAGTACTCGGCCCGGGCCGCCGTTGCGTTCGAGCATCGTGGTCGCGTAGCGCGCCGACAGGGTGGAGACCACCCGGTTGAGCTCGCTGATCGCGGCAACCAGTTGGGGATCGGACGCGGTGCCCTTGTCGACGGCGTCGTTGAGTCGGCCCGCGGTCGCGAGAAGGCCGGTGAGATCGGCGATTTCGAAGCGGATCGAGTCGGGCCCGGCCACTACGGACTCGCCGGGGTGGCGGGCGGACAGTGCGGGGTCGGCGACGGCGGGCGAGCCGCCCGCGTAGGTGCGCGCGGCACTGCCCGGCAGCCAGCGCAGCGGCGCGTCGAGTTTGTTCAGCGTTGTCGTGCTGATCGCCGCGTCGCCGTCCTCGATCTTGCGAATCGTGGGCGCCGATGGCCCGCCGAGGTCGCCGATCTGTAACTGCGTGAGTCCGAGCTCGTCCCGGCGTTCCTTGATGATTCGGCCGAATCTCTTCTGGCGCCGCGACAGCTCCGAAGGGCTATGCATAGTGCGCTCCAGGGTAGGCCCGAGCAGTGGCAAAGGCAAACCAATAGAAAATGTTTGAAAAATTTGTGGAAATATTGCTACTGTTCTGATGCGCCGAGTCGCACCCGACTTCGGCCTTGTGGAGCGTTCCGAGACGAGCAGGGGCGTTCGTCGGGACGGGCGCCTCCGGTCTGTTGCGCAACGGCGCGCAGCAGGCCGGAATCAGCGACGGTGGAGGGGAACGCCGCTGCGCACGGGATCACCGTCGGCGAAGGGGGTCGACGGTGAACTTACTATGGAGTAAGTTTGGTGGTCATAGATCTCTCGAAAGGAAATCGCATGGCCACCAAGGCTGCTCGCCGTGCCGTTATCGTGTCCGGTGCGCGCACGCCGTTCGTGCGTGCGTTCACCGGGTACACCCGCATGGATTCCATCGCGCTCGCCGATGCCGCGGTCCGTGGCCTGCTGGAGCGGACCGGGCTGCCCGGCGGCCAGGTGCAGGCGATCGTGTGGGGCGGGGTCATCCTGCCGAGCGCGGCGCCGAACATCGCCCGGGAAATCGCCCTTGACCTGCGGCTCGATGCCGGTTGCGAGGGCTACACGGTGACCAGGGCCTGCGCGTCGGGCCTGCAGGCGGTGACCTCCGCCGCGGCCGCGATCGAGCGCGGCGAATACGACATCATGATCGCGGGCGGCAGCGATTCCACCTCCAATGCCGAGGTCAAACTGCCGCAAAAGGTGGTGCACGCCGCGGCGCCGCTGGCGCTCGGCAAGCCGAAGCCCAAGGACTACCTGTCCGCGGTCGCGCAGCTCGCGCCGTTCACCCATCTGCTGCCGAGCAGGCCGAAGATCGCCGAACGCACCACCGGTGAGGTGATGGGGGAGTCGGCCGAGAAGATGGCCCGCATCCACGGCGTCAGCCGCGCCGATCAGGACGAGTTCGCCGCCCGCTCGCACCATCGCGCCGCCGCCGCCATCGATTCGGGCCGGTTCGACGACGAAGTGCTGCGGGTGCGCACCCCCGAGGGCACCGAGATCGACCGCGACGGATTGGTCCGTGGCAACACCAGCATCGAAAAACTATCGAAACTGAAGCCGGTGTTCGCCGAAAACGGCACGGTGACCGCGGGCAACGCGAGCCCGCTGACCGACGGCGCGTCCGCGGTGCTGTTGATGAGCGAGGAAAAGGCACTGGAGCTCGGCTACCGGCCGCTCGCCGCGTTCCGCTCCTGGAGTTACGTCAGCGTCGATCCGACCGACCAGGTGCTCATCGGGCCTGCGATCTCCATGCCGCGTGCGCTCGACAAGGCCGGAATGTCGTTGAGCGACATCGATTTCGTCGACATTCACGAGGCCTTCGCCGCGCAAACGCTGTCCGTGCTCGCCGCGCTCGGCAGCACCGAGTGGGCCAAGTCCCGCCTCGACCGGGACACCGCCGTCGGCGAGATCGACATCGACAAGCTCAATGTGCACGGCGGTTCGGTCTCCCTCGGCCACCCCTTCGGCGCCACCGGCGCCCGCATGGTCACCACCATGGCCAACGAACTAGCCCGCACCGGCAAAAACGCTGCGCTGCTAGGC
The DNA here is from genome assembly GCF_044456045.1 of Nocardia sp. NPDC051052. NCBI lineage: Bacteria > Bacillati > Actinomycetota > Actinomycetes > Mycobacteriales > Nocardiaceae > Nocardia > Nocardia sp. NPDC051052. The sequence goes on from NZ_JBITFL010000005.1 coordinate 56,302, forward strand.
ATCTGCGCCGCAGGCGGCATCGGAGCCTCCGCGGTGCTCGAGCGCGTCTGACGCCTCGGTCGTCCGCCGCGCACAGTCTCGGCTGCCGCGCACGAGCTAGCTAGCAGTTTCGTGCGCGGCACGGCAAACCTTGCGCAGCATAGGCTTTCGCGGTTCAGCCGTCGGACACCGCGCGTCCGCTTGGTGCGCAGGGGTTTGCGTGCCGAGGCCGCTTGTTGCGCCGGGGCCTGTCTCTGCTGTGCGCGACTCAGCGGATATTTCGTGCGCGACGGGAGACAACTTGCGCAGCACAGGCTTTCGTGACATGCCCGCGTTCAGCGGACCTCGCCGAGGCAGCTTGCCGCGTGCGGAGGGTTCTTGTCGTGGCCGCTTGTTGCGTAGGGGTTTGCCTGGGGCGCACGAAATTGCCGGTGAGTTCGGGTGGGGCGGGACAAGGCATGTGCAGCACTGGATCTCGCGGCTTGGCTGGGTTCCGGTGAGCCGACGGTTGGCTGGGGCCGCGTTATCGTGCGCGGTCTGGGGGGATCACCGGGATGGTGCCGTCGGCGGTGGGGCGGACGCCGTAGCTGGTGTATGTGCGGCGGGTGGTCTGGGGTTTGCGGCCCTCGTCGGCGATGATTCGCAGGCAGGTGTCGTGGTTGGTTTCGCCGGGGCGAGCCTCGCGGCGCAGGCGGAGCATGGCGGAGGCGAGATCGATGCCGAGCTCATTCGACAGCCTTACGGCGTCGACATTGGCCATGGCAAACCTCCTGAACCTGAAGAACACTGCGTCCGCGAAAAATCCATTGTCCGAGATGGATCCGTCCTTGGCTTACCCAATCGCCGAGTCGGCGAATCCTCGGGTACCCGGACGGGCGGCCGTAAACCCCGTGATCTCTCACACACCGAAAGTTCCTCAACGGACAGCACATCGCTGACACTCCAGTGACAGGACATCCCGGACACTGATCGGCCGATCGGCGGGTGTTCGTCGATGGGCCAGAAGTAGTCACTCTGGAGCAGAGGCTCGCCGATGTTGCTGCCGGCGGGGCGACCGTGGGTGGGGGGCGCGTCAGGCGCGGTAGGTCTCGTGGTGGACGGCGTCGTGCAGGGGGCGGCCGCTGCGCCAGCCGAATCGTTCCAGGTCGGGGATCTGCTGGAACGCGTGGACGGGGCCGATGCACAGCCAGGCGACGGGGTGGATGCCCGCGGGCAGGGCGACGAGGTCGGTGAGGAATGCGGGGTCGTAGAAGGAGACCCAGCCGACGCCGATGCCCTCCGCGGTGGCGGCCAGCCAGAGGTTCTGGATCGCGAGAACGGCGGAGTAGACCCCGGTTTCGGGGACGGTGGCGCGGCCGAGCACCTGCGGGCCGCCGCGGCCGTGGTCGTAGCTGACCACGATGCCGGTGCCGCTCTCGACAATGCCCTCGATCTTGATCGGCTCGAAGGTGGCCGCGCGCTCCGGCGGCAGCGCGGTACGGAATTCGATCCGCTTGTCCGCCACATGATCCGCGAACTTTCGCAGCGTGCTCGGATCGCGCACCACCACGAAATCCCACGGCTGCGAATTCCCGACACTCGGCGCCCGATGCGCGGCTTCGAGAATCCGCCACAGCGTCGCGTCGTCCACCGGTTCTCCGGTGAACTCTGCTCGCACATCGCGCCGCGTCCGTATCGCTTCGTAAACACTCAACCCATCAGCACCCACCCGCTAACTCAACCACCCACGCCGTTCGCGCATTCGAGGGGAGTCAGATGGCGCCTAAATGATCTTCAACAGCGAACATATGACTCCCCTCGAATGCCGACAGCGACCATTTGACTCACCTCGGGCCAGGTGTGTGGTGCCGCATTTCGGCCTGACCATCTGGCTGCGCCCCGCGAGGCGGCCCCAGACCGGTATCGCCACAAATCCGCACCCTAACTCAGGATCCGCACTCGGAATAGGGCCCTAAAGTCAGGCGGATCACGAGTTGGGGTGCGGATTGGTATGCCAACCTGGGCGCTGCTCGCGGGCGGGTTGGCATTGCGTCGGACCGCAGCTGGGTCTTGCGGTTCGGATACGACTGTGCGGGCGGCGTATTCAGCTCGCCCGCACAGTCGATGCTCAGCTCAGTTTTGTTGCCCGTAATGCTCGATGATGGCACCGTTGCCGTCGTGGTCGCAGGTACCGCTCATCAGGCCGGGTGTGTTGACCAAATCGTTTTCCAGCTGCTTGGCGCAGTCCCACTCGGCGTCAGGGCCGCTGAAGACCTGTCCGTCGTAGGCCGATGCGACCCCTGCGGCGCTGAGCCCGATGGCCGCCACGGCGGCACAGGCATAGAAAACCTTGCGAAACATTGTGAATCCCTCCCGATGTGATGGCCCGGGTCCTCCCTTGTTGCCGGAGCCAGCTCTGAATTTATCAACGCATCGCGCCGTTGATGCTGCCAAGTTCGCGAGAGTTATTTGGCAGTGCCATGTTTCGTTGCGGCGCGCATACGCCGGCCCGGTCCGATGAGATCGGACCGGGCCGGGGACAGCGCCGAGCGGGTTACTTGGTGAGTTGCAGTGCGCGTTCGACGGGGGCGGGGCGGCGGGAGAGACGCTTCTTGCCCTCGGCGAGGGCGGTGCGCAGGCCGCGGCGTCTGCCGGTTGCCGGGTCGATGACCGGGCCCGCGGTGCCGGCGAACTTGCGTTCCGAGGCGGTTTCGGGGGCGTCGTCGACGGTGTCGCGCAGGTACTTGTTCGGCAGGGACAGCTTGAGGATGGTGCGCCAGGCCTTGAAGTACTGCACGGGCAGGGAGCCGGTGGTGTAGGGCAGGTCGTACTTTTCGGCCAGTTCCCTGACCTTCACCGCGATGTCGGCGTACCGGTTGCTCGGCAGGTCGGGGAAGAGGTGGTGTTCGATCTGGTGGCTGAGGTTGCCGGTCATGAAGTGGGTGAGCGGGCCGCCGGAGATGTTGGCACTGCCGAGCATTTGGCGCAGGTACCACTGGCCCTTGGTCTCGCCGTCGATGTCTGCCTTGGTGAACTTCTCCGCGCCGTCGGGGAAGTGCCCGCAGAAGATCACCGCGTTGGACCACACATTGCGGATCGCGTTCGCGGCGAGGTTGGCGGTCAACGTCGAGAAGAACGCGGGGCCGGTGAGCGCCGGGAAGATCACGTAGTCCTTGACGACCTGCTTGCCCATCTTGGTGAGCGCCTCGGTGCGCTTGCGCTCGAAATCGTCCCGCTCCGGAGTGCCGGGCTTGAACCGGCCCGCGGCCAGCTTGCCGAGTTCCATGTGCTGGATCGCGACGCCGTATTCGAAGAGCAGCTGCAGCACCAGGTTGTAGACCGGGTTGCCCAGGTTGAACGGCTTCCACTTCTGGTCGCGGGTGACGCGCAGCAGGCCGTAACCGATGTCGTCGTCCATGCCGAGCACGTTGGTGTACTTGTGGTGCAGGTAGTTGTGTGTGTGCTTCCAGTGCTTGGCCGCGCCCGCGTTGTCCCATTCCCAGGTGCTGGAGTGGATTTCCGGATCGTTCATCCAGTCCCACTGCCCGTGCATGGCGTTGTGCCCGATCTCCATGTTCTCGATGATCTTGGCGGTGCTGAGCAGGGCGACGCCGGCCAGCCAGGCGGGCGGTAAGAAGCTGGCGAACAGCACGCCGCGGCCGCTGATCTCGAGTGCGCGCTGCAGCCGGATCACGTTGCGGATATATCGCGCGTCGCGCGCACCGCGCGAGGCTTCGATATCCCGCCGGATCGCGTCGAATTCCGCGCCGAGTGCTTCCACGTCGGCGTCGGTGAGATGTGCGTATTCCTTGACATCCGAGATCGCCATGCCGGTTACAGTACCGTAGGTTACGAGACCGTAGGTTACGAGGACCTGAACGCCGATGTGGCAAATCCCGCATTGCTAACGCGGTCGTTTGATGCTAGGCCGATCGCCGGGGCGATACGGCGTAAAGCCTTCTCCCGCACAGCCTTCCGGCGCAGGCTCGGCCGCTCCGTTCGGTGCTTGATACTGCTCTATCGAACAGTTCCGCGCAACTCGTAGCGGCCGTCGCCCGCGGATACCCACTCGCGCTGGGAATATCCGGTCAACCAGCCACTTTGCCGAACTTTCGCCAGCAAGACATGTGCCGTTCCGAACATTCACCTAACTTCCAGCGTCCCTGACGAATGGAGTTCACTCATGCGATTATCGAAGGCGTTGCTCACGGCTGTTCTGCTGGCGAGCACCGCCCTGGTGGGGGCCGCGCCGCTGGCGCACGCCGACGACCACGAGCGGGTGCGCGTGCTCACCTGGAACATCCTGCACGGTGGCCGTGAGCCCACGCCGGACAATCTGAACGACCTGATAGATCAGGTAATAGACATCGAACCGGACGTGTTCTTCGCCGTGGAGACCTACGGCTCCGGCGAAACCATCACCGATGCGCTCACCCGCCGCGCGCACAATGGCCGCTACACCGGGGTGAAGATCACGGACCGTCCCGCCGGGTCGGACAACCTGTGGATCTTCACCAAATACGAGGTCGTCGCGACCTACCCGAAGCCGCAGGGCGGCCCGGTGAGCGACTTCAATCTCGGCGGCGTGCGGGTGCGCGTGCCGCACGACGGAGAGTTGAATCTGTTCGCCACCTGGCTCACCTACACCGATCCGTGGGACGGCTATCTGATCGACGAGAACGCGATCGACCGCCGCGATGGCCGCGAACCGCGCCACTCGGTCGCCGCCGTCGTGCAGGCCGAACGCGCACAGACGCAATACATCACCGACATCGTGCGCAACCAGATACCGAAGATGCTGGGCGGCAACACCGCACCGGTGCTGATGGGCGGCGACTTCAACACGCTGCGCTGCGCGGACTGGACGCCGAGCCAAGCGAACTGTCCGAACCACTTCGGGCTGAGTTATCCGCTGACCGCCACCAAGGCCGTCACCGATGCGGGTTTCGTCGACACCTTCCGCGCCGCCAACCCGGATGTCTGCGCCGTCCCCGGCCGCACGTGGAGCCCGTTGCCCACCGAAAAACTGCTCACCGATCAGCGGATCGATTTTCTCTTCGCCAAGGGCAACGTCGAAACGCGCGCGGCTCGCGTGGTGGACCAGCGCATGCGGCGCCACGGTCCCGGGGTGTTCTACTCCGATCACGCCGCGGTCGTCAGCGATCTGAAGGTGCGCTGGTGATGTCCTGACAGCGAGGGCCGGTACTCCGCCTGAGTACCGGCCCTCGACTGATCAGTTCACCGACGCCGGCGCGTGCGCCGCAGCGAAGCCCGCTGCCGCACGGCCTTGCGGCGCAGCGAAGCCTGCTCGGTGCGCGCCCGCTCCTGCAGCGCCACGGTGGCCTCGCGCAGCGCTTCCTTCTCGTGCTCGGCCTTTTCGCGCAGCGCGCGCCTGGCCTCGCGCAGCATTTCCTTCTCCTGCCGCGCCTTCTCCTTGAGCACCACCTTGGCCTCGCGCATCGCCGAGCGCAGCCCGCGCCGCTGCCCGGTCTCCGGGTCGACGCCGAGCCAGCTCGCGGTGTCCGAACTCGGCAGCGACGGCAGCGTGATACCGGCGAACTTGCGTTCCGAGGAGGTCTCGGGGGCGTTGTCGGCGGTGGCCTTCAGGAAACTGTCCGGCAGCGCGAGCTTGTGGATGGTCCGGAAGGCGAGCAGGTACTGCTTGCCGAGCGAGCCGGTGGTGTAGGGCAGGTCGTACTTGTCGCACAGCTCGCGCACTCGCACCGCGACCTCGGAGTACCGGTTGCTCGGCAGGTCGGGGAACAGGTGGTGCTCGATCTGGTAGCAGAGGTTGCCGCTCATGAACGCCATCGCGGGGCCCGCCTTGAAGTTGGCGCTGCCAAGCATCTGCCGCAGGTACCACTCGCCGCTCGTCTCGCCCTCGAGCTGCTCGATGGTGAACTTCTCGGCGCCGTCGGGGAAGTGGCCGCAGAAGATCACCGCGTAGGCCCACAGGTTGCGCACCAGGTTCGCGGTCGCGTTCGCCTTCAACGTCGACATGAACGCGGGGCCGGTGAGCGCCGGGTAGAACAGGAAGTCCTTGGCCACCTGCCGGGCGATCTTGCGACCGAACTCGCGGTTCGGCTCGGACATCAGCTCTTTCGGCGGAGTGCCGGACAGTTCCTTCTCGATACTCCAGTCGTGGATCGCGATGCCCCACTCGAAGGTGGCGGCGAGCAGCAGGTTCGCCAGCGGCTGCACCAGGTGCATCGGACGCCAGGCCTCGTCGCGGGTCATCCGCAGGATGCCGAAGCCGAGGTCCTCGTCCTTGCCGAGCACGTTGGTATAGGTGTGGTGGGAGTAGTTGTGCGCCCGGCGCCACTGCGACGACGGCCCGGTCTGGTCCCACTCCCAGGTGCTGGAGTGGATCTCCGGGTCGTTCATCCAGTCCCACTGGCCATGGCTGATGTTGTGCCCGAGCTCCATGTTCTCGACGATCTTGGCGACCGACAGCAACGCGGTGCCGGCGAGCCAAGCCCAGCGCTTGCGGCTGCCGAACAGCACCGCGCGACCCGCGACCTCGAGTGCCCGCTGCGCGGCGATGGTGCGCCGGATGTACTTGGCGTCACGCTCGCCACGGGACTGCTCCACCGAGCGGCGGATCGAATCGAGCTCCTGCCCCAGTGTTTCGATGTCTGCCGCAGTCAGGTGGGCAAATGCCTGAATATCGGTGATTGCCACCGGGTGTCCTTTCGCTGCTCACTTTGATTTGAGGGTACCCAAAGACTGTCAGCGGTGTCCGGAGCCGAGGCCCGGCGCGCGCTCAGACGTCAAGGGTGCAGTCGCCCGCCGCGGCGGAGATGCAGGTCTGCACCTTGTCGCCTTCGCGATGCTCGTCACCGTTGCGTAGGTCACGCACGTGCCCGGAACTCAGTGTCACGACACAGGTTTGACAGATGCCCATGCGGCAGCCGAACGGCATCTGCACGCCCGCGGCCTCGCCCGCCTCGAGCAGGCTGGTAGAGCCGTCGATCTCGGCGGTGCGGCCGGTTTTGCCGAAGGTGACGGTGCCGCCCTCGCCGACCGCGGAACGCTCGATCTCGAACCGCTCCACGTGCAGCCGGTCCGCGACGCCCGCGTCGCGCCAGTGGTGTTCGATCTCGTCCAGCATCGCGGCCGGGCCGCAGGCCCAGGTCTGCCGTTCGCGCCAGTCGGGGAACTTCTCGTCGAGCCCGGCCAGCGCGAACTTGCCGTGTTCGCCGGTGAGGTTGACGTGTGAGGTGAAACTCGGATGCCGATCGTGCAGGTCGCGCAGCTCGGCGCCGAACATCACGTCCTCGGCGGTGCGCGCGGAATGCAGGTGCTCCACGTCGGTGACCATGCCGCGGCGATCCATCGACCGCAGCATCGCGAGCACCGGGGTGATCCCGCTGCCCGCGGTCAGGAACAGCACCTTCTCCGGCGGCGGGTAGGGCAGCACGAAACCGCCCTGCGGTGCGGCGAGACGCACCACGGTGCCGACCGGAACGCCGCTGACGAGGTGGCTGGACAGGAAACCCTCCGGCATCGCCTTCACCGCAATGGAGATGACGCGCTTGCCGCCCGCCTCCGGGTCCGACCAATTCGGCGGGCAGGTCAGCGAATAGGACCGCCAGTGCCAGCGCCCGTCGATCAGCACGCCGATGCCGATGTACTGACCGGGTTCGTATTTGAAGTCGAAGCCCCAGCCCGGCTTGATCACCAGGGTGGCCGAATCCGCCGTTTCCTTGCGCACGTCGACGATGCGACCGCGCAGCTCGCGCGCCGACCACAGCGGGTTGGCCAAATGTAAATAGTCATCCGGCAGCAGGGGGGTGGTAACGCGTGCCACCGCCCCGCGCAGCACGTTCAGCCTGCCGCCGCGTTCGGCGACCGCGGCCGCCGGTGCCTCCAGCCACTCTCGCACGCCCCGCACGGAGAATCCCCCAGTTTTCGAGCTCATCGCTGCCGTTCGTCTTCCTGTTCGTCGGATGCGCTGCCCACGCAACAGCCAGGTTACGGCATCGTAGGTTGGCCGAGGGTGTCGTGGCGGTCACCCCGATCATCCTCCGGTGATCGACCGTTGGTCATCACCTCGGGGCGATAAGGGAACGTCAGAGGAGTTCGAGCAGGAACGGCAGTTCCTGCGCGGCGTACCAGGCCAGCTGGTGGTCTTCGGCGTCGCCGAGCACGAATTCGGCGTCGGCGTCGCCGAGGTCGGCGGCGTCCACCACGTCGACGGCCTTGGCCACCTCGGGCTCGGCCTCGACCAGGTCGACGTGCACGCAGCCGATCTGGTCGTAGGTGATGGGCCCGGCCAGCTTGACGACGGCGTCGTCGAGGTCGGAGCGCAGCTTCGCGCCGGTCACATCGGCGGCGATCACCGCGCGCCGATAGACCGGGCGGCCGGTCGCGGCGGGCTCGGCGTCGTCGGCCGGTTCGTCGGCCTCGTCGCGTTCGGCGGCGAGCAGGCGCAGCGAGGCGCGTGCGGCCTCACCCATCGCCACCTCGGCGAGCTCCTCGTCGTCGCCGGAGGCGTAGGCCTCGCGCAGCGCCGGGGTCACCGCGAACGCGGTACCGCCGATCGGGCGCAGTTCCCGGTTCGTGACGAGCTCGCGCAGCATCGGCACCGTCGCGGGGATATAGACCCGCAGGCGCGGAGCCTGCGGAGCGCCCCGAGGGCCCAAGTTCTCCTGATCAGACGCAGGCACCGAGCATCTCCTCCATGGAATCGCGCACCGACGCGGCCAGCACCCCGATGTCGGCCATCGCGTCGCGGTCGGCGTTGAGTCCGTAGAAAACGCGTCCGTTATAGGACGTGATCCCGATGCTCGAGGCCTGATTACGCAGCAGCGGCGACACCGGATACATCTCCAGCATCCGCGCGCCGCCGATGAACATCGGGGTCTGCGGACCAGGTGCGTTGGTGATCACCAGATTGAAAGTGTGTTCTGCGAAGGTACTCGCCGCGCGCACGCTCATGGCATGCAGGCTCGCCGGAGCGAACCCGGCCAGGTGCACCAGCGTGCGCGCGCGGACGCCGCGATGCTGCCTGCCGTTGGCCTCGGTGGCGTGCGCGATGTGCGAAAGCCGCATCACCGGATTCGGCTCGCCGACCGGCAGGTCGATCAGGAACGAGGACACCTCGCCTGCCGGTTTCAGCTGATCCCCGTCCGCCCCTTCGACATACACCGACATCGGCACCACGACGCGCAGCGTGGTCGATTCGGTGAGGCCCTCGCCGCGCGACAGCAGCCAATTGCGCAGCGCGCCGGTGACCACCGCGAGGATGACGTCGTTGATCGAGCAGTCGAAGCGCTTGCGGATCTTGCGGTAGTCGTCCAGGTCGGTGCGCACCACGTCGAAGCGGCGGTTGCGCGAGGTGCGCGCGTTCAGGGGGCTATCCGGCGCGCCGGTCGTCGCGGCGCGCACGGCGGACACCACCGAGTCCATCGCCCGGCCCGCGGCGCCGATCACCGCGAAGGCGTGCCCGCTCGCGCGCCGGGCCACCTCGATGGCCTCGCGCGGCTGGGCGACCAGGTGAGTCAGCGCCCCGACGAGCAGTTCCGCCTCGTTGGGTTCGCGGGGTGCGAGCCAGGCGTCGTCGGCGAGTTCGCGCGGCGACGGGCCGTTGTCGAGGATCACGTGGCCGATCTCCAGCGCGGTGTCCCCGTCGACCAGGGCCGAATGCGTCTTGGTGAAGATCGCACAGCGGTTGTCGGACAGGCCCTCGATCAGATACATCTCCCACAGCGGCCTGGTCTGATCCAGTGGCCGGGAGGCCAGCCTGGCCACCAGTTCGTGCAGTTGCTCGTCGGTGCCCGGACCGGGCAGCGCCGAGCGGCGGATGTGATAGGTGATGTCGAACTGGCTGTCCTCGACCCAGACCGGGCGGCCGAGGGCCAACGGGATCTCGCGCACTTTGCGCCGATAGCGGGGGACCAGCGAGAGCCTGGCGTCGACCAGATCGACCAGGCGGTCGTAGTCGAGCACCGGTTCAGCAGGGCCGCTGCCCTGCTCGGTATTTCGGAGGATGGCGAGGGCGCCGATGTGGATCGGATTGCTGCTCGACTCGAGCCGATAGAACGACGCGTCCTGCGGCGTCAGTCTCGTGATCACGCTGCCCGGTGCTCCTTTTTCGATGCCGCCTCGCGCTTATTGTGCTGTCGCCACAGGGATTCAGCTGCTCAGTTGTGGCGTATCCGGTGAAATCGGCGATCCCCTTTACCCGCCCCGGCTTCCGTGGCAAGCTGTTCGACTCGAGCACGGGGAACTCGATTCGATCACAGGGGGACACTGGATGCACAGTCGACGACCATCGCTTTCGCCGGCGCCACGGCTCGAACCGCCGCTGGATGGGGAGCGGCCGGGCCGCGCTCGGCCGGATGCGTTGTCGCCACGAGCCGCGCTGCCCTGCCGTCGCATGCCGTCACATAGCGGGCCAACCGATCGGGCGGCGCAGCGACGCGCCCGGCACGACGGACGTCCTCCATCGTACGGCACCGACGGTGAAACAGGTTCCGCGGCAAGTCGATTCGCTGAAAGTTCGCTGCGGCTGGTGTTGGAGGTGCTGGACGGCCGGCGCTCGGCGGTCCAGCTGCGCAGGCTCGCGACACCGCCGGTGTTCGCCGCCATCGAGACGCTCGCGCGGTCCGCGCCGCCAGGGCACGGGCTCGGTCCGGCCACCCTGACCAAGCTCGGCGTCGAGCTGACCGGCCCGAACTCCGCCGAGGTCTACGGCAGCTACCGGCGCGGACCCCGGGTCTTCGCGGTCGCCGCGTGCGTGGTGCTGCAGCGGGCGGGCTGGCAGCTGACCGCGTTCCGCGTACTGTGAGTACCAGGGCGGATGACGCGGCCACACGCTGATCCGGCCGAACGGCGCTGCTCGTCGGCACCTACGATCGGCACCGCATTACCATGGGGCGTGCAGCGGATTCCGCACTCGGAGCGCGAACCCGCACGCCGGCCGTGAGTCCACATCTCGCACCCGGCGCCGACGACACGAAATGACACACCGACCAGAGGACTGACGAGACCCGTGCCTGCGCTGACACTGACGAGGTTGCTACGGATTGGTGAGGGTCGCATGGTCAAGCGGCTCGCCAACTTCGCCGATCAGGTTCTCGACCTCGAGTCGGATTACGAGCTACTCACCGACGACGAGCTGCGCGGCAAGACCGACGAGTTCCGTGAGCGCTACTCCGACATGGTCGAGGAAGGCCACGCGGATCCGCTCGGCGCGCTGATGGCCGAGGCCTTCGCGGTGGCCCGCGAGGCCTCCTGGCGAGTGCTGAACCAGAAGCACTACAAGGTGCAGATCATGGGCGCCGCCGCGCTGCACACCGGCAACATCGCCGAGATGAAGACCGGTGAGGGCAAGACGCTCACCTCGGTGCTGCCCGCCTTCCTCAACGCGATCAGCGGCGACGGCGTGCACATCGTCACCACCAACGACTACCTGGCCAAGCGCGACTCCGAGTGGATGGGCCGCGTGCACCGCTTCCTCGGGCTCGAGGTCGGCGTGATCCTCGGCGGCATGACGCCCGCGCAGCGGCGGGTGGCCTACGGCGCCGACATCACCTACGGCACCAACAACGAGTTCGGCTTCGACTACCTGCGCGACAACATGACGCACTCGCTCGACGATCTGGTGCAGCGCGGGCACAACTTCGCCGTGGTCGACGAGGTCGACTCCATCCTGATCGACGAGGCGCGCACGCCGCTGATCATCTCCGGCCCGGCCGACGCCTCCAGCAAGTGGTACGCCGAATTCGCGCGCATCGCACCGCTGTTGAAGAAGGACCTGCACTACGAGGTCGACATCAAGAAGCGCACCATCGGCGTGCACGAGGCCGGCGTCGAGTTCATCGAGGATCAGCTCGGCATCGACAACCTCTACGAGGCCGCCAACTCGCCGCTGGTCAGCTACGTGAACAACGCGATCAAGGCCAAGGAGCTGTACTCGCGCGACAAGGACTACATCGTCCGCGACGGCGAGGTCATCATCGTCGACGAGTTCACCGGCCGCATCCTGGTCGGGCGCCGCTACAACGAGGGCATGCACCAGGCGATCGAGGCCAAGGAGGGGGTGGAGATCCAGCCGGAGAACCAGACCCTGGCCACCATCACCCTGCAGAACTACTTCCGCCTCTACGACAAGCTGTCCGGCATGACCGGTACCGCCGAGACCGAGGCCGCCGAGCTGCACCAGATCTACAGCCTCGGCGTGGTGCCGATCCCGACGAACAAGCCGATGATCCGCGCGGACCAGTCCGACCTGATCTACAAGACCGAAGAAGCCAAGTTCGCGGCCGTGGTCGACGACGTCACCGAGCGGCACGAGCGGGACCAGCCGGTGCTGATCGGTACCACCAGCGTCGAGCGCTCGGAGTACCTGTCCAAGCAGTTCACCAAGCGCGGCATCGCGCACACCGTGCTGAACGCGAAGTTCCACGAGAACGAGGCGGCGATCATCGCCGAGGCAGGCCGACCGGGCGCGGTGACCGTGGCGACCAACATGGCTGGTCGTGGTACCGACGTCGTGCTCGGCGGCAACCCGGACATCATCGCCGACCTCATCCTGCGCAAGGAGGGCCTGGATCCGGTGGAGACGCCGGACGCTTACCAGCAGGCGTGGCTGCCGACGCTGGAGCGGGTCAAGTCGCAGACCGCCGAAGATGCCGAGGTGGTGCGCGACGCCGGTGGCCTCTACGTGCTCGGCACCGAGCGGCACGAGTCCCGTCGTATCGACAACCAGCTGCGTGGTCGTTCCGGCCGTCAGGGTGACCCCGGCGAGTCGCGCTTCTACCTGTCGCTGGGTGACGAGCTGATGCGCCGCTTCAACGGTGCCGCGCTCGAGTCGATCATGACCAGGCTGAACCTGCCCGACGATGTGCCGATCGAGGCCAAGATGGTCTCCAAGGCGATCAAGAGCGCGCAGACCCAGGTCGAGCAGCAGAACTTCGAGATCCGCAAGAACGTGCTCAAGTACGACGAGGTGATGAACCAGCAGCGCACCATCATCTACGGCGAGCGCAACCGGATCCTGCGCGGCGAGGACATGGAGGGCCAGGTCCAGAGCATGATCACCGACGTGGTCACCGCCTACGTCAACGGCGCCACCGCCGAGGGCTACGTCGAGGACTGGGATCTGGACAAGCTGTGGACGGCGCTCAAGACGCTGTACCCGGTCAAGCTCAACTACAAGGACCTGACCGGCGAGACCGCGGTCGGCGAGGCGGGCGACCTCGGCCGCGAGGAACTGCTCGACGCGCTGCTCGACGACGCGCACGAGGCCTACGAGCGGCGCGAGGCCGAGATCGACGGGCTGGCCGGCGAGGGCAGCATGCGCAATCTCGAACGGCAGGTGCTGCTTTCGGTGCTCGACCGCAAGTGGCGCGAACACCTCTACGAGATGGACTACCTCAAGGAGGGCATCGGCCTGCGGGCGATGGCGCAGCGCGACCCGCTGGTCGAATACCAGCGTGAGGGCTTCGACATGTTCGCGGCGATGCTCGAGGGCCTGAAGGAGGAGTCGGTCGGCTTCCTGTTCAACCTGCAGGTCGAGGTGCAGCAGCCGCAGCCGGAGGGCGTCTCGGTCGATCAGGGCCTGCGCTCGCCGGTCGGTGCGATGGCCGCGCCGCGTCCGCTGCCCACCGACGAGGCGCCGGTCGCCAACGGCAGCAGCGCCCCGGCGGCGTTGCGCGCCAAGGGCATCGACGACTCGGCCCGGCGCGGGCTGAGCTACTCGGGTCCGGACGAGGGCGGGCATCGCGAGGTGCACAGCGATAAAGAGGAGTACGGCGACGGCACCACCCGCCGCGAGCGCCGCGAGGCCGCCCGCGCGCAGGAGAAGCCGAAGCGCGCCCCGAAGCCGCGTCGCCGCTAGGTGCGATGGCAGTGACGTTAGCGGCCGCCGGTGATCCGGCGGCCGCGTCAGCCGGTGCCCGGGGAGTTACCCATGTGCTGGCGAAATCAGTGGTCAGAAGGGCTTCGGCCGGGTGGGTTCGGGTCTGGAGCGGCACGGTCAGCTGGTGGTTTGTGCGGGAATCGGCGCGGAGTAAGGCGATTTGGCGTAACTTTGCCTGCCGTGGACCGAAGCACAGTTGAGGCATGGGTCAGCGAATATGAACGGGCCTGGCGATCAGCGGGCACCGACCGGCTCGGCGACCTCTTCGCCCCGGAAATCGGATACCAAGTTTCCCCATGGGCGGAACCGCTCACGGGTCTACCCGCGCTGGCGGAATTCTGGGAGACCGGGCGTGACGGCCCTGGTGAATCGTTCACGGTAGAACCCGAAGTCGTTGCCGTGGACGGACTCACCGCGGTAGTCCGGGCGGAGGTCGACTACCCCGACCAACCCGCCCGCTGGCGTGACCTTTGGGTGCTGCGCTTCGATCAGGAAGGCCGCTGCACCTGGTTCGAGGAGTGGCCGTTCGCGCCGGGCCAGCCCGACGGGCAGGAACAATCCAGCGCGGCGTTACCCGGCTGAGAGGCGCTGGGGAAAGTCCCCAGCCGTGATCTAGTCGATGGGCCGGGGAGCGTTGCTGGTCTGCCAGTGGTCGTTGGCGTTCAGCGCGGTGAGCAGGAGGCGGATGGCGGCCACTCGGCGCTCTTTGCCGGGCAGTTTGTCCAATGCGCACTCGGGGTCGGCGGGTGGGCCGAGGTGGGTGCAGCCGCGCGGGCAGTCCTCGATGGCGGCGGCGAGGTCGCTGAAGGCGGCGACCACGTCGTCGGGGGTGATGTGCGCAAGGCCGAAGGAACGGATGCCCGGGGTATCGATGACCCAGCCGCCGCCCGGTAGGGGCAACGCCACGGACTGGGTGGAGGTGTGTTTGCCTTTGCCGACGCCGGAGACCGCGCCGACAGCCCGGTAAGCGTCTGGCACAAGGCGATTCACCAAGGTGGACTTGCCGACGCCGGAGTGGCCGATGAACGCGGTAAGGCGGCCGCTGAGTAATTCGAGTACCGGGTCGAGCGGATCATCGACGCCGCCGTAGACGATGGTGAGGTCGAGATCCTCGAAGGCGGAAGCGAATTCGGACTCGGCGGCCAGATCGTGCTTGGTCAGGCACAGCACCGGATGCAGCCCACCGGCGTACGCGGCGACCATGCAGCGCTCGACGAATCCGGTGCGCGGCGGCGGGTCGGCAAGGGCGACCACCATGAACAACTGCTCGGCATTGCCGACCACGATCCGCTCGAACGGATCGGTGTCATCTGCGGTGCGCCGCAACACCGTTCGGCGTTCGGTGACCCGCACGATGCGGGCCAGCGAATCGGGTCTGCCGGACAGATCGCCGACCACGTCCACCTGATCGCCGACCACGATCGGGGTGCGGCCGAGCTCCCTGGCTCGCATGGCGACGATGTGCCGGTCCGGATCGTCGCCGAGCACACAACCCCAGCGGCCGCGATCCACCGACACCACCATGGCCGATTCCGCATCACTGTGCTGCGGACGGGTTTTCGTGCGCGGACGCGAACTCTTGCCCGGGCGTACCCGGACGTCGGATTCGTCGTACTCGCGCTTTCTCAGTGCGCCGGCCCTTGATCGGGAAGCGTCGGATCGAGCATTTGTTCCCACAGCGCAACGAAATTCGGCAGGGTCTTGGCCGTGGTGCCGATGTCCTCGATCTCGATGCCGGCCACCCGCAGCCCGAGAATCGCTCCGGCCGTTGCCATTCGGTGATCGGCGTAGGAATGCCAACGGCCACCGTGCAATTCGGCGGGCTCGATCTGCAGCCCGTCCTCGGTCTCGGTGACCTTGCCGCCGAGGCGGTTGATCTCGGTGGACAGCGCGGCCAGCCGGTCGGTCTCGTGTCCGCGCAGGTGCGCGATGCCACGCAGATGCGACGGGGAATCGGCCAGCGCCGCCAGGGCCGCGACCGTCGGAGTCAGCTCGCCGACGTCGTGCAGGTCGATATCGATACCGGCCAGGCGATCGGGGCCGTGCACCGTCAGCACGCCGTCGAAGACCCGCGCCTCGGCGCCCATCCGCACCAGGATCTCGCGGATCACGTCGCCGGGCTGGGTGGTGAGCCGCGGCCAGTGCGGGATCTTGACCTCGCCACCGGTGACCGCGGCGGCCGCCAGGAACGGCGTCGCGTTGGACAGATCCGGCTCGACATCCCAGTCCACCGCGCGAATCGCGCCGGGCGCCACCTGCCAGGTCTGCGCCAGGCGGCTGTGCTCGGGCGCCTGCACCTGCACGTCGGCCCGGCGCAGCATCTCCACGGTCATCTCGATGTGCGGCATCGAGGGCAGCGCCTTGCCGTCGTGGTGCACGATCAGACCCTCGTCGAACCGCGCCGCCGAGAGCAGCAGGCCCGAAACGAACTGCGAGGAACCGGAGGCGTCGATGGTCACCGTGCCGCCGCGCAGCGCGCCCTTGCCGCGCACGGTGAACGGCAACGCGTTGCCGTCGATGTCGGCGCCGAGGCTGCGCAGCGCGTCCAAGATGGTGCTGAGCGGGCGAACCCTGGCCTGCGCGTCGCCGTCGAAGGCCACATCGCCGGCGGCCAGCGCGGCCACCGACGGCAGGAAGCGCATCACGGTGCCCGCGAGCCCGCAGTCGACCCCGGCGCCCCGCAGCGGGCCCGGGGTCACGGTCAACGTGTCCCCGTCGCCCTCGATGCCGGTGCCGAGCGCGCACAACGCCGCGATCATCAGGTTGGTATCGCGACTGCGCAACGCACCGGACAGCGTCGAAGGACCATCGGCCAGTGCGGCCAAGATCAAGGCCCGGTTCGTGATCGACTTCGATCCAGGCAGGGTTACGGTCGCGTGTACCGGGACATCGACATGGGGCGCTGGCCAGAAACTCACGACGCTAGTCTATTGGCCGCGTGGCCGCGGCGTGGTTCGCGGCCCTATTAGTCAGCATCGCGCAGCGATTCGATGAGGGGCGGTGGTCGGGCGACGGGTGGGCCTCGCGTCCGAGCCGTCGAGACTCGCGCCTGCGGCGCATGCGCTTCGACGACTCGGACGCGAGACGGCCGCGAACGGGTCGCTCGTAAGACTCGCTCCGTGGTGGTCGTGTGAGCGGGACTGTCGAGGTTCCGGGTCGACCGATACGGCGTTCTGGCGCAACCGAATTGCTTACTTGTGCCGTCCGTGCAGGAACGGGACCAGCTTGCGAAGCAGCTTCATGGTGGACTGGGTGCGCGAGTAGCTGAGCAGTGCCATGCCGGGAATCGCGAAGCGCTGCACCGCGATCGAGTGCGGGCGGGCGAATTCGCGCAGGCCCGGCTCGCCGTGGATGCGGCCGATGCCGGAATCGCCGACGCCGCCGAACGGCAGGCCGGGGATGGCGGCGAAGGCGAGCACCGAGTTCACCGAGGTGGCGCCGACGTGCAGCCTGCGCGCGATCTCCAGGCCGTTCTTCTTGGAGTACACCGCCGAGGACAGGCCGTACTTGGAGCTGTTGGCCAGTTCGACCGCCTCGTCGACGCCGTCGACGGTGCGGATGGTGACCGTCGGGCCGAAGGTTTCCTCCTGCACCGCCTCGGACTTCTCGTCCACGTCGACCAGCACGACGGGCTCGATGAACGGCGCCTTCACCGATTCCGGGCCGCCGAGCACGGCGGTGCCGCCGTTCTTCAGCGCGGACTCGATGTGGCGGCGCACGATGTCGACCTGGCTGGGCATGGTCATCGGGCCGTAGGAGGCGTCGGCGCCCGAGCCGGGCCCGACCTTCTCCAGGATCTTCTTCACCTCGGCGACGAACTCGTCGCGCACCGACCGGTCGACGTACACCCGTTCCACGCCCGCGCAGGTCTGGCCGCTGTTGGCGGTGGCACCCCAGGCGACCGCGTCGGCGGCGGCCTTCACGTCCGCGTCACCCGCGACGATCACCGCGTCCTTGCCACCGCATTCGAGCAGCACCGGGGTGAGGTTCTCGGCGGCGGCGGCCATGATCCGCTTGCCGGTCGCGGTGGAGCCGGTGAACGCGAGCTTGTCGACGCCCGACTTGACCAGCGCCGCGCCGGTCGCGCCGTAGCCGTTGATGGTGCTGAACACGCCCTCGGGCAGGTCCGGGTTGGCCTTGGCGAACGCGTCGGCCAGGAAATTGCCGATGCCGGTGGAGAATTCGCTCGGCTTGAACACCACGGTGTTGCCCGCGGCGAGCGCGTAGCCGATGGAGCCGTTGGGGGTGTAGACCGGGTAGTTCCACGGGCCGATCACGCCGACGACGCCGAGCGGGCGCTGCTCGACCCTGGCGGCGAAGTTCGACATGAACGCGCCGGGGGAGACCTTCTTGGGCGAGAGCACCTTCTTGGCGTTCTTGGCCGCCCAGGCGATGTGCTCGAGCGCCAGCATCAGTTCCAGGAAGGCGTCGTCGAGCGGCTTGCCGTTCTCGTCGTGGATCAGCTTGCAGAACTCGTCGGAATCCCTGACCAGCTGGCTCGACCAGCGCAGCAGGTGCGTCTTGCGCTCGTCGTAGCTCAACGCGCCCCAGGTGGCGGCGGCCGTGCGCGCCTTCGCGACGGCCGCGAGCACCGCCGCGTCGTCCGCGATCGGATGGGTGCCGATCACCTCGCCCGTTGCGGGGTTCACCGACGTGAGCGCTGTGTCGTGGTCGGCAGGTTTGGTGTCGGTGGATGTCACGATGGGTCTCTCCTCTTGCCGGATGGATGCTCGGGACGACGACGATCCCGGTTGCTCCTGGCGGTGGCCGGTCGGTGCGCAAGCGTCAGCGGACGGGCACAGAGACCACCCATCCTCTGAGAGAATGTTAGGTCAAAACTCTCAACTGGTCACTAGCTGTGGATCAATTGTCCACGAGATTGTCGGTGGTGGGTGGGAGTATCGGGATATGTGCGGACGATATGCGACCACGACAGACCCCGGCCGGCTCGCGGTCGAGCTGGATGCGATCGATGAAACCGACAGCACTGCGGGCTCGGGCAATTTCACCAACTACAACGTCGCGCCGACCACGCAGATCCTCACCGTGGTGGAGCGGCACGAGCACGGCCACCAGGACGACGAGCCCAAGCTGCGGCTGCGGCGGATGCGCTGGGGCCTGATCCCGTTGTGGACCAAGGCCGCCGAGCCGGGTGTTCCGGTGAAGGGCAAGCCGCTGTTCAATGCCCGCGCCGACAAGGCCGCGACCACGCCCTCGTTCCGCGACGCGGTGAAATACCGGCGCTGCCTGGTCCCGATGGACGGCTGGTACGAGTGGGTCGTCGAGCCGGACACCGGAGCAAAGGGCAAGGCGGTCAAGAAGCCCTTCTTCATGGCACAGGCCGACGGCTCCCGGCTGTACATGGCCGGGCTGTGGTCGGTGTGGCGGGACAAGTCCCTCGAGGAGAGCGAGCCGCTGCTGTCCTGCACCATCCTCACCACCGACGCGGTCGGCGACCTGACCCGCATCCACGACCGCATGCCGCTGCCGATGCCGCAGGAGCACTGGGACGCCTGGCTCGACCCGGACCACCCGGCACCCGCCGAGCTACTGGCGACGCCGAGCGAAGCGGCGATCGCGGGGATCGTGGCGCGACCGGTGCCGTCGCTGGTCAACAGCGTGAAGAACAACGGACCGGAACTGCTCGAGCCCCTGTCGGCAGACGCGGAAGCCGGGCAGATCAGTTTGCTCTGATCGCCCGGCTCCGCACTCGGCTACCTCAGAGCGAACACTTCACGGCCGGGCTCGCGATATTGAGCCCGCATTTGACGATGCCGGTGGCCAAATCGATGACCTGGGTGGTCACCGTGCCGCCGAGCTTCTCCGCCTTTTTGCCCTGCTCGTCCGGCTTGGGTGTGCTCGGCGTGCCATCGTCGGTGCCCAAGCCGTCGAAGGGGAAGTCGACCTGGGCCGCGATGGGCGCTGCGGCCGCCGTCGGAGCGTGCAGCGCGAACGCGCCGACGGCCAAAGTGAAGGTTCCGAGCAGGGCGACGATCACGGTGCGGACACGCTGGTGCGCGGGCATTTCGCATCACATCCTCGAGTCGGACGAATCTGGCCCGTCCATTGACGCACAGATTGTGTCGAATCAAGTGAATTACCGGGTCCTCACTGTGGCGGTCACCGCCGAGGTCAGCCGCACCAGGTCGGCAGGTGCCAGCTCGATCTCCAGCCCGCGGCGGCCGGCGCTGCACAGGATGCGATCCCAGGTCAGCGCGGAATCGTCCAGCACGGTCGGCAACAGCTTGCGCTGACCGAGCGGCGAGATGCCGCCGAGCACGTACCCGGTGGTCCGCTCGGCCTTCACCTTGTCGGCCATGCTCACCTTCGACACGCCGAGCGCGGCCGCGGCGGCCTTGAGCGACAACGTATTCGGCACCGGAAGCACCGCGACGGCGAGCGAGCCGTTGGCCATTTCGAGCACCAGTGTCTTGAAGACCTGCGCCGCGGTCACACCCAGCTCGTCGGCGAGCGCGTCGACCGCCTCGGTGCCATAGGAATCGGCGCGCGGATCGTGCTTGTAGGCGTGCACCCGGTGGGCGATCTTGGCCTGGGTCAGCGTCCGGATCGCCGGTGTCGAGGCTCCTGCCATGGCGGAAACCTTAACGACGAGACCCGTCCGGCCCGCAACGGTTTTTCGGCTGCTGGCGTTTCGCTGCGGGAACACAGGACGTGTCCCGCATGTTGGAAGCGAGTACAGAGCGCTCGGCCGGGACGAAATCCCCGGTCGTCGCCTGATCAGCCCAGTAAATGACGTGAAGGAGATGTCGGTGCCCGTGCTGCTCGACGAACGTCCGATCTGGACGAAGACGTCACCGACGGAAGCCGGATTCCCATTCGAATTGCCAGTGCCGGTAGATTTGGCAGGTACGGCGATCGAAGGGACAGGTGTGACGAGCGACCATGCGGCGCGAGCGACGGGCCCGGAGGCGGCTGCGGAGCGTAACCGCGCAGGGACCCGCGAGGGCCGCGAATCCGATACTGACGGGGTAACCGACGGTGTCGGCGCCGCGGTCGACGAAACCGAGCTGGCCCAGCGGTTCGAGCGTGACGCGCTCCCGCTGCTCGACCAGCTCTACGGCGCCGCGCTGCGGATGACCAGGAACCCGGCCGACGCCGAGGATCTGGTGCAGGAGACCTACGTCAAGGCGTTCCAGGGGTTCAAGTCCTTCAAGGAGGGCACCAACCTGCGCGCTTGGCTGTACCGGATCCTGACCAACACCTACATCAACTCCTACCGCAAGAAGCAGCGCCAGCCCGCGCAGTACCCGACCGACGAGATCACCGACTGGCAGCTCGCCGCTACCGCCGAGCACACCTCGCAGGGTCTGCGTTCGGCCGAGGTCGAGGCGCTGGACGCGCTGCCGGACGACGACATCAAGGCCGCGCTGCAGGAGCTTCCGGAGGAATTCCGGATGGCCGTGTACTACGCGGACGTCGAAGGCTTCCCATATAAGGAAATCGCCGACATCATGGGCACCCCCATCGGTACCGTGATGTCCCGGCTGCACCGTGGTCGCAAGCAGCTCAAGGGTTTGCTCGCCGATGTCGCGCGCGAGCGTGGATTCAACCGTTCGGGGGAACGCCAGGAGGTCAAGCAGTGAGCACCGAGCGGGACCCCGATATGGACCTGGATTGCACGGCCGTACTCACCGATATCTGGCTGATGCTGGATGGGGAGTGCAACGACGACACCCGTGCTCGGTTGCAGCATCACATCGATCATTGCTCGCCCTGCATCGAGGCCTACGGCATCGAGGAGAAGATCAAGGGTCTGCTGAGCCGCAAGTGCGGCGGCGACCGTGCGCCGGACGCCCTGCGCGAACGGCTGACCTTCGAGATCCGCCGGACGGTGACGGTGGTGGAGACCAAGATCGACTCCGCCGAGTCCTAACGCGCAGCGCAAACAACTGAGCGGCACGCCTTCCCTACGGAAGTGCGTGCCGCTCTGCGTTTTTCGGCCGAGCTCTCGCTCAGGCGTTTGGCCGCTTGCCGTGGTTGGCCGCGTTGCCCTTGCGACTACGCTTCTTACGTCCGCGCTTGCCCATGAGTAGTCTCCCTTCTGGTTGAAGGCCATTCTTTCACGTGTGGTTGGCTATACCTTCAGCGGATGCAGGCCGTGCGGCTCGGCCGCTCGGACTCGCCGGGAGAGCTGCGGCGAACCAACCGAACGAATGGGGTGTCAGATGGCTGAGGAAGTGCTCGCCGAGCTGGTGTCGGTCGTCTACCAAGTTGTGGCCAAAGAGGGCGATACCGTCAAAGAGGGCGACACCCTGGTGATCCTCGAGTCGATGAAGATGGAGATCCCGGTGCTGGCCGAGGTCGGCGGCACTGTCACCTCGATCGGCGTCAAAGAGGGCGACGCCATCAAAGCCGGTCACCTGATCGCAGTCATCTCCTAGAGCGTTAGCGGTAGATCTTCATGGCGACGCTGAGCGAGCTATTAGCTGAACACACCGACCTACCCGGCGTCGCCGTGGACCATCTGCAGCGCGTGGTGGGTGATTGGCAGCTGCTTGCCGATCTGTCCTTCGCCGATCTGCAGCTGTGGGTCGGCGCGGGACCGATCGCGGCGGGCGCCGACATCGTGTGTGTCGCGCAATGCCGTCCGACCACGGCATCCACCGTGCACCACGAGGACCTGGTCGGCACCCTGGCCCTGCAGGCCGACCATCCGCAGGTGTTCGAGGCGTTGATGTCGGGCAAGATCGTCCGCGCCGATCGTGATGTGGAGACCGCGGGCGTGTATCACCCCACCCCGGTGCACGCGATCCGCGAGGCCATCCCGGTGCGCTGCGGCGACGACGTCATCGCGGTGCTCAGCCGGGACACCGACGTACAGCGCTCCCGGGTGCGCAGCACGCTCGAAATCGCCTATGTCGCTTGCGCCGACGATCTGTGCCAGATGATCGCCGACGGCACCTTCCCGACCACCGAGGATCGCGCGGCCACCCATTCCAGCCCGCGCGCCGGTG
Source organism: Nocardia sp. NPDC051052 (assembly GCF_044456045.1). Classification (NCBI taxonomy): domain Bacteria; kingdom Bacillati; phylum Actinomycetota; class Actinomycetes; order Mycobacteriales; family Nocardiaceae; genus Nocardia; species Nocardia sp. NPDC051052. The sequence continues at coordinate 79,102 of NZ_JBITFL010000005.1, forward strand.
ACGGATTCATCCGCCTCGACACTGAGGGCATCGTCGTCTACGCCAGCCCGAACGCCCTGTCCGCCTATCACCGGATGGGCCTGCAGGCCGATCTCGCGGGCCAGGATCTCGCGGTCCTCACCCGCTCGTTGATCACCGACCCGTTCGACGCGCAAGAGGTGGTCGGCGACATCCAGGCCGCGCTGGCCGGGCGCACCGGCCGCCGGATGGAGGTGGAGGCGCGCGGCGCGACCGTGCTGCTGCGCACCCTGGTGCTGCGCCCGCACGGCGAATTGGCCGGTGCCGCAGTACTTGTGCGCGATGTCACAGAGGTCAAACGCCGGGATCGGGCGCTGCTCAGCAAGGACGCCACCATCCGGGAGATCCACCACCGGGTGAAGAACAACCTGCAGACCGTCGCCGCGCTGCTGCGGCTGCAGGCACGGCGCACCGAGAACGAGGAGGCACAGGTCGCGCTCACCGAGTCGGTGCGCAGGGTCACCTCCATCGCGTCGGTGCACGAGATGCTGTCGATGTCGGTGGACGAAGAGGTCGACCTGGACGAGGTGGTCGATCGGCTGCTGCCGATCATGGCCGACGTGGCCACCGTGCACACCGCTCGGATCAAGGTGCGGCGGGCGGGCTCGCTCGGTGTCTTCTCCGCCGAACGCGCGACGCCGCTGGTGATGGTGCTGACCGAGTTGGTGCAGAACGCGATCGAGCACGCCTTCGATTCCGGCGAGAACGGCACGGTGACAATCCGTTCCGAGCGCTCGGCGCGTTGGCTCGACGTGATCATCAGCGACGACGGCCGCGGCCTGCCCGCCGGTTTCAGCCTGGAATCCTCCGACCGCCTCGGCCTGCAAATTGTGCGCACGCTGGTGACCGCGGAACTCGGCGGTTCGATCGGCCTGCACCCCGGTGCCGACATCGGAACCGATGCGGTACTGCGGGTTCCGTTGGGTCGGCGTTCCGGCCGTTAGTAAGTCGTTTCGTTATATGCGTTGTGGTACAAGAGAGCCCGGCACCTCGAGGGTGCCGGGCTTAAATGCGTTTACCGGACCGGGGCTGATTGGTCCGGTAAATCCGATCGTCTGCTAGACGACGGTGCGGGTGCGCGTGCGTGCGTTGCGACGCTTGAGCGCCCGGCGCTCGTCTTCACTCATACCGCCCCACACGCCGGCATCCTGTCCGGACTTCAGGGCCCAGGACAGGCAGTCGGCGGTAACGGGGCAGCGAGCGCAGACCAGCTTGGCATCGGCAATCTGCGCGAGCGCAGGACCACTGTTACCCACCGGGAAAAACAGTTCGGGGTCCTCGTCGCGACAGATGGCCTTGTGGCGCCAGTCCATTCCTCTGCTCCTTTGCTGGGCGCCGCAAATGGCGCCGACGGTTTGTGGATCGTTCACTTGTGCGACTCGAATGTTTCCGCACGGTTGCTTGTGAATGCTTTCACGAACACCGTAGATGTCAATAGGTATCTGGTGCACCGTGGGGAAGCTCACGCTCTATCGGCCCCCGTTAGGGGAACCTGCCCGGTCCTTTGTACTCGCTCTACCCAGTTTTCGCAGCACTACCACGATGTTTTTCGTGCGTTTCCTGCATCACTCTGGTCGCGGCGCCACGACATCCAAGACGGCGGGCACGGCCGTGAAATCCACCACGTTGCGCTTCCCGATAAAGTCGCCATCGATTTGCAGACCGATGGGTTCCTTCGTCTCGATACGCACGGACGGAACGTTGTCTTCGCGAAACAAATTGCGAGACTTGGGGTTTCCGTCGACTGCCAAGAGCTGTCTGGCAAGCAGCAGTGTAGGCAGTACTGCCATGGAACGCACGGCAAACACGCCGAGACCGTCTTCGAACCTTGTGCCGGGGTTGGTGTGCACCGGCGTGGTGTTGAGGTAGGTCCACGGCGTGGTGTTCGTTACGAAGGCGTAATGCACGTCGGTAACCGGCTCGTGGCCCGGGACCTCGATCCGGACGCTCGGCTCGTTCCGCTTGGCCCGGAAGAACTGTCGTACGGTTGTTCGAAGGTAGCGGGCGGGGGAGGCGGTCTTCCCGTCGGCGCGGCTCTCATCGATCGCCTCGCACACGTCGGCGTCCAGGCCGACGCCCGCGCTGAAGCAGAACCAGCGGTCATCGGCGAGGCCGAGCCCGATCCGCCGGTCCCGGTCCAGCGTGAGCAGATCGATGAGCTGGTTGGTAGCGGTCACCGGGTCCGGTGAGATGCCGAGCGCCCGCGCGAACACATTCGCCGAGCCGCCGGGGATCACGCCGAGCCGGGGCAGCCAGGCCTGGCCGTCGTTGAGCTCGGGCAGCGGCAGGAAGCCGTTGATGGTCTCGTTGACCGTCCCGTCGCCGCCGTGCACGACGATCAGATCCATCTCGTTGGTCGCGGCCCACTGCGCCAATTCGGCGGCGTGGCCGCGGTGCTGGGTGTGCGCGACGGTCAGTTGGGTGCGGCTCTCCAGGGCGTGTGCCAGCAGGTCCCGCGTCGCCGGCGTGGTGGAGGTGGCATTCGGATTCACGATCAGCAGCGTCCGCACGTCCCGCAGCCTAATCGCCGCCGGATCCGTCCGAAAAGCCGCTGAACCGCAACGGTCGCGGCGACGTCGACTACGGCGGGTCGTAGGCTTGTCGGGTGGCTGAGAACGCGGACGTTTCTGGTGGCGCGCCGAAGACGGTGCGTGGCGCGGGTGGGCTGGTGACGCTGGAGGGTGCCGTCGCCGTGATCGCCGCGCTGGTGTTGATCGTGCGCGGGCTGCTCGGCCACGATCAATCCAAGGCCAGCGGCTACGGCACGGCCGCCTGGTTCGGCATCCTCGGCGGCGCGGTGCTCGCCGCGGGCATCGGGCTGCTGTTGGGAAAGCGCTGGGGGCGCGCGATCGCGGTGATCGCCCAGTTGCTGCTGCTGCCGGTCACCTGGTCGTTGCTCACCGACTCGCATCAGCCGGTCTTCGGCACGCTGCTCGGCGTCGTCGTCATCGCCACCCTGGTGCTGCTGTTCGCCCCGGCCTCCACGCGGTGGATGGCCGCCGACTACGCGATCGAGCCCGAGAAATCTTGATCAACGTGGCTTGACCCTGGGTGTCGTACCCCGTTGACGGCTATTCGGCGAGTGCCGCGCGGCAGAGCGAGTCGGCGCGCCGAGTGGTTTCCGGAAGGCGGTAGTTCGGGGTGAGACCGAGCACCTGGGCGCACGCGGTGTCGAGGTCGACGCGGTGGCCGATCGAGACGAAGACCGGCTTCACGCCCGTCCTGGTGCGCAAAGCGGCACCGACGACCTCGCCGTCGATGGTGATGTCGGTGCGTGCGCCGCGCTCGGGTGCCGGTTCGAGGTAATCGCCAAGGACGGATGTGGCGACGCCGATCGATGGCAGGCCGGTGATAACCCCGAGGTGGCAGGCGAAGCCGAAACGTCGTGGATGGGCCAAACCCTGTGCGTCGCAGACCAGTAGGCCGGGTGCGGCGTCGAGTTGCGCCAATACCCGCATGGTGGTGGGTAATTCGCGGAAGGCGAGCAGGGCGGGCGCAGCCACGTCATCGTCGGTGAGCTACTGGGCTTCCTTGGCCAGCTTGCCGAGCGGCTCGCCGGTGAGGCGGTAGCCGACCCACGCGTCTTGCGCTGCGGCGCCGAGGGATTCGTAGAAATCGATCGACGGCTTGTTCCACGTCAGCACGGCCCAATCGAGCCTGCTGTACCCGTTGTCGACGGCCTCCTTGGCCAGGGTGGCGAGCAGCGCCTTGCCGTAGCCCTTGCCGCGCGTTTGCGGCTTGACGTAGAGGTCCTCCAGGTAGATGCCGTGCACGCCGTTCCAGGTGGAGAAGTTCAGGAACCAGATCGCGCAGCCGACCAGCTCGCCGTCCTCCTCGACCACGTGCGCGAAGACCTTGGGATCCGGACCGAACAGCGCGGTGTCCAATTGCGCTGTGGTGACCGTGCATTCGTCGCTGGCCTTCTCGTATTCGGCGAGGTCGTGCACGAGGCCGACGAGGCCCGGCACGTCGGCGGGGACGGCGCGGCGCAGTTCTGCGGTCACAGTGTTACTCCATCAGCGGTGGGAACCAGGTTGTGCGCCAGGATGGTTCGCACAGCGTGTTCATAGCTCAGCACGGTCAGCGCGCCGGTCGACATGGCGAACCGGCGACCCTCCCGCAGGTCGAACTCGGCCCAGCGGGCGATCAATGCCCGGGAGAAGTGTCCGTGCCCGACGAGCACGATATCCCGTTCGGGCAGTAGCGGTTCCACCGAGGCGAGCACCCGATCGGCCCTGGCCCGCACCGCATCGGCGGACTCGCCCCCCGGCACGGCGCCGGTCCAGATGGTCCAGTCCGGTGCGGTCTCGCGGATCTCCGGGGTGGTCAGGCCCTCGTAGTCGCCGTAATCCCATTCGGCCAGGTCGTCGTCGACGGTGGGGTCGGTGAGTCCGGCCAGCGCCGCGGTCTGCGCCGCACGCTGGCGCGGGCTGACGAACACCAGCGGATCGCGCAGCTTCAACGCGGTCAGCAACGGGCTCGCGGCCCTGGCCTGAGCCTCGCCGTGCTCGGTGAGGGGCAGGTCGGTGCGGCCGGTATGGCGCCGCTGGGTGGACCAGCTGGTCTCACCGTGTCGCAGCAGCACTAGTCGAGCGTCATCGAGTACTGACATGGATCCATCATGGTTCACCCGCCCCGAGCCGTATCGCTCGGCCGGTGTTCCCCCCGGTCAGCTCGGCTGGTCCAGGGTCAGCACGACCAGCGGCAGCGGGCGCTCGACCTTGGACTGGTAGTCGGCGAGCAGCGGATTGTGCGCCAATGCCCAGGCGGCGAACTCGTCGTACTCGGCGCCTTCGAGCGCGTGCGCGGTGCCCTGGTAGGTCTTGTTCCCGAACTCCAGCGTGACCCGCGGGTCGGCCTTCACGTTGTGGTACCAGGCCGGGTATTTGCCTTCGATGAAGGAGCTCACGTAAAGGATCTCGTCGCGGCGCAGCAGGCCGAGCGGGACCACGTGCCGCTTGCCGCTCTTGGCGCCGGTGCTGGTGAGCAAGAGTAGTTCGGCGCCCGCGTAGGCCCCGCCGACCTTGCCGTCGTTCGACCGGAATTCCTCGATGACGCCGCCGTTCCAGTTCGCCATCTGCTGCTCGGAGAACTCCTGGTTCCATGGCGCGTGGGGATCGTCGAAGGAAGTGACCTTCTCGGTCGAATCCGTTGCGGGGCTCTGCGGTTCGTTCATACCCGCAGTCTGCCGCAACCCACCGACAAGTTTCTGGGCTCAGCCGAGGGCGTAGAGGTCGGTCCCGCGCTGTTCGAGGACGGTCGTGCCGAGCACCGCGAGTGAGATGGGCGCGCCGTTGTAGCCGGGGCGGTCCACCGGGATGCGGCCGACCTCGGCGCCGGAGGCGGGATCGAGGGCGGCGATCGCGCCCTGGGTCGGCATGAGCAGCCGGCCCGCCATCATGCTCGGCGAGCCGAGTGCATTGGCGGCGGTCCAGATCGGGTCGAAGGTGCTGCCGTTCAACGCGATAACGCTGTTGCCGGTGAAAACCAGGTAGGCCGAACCGATTCGGGTTGTCGCCGTCTTGTCGCTGAGCGGTGCCGAAAGCTGGTGCACCACAATCGGATTACCGGTCGCGTCGTAGACGGCCAGGCGCGGGGCAGCCGCTTCCACGCCCGCGGTGGCCGGTCCGCCGGGCAGGTAGAGCACGATCCTGCTGTCCGACACCGCGAGTACGCGCGCGTCGGGCGAATCCGAGCCCGCCCCGGTCAAGATGTGCGAGCCGAACTCCTCGGGCACCGTGTTGTCCTTCGGTGCGGGATTCAGCATGGTCAGCCGGTCGGCCGGATCGTCGGGGCAGCGCTCCAGCACGCCGAGCCGGGACGGGCTCGAGCCCGAGGACAGCAGCGTGCAGCCTTTGCGCGGTTGGGTTTTCACGTTCACCGGTGCGTCGACGAACCCGTATTCGATGGTGCGGACCAGGTCCGAGCGCCACATCTCCAACCGCTTCGGCCCCTGTGCGAGCACGTAGGTGCCGTCGACCGACAGCCGCACGGACTCGTCCATGTAGCTGCTGCGTGCGGTGCGCCTGGCGCCGCTGTCGCCGGCCAGCAGGGTGGCCTGGCTGCAGCCGCGCTCGTCGCGGTAGACCGCGACCACGGTGCTGAACTGGCCCTCGACCCCGCAGAGCGGCATGTCGCGCCGGTAGTGCCAGAGGTCCTGGCCGGTGCGTGGGTCGTGGCCGGTGACCGTGCCGTCGGCCGCGGTGACCGCGACGCCCGCCGAGGTCAGCGCCCTGCCGCTGGCGGCATCGGGCGCATGCCACAGCTCACGCAGCGAGGTGGGCAATTGGTCGGCGGCGACCGGAGTCGGTACGGGCGAGCTTGCGGTCACCGACTCGGTGCCGTTCGCATCGCCGCGCACCCACACCACCACCGCCGCGATCACCACGAGTACGGCGATCGCGGCAGCGGAGATGACGTCGGCGCGCGTTCGCCGCTCGGGTGCGAGCACGATTGCGAGAGTAGCGGATCCGGCCGGTCAGACCGAAGCCGTGGCGGGCTCCACCGCGCTACCACTGTCTTCGGACACGGTGTCACCGGCGGGCTTACGGCGACGGCGCCTGCGACGCGCGGGCTGGTCGCCCGACTCCGCGTCACCGATTCCGTTGTCGTCCGCGGCGTCGGCGGTGGCTTCGGCGGCGTTGTCCGTGCCGTTGTCGCCCTCGCCCGCGGGCTTGCGCCGACGGCGCCTGCGACGGGCAGGCTGGTCGCCGTTCTCGTCGGCGGGGGCGTCGTCGGCCGGGTGCGCGCCGTTGCGTGGTGTCGCGTCCTCGGCTCCGTTGGCCGCGGTGCCGTTCCCGTTGGTCTCGGTCTCGTCGATCGGCTGGCCGCGCACGGTGCGCTTGCGGTTGCGCTTGCGCGGGGCCCGCGCGGGGCGCTCCACGACGACCGCGTCCTCGTCGCGCTCCGCCGGCTTGGTCTTGCGGACCGTACCGGTCACGCCATCGGGGATGCCGAGTTCGGCGAACAGGTGCGGCGAGCGCGAGTAGGTCTCCACCGGCTCGGCCATGCCGAGGGCGAGGGCCTTGTCGATACCGGCCCAGCGGCCGAGCTCGTCCCAGTCGATCAGCGTCACCGCGATACCGGTGCGCCCGGCCCGGCCGGTACGCCCGATCCGGTGCACGTAGGTCTTCTCGTCCTCGGGGCACTGGTAGTTGATGACGTGGGTGATGTCGTCGATGTCGATGCCACGCGCCGCGACGTCGGTCGCGACCAGCACGTCGATGCCACCCTTGCGGAACTTGTTGAGCGCCTTCTCGCGGGCGATCTGACCGAGGTCACCGTGCACGGCGCCGACCGAGAAACCGCGCTCGGCGAGATCGTCGGCGACCTTCTGCGCGGTGCGTTTGGTCCTGGTGAAGATCATGGTCGCGCCGCGGCCCTCGGCCTGCAGGATCTTGGCGACCAGCTCGCTCTTGTCCAGCGCGTGCGCGCGGTAGACGAACTGCGCGGTGCGCTCGTGGATGGCCGTTTCGTGCGCTTCCTCGGCCCGGATGTGCGTCGGGCGGCTCAGGAACGTGCGCGCCAGGGTGATGATCGGGCCTGGCATGGTGGCCGAGAACAGCATGGTCTGGCGCTTGTCCGGGACCATGGTCAGGATGCGCTCGATGTCGGGCAGGAAGCCGAGGTCGAGCATCTCGTCGGCCTCGTCCAGCACCAGCACGCCGACCTTGCCGAGGATCAGATGGTTCTGGTTCGCCAGGTCGAGCAGGCGGCCAGGGGTGCCGACGACGACGTCGACGCCGGTGCGCAGCGCCGCGATCTGCGACTCGTAGGGACGGCCACCGTAGATGGAGGCCACCTTCAGCGGGCCCTGGTGGTTGGTCAGGTACTTGCTCGCGTTCTCCAGGTCGGAGGTGACCTGGATGCACAGCTCGCGGGTCGGCACGATGACCAGCGCCCGCGGCGTGCCGTCCAGCGGCGTGGTGCCGGTGTCGGCGGTGGCGATGCGATGCAGCAGCGGCACGCCGAAACCGAAGGTCTTACCCATGCCGGTGCGGGCCTGACCGATGAGATCTTCACCGGCGAGCGCCAACGGAAGAGTAAGTTCCTGAATAGCGAAAGTACGTTCGATGCCGATCTCGTCGAGCGCGCGCACGATTTCGTCGCGAACGCCCAATTCGGCAAATGTGGGTGCGGTATGTGTTGCGTCCAGTTCGGCGGTCAGTAGCGTCTCCGCTACCCCGGGTTCCTGTTCGACAGTGATCTTGCTCAGGTTCGTGCCTTCCTCGTAATCGCGTCCCGCGCGCACGAGGTGGGGCGGACCGGTCGGCCCGCGACGACCACGTCTCCGCCTGTGATACTCACCCGGCCGCGTTCCGGATGTCTTCGGGTGCTGCGGCTAGGCGGCTACCTCGGGAGACATCGGCGCGGCGCACTGGTGATGCGAAGCTGGTGCGCGCACATTTTCCTGGACGACGAAACCTCGGCTCGTAATGCCGATCGGCCGGTCCCGCGGGGCGGTACGCGCACTGATCTGGCAACTCCATCGAGCGAAACTTTTCGTTGTCCGGTGCGATTGTAGCGTGATATTGTGCGCGGCTCGAATTGCCGCCGCCGATTAATCGGGAATCGAACTCCGGTATCGCGCTGCCGTTCATCGACGTACGCTGCGCGACATGGCAATTCATCCCGCGCGGCAAATCTGGAAGACTCTCGAGCCACTACACGACGTGGTCTATTTCGGGGCCGGTGTCAAGGAGGCAGGAGTCGCGATCGGACTGCGCGGTTACTGGCAAACGTACTTCGCATTTCGGGCGGCGCCGCTCGGTGCGGTGACTCCCGCCACAGTGCAGGCGATCTTTGCCGGTTTCCATCCGGAAATGGTGCGCAAAGCACTGCCGGGGGCCTGGTCGCGGGCCACCCCCGAGCAATGCCTTGAGGTCAGGCTCGATCTGTCTACCGCGCTGCTGCGCGGTCTCGGCGCGGGGGAAGCGGAATGTGCCCGCGCGGTTTCACTGCTCGCGCCGGTGCTCGAGCAGGCCGATCCGACCGGCAGGCCGCTCTACGCGGCGAACGCGGCGCTGCCGCTGGCCGCAGATCCGGTGGGCGCGCTCTGGCAGCTGACTACCTCGTTACGTGAGCATCGCGGCGACGGGCACGTGGCCGCGCTGGTGACGCACGGCCTGACCGGGCGGCAGGCGATGGTCATGCAGGCGGCGGCGGGTAAGGCGACGGAATCGGTACTGCGCGGGGCGCGTGGGGTGTCCGACCGGGAGTGGGCGGACGCGTTCGACGAATTGCGAGCCAGGGGAGTGGTCGAGGGGGAGCCGGTCAGCCCGGCGTTGACCGGCAGTGGCGCCGAGTTGCTCGGCCGCGTCGAGGCGAGCACGGACGACGCGGCCTGGAACGGCGCGCTGGCGGTGCTGTCCGCCGACTCCATCACCGAGTTGACGACCTCGCTCGCGCCGCTGGCCGACCGAGTGAACGCGGCCATCGTGCCGTTGGCCAATCCGCTCGCCATGGGCAAGCGATAGCCGCGAAACCGGACTTGCCTGTTACCGCCGGTACCGAGATGTGAGACATTTTCGGGGTGAATATCGCGGACACCGTCACGATCGCCGCCCGCAACGCGTGGGCGTTGACCTTCGGTTCGGGCGTCGAGGCACCCGACCCCACCCCGTCGACGGTGCTGTGGGACGAGCCGCACCGCCAGCTGCGCCGCTTCGAGCATCGCCACGGCGCCGCCGAAACGGCCTCGGCCGCAACGGATTCCGCGGTGCTGCTGGTGCCGCCGCTGGCCGCGCCGGCCAGCTGCTTCGACCTGCGCCCGGACCAGAGCCTGGCCGGTTTCCTGCTGGAGACCGGCCGCGCGCCGTACGTGATCGACTACGGCGACATCACCTTCGGCGATCGGCGGATGGGCTTCGAGGACTGGATCGACGAGATCCTGCCCGAGGCGGTGCTTCGCACCTCCGCCGATCGCGACGGCAGGCCGGTCGATCTGGTCGGCTGGTCGCTGGGCGGCACGCTGGCGTTGCTCACCGCCGCCGCGCATCCCGAGCTGCCGATCCGCTCCATCACCGTGGTCGGCGCCCCGCTGGACTACGACAAGATGACGGGCATCCCGCAGCTGCGCGCGGTCGCCAAGCTCACCGGCGGCATCGGGACCTCGACACTGGTGCGCGCCGCGGGCGGCGTGCCCGCGCCGCTGACCAGAATCGCGTACAAGATCACCTCCTGGGACCGCGAGCTGACCCGCCCGTGGTTCGTCGCCAGCAATATCGCGCGCACCGAGGCGCTGGCCAGGATGGAAACCATCGACCGGTTCATGGCCGAGATGCCCGGCTACCCCGGCCGCTTCTACGGCCAGCTGTGGGGCAGGTTGATCCTGAACAACGACATCGGCCGCGGCGTCGTGCAGCTGGGCAAGCGGCGCATCGAGCTGGCTCAGGTGAGCGCGCCCGTGCTGCTGGTCGGCGGCCCCACCGACGTGATCACCCCGGCCGCCGCCGTCGAGGCGGGCACCAGAACCCTCACCGGCGCGGCCTCGGTGCGCTACGAAACCTCGCCGGGCAGCCACCTCGGCATCCTCACCGGACCCGATGCGCGCAACTCGACATGGGCCTATTTGGACAAGTTCTTGGCGGAGAGCGCGTGAAATCGGACAACTTTCGCTCGCCGACGGCGTGACCGCTGACGAGTACTAGGCTGAGGCTATGGGAGCACAGTCACCTGCCGCGCTGGGTGTTTCGTCGACCGATGCCGACCTCGCCGATCATCCCGGCGTCATAGATCTGTTCGCGGTGCTCGCCTACGGTGAGATCTCCGCGTTCTACCGGCTGGCCGAGGAAGCCAAGCTGTCGCCGACGCTGCGCGGCAAGGTAGCGGTGGCGAAGATGGCCTCCGCCGAGATGGGCCATTTCAACGCGCTGGAGTCGGCGCTGGCCGAGCGCGGCGTCGACATCTTCGACGCGATGGCGCCGTTCGTGCGCGCGCTGGACGCCTATCACGCGTCCACCGACCCCTCCACCTGGCTCGAGTCGATGGTGAAGTTCTACGTCGGCGACGGCATCGCCGCCGACTTCTACACCGAGATCGCCGGCGCGTTGCCCCCCGAGGTCGCCGAGGTGGTCCGCGACGTGCTCGCCGAGACCAGCCACTCCGAATTCGTCGTCGAGGAGGTGCGGCGCGCGGTCGCGACCAGCCGCTCCGAACGCGACCGGCTCACCCTGTGGGGCAGGCGCCTGCTCGGCGAGGCGATCACCCAGGCGCAATACGTGATGGCGCAGCGCGACGAGCTGACCGAACTGGTGCTCGGCGCCGCGGGCGACCTCAACGGCATTGCCGCGCTGTTCGAGCGCATGCAGGCCAGCCACGCCGAGCGCATGGCGCAGCTCGGTATCTAGAACCCTTATTCGTTGACGGCGGCCGGGCGAACCAGCCGCAGGCCGTGGGTCTGCGCCTGGGCCTGGTCGGTGAGCCACACGATGATGCTCTGATCGCGGTCCGCCTCGAGCGTCTCGAACGGGACCTGCACCAGGCCGTGCACCGGGTGATCGATGTGCAGCATGCCGGAGATGCTCGCCCCGACGTGATGCGGCTTCCAGCGGCCCGCGAACTCCGGGTTGCGGCGCAGCGCGTCGATCGTCTCCAGTAGCGTATCGTCGCCCGGCCAGCGCAGCTTGGCCCGCGACAGCGCGGCGGCGAACATATCCGCCGCCTCGGACCAGTTCCGCAGCACCTGCCGCGCGGCCGGATCCCGGAAGGTGTACCAGGCCAGGTTCGGCTGCCCCTCGTTGTCGAGCAGGCCGAGCGGCGCGACGAAGTCCGCCCATGCCGCGTTCCAGCCGAGCACATTGAGCCGGCGGCCGACCACGAACGCGGGGGTCGGCTGCAACGCGCGCAGGATCGACTGAATCGTGTCGGCGACCTTCTCCTCGGCGGATTCGCTACCGGGGCACCGTGATTCGTTGCCGGAGGCGAGCGCGAGCATGCTGAAGTGGTGCCGCTCGTTGCCGCGCAGCAGCAGCGCGTCGGCGAGCGCGTCGACCACCGCCACCGAGGGGTTGGTGTCGCGCCCCTGCTCCAGCCGCGCCAGATAATCGGCACTCACACCGGCGCGCACGGCGACTTCCTCGCGGCGTAACCCCGGCGTCCTGCGCCGCCTGCCCTCCGGCATGCCGACGTCGCCGGGCCGTAGTTCAGCCCGCCGTGCGATGAGGAATTCCGCGAAACCGTTGCGTGCCATGGGGTCCATCGTGCCGTGTCCTAGGAGGCTTAGCCTCGCCCTGTCAGGACCAGGATAACGGCGGTCTGGTTAACGGACCGTGGTCCGGCAAAGGTGGTTGGTATGACAACTTCTTCCGAATCCACCACCACCGCCCAGTCGCTCAAGCCCGGCGCCTGGACCCTGGACACCGCGCACTCGTCGGTGGCCTTCACCGTCCGCCACCTCGGCATCTCCAAGGTGCGCGGCGGATTCACCCGGTTCGAGACCGAATTCGTGGTCGACGAGTCCGGCGCCGCCACCCTCGGCGCGACCATCCACCTCGAGTCGTTCGACACCGGCAACGCCGACCGCGACGCGCACATCCGCACCGCGGACTTCCTGGACGCCGCGAACCGCCCGACGCTCACCTTCCGCGCCACCGAGCCGGTGCAGATCGCGGAGAGCTTCGAGGTCGAGGGCGAGGCCACCATCGGCGGCGTCACCAAGCCGGTCACCCTGGACGTCGAGTGGGGTGGCGTGCAAGAGTTCGGCGCGACCGGCGACCGGCACGCGGGATTCTCCGCCACCGGCACCATCAAGCGCACCGACTTCGGCGTCGGCGGCCTGATGCCCGGCATGCTGAGCGACAAGGTCAACATCGAGCTCGAGATCCAGCTCATCGAGCCGAAGTAAGGTCACGGCACTCCGCAGCCCCGCACAACGATGTGCGGGGCGCCGTTATGTTCGGTGCGGTACCGCTGTTCGCTGAGGGCGCAGGCAGGCGTCTGCCGTCACGGCGTTGCCCTGCACTAGCCTTGGATCGACAGCACAGGACTCTTACGTTCGGAGGTTGGCCGTGGAGGTCAAGATCGGTATTTCGGATAGCCCGCGCGAGCTTTTGATCAACAGCTCGCAGACCCCGGAAGAGGTCGAGGCGCTGGTGTCCGGTGCGCTGAACGGCAGCGGCGGCGTCGTGTCCCTGACCGACGACAAGGGTCGCAAGTTCCTGATCCAGGCCTCGAAGGTCGCCTACGTCGAGATCGGCACCGTCACCAGCGGCCGAGTCGGCTTCGCCACCGTATAAAGACCCACAGCAACGAGCCCCTGCAACTATCGGATGCAGGGGCTCGCGCTTGTTCCAAGCAGTCAGTCGATCGGATGCAGCGGCACGCGGGACAGGCCACCCCAGGCGAGGGAGACGGTCGTATCGATGGCCTCCTCCTTCGGGATGGGCCGGTCGGCCTCCAGCCAGTAGCGCGCGGTGAATTGGCTCGCGCCGACCAGGCCGACCGCGAGGATGCGCGCCCGGTACGGGTCCAAGCCGGAATCGTGCGCGACCACATCGAACACCGCGTCGACACAGGCCTCGGTGGCCTGCTCGACCCGGCGCTGCACCTGCGGCTCGCTGGTCAGGTCGGATTCGAAGACGAGCCGGAAGCCCTGCATCTCGTTGTCGACGAAATCGAAGTAGGCCTGCACGGCGGCGCGCACGCGCTGCCGGTTGTCGGTGGTCGACCGCAGCGCCTGCCGGACGCTGGACACCAGCATGTCCACGTAGTTCTGCAGCACCGCCAGATACAGCTCCAGCTTGCTGGTGAAGTGCTGATATAACACCGGCTTGCTCACTCCGGCGCACTGCGAGATCTCGTCCATGCCCGCGGCGTGATAGCCGCGCTGCACGAAGACTTCGCTGGCCGCCGCGAGTAGTTGCAGACGTCGCTCGTCACGCGGAAGTCGGGTGCCGCGTTTGGCAGGCTCGGACGACGATCTACGAGACGCCATCCGGTCCACGAGGTCAGTCATTTCGGCTCTCCCAGTTGATTCCCCGGCAAGGGGTAAGCACCGGGTATCCCAAGAACGATACTCGGTTGTTGCCCGCCCGCAGACCGGCCCCGGAGAACTGGTGGAACGCGGTGAGAAATGTCGCACCCGCCGGCCGATGTGGCGTGCCCGACGGCGCCGCTTGCGCCCTGTGAGAACCTGGTGTTCGTGACTTTCCGCGCCGACCGACCCGGGGAGCGGCACGCCGATCCGCCGGTTACGTCCGGCGGCGGGCGCGATTCGCGCCGCCGTGCTGGCCCCGGCGCGCCCGGTTCCGTAGGGTCGGAACCCGTGGCAAGGTCAGGCCAAGAGGCAAAGCCCGATTCGCCGCGCCGCGACCGCAACGGCGTCGAGATCTACGATCCGCTCGGCCTATACGGTCAGCAGGATCGTTCGCACCAACCATTGCGCGCCAGTTGGGATCCCACCGCCGTGGCCGAGGGCAGGACCAGGGACCGGCCCGAGCGCAGCGTCAAAAAGCAAAGCGCGCTAGGACGATTCGTCTCCACCTACGGTTGGCGGGCGTATGCGTTGCCGGTGCTGTTCGCGGTCACGGTTTTGGTGGTGGTCGACGCGGTGCGCGGTTCCGACCCGGCGACCACGGTGAGCGGCGTGCCCGGTCTCGGGCACCTGAGTCCCCGCGCCGCGAACAACGGCATCATCGGCGGGCCGAACGGCGACGGCCACTTTCCCACCGACCTGCCGACCGGCGCGCTGCCGGAGGGCGGCAGCTTCGCCGAAACCGGCACGGGCGCTTGGCATACGGTGCCGGGGTCGACCGCCCAGATCGGCACCGGCACCGACTCGGTTTTCCGCTACACCGTCGAAATCGAGGACGGCGTCGACACTTCGGGTTTCGGCGGCGACCAGTCGGTGGCGAAGTTGATCGAGTCCACCCTCGCCAACCCGAAAAGCTGGACGCACGACCAAAAGTTCGCCTTCCGCCGAGTCGACCAGGGCGACACCGACTTCCGTGTCTCGCTCACCTCCCGCGAATCCAGCCGCAAGGCCTGCGGTTTCGAGATTCCGATCGACTCTTCCTGCTACAACGCCGATCTCGGCCGGGTGGTGCTCTCCGAGGTGCGCTGGGTGCGCGGCGCCATCGCGTTCGAGGGCGACATCGGCTCCTACCGGCAGTACCAGATCAACCACGAGGTCGGCCACGCCATCGGCTACCACCAACATCAGCCGTGCGAGACCGACGGCGGCCTCGCGCCGGTGATGATGCAGCAGACCTTCGGCACCAAGAACAACGACATCGCCACCCTCGAACCGGACGGCGTGGTCCCGATGGACGGCAAGCGCTGCCGCTTCAACCCCTGGCCGTACCCCCGCGGTTGACCCGATCCCCGGTGCGCGACGATAGGTCGGGAAGAACGGTCTGGTCGCGGGTGTTGTAAGTCGAGATCGACCCATTCGATTCGAGGAGTCCTGGACGTGTCATCACCTAAGTCCCTGCCGCCGTTGGTCGAGCCTGCCGCGGAGCTGACCAAGGACGAGGTCGCCCGCTACAGCAGGCACCTGATCATTCCCGACCTGGGCGTGGACGGGCAGAAGCGGTTGAAAAACGCCAAGGTGCTGGTGATCGGCGCGGGTGGGCTCGGCTCCCCGGCGCTGCTTTACCTGGCCGCGGCCGGCGTCGGCACCCTCGGCATCGTGGAGTTCGACGAGGTGGACGCCTCGAATCTGCAGCGCCAGATCATCCACGGCGAGTCCGACATCGGCCGCCCGAAGGCGGACAGCGCGCGCGACTCGATCCTCGAGATCAACTCCGGCATCGACGTGCGGCTGCACAAGATCCGGCTGGAGCCGGAGAACGCCGTCGAGCTGTTCGCCGACTACGACCTGATCGTCGACGGCACCGACAACTTCGCCACCCGCTACCTCGTCAACGACGCGGCGGTGCTGGCGGGCAAGCCCTACGTGTGGGGCTCCATCTACCGCTTCGAGGGCCAGGTCTCGGTCTTCTGGGAGGACGCGCCGGACGGTCGTGGCATCAACTACCGCGACCTCTACCCGGAGGCACCGCCGCCGGGCATGGTGCCGTCCTGCGCCGAGGGCGGCGTGCTCGGCGTGCTGTGCGCGTCCATCGGCTCGGTGATGGTGACCGAGGCGATCAAGCTGCTCACCGGCATCGGTGAGCCGCTGCTCGGCCGCCTGATGGTGTACGACGCACTGGACATGAACTACCGGACCATCAAGCTGCGCCGCGACCCGGAGCGGCAGCCGATCACCGAGCTGATCGACTACGAGGCGTTCTGCGGGGTGGTGTCCGAGGGCCAGGCCGCCGCGGCCGGCTCGACGGTCACCGCACGCGAGCTGAAGGATCTGCTCGACGCGGGCAAGGAGATCGAGCTGATCGACGTGCGCGAGCCGGTCGAGTGGGACATCGTGCACATCGAGGGCGCGAAACTCATTCCGAAGGACCGCATCCTGTCCGGCGAGGCACTGTCCGAGCTGCCGCAGAATCGCCCGATCGTGCTGCACTGCAAGACCGGTGTGCGTTCGGCGGAGGCCTTGGCCGCGCTCAAGCGGGCGGGTTTCTCCGA
This sequence comes from Nocardia sp. NPDC051052, assembly GCF_044456045.1. Lineage (NCBI taxonomy): Bacteria > Bacillati > Actinomycetota > Actinomycetes > Mycobacteriales > Nocardiaceae > Nocardia > Nocardia sp. NPDC051052. The sequence continues at coordinate 95,641 of NZ_JBITFL010000005.1, forward strand.
CGCCACCCACCTGCAGGGCGGAGTGATCGCCTGGGCCCGGCAGATCGACCCGTCGCTGCCCGTCTACTGATCGACCGAAGGACGCGGTGACCCCGGCCCGAGCGGCCGGGGTTGCGCATCGGCGCGGCGTGCTGTACGGCGTCCACCGCGGCGGTACGGTACGGCCGTGACTTCTGTGGAACCCCCCGAGCACGTGCGTGCCACGTTCGGTCTACGCGAGGTTTCCCCGGTCACCTTGGGCGACTGGGAAGGTGGCTGGCGGTTCGGGGACGTGGTGCTCAGTCCGGTCGCCGATCATGCTCGGGCGGCCTGGTCGGCCAAGGTGCGCGAGGCGCTGAAGGTGGACGGGTTGCGGATCGCCCGCCCGGTGCGCGCGACCGACGGCCGCTATGTGGTTTCCGGCTGGCGGGCGGACACGTTCCTGGAGGGCATTCCGGAACCCAGGCACGACGAGGTGGTTTCGGTGTCGCTGCGCCTGCATCAGGCGACTACGCACCTGGAGCGGCCGCGTTTCCTGGTGCAACCGCCCGTTGCCCCGTGGGTCGACGTGGATGTGTTCGTCGCCGCCGATCGGGCCGCCTGGGAGGCGGTGCCGCTGCGCAGCCTGCGCGCCGGCGGCCCGCTGCCCTCGGCGGATTCGCCCGACGGGCAACGCAGCATGGAGCTCATCGGCCAGCTGGCCACCCTGCGCAAGCCGGTGCAGTCGCCCGCCCAGCTGGTGCACGGCGATCTGTTCGGGACGGTGCTGTTCGCCGGGACTTTCACGCCGGGCCTCACCGACATCACGCCGTACTGGCGGCCCGCGCCGTGGGCGGCCGGGGTGATCGTGGTGGACGCGCTGGCCTGGGGTGGCGCGGACGACGGACTGCTGGAGCGTTGGCGGGACCTGCCGGAGTGGCCGCAGATGTTGTTGCGCGCGGTCATGTTTCGGCTCGCCGTGCATGCGCTGCATCCGCGCTCGACGCCGGAGGCGTTCCCCGGTTTGGCGCGCACGGCGGACATGGTCCGCCTGATGCTGTAGCACGCAAACGCCGGCCGCCGAAAGCCTTGTCGATCAAAGGCTCTCGGCGGCCGACGTGCGTTATCCGTTGTGCCGGTTACACCTTGGCGTAGGCCAGCGACGGCATCCGCTCCACGGCGAACGAGGACCGCAGGTAGAACCACCAGGTGAGCGCGCCCATCAGCAGGAACGCCACCGCGTAGCCCCAGAACGCGGGCGCCATCGTGTGGTAGTGCACGTTGGACAGCCGCAGCGCCTGCTGCAGCAGCCAGCCGCCCGAGGCGCCGACCGCGCCGATCACGCCGATCGCCGCACCGGCCTGCCGCCGCGCCGAGGCGGTGGACTCGGTGATGTCCAGGCCGTGCTCGGCGGCGTACTTCTTGGAGATCGCGCTGAAGATGGTCGGGATCATCCGGTAGGTGGAGCCGTTGCCGATGCCGGTCATCACGAACAGCACCAGGAACGAGATCAGGTACAGCGGAAAGCTTTTCAGCTCAAGCGAGGCCATGATCATGGCGACCGAGACGGCCATGCCGACGAACACCCACAGGGTGATCTTGGCGCCGCCGATCTTGTCGGACACCCAGCCGCCGAACGGACGGCTGAACGACCCGACGAACGCGCCGAGGAAGGCGAGGTTGCCGATGGTGCTGATCCAGCCGATATTGGCCAGGCTCGGGAAGTTGGCCTTGATCAGCGTCGGGAAGGCGAAGGAGAACCCGATGAACGAGCCGAAGGTGCCGACATAGAGCACCGCCATCACCCAGGTGTGCTGATTGGTCAGCGCCAGCCGGTAGGACTTGCCGTCGGACTTGGCCGTCGCGATGCTGTCCATGTAGCGCAGCGCGGCGACGAACGCGACCAGGATGAACGGGACCCATACCAGGATGGACAGCGTGATGCCGAAGCGGTAGCCCGCCGGGTCCTTTGCCATGATGTGCGTGCCGAGCGTGATCAGCAGGGGCAGCACCAGCTGCGTCTGTGCCACACCGAGATTGCCGCCCGCCGCGTTGATGCCGAGCGCCGCGCCCTTCTTGCCCTCGGGGAAGAAGAAGTTGATGTTCGACATCGACGAGGAGAAGTTGCCGCCGCCGACGCCGGCGAGCGCGGCCAGGATCATGAAGACCCACATGGGCGTGCCGGGCTGGTTGATGAAGTACGCCAGGCCGAGCGTGGGAATGAGCAGCATCGCCGCGCTGAACGCGGTGAACGCGCGCCCGCCGAATTTCGGGATGGCGAAGGTGTACGGAATGCGCAGCGCCGCACCGACCAGCGTCGGGGTCGACGACAGCAGCAGCGCGTTGCTCACCGCGGTCGGGTCGCCCTTGCCGAGCCCGGCCAGGAAGCCGAAGCCCGCGGCACCCATGCTGGTGACGACGGTGCCCCAGATGACCCAGATGCTGAAACCGAGGTTCTCGGCGAACACCGACAGCATCAGGTTCTTGCGCGCGGTCCGCGCGCCGCCGGACTCCCAGAACTTCAGGTTGTCCGGCTCCCACTGCGCCAGCCAGCGTCCGCGGGTCTGGTGCTCGAAGGCCGGGGTGTCCGATGGAGCGTCAGTCGCGGTGTCCGACTCGGTGCCGGTTGCGGCTGCGATGGCAGTCATCGGCGTCCTCTCGTTCGCACTCGACCGGCCCTCGTCGCGGCACTGGCGCCGCCGGCGGAGTCGAGTTTGCCTAGCTACGGTCGTTTCACAACGTAGGGGCCGGTTGTTGCGGCACCGTGGCTTCGCGTGACGTTCGAGGCAATTCCGACTCACACCTGGGACGGACGGCAAGTGAGAGTCGCGCACCCGGCGTCCGCTGCGGCGGAAGAGCGCTGACTATCGCACGTCGGGATATTCGGCGATCAGCGTGTTGAGGAAGCAGCGGGCCGCCTCGGCCGCCCGTTGCGGGTCGCCGTCGATCACGGCGTGCACCAGTTCGGCGTGTGCCTCCGGGAAGGAATCGTCGGATTTCAACGTCCTGGCCCGGATCACCTGTTCGATGATCGGCAGCAGCGAGTCGTAGAACTCGAGATAGACGGCGTTGTGGCTGGCCACCACGATGGCGCGGTGTAACTCGACGTCGGACTCGATCGCGGTGGGGTTGTCGTCGTTGTACGCCTTGTCCCGCTCGCTGAGCAGCTGGAGTAGGTTCGCGATATCCGTGTCGTCACGGCGGCGCGCGGCCAGCGCGGCGGCCGTGGTGTCGAGCGCTAGGCGGAGTTCGAGGACGTCCCGTTCTTCGGCGTCGGCGAAGTACTTGCCGAGGGTGCCGCCGAGGTCGGAGGAGGCGATCACATAGGTTCCCGAACCTTGGCGTCGCTCCAACATCCCCGCGTGGACGAGGGCCTGGACGGCCTCGCGCACGGTGTTTCGACCCGTTCCGGTGAGCTCGGTCAGCTCCGGTTCGGTAGGGATGCGAGAGCCGATGGGCCAACGGCTGGAACGAATTTCGGCACGCAGCTGCTCGGTGACCTGGGCGATGAGGCTGGTGCGCCGGACTGGTTGCACTTGCATAGAGTACCGCTCATCACAAATCGTTGCCTCCTATCATCCGGTCATCCTATGATTTCGCAGTGACCGCTACCCTCCAGAAAACCTCGACCGAGCAGGAATCACCGCAGGTCGAGCGGCGTCGGCGCGCGCTGACGGAGGGTCGTCTCCTTGTTCTAGCCGCCATTGTCATGTCCGCGCTCACCCTCCGCGTCGCGGTCACCGCGTTCAGCCCACTGGCCGAGCGCATCGGCAACGACGTGGGCTACGGCACCGCGGTCGTCGGCGTCTTCGGCATGATCCCGACCGCGATGTTCGCGGTGTCCGGCCTGCTGACCCCGGTGCTGGTCCGTCGCCTCGGACTCGAGCGCACCGCGCTGGTCGCCATGCTGATGGCCGGCCTCGGCCAGCTGGTCCGGGTGCTGCTGTCCGGTACCGGTGAACTCCTCGTCTTCTCCGCCCTGGCCCTCGCGGGCATGGGCATCGGCAACGTGGTGATCCCGCCGCTGGTGAAGCGCTACTTCGCCGATCGGCTCGCGGTGGTCAGCTCGCTCTACATCATGATGGTGCAGCTCGGCACCGTGGTGCCCGCGTTCGTCGCGGTCCCGATCGCCGACGCGCACGGCTGGCGGATCTCGCTCGGCCTGTGGTCGGTGCTCGGCTTCGCGGCGGTACTGCCGTGGCTCGGCGTGCTGCGTGACCGGCGCGGCCGCGACGTCCAGGACACCACCGCGCTGCCCACCGACGCGCCGCGGGCCGGGCGGGTCTGGCGTTCGCCGGTCGCCTGGGGCATGGCGGGCATGTTCGGCATGACGTCCTTGATCACCTACGCGCTGTTCACCTGGCTGCCCAAGATCCTCAGCGACGCCGGAGCAAGCGCCGGCTTCGGCGGTTCGATGCTCGGCCTGTTCGCGGTGGTCGGTCTGGCCGCGGCACTCAGCGCGCCAACGGTCGTCACGCGCTTCCGCAATCCGTTCCCCGTCGTGGTCGGCTGCGCGGCCTTCTTCATCGCCGCCTTCGTCGGCCTGCTCGTCGCCCCGATGAGCGTGCCCATCCTGTGGGTGGTGCTGCTCGGCCTTGGCCCGAGCACCTTCCCGATGGCACTGACCCTGATCAACCTGCGCACCAACACCCCCGGCGGGTCCGCCGCCCTCTCCGGCTTCACCCAGGGTGTCGGCTACGCCGTCGCCTGCCTCGGCCCGCTGCTGTTCGGCGTGCTGCACTCGGCCACCGACGGCTGGCTCGCGCCGTTCCTGCTGCTCGGTGTCGCCGTGCTGGTGCTGCTGGCCGGCGCCTGGCTGGCCTGCAAGCCGCGGATGCTCGAAGACACCTGGTGAACTGAGCGCTGTCGGTGCGGTTGTCCGAATCGGATGCCCTCACCGTTCGAGTTGCGGGGCGGTGCGGGGGCGTTCAGGCTGTTCGCAGCACACCTCACCGGCTGACCCTCGCGCGGTCGGCCTCTTGGTGACGCACGGAAACCGTTGCGTCACACCCGCGTAACATTCCGCCGAGCTCACCCGGGTGTTCGGGCCTCCGTGAGCAACCGTTGATGCGCCGGTCATCGCGCGCAGCATGGCGGCAATACCTGTTTCCTACCGTTGGGCCAACCGGATCATTGGAGGCCCTTCTTGAGCACCCCGACGAATCACCCAGTCGCACCTGCCCTGCGCAAGACCGCCGTGGTCGTAGGCCATGGCATGGTCGGGCATCGTTTCGTGGAGGCGCTGCGCTCGCGGGACGAGGTGGGCCAGTGGCAGGTGGTCGTGCTGAGCGAGGAGCGGCTGCCCGCCTACGACCGCGTCGGCCTGTCGGCGTACGTGGGGGCGTGGGACAGCGCCGCGCTGGCGCTGCCCGGCAATGAATACGCGGGTGACGCACTGGTCGAGCTGCGGCTCGGGCAGCGGGCCGAGGCGATCGACCGGGATGCCCGCAAGATCACCACCTCGGCCGGCGACACCATCGCCTACGACGCCCTGGTGCTCGCTACGGGCTCGTACGCGTTCGTTCCCCCGGTTCCGGGCCATGACCGACCGGAATGCTTCGTTTACCGCACCATCGACGATCTGGACGGCATCCGGGCCGCCGCTGAAGCCGCCGGGCCCGGCGCCGTCGGCGTGGTAGTCGGCGGTGGCCTGCTCGGTCTCGAGGCCGCGAACGCCCTTCGGCTGCTCGGACTCACGCCGCACGTGGTCGAGTACAACCAGCGGCTGATGCCCGCCCAGGTGGACGAGGGCGGCGGCGCGATCCTCGAGCGCCTGGTCACCGATCTCGGCCTGCACGTGCACACCGGTGTCGGCACCTCCTCGATCGACCAGGCCGACAACGGCATTCGGGTCAGCCTGTCCGACGACTCGGTGATCGACGCCTCGCTCGTCGTCTTCTCCGCCGGCGTCCGCCCGCGCGACCAGATCGCCCGCGACAGCGGCCTCGAGGTCGGCCCGCGCGGCGGCATCATCACCGATCTCGGTTTACAGACCTCGGATCCGAGCATCTGGGCCATCGGCGAATGCGCCGCGGTCGAGGGCACCTGCTACGGCCTGGTCGCGCCCGGCTACACCACCGCCGAGATCGTCGCGGACCGATTGCTCGGTGGCGCCGGCGAATTCCCCGGTGCGGACATGTCGACCAAACTCAAGCTGCTCGGCGTCGACGTGGCCAGCTTCGGCGACGCGCACGGCACCACCGAGGGCGCGCTGTCGGTGGTGCTGCACGACGCCGCCAAGGGCACCTACGCGAAACTCGTTGTCTCCGATGACGCGCAGATCCTGCTCGGCGGCATCCTGGTGGGTGACGCCACCGCCTACGCCGCGCTGCGCCCCCTGGTCGGGCGGCCGCTGCCCGCCGAGCCCGCCGCGCTGATCTCGCCCGCCGGTGCGGAATTGGGTGCCGACGCGCTGCCCGATGACGCGCAGATCTGCTCCTGCAACAACGTCTCCAAGGGCGCGATCTGCGGTGCCATCGAGGATGGCGCCTGCGATATCGCCGGCCTCAAGAAGTGCACGTCCGCCGGAACCTCCTGCGGCGGTTGCGTTCCGATGCTCAAGAAGCTGCTCGAACAGTCCGGCGTGGAGATGTCGAAGGCGTTGTGTGAGCACTTCGGCCAGTCGCGCGCCGAGCTGTTCCAGATCGTCCAGGTCACCGGCATCCGCACCTTCTCCGCCCTGATCACCAAGTACGGCAAGGGCACCGGCTGCGACATCTGCAAGCCGACCGTCGCCTCCATCCTGGCCTCCACCTCCAGCGAGCACATCCTCGACGGCGAGCAGGCCGCACTGCAGGACACCAACGACCACTTCCTGGCCAACCTGCAGAAGAACGGCACCTACTCGGTGGTGCCCCGGATGCCCGGCGGCGAGGTCACCCCCGATCAGCTCATCACCATCGGCCAAATAGCCAAGGAATTCGACCTTTACGTCAAGGTCACCGGCGGCCAGCGGATCGATCTGTTCGGCGCCAGGGTCGAACAGCTGCCGCAGATCTGGCAGCGCCTCGTCGATGTGGGCATGGAATCCGGTCACGCGTACGGCAAGTCGTTGCGCACCGTGAAGAGCTGCGTCGGCTCCACCTGGTGTCGCTACGGCCAGCAGGACTCGGTCGGCATGGCCGTGCTGCTCGAAAAGCGTTACCGCGGACTGCGTTCCCCACACAAGCTGAAGCTGGCGGTGTCCGGTTGCGCCCGCGAATGCGCCGAGGCGCGCGGTAAAGATGTCGGTGTGATCGCCACCGAAAACGGCTGGAACCTGTATGTCGGTGGCAACGGCGGACTTTCGCCCAAGCACGCGGTGCTGCTCGCCGGTGAGCTGGACGACGAGACACTGATCAAGTACATCGACCGCTACCTGATGTTCTACGTCCGCACCGCCGACCGCCTGCAGCGCACCGCGCCGTGGCAGGAGGCACTCGAAGGCGGCATCGACTACCTGAAGCAGGTCATCTGCGAGGACAGCCTCGGCATCGCCGACGAGCTGGCGGCCTCGATGGACCAGCATGTCGCCGGCTACCGCGACGAGTGGGCGGCGGTGCTGGAAGACGAGGAGAAGCTGTCGCGCTTCGTTTCCTTCGTGAACGCCCCGGATGAGACGGACCCCACAATTTCGTTCGATGAAACCGGAGAACGCAAGGTACCGGTGCTGCTGGGCATGCCGGACGTGTCGGTCGCCACGCACGGGAAATGACGGCTTAACCCCATAGAAACAGGCCGCCTGTACCAATGGGTAAGGCGTTTGGAGGATGACACCCATGACCGTGATCGATACCCCCGGCATCGCCGCAGTTACCGCCACCGGTTGGACCCAGGCGTGCAGGCTCGACTACCTGATTCCCGGCCGCGGCGTCGCAGTGCTGCTGCAGGGCGGCCGCCAGGCCGCCCTGTTCCTGCTGGCCGACGGCATGCTCTACGCCGTGGGCAATATCGACCCGATCGGCCGGGCCGCGGTCATCTCGCGCGGCATCGTCGGTGACCGCGGCGGCGTCCCGGTGGTCGCCTCGCCGTTGCTGAAGCAGGCGTTCTCCCTGGTCGACGGGCGCTGCCTGGACGACGAATCGGCGCTGCTGCCGGTGTACGCGGTCCGCGTAGCCGACGGCATCGTCGCGATCTCCAACGAGCCGGTAATTTCCGGGCTCGCTTCCTCGGACGGGTAAACCGCATGACAACCATCGACGCGGGCCCCTGCCTCGCCGGGTTCACCATCGGCATCACGGCGGCCAGACGAGCCGACGAGTTCGCCACGTTGCTACTGCGGCGCGGCGCCGACATCGTGTCGGCCCCCGCCATCCGGATCATCCCGCTGGCCGACGACACCGAGCTGGAGCGGGTCACCCGCCAGCTCATCCTCGACCCGCCGCGAATCACGGTGGCCACCACCGGTATCGGCTTCCGCGGCTGGATGGAGGCGGCCGAAGGCTGGGGCGTCGCGGAGGACCTGCGCGCGACGCTCGGCGCCACCCGGATGCTGGCGCGCGGCCCAAAGGCCAAGGGCGCCATCCGGGCCGCCGAATTGCGCGAAGAATGGTCACCCGCCTCGGAATCGTCCGCGGAGGTGCTCGATCACCTGCTCGCCGAGGGCGTGGAGGGCGTGCGCATCGCGGTGCAACTGCACGGCGCCACCACCGAGTGGGAGCCGGTACCCGACTTCTGCGAGGTATTGCGTTGCGCCGGCGCGGATGTCGTGCCGGTGCCGGTGTACCGGTGGATGCCGCCGGCGGATCAGGGTCCGATGGACCAGCTGATCGAGGCCATCGTGACGTCCAACCTGGACTGTGTGACGTTCACCAGCGCGCCCGCCGTGGCGTCGATGTTGATGCGCGCCAAGGAAACCGGACTGCTGGAGGGCGTGCTGCACGCGCTGCGCGGGCGGGTGCTCGCGGCCTGCGTCGGCCCGATCACCGCCGCGCCGCTGGAAGAACTCGGGGTGGCCACGTCGATGCCGGGACGTGCTCGGCTCGGTGCACTGGCCAGGCACGTCGCCGAGGAACTGCCGCGGCGGGCCAACCGGATCTACGCCGCGGGACACACGCTCAGCGTGCGTGGCGGCTGCGTGGTGGTCGACGGTGAGGTGCGCCAGCTCGCGCCCGCGCCGATGGCCCTGATGCGGTCGCTGGCCAGGCAGCCCGGCCGGGTCGTGTCCCGGGAGCACCTGCTGGCCGCGCTGCCCGGTGGCGGTGACGACACGCACGCCGTCGAGACCGCGATCGCCAGGCTGCGCGCCGGGCTTGGTGCGCCGAAGGCGATTCAGACCGTGGTCAAGCGCGGCTACCGGCTGGCGCTGGACGCGGCCGAATGCATCGACAACAATCCGCGACCCGAGTTGCTGCCGCAGGTAGGCATGCCGACGCGGTACGTGCAGACCATGGGGCCGTCATGACGGAACCCGCCCTGGTGCTGGTTGCGCACGGCACCAGGAGCACCCGTGGGGTTCAGATGATCGCCGCGCTGGCCGAGGCGGTGGCCAGGGAGCTCGGCGTCGCGGTTTCGGGGCGCGATGCCGAGCTACCCGCGACGTCGGCCCCCGCGGTGCGGACCGCGTTCGTCGATGTGCTCGGTCCGTCGCCCGCCGAGGTGCTGCGCGACCTGCGTGACGCGGCGGGGGAATCCGTTCCCGCAGTGGTGGTTCCGGCCTTTCTCGCGTCTGGTTACCACGTGTATCAAGACGTGCCACGGGAAGTGGCCGAAAGCAACCATCCGGCCGTAGCGGTCACCCCGGCCATGGGTCCGGATCCGGCGTTGGCTCGGATCATGACCATGCGCCTGCGCGCCACGGGTTGGCGGCCGGGCGACGCGGTCGTCTTCGCCGCCGCCGGTTCCTCGGATTCCCGTGCCCGGCACGATGTTCGACGTGCCGCCGCCATGCTCACCGACCACCTCGGTGCACCGGTCCGTCTCGGATATATCGCCACCGGCTCCCCTCGGGTACCGGAAGTGGTTGCCGAACTGCGTGATTCCGGCGCCGAACGGGTGTTCATCGCGTCATATCTGCTGGCGCACGGCCTATTTCAGCAACGCCTGCACGACGCGGGCGCGGACGGTGTCGCCGAGCCGATCGGCGTCCACCCCGCCGTGGTCCGGCTCATCGCCGATCGCTACCGCGCCGCCGCGCGGGATCTGGTGCGTCGTTCGAGCCAGGGGCGCATCGAGACGTCCCGGGCTCGCACCGCGTAGCACGGAATTCGCCCGGGACGTACTCGTCCGCCGGGGGTCTGGTCGAATCCCTCGGCTCTGTCCCGTTGTCTGTGCTGGCAGCGTCTTTTGCACGCGCCGATCATGCTGGAATAACGGTGAGTTCGGGCTCTGATGCCGTAAGTTTGCCCGGGAACGATTCAGCGGTGGCTTCCGAATGCATGGGAGGCGTGTTGACCGGAGCCGACGACGGCGTGCCGCGCGAGGTGACGGCACGGCGGATGTATCCACTGTCGACGGTGCAGCAGAGCTGGTGGGTGGCTCAGCAGTTGCAGCCCGCGGTGCCGCTCACGGTCGCGATGTACCTGGATCTTTCGGGTCCGCTCGAGATCGCGCTGATGTCGGCATGTGCCCGCCGCGCGGCTCGCGAACTCGAATCGCCCCAGCTGCGGCTCTCGGCCGTCGGCGGATATCCGCGGCAGTACGTCGACACCGCTGCGGAGCTGCCGATCGAGGTGGTGGATCTGACCACCGACATCGATCCGGTCGCGACGGCTCTGGCTGTGATGGAGCGTGACTACAGCGCACCGCTGGATCCGGTCACCGACGAGCACACCGTCGCCACGCTGTTTTGGGTGGCTAGGCAGCGTCACCTGCTGTATTTGCGCAGCCACCATATTGTGCTGGACGGCCTCGGCGCCGCCGCGGTGCTGCGCCGCACCGGAGAGCTCTACCGCGCCGAAGTTGTCGCGGCCGAACGGCGCGCCGAAACGCGGGAAGCGGCGGTCACGACGAGCGGCGCCGCGACGGTGCCGCCGAACGGTACGGTCAGCGGCGGCAAAGCTGATTCGGCACAGGCAATCTCGGCCTTGTCGCTGCCCGAGCTATTGGAAGCCGAACGGGCGTATCGAGATTCACCACGCCGTGCGATCGATCGAGACTACTGGCTCGGCCAGCTCGACGGCCTCGGCGCTCCGGTGAGTCTGGCCGGCCTGCCCGCCGCGGCACAGGCCCGCCCGCACCGGGTGACGGCGACCGTCGATGCCGCCACCGCCGAATTGCTCGCCGCCGCCAGGGCCCGGCACGGCGCGACCTTTCCCGAGTTGGCCCTCGCGGCCTTCGCCTGCTTCCTGGCGCGGATGACCGGCAACGAAGAAGTCACCCTCACGCTGCCCGTCCCCGCGCGCACCACCGCGCGCCTGCGGCGGTCGGCCGGCTCGATGTCGAATGTGGTGCCGCTGCGACTGGCCGGCCTCGACACGAGCACCGTCGGTGCGGTCATCGCCCAGGTGCGGTCGACGGTTATCGGCGCCTTGCGCCACCAGCGCTATCGGTTCGAGGATATGCAGCGCGACAGCGGCCGCGATCAGGCCTTCGGCAGCGGATTCGGGCCGTTGGTCAACGTCCTCGGTTTCGCCGAACCGCTCCGTCTCGGCCCGCTGGTCGGCCAGGCCCGACTGCTCGCGCTCGGCCCGGTCGAGGATCTCATGGTCAACGGCTATCAGGCCGGCCCGGACGACCGCTCGGTCAGCATCGACTTCCAGGCCAATCCGGCACGCTACCAACACCATACGGTGGTGCGGCAGCACCGCATGTTTCTCGAGTACTTCAGCGATTTCCTCGCTGCCGAATCCGACGGCTCGATACCAGCGCTGCGCCGTACCCCGTCGGCTCCGTCGGCCGCGCCGCCCGCGGGGCCGGTGCGGGTGCTGCCCGACCTGCTGCGCGTCGGCTCGACGCCGGATGCCGTTGCCGTGCAGGACGGTACCCGCGTCATGACCTACCGCGAACTCGACGAGGCGTCCGCCCGCTTGGCGCGCGAGCTGATGGCGGGCGGCGCACGTCCCGGCGAGTTCGTGGTGGTGGCGGTCCCGCGATCGCTGGAATCGGTGCTCGGGCTGTGGGCCGTCGCGAAGACCGGCGCCTGCGTCGTCCCGATCGATCCGGCCGATCCCGTCGCCAGGATCGACACGGTCATCGCGGATTGCCAAGCGCGGCAAGGAATCACAGTCAGCGCAGTGCGGGATAGACTGTGCTGCGATACCGGATTCTCCGGCCGGGCCGACCTCGAAGCTCCGACAGGTTCGGACCGCACGGGCGCGATGGGTTGCGGCATTGATTGGCTCGTGCTGGACGATCCGCGGTCCGCGGCGGAGGTCGAGCGCCGGGCGGCGACGCCGGTGACCGACGGGGAGCGACCGCGTTCCTTGCGGCCCGCGCATCCGGCGTACTTGATCTACACATCGGGCAGCACCGGGCGGCCCAAGGGTGTGGTGGTCAGCCATCGCGGCCTCGGTTCGCTGACCGACTACATCGTCGAACACTGGGGCCTCGACAAGGATTCCGTGGTGCTGCATTCGCACGCGCCGTCCTTCGACGCGCACCTACTCGATCTCCTCGCGGCGTTCGCGCCCGGTGCCCGGTTGGTGGTGCAGCCGCCGTCGGTCGTCTCCGGCGCCGAACTTGCGCGGCTGCTCAGGGATGGTGGCTGCACCCACTTCCTGACGACCCCGGCGGTGCTTGCCACGCTGTCGCCATCCGAGGTACCGAGCCTGTCGGTGGTGGCGGTCGGCGGGGAAGTCTGTCCGGCCAAGACAGTGCGCGAATGGGCACCGCACGTGCGATTGTTCAACGGGTACGGGCCCACGGAGGCTACCGTAATGGCCACGGAGACAGCCGCATTGGCGGTCGACGAGCCGGTGACCATCGGCCGCGCGCTACCCGGGGTGCTCGCGGTGGTGCTCGACGCGCGGTTGGCGCGGCTGCCCGATGGTGCCAGGGGCGAGCTCTACCTCGGCGGCATCGGCGTCGCCGATTGTTACGTCCGCAATCCGGCGGGCACCGCGGTGCGGTTCATCGCCGATCCGTTCGGGGTCGGGCGACGGCTGTACCGGACCGGCGACCTGGTCAGCGCGGGCCCCGCAGGGGTATTCGAGTTTCTCGGTCGCGTCGACGCCCAGGTCGAGGTGCGCGGGCGGCGGATCGAGCCCGCCGAGGTCGAGGCGGCGCTGCTCGCCGGGCCGGAGATCGGGTCTGCCCTGGTCGTGGTCGCTGACGCGGGTCGGCCCGAGGCACGGCTGGTGGGATACGTCGTTGCCGCCGCGGGCGCGGCGTTCGACGCCGCGGCCACCCTGCACCGGTTGCGCGGGACGCTACCGGCCGCGCTGGTGCCCTCGGCGCTGGTCGAACTCGACCGGCTGCCGGTGACGAGCAACGGAAAACTCGATCGGGCCGCCTTGCCGACATCGGCTATCGTGCCGCGTCCATATTGCGCGCCGGAGACCGTGATCCAACGTCTGGTCGCGGAACGCATCGGCGCGTCCACCGGCCAGACAAAGGTCGGACTGAACGATGACTTCTTCGAACTCGGCGGGAATTCCATTCTCGGAGTGGCGGTCTCGGCCGAGTTGGCGGCGGTGACCGGTGTGCCGGTGACGGTGCGCTGGATATACACGGCGCCGACGGTGCGGGCGCTCGCCGAACGGATCACCTGCTACGACGGCACGGATACCAGCGACGACGACGCGCTCGGCGTGCTGCTCGCGTTGCGTCGCGAGGGAACCCGGCCGCCGCTGTTCTGCGTCCACTCCGCGGTCCCGCTGGCCTGGTGCTACGCCGGATTGGCCCGCTACATCACCGACCGCCCGGTGTACGGCCTGCAGGCGCCGACGTTGACCGGACCGTCTCGCGCGATCGGCACCATCGACGAACTGGCCGACAACTACGTCGACGCGATGCTCCGTGTCCAGCCGGAGGGGCCGTATCACCTGCTCGGCTGGTCGCTCGGCGGCCAGATCGCGCACGCGATCTCGGTGCGGCTGCGCGCCAGGGGCGCCTCGGTGGCGGTGCTGGTCATGCTGGACAGCGTCATCTTTCCCGATGGTGTCGACCCGCCGCCCGCCCCGCGGATGCGAGATCTGCTGACGCATCTGCTCGGTGACGAACCGGCGGACGGCGACACCGCCCCGGAACTGACCGCTGCCGAGGCTGCTGACGAATTGGCCCGCGCCGGTGCGTCATTCGGCACCGGCCTGGCCGCCGCGCAACTGGAACGGCTGCACCGGGGCTACGTCGACGGCGTCGCACTCTCGCATGGCTACCGTCCCGCCGTCTTCGACGGTGACCTGCTGTACTTTTCAGCCACCCGTGGCGTGACCGAATTGTTCGGCGCCGACATGTGGCGGCCGTTCATCACCGGCGACCTCATCGAACACCCGGTGGCGGCGACACATGCGCAGCTCACCAATGCGGCGGTGGTCGCCACGATCGGCCCGATACTGGCGAGGCACTTGGAGCGAACGGCGGTGCCCGCGCCGGCGCGCAGCGCGCGGTGAACGCTCAGCACATTTGTGCACACCGTTGTCGTCGTGGCCGGCTTTCCATTGCTGATCGATTGCTGAATGCCGGTAGCGGCTGAGTTCGCCGACGACATGGCCACCGACCTGCGCGTTCATTCGTTCGGCGAACACGCCCGGTGAATGCCGGATGTCCCGGCGGCCCTGATAGATACTCGACGCCATGCGCCGGCTGATGCGATGCCTGGTTCCACTTCTCGCGGTTGTCGCCGCGATCCTCCCGGCCACCACGGCCGCCGCCGACCCCGGTTCCCGCATCCTGGAGGTGCGGCCGCTCGGCGGGCGGGAAATGGAGGTCGTCGTGCAGTCGGCGGCCATGAACAAGCCCATCACGCTGTGGATGTCGCATCCCGGCGCGGGTGCGCCCGCGCTGTATCTGCTCAACGCGGTGGACGGCGGCGAGGACGGCGGCCCGTGGACGCGGCGCACCGATGTCGCGGAGTTCTTCGCGGACAAGAACGTCAACGTGATCGTCCCGATGGGCGGGCGCGCCAGCTACTACACCGACTGGCTGCGCGACGACCCGGTGCTCGGGCGCAACCAGTGGACCACCTTCCTGACCAAGGAACTGCCGCCGCTGCTGGTCGCCAAGTTCGGCATGACGGGGCGCAATGCCATTGCGGGACTGTCCATGTCGGCGACCTCCGCGCTGAACCTCGCGACCGGCGCACCCGGCCTCTACCAGGCGGTCGGCGCCTACAGCGGATGCCCGCGCACCAGTGATCCGGTGGCGCAGGCGTACGTGTCGTCGCAGCTCGCGGTGTTCGGCGCGAACGCGACCAACATGTGGGGCGGGCCGGAAAACCCCGCCTGGGTCGCGAACGATCCGATGCTGCAGGCGGAACGCCTGCGCGGGCTGGCGCTCTACGTCTCGTCGGGCAACGGCGCACCGGGCGAGCACGACAACATCGGCGACCGCGGCATCGACGGCAACCCGGCCCGGCTGGCCGACCGCATGCTGGTCGGCGGCGTGATGGAGACGGTCATCGGCGGGTGCACCCGGCCCTTCGTGGATCGGCTGCACGAACTCGGTATCCCGGTCACCGCGAACCTGCGCCCCGCGGGTACGCACGCCTGGACCTACTGGCAGGACGACGTGCACCAGTCCTGGCCGCTGTTCGCCGCCGCGATCGGTGCCTGAGTAGCTGTCGAACTTGTCGGTGCCGAGGGCGACAATTCCGGTATGGCGTATGACGAGGAACTGGCCGACCGAGTTCGGTTTCTGATCAAACCGGGGCCGGAGCTGTCCGAGCGGAAGATGTTCGGCGGGCTGGCCTTCCTGATCGGCGGCAATATGGCGGTGGCGGCCAGCGGGCAGGGCGGCCTGCTGGTCCGGGTCGATCCGAAGGAAAACGACAAGCTGCTCGCCATCGATTTCGTGCGGCCCATGGTGATGGGTGGCCGGGAACGGATCGGCTGGCTACGCGTCACGCCCGACGCGGCCGACGACGACGAGGTGCTCCGGGAGTGGGTCGACCGCGGCGTCGGCTACGCGCGGTCGCTGCCGCCGAAAAAGAAGAAGTAGTCCGCGGCGCTCAGCCGCGGACCTGCCTGCGGTAGGTGACCCGGTCGAACTCGCGGCCGGACTCGTCGACGGCGGTCACGTCCATTTCGCTGGCGAAGACGCCGGGACGGACGTCGACGCGCAGGAACGAATAGTTGCGGAACCGCACCCGCGACCACGGGGCCGCCTCGTCCAGCTTGTCGCCGCCAGGCGCCCACACGTAGCTGTTGGGCACCGAGGTATCCGGTAATTCGTTGCCACGGTAGGACTCCCGCGAACCCGGCTGGAAATCGTAGCGGGGGCGTCCGCCGCCGCCGACCGTGTAGTAGACGGTGCCGTCGGTCTCCGGATAGACCACCGAATTGTCGCCCGCTACCTTCGTCGCGGCGTTGCCGCGGATCGGGTCGGTGCGTTCGAAAACGTGGTTGTGTCCCTGCAGCACCAGATCCACCTGGTAGCGGTCGAACAGCGCCACCCAGGCATCGCGCACCCCGCCGTCGCTGGCGTGCGCGTCGGTCGTCGAATAGGCGCAGTGGTGGAAGAAGCAGACGAGGAAGTCGATGCCGGGGTCCGCCCGGTAGGCGGCGAGCGTGCGCTCCACCCAACTCGTCTGTGTCCCACCGGAATACCCGGTGTTGGCGCGAATCTCGTAGGAGACGTCGTTGGCGTCGAGCGAGAGCACCGCGACATTGCCGTAGGTGAACGAATACGCCGACGGGCAGCCCGCCGGCCCGTTGCCGGGGAAGTCGAGTCGCGCCGCGTGCCCGCCATAGCCGAGGGCGCCGTAGGTCGCCTCCATGTCGTGGTTGCCGGTCGCGAACATCCACGGCGTCTGGGCGGCGCTGGCCTCGATGGCGCCGAAATAGACGTCCCACACGTAGGGGTTGAACTTGTCGAAGCCGTTCGGGAGTTGTCCACCGTGCGAAACGAATTGGGCGGGCTTGCCCGCGCCGGACGGATCGGCGTAGGCGATGTCACCGGCCAGGATGTGGAAATCCGGTCTGGCCGCGGCGATTTGGCGCAGCACGTTGGTGGCGTGTGGCGCGTTCGGATCGTTGTCCGCCTTGTAGTACTTGTCGTCGTAGTCGCCGGGCGCGACACCCGCTGGCAGCGCCGGTGTTTCGTCGGTGCCCTGATCGCCCATCATGGTGAAGCGGAACGGCACGATCGCGGCTCGCGCGGTGGGCATCGCGGTGGCGGCGGCGCGGATGTCGCCGGTGAACCCGTCGGCGGTACGCCAGCGATAGAAGTGCGGTATCCGGCCAGTCAGTCCGTCCACCGGCGCGTGCGCGTAGAACTGTTCTGCCGCAAGCACTCCGCCGTCGCTGCTCGGCAGCTGGGTCAGCAGGTTGCGCACCTCGGCCTGCACCGTCGCGCCGAGCGCGGGCGTCGGGCCGTGATCGAGAAACACCTTGGTGCCCGCGGGCTGCCTGGACAGCTGGGCGGCGAAGCGGAGCTGGCTGGTCGAGTCCGGCCCGAACCCGACGTGCCGGCCGCCGACCGCGAGCTGTGCGTCCTGGGCGTAGGCACGCTTGCCGAACGGCGAGGTGCCGACCGCCGCCACGGCCGCGGCCGCCGCGGCCCCGCGCAGGATATTGCGGCGCGACACCGGATGCCGACGTAAGTAACCGCGGTGCCATTCGTGCTGCTCGGCCATTGTCATCTCGGCGGAGCGCCCGCCTGGAATTCCGGTTTCCGGAATGTCGCCTGCGGGATTCAGCGGATTCGACGCCATACCGACCGATGTTGCGCCGCTCGAGCCGCCCCGGCAACTCGACACCGCGAGCCGAGTGCGAACACCGGGTGAACTCTGTCGATCCGGACATCCGCGGCCAGGCAACCCCGGCGCGCCTCCGAAGCCGGGAATCCAGTCACGACCAGCCCGAATTCACCTATTCGTAGGCCCTCTTGCCCGATATGCTCCCGCGATGACGCCATTCACCCGCGGAACCGCCGTCGCGCTCATGCTCGGCGCCGCCCTCGGCGCGGGCATCCCGGCCAACGCGACGCCCGGCACGGACATCACCGCCGTCACTCTCGCCCAAGCCCAGATCCCCGCCGGCCTGCTCCCGTTCGTCGCGGGCACCGATCTCGTGGTCCGCGAAATCACCATCGCCCCAGGCGGTTCCACCGGCTGGCACTACCACGACGGCCCCGTCTTCGGCATCATCCGCGCAGGCACCCTCACCCACCCCGGCCCCGACTGCGCCGCTCCCGTCTACCACGCGGGCGATTTCATCTACGAACCCGAAGGCGACTGGAACATCCACATCGGCCGCAACCTAGGCCCCGACCCCCTCATCCTCGACGTCGTCTACGCCCCGCCCACCGGCAAACCCCTCTTCGAAGACGCCCCCACCCCACCCTGCGCTTAAACCGATTTCACACCGATATTGTGACTCGAACATATTTTCGAATCTCGAGGTATCTTCGTCGGCATGGTCGGTTCACAACACGAAGCGTTGCACCGGATCTTCCAGCACGACCCAGGAATGTTCGCGCGCGCATTTCGCGAATTGAAAGTTCCCCTTGGCGTCCCGAGCGAAGTAGCTTTGCTACCAACCGATCTCACCGAGATCAGACCACTCGAGCGCCGAGTGGACACCCTATTACGATTCACTACGCCAGCGGGCCGATTTCTATTACTTGTCGAGGCGCAAGGCGAATGCGACCCCGACAAGCCTTCGGCGTGGACGTACTACCTTGCCCACGCACACGCGAAATACCGCCTTCCCGCGGTGCTGCTGGTCGTCTGCCATGACCGTGGCACCGCAGCGTGGGCAGCCCAGACCGCCCAGATCGGCCCGTCGTTCTGGGCTGGCAGCCTCACCATGTCGCCCCTGGTCCTCGGCCCGGACAACGTGCCAGTCGTCACCGATCCAGCCCTCGCCGCCGACGACGTCCCGCTCGCCACCCTCTCCGCAATGACGCACGCCAAAGACCCCAGCATTGATGCGATACTGAAGTCGCTGGCCGCCGCACTGCGGGGGATCGACGAAGAAGACGCCCACATCTTCGCCGAACTCACCGAACTCGGCCTTGGCAACGCCCAGGCCGCCGAAACTTGGAGGCATATGATGACCCTCGATCCGGCGTTCTTCCGCTCGGAAACCTCGCAGCGCCTGCGGGCGGAGGGCCGGGCCGAAGGGGAAACCAGCGAGGTCGTCAGAAGCATTCTCGACATCCTTGATGTGCGATCGATCGAGGTTCCGCCCGACGCCCACGTCCGCATTACATCGTGTGACGACCTGGACAAGCTGCGCTCATGGCTTCGCCGTTCGGCGACAGTGACCTCTGCCGCTGAACTTTTCGAGGCCTAGTGGCGGAGATATACGTCCACCAGTCTGTCTTGGATGAGATTTCTCGGCGAGTGCACGAGCTGCGGCGAGAAGCGGTAGTAGCCGACGTAATCGCAGAATGCGTTCTCGAGGTCCTGCATGTGCGATCGATCGAAGTCCCACCCGATGTTCGTGCTCGCATCACGGGACACCCGCCGAACCCGAAGGTGGTGCTTCCGTGGCTCCAGCGTGCGGTGACCGCGGCCACGATCTCCGACCTCTTGATCGATGATCAGGCGTAGTCAAAGCAAGCCTTCGCGCAGACAAACTGATTGGGGGAGTGAGATCGATGGGCGAACATGTGCGCTGGTCCGAACTGCGCGCCGAAGTTATGAATCGACCAGGGGCCGAGGTCGCTTAAGAGGCGGCACGAACGCGGTTCGAACTCGGGTTTGAGATCCCTGACCTGGACGCCGTGGTCCGTCCGGGATCGGGTCGGAAACAACTTTCGAGAAATTTGGTGAGATAGGTCGAGGTGGGGATGACGGCTCCGACCAAGGGGTGACAGCAAGTCACATCACTGGCAAGGAGCCGTTATGTCTATCAATACTTTCTTCTGGTTCGAGAGTGCGGCTGAGGAGGCTGCCACTCTGTATACGGCGCTGGTGCCGAACTCGCGGATTACCGATGTCGCCCGGGACTCGGCGGGGGTGGCGTTTGTGGTTTCGGTCGAGCTCGACGGGCAGTCGGTGACGCTGATGAACGGTGGGGCCGGGCATCCGCTGACCGATGCGGCGTCGTTGCAGGTGGTCGTGGAGACGCAGGAGGAGATCGACCGGTTGTGGGATGCGCTTACCGAGGGTGGCGCGCCGGCGCCGTGCGGCTGGCTGACCGATCGGTTCGGTCTGTCCTGGCAGGTCACCCCTGCGGTTTTGCCGACACTGATGAGCGGTGCCAACCCGGCGAAGACCATCGCCGTCGGGACCGCGCTGCGCGGCATGTCCAAGCTCGATATCAAGACGCTTCAGGATGCTTACGACAACGCCTGAGGACGTTTAGGGTCGGGTCATGCAGCAATTCGAGGCGACCATCGAGTCCGGTACTGGTGGCGGCGCGTACGTCGCGGTGCCGGGCGAGGTGGTCGCGGCGCTGGGCGGCGGCGGCGGATTCCGGTTGCGGCGGCCTTCGACGGTGTCGAGTATCGCGGGTCCATCGCGGACATGGGCTCCGGGCCCTGCCTCGGCGTGCTGAAGGCGATCCGCACCGAGTTGGGCAAGGAGCCCGGCGACCGGGTCGTGGTGACCGTGGTGCGCGATGACGCCGAACGGACTATCGAGGTCCCGGACGACCTGGCCGACGCACTGCGATCCGCCGGGCTGCGTGCCGCTTTCGACAAACTGTCCTATTCGCGGCGGCGCGACCATGTCACGGCGGTCGTCGAGGCCAAGCGCGCGGAGACACGCACCCGGCGGATCGCGAAGGTCGTCGAGTCGTTGAGTTGATCCTGCTTATTCGGCCCCGGGGTCGATGTCGGCGAACGTATCGACCCAACGATGTGGTGGACGTGGCGGATTGGGCTCACCGGGGCGGGCGAGACCGATGGCATGCCAGCCCGCCGCGACGGCCGCGTCGACCTCGTCGGGATGATCCGACAGGAAGAGGATGCGGTCGCCGGGGACACCGATGGCGCCCGCGATCTTCTCGTACGACGACGGCTCGCGTTTGCCACCCGCCGTTGACAGATCGAAGTGACCACTGATCAGCGCGGACAACGCACCGCCACGCGCGAACGCGAACCAATCCTGTTGGTTGCGAATCGATCCCGACGAATACACGTACAGCGCGAGACCGTTCGCATGCCAGGCCCGCAGCGCGGGCGGCACATCGGCGAAGAACTCACCATGCAGCGCACCGTTGCGGAACCCTTCCGCGCAGATCAGCCCCTGTGCCGCTTTGAGCGACTCGGCCTTGACGTCGGTGTCGAGCCAGCCCCGCAGGATATCGGCGACCTCGTCGGTGTCGGCATCGGGCCGCCCGGCCTGTTCCCGAGTTGCGGCGATGATGGGAGCCGCCGCGTCCGTGCGGTTTTCGGCCAACCACGCCGGAAGCCGTTCGCGGGTATAGCCGTACAGGTCTTCCCGCACCGAACTGGTGGGGCTGGTGGTCCCTTCGATGTCGAGTACCACCGTCGTGATCATGAGTTGGCGAGCAGTTCGTCGAGGGTCGGGAACCCTTCGCTGATCCGGTCGCCGCTGAAATCGCCGACCCAGCCGTCCTCTTCCTCGAAGAATCGGATGGCGATGAAATCGGGCCTGCTGCCCATGTCGAACCAGTGCAGGGTGCCCGCGGGCACCGAGAGCAGGTCGCCGCCCTCGCAGACGACGGCCAGCACCTCGTGCCCGAGGTGCAGGTAGAAGCAGCCGCGGCCGGCGGCGAAGTAGCGGACCTCGTCCTCGGCGTGCCGGTGCTCGTTGAGGAACTTCTCCCGCGCGCCCTTGGCGATGTGCGGCCACTCCGGGTTCGCGTCGTCCGGGTGGATCCGGGCGATGTCGATGTGCCGGTAGCGCCCGGACTCGTTCAGCTCGGCGACCTGGTCGGTGTAGTGCGTGAGCAACTCGTCGGAGTCGACCGCGGCGGCGTTGTCCACCACCGGCCACCGACCGAATGTGATGCCGTGCTTTGCCAATTCGGTGCCGATCACCGCGTCGTCGGTGGTCCGCACCCGCACGTCGGCCGCGTTGTCGGCGGCCATCACCTGGAGCAGGGTCATGTCAGTCCAATCTCGAGATTCTCGTCGCGCGTGCCGAAGGCCTGGCGACGCCCGGTGCGGGCGACCAGCTCGCACAGGGCCTCCAGGCATTCGGCGCGATCGCGCGCCTGGGAAAGATTGTCCCCCCACGCGGTGATCCCGTGGCCGGCGATGAACAGGACCGGGGGAGCGGCGGGGTGGTCGGTGAGGTAGCGCTCGATATCGGCGCCGATGCGTGGCACGTCGGACCAGTTGGGGAACACCGGGATGTCGATGGCCGCGGGGTCGGTGCCGCCGAGACCCTTGATCAGCTCGTAGTCGGTGATGCGTAAGAAGCTCAGCTCGTCGGAAGCGCCGGAGCGCGTTGCCAACGCGGTGGCATACGGCGGATGAATGTGCACGACGGCCTGCGCGGCGGTGGCTCTATACGCCGCGGTGTGAATCGTGGTCTCCGCCGAGGGTTTCCGGCTGCTGCTCGCGATCGGCGTCGAATCCGCGACCTGGACGGTCACCATGTCGTGTTCGGTGAGTTCGCCTTTGGACAGACCACTTCCGGTGATCACGGCCGTCGCGCCGGTCCGCACCGAGATGTTGCCCGCCGTGCCCGGCATCCACCCGCGTTGATACAACCCGTGCGCGATATCGGCAATTGCCTTGCCGGGCCACGGATTTTCGCCGGTGCCCGCATCATCGCCGGATCGGTCCGACGCGCCATGCACCACACCCAACTCGGTGACGACCGCCGTCACCAAATCCCCTGGCGTCACATCGAATGCCGGGTTGAACACCTCGGTTCCCTCGGGAGCCGTTGCGACGCCGCCGAATCCGATCACCTCGGTGGCGGCGCGCTCCTCCACCACGATGTCGCGCCCGGTCGCCATGTTCGGATCGCGGGTCGATTCCGGTGCCACCACGATGAACGGAATCCCGTGCTGGCGCGCCGCGAGTGCCAGCGAGTACGTGCCGATCTTGTTTGCCACGTCTCCGTTCACGGTGACCCGATCCGCGCCGACCAGGACGCAGTCGACCTGGCCGGTCGCCATGGCCCAGGCCGCCGCGGCATCGACGGTCAGCCGATGCGGAATGCCCGCCTCGGCCAGTTCCCAGGTGGTGAGCCGCGCACCCTGCAGCAGCGGCCGGGTCTCGTCGACCAGCACGTTCTCGATCGCACCACGATCGGCCAGCACCCGCAGCGCGCCGATCGCGGTACCGAACGCGCTCGTCGCGAGCCGTCCGGTGTTGCAGTGGGTGAGCACGCGCAGCGGCCGATCCGGGCAGAGCCGCTGCACCAGATCGGCGGCATGCGTCGCGGCGGCCCGGTTGACCCGGCCGTCCTCGGCGAGCATGTCCAGAGTTGCGGCGAGCACCGCGTCGGCGCCCTGCGCGATCTCGGCGCGCACCCGCCGCACCGCCCACGCGAGGTTCACCGCGGTCGGCCGGGCGGCCGCGAGGCGGTCGGCGTCGGCCTGCGCGCGAACCTCGTCGACGACGCCGTCGACGGTGTGCGCGGCGGTCGCGATGACCACGCCGAATGCCCCCGCGATGCCGATGGCGGGCGCGCCACGGATGGCCAGCACCTGGATGGCCTCGATGACCGCGTCGACGGTGCCGAGCCGCAGCTCGCGGACTTCGTGCGGCAGCCCGCGCTGGTCGATGGTGACCAGCGCACCGTCGTCCCAGATCAGGGAACTGTCGTCCATCAGGCGCATCCTTTATCGCGTGGAGCCATAGTTGTGCCTGGTCAACGGTATCGGACGGGACGGATCGGAGAAAGTCGGCCGATCGTCGAGAACCGGCATCGGCGGCTCGGGATGCGCGAGCGGGTTTATTCGGCGGCGGCCTGGGCGCGCAGCTTAGCGGCCCGTTCGCGGGGGTCGTAGTCCGGCCCGACGCCCTCGATCAGCAGCAGATCGCCGTCGATGTGATCGGTGCGCAGCCGGATAATCGCCTGATACGCGGGGGAGCGGTACCACGCCCGTGCCGTGTCCAGATCGGGAAATTCGATCAGGACCATGCTGCCCGGCCAGTTGCCCTCCGCGATCTCGGCGGGCGGGCCGTGGATGACGAAGCGGCCGTGGAACGGATCCAAGGTGTCCTGAATGCGCTCCAGGTACTCGAGGATGTCGGCGTGCGGCCTGCGTGCGCGCAGGTGGGCGAAGCCGTAGGCGGCCATGTGCTGTTCCCTTGTTCGGTGGCGGCGTCGATCCGCGACGCCGATCCGAACGTATGCCGCGCAGTGCGACGGAACAATTACCTCGGAGGTAAGCACCGATCCGACTACCCCGCAACGAATTCCGCTCTACCGTCTCGATGCCCGCGGAACGTGTCGCTGATTCTCGCGACGTTCGGCCGACGAATCCGGTTCCGGCAATGGCACACTCGTTGAGGCCGTGAATCCTTCTGGCTGCCAAGGGCTTCAGCGACGCGCCGCCTCGGCGGGGCTGTCCGACGCCCTGATAGACACGGCGGCTGTTCACGCGGTACCGCGGCCCGATCCGGTAGCGCGAGTGACCGCGGCAACGGTTCGTCACCAGTCGCGGCTGACGCCCAACGACCACAGCCGCGGCCGCCGGTTCCACAGTGAACCGGCGGCACGCGGTGCAGATCAGTTAGTGGTTGTCCATCCGGCGCTGGTCGGCATTACGCCGATCGTCGTCCGACTGGCGCTGGTTCGGCATGCGCTGGCCGTCCGAGGGTGCGCCGGGGCGGTTCATGCCCTGGTTCTGGTTTTGATCCTGGCGCTGCTGTTGCTGCTGCCGATCCATCTGCCTCGGCATTTTCTTAGGCGTTTTCTTGGACTTTTCAGCCATCTCCACTCGGTCCTTTCCGGGGATTGATATTCGCCTAACGTCACTCACGATAGCGAGCCGCGAGCAATTCCGGAAGGGAAAGTGAAAAATGCCTGTCACACCGGCGATCCGACCGATATCCGCAGGTAGCGGCCGTATTGGTCGATTAAGGCTTGCGTGCTTCGATTAGAAATCGGGTCGAGTGGGCGACGAATGGACCGTGCGCTTCGATCTCGTCGTGCAGCGCGCGGAGGCGGTCCCGATACCCGTCCACGGTGAAGTCGGGGACCATCCACGGCACCTTCCGCAGGAAGTACGCGACCGCCCCGATATCGCCGAACTCGACGCGCAACCGTTCGTATCGGAGATCGACGATATCGAGTCCGGCGGCGGTCGCGGCGGCCCGATCATCATCGGGATTTCGGCGCTTACGAATTTCTTCCGTTTGTGCGCCGATGAAATACTCGACGAGTTCGAAAACACTTGCATCGCCGACGTGTTGCGCCAAATAGGTGCCGGACGGGCGCAGCACCCGCGCGATCTCGGACCACCACACGGTCACCGGATGCCGGCTACTCACCAGATCAAAGGCATTGTCCCCGAATGGCAACGGCGGCTCGTCGGAATCGGCGATCAGTGCTACACCCAAGGGGTGCAGCAGTTGCGTCGCCTTGGCGATGTTCGGCGGCCACGACTCGGTCGCCACCATCAGCGGCGGCAGGCTCCCGGCCCCGGCCAGCACCTCGCCGCCCCCGGTCTGAATATCCAGTGCCGCAGCGACTTTCCCCAGCCGCTCACCGAGCACCCGTTGATAGCCCCAGGACGGCCGCTGCTCGCTGGCCCGCCCGTCGAGCCACCCGAAATCCCAACCGGCGACGGAGACCGCACCGGCCTCCGCTACCAGATCCTCGAAGCTGCGTCCCATGCCCCGATTGTTGCCGAGCGGTTGCCGACACGGCAACAGGTTTCCTACCTTGGCAGCGGCAGGAACTCGACCGTCGCGCCGTCGTCGGCGTCGGCGGGCACGATGACCAGGCCGTCTCGGTCGACCAGGCCGCCGAGATGGGCGGTGCGGATGGTCGGGTCGCCGAGCCAGCCACCCTGCGGTGCGAAGCGGGCGGGAACGATGCGGGCGACCGGTCCCGATATCTCGGCGGCGTTGTGCAGCGGGCCGAGCAAGCGGTGACCGGCGGAGCCGCCGGTGCGGCCCTCGACCAGGGCGGGTACCAGCGCCATCAGGGTGGCCACGGCGGCGAACGGATTACCGGGCAGGCCGAGAACCGTAGTGCCCGAAGCCAGTTCGGCGACGACCGTGGAGCCACCAGGCCGTAGCCGTAGTCGCCGCACCAGGACTCGCGCCTCGGTGCGGTCCACCGCGGCGCGTAGCTGATCGGCCGCGCCACTGCCGGTCGCGCCGACGATCACCAGCAGGTCGCACTCGGGCGGCGCGGTGAGCACCTCGTCGAAGCCGTTCGGGGTGTCGCGTAGGTGCACCCGATCGGTGGTGCGTATCCCATACCAGGACAACAGGTCCGGCAGGATCGGCCCGATCGAGTCGCGGGTCTGGCCCGCGTGCAACGGACCCTCGCTGCGAATCTCGTCGCCGGTCATCACGATCCTGGCGCGGACCGGTCCGCGCACCGCCGCCGCGGTCACCTCGACGCTCGCCGCCGCGGAAATCAACGCCGCGGTGACCGGAGTCCCCTGCGGCGCAACGAGATCGCCGGGACAACGGTCCTCGCCTTGGCGGCGGATGTCGTCCCTGATCGGGGTGTCCGGCAGCCGATGCAGGCTGTCATCCGGTGCCACCCGGACGAATTCGTCGCGAAGCACACCGGTGGTGCCGTCCGGCACGTGCGCGCCGGTGGCGATGCGCACCGCCTCGCCGGGCAGCAGTCCCACCGGGCGCTGCCCACCGGCGAACCCGATATCGCGGCGCAACCGCCACGGTCCCTCGCCCGCCACCGCGTACCCGTCCATCGCGGACACGTCGAAGCGGGGCAGTGGCGCGGCGGCGGCCAGGGGCGCCGCGAGCGCCGCGCCGCGCACCGAGCGCAGGTCGGCCGTATAACTGGTCAGCCGGGAAAGGTTGTCGCGCAGGATGTTCCGTGCGTCGTCCAGGGAGAGCGCTGGCGCGGGCTCGGCGACCGAGGCGCGGGCCTGCCGTACCTGCTCGTCGGTATCGCAGTCGGCGACACCGGGCAGCGCGATGATCGCCGAATCGGCGGGAATCAGCGCCTTCATCGGCTGATTGATCAGCGAATCCAACCTGTCGAGCGCCGCCGCCAGCGCGGTCCGCCGCCACACTCCGATCAGGTACTGCGGCCGCCCCGACTCGTCCGCCGCGAACACCGCGTCGGCCCCGGATTCGCAGGTATGCCTGACCAATTCGGTGATCGACCAGGTGGACAGGAACGGCAGATCGGCCGCGAGCACCACCACCAGCGGCGCCGCCGACCCGAGCGATCGCAGCCCGGCCCCGATCGCCGCCACCGGCCCCGACCCCGGTGGCACCTCACGCGTCTGGGTGATCTCCGGCGGCAGCTCGGGCCGGTGCGGTCCGACCACGACGGTGTGCGCGCACGAGGCGACGGCGGCCAACGCGGCGTCGAGCATGGACCGACCACCGATGACGATCGCCGGTTTATCGACACCGCCCATCCGGCTGGCCCGTCCGCCCGCGAGCACGATCGCGTCGGCAGCGGTCACCGAGCACGGCCTCGGGGTAGGTACACCATGGCGGACATGCTAATTCGTCGCCGCCGCGAAGCCGGGAGGCGGGACGCGACTGCTTAGCTGAGCGAGTGGTCGCGCACCGGCCGGAGCAGGCAGAACTCGTTGGCCTCCGGATCGGCGAGGGTCAGGGTGGGTGCGATTGCCGGGGCCGCGCTGTCGCGATCGATCGGGGTAGCACCGGCGGCCCGCAGCCGGGCCACCTCGGCGGCCTGGTCGTCGAACGAGGCCAGATTCAGATGCAGCAGGTTGCGCCCGGACTTCTCCTCCGGCGTGCGCACGAACTCCAGCCACGACCCGAGCCCGGTCGCCGACCGCAGCCCGGCGACCCGCTCGCCGCCATGGGTGACCGGCCAGCCGGAGGCGGTGGCCCAGAATTGGGCCAGCCGCAGCGGGTCTCGGGTGTCCACCACAACGGCCGCGACCGCGCCGGTGTCCACGTACTGCTCGCGCGGCTCCAGCACACAGAATTCGTTGCCCTCGGGATCGCCGAGCACCACCCACGGCACCGCGCCCTGCCCGATGTCGACGCGGCGGGCGCCGAGCGACAGCGCGCGGTCCACCTGCAGGCGTTGATGATCGATCGAACGGCTGGCCAGGTCGAGGTGAATCCGGTTCTTGCCGTGCTTGGCTCGGGTAGCGGGCAGGAAGGCCAGGGCCAGGTCGGCACCGTCGGGGTCGGGGGCCGCCACGTCGACCTCTTCCGGGCGGTCGATGGTCACGGCCCAACCGAGCAGCTCGGCCCAGAAATCCGCGACGAGCCGCGGCCGGTCTGCATCGAACACGACACACGCCAGGCGGGTGGACATGGAGTAACGGTAACCGTCGGGCGGCGCGCCGGGTGTCCGTTTACGGAAACGGAAAACGCGCCGCCCGCAGGTTCACTCGGCCCTCACGAATCGGCACGCCCTCGGTCGCCAGCAGCCGCAGTTGCCGGTCGGCCAGATGCGCGGCGGGCTTGCCGCCCGCGCCGATGACCCGGTGCCACGGCAGGTCGGCGGCGTCGGTGCGCATGATCCAGCCGACGGTGCGCGGCGTGGAGAGTCCGGCGGCCGCGGCGATGTCACCGTAGGTCGCCACCCGGCCGGGCGGTATCGATGCCACCAGGGCTCGAACCCGCTCGACCTGATCGTCGGTGGTGGCCATCGCGCTCAGAGCACCGAGCGGATCAGCGCGGCGGTCTCGGCGGGCATGGCCTGCGGGATCATGTGATCGTTGTCCCACTCGTGCACGGTGAGGTGCTCGCCGAGGTGCGCGGTGAGCGCGGCGCGGAACGCGGGCGTGACGAACGGCGGCTGCACCTTCAGCGCCTGCACCAGCACCGTCGGCAGGCCCCGCGGCGGCAACACGAAGGGGCGGGCCAGCTGACCCCAATAGGAGGTGACCGCGGGCAGACTCATCCGCCAGGCGAAGCGGCCCTGCGGCGTCGGCACCAGATGTTCGGTGAGCTCGGCGGTCAGAATGCCGGGTGCCGCATCGGCCCACGCGGAGGCGAGTTTGTCTTCGCGGGCCCGGGCCACGGATTCGTAGTCGGGTTCGGCCAACAGTGATTCGGCGACGTCGCCGACCAGGTCGGGCGCGAGCGCGATGGCCGGATCGAGGAGCACAAGCTGCCGGACCAGGTCTGGGCGGCGTTGCGCGAGATATAACGCACTCGCGCCGCCGAACGAGTGCCCGACCACAGTCACCGGTTCCACCGTCTCCGCTTCGAGCAACTCGACCAGGTCCTCGACGACGGCCTCGAAGGTCCACGGCGGCAGCGCGCTCGATCGCCCGTGTCCGCGCAGGTCGGGAGCGATGATCCGGACGTCGGGGAGATGGTTGGCTGCCAGGTCTTCCCAGCGTTTGCCGTGGCCGGTCACACCGTGCAGGGCCAGCACGGCCGGTCCGGTCGCCGGGCCGAATCGATAGACATTCAGAGCAGACACCGGTCCATTCTGACCTGTGCCGCCCACGGCCGTTGGGCGAGTCGCGCGAGGGGGCCGTCGGCGTGTCGGTCGTGTCTGTTGCAATAGCCCGCGTGGTGCGATCGGATAGCGCGGTGCGACTTGTTCGCCGGAACGTGGCGGCACCCAGGCCGCGCGCCTGGGGTGCCGACGTGCGCGCGCTGTTCGACGCCGCGGCGGCGGCCGGTCCGACGCGTCCCGGGTGGCGGCCCTGGCAGGTGCTCGGCGGACCGGGCACGGGCAAGACGGCCCTGCTCGTCGATCTCGCGGCCGATCGCATCGCGGCGGGGGACGATCCGGAATCCGTGCTGGTCCTTGCCCATTCGAAGCAGGCGGCGAGCGCCGCCCGCGACGCCATCACCGCCCGCTTGAGTTCACCCACCCCGTCGGCTTCGCCTCCTGCCGTCCCCTTGAGCTCACCCACCCCGTCGACTCCGCCGCTGGCCGGCCCAGACTTCGAGGGCGGTGTACCCGGCGCGACCAGGGAGCCGCTGGCCCGCACCCTGCACTCCTACGCCTTCTCGGTGCTGCGCAGACACGCGACCGCGCACGGCAACCCGCCGCCGCGTTTGCTGACCGGTGCCGAGCAGGATGCGGTGCTGCGCGAAATGCTGCGCGGCGACCTGACCGACATCGCGGCGGGAGCGGACGGGCTGTGGCCGCAACGCCTGCAACCCGCGCTCGCGCTCGGTGGGTTCGCCGAACAGTTGCGCGATCTGATGCTGCGCGCCACCGAACGCGGCCTCGGTCCGGAGGATCTGGTGCGCCTCGGCCGCGAGCACGGTAAACCGGAGTGGGTGGCGGCGGGCAAGTTCGCGGTGCGGTATGAGCAGACGATGCTGTTGCGCTGGTCGGTGGGCGTCGAGGCGCCGGAGGCGACCGCGCCCGCGCTGGATGCCGCCGAACTGATCGGCGCCGCGCTCGACGCGCTCGCCGGTGACGCCGATCTGCTTGCCGCCGAACGGGCCCGGATCCGGTACCTGCTGGTCGACGACGCGCAGCATCTCGATCCGCAGGCCGCGATCCTGGTCAGGGCGATCGGGCACAGCGCGCACACCACCGTCGTCGCGGGCGACCCCGATCAGGGCATCTTCGCCTTCCGCGGCGCGGACGCGCGGTTCGTCGCCGACCTGGCCGAGCCGGACGGCCGGCGAATCGTGCTGCGGGACAACCATCGAGCGGGCGGACCGGTGCAGCTGGCGGTCGCCAGGGTGGCGGCCAAGTTGCCGGGCAGTGCGCCGCAACGCTTTTCGCTGCCGAAGCGGGCCGAGCAACCGGCCGACGACGGCACCGAGGTGCGGGTGCGGGTACTCGCCACCCCGGCGAAGGAGGCGGCGCTCATCGCCGACCACCTGCGCCGCGCGCACCTGACCGGCGGGGTGCCGTGGTCGCGGATGGCGGTGATCGTCCGCTCGGTGCCGCTGTCGTTGCCGCCGCTGCGTCGTGCGCTGCTCGCGGCGGGGGTGCCGGTGCAGCAGCCCGCGCTGGATACGCCGTTGGCGCGGCGGCGCGGTGCGGCCTGGATGCTGCTGTCGCTTAGGGCGGTGCTCGCGGGGGAGAAGGGGTCGGCGTTCGATCCGGAAGACGCGCTGGATCTGCTCGCGGGCCCGCTCGGCGGCGCCGATCAGATCACGCTGCGGCGGCTGCGCCGTGGCGTGCGGCGCAGCGTGCTGGAATCCGAGCGGAACCGGGCGCGGTCCGGGCGGGCGGCGCCGGAGAGCGAGCCGGAGCCCGAACGGATCATCGAAAGCTCGGAGCGCGGTTCCGGGCTGCCTGAACCGAGTCCAGGGACGCTCGAGCGGGACGCCGACGACGCCGATTGGTATGGCGTAGAGCCCGAATGGACCCCCGAAGACTCCGAATGGCGCGGCAGCGAGGCCGAGCAGGCCGCGGAAACAGCCGAACAGCCCGCTCCCGACTCCGACAGCTCCGAACCGGCCGCGGACGACGAGGAGCCCGCGGAGAGTTCCGAAGCGGGTGACGAGCCCGTCGAATTGCGGCACGGCATCGATCAATCCTCCGCGGAGGTGCTGCGGGATCTGCTGATCGGCGCCGGGGATTCGCGAATCCTGGATCGGCTGACCGATGTCGAGGCGGCACCGCTGCGGCGGGTGCTCGATGCGTTGGCACGGGCTCGCAAGGCGCGTCGTCGCGGGGCAGGTCTCGAGGATGTGCTGTGGGCGCTGTGGACGGCATCGCGGCTGGAGCGTCGCTGGGTCGGGCAGTCCGAACGCGGCGGCGCCGTCGGGATGCAGGCCGACCGCGATCTCGACGCCGCCGTCGGGCTGTTCGATGCCGCCGCGGGCTATGTGGACCGGCTGCCCCGCGCGAGCATCGAAGGATTCGTGGAATACCTGCTGCAGCAGGAGATTCCGAACGGCTCGGGGCCACGCACCGCGCCGAAGGAGGCCGTCGCCCTGCTCAGCGCGCACGCCGCCGCGGGTCGCGAATGGGATGTCGTCGCGGTTGCCGCTGTGCAGGAAGGGATTTGGCCGAACCCGCGGGCGCGCGGCACGCTGCTGAACACCGAGGACCTGGTCGACCTGACCGCCGGTGTCATCGACGGCGGCGAACAGGTGAGCCGCGCGGCGCCGATCCTGGCCGAGGAACGCAGGCTGTTGCTGGTCGCGTGCAGCAGGGCGCGGCGTTCGTTGCTGGTCACCGCGGTGGAATCGGTGTCGGGAGAACGGGATCTGGTGCCGTCGCGGTTCCTTGCCGAATTGCTCGGGCACGACGAAGACGGTGAACCGGGCGCGCTGCCGATCGCCGATCCCGGTCGCGCCCTGGTGATGCATTCGCTGGTGGCCGAATTGCGTGGCGCCGTCTGCGATCCCGAGTCCGACCCGGACCGCAGGCAACGCGCCGCGCACCAGTTGGCCCGGCTGGCCAGTGCCGGCGTGCCGGGTACCCATCCCGACGACTGGTATGGCACCGCCGAATTGAGCTCGCGGCGGACGCTGTGGGACGAGGACGACAGCGCCGTCGGCCTCTCGCCGTCCACCGTGGAACTGCTGCGCACCTGCCCGCTGCGCTGGGCGCTGGAACGGCACGGTGGCACCGACGGCGACAACCCGCACGCCGTCAAGGGCAATCTGGTGCACACGCTGGTGCAGGCGCTGGCCGGGCAGGTGCCCGAGGCGCAGGTGCGTGCCGCGCTCGACAAGGCCTGGCAGTCGGTCGATCCGGGGTCCGGCTGGCATTCCCGGCAGGAGCTGCGCCGCACCGAGACCATGCTGGAAACCTTCATGGCCTGGGTGCGCAACACCCGCGGCGAACTCACCCAGGCCGGGGTCGAGGTGCCGGTGGACTGCGTGCTGCCGCCGCGCACGGAAGACGAACGGCCCGTGCGGATTCGTGGCCGGGTGGACCGGCTGGAGCGGGATGCGCTCGGCCGCTTCGTGATCGTGGACGTGAAGACCGGGAAGTCGCCGGTCACCAAGCAGGCGGCGGTCGATCACGCGCAGCTGGCGACGTATCAGGTGGCGGCGGCGATGGGTGCGCTCGACGCGGCCACCGTGGAAGCGCGTGCGGAGGTGGGTGAATCAGGTTCCGTAGCAGGCGAATCGGATGCTGTGGATTCCGGCCAAGGTGAATTGGACGTCGCGCCAGGCGATTCGGAGACTGCGGACAAGTCGATTGCTGACGAGTCGGGTACGACCGGACCCGGCCTCGACGCGGACGAACAGGGCTCGGCCGCAGGTGAATCCGGCCCACTTGGCGAACCCGGCGGCGCCCGGTTGGTGTATGTCGCCAAGCCGAGCAGCAAGGAGGGCGCCACCCAGCGCATGCAACCGCCGCTCGACCCCGAAGCACTCGACAAGTGGCGCGACACCATTCACGACGCGGCCGCGGCCACCCAGGGCCCGAGCTACCTCGCCATGCGCAACGACGGTTGCCGCCACTGCCCGGTCTCCGGCAGCTGCCCCGTCCAGGACACCGGCAGGCAGGTGACCGACGAGTGAGGGATAAACGCTTCCGGGTACCGCTGCCGATCTGTGGGGCCGAGTGTCTTTGCTGCACAGTCATACCGGAGCGCGCGATCGATGCCGCGGCGCACTCGAATGTCGGGCGTCGTCGCGGTGCCACCCGGCGCGGGCGTCGTGCGCGGCCTGGCGGCCCGGGATCGTCGGTGTGCGACGCCGATGAGGCGCAGCCGTGACCGGCGGGCGGGTAACGCCGCATCAACTGGCCGACGCACTCGGCCTGCCGCCGCCCACCGACGAACAGGCGGCGGTGATCGCCGCGCCGCCCGGTCCGACACTGGTCGTCGCGGGCGCGGGCGCGGGCAAGACCGAGACGATGGCCGCCCGGGTCGTGTGGATGGTGGCCAACCGCCTGGTGCTGCCCGATGAGGTGCTCGGCCTGACCTTCACCCGAAAAGCCGCGCAGCAGTTGACCGCTCGCATCCGGACCCGGCTGGCCCGGCTGGCTGGCGCGCCGTTGTTGCGCGAGCTCGACCCGTCCGGTCAGCTGCGGGCACAGCTGTCCGGCGCGGAGCCGGAGATCAGCACCTACCACTCGTACGCGGGCAGGCTGCTCACCGAACACGGCCTGCTGCTGCCCGTGGAACCCTCGGCGACGCTGCTCACCCAGACCCAGCTCTGGCAGCTCGCCCACCAGGTGGTGCGGACCTGGGACGGCGACCTGGACACCGACCGCACCCCGGTCTCGGTCACCGAGGCGATCCTCGCCCTGTCCGGACAACTCGCAGAGCATCTGGTCGAGCCGGAACAGCTGGCCGAGGCGCACACCGACCTCGAAAAGCTGGTGCATACCCTGCCGCCCGGCCCACGCCAGCGCGGCGGGCCGAGCCAGACCCTGCTCGGCATCCTCCAGGTCCAGCGCGAACGCATCGCCTTGCTGCCGCTGGTCCAGCAGCTGGCCGACGCGTTACGCCGTCGCGGCGCACTAGATTTCGGCGCTCAGATGTCCCTGGCCGCCCGCCTCGCCGCCGAACACCCCGAGGTCGCCGCCGCTGAACGCACCCGCTTCCGGCTTGTGCTCCTCGATGAATACCAGGACACCGGTCACGCCCAACGCGTCCTGCTGGCCGCTCTGTTCGGTGGTGCTCCGGAGGCCGATCCGACGACCGGTGCCGAGCACCCTGCAGGAGCCGAATCGGCGTCAGCTGACGCCCAGGGTGGATCGCGTGCCGCCGAGCCCCGGTATGTCAGGCCGATGAGCGAGGAGTCCGGGCGACAACGAACCGGCAGGCAGCGCACCGCCAAGCCCGCGAATGCCGTTGCGGAGGAAGCGACATCGCGCCGACAGCGCCTGGCCGTCACGGCGGTCGGCGATCCGATGCAATCGATCTACGGATGGCGCGGCGCGTCCGCCGCGAACCTGCCGCGCTTTGCCACCGACTTTCCCATGGCACCCGGCGTTCCCGCGCCGACGCTGCCGCTGCTGACCAGTTGGCGCAATCCGCCCGAGGCCTTGGCGCTGGCGAATCTGGTCGCGGACCCGTTGCGCCGCAAGGCCATCGAGGGCGGCGGCGTGACCGTCGACGCCTTGCGGGCGAAACCCGATGCGGGGCCGGGCGTTGTCGCCCTGGCCTTGACCGAAACCGTTGCCGAGGAACGCGAGTGGCTGGCCATCCGGATCGCCGAGGAATGGTCGGCCCGCCGTGCCGCAGGGGAGCCGCCACCCACCTCCGCGGTGCTGGTGCGGCGCAACGCCGATGCGTCCCCGCTCGCCGAAGCGCTACGCGCGCAAGGGTTGCCGGTGGAGATCGTCGGCCTCGGCGGCCTGCTCGCCACACCCGAGGTCGCCGATATCGTCGCCACGCTGCGGTTGATCGCCGAACCCGGCTCCGGTAGCGCGGCCATGCGGGTGCTCACCGGCGCCCGCTGGCGGATCGGTGTCGCCGACATCGCGGCGCTGGCCCACCGCGCGCGCACCCTGTCGATCAGCCGCTTCACCAGCGGTGACGCACCGGAGATCACCGACGGGAGCACCCTGGCCGCGGCCTTGCGCGAGGTGGCGCCGGAGCCTGCCGAACAGGCGGGCTTGGCCGACGCGATCGCCGATCCTGGTCCGCGCGAACAGTATTCGGAGTCCGGCTTCGCCCGTATCCAGGCGCTGAGCAGGGAGCTCGGCGCATTACGCGAACGCAGCGGCCAGCTACTGACCGAGCTGGTCGCCGACGTGGAGCGCACCATCGGCGTCGGCGTGGAGACGCAGGCCCGCCGTGCCATGTCGGGCACCGGTGCCGGGCGCGAGCATCTGGACGCCTTCGCCGAAGTGGTCGCCGGGTACGCCGCCGACTCCGGTGCGGCGCTGAGCGGGTTGCTGTCCTTTCTCGCCGCTGCCGAGTCGGTCGAAAACGGCTTGGAGCCAGGCGAAGTCGAGGTCGCCAAGGATCGGGTGCAGGTGCTGACCGTGCACGCGGCAAAGGGGCTCGAGTGGGAGATCGTGTCGGTACCGCACGTGGTGCGCGGCGTGTTCCCGTCGGGCACCGCGTCGGGCACCTGGCTCGGCGCGCTCGCCGAACTGCCGACCAAATTGCGCGGCGACCGCCAACAGGACGACGCGGCCGAGGGCGTCCCCGTCCTCGACCTGGCCGACCTGTACGACCGCGCCGACCTCGAGCGCGCCATCAAGTCACACAAGGAGGCGCTGGAACGCCGCCGCATCGACGAAGAGCGCCGCCTGTTCTACGTCGCACTCACCAGAACCGAACGCGTGCTGCTCGTTTCGTCGCACCACTGGGCGGAAACCGGAACCTCCCCCAAGGGCCCGTCCGACTTCCTGCTGGAACTGAAGCACGCCAGCGAATCCGCCGACAGCCCGGCCGACGGCGTCGTCGACATCGCCCGCTGGGACGACCCACCGGAGCACGACGCGGTGAACCCGTTCACGGACAACCCCGCCACCGCCGAATGGCCGCGCGATCCCCTCGGCAACCGCCGCGACCCCATCGAACAGGGTGCCGCTCTGGTGCGCGCCGCTCTTGTCGAACTCCGCGCCGAGCCCGCCGCACCGCGAGACTCCGCGAAAGACGTCACCATCGGAAAACCGGACGCCGGTTCGGCGCTCGACCAGGCCCCCGAGGGACTCTTCGACGAAACCACCTTTGCGACAGACGAATTCAGCGAGCCCTACCCCTTCGAGCCGCCGGACGACATCGATGCCCTGCCACCGGACCCCATGGACGATCCCGGTCCCGCAGCCGCCGAGCCCCCGCACCTCGGCGCCGTCCCGCCCGACCCCATGCACGAGCGCATCTCCGACGAGGACATCGCCTTTGCCGCAGCGGAATTCATCGACGACTACCCGCTCGGCCCGACACCGGACCCCGACGACCCCGACGGCTGGGCCGCCGACGTCGACGCCCTACTCGCCGAATTCGAATCCGAGCAGGCCGCCGCCGAAGAGGTCGAACTGCCCGGCCAGATCGCCGCGACCGCGCTGGTGGAGATGCGCGCCGACCCGACGAAACTCGCTGCCCGCCTGCGCCGTCCGCTCCCGTTCCCGCCGAGCCCGCTGGCCCGCCGCGGCACCGCGTTCCACGCCTGGGTGCAGCGCTGGTTCGGTGCCACCCGCCTGCTCGGCCTCGACGAACTCCCCGGCGCGGCCGACGGCGCCGCGGCCGACGCGGGTGTCGACGACGAGCTGACTGCCATGCAGGACGCGTTCCTGAATTCCTCGTGGGCCAACCGTAGCCCGATCGACGTGGAGGTCCCGTTCGAAACCTCCCTGGCGGGCACCGTGATTCGCGGCCGGATGGACGCGGTGTTCGCCGAGCCCGGCGGCGGCTGGATCGTGGTCGACTGGAAGACCGGCGCCGAGCCGACCCCCGCCGAGGAGCCCGCGGTCGCCATGCAGCTCGCCGTCTATCGGCTGGCCTGGGCCAGGCTGATGGCGTCCAGGGAGGGCAGACCCGAGCAGGAGATGCTCGAACGCATCGGTGCCGCTTTCCATTACGTGCGCACCGGCCGCACCATCGCCCCCGCCGAGCTGGCCGGGGCCGCCGAACTGGCCGAGCTGATCAGGAATTCCGCGCCGACCGGCTCACCTTCAACGCCTGGGTGATCAGCGGGATCTGCAGCGGCAGTCGCAGCACCGTCCCGATCTTGAACAGCTGCGAGGCCTTCTTGTTGCCGAGCGTGTCTACGGTCATCTGCACGTTGGCCGGGAGGACCGCGAGGAACAGCAGCGCGGCCAGCCGCCCGCCGAGGCCGCGGGTCCGCGGGAGCGCCAGCGCGGCGGCGACGCCGAGCTCGGCGACGCCCGAGGCGTAGGTGTAGTTCCTCGGCTCGCCGGGCAGGGCCTTCGGCACGATCGAATCGAAGGGCTTCGGCATGACGAAATGCAGCACCCCACTGCCGAACAACAGGGCGGCGAGGGCCAATGCGGGCCGTCGCCCGGAGTTGCGGACGGGGGCGAGTGCGTTTTCTGCCATGAGGCACCTTTGCATTCATCGGGTGTTCGCGTCGAGGCCGGGTGGTAGCGCGGGCAGCAGGTAGGCTCCCGTGCTGTGCTGGCGGGACAAGCAATGCCGGAGACATCCGGCACGAGAAATATCAGGGCGGGTGCGTCCGGTGTTCGGTGATCGAGCGCGCACGCTCGGGCTGTCGAATCGCCCGCATTTCGCCCTGGTCGGCGTGCTGCGCATCCCGGAAGTCCAGAGCAGCCCGTGGATTTCGCTGTCGCGCCGGGTGCTGTTCGCGGTCGCGCTGCTGTTCGCCGCGGCCCTGGTGGTCTACGTCGGCCGCGACGGCTACCACGACAACGCGGGCGACCCGCTCGGCTTCCTCGACGCGTTCTATTACGCGACGGTGTCGCTGTCCACCACCGGTTACGGCGATATCGCCCCGGTGACGGCCGAGGCCCGGCTGGTGAACATCGTCATCATCACCCCGCTGCGCATCCTCTTCCTCATCGTTCTCGTCGGTACCACCCTCGGCGTGCTGACGGAACGGTCCCGGCAGGCTTTCAAGATTCAGCGATGGAGGCACAGCGTGCGCAATCACACCGTGGTCGTCGGATACGGCACGAAGGGCCGTACCGCGATCGACGCCATGCTCGGCGACAACGTGCAGCCCGCCGACATCGTGGTGGTGGACACCGATGTCGTCGCGCTGGACGCGGCCGCCAACGCGGGCCTGGTGACGGTGCACGGTTCGGCGACCCAATCCGACGTGCAGCGGCTGGCCGGCGTGCAGAACGCGTCCTCGGTGGTGGTCGCGACCAATCGGGACGACACCGCGGTGCTGGTCACCCTCACCGCCCGCGAGCTCACCAAGAGCGCCAAGATCGTGGTCTCGATTCGCGAGGCGGAGAACACCCATCTGGTCCGCCAGTCCGGCGCCGACTCGGTGGTGGTCTCCTCGGAGACCGCGGGCCGGTTGCTCGGCATCGCGACGACCACGCCGTCGGTGGTCGAGATGATGGAAGACCTGCTCACCCCGGAGGAGGGGTTCGCGATCGCCGAGCGCGAGGTGGAGTCCACCGAAATCGGTGGCTCGCCACGGCATCTGGGCGACATCGTGCTCGGTGTGGTGCGGGCCGGCGTGCTGGCCAGGGTGGGCGAGCCGGAGGTCGACTCGCTCGAGGCGGGGGACAAGCTGCTCTACATCCGCCGCGCGGCCAAGTAAGGCCGCGCGAGGGGCGCCGGGGGTACGGCGCGATAGTCTCGGTGGGTGCCGGTCTTTCAGCTCAATGGTGTTCCCTTGCTGTCCCGTCCTGTGCTCGATCGCGCCGAGGAGACGCGGGCCGACGCGCAGGCTCTCCAGGAGGGTTGGCGCGACGCCAAGCTGCTGCGGGTGAACGCCCGCGGCCAGGTCAGATACGAAGACGGCGCGCTCGTCCTGGACAAGGCGATCGACCTCGCGCCCGAGCCGAGTCCCGAGGCGGTGTTCCTCGGTATCGACGGCGGCACCCACCTGTGGGCCGTGCGCGACCGGGAGCTGCAGGGCTCGCTGACCGACCTGCGCGGCATGTCGAACACGGTCGACGATCTCACCGCGGCCGTCCTCTCCACCGCGGTCGCCCTGCTGAACTGGCACGACAAGGCCGGATTCAACAGCGCCGACGGCACGGTGACCACGCTGAGCAAGGCCGGTTGGTCGCGGGTGACCGAAGGCGGCTACGAGGAGTTCCCGCGGATCGACCCCGCGGTCATCTGCCTGATCCACGACGGTGGCGACCAGGTGCTGCTCGCGCGGCAGCACAGCTGGCCGGAGACGCTGTTCTCGCTGCTCGCCGGGTTTGTCGAGGCGGGCGAGTCGCTGGAGCGGTGCGTCGAGCGGGAGATCAAGGAAGAGGTCGGCGTCGATGTGCGCGACATCAACTACCTGGGCAGTCAGCCGTGGCCGTTCCCCCGGTCGCTGATGCTCGGGTTCGCCGCGGTCGGCGATCCGGCGCAGCCGCTGGTCTTTTCCGACGGTGAGATCGCCGAGGCGCACTGGTTCAGCCGCGCGGAGGTGCGCGAGGCGTTGAACGCCGGTGACTGGTCGGCGCAGGGCACGGGCGCGCGCCTGTTGCTGCCGGGTTCCATCTCCATCGCCCGCACCATCATGGAGTCCTGGGCCGCGCTCGACTGAGCGCGAAAAAGTCCGCTGCGGGCCGGTCGGCCCGCGCGGAGGGACGGAACTACGTGGTGATCAGGCCAGTGCGGCCAGCGCCTGCTTGACGGCAACCAGGGTCGGGTTGGTCGCGGTCGAGCCGTCCGAGAATTTCACCGTCGGCACCACATGGTTGCCACCGTTGACGCTGCCCACGAACTCGGCCGATGCCGGATCTTGTTCGAT
The DNA here is from genome assembly GCF_044456045.1 of Nocardia sp. NPDC051052. Classification (NCBI taxonomy): domain Bacteria; kingdom Bacillati; phylum Actinomycetota; class Actinomycetes; order Mycobacteriales; family Nocardiaceae; genus Nocardia; species Nocardia sp. NPDC051052. The sequence goes on from NZ_JBITFL010000005.1 coordinate 135,841, forward strand.
GTCGATCTCGATGTAGCTGATACCGGACTCGTCCAGCTGCTTCTTCAGCCTGCGGCAGTAGCCGCACCAGGTGGTCGAGTACATCGTCAGGTCGGGCGTCGCGTCAGTCACGGATTGTGCAACGCCGATCAGGTCGCCGGTGTTCCAGTCAAGTCTTTTTCCGCTACCTCTTGCGTTGATTTTAGTAAGCGCGCATACTAATCCCATGACGATCATTGCCAACGCGCAAGCCAGCTCGACCGCACCAGCCGCCGCCTTCTTCGCCAAGTGGGCGGACATGGCCACCTGGCCGGAATGGAACAACGACACCGAATGGGTTCGACTCGACGGCCCGTTCGTCCAGGGCGCCACGGGGACGTTGAAGCCGAAGGGCGGGCCGAAGGTGCCGTTCGTCGTCGAGCGGCTCAACGACACCGAATTCGTCGACGTCTCCAAGCTCATCGGCGCCCGGCTCACCTTCGACCACCAGATCACCGAGGCCGATGGCCGGACCACGATCAGCGTCACCGTCTCGATCGACGGACCGCTGCGCTGGCTCTGGACCAAGGTGATGGGCGGCGACCTCGCCAAGTCGGTGCGGCCCGACCTCGACGCGCTCATCGTCGTCGCCGAGGGGGTGCGGGCATGACCAGGTATTGGTTGGGTGTGGTGTCCAAGGAGCACGTGCTGCGCGGCGTCGAACTCGGCTTCGCGCAGGCCAATCACGGCAAGCGCACGTCCGTCGAACGCATGCAGCCCGGCGACACGCTCATCTACTACTCGCCGCGCGAGGGCATCCGCTCCGGCGCTCAGGTCCGCGCGTTCACCGCGATCGGCATCATCGATGACCGCCCCGCCTGGCAGGCCGACCCGGTCGAGCTGCCGGACGGCGGCTGCTTCCAGCCGTGGCGCCGGTCGGTCAGCTACCGGACCGAGGCCAAGGAGACGGCGATCGACGAGCTGCGCGACGAGCTCGATCTGACCAGCTCACCGAACTGGGGAATGGTTTTGCGGCGCGGCCTGATAGAACTCACCGCACACGATCATGCGGTGATCGCGAAAGCGATGACCGGCGAGTGAGGGAGGCCGATGAGGAATGAGGGGCTACGCACCGAGTTCGAGCAGGCCGACGAAAGTCCTGGATTGTTGCTCTGGCAGGTGACCAATCGGTGGCAGGCGGCACAGCGCGCGGCGCTCGCGCCGTTCGACCTCACCCACGTGCAGTTCGTGCTGCTCGCCTCGCTCACCTACCTCACGGTGGCAGGCGACCCGGTGATGCAGCGCGACCTCGCCGCGCAGGCCGCCACCGACCCGATGATGACCTCCCAGGTGTTGCGCGCGCTCGAACAGAAAGGCCTGGTCGAGCGCCGCGATCACCCGAGCGATCGGCGGGCGAAGTCGCTGGTGCCCACCGAAGCCGGTGCGGCACTGGCGAATCGGGCGGTGGTCGTGGTGGAGGCCTGCGATCGCGAGTTCTTCGGCCCGCTCGGCACGCGGACCGGGCAGTTCGCCACCGACCTACGCAGCCTGCGGCGGCTATAAGACCTCGTCGATCCCGAGGCCGTGGTGCGGCCACGGCGTCCGGCGTGGCCGGTCGGGACCGGATCCGGCGCCCCATTGACCCGCGGCGTGCGTCTGGCACAGCAGCGCCCAAAGGCACAGGGCCACAACCCCGTACACCAGGCCGAGCGCCCCGATACGCGGTCCGAAGGCGCCGAGCACCACCGCGAGCACCGCACACGGCAGCGGCCAGGTCAGCACCCAGCGCCACCCGGCCCCGCTGCGCGCGCCACCGAGCCCGGTGATGATGAAATACGCCGACGCACCGCCGGCCAGCGACCAGCCGATGCCGGTGGAGACGTGTCCCTGCGCGTGTTCGACGGCCAGCCCGAGACCGGCCGTGATCGTGGCGATCGCGCCGGTGACCCAGCAGTGCATGGCCATGACGTGCTGCCTCGGTATCGACCCGTCCGACTCCGCACCCGTCATCAGGCGCGGCACGAAGCCGTACAGCAGGGTCAATGCCCACATGCTCGCCAGCACCACGAACGCACCGAAGCCGAGGGCGAGCACCTGCACATTCCACGTCACCCCACCCACCGCGCCGATCACCGCGATGACACCCTCACCGAGCACGATGATCACGTACAGGCCGAGCCGCTCGCCGAGATGCGCCGGATTGGTGTGCAGCGCCTTGACTTTCGGCGGCTCGATCCCCTTGAAGCGGCGCGAGTTGCGCACCCGGCGGTCGATCGCCTCCTGTGCGCCCGCCATCATCTGTTCGCCGGTCAGCGCGAACATCAGCCACAGATCCAGGGCGAGGCCGAGCGCCCACAGCCAGTACTTCCACGGTTCGGGCACCCAGAGCGAGGCGATCCACGGCAGCACGCCGATGGACAGCTGGGTGATCGGCCAGTCGACCATCAGCCTGCCGCGCCCCCATACCTGCGCGGCCACCATGCGCACCAGCACGTAGACCGCCGCGAACGTGGTCGCGTGCCGGTCCGGGATGCCGGTGACCGCCGCCGCCATCACGCCGAGGCCGAGCATCGCCCCGAGCATCAGATAGATCCTGGTGTGATCGCGGGCGATGTTGCCGTACAGCATGATGCACGCCCAGACCGTCCAAAAAGCCAGGTAGAGCAGGACGTACAGGGCGAAGTCGCCGAGCGAGGGGCCGCGATGCAGCAGATGGGTGAGCTGACCGATGCCTGCGACCGCGACGAGGTCGAAGAACAGCTCCATCCAGGTCGCGTGCCGGTCGGTCGGTTGCGCGTCGGTCGACGGCGTGTCGTGTGCCACGAGGGGACAGTATTGCGCGCGCGGCGAGAGTTGTCGGCGGGCACTGTCATGATGGTTGCCGTGTCGTCTACCAGTACGCACCAACCGACCGGCCCCGAGCTGGATTCACTCGACCCCGAACAAGCCGCCGCCGTGCGCGCGCCACGGGGTCCGGTGTGCGTACTCGCGGGGGCGGGCACCGGCAAGACCAGGACCATTACCTATCGGATCGCGCATCTGGTGTCCGCGGGACATGTGAAGGCCGACCAGGTGCTCGCGGTCACCTTCACCGCGCGGGCGGCGGGGGAGTTGCGCAATCGGCTGCGCGCGCTCGGGCTCGGCGGCGACGCGAACCAGGTGCAGGCGCGCACCTTCCACGCGGCCGCGCTGCGCCAGCTCAAATACTTCTGGCCGCAGATCGTCGGCGATGTGCCGTGGCGGCTGATCGACGGCAAGTTCCCGATCGTCGCGCAGGCGGCGAACCGGGCCGGGCTCTCCTCGGCCACCGACAGCGTGCGCGACCTGCTCAGCGAGATCGAATGGGCGAAGGCCTCGCTCATCGCGCCGGAGGACTATCCGGCGGCGGTGGCCAAGCAGCGCCGCGAGACGCCGTACGACGCGCTGCGGGTGGCCGAGGTGTACGCGGGGTACGAGAAGCTCAAGGCCACGCCGGACGGTCTGCTGCTCGACTTCGACGATCTGTTGCTGCACACCGCGGCGGCGCTGGAGGACTATCCGGCGGTGGCCGACGAATTCCGCGGCCGCTATCGCAGTTTCGTGGTCGACGAGTACCAGGACGTCACCCCGTTGCAGCAGCGCGTGCTCGACGCCTGGCTCGGCGAGCGCGACGACCTGACCGTGGTCGGCGACGCGAACCAGACGATCTACTCGTTCACCGGCGCTACCCCCGGCTATCTGCTCGACTTCTCCCGCCGCTTCCCCGACGCCACCGTGGTCCGGCTGGAACGCGACTATCGCTCGACCCCGCAGGTGGTCTCGCTGGCCAACCGGGTGATCGGCGTGGCGCGCGGGCGTATCGCCGGCACCCGGCTGCAGCTCATCGGCCAGCGCCCGGACGGACCCGAGCCGGTCTTCGCCGAATACGACGACGGCCCGGCCGAGGCCGCCGCGGTAGCGAAGTCGATCAAACGGTTGATCGACGCGGGCACACCCGCCGCCGAGATCGCCGTGCTCTACCGGATCAACGCGCAGTCCGAGAGCTACGAGCAGGCGCTCACCGAGCGCGGCATCGCCTACCAGGTGCGCGGCGGCGAGGGATTCTTCTCGCGGGCCGAGGTCAGGCAGGCCGTTTCGGTCCTGCGGCAGGCCGCCTCGCGCGACGACCTGCCCGCCGAGGCACGCAGCGGTGCCGCGCTGGTCACCCTGGTCCGCGCGGTGCTGGCGCCGGTCGGCCTCACCACGGAAGAGCCCGTCGGCGCGCAGGCCCGGGAGAAATGGTCCTCGCTCGTCGCGCTGGTCAGCCTGACCGAGGAACTGGTCAGCCACGACGACCAGCTCGACCTGCCCGGCCTGCTGCGCGAGTTGGCCGCCCGTACCGAGGCGCGGCACCCACCGACCGTGCAGGGCGTCACGCTCGCCTCGCTGCACGCCGCCAAGGGGCTGGAGTGGGACGCGGTGTTCCTGGTCGGCGTGGCCGACGGCACGCTGCCGATCGCGCACGTGCTCGCCGACGACGGTTCGGTCGGCGACGAGGCGAAGCTGGAGGAGGAGCGTCGGCTGCTCTACGTCGGCGTGACCAGGGCACGCGAACATCTGCAGCTGTCCTGGGCGCTGGCGCGCGGCGAAGGCAAGCGCCGCACCCGCCGCCGGTCCCGGTTTCTCAACGGTCTCGTCCCCGACGATTCACCCGCATCCAGGATCGCGACGCCGGTCGTCGAGGCGAAAGGCATGCGTCCGACCTGCCGAGTGTGTGCGAAGCCACTCATCGGCACCTATGCGACTATGCTTGGCCGCTGTCGTCGTTGCCCGGCGGAACTCGATGCCGAACTTCTGACGGCTCTGCAGGAGTGGCGCGCGGAGAAGGCGGAGGCGTTGCAGGTGCGCGAGTTCGTGGTGTTCACCGACACCACGTTGACCGCGATCGCCGAACAACTCCCAGGTGACGACGCCGCGCTGGCCGCGATCGCGGGCATCGGCGCGAAGAAGCTCGAACAGTACGGCGCCGACGTGCTCGCGATCATTGCCTCGCGGCTGCGCGCAAGACCCCAAAACCGCAGGTAGAAAATAGGTTGTACCGCCCGGCGAACTTGCCTATGGTGGGTTTTACGCACCGGGAGGTTATCCCGGCGCGCAGAGTTCAAACAGACACAACGAGTTAGGAGGGAGGCAGACGTGAACATCACATTCTTCAATGCGATCGGCGTTGCGGTGAATTCACCCATGTCGGCCTCCCGGGGGATCCTCGCCTTGCAGGGGATCGGTCTGTCCGAAATCGGTGTCTTCGGCACGCAGGCGCAACTCGCGCCCACGCATGCCCCGATGTGCACCGTCATTTTGGACAAGCCCAGTGCGGGTGGCTGGCACCCGTCTGTCGTCGAAACGGCAGACGTCAACGTCGCCGCAGCAGCCGGTTATGAGCCGGCGGATCTGCAGGCAACACGCCTCCGCCCCGCACACCAAGCGATCGTGATCAGGACTCGACAGAAATGTCGAATACCTAGGTAGGGAACTTCCCTCCCAGACCTCCTGGCCACGGCTCGCACGAAGCGAAACCGTGGCCAATCTTTTTCGGCCCTTCAGCCAGCCGGCCCCGGTTTCGCGGACAACACAACGAACCGCTGCAACGAGCTGAAGGAGAACGACGTGTTCACCGCCCAGGAATGGCCACAAGCCACTACTGACGTGACATGCGAAACCGTGGCGCCGACCACTCGGACCCGGGAGGGCAACAAGTCCGTGCCTTGCCGAGCCGGAGATCCCGATCTCTGGTTCGCCGAGAGCCCCAACCAGTTGGAGCAGGCCAAGGCGCTGTGCGCCAGCTGCCCCATCCGCAGGGGCTGCTTGACCGCGGCCATGGATCGGCGTGAGCCGTGGGGTGTCTGGGGTGGCGAGATCTTCGATCAGGGGGTCGTCATCGCCCGCAAGCGCCCGCGCGGACGTCCGCGCAAGGTCGCGGTACCGGCATGAAGCCGGAAGTAACTTCCCTCCCTCCGGTCGATGTGCTCGATTCGGTTGGTCCTGACACGGGCCGAGCCAACGAACGAGAAAGCAGACGAACCGCTCACCGTCGCTCGGTGAGCGGCTCGTTTGCGTTGTCGTGCAGTGCTTTCGGGGATATGCGGGGTGGGGATCAGGTTCGTCGTGGCCCGTGGGGTGCCCGGCGGACCGTCAGCCCGTCGGCAACGGCGAGCAAGAGTGTTCTGGTGTCGTCGGCGTGCGCCCACCAGCGGTGGCGCACGCCCGACGGGCAGTAGTAGGAGTCTCCGGTGGACAGCGTCACCTGTTCGCCGTTGGCGGCGACCGTGATGGTCCCGGAGACCACGTAGATCAATTCGTCGTTCTGATGCTTGAATTCACGCTCGCCGCGGTCGGTGCCGCCGGTGAACTCGAGCGCGCGCAGTTTCCTCGGCCCGTGCACCAGCGAGCGCACCGAACCGTCGTTTTTCCGATCGGCCTGTTCGAGCACGCCCTCGCCCGCCCGGACGATCACCGAGCCCGGCGTGCTGTCGGCCGCCGCCAGCAGTTCCGTCGCCGTGGTGCTGAGCGCGTCGGCGATGCGCTGCAACGAGCGCAGGCTCGTATTGGTCCGCCCGTTTTCCAGCTGGCTCAGAAACGACTGCGACAATTCGGTCTTCGCCGCCAGCTGGGCCAGCGTCAGCCGAGCCGCCCGCCTGCGGTCATGCACGACGTTGCCGAGCCCGGGCCACCGCGCCCGGTCGTCGTGTCCGATCTGATGCACTTACTCAAAACCTCTCTCGCTGCTTCGCACAGTGTCAGCAGCGAGGTACGGAATCTCGTATTTACATCACGGTGATCGCAATGCTTCCAGAGCTTTCTGTCTGGTTGATAGGGCAGAACCCCCTCGAACACCGACGGTCGCCATCGACCCGACGTCAGAAGTCGAATACCGACACCGTCGTCGCGCGCAACACGCACGAATTGGAAAAGAAGCCATGATCGGAGATCGGCTGCCCGCGCCAGACACCGTCGATGGTGGCGACGACGGGATCGAAATCCTGCGAACACAGCGGCGGCACAGTGAAATCCGCGAGTTCGCGGATGTTTCCGTCGGCCGCCTCCAGGTTCTTACAGGCCTCCTTGGCTTTCGGATGGGTCCCGCCGATCGTCGGCGCGCAAATCAAGCTGACCACGCGCTTGTCGACCACCTCGACCGATACCCCCGGCCCCACCGAGAGCGACACCACCGACTGCGCATCCTTGTCGGTCGCGGCGTCGACCGGCGCGGCCACCGATGATCCGAGCAGCACCGCCGCACTGATCGAAACACCGACAATCCGACCGGTGCGCGCCATGGCCATCACCCTTCGTAGACGGAGCCGATCCGACCTGAGACGAGGCTAATCGACCAACCACTCCGCTCCGCGCAATTGGCGTCGCCCGGCTGGGTCTCGCCGATCGCGCTGCCTACGCCGACGACAGGCCGGATGGCTCAGCTGACGGTGCGCTCCTCGCGGAAACCGGGCATCCAGGTGCGCACCAGTTCCATGAAGGGCAGTTCGGCGTCGAGCTGGGCGAGGATGCCGACGGAGCCGCCGAGGACGCGGAAGATCATCACGTATTCGGCCGGGAGTTGCAGGGCGCGTGCGGTTTTCATCTCCTGGCTGGAGATGTCGGAGGCCTTGCCGGCGACCCGCTGCATCCACTTGCGGGTGAAGTGGAACGAGTCGGACTTGATCGGGTCGGTGAAGGGACGCAGGTAGTCGGCGATCTCCTTGTGCGTGACGGTGCGGCCAGGGATGACCCAGCCGTTGTCGTACATCAGCGCGGTGAGTTCGGCGAAGCGTTCCTCGACCGCGAGCGCGAGCATCCGGCCGAGTACCACGGGGAAGCCGTTCGGCATCGGCGCGCAGGCGCCGAAGTCGATGACGGCGAGCTTGCCGTCGGCGAGCATCATGAAGTTGCCCGGGTGCGGGTCGGCGTGCAGCAGGCCGACCGTCTCGGGGGAGGAGAAGTGGAAGCGGCCCATCAGTCCGGCGACCCGGTTGCGCAGCTCGCGGGTGCCTTCGGGATCCTCGGCGCCCGCCTTGATGATCGAGGAGACCGCGGTGCCGTCGAGCCATTCGGTGACAATCACCTTCGGCGCGCTGGCCACCACCTTGGGCACCACGATCTCCTGGTGCCCGTCGAAACCCTTGGCGAAGGCGCGCTGGTTGGTGGCCTCGTTGCGGTAGTCGAGCTCTTCCTCGGTGCGCTCGGTGATCTCGGCCAGGATCGGCTTGACGTCGGCGCCGGGGATGACCGACGCGAGCAGCCCGGTCATCCGGTTCAGCGTCTTGAGGTCCGCGCGCAACGCCTCGTCGGCGCCGGGGTACTGCACCTTCACCGCGACGGTGCGCCCGTCCGACCACACCGCCTTGTGCACCTGCCCGATGCTGGCCGACGCGGCCGGGCTGTCGTCGAACTCCCGGAACCGCTCCCGCCACTGGGTGCCGAGCTGCTGGTCGAGCACCCGATGCACGGTCTCGGCGGGCATCGGCGGCGCGGCGGCCTGCAGTTTGGTCAGTGCCTCGCGGTAGTGCTCGCCGAACTCCTCGGGGACCGCGGCCTCCATCACGCTGAGTGCCTGCCCGAACTTCATCGCGCCGCCCTTGAGCTCGCCGAGCACGGTGAACAGCTGCTCAGCGGCCTTCTGGTTCAGCTGCGCGTTGATCTCGGTCCGGTCGCCGCCCGCCAGCTTCTTCCCGAACCCCACGGCGGCCCGCCCGGCGATACCGAGCGGAATCTTGGCCAACTTGGCGTTACGGGACGAGCGACGGCGCACAATCTCAGACACGTACCCATCATGGCGGAAGGAACCACCACTTAGCCATGGCAATCTTGAATCGACCCTGCCCGCGGGAGTGACCCCGATCACTCGGTCTCCGATCGCGCGGGCAATCGAGGGCGGCCTCGACATGCGGTGAGCCCAGCGGGAATTCGCCGGCAATCGCAGTCCGCGTGGCGCGGCCACCGCCGCCGACCGAGCAGATGCGCGGCCAGGTCCAATTCGAGAGTCGCATCCAACGTGGCCAGCTTTCGCCGGGCCGACAGCGCCAGGATGTCCTCCACCTCGCTGACCGCGAGTGCGGCGGTGGCCGCGATCTTGGCCGGGGACGCGTGCCCGACCCGGCCGAGCAACTGCGCGGCCAAGTGCGGCCAGTCGGCATCGTTGTCGGCGCGCAGCAGGTCGGCACAGCGCAGGCAACTGGTCGCACCGGGCAGCACCAGCGGGCCGATCACGCCGCGGCCGTCGCGGATCCGCACCGGCAGGTGCGCGATCCGATGCCGCACCAGATCGTCGATGAGCCCCGGGTCGGCGATCATCGTGTCGGCCAAGACCACCAGGTCGGCCTGCCAGCCGGACACCGGCGCCGCGTGCGGACGGTAGTCGCGCGAACGGCTCGGCCGGACACCGAGTTTGCGCAGCCCCGCGGCGATCGCGTCGGACATCGGCCCGAGCCCGTGCACCCGCACCGACCTGATCCGTCCGCCGCGATCCTCGGGATGTTCGAGCAGCCCGGCCTCGTCGAGCACATCGAGCAGCGCCACCGCGAGATCCGGCTCGACGCCGCATTCGCCGGCGCGCCAGACGATTTGGGGCCGGGTCTGGGTCCCGTCCAGCAGGCGTAGGAAGGCGAGCACGGTGTCGGCGTCGAGACCGGCGGCGTCGAGCAGCAACGCGGTCTCGGGGTGCCAGCCGAGTTGTACGGTGCCGGACGGGCGCACCAGCACGGTGATCTGCGGGGGCAGCATCGGGCCGCGACACAGTGATGTCATGCCGGGCAGTATGCGCAACCCGCGCTGTCCGGCCGGTGCCGAATCCCCTAGTTATCCACAGGGATTCGGCACTACCAACAGGACAATCAAGCGGACGTGCCGCTGTCCTTGCCCAGGTCCGGGCCGGACTCACCGCCGTCCGCGCGTCGTTCGGCGGCCTCGTCGGACTTGTCTCGCTCGGCCTTTTCCCGCGCCTCGGTCTCCGCAAGCTGCGCCAGCGGATCGTCGAACGCGGTGGTGCCGCCGCCGATCACCGAATCGATGAATCCGGCGGGGGAGTCCAGGTCGTTGGAGTCGGGCAGCAGGTCCGGGTGCGCCCAGACGCCGTCGCGCTTCTCCACGCCCGCGTCACTGGTGAGCCTGCGCCACAACGCGGCCGCCTCACGCAGCTTGCGCGGCCGCAGCTCCAGCCCGACCAGGGTCGCGAACGTCTGCTCGGCCGGACCACCGGTGGCCCGCCGCCGACGCAGCGTCTCGGCCAGCGCGCCCGCGCCGGGCAGCCGGTCACCGACGGCATCGGTGACCACGACCTCGACCCAGCCCTCGATCAACGCGAGCAGCGTCTCCAGTCGTTCCAGCGCCTGCTTCTGTTCCGGCGTGGTCTGCGGCTCGAACGTGCCCTGCGACAGGATCTCCTCGAGCTTGCCCGGATCGGTCAACGCCGTCGGGTCGATGCCCTGGGCGGCTTCCTCCAGCGCGGAGAAGTCCATCCGGATGCCGCGCGCGTAGTCCTCGACCGCCGCGAGCACCTGCTGGCGCAGCCACGGCACGTGCCCGAACAGCCGCTGATGCGCGGCCTCCCTGGCCGCGAGGAACACCATGATCTCGCTCTCCGGCTGCTCGAGCCCCGCGCTGAATTCCGCGATGGCGGCGGGCAGCAGGGCGGCGGTACCGGTCGGGCCCAGCGGCAGCCCGATATCGGTGGAGGTCAGCACCTCCTTGGCGAGCTGGCCGAGCGCCTGGCCGAGCTGCGAGCCGAACGCGAGGCCGCCCATCTGGCCGAGCATGCCGACCATCGGCGCCGCGAATTCCTTGGCCTCTTCCGGCAGCGACGCGGTCCACATGCCCGATATCTGCTGGGCCACCGGATCGCACAGCCGCTGCCAGGTGGTCAGGGTCTCTTCGATCCAGTCGTTGGCGGTCCACGCGACGGTCTTGCTCGCGCCGGCGGGCAGGGTGGTCGCGCCGTCGAGCCACAGCTCGGCGAGGTGCGCGGCATCGGCGACGGCACTCGCCGTCTTCGCCGACACCGGGGTCACGCTCGCGCCGAGCTGCTGGCGGGCCAGCCGCTTGGCGACGTCGTAGTTCACCGGGCCGGACTGCGCCGAACCCGGCTGCCCCATGCCGCTGAGCATCTGACCGAGCGAGGTCAACATCTGCCCGAGCTGTGACGGATCGAAACCGCCGCCCGGTCCACCCACTCCGAACGGGTTGTTCGACTCGGGACCGCCCGGTTCGTCACCGCGCTTGCGGTCGTCGTCGTCGCGGTTCGAAAATCCGAAGGGGACGTCACTCATATGGTTCACGTTACGCGTCCAGTGCAGGCAGTTGATGTTCGCGCGGCGCGAAACCGGGAACGCGCGGGAACGCCGAATGTCCGCCTCTACCGCCGTTCCACGGCGGCCATCACTACTGTGGTCCAGGTGAATCGTCGGATCCTCACCCTGGTGGCCGCTCTGATCCCGGTGCTCGTGCTCGGCGCGCTCGGCACCGTGCTCACTGTGCCGTTCGTCGCACTCGGCCCCGGCCCCACCTTCAACACGCTCGGCAAGGTCGACGGCAAAGAGGTGGTCGACGTCCGCGGCACCGAGGTGGACCCGGCCACCGGCCACCTCAATATGACCACCGTGTCGGTGCGCGACGGGTTGAGCATCTTCGAGGCGTTCGGCTTCTGGGTGAGCGGCAAGCACGGCCTGGTGCCGCGCGCGGAGGTCTACCCGCCCGGGGTGTCGCGTGACGAGATCGACAAGTCCAACCAGCAGGACTTCAAGGATTCCGAGGGCAATGCCGAGGTCGCGGCGCTGCACTACCTGAACATGCCGACCGTCGTGCTGCTGCGCAAGGTGGCCGACGACGGCCCCGCCAAGGACACGCTGCACGCCGGCGACGAGATCATCAGCATCAACGGCGCGCCGATCGCCGCGCCGAAGGACGTGGTCACGGCCGTGTCGTCGCAGCCGCCGGGTGCGCAGCTGACCATGCAGATTCGTCGCGACAGCGCCGAGCAGACCGTGCAGGTGACCCTCGGCGCCCGACCGGACGACAAGGACAAGGGCTACCTCGGCGTGACACCGGGGGAGGGCGCGCGCCCGCCGCTGCATGTCGACTTCAACCTCGCCGACATCGGCGGCCCGTCGGCCGGTCTGATGTTCAGCCTCGCGCTCATCGACAAGCTCACCCCCGGCGAGCTGGACGGCAGCAAGTTCGTCGCGGGCACCGGCACCATCGATCAGGACGGTAAAGTCGGCCCGATCGGTGGCATCCAGTACAAGATGATGGCCGCGCGCGACGCGGGTGCGGAGACCTTCATGGTGCCCGCCGCGAACTGCAACGAGGCCAAGCAACGCACCCCCGACGGCCTGCGCCTGGTAAAGGTCGAAACCCTCACCAGCGCCGTGCAATCGCTCAACGACATCAACGCGGGGAAGGAACCCGTCAGCTGCGGCTGAGCCCGGCCGATCAGTCCAGCCCCGACCACTCCAGCGTCGCGTGCAACGCGTCGATCAGGTTGGGCGCCAGATTCGGGTAGGTACGCAGGTCCATATCGCCGAAGTCGTCGGCGTCGTCCTCGGGCCGCAACTGCAGCAGACACAGCGACGCGCCCTCACGCAGCACCGCGGCGAACAGCCGGGCCTCGCGCCGTTCCGGATGTGCCTCCGCCGCCGCGCGCGCGGCCGCGTCGGCCGCCTCGTGGTCGGCGAGCAGCGGCACCAGCGCCTCGTCCAGGGTGGATTCGGCATCCGGCGGCAGCACCACGATCTCCTGCACCAGCACGCAGCCCTGCACGGCCGGCGGCCAACTGGTGGTCGCAAGGAACTCGTCCAGCGCCACCGACCCCCCGGTGATGTCGTCCGGAAACAGTTCCTGCGCAACAGGAGTGAGCTCAGCCGCCTCGTCAATCTCTTCGAGCAGCTCAGGCTGGGCCGCCACCAGGTCGGCGGTAGGAACCAGCGCAAACATCTGCGGCGGTCTACCCCACCCTTCGACGTCGACGAATTCGGCGACCTCGCGAACAGAGCGGGCGAGGACGAGTTCGGCGTGCAGATCTGCGGGGGTCACGGAGAACATCCAATCAAACGGCCCCCCGCGGCAATCACCAAACCCGCCGCTTCGTAATCACCAACCCCGCCGCTTCCCACCAACCTCCCCCGAATTAGGAGCCCTAACCGCTCCCGACTAGTAGCCATAGCCGCTCCCACCGAACCCAACCAGCCCCCACGAAGCGAGTCTTACGAGCGACCGTTCGTGGCCAGCCCGGAACCCGCCGCTTCGTAATCACCGAGCCCGTCGCTTCGCTCCAACCTCCCCAAATTAGGACCCATAGCCGTTCCCGCCCGAACCCAACCAGCCCCCACGGAGCGAGTCTTACGAGCGACCGTTCGTGGCCCGTCTCGCGTCCGAGTGGTCGAAGCGCATGCGCCGCAGGCGCGAGTCTCGACCGCTCGGACGCGAGACACCGGGGGCCACGAACACGCCGCGCCCGCGCGGCCAATAAATACAGCCGTAGAGTGGGGCCGAACGGTCCGAAAGGACCACCCGCAACATCGGACTGCGGCATCTCGGCCGGACTTGTCGGCGCGAGTGCCGCCGGACCTTGGAGAGTGGCACCGTGGGCATGCGGCCCCCCACCGGATTACCTTCGCTTTCCCGACGCAGCCGCGTACTGCTGCTGGCGGCTATTGCCCTTGCGGCGTTGCTGCTGCTCGGTCCGCGACTGACCGACACCTATACGAATTGGTTGTGGTTCGGCGAGGTCGGTTTCCGCAACGTGTATCTCACGGTGTTGCGGACGCGGATCTTGTTGTTCCTCGCTGTCGCGATCTTTGTCGGCGTGGTCGTGTGGCTGGCGTTGTTGCTCGCCTATCGATCCCGGCCGGTGTTTGTGCCGGTGGCCGGACCGAACGATCCGATCGCGCGCTATCGCACCACCGTGATGAGCAGGCTGCGGTTGTTCGGTGTCGGCATCCCGGTGCTGCTCGGCCTGCTGTCCGGCCTGGTGGCGCAGTCGAATTGGGTCACCGTCAATTTGTTCTTGAACAGCAGCTCGTTCGGCCAGCAGGACCCGCAGTTCCATCTCGACGTCAGTTTCTACGCGTTCGAGCTGCCGTTCTATCGGATGATTCTGAACTGGTTGTTCGTCGCGGTGGTCATCGCGTTCTTCGCCAGCTTGGTGACGCATTACGTTTTCGGCGGTTTGCGGCTGAGCGGTCGCGAGGGCACGTTGACCCGCGCCGCGCGCATCCAATTGGCTGTGCTCGCGGGTCTTTTCGTGCTGCTCAAGGCGATCGCGTACTGGTTCGATCGCTATGAGCTGTTGATGAGCAGCCGTAAGGAGCCCACCTTCACCGGTGGTTCCTTCACCGATATCAACGCGGTGCTGCCGGCCAAGCTGATTCTGTTGTCGATCGCGGTGATCTGCGCGCTCGCCTTCTTCGCCGGCATCGTGCTGCGCGATCTGCGGGTGCCCGCCATGGCGGCCGCGCTGCTGGTGTTGTCTTCGATCTTGGTCGGCGCGGTGTGGCCGCTGGTGGTCGAGCAGTTCTCGGTGCGTCCGAACGCGGCGGACAAGGAGAGCGAATACATCCAACGCAATATCGCCGCGACCAGGCAGGCGTTCGGTATCACCGACGACAAGATCACGTATCAGGATTACAAGGGCGAGAGCAACAAGAGCCCGCTGCAGGTTCCGGTCGACGCCGCGACCATCGGCAATGCCCGGTTGCTCGATCCGAATATCTTGTCGCCCACCTTCACTCAGCTGCGCCAGCTGAAGAATTTCTACGGCTTCCCGGAGTCGCTGGACATCGACCGCTACAACATCGACGGCGATGTACAGGACTACATCGTGGCGGCCCGCGAGTTGTCGCCCGCGGCGTTGAGCGGCAACCAGAAGGACTGGATCAACCAGCACACCGTCTACACCCACGGCAACGGTTTCGTCGCCGCGCCCGCGAACCGGGTCAACAAGCCGCAAAGCGACGACCCGAACGCGACTGGCGGCAGCAGCGACAGCGGCTACCCGATCTTCATGGTCAGCGACCTGTTCACGCCGCCGGACAAGCAGCGGATCAAGGTCGATCAGCCGCGCATCTACTTCGGCGAGGTGATCTCGCAGGCCAGCCCGGACTACGCGATCGTCGGCGCGAAGGCGGCCGAGCGGCCCCGCGAATACGATTCCGACACCGCGCAATTCACCTATGGCGGCAAGGGCGGCGTGCCGATCGGCAACTGGTTCAACCGGTTTGCCTTCGCCGCCAAGTACGCCGAGCGCAACATTCTGTTCTCCTCGGCTATCGGCAACGACTCCAAGATCATCTTCAATCGCGATCCGCGGGATCGGGTGCAGAAGGTGGCGCCATGGCTGACCACCGACGGCAACGCCTACCCGGCGGTCGTCAACGGGCGGATCCAGTGGATCGTGGACGCCTACACCACGCTGGACGACTACCCGTACGCGCAGAAGACCTCGCTGGACGGTGTCGAGGACAGTATCGACAAGAAGACCGGCAGGCTGCTTCCGCGTAAGGAGGTCAGCTACATCCGTAACTCGGTGAAGGCCACCGTCGACGCCTACGACGGCACCGTGAAGCTGTACGAGGTGGACTCGAAGGATCCGGTGCTGAAGGCCTGGCGTGGCGTGTTCCCCGGCGCGGTCGAGCCGGAGAGCGCGATCACCCCGGAGCTGCGCGCGCACTTCCGTTATCCGGAAGATCTGTTCAAGGTGCAGCGCGAGATGCTGACGAAGTACCACGTCGATGATCCGCGCGAGTTCTTCACCAACAACGCGTTCTGGTCGGTGGCGACCGACCCGACGATCGACGGTGGGGCCCCGGCCAACCAGCCGCCCTATTACGTGCTGCTCGGTGACCCGAAGGGCGGGAACAAGCCGGTCTTCAATCTGACCAGCGCGATGGTCGGCTACAACCGGCAGTTCCTGTCGGCGTATATCTCGGTGCGGTCGGATCCGGACGACTACGGCAAGTTCACCATCCTGCGGTTGCCGACCGATACGCAGACGCTCGGCCCGCAGCAGACGCAGAACCGGATGACGACGGCGCCGGAGGTCTCTCGGGAGAAGACGCTGCTGTCCAACTCGAACAAGATCAAATACGGCAATCTGCTGACCTTGCCGATCGCCGACGGCGGCATTCTCTATGTTGAGCCGTTCTACAACGAACGTAATACCGGAGCTAACACCGCGACCTTCCCGCAGCTGCTGCGGGTCCTGGTGAGTTATCGGGACGAGGCGGGCAGTGTGAAGGTGGGTTATGCCTCCACCCTGGCCGAAGCGCTGAACCAGGTGCTGCCCGGAAGTGGGGCGCTGGCAACACCTTTCGGCGGCGACTCGGGCATTCGGCCTCGACCGGGCAGCACCCCGCCGCCGCCACCGGAGCAGGGCACCCCGCCGCCGAACACCGGTACCCCGCCGCCGGCGGGCACCCCGCCGCCGGCCGGTTCCGCCGCGGCCAAGGATGCTGCGGCCGCAGTGCTGAATACGAAGATCGACGCGGTACGTAATGCTATGCGCACCGGCAACTTCCAGGATTTCGGTCGAGCACTCGATGAACTGGACGCGGCAGTAAAGGCGTACCAGGACGCGGGGCGCTAGCACCGTCAGCAACGGAACGAAATACGCCGCCATCACTGATGGCGGCGTATTTCGTTACGGTAAAGAAAGTTCCGGTTCCGAATGCTATTCACCGACGTAGTTGTCAACGTGGGTTTCGGAACTCTGGTAGCAAACAAATTCATGATTGCCGACGCTCGGTACCACTTGTTGGACATCGGTCGTAATTGCACCAGCTCATGTCGGTGGCGTCGTAGCGGTCGGACTCCCGCCGCTGATCGGCCGCCGCCATTTCTTATGTCAAGACAAATCCTGCGGCGATTACAAGGGAGTGCGCGAACGGATCGGCGCCGCTGTCCCGTCCACGGGACAGCGGCACCGATCCGGTGTCAGTCGAAGCTCAGCGGCCTGCGATCGACTCGATGAGCGAGCCGTTCTGCTCCAGGATCTGCTGATACTGGGCTTCGAGGCCGTGCTGCTTGGCCAGGTCGCTGCCGACGGACTTGGCCTGCTCGACCAGGGCCTTGGGGCCGCCGGGGACGGCGGGAAGGGCGGGTGCGGCGGGCTCGGGGGCCTGCTCCGGCTCCTGAACCGCCTGGGGCTCCGGCTCGGAGGTGCCCGGCCGCAGGTACTGGCCGCACACCGGCCAGGCGCCTTGGCCCTGGCTGGCGAGCACGTTCTCCGCGACGCGGATCTGCTCGTCCTTGCTTGCGTTGTTGGCGGAGCCGTGGCCACCGTTGGCGGCCCAGGTGCTCTGCGAGAACTGCAGGCCGCCGTAAAAGCCGTTGCCGGTGGCGATGCCCCAGTTGCCGCCGCTTTCGCACTGCGCGACGCCGTCCCAGTTATGGGCAGGCGCGGCCGATGCGGTCGCGGAGGAGAGTGCGAACGGGACGGCAACAAGGGCGCCGGTAACAGCGGCAAAGCCGAGGGCGCGGGCGTTGAACTTCCGGTTCTCAGTCATAAGTGCATTTCCCTCCCTGCGCCTACCAACTCGGCGAAACAGTCGCCGGTCCCTGCCCCCAGGTTGTCGGGGATCCTCGAACCGCGGGGCAGGGTCGCCGGTATTCGAACGGTTCGAGTTCGAGCCCTTCACGGATGATCCGGGCCGTGAACGCACGGTAACGAAGAAATCTCGGCAGATCACGTCTTGATAACACTCGCATTCCATGATGCGAATAACCCGAATATGGCCCTTTGCGCAGGTGAGTAATGCCGCCGACACGCATTCTGGACGGTCTGTTATAGCAACGTTATGTGTTCGAGATCACTACGATATTGTGGCCCGGATCACGTTTAACCGGTTGCCGCGCCCGGTGATAGACCCATTCGCATCGACCGACCGTCCGTCGCGCGCGGCCCGTCGCCGAGAGGTCCGTGTGACCCCGCTCTCCCGCCCCTGGAACCTGCCTCCACGTGGAGCAAATGCGCGTCTAACCAGCCGATTTGGCGTCAGCGTGAACCCGTGTGTAATGTTGTGTTTACCGACGCGGGGTGGAGCAGCTCGGTAGCTCGCTGGGCTCATAACCCAGAGGTCGCAGGTTCAAATCCTGTCCCCGCTACAACGAAGAACGGCCCGGAACACACAGTTCCGGGCCGTTTTTCTGTGCCGTCAGTGGTTGTCGGCCGACACCGTGAAGTGGTGGGCGGTGATCGCCAGGTGGTGGCGCATATAGAGGCGGTGGGCGGGGGCGCGGTCGGGGCCGACTCCCGAGTCGAGATGGACGGCTTCGCAGTTCAGGCGCAGTGCTTCCTGTTTGGCCCAGGTCATGAGGAGGTCGGCGTGCCCATGACCGCGCGCCGCGGGCATGGTGATCAGGTCGTCTACGTACAGGTGATGGCCCCACGCGCTGTGCCATGCCTCGCGGAAGCCAAGCACCGAGACCGCCGAGTCGTCGGCCTCGGTGAACACCCCGACGAGGCGGTAGCCGCGCGGGCGCAGGTCGGTGTCGACGAAGTCGACGAGCGCGTCGACCGTGCCCCATCGGGGGCGCAGCTCGAGCAGCGCCGCCGCGCCCAACTTGGTCTGATCTGCGCTGATTTCGCGAATCTCGGTCATAGCTAGCGACGTTAGCGGCGCTCCTGGTCCCGAGCCGAGGGCCACTTCGCCGCAACTCCGGCAGACCACCGCACCCGGCAACCCTTAGGACTGGGCGAGTAGTCCGTCGATGATGACGCGCAGCTTCCATGCCGCCCTGGCACTGCCCCCGCTGGTGAGCAGTGGAGCGACTGCCCGGATCGTGGGGTAGCTCTCGGCGGGCAGTGCTTGGTAGACCGCGTCGAGACGAGCCGCGGTGGCGTCCACGGGCTCGGTGCCGGTCCGTGCGGCGGCTTCCAGGGCGGCGGAGGCGATGTACTGGCCGAGCAGGTCGACTGCCCAGGCACTGGCGGCATCCTGGATCCCGCCGAGCCGGAGCAGGCGCAGCATCTCCTCGATGAGCCGCAGCATGTGCGGGCCGGTCGGTGCCTCGGTGAAGCCGACGGCGGCGAGGTCGCGGTGGGTCGCGAGCGTGGCGACGATCCGGTCGACGAGCAGTTCCAGCCGAGCACGCCAATCGCCGTCCCCATCGGTCGGCAGCTCGACGGCCGCCACGGCGAGGTCGTGCGTCGACAGCATCAGCTCACGACGATCGCTCACATAGACATAGAGCGACGCGGACCCCGTATCGAGCGCCTGGGCCACCCGCCGCATGCTCACCGCGTCACAGCCCAACTCGTCGATCAGGTCGAGGGCCGCCGCCACGATCGCGTCGAGGCTCAGCGGCGCCTTCGCGGGGCTGGTACGGGGATTGGGGCGGGGGCTGCCGGGCATATGCCGAATCCTATCTTGACAAACAGTGCTCGGAGCGACCATCGTTCTGAACGATCAGTGATCGTTACGATCGGTGATCGCCCATCGAGTCCAAGGAGAGGCCATGAAGGTAATCGTGTTCGGAGCAGCCGGGCGGACGGGCCGAGTCATCGTGGCGGAGGCGCTGAACGCCGGTCACGATGTCACCGCCGCGGTGCGCACTCCGGCAAAGCTGTCATCGGTCGATCAGGAACGGTTCACCGTGGCGCGTGCCGACGTCCGCGACCCGGACAGCGTGCGTGCCGCGGTCGCGGGCCACGACGCGGTGGTGAGTGCGATCGGTCCCGCGGGCCGACACGCCGACGGCCTGTATTCCGACGGCGCCCGCGCCATGGTCTCGGCGATGCGATCCACCGGAGTGCACCGCCTGATCGCCATCACCTCCAGCGGCGTTCGCCGGGACGATCCGAATCACGCGCTGTGGTACCGGCTCGTCGCGCGAACCCTGATGAACGAGCTCTACGGCGACATGCGCCTGATGGAATCCATCATCAGCGAATCCGCCGTGGACTGGACCTTCGTCCGGCCCGCCCGCCTGACCGATGACCCGCCGACCGGCAGCTACCGCGTCCAGGACGGCGAAACGCCAAGTGGCGGTTGGAAAGTACCGGTAGCCGACCTGGCCCGCTTCATCGTCGGCGAGCTCGACGACCACCGCTGGTCACATGCCGCGCCCACCCTCGCGCAATAACATTCACACCTCATCCAGCGCGCGCCGGCCGGTGATCGGCCCCCACACGCCGACGAGGGCGACCATGGCGAGCAACGCGACGGTGATCACCGAGAACACCAGCCCGGGCCCGTTTGCGCGATCGAGCAGCGGCAGCAGCAGGAACGGCAGCAGCGCGGTGCTGACCTTCGACAGCGAATAGGTCGCGCCCGATGCGGTGCCGCGCACCGCGGTGGGGAACGACTCCGGGAGGTAGGCGTGAATCGCGTCGGAGAACACGTTGCTGGCCACGGTGAACAGGCCGCCCGACAACAGGATCAGCGGCACACTGGTGGCGAAGCCGAAGATCAAGCCGAACAGCGCCATCAACGTCGCGGTCGCCATCACGAGATACTTGCGCTCGACCCGCTCCATCAACGGGATCGCCAGCAGCGACCCCAGCGGATAGCCGAGATAGGTGATGGCCAAGTAGCTCAACGAGGTCACCACCTCGAATCCCTTGCGGTCCAGCACGAGTACCGCGAGGGTGCCGAACCCGTAGTAGCCGAACACCTGCAGGATCATCACGGCGGAGAACAGCGTCGTCTTGCCGCGGTACGGCGGCCGGACGATCGCGCTGAACGGCGTGGTTTCGGTCTTCTTCGCTTGCCGCGCAAGCCAATGCGGCGACTCCGGCATGTCCCGCCGGGCGAAGACCACCACCGCGGCACCGAGCCCGCCGATGACGAACAGCCAGCGCCAGCCGTCGATCCCGAAGGGCTGCAACGGAACCAGCCACTTGGCAAGAAATCCGACGGTCGGCACCGCGCAGAACCCGATCGTGTACGCCATCGCGATCATCCGCCCCCGCACCTGCGGCGGAACCACTTCCGACAGATAGGTATCGGACACCGTCATCTCGGCACCGATGCCGAGCCCGGCCAGGAATCGGGTGGCCATCAGGAAAATGATGTTCGGGCTGAACGCGCCGAGCAGCGTGAACCCGGAATACAACGCGATGTTGATCATGAACATCCGCCGCCTGCCGAACACATCCGACAGCCGCCCGATCACCAGCGCGCCGAGGAACTGCCCGGCGAACGCCGACGCCAAGATCCCGCTGAGCTGAAACGTGGACAGGTGCATCTCCTGCTTCAGCACCCCGGTGATGGTTCCCGCGAGGAACAGCTCGTACAGATCGAAGAACAGTCCGGCACCGACCAGCGCGACCAACTTGCGATGAATGGGACGAACCGGAAGCTCGTCCAGCCGTAGCGGTTCCCGCCCGACGTCGGATGTTGTGATCATCCCGCCATACTCCTGATCAACCCCCCTTCCAGCAACAAATGAGCGTGGTGTGTCCGCTTCGCGAAGCTTGCTCCGCCGTTGTCGGAACGTGCCCGTCCGGAACCGCGATTTCCCCCTACCCGGCAGTGCCGCGGTGGTTGACTTGCCGCGTGCCGGCCGCGTCCGGCCGCACTTGAAGTACACCGAGGTCAGGAGGCCACGGATATGCCTACTCATGACGGAAGCTGGCTGCAAGGGACACCGTGCTGGGTCGACAGTCAGGTCGACGACACCACGCGGGCCCGCGAGTTCTACGGGGAGTTGTTCGGCTGGGAGATCATGGACGGCCCGCCGGACGCGGGCGGTTATCTGATGGCGCTACGCCACGGCAGGCCCGCCGCGGGGATCGGGCGCAAGCCCGAAGGCATGGTCATGCCGTCGGTGTGGACCACCTACTTCGCCGCCGACGACGCCGACGAGATCGCCGAAAAGGTCACGGCGGCAGGTGGTTCGGTGATGATGCCACCGTTCGATGTGCTCGATGTCGGCCGGATGTTCGTCGCCGCCGATCCGGTCGGCGCGATCTTCGGCGTGTGGGAAGCCAAGGCGCATACCGGGGCGGGCGTCTACAACGAGGACGGCGCGTACTGCTGGAACGAACTGCACACCGATCAGTACAAGCAGGCGCAGGAGTTCTACGCGGCCGTATTCGGTTGGCACTACACCGAAATCGGGGACGGCCAGGATTTCGTCTACTCCACCTTCGGCCTGACGCAGGACAGCGGCCCGGTCGGCGGCGTCAACGACGCGAGCAAGACGCCGGGCGATTCCCCGTCGTTCTGGTTGAGCTGGTTCCAGGTCGACAACACCGACGCGGCCGTCGCGAAGGCCACCGAGCTGGGCGCGACGGTGCTGATGGGCGTGCACGACAGCGCGTTCGGCCGGATGGGCGTGCTACAGGGTCCGCAAGGCGAGGCGTTCGGCGTCATCGACCCCGCGACGACGGTGAGTGAGCCGCAGGCAGGGGCGTAATCGGGGGAACGGCCACCTCGGTCTGTCGAGTCGTCGCCTTGACGGCCCTGTTCTCCGCGGCCGCCGCGGCGTTGGCCAGTTCCACGTTCTCGGGAGCGGCGGCGGCTTTGTCGGCGGCTCGCGCGGCCCGATCGGCTTCGAACGCGCCGAGGAAGCTGTTGGTGGCGTCCTCGGTGGCGAGGACGGCGGACAAGGCGGCGTGCGCCGCGTCGGCGGCGGCTTGGGCGGCGGTGGCGGCCGACGAGGCGGCATCGGCGGCTTTCGTCGCGCTGTCGATCCCGGTGTGGATGGTGTCGCGCGGGCTGCCTGCCTTCGCCTTGCGATCGGTCTTCGTGCTCGGGGTGGCGGCGCGGCCCGCGGATTCGGCGCGATCGCGAGCACTCGCCGCGCGCTGTCGAGCCTGGTGGATCAGGGCCTGGTGCGTGGGCTGCTCGACCGAACGCGCGCCGGGCGCCTGGCCGCCGACGTCCTCGGCGCCCGCGACACCGACTCCGGAAAGGAGCAGCGCCGAACACGCGAGGACCAGGACAACGACTCGGGGGCGATCCCTACGCATAGTGCTCCATCCTCGAAGAAGACCGGGCAGTCGGATTCACCGTACGTCGCCGCTGCCGGATTCGCGAAGACCTCAGGTGGCGCGCCGTGTCGCATCTGTGCTGGTCACCGCCCTGCCGATCGGCGGTATCCGGGCGGGGTGCCTGCGACAAGACCGTGCTCGTGGGCGTAGACGACCGCATGGATGCGGTCGCGCACACCGAGTTTGGCGAGTACGCGGGAGACATGTGTCTTCACCGTTTCCGCACCGACGCCGAGCAGGAGCAGCACTTCCAGCTCGCGGGCGGTGAGCTGATCGACCTCGGCCGGGGTGTGGGGTGGAGCGAGGGTGGTCGCGAAGCGCGTTGCCAGCCGGCGCGTCATCGACGGATCGATCAGGGCATCGCCACGTGCCGCGATGCGGATGGCGGCCACGAGCTCTTCCGGCGGCAGGCTCTTCAACAGGAAACCGCTCGCCTCGGCCTGCAGCGCGCGATAGAGGTTGGCATCGCTGTCGTAGGTGGTGAGCACCAAGACATGGGTGCCGCCCGCCTCACCAAGAACATCGGCACCGACAACCCACTGGAGGTCAACTACCACGAGCTGGCCGGACTGGTCCGCGACGTGCGCTGTGCCACCACCTGGCGCGGCCGCCTCGGCTACGTCTTCGGCCCGCCCGGCTGGGCCGAGCAGGTCTCGGTAGCGCAGGTGCCGCAGGAGCCAGAACGGTCCAACTCACCTGAGCGTGACCGGGCGGTGCCTTGCATCGCCCGGATTCACCTATCCGCCAGTCGGTTTCAGGCGTTGTCCAGAAAGAAGCGCAGGCTGGCGATGCTCGGCGAGCCGGCGGCGAATTCGACGAACGCGACCCCGCGGGTATCCCCGAAACGCACCGACGCCGTCACCGTGCGACCGGCCGCGATCAGCTTGCCCCAGCGCATGTTTCGCGCCCGGTTGGTGAACTCCTCCACCGAAATCGGGGTGCCTGCGGGCAATTCGATCACGGCATAGTGCCCGAGCAGTCCGCGGACGCGCACGATATCCGTGCTGCCCGCCGCGGCGAACAACCGGGATGTCACCCGCCTGCCTGTCCGGCCGACCCCGCCGAGCGCCCGCATCATGCCGAGCGCGCCCTCGACCCCCAGATTGCTGATCAGCTGCGGCCCGAGCCGCATCGCGGCACCTAGCCCGCTCGGCCCGGTTCGCAAGAGCTGCACGATCATCGGGCCGAGCTCCCAGTGCGCGGCCAGCTGCGCGATCTTCCAGTCGCCGTCCTCCTCGGTGAGCTGATAGCGCAGGTGCATCGGGACCGAGACCCTGGCGCCGGTCGACATGGTGGTCTCGATGGTCAGATCGCGCACCACCGTCGGCGGCGCCACGATGTCGCGCTCGACGCGAAAGGCGATGTCGTTCGGGCCGATAAAGGTGTCGTAGAAGCTTTCGATGGCGGCCCGGCCGACGTGCGGGCGGGAGCCGACTGGGTCGTTCACCTCGGCGTCGGTAGTGAAGAGGTCGACCCACGCGGATTTGTCGTGCGCGGCGACCGCGCGTGGTGACGCCTGGACGGCCGCCAACAGCTCCGCGGCCGAGGGTTCCAGCGGCATGACAAATCCTCCGATGTCGACGATGACTCGACCCCATGGTAGAACAAGTTCCAGTTGGACCAGTGTGGCCGGGGCGGACGCATCGGCGATGAAGCAACTCTCCGGTGTGATGGACGAGTCTCGCAATAACGATGCATGAACGTTGCATTGTCCTGGCGTCTCGCTAGAGTCGAGGGATGGGCATCGAGTGTTCGAGCGTCGTCGCGGCACCCCGGTCCGAGGTTTTCGACTGGTACGCCCGACCAGGCGCGTTCGCGCGGCTGGCGCCGCCGTGGCAACCGGCCTCGGTGCTCGCCGAGGCCGGTTCGCTGGCCGACGGCAAGGCCGTACTCGGGCTGCCGGGCGGGCTGCGCTGGGTGGCTCAGCACGATCCCACCCGCTACGACCCGCCGCACCGATTCGTCGACCGGATCGCCGTCGACGGTCTCGGTTCGCTGCCCGCGGGCCTGCTGCTGCGGTGGCGGCACACGCACGATTTCGAGATGCTCGACGAGGCGCACACCAGGGTGCTGGATCGGGTCGAGTCCCCGGTGCCCGCGTTCGTCCTGCGCCCGATGTTCGACTACCGCTATCGGCAGCTGGCAGACGATCTGGCCGCGCACTCGGACGCGGAGCGAGCGGGCTTCGCGGCCAAGACAATCGCGGTGACCGGGGCCTCGGGTCTGGTCGGCTCGGCGCTCATCGCGTTCCTGACGACCGGCGGCCACACCGTGCTCCGCCTGGTCCGGCATTCGCCGAAAACCGGTGAAAGGCAGTGGAACCCGGACGATCCCGCATCCGATCTGCTCGACGGGGTAGACGCGGTGGTGCATCTGGCGGGCGCCTCGATCGCGGGCCGATTTACCGACGAACACAAGCAGGCCGTGCTGGACAGCCGGATCGGACCGACCGAGCGGCTCGCCGCGCTGGCCGCCCGCGCGGGCGTGCCGACCTTCGTCAGCGCGTCCGCCGTCGGCTACTACGGCTACGACCGTGGCGACGAACGGCTGCCCGAGAACGCTTCGCGCGGTGACGGTTTCCTCGCCGACGTGGTCGACGCGTGGGAGGCGGCGGCCGACGCGGCCCGCGGGGTCAGAGTCGTCAAGGTGCGTACCGGCATCGTGCAATCGCCGCGCGGCGGCACCCTGCGTCTGCTGCGGCCGCTGTTCGCGACCGGGCTCGGCGGCCGGATCGGCGACGGCGAGCAGTGGCTGTCCTGGATCGGCATCGACGATCTGGTGGACATCTACCACCGCGCGCTGTGGGACACCACTCTGTCCGGTCCGGTGAATGCCGTTGCCCCGCAGCCTGTTCGCAACAGCGAGTACACCCACATCCTGGCCGGCGTGCTGCGCAGGCCCGCACTGGTTCCGGTGCCCGAGTTCGGCCCGGCGCTGCTACTCGGCGAACAGGGTGCGCGCGAGCTCGCCGCCGCCAGTCAACGGGTGGTGCCCGCCGTGCTGGACAAGGCCGGGCATCGGTTCCGCACACCGGATCTCGCCTCGGCGCTGCGCCATCTGCTCGGTCGCGCCCGTCGCTGAACCGCCGGATCAGCGGGTGAGCAGGATCTGGTGCACATCGAGGTAGCCGCAGCGAAACCCGGCTTCGGCGTGCGCCAGATATAGCCGCCACATCCGCCGGAAGATCGGATCGAAGCCCAGCTCCGCGACGCGGTCGGCGCGGGCGTTGAACCGTTGCTGCCACAGCCGCAGCGTGTGCGCGTAATGCTCACCCATCGACAGTTGTTCGCGGACAACGAGTTCGGTGCGCCGCCCGGCCACATCGGCGAGCAACCGGGTCGACGGCAGGAAGCCGCCGGGGAAGATGTATTTCTGCACCCAGGTATAGGTGGAGCGGGTGGCGAGCATGCGGTGGTGCGGCATGGTGATCGCCTGGATCACCGCGCGCCCGTCCGGTGCCAGCACCCGGTCGATGGTCTCGAAAAACGTCTCCAGGTATTCGTAGCCGACCGCCTCGATCATCTCCACCGACACCACCGCGTCGAATTCGCCGGTCACCCGACGATAGTCGAGCAGGTCGATGGTGACGCGCTCGGACAGGCCCGCGGCGGCGATGCGATCCAGCGCGAGCGCGCGCTGCTCGGTGGACAGTGTCACCGATCGCACCGTCGCGCCGCGGGCGGCCGCGCGCAGCGCCAATTCGCCCCAGCCGGTGCCGATTTCGAGCAGCCTGGTGCCTGGTCCGACGCCGGCGCGATCGAGTATCCGATCAATCTTGGCCTGCTGGGCGGCAGCGAGGTCGGCCCAGCGCGGCGGGGGCGCGGTGGCCGGGAACAACGCACTCGAATAGGTCAGTGTCTCGTCCAGGAACAGCTCGAACAGATTGTTCGACAGGTCGTAATGCCTGGCGATATTGCTTCGGCTGTTCGATTCGCTGTTGCGTTCGGCGGCGGGGTGCCTCGATACATAGAGGCGGCGGAGCGCACGTATCGGTGCGGGGACGAGCGTGCCGATGTGCGCGGCGAACACGGTGAGCGTCGCGGCCGGATCGGGTGCCGACCAGTCGCCCGCCATATACGACTCGCCGAAGCCGATCAGCCCGCCGACCCCGAGCCTGGCGGTGAAGTCAGCCGGGCGGTGCAGGATCAGCCGTGGCGCGTCGGCCGCGCCCGCACCGAGGACCGCCCCGTCCGGGTACTCGACCCGGATCGGGAGCGTGCGCACCGCGCGCCGGAACAGCCGGTCCGCCACGGCCGCGGCGATCCTGGCGCCGGTACCGGTCGGCACCCGATCGACGTCGGGCCAATACGACGCGGGCGGCGCTGTGACGTGCGGGTGGATACTCACGACCGCGCCGCACTGACGTTCGGCTCCGTCGTACGTACGCGGTGCCTTCGGTTCACTCGCTGACGCTCGTTCACTGCGAATACTCCTCGAAGTGCTTGGCCGGTCGGCGGACGAGAGGCGGGCCGCGCGCTCAGAGCCGCACGCCGTGCCTGCGAATAAGCGCCGAGACCACAAGTGGGGCAAGGGGTACCGCCACTGTCGCGCGCAGGATGGTACGCACGGTGGCCGAATGGCAACGTCCGGTCGTCGAGGCGGCGAAAATCGGCTGGCGGTGGCCGAACGATTGCTACCGCAGTCGGGTGAGATGCTGTCCCGCTTCATCACACCGTCGACGTATTGCCTCGATTACGCATCGTTTTATGGTAACGGCCGCAAAACGATGCACCATGTGGCGCGCGATCCGGCTCGCGTCAGCTCAGATAATCGATGGCTTCGGCCAGGCTCGCGACACGTTCCGCGGCGTCGGGCAGGATCACCGAATCCCAGCCGGGCCCCCCGACGAGCACCCGTGACCCCGCGTCCAGGCAGAACCGCACCGCCGAGGTCAAGGCGGTCGATTCCTGCTGCGACCACAGCATTACCGCGGCGGGCTGATCGTGTCGCGCGAGGCTGTCGGTCAACGCGCTGGTCGGCACATCCGCGCCGAGCATGTACGCGCTGACGTCGCGCTCGGCGAGTCCCGCGCGCAGCACCTCGAGCGGAAGTGCGTGCGTTTCTCCGCTGGTGCAGGCCAGCACCACGGGATGTGGCGTGGGCACATCCGGCGGCGGATTGGTGCGATGCAGTACCGAGGTGATGCACCATGACAGCAGGTGCTCCACATCGATGCACCCCTCGCCGGCGCCCTGACGCGCGACGATGTCGGCGAAGGCGGGGCGGCACAGCTGATCCCACGTGGCCACCACCCCGAACGTGCGGAAATGCGCCTCCAGATAGCTGGACACCGCGCGCGTCTCGAGCGTGAATGCCGCGGCGAGTAACGGGAATCGGTCGCCGAGGCGCGGTACCGGTCCGCGCACCGCCGCCGCCGCGCCCGCCGGGCTCGCGCCGTCCTGGATCAGCGTGAGCATCTGCCCGAGCAGCGCGATGTCGGTTTCGGTGTAGAGCCGATGCTTGCCGGGTCGATGCTGTGGCGGCCCGATGCTGTAGCGGCGATTCCAGCTTCGCAGCGTCGCCGTGGGGATGCCGAGGCGCTCGGCAACCGCGCGGACCGTATATCCGGCCGCGTCGGAAGCGGAAGCGGAACCGGCGGACATTGTCCTATTCTGCCTCTTCCGGTTCGCCCGATTCGCCATGCCCTGGCGGCCGCGCGTCGCGCGGGCTATCCGGTGCCGGTGGCACGGCGGTCAGCCCTGCGCGGTGCCGGTCGCAGTCGCACCGCACCACGGACCCCGGGCAGCCGCGACCGCGACGGTCGATTCCGCCTGCGATCCGTGGCAGCCAGGGCGAGGTCACGGGTTCCTCCTTGAATCAGGACTTTGAATCAATCATGCATCGTTATGAGCTACCATGGCCAGTGTCGTCGTTTTCCGAGGAGTTCGCGTGACATCTCGAACGAAGCGTTATCCCGTTCGCCTGTTCGTTGCCATGGCCGCATCGGCCGTCGCGATCTCGGCGATGGGGAGCGCGCAAGCAGCCCCCGTCGCCGCGCCATCGCCGGTGCCGTCGCTCGATCTGAACCGGTACCTGGGCACCTGGAATCAGCTCGCGGCGGTGCCGCAGTACTTCAACCTCGTCTGCGCGCGCGATACGCAGGCGAATTACGCGCTCGACGCGCAGGGCAACGTCGCGGTCCGCAATACCTGCACCACCTGGTCCAACATGAACAACGAAATCGCGGGCACCGCCACGGTCAATGACCTGATGACCGGCGCGCAACTGCACGTCAGCTTTCCCGGCGTGCCCACTCAGGAACAGCTCGACGGGCCGACCAACTACATCGTGACGGCGCTCGACCAGGACTATTCGTGGGCGGTCGTCACCGATCCCGGCCGCACCTCCGGCTTCGTACTCGCCCGCGCGCCCATGCTGGACGCGGCCGCGTGGGCGCAGGTGCGTGCGGGAATCGTTGCGGCAGGCCAAGATCCGTGCGTATACCTGACCTCGCCGGCGACGGGTGGTCTGGCGAAAATCGTTCCGCTCTGCACGCTCTGACAAGCGCTCCCGGCGCCTGCGAGGGTCGCGTCGACGGTGCCGGGCTTTGAGCCGCCTCACGCCACCGTGGCGCCACCCTCATGGATGCCGGGTCGTTGTCACTTCACCCAGCGAAGAGGAGTAGATGACCGTCACCATCGCCTTGTTCACCCGTGATCTGCGGGTGCACGACAACCCCGTACTCACCGCGGCGCATCGCGAAGGTGCCGCGGTGGTACCGCTTTTCGTCATCGACGACGCCATCTCGGCGGGCCGTTTCGCCGCGCCGAATCGCGCACGCTTTCTGGCCGCCGCCTTAGGCGAGCTGGACGCCGAGCTACAGGCGATCGGTGGTCGACTGGTGGTACGGCGCGGTGATGTGGTCGCGGAGGTGGCGCGGGTAGCCGCGGACGTACACGCCGACAGCGTGCACATCGCCGCCGATGTGAGCCGGTACTCGCAGCGACGCGAACAGGCGCTGCGGGAACGACTGGGGCAGCGCGGATGCCTGCTGCACACGCATACTTCGTCGATCACCGCCGCCGATCCCGCGGAGCTCGTTCCGTCCACCGGGCGAGACCATTTCGCGATCTTCACTCCGTATTTCCGGCGATGGGCCGAGACGCATCAGCGCAAGCCGTTCGGAAAGCCACGCGAGCTGACCATGCCGCCGGTGGCGAGCGATCCGCTGCCGGATGCCGGGGAACTCTGCGCGGGCCCGAGCTCGCCACAGCTCGCGGTCGGTGGCGAGACGACGGGGCGAAAGCTGCTGCGGGACTGGCTGTCCGGGCCGATCGAGGGGTACGAGGACAGCAGTGACGACCTCGCCGCCGACGCCACCTCACACCTGTCGGCGTATCTGCACTTCGGCTGTGTATCGCCGGTCGATCTGGTGCATCGGGTCGACATGTCGACGCCCGGCGGTCATGCTTTCGCCAGGCAGCTGGCGTGGCGCGACTTCCATCACCAACTGCTCGCCGCCCGCCCGGACGCCGCATGGTCGGATTACCGGCCCCGTTCGATCAGTTGGCGCGCCGATCCCCAAGCCGTGGCGGCCTGGCAGGACGGCCGCACCGGCTACCCGATCATCGACGCGGCGATGCGGCAGTTGCGGGCCGAAGGCTGGATGCCGGGTCGCGCCAGGCTGATTGCCGCCAGCTTCCTGGCCAAGTCGCTGCGCGTGGACTGGCGCGTCGGGGCCGAACACTTCCTGCACTGGCTGGTCGACGCCGATCTGGCGAATAATCAACTCAACTGGCAGTGGGTGGCGGGCACCGGTACCGACACCAGGCCGAATCGGGTGCTCAACCCGCTGCGCCAAGCCAAACGCTACGACCAGGACGGCGATTACGTCCGTCGCTGGCTGCCCGAGCTGGCACATATCTCCGGTGCCGCGGTGCACACGCCGTGGCGTGAAAACGTCGATCCGGCGGTGTACCCCGCGCCGATCATCGAATGTGTCGGTATGTAGCGCACCGATATTGCCCGTATGGTCGAGCCGACGGCGCGATGCCAGAATGGTTCGATGGCAACCATCGTGGCCTTTCATGCGCACCCGGATGACGAAACTCTGCTGACGGGCGGCACATTGGCCGCCGCGGCCGCGGCGGGGCACCGGACGGTGATCGTCGTGGCCACCGACGGGCACATGGCCGCGCTCGATGGGCGAAAAGCTTTGCGGCTGAACGAATTGGCGGCTAGCGCGGCCGCGCTCGGCGTCGCCAGGGTGGTGCATCTCGGCTACGCCGACAGCGGCCACGGCGCCGTGCTGTTCGCGGATCCGCCGGATCGCGTGCGCTTTCTGCGGGCCGAGGTGGACGAGGCCGCCGAGCGGCTCGCCGCGATCCTGCGCGAGGAGAACGCCGAGATCCTGCTGAGCTACGACCGCAACGGCGGCTATGGGCATCGTGACCACGTACGGGTGCACGAGGTCGGTACCCGGGCCGCCGAGTTGGCCGGTGTGCCACGGGTGCTCGACGCCACCGCGCCTCGCGAAAATGTCGCGCGCATAGTGCGTTTCCTTCGATCACTGCGAGGCCGGATCGGCCCCTCGCTCCTCGGATCGCTGTACAGCGCGGGTTCCGAGATCACCCATCGCATCGATGTGAGCGACTACGCGGCGCAGCGCAAAAAGGCTGTCGCCGCGCACCGTTCGATCATCGAGGGATCGGGCAGCTTCGCCACGATCGCCAAAGTCATACTGCGACTACCGACGCCGATCCTCGGCCGGGTCATGCACTGGGAGTGGTATATCGAAGAGGGCGCGGTGCCGGGGGATAGCCCGCTCGACGACATCTTCAAACCTGCCCGACGCTGACTTTCGTTGGCTGCCAACCGGTGTCGGTCAGGTAGTCACGTCGACAGCTGCCCGCGGGGCAGCGCGACCGTGAAGATGGCCCCCTCACCGGGTTCGCTGTGCACAGTGACGCGCCCGCCGTGCGCCGCGACCAGTGCGTGCACGATCGAGAGACCGAGCCCGCTGCCACCGCTCGCCCTGGTCCGTGAGGTGTCCGTGCGATAGAACCGTTCGAAGACGCGGGCGGCGGCATCGGGGGACAGTCCGGGGCCGGAGTCGATCACATCGATGCGGACTTCGTCGCGAGCAGGGGTGAGCCGCACCATGACAGCGGCCTCGGGCGGGGTGTGGGCGAGGGCGTTGCCGAGCAGGTTGGCGAGTACCTGGCGCAGTCGCGGCCCGTCGCCGATCACGTCCATGGTGCCCTCGCCGGTGTTCACCACGACGCCGATGCGCCGCTCGGGCGACGTCTGCTGCCGTGCGGCCATGGCTTGGGCGTTGTGTACGGCATCGCCCGCCAACGCGAGCAGGTCCACCGGTTTGCGCTCCAGCGGGCGCTTTTCGTCCAACCGAGCCAGCAGCAGCAGATCCTCGACGAGCAACCCCATCCGCTCCGCCTCGGATTCGATCCGCCCGACCACCATGGTGGCATCGGTGCTCGCGCCCTGCCGATACAGCTCGGCGAAGCCGCGGATGGTGGTCAGCGGCGTGCGCAGCTCGTGGCTGGCATCGGCGACGAACTGGCGCATCTTGGCCTCGGAACGGCGCGCCGCCTCCTCCGAAGCCTCGGTCGCGGCCACGCCGTACTGGATCTGGGCGAGCATCTCGTTCAACGAGCGGGCCAGATGATCGACCTCGGTGTCCACGCCGCGCACCGGGACTCTGCTGTGCAGGTCGCCGCCCGCGATGGCCGCCGCGGTGTCCTCCACCTCGCGCAGCGGCCGCAGGCTGCGCTGGATCACCAGGTAGCCGACCACGCCCAGCGCGACCAAGGCGATGGTGCCGGTGGCGAGCTCGAAAAAGATCAAGCGGGACACCGTCTCTCGATTGTCGGTGAGCGGCAATCCGATGGTGGTCGAGCCGTATTGGTTCGAGGTGGTCAGTACCCGCCAGTGCACCGACGAGTCGTCGGCGGAGCCGACCGTCGTCGGGCTGTCGCCGGTCTGCCCGCTGAGATCCGGTACGCCCGAGGCGTTTCCGCCGCCGGGCACCTCGAAGAACACCTGGCCGCCCGCACTCTTGTGCAGCTCGAAGAACCGGCGCGGCTGCTCGGCCACCGATCGGGGCTGCGGCGGTGGACCTGGGGAGTCGGCCGGAACCCATTGCACAGCACCGTCATTCGTGCGCACCTGCTTCATCGGCCGCGGCTGCGCCCACCCGCGCGACGCGTCGTAGAGCTGCTCGTCGGTGCGCTGGGTCAACGATTGACTCAACGCCGACGTCACCGCCGCCCCCGAGGCGATCAGCGCCGACGCCGTCAGCACGAGCAACGCGATCACCAGCCCGATCCGCAGCGGTACCGACGCCACCCGCCGCGACAGTCGTGCGCGCGCGTTCATGCCCGCCTCGACTGTGGTTCACGTGGCAGGTGACCAACGCCGATCCCGATTCGCGCGAGAGGTGTGCCGATCATGCCCACATGATCGCGCCGCTACCGCTGTCGCAGCTGCGAGCGAGCTGGGTATCTGCTGTGAGGATCCGACCAGGGGCGCCCGCACCGCGCCGTTGCGCTGCGGACACCCGGGCCGGTTGGCTCGTGCCGATCAGCGGCGATACGGCGTAAAGACCTAGTACCCATTCGGTGCGCCGCTCACCCCTTCCTTCGGTGAGTTCGATCGCGCGCGTGATTTCGCTGAATCCGGGTCGGGGTTGGCGAGCCTGCCCACGCTGGATTGGTGCACACGATGATCTCGGTTAACGCCACCGTTCGCAGCGGCGAAAGACCAATTACCCAGCGCCGAGGCAACCGCGCTGATCCGCAAGGTCCGCAGGCACACCGACGATGGAGGCCCACCGTGTTGAACCGCACCCACCTGCTCGCCCTACCGGTACTCGCCGCCGCCCTCGCGATCACCGCGGGCCCCGCCGCCGCCCAAACCGGTGACCTCGATACGTGGACCCCCGTCGACTACCGCGACTATCTGGCGACCGACGCCGAACACAACGGCGCCCTCTTCTTCGAGACCCCAGACGGCCGCAGCTGCGGCTTCCACTGGAACAGCGGCCCCGCCGGTTGCGACGCCGTGCCGATCGACGCGCCACCCGGAACCAACCAGATCCGCTCCTCCATCATCGAACCCGCTCACTTCGTCACCGCCGACCATCCCACCTTCACCCACCCCAACGGCGCGAAGGTGCTCCCCGAGGGCCACAAGGTCACCTTCGCGGGCACCACCTGCGGCGTCGGCTACCAGGGCACCGTCGACTGCGAAACCGGCGACCACGGCTTCGTCCTCGCCGCTACCTACAGCGTCCTGCACTGATCAGCCATGGTCGGCAGCAGGCCGGCCGATCTCCGGCAGCCAGGTCCGGCCGGGTCGAGTCCAGGTGCGGTCCTTGATCATTCGGCGGGCCGCCCGCTGATTCCGCCCGATCAGCCGTTCGAGGTAGAGGCGGCCCGCGAGGTGGTCGGTCTCGTGCTGCAGGCAGCGCGCCAGGTATCCGGTGGCTTCGACGGCGACCGGCCGACCGGTCACGTCCACCCCGGTGACCCTCGACCAGTGCGCACGCCCGGTGGGATACCACTCGCCCGGCACCGACAGGCAGCCTTCGAGGTCGTCGTCGGGGTCGGGCATGGTCTCCGGAATCTCGGAGGTCTCGAGGATCGGGTTGACGACGCAGCCGCGGTGCCGAACCTCGTTGTCCACCAGGTCATAGACGAACACCGCCCGGCCGTCGCCGACCTGATTGGCCGCCAGGCCCGCCCCGTTGGCGGCGGTATTGGTCTCGTAGAGATCGTCGACGAAGGCCGCGAGTTCGTCATCGAAAGTGGTGACAAGTGTTGCCGGAGTAGCCAACCGAGGGTCGCCCGCGATCAGTATTGGTCGAACAGCCATGCCCCACAGATTACTCAAATCGACCACCAACCCGACCACCGCCGGCCGGACCAGAACATCGTCGACGACCTGATAGTCGACCACGCGGAATCCGCGTCCCATCCGAAATAGACTGGCACAAAACACTTCTCGCCAACATCGATAATCTCGACGCCGCCCATTGACACCGGGCCCCGGATCCTGCCCGCAGTCGACCGACGCCGCCGTCATGATGGGTGGGTGGCTGAATTCTTGGTATTGGTCAATGGGTTGCCAGGGGCGGGGAAGTCGACGTTGGGGCGGCCGTTGGCGGCGGCGCTAGGTGGGACCTTCCTGTCGAAGGACGCGGTCAAGGAGGCTTTGGCGGAGTGCGTTGGTGATGACGCGGTGATTCCCGCGTTGGGTGGCATTGCGATGGACGCGGTGTGGGCGTTGGCCCAGGCGGTCTCGGGGACTGTCGTCGTTGACTCGTGGTGGTTCAGGCCTCGGGATTTGGGGTTTGCCAGGGCGGGGATCGAGAAGGCTGGGGCTGATCGGGTTGTGGAGGTCTGGTGTGACGTCCCGGCGGAGGTGGCGAAACGTCGCTATGTGAGCAGGCGGCGGGGGGCGTTGTACTGCGACGAGCAGCGTCTCACCGAGCAATGGGATACCTGGGTTGCGCGGGCCGTGCCGCTCGGGCTTGCGCCCATTGTGTGGGTCGATACGACACAGCCGGTTCGGCTTGCCGACCTGGCCGCGCAAATAGAGCGGCTGGCGTGATCGCGCGGAAGGGTCGAGTTGGGTTGTGGGGCAGATAGGTTCGCGGTCAGTGGCGGCGGATGCGCAGGACGTTGTCTTTGCGGACACCGGGCTGACCCTCGGGGCCCGGTTGCTCACGTTCGGCTAGGCCGTCGACTTCGACTGTCCATTCGGCGGGGTCGAGGTGCAGGCCGTCCAGGACCTCGGCGGTGGTCGGGAAGTGGACGTCGTGGGGTGGGACCGCTACCCAGGAGGGCCATTCGGCGTGGCCGACGATCAGGAGCTGGCCGCCGGGGGCGACTGCCGCGGCGGCGCGGCGGAGGATCTCTTCGCGTTCGTCTGTCTTGGCGACGGGGGAGTGCAGGTATTGGGCGGTGACGAGGTCGAACTGGCCGGCGGGGAAGGTGTTCGCGAGGTCGTGGCGCTGCCAGTCGATGTCGGTGTAGCCCTGTTCGCCGGCGCGGGCGCGGGCGCGGCCGAGCGCGGTCTCGGAGACGTCGACGGCGGTGACCCGCCAGCCGCGTTCGGCGAGCCAGATCGCGTCGGCGCCCTCGGCGCAGCCGAGATCGAGTGCCGAACCCGCCGGCGCCGCCTCGATCTCGCGGACCAGCAGGAAGTTGGGCGAGCCGGACCAGACGCGTTCCCGCTCCTGGTAGAAGTTCTCCCAGAACTCGACCGCGGTGCCGTCGGCGTCGTGAGTGTGTGTCTCGGTCATGGACACCACGATCCCCGGCACGGCGCTATAACGGCAAACTTCTTTGCTGCTTCGGCAAAACTATTCGGGCGTCGGCTCGGTATCCGGGCGTTTCTCCAGCGACGGTCCGGCCTGCTCCTCGGCTACCGCACGGTCCTCGATGAGCATGGCCGACCGCTGCCCGGATCCCCAGCCCGCGTGCGCCTCGGTCCGCATCCGCTTGACCATGTGCGGGTAGTGCAGCTCGAACGCCGGACGCTCGGACCGGATCCGCGGCAGCTCGTAGAAGTTGTGCCGCGGCGGCGGGCAGGTGGTCGCCCACTCGAGGGAGTTGCCGTAACCCCACGGGTCATCGACCGTGACAACTTCGCCATACCGGAAGCTCTTGAAGACATTCCAGATGAACGGCAACATCGAGGCACCGAGAAGGAAAGCCCCGATGGTGGAAATGGTGTTCAGCGTGGTGAAACCGTCGCTGGGCAGGTAGTCGGCATATCGTCGCGGCATACCCTCGGCCCCCACCCAGTGCTGCACCAGGAACGTGGTGTGAAACCCGACAAAGGTGGTCCAGAAGTGCCACTTACCGAGCCGCTCGTCCATCATCCGCCCGGTCATCTTCGGGAACCAGAAGTAGATCCCCGCGAACGTCGCGAACACGATGGTCCCGAACAGCACGTAATGGAAGTGCGCGACAACGAAATACGAGTCGGTGACATGAAAGTCCAGCGGCGGACTGGCCAGGATGACACCGGACAGCCCACCGAACAAGAAGGTGGTCAGGAAGCCGAGAGACCACAGCATCGGCGTCTCGAACGTCAACTGCCCGCGCCACATGGTGAAGATCCAGTTGAAGAACTTCACGCCGGTCGGCACCGCGATCAAGAACGTCATCAGTGAAAAGAACGGCAGCAGAACCGATCCCGTCGCATACATGTGATGCGCCCACACCGCCACCGACAGCGCGCCGATCGAGATCGTCGCGTACACCAGTGCGCTGTAACCGAACAGCGGCTTGCGCGAGAACACCGGGAAGATCTCGGTCACGATGCCGAAAAACGGCAACGCCACGATGTACACCTCGGGATGCCCGAAGAACCAGAACAGATGCTGCCAGAGCAGCACACCGCCGTTGGCCGGGTCGTAGATGTGCCCGCCGAGATGCCGGTCGATCGCCAACGCGAACAGCGCCGCCGTGAGGATCGGAAAGGCAAGCAGCACAAGGATGCTGGTGACCAAGATGTTCCAGGTGAAGATCGGCATCCGGAACATGATCATGCCGGGGGCGCGCAGGCAGATGATCGTGGTGATCATGTTGACGCCGCCGAGGATGGTGCCGAGGCCGGACAGGATCAGGCCCATGATCCACAGGTCGGCGCCCGCGTTCGGCGCGTGCGCCATGGTGCTGAGCGGCGTGTAGCCGGTCCAGCCGAAGTCGGCGGCGCCGCCGGGGGTGAGGAAGCCCGCGGTCGCGATGGTCGCCCCGAACAGGTACAGCCAATAGCTGAACGCATTGAGCCGGGGGAACGCGACGTCCGGGGCCCCGATCTGCAAGGGCAGCACGGCGTTTGCGAAGCCGAACACGATCGGCGTCGCGTAGAACAGCAGCATCAGCGTGCCGTGCATGGTGAACAACTGATTGAACTGTTCCGTCGACAGGAACTGCATTCCCGGCCTGGCCAGTTCACCGCGCATCAGCAAGGCCATCAGGCCGCCGATGAAGAAGAAGCTCATCGCCGTGACCAGATACATGATCCCGAGCACCTTGGGATCGGTGGTCGTGATCATCTTCCACAGGTAGGAACCCTTGGGCCCCAACCGACGCGGATACGGTCGAACCGCCTGAAGTTGTTCGGTCTGCGTCACACTCACAGCCGTCGCCACCTTCCGAACCGCCGGGCAACTCGAGGCCGGCGCGACCGGCCTGCATCAACCAAACCATGTGACCGCTGTCTCACGCCACCCCTAGATCGACTTTGCCAAAGGTTTGCCATGCGGACGCGAATGAGTCCCGCCAACTGGGCTTCTCCGGCTAGGTCAGCGCTCTGCGGCCCTCGTGGAGTGATACGTCCTGGGTATCAGGGCTATCTGCGACCGGGGACTGATGCGCCGCGGCACGCCGGTGCGTACCGTGAGGACCTACCGACCATAGGCGGGGGCCGATATGAAGAGCTGGATTCGTTGGGCGATATTGCACGGTGTACCGAGCATCTACCTCGGCAGGCGTGCCCGTCGCGGTGAGCCGCTGTCGGAGATCCTCACGAACTCGCACGCCGGACAGAATCCCTACCAGTTCGGCGACCGCATTCGCGCGCAAGGCCGACTGGTACGCACCCCGGTCACCTGGGTCACCGCCGACTACGAAGTGTGTCGAACAATTCTGCGTGACAAAAACTTCGGCACCACCCCGCCGGACGCGCTGAACCTACCCCGGCCGATACTGCGGCTGCTGCGGGCGACCGACCTGAAGCTGGCCAACCCGGTCGAGCCGCCGTCGATGCTGATGGTCGACCCGCCGGAACACACCAGGTATCGCAAGCTCGTCGCGCAGGAATTCACCCCGCGCGCGGTCGGCAGGCTGCACGACCGCATCGTCGAGGTGACCGACGAGCTGCTCGCCGGACTGGCGGCGCGTCCACAGGCCGACCTGATCACCGACTTCGCCAGGCTGCTTCCGGTGGCGATCATCTGCGAAATCCTCGGTGTGCCAAGGCAAGACCAGGATTACATGCTCGAGCTGGGCCACGCGGGCGCACCGCTGCTCGACGTCGGCATCTCGTGGCGCACGTTCCGTACCGCCATCGCCGCCTTACGGGCGAGCGAGGAATTCGTGGCGGGGCATATCGCCCGGCTGCGCGCCGACCCCGGCGACAACATCCTCAGCGAACTGGCCGTGAGCGGCAGCCTGACCATGCCCGAACTGAAGGCAATCGCCACGCTGGTGGCCGGTGCCGGCTTCGAAACCACCGTCAACCTGCTCGGCAACGGCATGATGGCGCTGCACGACCATCCGGACCAGCTCGACCTGCTGCGCGCCGAGCCGGACCGGTGGCCCGCCGCGATCGAGGAGATCCTGCGATTCGACAGCCCGGTGCAGCTGACCTCGCGAACCGCGTTGTCCGACACCGAGATTGCCGGACAGCCGATCGGCGGCGGCGAGTCGGTCGCGCTGCTGCTCGGCTCGGCCAACCGCGACCCCGCCGTCTTCGCCGACCCCGGCGCCTTCGATGTCACCAGGGTCAACGCGCGCGAACATCTGTCGTTCAGCAGCGGCGTGCACGCCTGCCTCGGCGCCAGCCTGGCCAGGATGGAGGGTGCCGTCGCGCTGTCGGCGCTGTACGAACGCTTCCCCGAACTGCGGCTGGCCGGCACCGCCGAGCGGCGCGGTCTCGTCAATCTCCGTGGCTATCAACGGATACCGGCCGTACTGGGACTGCCCGCGGCCAGTCGCACCGCTTGAATCCGGCTCAGCAGTCGAGCGGATCCTCGATGAGCATGCCCTCGACGGCGCGCAGGCGGTCGCTCATGGTGGACAACAGGTCGATGGAGTCGTGCGAGAGACCGACCGCGGTGTGCACCAGTCGGCGCAGCCGCGGGCTGTCGAACGAGCTGGCCACGGTCGCGTCGTAGTCGGTCGGTGTGCTGCCTGAAGGTCGGACGAGCTGGTCGAGATCCACGGCGAAGTACTCACAATCGGTCATCTGGCCCCCTTGGACCATTGTGGGCGCGCTGGACCGCGCGCCTGCGCGATGTGCCGCCGGCGAGTACTGCCTGATGCTGCGACGCACACCGCACTCACTTCGTCGCTGCGCCGACCCGGAACGTTTCGTGTGTAGTTCTGGACAATACGAACGTAAACGGCAACTTCACGACCTGCCCGCGTGAAACGATGGATTCGGCCGAACAAATACTGATCTGGTGGGGGGGGGGGCCGGCATGGGCAATCTCGACGGCAAGGTAGCGGTGATCACCGGCGGCGCCCGAGGTCAGGGGCGTGCGCACGCGGTGGCGCTTGCGGTGGCCGGCGCGGACATCGTGGTGTGCGATATCGCCGAGCAGGTCGCGAGCGTGCCGTATCCGATGAGTTCGGCGTCCGATCTGGCCGAGACGGCCAAGCTGGTCGAGGAAACCGGACGCCGCTGCGTGCCGCTCGAGGCCGATGTGCGCAGCCAGACGGCGATGAACGCGGTCGCCCAGCGCGCGATCGATGACTTCGGTCACATCGACATCCTGATCGCCAACGCGGGCATCGCCACCAACTCCTCGATCGCCGAGATGGGCGAGCAGATGTGGCAGGACATGATCGACATCAACCTCAACGGTGTCTTCCGCAGCTTCCGCGCGGTGGTGCCGCACATGATCGAACGCCGGTGGGGCCGCATCGTGGCCACCTCCTCCATCGTGGCCAGGATGGGCGTGCGCAACGCCGGGCACTACGCGGCCGCGAAATGGGGCGTAATCGGGCTGGTGAAGTCGTTGTCGCTGGAGGTGGTCGAATACGGCATCACCGTCAACGCGGT
This sequence comes from Nocardia sp. NPDC051052, assembly GCF_044456045.1. Lineage (NCBI taxonomy): Bacteria > Bacillati > Actinomycetota > Actinomycetes > Mycobacteriales > Nocardiaceae > Nocardia > Nocardia sp. NPDC051052. Next base: position 176,498 of record NZ_JBITFL010000005.1, read on the forward strand.
ACTGCCCGGCGGCGTGGACACCGACATGATCCAGAATCCGGACATGTATCGAATGATGCTGCCGGACATGGAGAATCCCACCAAAGAGGACGTGATGGCGATGTTCGCCGCCGGCCCGCCGAACGCCGATCTGATCTCGCCCGCCGAGGTCGCCGACGCGGTGCTGATGCTGGTGTCCGAGCAAGGGCGCCACTTCAACGGCGAGGCATTGACGATCTCCGGCGGGCTCAGCGCCAACACCGTGTAACTCCTGGCTCCACTATCGAAAAGAATGTGACCTGCGTCGCAGTCGCGGCGGCACCGGAACTTTCCCGGCACCGCATCCGACCGGTCAGCGAGACCTGGTTCAGGTGCAAACTTTCGTTCTCGAGGGATGGTGGGCGTCAACGTGCAGGTGAAGCGCTCGACAGTCCACCTCGTCTGGTTGGTCGCGGCGGCGGTTCTGCTTGCCCTCGTCATCGGCTCGGTGGTGGAAGCGGGTGACGCGCCCTACCGAGCCGCGGGTACCGCCTACCCCGGTTTCGCGGACGTGCTCGGCTATGTGCTGCTGCGCGTCGTCGCCGCGCTCGCCGGTGCGACCGCGCTCGGCGCGCTGGTCTACGCGGTGTGCTGTACCGCCGTCACCGGCCGCGGCCGCCTCGACGTCGACGGTTATTCCGGGCTGCGACTCGCCGAGCGGGCCGGCCTGGTCTGGCTGCTGTCGGCGCTGGCGCTGATCCCGGCGACCGCGGCGAATGTGGGTGGGCTGACGGTCTCCGGGCTCTTCCGGATCGGCGCGCTCGGTGCGCTGATCGATGCCAGCGAGAAGCCGAAGGCGTGGATCGTGGTCGCCGTGCTGGCCGGTCTGGTGACGCTGGGCGCCCGAATGTTGTTGTCCTGGAACGGTGCGGCGGTGCTGCTGCTGGTGGCCGCCATCGGCGTGCTGCCGCCCGCGATGGTCGGCAACGCGGGGGAGGGGCCGAATCACGACTACGGCACCGGCGCGATGATCATTTTCCAGCTCGCGGTGTCGGTGCTGCCCGGACTGCTCTGGTGCGTCGCGGACCACCTGCGCCGCAACGGATCACACGCGCGCACCGCGGTCCGGCGTGGCGCGGTGATCGCGCTGCTGTGCCTGGCGGCGGCCACCCTCAGCGGCCTCGTGCTCTGGCTGATCCTGCTGCCGTGGTCAGCTGTGCTGACCACCGGGTACGGACGGCTGGCGCTGGTGGTGGTCGCCGTCGCCGCCGACCTCGGGCTGACGATGCGCGCGGTACTGCGGCACCGGGAGCCCGGCGCTCGTACCGCCTTCATGATCGCCTGCGGCGGAGCGCTTTCCGCGATAGCGCTGGCCGCGACCGTGGCCATGGCGGTACAGCCCGCCCCGGCCTTCGCCGACCGATCGTTCACCGCGCAGGAGGTGTTCCTCGGGTTCGACCTGTTCGATCGGCCGAACCTGCTGCGGCTGATCACGTTGTGGCGCTTCGACATGGTGCTCGGCACCGCCGCGCTGGCCGCGATCGTGCTGTACACGCTCGGCGTGCTGCGCTTGTGGCGACGCGGCGACACCTGGTCGCGCTGGCGCACCACCTCGTGGATCGGCGGCTGCGTAGCGCTGCTGATCGCGACCTCCTCGGGCATCGGCACCTACGGTTTCGCGATGTTCAGCATGCACATGATCACGCACATGGCCTTGAACATGTTCGTGCCGGTGCTGCTGGTGCTCGGCGCGCCGGTGACCCTGCTGCTGCGCGCCGTGCCTGCGGCCAAGCGCGGCCAGGTGCACGGCGTACGCGAATGGGTGCTGGCCCTGCTGCATTCGCGACCGACCGCGGTGATCGCGCATCCGGCGACGGCGCTGTCGTTGTTCGTGATCTCGCTCTACGGACTGTATTTCACGCCGCTGTTCGAGAGCCTGATCCGCTATCACTGGGGGCACGTGCTGATGAACGTGCACTTCCTGATCGTCGGCTACCTGTACTACTGGGGCATCATCGGCATCGACCCGGGCCCGCGCCGACTGCCGCATCTGGGCAGGCTGGGCGTCCTGTTCGCGGTCATGCCTTTTCACGCCTTCTTCGGCGTCGCGGTGATGTCGATGAACACCGTCATCGGCTCCCGCTTCTACACCAACCTGCAACTCCCATGGAACATCGACCTGCTCGCCGACCAACGCGTCGGCGGCGGAATAGCCTGGGTCTCCGGCGAAATCCCGATCCTGCTCGTAGTCGGCGCCCTACTCACCCAATGGGTAGCCCAAGACCGCCGCACCGCGGTACGCACCGACCGCAAGGACGACGACTACGCCGACTCCGACCTGGCCGCCTACAATGCCATGCTCGAGCAACTGGCCCAGTCCCGCCGCTAACCCCCCGACCGAAGGTTAGCGGTTGAAGCGAACTCGCCGCAGTCGCAGGCTGTTCGAGACCACGAAGAAGGATGAGAAGGCCATCGCCGCGCCGGCGATCAGTGGGTTGAGGAAGCCGAGCGCGGCCACCGGAATGGCGATCACGTTGTAGCCGAACGCCCACACCAGGTTTCCCTTGATGGTGCGCAGGGTGGCGTGTGCCAGCTCGATGGCGTCGGCGACCGCGCCGAGATCCTCGCGGACCAGGATGACGTCGGCGGCCGCGATCGCGACGTCGGTGCCCGCGCCGATCGCCATGCCGAGGTCGGCGGTGGCCAGCGCGGCGCCGTCGTTGATGCCGTCGCCGACCATCACCACGCGATGCCCCTGCTCCTGCATGCGGGCGATCAGTTCGACCTTGCCCTCCGGAAGTAGTTCGGCGACAACCTCATCGATGCCGATCTCGTCGGCCACCGACTGTGCCGCGTAGGCGTTGTCGCCGGTGAACATCAGCACCCGCAGCCCGAGCCGGTGCAGCCGGGCGATCGCGGCCGCCGCCGTCTCCTTGACGGTGTCGGCCACCGCGATCACCGCGACGACCGCGCCATCGACGGCGACGAGCACGACGGTGCGTCCGGACCGTTCCTGCTGCCGGACAGCACGATTCATGTCCTGCGGGATGTCGATGCCCTGATCGTCGAACAGCCGGGCCCGGCCGACCAGCACCGTGCGGCCGTCCACCGTGCCGCGCGCACCCAAACCTGTTAGGGCTTCGAAGGATTCGACCGAGGGCAGGTCGCCGGCCGTTTCGCGGGCGTGGCGCGTGATCGCCGCGGCCACCGCGTGCTCGGACGCCGCCTCCACCGCACCGGCCAGGCGCAGCACCCGCGCCGCGGTGAACGGCTCGCGCTCGGTCACCGCGACCACGCTCATCGCGCCGTTGGTGACCGTCCCGGTCTTGTCCAGCACCACCGTGTCCACGTCCCGGGTGGCTTCCAACGCCTGATGGCCCTTGATGAAAATGCCGAGCTGCGCACCACGTCCGGAGGCCACCATCAGCGCGGTCGGAATCGCCAGACCCAGCGCACAGGGGCACGCCACGACCAGTACCGCCAGCGCGGCCGCCGCGGCTCGATCCGCACCGGAGCCGGTGGCCAACCAGATCACGAAGGTCACCGCCGTCACCAGGAAGACGAACGGAACGAACACCGCGGCCACCCGATCGGCGATTCGCTGCATCCGCGCCTTGCCGGTCTGCGCCTGCTCGACCAGGCGGATCATCCCGGACAGCTTCGTATCCGCCCCTACCGCAGCGGCTTCCACGATCAGCCGCCCGGTGAGCGCGGTGGTGCCGCCGATCACCGCCATGCCCGCCGTCACGTCGACCGGGATGGATTCACCGGTCATCGCGCTGGCATCGACACTCGAATCACCGGACACCACAAGGCCATCGGTGGCGATGGTCTCGCCGGGTCGCACCACGAAGCGCTGCCCCTCCACGAGTTCGCCGATGGGCACCCGCATTTCGCGATCGTCGCGGGTCAGTACGGTGACCTCACGCGCACCGAGCGCGGCGAGCGCCCGCAACGCGCTGCCCGCCGACCGCTTGGCCTTCGCCTCGAAATACCGCCCCGCCAACACGAACGCGGTGACGCCCGCGGCCACCTCGAGGTAGATCGCATCACTGGCCCAGATCGCCGCCCACACCCCGTCGGGCGCGGGCCCGGAACGATTGGGGTGCAAGAACATGGTGTCCAGCGACCACAGCGTCGCGGTGAGCACGCCGACCGAGACCAGCGTGTCCATGCTCGCCGCACCGACCCTGGCATTGGCAAAAGCCTTGCGGTGGAACGGCGCCGCCGACCAGACCACCACCGGCAGCGCCAGCACGGTGAGGATCAGCTGCCACCCGGTGATCCTGGTGCTCGGGATGGTGGCGAACATCACCGACAGGTCGGCCAGCGGGAAGAACGCCATCAGCGCCACCACCAGCCTGCGCAACAGGTCGTTGACCGCCGCGTCCTCCGGCGCCGAACCGATCGGCTCGCTGCGGTCGGTGATCGGCGACGCACCGAACCCGGTGGCGTCGACCTCGGCACACAGCTGCTCGGCGGTGATATCGCCGACCGCGTCGATCGTCGCGATCCCGGTGGCATAGTTCACCGACGCGGTGATCCCGTCGATCTTGTTGAGCTTGCGTTCCACCCGAGTGGAGCAGGCCGCGCAGCTCATTCCGGTGACGGCCAGGGAGATGCGGTTGGGGTCGGTGCGAGTGATCGAGTCGAGCTCGATGGTCATGACATTCCGTTCAGGCGGCGGGATCTTGGGTCGAGCGGAGGTGGCGGGTGCGCCTGCCGAGCTGAGCGCCCGGCGGCAGCACCAAGTCGGTGGGGACGCGGTCGCTGGTCGGCGGCGATGTCTCCGGGCGGCGCGTCCGATGCACGACAACGACCAGCGCCAGGGCGACGACGAGCAGCCCGTGCGAGAGGACCCGGGAGATCGGCACCACCCCGGAGTACAGATCGGACACCACGAATGCGCTCAACGCGGCGACCAGCACACCGAGCACCGGCAGCACACCGGCGGCGGCATGCGGCCGCAGCGCGCAGTAGAGGAACCCGACGCCGATCGCCAGGCTCCACGCGGTGCTCTCGTTGAGCAGGTGGCGGGTCATCTCGGCGCCGTGGTGGTGGCTCATGCCGAAGTCGAGCCCGGCCAGCTGGGCCAGCGCCAACGCGCATTGCACGACGCCGAGCACACCGAGCAGGACGCGGGCCGACGCGATCCGCGAGGTCGGCACCGCGGCACGCAGCCTGGCCAGCGGCGTCGGCCGCGGCCGCTCCAACTCGGCGGCGGCGAAGATCGCGTCGGTCAGGTCCGGCGCGTACGACGAGGCGCCGCGCAATCGCTTCGAGGTCTCCACCGCGGCGACGTACCAGGAGCAGCACTCGGCGCACTGCTCCAGGTGCTCGTCCACCCGGGCGGCGGGCACGGTTTCGCGCTCACCGTCGATCCGGGCCGACAGCGCCGTCCGGCACACTTTGCACTCCACGTCCAGATTGTCGTCTATCCGGACACCGAAGTTCCCGGCGGTTGTGATTGGTGGCCGCGCTCACTGAAGCGGCGGTGGTGACGCAGGTTACGGCGGGTCGGCCGGTTATTGTCGACACCATGCCGACGCCCGCCGAGGATGACGAGACGACCCGCCTGGCACTGGCGGCGGCGCGTGGCGACCGGCGGGCGCTGGAAGGTTTCATCCGGGCCACCCAGAAGGATGTGTGGCGGCTGCTCGCGCATCTGACCGAGGTCGGCCGGGCCGACGACCTGACCCAGGAGACCTACCTGCGGGCACTCGGCAGCATCAAGCGTTTCGAGGGCCGGGCCAGCGCGCGCACCTGGCTGCTGTCCATCGCGCGCCGGGTCGTGGTCGATCAGGTGCGGATGGCGGTGGCCCGGCCGAAGATCGCGCACGGCGTCGACTGGGTCGCGGCGGCCGACCGGCAGGTGCCGCGCCGCGACGGGCTCACCGAGATCGTCGAACTCAATCTGCTGCTGGACGATCTCGCGCCGGAGCGGCGGGAGGCGCTGGTGCTCACCCAGGTGCTCGGCCTGTCCTACGCCGAGGCCGCCACGGTCTGCGGTTGCCCAGTCGGCACCGTCCGTTCCCGGGTGGCCCGCGGTCGCGAAGATCTGGTCGCCGCAACCCGATTCGGCATGCGCCGCAGCGCCAACGGCTGACCTGAGCGCCGTAGGCAGCACCCTCGGTTGGGATCTGCCTGGCACCGGGGTATCGCAAGACCGCGTACCAGGTGGCTCTCGGGGGTGAGGTGTATCCGGCCAGAGCTTCCTAGCATGAGTTCTGCCAACGGTTGGAGGACCAAATGCGAAGGCACACCTATATTTTCGGCGCTCTGTGCGCCACGGCCGCACTGACGCTGTGCGCGTGCGGGACCGGCGACCATACGAATACCGCGGACTCGTCCAGCTATACCGACGTACAAAACATTCTGCGGCGATTGACCACCGCCGACGGCGCACCGGGAGCGCTGCTCGAAGTGCGCGACGCGCGCGGCCGGACGGTACTGAAGAGCGGTGTCGCGGATGTCAGGACCCGTGCGCCGATCGCCGACGACAGCCGGTTCCGCATCGGCAGCATGACCAAGATGTTCGTGGCCACCGTGGTGCTGCAACTCGTGGGGGAGCAACGGGTGGCACTCGACGCGCCGGTCGAGCAGTACCTGCCCGGCATCGTCGGGGGCAACGGCAATGACGGACACGACATCACTGTGCGTCAGCTGCTCCAGCACACCAGCGGACTGCCCGACTACTTGGACTATCTGTCCGTGGAGCAGGTCCTGAAAGCTCCACTCGAACACCATGATCGACTGGAGCTGGTGCGCCTCGCCCTGGCCCACCCGCCGTCGTTCCCACCGGGAACCAGCTACGCGTACTCCAACACGGATTATCTGGTAGCAGGCCTACTCATCGAGAAGCTCACCGGCCTGCCGTACGCGGAGGCGATCGGCCAGCGCGTCATCGCGCCGCTCGGCCTGCGCGATACGTCAGTTCCCGGGGATGGAACGAGCATCCCGGGCGATCACCCGCGGGGTTACCTCGCGCAGGGAAACTCCGGTCTCGTCGACCTGTCCGAAGTCAATCCGTCGGTCGCGGGCTCCGCCGGGGGGATGATCTCCAGCGCGGCGGACCTGAACGAGTTCCTCGCCGCCCTCGTGAACGGTGACCTCCTGCGCCCGGCGGAACTCCAGGAGATGATGTCGACCCGGCCGACCGGCAATTCCTACCACGATGCCTACGGGCTGGGTCTGCAGAGCACACCGCTGCCGTGCGGTGGCTTGTACTGGGGACACGACGGCGGCTTCCCGGGCTTCCAGACGATGGGCGTGATCACGACCGACGGCCGCGGCGCGACGGTGATGGCCAACCTCTACCCGGGCGAAAGCGACGCGCAGGACGCGGATGTCCGTACCGCGCTCGCCTCGGCACTGTGCGCGAGTAGCCCCGCGAAACCCAAGCTCTGACCCGGCAAATCAGCCCGCACCGCGCCTGGCCGGCCCGGCACGATGCCACCGCGGGTGGACGGACTCAGCTGGAGGCGTCCATGCGTTGGGTGCCGATGACCGACAGCAATTGCATGGCTTGCTCGGTCGGTGAGCCCGGGGTAGCGGTGTAGATCACGACCCGCTGATCTCGATCGGTGATGTCGAGGACATCGCAATTGACGGCGATCGGACCGACCAGCGGATGTTCGAAGGTCTTGCACAAGGCGGGCTCGGCAGTCACATCGTGGGCGGCCCACAGGCGCGCGAACTCCGGGCTTCCGGCGAGGAGCTCGGCCACCAGCTCGGTCACCTCTGGATCGTCGGGGTAGCGGGCGGCGGTGGCGCGCAGATCCTGGGCCGCGCTTCGGGCGAACGTGTCCGCGTCCGACACTCCGTACAACCGCCGTCCGTGCAGGCGCGGGCCGAGGAAGGTGCGCCGCACCAGGTTTCGGTCGCGTCGCGACAGGGCGGAGAAGTCCTCCATCAACGCGGTCGCCAGCTCGTTCCAGGCGATCACCTCCCAGGTAGCCGACGTCACGATCGCGGCGGCCTGCGGCAGCCGATGCAGCAGGTCGAGGATGCTCTGCCGTACCTCGCGGGACGGCCCGGCGGGTGGGCCGGGTGGCGCCCCGGCGAGGTGGTGCAAATGGCCCCGTTCGGCGTCCGAAAGGCGCAGTGCGCGAGTCAAACCGCTCAGTACTTCGCGCGACGGACGCGGACCGCGGGCCTGCTCCAGCCGCGTGTAGTACTCGGTCGAGATGAAAGCCAGCTGTGCCACCTCCTCGCGGCGCAACCCCGGGGTGCGGCGGCGTGGTCCCGCCGGCAGCCCGACGTCGGCCGGGGTGATCCGCTCGCGCCTGCTGCGCAGGAAGTCCGCCAGTTCTCGTCTGTCCACACCTTCAGTCTGCTCGGCGGTCGCGGAACCGAGCCAGGTACAGCCGGTACCTGGCTCGGCTCGGCATTCGAGCCGAGGCTCGCAACCATGGAAAACACACTGACTACGCAGGCGGGCCTCCTGGCGGACAAGGTCGCCTTCATCACCGGTGCGGGACGCGGTATCGGCGCCGCCGCGGCCCGACTGTTCGCCAAGGAGGGAGCTCGGGTAATGCTCGCGGCACGGACGGAGGCGCAGCTGAAGGCGGTGACCGAGGAGGTCAGGGCGGCGGGCGGGACGGCGGACTATGTGGTGTGCGACCTGGCCGATCCGGATAGCGTGCGCGCTGCCGTCGACCACACGGTCGAGCGGTACGGACAGCTCGATGTCGCCTTCAACAACGGTGCGGCATTGGTGCCGTCCGGTCCGATGGATCAGGTGCGGGAGGCCGACTTCGACTACGTCTACGCCGTGAACCTCAAGGGCCCGTGGCTGGCCATGGTCGCTGAGGTCGCGGCCATCCGGGCGACCGCGGGCACCGGCGCCATCGTCAACACCTCCAGCGTCGGCAGCCTGATGGGCAACGCGGAACTGCCCGCCTACGGAGCGATGAAGCGGGCGCTCAACAGCCTCACCGAATCGGCCGCTGTCACGTACGGCCCGGAGGGTATCCGGGTGAACGCGATCGCGCCGGGCAGCACGCTGACCGAGATGATCCAGGACTGGGAAGCGGACTCGCCGGGCGTCATCGAGCGACTCAACGCGCTTACCCCGCTGGGCCGGGTGGCCGACCCGGACGAAATCGCCCAGGCCGCCGCGTGGCTGCTCAGTGACCGCTCCTCCTATGTGACCGGCACCGTGATTCGCGTCGACGGCGGCCTGCGCGCGTGAAGTCAGGAGTCCGCCAAAGGCTTTGCAGCGTAATGCAACCGGATGATGCCGTCGTCGTGGCGGGTTGCGGTGGCATGCACGCCGAACACTTTTCGGAGTAGTTCGGGCGTCATCACCTCGAGCACCTCGCCCGCTGCGACGACGCTGCCGTGGTCGAGGACGACCAGCCGGTCGCAGCAACGCACGGCGAGGTCGAGCTCGTGCAGCACCGCGAGGGTGGTGATGCCGGTCGTGCGTATCAGCTCGAGTAGCTCGAACCGGGCTCGGACGTCGAGATGATTGGTCAGTTCGTCGAGCACGAGCAGGCGCGGCTGTTGGGCAAGTGCCCTGGCGAGCAGCACGCGCTGGCGTTCACCGCCGGACAGCGAGCCGATGGTGCGGTCGGCGTAGGCGGTGCTGCCGGTCCGCGCCATGGCGTCGTCGACGGCCTGATGGTCGGCCGCGGAGTCCCGGCTGAACAGGCCGTGGTGCGGATTGCGGCCGAGCCCGACCACCTCGGCGACGGTGAGTTCTGGTGAGCCGGAACCATTCTGGAGAACGGTGGCGGTCGTGCGTGCCGCAGCGCGGATCGACATCCCGGAGATGTCGGCACCATCGATCGCGACAATGCCGGTGGTGGGTTGGAGCGACCGATAGATGGTGCGCAGCAGGGTGGTCTTGCCGCTGCCGTTGGGGCCGACGATGCCGACGACCGAGCCCGGCGGTGCGTGCAGGGTCACCTTCTCGAGGACCGGAACGTCGCCGAACGTGACACTTACTCCCGCAACGGACAATTCGGCCGAGGACGTCATGTGAGCCCACCGTTTCGGCGCAGCAGCCAAAGGAAGAACGGGGCGCCGAAGGCGGCGGTGAAGATGCCGAGGGGCAATTCGTTCGGGGCGTCGATGGTGCGCGAAAGCAGGTCTACCGCAACCAGATACGCGGCACCGATCAGCGCGGACAGCGGCAGCACCCGCCGATGATCCAGGCCGAAGGCGAGGCGGACCAGGTGCGGAATCATCAAGCCGACGAAGCCGATGCCGCCTGCCACCGCGATCAGCACGCCGGTCAGCAGCGAGGCAAGCACCAGCAGCACGATCCGCAGCGTGCGCACGTCGACGCCGAGCGCGGTGGCCTGTTCATCGCCGGTGCCGAGCACATTGAGGCGACGACCGAAGGCGAGCACCACGGCGACGGTCGCCAGCACCACCACGGTGACGGTGCCGAGCCGATCCCAACTCGCCCCGGCGACGCTGCCCATCGTCCAGAACATCACCGCCCGTAGCTCATTCGGGGTCGCGCGCAACTGCAGATAGTTCGTTGCGGCGAGCAGTAGATAGCCCACCGCGACGCCGGCCAGCACCAACCGAGTCGGCACCAGGGTGCCGCGTTGCTGCCCGAGCAGGAACACCACCGCGATGGTCGCGATCGCGCCGCAGAAGGCCGCGGCGGTCACCCCGACGCCGCCGAGTACGCCACCCGCGGTGACGATCACGGTCACCGCGCCGAGCGAAGCGCCGGAGGACAGCCCGAGCACATACGGGTCGGCAAGCGGATTGTTCACCAGCGCTTGCAGAATTACGCCGGCCACCGCGAGACCGCAGCCGCACAGCGCGGCCAGGATCACCCGGGGCAGCCGGTAGTTCCAGACGATCTGGTCGACGGTGAAGCCGACATCCGGTGTCTTCCCGGACAAATGGGCAAGAATCACCCGGCCGGTGTCGGCGGCGGACACGGTGACCGAGCCCGCCGCGATCGACAGCAGCATCACGGCGAGCAGTACCGCCGCCGACGCGGCGAGCACGATCGGCAGCGGCGCCGCCGCCAGTGGTGGCCGGGTGGTGGTCGCGCTCCTGCCGGTCATCGGAACTGCTCGGGGTGCACCAGTTTCGCGATGTGCCGCACCGCGACGTCATTGCTCGGGCCGAGATAGATCGAATCCGCAAGCACCGCGTAGTTATTGGTTTTCGTCGCGGTCCACTGGGGGAACTGCGCGAGGATTCGCTCAGCGACCGCGTCGATGTCGGGGCTGCGGTAGTTGACCACCACGAGTCCGTCGATCGGCGTCACCGCGAGCTGCTCCTTGCTGATCGTGACGAAGGTGGTGCCGTCGGCACGGTTGAACGGGTTCACCGCGCCCGCCTTGTCGATCACGTCGTTCCAGATGCCGCCCGCCGCGATCGCGGAGAAATCCGAGGAGTCGCCCATGCCCATGCCGGGGAACACGAGCAGCACGTTCTTCTTCGGTTGCCCGGCCACCCGACCCGCGGTGTCGGCGATCGCGCGTTGCGAGTCGGCGACGAGGCGTTCGGCTCGGCCTGGCACGTCGAAGATGGTGCCGAGATCGCGCAGCAGGGCGTAGCTGTCCTCGATCGTCGGTGTGCCGGTGACGGCACCGGTCACGCCGCAATTCGCGCGGGGCACATAGGTATTGGCGCCCGCGGCGGCCAGCTCCTCGCGGGTCGCGAAGCCCTGGTCGGCGGCGAAACCGCCGCCGCCGGTGGAGATCACCAGGTCGGGGTGCTGGCCGAGCATCGCCTCGCGGGGAATGTCCTGCAGACTGTTCGGCGTGAACTTGCCGGTCGGAATGGCCTCGATCGCGGCGGCGCGGTCCGGTACGTCGGAGGCGCCGTAGGACTGCGCGTTGGCCACCACCCGGTCGGCGACACCGAGCGCGATGAGCGAGGACACCTCGCCGACCGAACCGCCGTTCATCACGACCACGCGTTTCGGTGCTTCGGTGAACGTGTAGGTTTTGCCGCAATTCTCCAGGGACACCGGATATTTGGTGACACCCTCGGTAGCCGCCGACGGTTTGGCGTCGGGGGTTTCGGTCACCGAGGTGCTGCAGCCGGTGACGGCGAGGGTGCTTGCCGCGAGTGTCAGTAGCAGCGCGCGCTTGATCAGCATGGGTGCCTCTTCGATAGTTGCGCCAGAGCCGGGACGGCCGGTGGCGCGGGGAGGAATCGGGTCTCGATCAGGTAGTCGATCCCGGCGGTAAGCGCGGTGGCGGAATCCGGTTGTGGGAGAGCCGAATCGGTGAGTGCCGCGTGCAGGTTGCCGCGTCCGTAGGTGACCGCGTCGCCCGGGGGAGCCAGGTGTGCGGTGTGCGCGCGGGCAATCGTCAACGAGTGGTCGCCCTGTGCGGACGCACGATCCGCCATGGCGGTCAACCGGGCGCGCCAGATCGAGGACGGGACGGCCGAGACCGGGTAACCGCGATCACGCAGCGCGTCGACGATGGTGGCGAACGGCAGCGGATGCTCGCTGGTCAGGTGCAAGGTCATGGCCGTCGGCCGGCGCGCGACCAGGTGTGCGATGGTGGCGGCGACCCAATCCACCGGCACCATGTCGATGCTGCCCGCGTCGTAGATCTCCGCCGGGACGGCCTCGAGCACGACCATCGCGCGGATCAGGCTCCAGAACGCGTCTTCCGGGCCGGACGCTCCGGTCCGCGAGTGACCGCCGATGCGACCGGGCCGGTAGACGGTGACCGGCACGCCGCGGTGTGCGGCGGCGTACACCAGACCCTCCGCCACCCACTTGCTCGCGACGTATCCGTTGTGCGGCAACGAAGTCGCGGCCACGCGTCGGTCTTCGGTGAGGATCGGCGGATTGCCGTCAACGGCGAACGCGGTGTCGACGGAGGAGACGAAGTGGACCGGCTTGGGCGTGCCGGTGGCCGCGAGGCGCAGAATGCGTTCGGTGCCTTCGACATTCGCCGGGCGCAGCCGGGAGTACGGCTCGAAATGATGCACTCTGGCGCCGTTGTGCACGATCGCATCGACGGTGTTGGCCAGCTCCTGGTAGCGCGTGTGCGAGAGGCCGAACTGGGGGAGTGCGAGATCGCCCGCGATGGCGGTGATCCGGCGCGCGAGGCCAGCTGTCGGTGTGCTGTCGAGACGATAACGGGCGAAAGCGGATTGGATGCGATGGAGCGCGGCAGGATCATCGTTCGCGCGAACCAGGCAGTACACGTGCAGGTCGGTGCGTTCGAGCAGAGCCGCCAGCAGGAACGCTCCGAGGAATCCAGTGGCACCGGTGAGTAACACCGCGCGCGCCTTCGCCGGTGGCTCGGCCGTCGCGCACATGGTGCCGCCGAGCTGCACATCCGCATCGAGATCCACCGGTGTCCAAGACAACTCGTCACTATCACGGCCGGATTCGAGGCGCTCCGCGAGTCCGGCGACGGTAGGTGTGTCGAACATGGCGCGCAGATCCCACCGCACCCCGAAGGCCGCCCTGACCCCGTTCAGCACCCGCGCCGCGCGTAGCGAATGCCCACCGCGCGCGAAGAAGTCGTCGTCGATGCCGACCGACTCGACCTCGAGCGCCTCGGCGAACAGCCGGGCCAGCGCGTGCTCGGTGGGGGTACGCGCTGGCCGCTCGGTGAACTCGCCATCCGGCGGCGCGGGCAGCGCCGCTCGATCCAGTTTCCCGTTCGCGGTGTGCGGCAGCCGATCCAGCGCGACGTACACCGACGGCACCATGTAGTCGGGCAGCCGTTCGGCCATGTGCACGCGTACGGACTGCGCCGCCGGTGCACCCGAGCCGGGGGCGGGCACCACATAGGCGACCAGGACCTCCGCGTCGACACGCACCGCGGCCGCGTCGACCTGTGGATGGGCGACAAGTGCGGCCTCGACCTCGCCGACCTCGATCCGATAGCCGCGCAACGACATCTGGCTGTCGCCGCGGCCCAGATACTCGAGGTGACCGTCCTTGTGCCACCGCACCAGATCGCCGGTGCGGTAGAGGCGGCTGCCGTTCGCGTCGAACGGGTCGGCAACGAATCGCGCCGCGGTCGCCGCCGGCTGGCCGAGATATCGCTGACCGACCGGTGTTCCGCCGACATACAGTTCGCCGACGACTCCCGGCGGCACCGGACGCAGGGCGCGATCCAGCACATGGCAGCGGCCATTGGCGACCGGAACCCCGATAGATGGCGCGGTATGGGCGGCGATGCCGGTCCAGGTGGCGTCGACAGTGCATTCCGTTGGGCCGTACAGGTTGTAGACCGAGACCCCCGGCGCAGTGCGCAGCGTGGTCCACAACGCCGGATCGGCGGCCTCACCGCCGAGCGCGATCACCGTCGGACGGTGCGCTCCGGCGAACAACCCGGCGGTCAGCAGCTCCCGTGCGAAAGTCGGTGTCACATCGAGAAAGTCGATGCGCTGGTCCTGGATGTAGCGCACCAGACGATCCGGATCGCGTCGCAGATCGTCATCGATGAAATGCAGCTCATGCCCGGCGAGTAACCAGAGCAGACCCTCCCACGCGGTATCGAAGGTCATCGACGCGGTGAGCGCGGCCCGCATCCGCCGCCCGCCCTGCGCCGCGACCGCGGGCTCGATCAGATGTTCACGATGGTGGTGGTACAGGTTCACCACCGACTGGTGCGAAATCACCACGGCCTTAGGTGTTCCTGTGGTTCCTGAAGTGTGGATGATCCAGGCCGGATGCTCGGGGTGCAGCCGGACCGGCGGACGCGCGTGCTCGGTTGATGGTGTTGCGGTACTTGGGGTTTCATCGAGCTTGATGGTGCGGTCACGCAATATGGAGGGAATCAGCCCGGCCAGCCCGGTCGTGGTGATAATCGCGGCTAGTGGTGCCCTGTCGGCGAGGTCCTCTAGAAGTAGCGCCAATCGGGGCGGAGGCTGCCCGGGATCGAGAGGCACATAGGTTGCACCGCAGATGAGTACGGCGAAGAGTGCGGCAATGGCGTCGCTGGTGCGAGGAAGCAATACCGCCACGGCGTCACCGTGGCGAGTACCCGCTGACATCAGCGCGGCACTCACTATCCGTGCCCGCAGCGCGAGTTCGGCATAGGTGAGAGCGTGTTTCGTCCCGTCCGCATTCGTGGCGACGAGTGCGGTAGCCGTCGTCGTGCGGGCCACCTGGGCGGCCAGCAGATCGTGCACCGTGCTGTCCGGCCATGGGCGTTCCGCGCCGCGACCGTTGGTGCGCAACCACTCTCGTTCGCCAGGTAAGAAGAGATCGGCGGCATCGAGCGGTTGATCCGGTGCGTCCAGAACGCGGCGGAGGAACGTGGTGAATCGCCTCAGGTGGGTGGCCAACTCGGTCGACGTGTACGAGCTCGGATGCCCGTCGAGATACAGCGTGGGACCGGTGCCGTCGATCCGGTCGTACAGATTGAAGACCAGGTCGTCGATCATCCCCGCGGTGACATTGCGCACCACACTGGCGCAGTAGCCGAAGCGCAGGTCGTAGTCGAACAGCATGATGTTGACCGACGGGCCGTACATGCTGCGATCGCTGCCGACCAGGCCGAGGTCACGGCGGACCTGTTCGCTGCGGTAGCGCTGATGGCGCCGGCCGCGGACCAGATGCCGCGCCACCCGGCCGGTCAGCTCGGTCAGCGTCGGATCGTCCGCGAAGTCGGTCCACAGGGCGACTCCGTTGAGCGTCATGCACGGAACGCGCAGCGCCGGTGTGCCGGTCCGCAGCATGACCGGAAGCGCGAGACACACCTCGCGGGCGCCGGTCATTCGGTGCACGTACCCGGCAATCGCGGCGGTGAGCACGTCGGTCCAGTTGGCGCGGGAGGTCTCCGCGACGTTCCGCAGCAGCGCGACGGTCTCGGGATCCAGTGCGGTGTACTCCCGAAGTGCCTGCCCGGCGACTGATGTCGAGCGTGGTGCCGCGTCGGACAGGGTCACCGGGGCAGGCCGATCGCGGAGGTAGTCGAGCCAGAACGCGCGGTCGCGTTCGAGATCCGCGGAATCGGCGTACGCGACATCCGCGTCGACCACGGCGTACCACGACCCGAATGCATAAGGCGGCTGCGCGGTTCCGGTCACCCTCGCCGTGTACAGCTCGGCGACACGTCGCGCGATCAGCGCCATCCCATAGCCATCGAGCAGGATGTGATGCACCCGGTGGTACCAGAGTGTCCGCCGCGTATCGAGCCGGAACACGATGTGCGCGAACAGGATGTCGCTGGTCAGGTCGACGGGCCGGGAAACGTCTCGATCCATCAGATCCAGCGCGGCACGCAACGGATCCGGTTCTCCCGAAACATCCACCACCCGGACCGCCCAGATGGGCGACTCCGCAATCTGCCGTGGACCATCATCGATGAACCGAACGTGCAGCGCCGCAGCCTCATCGATGGCCGCGTGAATGGCGGCCACCAGTGCGTCCACCACAACCGATCCGGAAATGTCCACGTACTCCGCGATATTGAACACCGCAGAGGTCGGGTCGAGCTGCTGACCGAGCCAGACGCCCAACTGCGCGGAGGTCAGCGGCCGCCCCGAACTCACGACCGCGCCTCGCTGACGCTCGCTCACGGCGCGGGCCGCGGCGCGAGCAACGGCCACCATGCGGCCAGCGTCGGATTCTCGGCCAGGTCGACGAAAGCCGGTGCGGCGCCGCGCGACTTCCAGCGTTCGATCAAGCCGATCAACCGCACCGAATCCAGTCCGGCGGCGAACAGGTCGTCGGTGTCGGTCAATTCGTGCGGCTCCAGATAGAGCACATCGGCGATATCCGCCCGCACGGTGTCGTAGGTGAGTTGTTCCATCGCGCTCAGTTGACCTGTCTCTCCCGGTCGGCCCAGAACCGGTCGCGCAGCTGCCAGCGCAGGATCTTGCCGCTGGGATTGCGCGGGATGCGTTCGACGAACTCGAATCGCACCGGAATCTTGAACCACGCCAGGTGCTCTCGGCAGAACGTCATCAGCTCGCGCACCCGGACCTGCTCGCCCGGCCGGCACGCGACGAACGCGTGCACCGATTCGCCGAGCGCGTCGTCCGGCACGCCGATCACCGCCGAGTCCGCCACGGCCGGATGCCGGGCGAGGGCGTTCTCGATCTCGGCGGGATAGATGTTCTCGCCGCCGACAATGATCATGTCTTTCAACCGGTCTCGGATGTACAGGTAGCCGTCGGCATCGACGTATCCGGCGTCCCCGGTGTGGATCCAGCCGTCGATGAGCGTTTCCGCTGTCGCGTCCGGCAGATTCCAGTAGCCGAGCATGGCGGCGGGCGAGTGCAGGCAGATCTCGCCGACCTCACCGGGTCGTCGCGGCGTGCCTGCCGCATCGATGATCCGCACGGACACACCGGGATACGGGCGGCCCGCCGCGGCCAGCCGATGATTGCCGGGCACGTGTTCGGTGGGCGGCAGGCAGATCGCGGTGTTCCCGGTTTCGGTCAGACCGTAGATCTGTGCGAACTCGGCACCGAAGAGCTCCAGCGCTTCTCGCAGCAGCGTCGCCGAAATGGGCGATCCGCCATAGACGACCTTGCGCACCGAGCCGACCGATTCCGGCGTCACGCGCGGTTCACCGAGGATCAGCCGCAGCATCGACGGAACGACACACATGGTGGTGATCCGAGCCTCTTCGATGAGGGCGACCGCAGAGGTGCTGTCGAACCGCGGCATCGCCACATTGGTGATCCCCGCCGCGAAACCCTGCATGGCCCACCAGATGCCACCGACGTGAAAGCCGGGGATGCCGATCAGATTGCGGTCGCCGTCGCGGAACTCGAGCCAGTCCAGCCCGGCCTCGTCGAGTGCGTCCGCGATGGCGAAGAAGCTGCGCTGCGCCAGCACAACACCTTTGGGCAGCCCGGTGGTTCCGCTGGTGTACAGCTGGATCAGGGCGTCATCGCGCCCCGAGGACCGCTCGTCGGGATCGGGGTCGGCGACACCGGCCAGCCATGCGGTGAACTCGTCGCCGTCCATCCGGACCGACCGCACTTGCGGTGCGGCCGACCGGGCGATGTCGGCGGTATCGGCATCGACCAGCACGAGCGCGCTACCCGAATCGCGAATGATGTGCTCGACCTCCGGCGCGGTGAGCCGGAAATTGATGGGCACCAGCACCGCGCCGAGCCGCGCGCAGGCGAAGAACACGCCGTAGTAGTAGACGGACTCCTTGCCCAGGTAGGCCACTCGGGCGCCGTTGTCGATCCCGGCAGCACGCAGCGCACGCGCCAGCCGGATGCTGTCGGCACGCAGTCCCGCGTAGTCGAGTCCCGCCCCGGCGCACGCGATGGCGAGGGTGTCCGGACGATTCCGCGCGTGCTCGGCCAGCATCGACGTCACGGTGCGCGTTCTCAACGCACCGCTCCCAGCGGACGTGCCGCGCCAACGATGGCCAAGCGAACGGTGCCCGAGCAGTGCCCGCCGTTGTCGTCCCAGCACCGAAACGACGTGTCCAGCGAGGTGAACGGCGCACCGTCGACCGAGCTCGTGCGCTCCTGGCTACCGCCGAGGGCGAACTCGCCGTAGAACCGTCGTGGATCGATCGGCCGTCGATATTCGCTGTCGAGCCGGGTGATCAGGATGTCGGGTAGCTGGCGCCGCCAGTACTCCGCCATCGTCCAGTCGCCGAACAGCGCGCCGACGCGGTGCCGTACCAGCACCGCGATGGTCTGATACAGCATCTGGTTGTAGCAGATGTTCACCTCGACCGAATTGAGGTGACCGGTCGCGTCGATGTAACAGGACTCGGGAATCTCGAACGTTCCTGTGGCACTGGCCTGTTCGCCCCGCGCCTGGACCGTGAGCTCGCGCAAATAGCGGCAGTGCGGCTGGTAACAGCGCAGCACCTCCGACAGCAGCACCGGATCGTTCGGGAACACCTCGCCAGTCATGCCGGGATGCCCTCGTCGTCGTACACGGTGACCCGGTGCGAGACCGCGGGTTCACAGGTGGTGTTGTGCAGCGCCCGGTGCACCAGGCTGCGGTTGTCCCAGATGAGCAGATCGCCCCGCTCGAAGGTCTGCAAACGGATCGCCGGATGCTCGAAGGTGTCGTCGAGCTGCCCTGTGGCGGAGAGCAATTCGTGCAGGAGATCCGGTCGGTCGGTGCCGTCGGCCGCGGTGATGGATTCGGTGAGCCCCTCGCTGACGTACACAACGGGCTGGCCGGTGTGCGGGTGGAGGTGCACCGTCGGCAGTTGCACCGGCGGCGTCTTGCGGTCGATCTCGGCGAGCACCTCCGAGATCGGCCGGTAGACGTCGCTCGGGCGGATCTTGAAGTAGCGGCGGACGCTGTGCGTCGCCACCGTGTCGGCCACGGATCGCCGCAACTCGGGGCTGAGCTGCTGGTAGGCGGCGGCGAGGTCGATGAAATACGTGCCGCGACTGTGTGTCGGCACCACCTGGGTGTGGGTGAAGGTCAGGTCGAACGGGCGCGCCATGAACTGGTAGTCCGAATGCCAGAACTTCCCGGTCTTGGGCACCCCGACCCGCTGCTTACCGGTGTCGACGTTGGACGACACGAACACTTCCGGCACGTCCGGGTGGTGGTAGATCGGCTCGTAGTACCGGATCGGCTCGCCGAAACCACGTGCCAGCGCGACGAATTGGCGCGGATCGAGCTCGATGCCCTTGATCACCGCGATCCGCTCGCGGTACACGGCGCGCTTGACCGCACGGATGTCATCGCGCGATGTGGGATCGAAGTCCTCGACCGCCACACCGAAATCTCCCTGCGGGCTGATCCGCATGGCTGTTCGCTGCATAACCACTTAGTCGGCCCACTACGCCCTGTAGTTCCCGGAGATTCAGGGCGGTCGCTGTGAGCTAGCTGACACTCGGCGAGTAGTGGTTGCACGGTGCGCCCGACTGGGGCTAGCGTCCTTTCGCGGTAGCGAGTACCGCTCCGCACGGCGACCCGGCCAGTCTCGGCTGATTCGCCAATACTGCTTCTCTGCAACAATTTTCGTACTCAGTAGTGCGTCACGGACGCACGTGAGATCGCGCGCCCGGATTGTGCTGGCATCGGCTGCATGGCGGGCGGTGCGCTCGTCGGTGCGGCGACGGCGGTCCCGACCATCGTCGTCCTGGCCGTCCTCTGAGGCTGCCTGGTGACGGGCGCCGCCGCAGCCCGATCGGCGCGATCCTCGGCACCATCGCACTCGGCCGTACCCGCCGCGGTCATCGGCGGCCTGCTGTTCGCGGGAGCGATGGGCAAACAGGCGACGAGCTGACCGACTCAGGCCGCTGTACAGACCTGACCTGCCATGCTTCACTTGGTAGAGAGGTCTGTCCCGTGTGGTGGCAGGCCGAGGAGTCGGCATATGTCCCGCAACGACGACGACCGGTTCGCTGCCCCACCTTTGGACCGCTCGGTACCGGAAGTCACTGACGTCCTACGTTTTTCGGTGTGCCGTCCGCGCCGCAATATCGTCATGATGCTGGTCGACGGCGAGATCGATCTGCGGACCGCGCCGAGCTTCCGTGATCAGCTTTGCCGGGTCTTCGGTGCCGGTCCGGTCACGGTCGTCATCGACCTGTCACCGGTCACCTTCCTGGGTGCCGCTGGGCTCCGGGTGCTGGTCGACGCTCAGGCACAAGCTGAAAAGAGCAGGCGCCGCCTGGTATTGATCACCGCGGCGCGCGGTGTCGATCGCGCGCTCGAGGTGACCGGCTTGGCGCCCAGCTTCCATCGGGTGAGGTCGCTGGACGCCGCACTGGCCGACGCCGCTGTCGGATACGAGGAAACGGCCTGACTTTCGGTTCAGTTCAGCTTTTTTTCGACACGGTGCCGCGCGGTATCGGCGAACCGGCCCCCGCGCTTGCGGGCGGTGTCGGCGAGCTCGGGACCACGCTCCCGTGCGGTGTCCGCCAATTCGGCACTGCGTTCCTTGGCGACCTCCGCGAACTCGGCGCCGCGCTCCTTGGCGAGTTCGGCCCATTCGGCCCCACGGTGTTTGGCTACATCGGCGAGTTCCGCGCCGCGTTCCCTGGCGAGTTCGGCCAGCTCGGCACCGCGTTCGCGGGCGAACTCGGCCCACTTCGGTCCGCGTTCCCGCGCGAGTTCGGCCCATTCGGCGCCGCGGTGTTTGGCCACATCGGCGAATTCCGCGCCGCGCTCCTTGGCGGTCTCCGCCAGCGGGGCGGCGTGTTCCTTTGCGGCAGCGGCCCATTCGGGGCTGTGCTGCTGCACGGTCTCGGCGAGCTCGGAACCCTTGGCAGCGGCCGCGCTACCGAAACTGCCTGCCGCGGAGGCGACTTCGTGTGCACGGCGCTTCAGCACCTCGCCGGTGGCGCTGTCCGAGGAGCCGGTGAACGGCAGCGCGGCGGTGACCGTCGCGGCCGCGTCACGGGCGGCACGCTTGCCGCGCCAGCCGAGCGACGGCTTGCCCTCGGTATCCGCCGCGGCGATCATCAACCCGCCGAGCAGCCCGAGGTCCTTGAGGAACGCATTGCGCTTGGTCGCCTTCTGCGCCGGGTCCGGTTCGTTCCAGAAGTCCTGCTCGGTGACCGTGGCCGGGATGACGGTCGCGGCCAAGACCAGTGCGGCCAGGCGTGGCGCCTTGCCGAGGGCCAACAGCACACCACCAGCTACCTGGGCCCCCGCATTGATCCGAACCACAGTTCCTGGATCGCTCGGCAACTTCGCGGCGTATTCTTCGGGCAACTGACGCTGGCCTCGCTGCACCAGCTCGGTCGCCGCCTTGACGCGCGTTTCCGGGTGCCGCAACGTATCGACACCCTCCACGACAAAGACAGTGGCCAAAAGCGGGCGGGCAAGTCGGCGTAACAACATGACGGATCCCTTTCCTCGACGGCTCTATTCGACCGGGTTCCCGGAAGGTCTCGCATCAAACCCGGTGGGCGGGGAGTAACGGGCGTAGCTTATCCGCCTCTCCGCGTATTCAGGCCAGACTCAGATGCGGCGCCAGTGGCGTTGGCGACCGGCGGTGGTGTTCGTGTGGGACTTAGCTCGTCCCCGATGAGTTACCCATGTGCAAACGAGATCTGTTGTCTCTGGATAAGAGATTCAGAATTGCCGGTCGCAGTGAGTGTCGCAGTGTGTTCGGACAGCTTCTCGGTGTGACCCGGGCACCGCTGTGAGGTGAGCGGTCAGGAACCGCCGACGGCCTTCGGGACCGTGGCCCGGCTCGTCGTCGCCAGGAAGTCGGTGATGATCGAGGTGACCTTGTCCGGGTCCTCCACCATCGGAAGATGGCCGCAGTCCGGCAGCTCGACCGCGGTGTGGGCGTGCAACGTGCGATTGAGGCGGGCACCGGCGCGGGCCGAGAGGATGCGGTTCTGCTTGCCCCAGATCGTGCAGATCGGCGGGAAGCCGGGCGGCGGGTCGAATCGGTCGAGGGCGGCGTAGGCGGGGAAGTCCTGGACGAGCTCGTGCAGCGCGTGCAGGCGGCCGCGATCGGACCAGTGCGCGCGCAGGCGCGGGGAATGCTGCAGCCGCTGGCGCTTGCCGCGGGCTCCGAGCTGGTTGGCGACGATCAGTGAGACGGCGCGGCCGGGCAGCGCGAGCCTGCGGGCCAGCGGTCCCAGTGGCAGCCTGGCATCCGCCCAGGCCATCGGCGCGGATTGGCCGGAGCTGACGGTGTCCCAGGTCAGCGGGTTGATCAGGACGAGGGCCCGCACTCTGTCCGGATGGCCGATGGCGTAGCTCAGCGAGGTGGCGCTGCCGAGGCAGTTGCCGACCAGCACGACGTCGGTGAGTCGGTGGGTGTCCAGGAAGGCGCCGAGCATGTGCGTGTAGTCGGCGAGGCGATAGCCGTCCGCAGGCTGGTCGGATTGGCCGTAACCGGGCAGGTCGATGGCGAAGACCTGATGGTCGCGCCGAAGCTCCGCCACCTGGTCGTCCCAGATATGGCGTTGGGTGCCCGCGTTGTGCAGGAACACCATCGGCGCGCCGCTACCGGCGCGGTCGAAGGCCACCGCTCTGCCCTGATGCTCGAAAATGTCCACGTTGACTCCTCGCGAGCGGCCGGGCGCACACGTCGCCCGATCCGTCCCAATTTTACGATGTAGTCAAGGGGTGAGCTGGGCCTTCGGCGATACCGTGCGGGCGGGCCCGCGGTCACACCTCGATGCCGGTGCGCACCACCTTGCCGGTGGCGTTGCGCGGTAGCGCCGTGGTGGTGAGCCGCCAGCGAGCGGGCACCTTGTAGTAGGCGATTCGCTCGGCGGCGAAAGTGCGTAGCTCCTCTTCCGTTGTCGCCGAGGCATTGTCGACGACGACCAAGGCGGCGACCTGCTGACCGAGGTCTGCGTGCGGCACGCCGACGACCGCGCATTCACGCACCGCGGGATGCTCCTCCAGGCACTGTTCGATCTCGGTGGGATAGACGTTCTCGCCGCCGCGCAGGATGAGATCCGAACGCCGACCGGATAATCGGAGCCTGCCGTCGGTCAGTACGCCGATATCGCCGGTACGCAGCCATCGGTCCGCGGTGATCGCGGCCGCGGTGGCCGCCTCGTCGTCCCAGTAGCCGAGCATCACGTACTGGCTGCGCAGGCAGATCTCGCCTTCGGTGCCGTCCGGAACGGCGTTGCCCGCGCTGTCGCGGATCTGCACGGTGACCCCGATGACGGGGCGGCCCACGGTATCCGGGAACGCGGCGAGCTCGGCGGGACTGGCCAGCGTGGCCGCGGTGCTGCACTCGGTGAGCCCGTAGCTGATCACCAGCGCCGCCTTGGCCACCGGAAGTTGTTCGCGCAGTTGGTGTTGCAGCGATGCCGAGGACGGCGCCGAATTCAGCGAGAACGAGGCCAGCGAGGACAAGTCGTACCGGGACAGATCCCGCTCCAGCAGCCGGGTGGCCATGGTCGGCATGGCGCCCCAGTTGGTGATGCGTTCGCGTTCGATCAGTCGCAGCACCCGATCCGCGTCGTAGGAGCCCTGGTAGAGCACCGAGGTATCGCCGGTCACCAGCCGAGGGACCACCAGGTTGTGCAGGCTGGCGATGTGGAACAGCGGCGAGGTGAGTAGAAACCGCCGGCCACTCGGCGGTTCGCTCGCGCCAGCGAACTCGGCGGCCAAGGCGTCGTTGAACTGGTGATATCCGATGACCGCCAGCATGTTTCGGTGTGAATGCACCGCGCCCTTCGGCCGTCCGCTGGTGCCGCTCGTGTACAAGATGACTGCCGGGTCGTCTTCGTCGGTTTCGGTGCGCGGCAGTGCGCCGCTGGCGAATTCGGCGATCAGCGCGGGCAGATCGTTGTCCATGGTGAGCACGGGCACGCGAATATCCAGCTCCGCCACCAGCGCCGCGCGTTTCGCGTCGACGACCAGCACGCTGGGCTTGGTGTGCTCGACGCCGTAGGCGATTTCGCGCGGTGTCCACCAGGCGTTGTAGCCCACCGCGATCGCGCCGAGGCATTGCGCCGCCCAGAACGTCATCACCCATTCCGCGGTGTTCGCGGCCAAAATGCCTACCCGGTCCCCCTTTTCGATGCCGAATCGGTCGCGCAGCGCCCTGGCCAGCGCGCCGACCGCGGCCGCGTGCTCGGTGAACGACATCCGGCGGTTCTCGGTGACGAGATAATCGCGTGCACCCCAGGTGGTGGACGCGGCGAGGACGTCACCGAGCGATGTCCCTCGATGCCGCAGCACCGGCAGCCGCGCGCCGAGCACGTCCTCGACCGTCATCTCGAATCGCCCACCGGACCCGGTCAGCCGGGCCACCGCCGCGGCGGCGAACGCCTGTGCATCGAAAGGCTTTGTCATCTACCGCCACTCTCTTTGTCTATGGAATCAATACCGCGCGGCCGGTGACCAGACCACGCTCCAGCCGGTCGAGCGCGTCGCGGCCTGCCGCGAGGTCGTAGCGCTCGACCTCGACCCTGAGCTTGCCCGAGCGGGCCAGGGCGACGGACTCGATCAAGTCGGATTTGGTGCCGCCGTACGACTTTCGAATGGAGGCTCCCCACGGCCAACCAGGCCCACCCGCCGGACCGGCCGTGATCTCCGGTGCACCACCGCCGAGGCCGATCATCCGGTAGGCGCCGTTGGGCGCCACCGATTCCACGGCGAGCGTCGCCGTCTGGTCGACGCCGACGAAGTCGAAGACCGCGTCGGCCCCGCGACCGCCGGTACGGTCGAGAATCTCCCGCGCGGTGTCGGCGCCGGCGAGCAGACCCTCGGCCGCGCCGCAGCGGGCCGCCAATTCGAGCTTGTCGGTGCCGATGTCTATGGCGATCACCCGGGTCGCGCTGGTCGCGGCGAGAATCTGCACCGCGACATGGCCGAGCCCGCCGATGCCGATCACCACCGCGACCGAGTCGGGCCGAAGGTGTTCGCGGGCACCGCGAATCGCGTGATAGCTGGACAGCGCCGCGTCCGCGAGCGGAGCCGCCTGCGCGAAGTCGAGGTCACCGATCGGCACGAAAGAGCTTGCCGGAATGCGGATGTACTCGGCCATGCCGCCGTCCGGGCCGAGCCCAGGACACGGCGGCATCGCGGTGCGGCCCGCGGCCAGGCAGACATTCTCGTTGCCGCGCACGCATTCCCGGCACACACCGCACGACCAGCACAGGTAGACGATGCCGCGATCACCGGCGGCGCGGCCGTCGACCTCGGCGCCGACCGCCTCGATGGTGCCCGCGACCTCGTGACCGAGGGTCAGCGGCTCGTCGCGCATGCGGAACGGAATGTGCAGCACATGCAGATCGGAATGGCAGATCCCGGCCGCGCCGACCCGGAGCAGTAGATCGGTGGGACCGATCTCGGGGATCGGCACCTTGCGCAGCTCCAGCACGCCGGGCTCGGTCAGTTGCAGCGCCCGCATCATGCGCGGACCCCGACGGCGGTGAAGACCGAGCGTAGGTAGGCGTCGGCGCGCGCGGACCCGATCAGCCCGGGTGCCATTTTGTTCATGGTGTAGGCGAAGGTGATTCGACGATCGAGATCGTTGACGACGATCGCGCCGCCGAGCCCCGCCCACCAGCAGACCCGGCCGTCGGGGACCTGCGGTGCGGTCTGCGGCTGGGGGAGCCCGTAGCCTATGCCGAAGCGCAGCGGCACCAGCAGCGCCAAATCGGCGCCGTCCGACTGCTGCTCGAAGATCAGGCTGATCGTCTTCTCCGACAACATCCTTCGGCCATCCAACACGCCGCCGTTGGAGACGAGCGCCTGGACCCGCGCCACCGAGCGGGCATTGCCGTGGCCGTTCACCGCGCCGATCTCGGCCTGCCGCCACGCGGCGCTATTCGCCTCCTGAAGGTCGAGCAGGGGACTGGTGAGGGTCTTGACCAGAATGCTCGTCTGATCGAGCGAGGCCATGTCGAATTCCAGCATCGGCGGCGGGACCAGCGGCGCGATCCGGTGATGATGCTCGGCGCCGGTGCCGATGTGGAAGTCCGCGCTCAGCGGACCGGCGAGCTCCTCGGCGAAGAACTGCCCTAGGCCACGGCCGGTGATGCGGCGGATCACCTCGCCGACCAGATGCCCGTAGTTCAGCGCGTGATAGCCCGAGGCGGTGCCCGGCTCCCACCATGGCGGTTGCGCCGCGAGGCGGGCGCTGGCCGCTTCGGTGTCGTAGATATCGGCCAGCTCGATCGGTCGCTCCCAGCCGGAGACGCCGGAGGTATGGCCGAGAATGTGCCGAATCTCGATGTCGCCCTTGCCGTTTGCCGCGAACTCCGGCCAGTAGTGGCCGACCCGCTGCCGCACGTCCAGCTCGCCGCGATCGACAAGCAGCAGTGCGGCGAGCGCCGTCATCGTCTTGCTGATCGAGAAGACGTTGACCAGGGTGTCCTCGGTCCACGGCACGGTGCGCTCGATATCGCGGTAGCCGCCCCAGAGGTCGACGACGGGTTCGCCGTCGACGGTCACGCAGATGGCCGCGCCGAGTTCCTCGCCCGAGGCCAGTTGGTTCGCCAATTCTTCTCGCACACCGGCGAATTGGTCGGTGCAGCAGCCCGAAGTCGTCATCGTCTCACGCGTTCTCGAGCACCCTGGCGGGCACCGGTAGCGCGTAGCCGTTCGCGGCGGCGCGCTTCGCACCGCGCGCCATCTCCTTGTTCAAGTCGCGCACGTACGGCTCGAACTCGATCTGGATGGTGTGCCGCGGTGAGTGGTAGTAGCGCCCACGCCGACGCTGCTCGGCTACCCGGATCGCCTCGTGCATCTCCGGCTCCGACGGCGGCAGGTACCTGCCGATCAGATAGGCGGCGACCAACTTGCTCTGCTGCTCAGCGAAATTTACCAGCGTCGGCAGCGGCTGCGCCAAGCCCATGAAGAACAGGTTGTCCACGCCGGGCTTCATCATCTGCTTGAACAGCGGGATGCGGTTCTGTTCGTCCGGCACCAGGTTCGGATCCGAGAAAAACGGGAAGCTGATGTGATAGCCGGTGGCACAGACGATCACGTCCACCTCCTCGGTGCTGCCGTCGGCGAAGCGCACGCGCGGGCCCTCCAGCGCCGTGATGGCAGGCTTGAACGCGATATCGCCGCAGCCCGCGCGGTGCAGGAATTCCTCGCTGGCCGACGGGTGCGCCTCGAACGGCCGGTGATCGGGCTTGGGCAGCCCGTAGAACTCCATGTCGCCGCGGAACTTGCGGACGAAGCGCTGCTTGAGTTTCATGCTGACCTTGCGCGGAATCCACGCGGGCACACTCTGCTTGTCGCCGACCTTGCCGTGCACGTATTTCGGCAGCACCCAGACCCCGCGCCGGGCGGAGACGGTGAGCTTTTCCGCGACGAAGCGCTGGGACAATTCCGAGGCGATGTCCAGCCCGGAATTTCCCATGCCGACCACGACGACCTTCTTGCCGCGCATATCGACCGGGTCGAACGGGTCGTTGTAGGCATGGCTGTGGATCAGCACGCCGTCGAATTCGCCGGGGTAGTCGGGGGTGCGCGGATCCCAGTGGTGTCCGTTGCACACGATCAAAACGTCGTAATCGCGGGTACGGCCGTCGCTGGCGGTGATCAGCCAGCGGCCGTCGGCGTGCCGTTCGGCCGCGGTGACTTTGGTGTCGAAGAGGATCTTGTCCCGGAAGCCGAAATGGTCGACGTAATCCTTGAAGTACTGGAACAGCTGCGAATGGTGCGGGAAGTCCGGCCAGCCCGCAGGCGCCGGATAGTCCTCGAAGGCCAGCCGGAACTTGCTGGTATCGATGTGCAGCGACTGGTAGCAGGCCGACATGCCGTTGGGATTCTTGAAGTACCAGTTGCCGCCGACCTCGTCGGAGGCTTCGAACAGGTCGAACGGAATTCCGAAGTCCTGCAGCCGTTTCGCGGTGGTGATCCCGGAGGGGCCCGCGCCGATGAGGCAGACCTTGGGCAGAGTGGGTTGGGTCAATTCACTTGTCCTCGTGCTGGGAGGGCGGTCACCTGCCTGCGGCGGCGCGCCCGGCGCCGAAACCGTCCGTAGCCGTGTGGCTTCCGGAGTGACGTAGGCAACAACGTAACATTGGCTAGACAGCGTGTCTAGTGAATGACGTATTGTCTAGTAAAGGCCGCGGGCGGCGCGGCCATCAGTAGACTGCTCACCGAAAGTCGCACGTCAGCAGAACTTTCGACCGACACGAGGTAGCCGTTGCGTACGAACCCGAATCCGGCGGGCCCCAGCCTGCGGGATGAGCAGAAGCAGCAGACCAGGGCCAGGCTGATGGCCGGTGCCAAGGAGCTGTTCAGCACGCGCGGTTACGCGGCGGTGCGGGTCGACGACATCGCCGCCGCCGTCGGCTGCAGTCGCGCCACCTTCTATCTGCACTTCACCAGCAAGCTCGAGGTGCTGCGCGCGATCGCCGAGCAGACCACCGCCCCCAGCGCACTGCATTTCTACGAGGACCTGGATCGGGTGCTGGACACCGGCTCCCGTGTCGAGTTCGTCGCCTGGATGACCCGCGCCATCGAGTGGTTCCACGAATACCGCGACCTGCTGCCCGCCTGGGACGAGGCCACCGCGCTCGAACCGGAATTCCGCGAGATCGCCCGCAACGGGATCATCGCCCTGCCCAACGCGATGACCTCATACCTCGCCCGCTGGCCCGCCGACCGCGCCGACGAGGCGCGGCTGCGGGTGGAACTGCTTGTCGCCCAACTCGAGCGCTTTTTCACCCGCTGGGCGGTCCAGGGCACCATCAATGTCTCCGCCGAGCGGGCCGCCGAGGTGCTCACCGATATCTGGTTCCCCGCGCTGCGGGCGCCGGCCGAACAGGGCTGAGTGGCGCGGCGATTCGCGCTCACCCGGGCATAGCTCGATATTCGCTGGCCGCGCGGAAATCGTGTTCTGGGACTCGATTTGGAAGCGGAGTGTAAATCTGTCGGTGCGGTGCGGCATCATCTGTGCACGCAGCCATCCACGAATATTGCTCGGAGTCACCATGCCGTCGCCTAAAACCAAGCCCAAGCCATTGTCGGACAGCGAGATTCAGCGGATCGCCACGGATATCGCCGGCGGCCGCCCGCCCATGGTGTGGTTCACCGCTGCCGCGGTGGGCGTGCCGGAAGGACGGTCGGGAAAGGTGATCTCCCTCGGCGATCCGGCCGATGGAGACTTCCTGCAGGTCCGGCCCACCGGATCGAAGGATGTACTGTCCTTTTCTCCGACAGAAGTGACGTTGACCAAGCCGCCACGAGGGGCGGCAACCGTTTCCACTGCCCAGCCGAAGTCGACAACCAGGAAGGAATCACCCGTGACCCAGCCGTCGACCTTGACGAGCACTGCGACACCAACCACCCCCAGTTCTGTCACGCCGCCACCGGTCGTCCCGAAACCCGTTGCGAGCACACCGGAATCGGACGAACAAGACAGCGGCGCGAGCAAGCCCGCGCCCAAGCCTGCCACCGCGGGCACCGCCGCCAAGGCGGCGAAGGCCCCCGCGCGACCGAAGGCGAAGACGCCCGAGGTCACCGTCACGCTGACCGGCACCGCCGACGGCGAATGGTCCGTCGACGTGGTCAGCGGCAAGAAGCGCGCCGTGCGTGGACTCGCGGTGCCGAGTTCCGCCGTGGCCCAGGCCGCCAAGATTCTGCACCCCGAGGTGGCCGAAGTGGTGGCGGGCATCCTGGACGCGGCCAGGGAAGCGCAGGAGGCCAAGGTGCAGCAGTTGCAGGCCGAGCTCGAGGCGGCCCGGCGACTGCTCGACGAGCTGGTCGACTAGGTCAGACCGCGGTGCTGGTGGATCTGGTGCCCGTGCGCCAGATCCGCCGGCCCGACTCGTTCGCGTTGTGCCGCGCCGGGTCGTTCGCCATGTGCCGCACGGTGTCCGGCGCGTGCCGCGCGTCGTCGTGGAACGCGTAGCCGAGCGAGTATTCCTTCGCGTGGTACATGGCCGAATCGGCGTCCCGGATGAGGTCGTAGACGGTGGACTCGGTGCTGCGCGGGCCACCGCAGGCGATCCCGATGCTCGCGGTAATCGGGATCTCGCCCGCGCTCAACTCGAACGGCCGGACAAACGCCCCGAGCAGCTGTTCGGCGAGCGTCGCGGCCTCCTGCCGCCCCAGCGGGGACAGCACCACGAACTCGTCGCCGCCATAGCGCGCGACCACGTCGTCGCGCAGCACCACCCGTCGAATTCGTGAGGCCGCGTTCGCGATCAGCTCATCGCCGACCGCGTGCCCGTAACTGTCGTTGACCATCTTGAAGCCGTCCAGGTCGATGAACAGCAGACTCACCGGCCGCTCCGCCCACCGCTCATTGTTGAGGTTCAGTGTGCGAAGCAGCGCCGATCGATTCAACAATCCACTGAGCATGTCGTGGTCCGCCTGATACTGCGCCCGCCGCTCGCTGCGAGAACTGCGCACAATCGCCCGCTCACTGCGCACCAGCACCCCGATGAGCAGCAGCGCGAACAACGACGACACCACCACCCGGTTCAGCGTGTCCAGCGAGGACCCGACCACCGGCACGAGCGACGCCACGATCAAGACGATCGCGATGAAGCTGGCGCGCTGCCGGGAGTGGTGCGGATGGATATGCCGCGGCGCGCCCAGACTGGTCATCGTCGGGTGCAGTGCCGCGACGCCGGCGATCGCATACGCCGCGAGGAGTGGCGCCAGCTGTATATCGCGGCTGAGCGTCGCGGTGCCCGCCGCGGTCAGGTTGTCGGCGAGATCGCCGATCAGTGCCGCGATCAGCGCTAGATGCACCAGGTCCAGCGAGGTTTCCGAACGGGTCGAGGTAGCCACCGAATGCGCGACCAACGTCAGCAACATCGCGTCGAGCACCGGATAGGCGGCGGCCACCGTCATGTTCAGCACGGTGTCGTGCGACTGGAGGATCGGCGAGATGAGGAAGGTCCACGACGCGAGGAGCGCGCCGAGCCCGATCAGCCCCGAGTCCAGCAGCAGCTCATAATTGCCACGCACCCGCCGCGGGCGCAGCCAGATCAGGGCGGCTAGGCCGACTGTCAGATAGCCGAGCAGCGTGAACGCGTCATTGAGGCTGTTGTCGGCATCGCGCAACGCGGCTCCCGTCGCGGACAACACGGCCGAGCACGACAGTAGATACCAAGGCAGCGGATTGGCAGGCCGGTGCGCCCACAGGCCGAAGCCGATCATGGCCAGCGTGCCCGCCACGGTGGCCGTCATCGTGAGATACGACAGCAGGGCGGAATCGACCGTCAGATGGAGCGCGATGATGACCCCGCTGACCCCGAGAAGCAGTGCGTACCATCGTCTTCGGAGCAGGTATCGCCGCTCCGACTGTCGCTCTGCGACTGCCATCAGCCCCCCTAGTTCGCTCCATCCCCGGTGAACCAAGCGCCGTAGAAGGTTAGTGTATCCTCCACCGAGACCTCGAGGTTCGCTGCGCCGAGCATTGTCAACACGCGTTCGATGAACCAGGACCGCGTGTTGTTGTACGAGCAGATGTCCCAACCGACCGCAGCACGGTCGGCAACCAGAACCTGGACAACTGATTCGATCATGGCACGAAACGCGGGTCCTTGTCGTGCACTTGGCGCAACAAGAGTGATACCGACATAGTAGATTGCGTCGCGCGCCGCGTGGTCCGGGAATCGAGCGGTGAGGTATTCCGGACTGATCCACGAGATAGTGTCGAGGTGTTTGGTCAGTGTGGTCAGCCCGATCGGCTCCCCGGCATCGTTGCGCACCACATGTTTGTCCACCCGGGGATCGACCATTTCCGCGCGGAATTCGTCAGGATCCAGCACTTGCTTGACGAGCGTTTTGGTGCGTAGCGGGCCGAACGCCTCCTCGTAGAGGCGGTGGAATACGGCTATCTGGTCATCCGGAATCTTGGTTTCGATGGTTAGGTGCACGTTGTTCAATGGGGCCAACTCCAGCGGATGGTGTGGTACGCGGCCAGCCCCCGTGCGCAGATCGGTGTGTCGTCGGAGCGAGTTTCGGTCGTGCACAGGCGGACGGACCGAAGGTTCTCGGTCGATTGATTGTCATGTCTTCAAGCCTTGACAGGATCGCTTGCGTACCCGGCCGAAGGGTTCCAGGGTGAGCCTCTGATCAGGCCATTCCCGTACCCCCACGATCGTGAGCTGTGACTTGAATGACCCTATTTCGTCTTCATCCCTAGTATTACCCAGGTGACGTACGAACCCGCAGTGTGGGCCGCCGTAGCGATGGGGGCGGTGCTGGCCTATCGGATGCGCTGGTGGCAGAACTTCCCTGAATCGCGGCTGTTCACAATGGCATTCGGAGCGCTCGGTTCCGCTTACATCCTGGCCATCTCGCCGGTCGTCGAGGGACTCAACCAGATCTCGATCAACGTCACGGGCAATGCGATCGCACTGCTCGCCTCCGTCCTGCTGGCGACGCTGTCCTTCAGCTCTCTTGCCGTGGCCGCGCTCGAAATCCTCACCGGCTCTCGACATTCCGGCCGCTATGTCGGCACGGCATGGGCGGTGGGGGCGGCGGTTTTGATCGCATGCTGGTTCACGAGTCAGGCGCGGCACGCCAAGACCTTGAATTCGTTTACTGCGCTTGACGTGTCCGCGCGAGTTTTCGCCATCACCTACGTGGTTCTTTCGATCGCCACAGGGGTGGCCACCCTGGTGGCGACCTGGCCGATTCTTCAGCGAAAAGGCTTGCGCCCCAAGCTTCGCCGCGCCGCTGGCGGATTGTTTGTGACGGCAGTCTGCTTGATCGGGCTGGCCGCCACGCTGCTGCTCAACGCGCTGGTGTTGGACCTGTCGTCGGGAAGCGCCCAGATCATCGAGCAGATTTGGTGGGTGCCCATCACTATCGCTCTCGTGGTCGCGGGGTTGTGATCGAAGCGCGGGTCTTGCGGTTGACCGTGTTCGCCACCAGCTCAACGTGATTGCCCGCGATTCGCGATGGGCACGCTGCCAGGGCGGTCGGCGCCGCATCGCAGCGGCGAGCAGGGCGCCTGCCAGAGTCGCCTCGGCGTACCGGATTACTCCAGACCGATCATGCGGCCATAGATTCTTGCCGCTCGAGCGGATGGTTCCTCCCTGCTGTCGAGCACCTCGGGGGGAGCGGCAAGACCGCCAGGGAGAGCGGTCTCATCGAGGGATCGCTTCGCCTCGTTGATGATGCCGACGGCTGTCGTGTCAAGCGCCCAAGCGATTAACTCGAGGCGGCCGACGTCCGGCAAGGTCTCGCCCTTCTCGATCCGGTCGTAGGTGGCGCGGGCCAGTTCGGCTTTCGTGTAGACCTGCTCCCTCGTCATCTCCCGTTTGCGACGGCGATCCCGGATAACTCGAGCCACGGCGGTATTGAGCCGGTCGCGCGCTACGGCGTTCGGCGGATCCTCTGTCGCCATCGGACCAGCGTATCCGTGGCATGCCCAAGTGGGTGCTTCCCACGAAAGTTCTCCCGGGTAAGGCGGTGAGTACCTGGGAAGATCGGGTCTTGTGGTACTCAGATGTGAGTAATAGAGTCTCCTGCACGGGCATCGACCCGACGCACCGGCCGCAACAGATTCGAGGAGGCTGGCCGACGTGACGCGCTCACGAACGTCACCAATCGCCGACAGGACTGCTGATCGAACTGGGTCCGCTGTGCATGGCGCTGGAAGTTATCGACCACGCCAGCGGGCTTGCGGGGCCGGTGCGTCTGGTTCGCAGAATAGGACTTACGGGCGGTGCGCCGATCCTTGACTAAGCGGAGGGGGAATATCGGTTATCACGCTGAAGTGCGGCGGACTGACTTACTGGGCATATCGCTGAATGCGGTCACACCCTCTTGGGTGGTGATGTGATGCGGCCATAATTGCAGTCGCCGAAATAGGGTCAGACGCTGAAATTATCGCATTGCCCGGCATTTCCGTATGCGGGGTGGATTGGCATTCAACGCTTGTACTGTCGAGCGCATACATGGCACGCAATGGTGTTTTCCGGGGGGCCCGCTGAACTCTGGCTGTCCACCGCAGTCGGGCTCGGTGCCTCGGGAGTGTCCACTGTTCACCGCCGGAAATTCTGACATCAAGATGGCGATGTGAATAGGGCCCACGCCACTAGTAGTAGCCAATCGGGGGAGTCGGACAATAAGGCCGACAATTGTTGGCCCGGGCCTGCCACGCTGACGATGCTCATGTGCCCGCACCCGTCGTTCGTATTGTCTGATCGGCTATCAGCCTGGGGAAGGCAAGAAGCGGAACTGAACAGTTTCCGTAATCGTCTTGCGCCGGCGATCGGCCGTCCTACTTTCAGCGCAGTGCGTCTGAGCGGTGCACCGATCTGAACAATATGGAGGGGAGAGATCGGTGCACCGCCCAGACGCTCTGTCATCAACCTGTCAGGGGGTGTCGAGGAGCAGGTCTGGTCGTGTGATGAGGGCGTCGGGCCCGGTGGTGGCGTCGGCTTTCATGGTCGTCATTGGCACTACGCTCGTTGGTGCCGAATCCTGATCGAGTGTCCATGCTGCGCGTCCCCAGTCGGGGGGCTTCGTGCCCGTTCGGCGTCCACCCCGGTGTGTCTCGTAACGTGTGGCAAGGCTTGGTGAACACGACAGACAGGGAGGGCATGTGCGGACGTGGGTAGCGCCGGGACGGGTCAACATCATCGGTGAGCACACCGATTACAACGATGGTTTCGTGCTGCCCATCGCGCTGCCGCTGGTGGTGGAGTGCGCGGCGCGGGTGCGCGCGGACGCGATGGTGCGGGTGGTCTCGCGGCAGCGGCCGGACGAGACAGTTCTCGTCGCGGTGGCTGAGCTGGCGGTCGAGCGGGATCGGGTGCCGGGATGGTCGCGTTACCCGCTCGGCGTTGTTGCCGAATTCGTGCGGCGCGGCCATGCGATCGGCGGGGTCGACCTCGAGTTGGACGGTGCGGTGCCGATCGGCGCGGGGTTGTCGTCCTCGGCGGCACTGTCCTGCGCGGTGGCGATCGCGTTGCGGGATCTGTTCGCGCCCACTGTCGCCGATCGTGAGCTGATCGAGATCGCGCGCGCTGCGGAGAACGACTACGTCGGCGCGCCGACCGGTTTGCTGGATCAGTCGGCCTCGATCCTGTGCACGGCGGGGCACGCGCTGTTCCTCGACATCCGGCGCTTCGTCGAGATCGGCCGTGATGATGATACGAATACTGTTGCGCACGAACAGATTCCGTTCGACCTCGCGCGATTCGAACTGGAGCTGTTGGTGATCGACACCGGCCAGCCGCACGAGCATGTCGACGGCGGTTACGCCGAGCGCCGTGCCCAATGTGAGGCTGCCGCCGCGCAACTCGGTGTGCCCGCGCTGCGCGACGTCGATTCGGTGGCCGCGCTGGACCGGATCGCCGACGACGTGTCGCGTCGCCGGGCACGCCATGTGGTGACCGAGAATGCCCGAGTGCTGACTGTTGCCCAAAGATTGCGAGATGGTGCCGATCCGCGCACGATCGGGTCGGTCCTCACCGAGGGACACGCCTCGCTGCGTGACGATTTCGAGGTGTCGACACCCGCGCTGGACGCCGCCGTTGCCGCCGCACTGGGGGCCGGGGCGCACGGCGCGCGGATGGTCGGCGGCGGATTCGGCGGCAGCGTGATCGCGCTCGTCGATCGGGACAGCACCGACGCCGTGGTGGCCGCGGTGCGGAATCGGTTCGCCGACGCGGGCTTTGCCGAGCCGCGCACCTTCGTCGTCGGCCCGGCGGCCGGTGCGCACCGCGCCGATTGAGCGACCGCCCAGGTTTTTGTGCACGATTGTGGCCCGCGAGTGAGGCACAATCACGCAGAGTAGGTGTCGGCCGAGACACCATTCGGCCGGCGACGAGTGAGTCGCGCGCCATGCAGTACCACCCGTAGACGCACGATCTCGCACCACGAAAGATCTCGCTCGACGCCCGGTTTCACCGCCAGGAGGGACGCTGTGCCGCTTGCCGATTCACCTGTTCTGACGTCCGCGCTGCTCGCCGCCGAACCGCGGTCGACGGCATCGACCTATTTAGACGCCTCATCGACCCTGCGGCTGGACGCGGCTCCCGTCGACTTCGCCCTGGTCGCCCTGTATTTCGTGTTCGTGCTCGGCATCGGCCTGCTGGCCAGACAGCGCGTCTCGTCCAGCATCGACTTCTTCCTGTCCGGGCGTTCGCTGCCCGCCTGGGTTACCGGTCTCGCGTTCATCTCCGCGAACCTCGGTGCCGTCGAGATCATGGGCATGTCGGCGAACGGCGCCCAGTTCGGCTTCCCGACCTTCCACTACTTCTGGATCGGCGCGATCCCGGCCATGCTGTTCCTCGGCGTGGTGATGATGCCGTTCTACTACGGCTCCAAGGTCCGTAGCGTGCCCGAGTTCATGCGCAGGCGCTTCGGCACCGGCGCGCACCTGGTGAACGCGCTCAGCTTCGCCATCGCCCAGGTGCTGATCGCGGGCGTCAACCTGTATCTGCTCGGCACCATCCTGAACGTGCTGCTTGGCTGGTCGCTGTGGCTGTCGGTGATCATCGCGGCGGTGATCGTGCTCTCCTACATCACCCTCGGCGGGCTGTCGGCCGCCATCTACAACGAGGTGTTGCAGTTCTTCGTCATCGTGGCCGCGCTGCTGCCGCTCACGCTGGTCGGCCTGCACAAGGTCGGCGGCTGGGATGGCCTGCGGGACAAGGTGACCGCCTCGCCGGGCGGCGGGGCACAACTGGAATCCTGGCCGGGTAACGAGCTGAGCGGATTCAGCAACAACATCCTCTCGGTGATCGGTATCGTGTTCGGCCTCGGGTTCGTGCTCTCCTTCGGGTACTGGACCACGAACTTCGTCGAGGTGCAGCGCGCGCTGGCGACGCACTCCATCTCGGCGGCGCGGCGCACCCCGATCCTCGGCGCCTATCCGAAGATGTTCATCCCGCTGATCGTGGTGATCCCCGGCATGATCAGCGCGGTGCTCGTCCCGCAGATGAGCGAGTACAAGGCGGCGAAGGTGGCGAATCCGGACTTCACCGGCGACACCACCTACAACCAGGCGTTGCTGTATCTGATGAAGGACGTGCTGCCGAACGGCCTGCTCGGAGTCGGCATCGCCGGTCTGCTCGCGGCGTTCATGGCGGGGATGGCGGCCAATATCTCCGCATTCAACACGGTGTTCAGCTATGACCTGTGGCAGCAGTACGTGCGCAAGGATCGCCCGGACGGGCACTACCTGACCGTCGGTCGCCTGGCCACCGTCGGCGCGACGGTGACGGCGATCTTCACCGCCTTCATCGCGTCGAACTTCAGCAACATGATGGACTATCTGCAGACCCTGTTCAGCTTCTTCAACGCGCCGCTGTTCGCGACGTTCATCCTCGGCATGTTCTGGAAACGGATGACGCCGACGGCGGGCTGGATGGGTCTGGTCTGCGGAACCGGTTCCGCCGTGGTGATTTTCATCCTGCATCAGACGAAGGTGTTCCACCTGTCCGGCCAGGGTTCGAGTTTCGTGGCCGCGGGCACCGCGTTCGCGGTCGACATCGTGGTCAGCGTGCTCGTCACGCAGGTGACCACGCCGAAACCCGTCGCCGAACTCGTCGGCCTGGTCTATTCGGAAACCCCGAAGGAGGTGCGCACCGATCCGGATCAGGCCTCCCTGCCCTGGTATCAGCGCCCGGTGCTGCTCGCGGGCATCGCCCTTGTCCTCGTCATCGCCCTCAACATCCTCGTCGGATAAGGAGCCGCAATGCTTTTCGACATCCGCACCATCGTCGGCGCCCTACTCGGCTGCTACGGGGTGGTCCTTGTGATCACCGGTCTGGTCAGCAATACCGCCGCCGACCAGGCCAAAACCGGCAATATCAATGTCAACCTGTGGGCGGGGCTCGGCATGGGGGTCGTCGCCCTGCTCTTCATCGCCTGGGTGATCCTGCGCCCGATCGCGGTGCCGGACAAGTCCCCGGCCGCGGAGCTCCCGGACGAGCCGTCGGAAACTCCCTGACCCGTGCGAAACCCCGCCAGGACCGCCCTGGCGGGGTTTCGTGTCTCTGGGCCTGTTTGTGTCATCCGGACGACCGATCGGTCTGGTGATGCTGTTCACAAGTAGCTGACCAGCAGGTATTTCTGGGTGAAATGCGTTTGTTCGATGCCGGTCGCGCCCCGTAACGTCACTTCGGTTTTGTTCACCGACAAATCAGAACGGAGTGAAACCGCCATGAAACCAGTGACTGAGCGCGACATCAGGTCGTCGTTCATCAACTGTTCCAAGACCGAGGCCAAAAAACTACCGGTGCCAAAGGACCTCGACGACCGCCCCTGGGACGATCTCGACTTTCTCGGCTGGAGCGACCCGTCGCTGCCGGGCCGGTGCTATCTGGTCATCCCGAAGGACGACGACGAGCTCGTCGGGGTCGCGCTGCGCTACGAAACCGGTGGGTCGGGCCGAGCCCAGATGTGCTCGATCTGCCTGACCACGCACACCGGCACCGGCGTGTCCCTGCTGACGGCGGCCAAGGCAGGTCCGTCCGGACGCAAGGGCAATACGGTCGGCACCTACATGTGCACCGACCTCGCCTGCTCGCTGTACGCGCGGGGCAAAAAGACACCGGCACTGGGCAATCGGTATCGGGAGAATTTGAATCCCGAGCAGAAGGTCGAGCGGATGCTCGCCAATATGCAGGCGTTTGTCGCCAGGCTGTACACCTAGATCCAGCCGCTAGCCGACACTGACCGCTAGCTGATCACGTCCGCACTATTCGAAATGGAGGTAGATGCCATGCGCCGACACTTGACACTCGGCTCGCCGAACCCGCACCCCGAGTTCCGCGACAGCACAAGCACACTCAGGGTACGCGAGGTTCCTCTCCGGTCGAGACGGCCTGGCTGCCGTTGCACGCAGCGCTGACCAGACCGCCTCATCCGGAGAGGAACCGCCTACCGATTACGCGCTTCGCAGCCTTGTCCCCAGACCGATCAACACGTCGATGGCAAGGAAGGCGAGCAGGCTCGACCCGACCAGCGGGACGAACCAGCCGACCACCAGCGCCGCGGCGACCACCGACACCGCCAACCACGGCGAGGTCCGGCGCAGCGCGCCCCGCTTCGGCGCCCGGCCCAGTGCGGGCCGTCCGGTTCGGCGCGTCGGCCGCCTGCGCCACCACATCAGATAGCCGCGCACCAGCACCGTGATCAGCCCGATCATCACGGCGAGCAGCAGCAACTGGTTGAGCAGACCGAACAGCAGACCCATGTGGAATTGGATTCCCCAGTTGGTGAGCTTGGCCATCAGCGGCCAGTCGGCGTAGGCGAGCCGGTCGGTGACCGCGCCGGTGGTGCCGTCGACCGCGACCGCGTCGACCGTGTAGCTGCCCGACATCCGGCGCTCTTTCACCGCGAACGCCTGATCCGACGCGGACGGGAAGGTGATCTCCGCGGCCTGGGTCACGCCATTGGCGCGTGCGGTCTCGAAGACGCGGTCTACCTGGGCGACTCGGAAGATCGGGTCGACCGGGGCGGGCGTCATCTCATGGCCCTCATGGTGCCCGCCGCCCGAAGTGTGTTCGGGTGCTGCGGTTCCCGGCAGCGCCGTGGTGACTGCCGGTGTGGTCCAACTCAATTGCTGACGCAGGTCGGTGATGTTCGCGCCCGCGTAGGTCGACCAGGTCATGCCGGTGGCGGACAGCAGCAGGATGATCGGGAGCACCCACATGCCGACGGAGCCGTGCCAGTTCACCGTGCGGCCGCGGCCGTGCTGCGAGCGGTCCGGGGCGAACAGCCAGCCCGCGGAGTTCCGATTACGGCGGGTGCGCACGCGGCGCACCCAGACGACCAAACCGGCCAGCGCGATGACCCACAGCCAGGACGCGGCAAGCTCGCTGTAGAGGCGGCCGGGTTCGCCGAGGTGCAGGTCGCGATGCAGGCGATCGATCCAGGTGCGCAGGGGGAGTGCACCGGAGCTGCCGTAGACGACGGCGTCCCCGACCGGCTCGGCAGTGTACGGATTGACGAAGACCGCGCGGCGTTCGGACTCGCCGAGCGACGGGTCGTTGAAGAGGGTGCGGGTGGTGTCCTCGGCGCCGGGAGCGGGTGCGACCGCGGCCAAGGTGAGGTTCGGCTGGGTCGCGACGGCGGCGTTGATCTGCTCGGCCAGGGGTTTCGGCGCGCCGCCCGCCTCGACCGTCAGCAGGTCGCGCGACACGATCGATTCGAGGGTGGGTGAGATGGCGTAGAGGGCGCCGGTGACGGCGGCGATGAGAATGAAGGGGGCGACGAATATGCCCGCGTAGAAATGCAGGCGCATCGCCAACGCGTACAACCCATTTCGAGCTGTCGGTTTGTTACGTACCTGGGACGGCTGCGGTTCCGGTGCCTGCGGTGGTAATTCGGCGTCGGGGGTGATGGTTTCTGTTGTGCTCACGGTCATTTCGTTTCTTCGGCTCGGGAGCGCGAGGGCGCGTTGTTCCCGAATAAGCGGTCGGAATATGTGCTTCGGCCTTGGCGCGCGTCGGCGGCATCGAGGGGACGACCGCACAGGTCGAGGAATTGCGTACGGCGACAACGAAGTCGGCGCAACGGCGCGGACAACGAGACGGCGATGTCGACGCGTCGGCAATGCCGGTGACGCAATGCGTACACCGGAACATGCGCTGCATATTAGCGCTGGAGCGAAGTCAGCTGGCGACGGCGAAGGGTGGCCCGCGAGTCCGCAGCGATGCCGCGGCGAGGACACGCAGAATCACGCGGTCCCGGTGCGCGGTCCGCAGTGCCGCCGGATCGGCGAGAACAGGTGCGGGCCGATGCGGTCGCAATACTCGGAAGAGCGCCGCGGTAGCGGTCCGATAAGCGGCCTCGGTACTGCGGATAACAAGTGCGGCGACAACGGCCGCGAGCAGATGTGCGCTGAGCATCGGCGGCGTCAGTTGCGCATCGCCATGGTGCAGGTGCCCGGAGCTGAACCCCATGGTCAGATGCCCGAGCAGCTGCCCGGCGACGAGCGCGGTGACGAGTCCGGCGGACGTATCCCGCAGCGGGGCGAGCCCGGCCACCAGCGCGCCGACCACCGCGGCGGCGGCCACCAGCAGCGCGAGCGTCGTACTGTCCGGCGACATTCCCCCGGACGCCCAGCCGTGTGCCGCAACGGAAATGGTCCCCGAGATCGCGCCGGCCGAACCACCGCGCACCCGCGCGACGGCGCCGCGATGCTCCGCGACAGATCGGCCGAACTCGATACTCACGCGCTGATAGTAGCCGACGAATTGCGCGCGAATTCCCCAGTGACAAACGCCCGGAGAACGGCAGAAATTACCATCGCACGCCCGTTGATCTTCCGCACCGGCATCGCATGCGATTATCGGAGGGAAACATCGAGGGGCGTGTGCGGGTGGTCAGCTCGCTTCGATGTCCATCTCGATGAGCGGTTTGCGGAGCAGCTTGCCGGTGGCGTTGCGGGGGAGTTCGTCGAGGAAGATCACCTCGCGCGGCACCTTGTAGCGGGCCAGGTTCGCCTTGACGAAATCCTTGATCTCCTGCGAGTCACGCTTGGAGTCCGGGCCCGGGACGACGAAGGCCCGCAGCCGCTTGCCGAATTCGCGATCGTCGACGCCGACCACGGCGGCCTCGAAGATGTCCGCGCGCCCGGCGATCAGGTTCTCCACCTCGAGCGGGAAGACGTTCTCGCCGCCGGAGACGATCATGTCGTCGTCGCGGCCGTCGATGTAGAGCAGGCCGTCGGCATCGAAATGCCCGACGTCGCCGCTGTTCATCATGCCGTCCACGATCTCCTTGGTGCGGCCGTCGGTGTACCCGCTGAACGCGAAGCCGTTGTCGACGAAGATGGTTCCGGTGACACCGGGCCGGGTGATCGGCTTGCGGTTCTCGTCGAGCAACACGATCCGGATCCCGACCGGTGCCTTGCCCGCGGTGGTCGGCGCCTTGCGCAGGTCCTCGGGGGTGGCGACCGTCATGACGGCGCACTCGGTGGAGCCGTACAGGTTGTAGAGGGTGTCGCCGAAGTAGTCGAGGGTGCGGGTGACCACATCGGGCGCGATGGCCGAGCCCGCCGCGAAGATCACCTTGATGGTGCTCGGGTCGTATTTGGCCAGCACCGCGTCGTCGAGGTCGAGGATGCGCTGCAGCATGGTCGGCACCACCACCAGCGAATCGGCGCGGTACTTCACGATGTTCGCCAGCGTCTGCTCCGGGTCGAAGCGGCGCTGCTGGAAGATCACCCGGTTGCCGAGGGCCACCCCGATGGTGAACTGGGAAAGGCCGGTGCCGTGGAAGATCGGCGCCGCCATCACCATGGTGCCGTTGTGCGGCATCGGCACCCGGTCGACGAACTGGGCCGACGCGAACGGGCTCACCTTGTCGCGC
Source organism: Nocardia sp. NPDC051052 (assembly GCF_044456045.1). NCBI lineage: Bacteria > Bacillati > Actinomycetota > Actinomycetes > Mycobacteriales > Nocardiaceae > Nocardia > Nocardia sp. NPDC051052. The sequence continues at coordinate 219,006 of NZ_JBITFL010000005.1, forward strand.
GGCGCGCCCTTGGGGGTTCCGGTGGTGCCGCTGGTCAGGATGATCATGCCGCCCGCCTTCGCGGGCGCGGGCAGCGCGGCGGTGGACTGGCCCGCGGACAGCGACTCGATGGTCGCGATCGACGGATCGACATTGTCCTTCGCGTCGACCCAGGTGAGTACCCGGGGAATCTCGGCGGGAATGGCGCTCATCAGGTCGACGAACTCGCTGTCGTGCAGCACCGCCTTCACCTTTTCGCGCGCGGCGACGTCGGCGAACTGCGGCTTGGCGAACCCGGTGTTCATCAGCACCGCGCGCACCCCGAGCTTGCCTGCCGCGAGCAGGCTCAGCACCATGCCTCGGTGGTCGCGGGCCAGTACCGCCACCACGTCACCGGGCTTGATGCCGTGTGCCGCGAGGCCGCGGGCAAACGCGCTCGACTGCTCGTTCAGCTGGCCGAAGGTCAGCTCACCGCGCTCGTCGACGATGGCGCCCGCCTCCGGCCTGGTCTGGGCGGCATGCATGGCGACGCCGGCGAACGGGCCGAACTTGGCCACGTTGAACGCGGAACGCGCGGCATGATCGAGCCGGAGCGGATTGAACAGCCGCCGCTTGACCATGACGTTCACGCCCAGGGCGAGATCGCTCGCTTTGCGGGCAGTGCCACTCAACGCGGGGAGGGAGACAACCATTCGACAACAACCTTCCGGCGGCCCCACCCGGTGTGAGCCAAGGGGTGGTGCGGACCGCAGCTTCGGGATCCAGTGCTATCGCTAACAATAGCAAGCATCTGTAACCCGATGTGTCACGTATCTCAACAATAGCTACCGATGGGTAACCAGTTGGGGTTGCCTCGCCGGGATCAGGTGGTGACCTCGTACTCCACCAGCACCCGGCGCAGCAGCTTGCCGGTCGGGTTGCGCGGCAGGTCGTCGAGGAACACCACCTCGCGCGGCACCTTGTAGCGGGCCAGGTTGTTCTTCACGTAGGCCTTGATCTCCTCGCTGTCGGGCGTGTGGCCCGGCTCGGGAACGACGAAGGCGCGCAACCGCTTACCGAATTCGGCGTCGTCCACCCCCACAACGGCCGCGTCGAAAATGTCCGCGCGCTCCAGCAGCAGGTTCTCCACCTCCTGCGGGAAGACGTTCTCGCCGCCGGAAACGATCATGTCGTCGTCGCGGCCGTCCACCATCAGGAGGCCGTGCTCATCGAAGTGACCGACATCACCGCTGGACATGTAGCCGTCGATGACCTGCTTGTGGCGACCGTCGGTGTAGCCCTCGAACGGCGTGCCGCTGCGAATGAAGATGCGCGCGGTCGTGTTGATCGCGCTGACCTGCTTGTCGTTGTCGTCGTAGAGCCGCACCTCGCAGGTGATCGGCGCGCGTCCGACGGTGCCGGGGGCCATCGCGAGCTCCTCCGGATTAGCGATGGAAGCGACCGAGCACTCGGTGGAGCCGTAGAGGTTGTAGAGGACAGGCCCGAACGCCTGGGTGGCCTTGATGGTGAGCTCTGGCGACAGCGCCGAGCCCGCGAGCAGGATGACCCGCAGCGAGGAGATGTCGTACTTGGCGCGGATCGCCGGATCCAGTTCGGTCATCCGGTGCAGCATGGTCGGCACCGCGACCAGCAGTTCCGCCTTGTGATCGGCGATCATCTTCAGCGTTGCCTCGGCGTCGAACCGCCTGCGCATCACCACTTTGTTGCTCATGGCCATGCCGACCAGCCAGCTGCCGAACCCGGTGCTGTGGAAGATCGGCGACACGATCACCTGGGTGCCCTTGAACGGGAACGGGACTCGGTCGAGGAACTGCGCGGTGGCCAGCGGCGACACCTTGACGCGGGTGGCGCCCTTCGGCAGGCCGGTGGTGCCGCTGGTGAGGATGATGAAGCCGCCGGGCTTGCTCGGCTTGGGCAGCTCGGCGCTGGAGTTGCCGGTGACCAGATCGTCGAGAGTCTTTGCGCCTTCGGGCAATTCGGTGCCCTCGTCGACCCAGGTGAGGAAGCGCGGGAGGTCGGCGGGCAGCGCGTCGAGCAGGCCGAGGAACTCGCTGTCGTGCAGCATCGCCTTGACCTTCTCGCGCTGGCACACCTCGGCGAACTGCGGCTTGGCGAACCCGGTGTTCATCAGCGCGACGCGCACGCCGAGCTTGCTCGCGGCGACCATCGCCAGGATGAGGCCGCGGTGATCGCGGGCGAGCACGCCGACGACGGTGCCCTCGGTGATCCCGGCCGCCTGCAAACCCCGCGCGATCGCGGTGGACTGCTTGTCGATCTGTCCGTAGGTCAGTTCACCGCGCTCATCGGCCAGGCCGATGGCCTCGGGATTGATCCGCGCGTTGTGCCGGATCAGCGTGGCCTGCGGGCCGAATATCTGCGATTCCTTCAGTGTCCGAAGGGTTTCCAGCGGCTTGCGCGGGTCGGAAACACCGCGGGACCTGAGCACTCCGAGCGCCTTGAGGCTCTCGAGCGCGTGCGCCATCTTCATGTCGAACACCTCCACCAGCAAACTCGCGTCGGTACTCGACCTAGCGATATCGAACGGCGTAACTGAGGTCATAACCGTAGCAGCGGCGTGTCGGGTGTCACACGGCTACGCCTCGAGCATGGGCCCTCGGCGTTTCGTGCCGACCGCACCGGTGGCTATTTGACAGCGCACCATCGAGCGCGTTCGATACCGGTAGGGGGTAGTCGAACAAAGAATGGAGCTGAGTCAATGATGATCATCAAGCTTGTTCGATCGACTTCGGTACCTGCGGACTGCTCATGCGGTCCGTCCTGTCAGTGCGGGTGCCAGTCCGGCGGCGCGTGCAGCTGCGGTAGCGATAACTGCTGACCCCGTGGTCAGCGTCGTGCGCTGGCCAACGCGATGAGTAGTGGCACCAACCGGGCCGCGGGCACCTCGAAACGCCCGCGGCCCGCCGTGTGCAGCCAGCCGACCGCCGCCAGCTGGCGCAGATGGTGATAGACCTGCCCGGAGGTGCCGACGCCCTCCAGTCCGACGAGTTCGGCCGCGGTCCGTCGGCCACCGATGATCTCCCGCAGCAGCCGTAGTCGCACCGGATTGCCGAGCGCGGCAAGGCATTCCGCGGTCTCGGCCCAGTCGTCCTCGATCAGATCGCCGGTGGTGAACGTCGCCTGCCACCCGTAGTGCTCGTCGGTCGGTAGCCGCACCGACCCGGCGAAGAGGACGCCGCCGTTCGGCTCGTCGTCCGCGACGAACTCCTCATGCAGGCGGACCGCCGCCCACCGGTCGTCGGTGGTCGTCGCCACCTGCCCGTTCGCGTGCTCGCCGGCCAATTCGTCGAGCCGCCGTTCGAGTTCCGCAACCCGCTCTTCCAGACTCACGTCACCGAAACTACGGAATTACGTAATTCCAGACAAGAGGTGAATTCGGTGACAGGTCGGGCCCCACGGCGCATGCCGCGGGGCCCGAAGGGTCGAGTCGATCTAGTTGTAGACGGCGCCGAACGAGGGCACCGAGATCGTGCCCAGCTGGTACTGGAACCCGTCCGGATTCGCATCGCTCACCGGAACCGACCAGCGGTGCCACAGGCTGCCGTACACCGCGGCCACGATCATGCCGCCACCCGTGTCGAGGGGCCTGGTGCGGATGGTGGTGTCCACGGGAACGTCCTGGTGCTCGTACAGCACCTCGGTCCCGCTGCGCCCGTTGGACAGGTTGATCCACAGCACTTCCAGCTTCGCCCCGCCCTGATTCGGCGCGATCGTGCCCGGTCCGCCGAAGAATCCGAAGCGGAAGCCGTCGAGTCCGAGTGCGATGCCGGAGCCGTACACGCCCGGCCCGTCACCACGTCCGATGTCCGACTGCGCCGGAATCTGGAACGGTTGCGCGGGCAGCGCAACCTGCCCGGCCTTGGTCATCTGCCCGGAGGCCAGCAGCCGATCCACCGCCTGTTCGGCCGCCGGGTTGCCCGCGGCCGCGACCCGTAGCTGCCGCGCGGCACCGGCCAAGTCCACGGTCGCCGGTGCGGCACCGGCATTACCAGCAAAAACACTCGCTACGACCGCCGTGGTGGCGAAAACGGTAGCGAGGCGACGCGTCACGCTCAGTCGTTCCATATCCAGTTGCTCCTCGAGGTCTCTGGTACAGCTCGAAAGAAATAAACGCAGGCCGTTACGTTGCCAGCGTTTCCCTGCCCGGTCCACTATCCGCCTGAACGTGTCCCGTTCGGGCTAAGGGGATCTCGGAGGCGCGCGTGTCTCGACCGAAGACCGACAGGGACGTAGCGGCCGACCGCCCACCTGCGCGTGAGCGGTTCGAAAGTGAAACGGTCTCGTTCGCACGGATTTGCGAATCGGGCCGAAAGTTGTTGGTAGGCCCAGGGATTGTGATGCCACTTCCTCCCGAGGGGCGATGGACACGGTCCAAACATCGCGCCCAGGGAGGAGGTGGTGGGGAACGGCGAAACATCGCCGGGGGAAGAGCAAGGCCCCGGTCGATTACGGCATCGTGCTTGCAACAAGTGTCGTAATCGCCGGGGCGCTCATCCTGGTCCGCCGAGTTTGGCAGGCTAGATAACCCGCCAGGTGGGGCCGCTGTTAGCGCAGCGGTCTCACCGCTCGGCATCACTCTCGTGATGACTGCATCGTACCAAGGTGTGCGCCGTGCGGACATGTAGTTCGAGGCGCCGCTCCGTATGCGAAATGTGAAACTGACGTGTTCGCACAGGTTTGCGAATCGGGCCGAAAGTTGTTGGTGGGCCCAGGTATTGTGATGCCACTTCCTTCCGAGGGGCGATGGACATGGTCCAGACATCGCGCCCAGGAAGGAGGTGGTGGGTATGGCGAAACATCGCCGGAAAAAGAGCAAGGCCCCGGTCGACTACGGCATCATCCTTGCAGTTGCTGCCGTGATCGCCGGGGCGCTCGTTGCGGTCCGCCGAGTGCGGGCGCATAGGTAATACCCACCAGGTGAGGCCGCTGTGTACAGCAGCGGTCTCACCGCTCGGCATCACTCTCGTGATGAGCCGATCTTACCAAGCCTTCCGGCCTGTCTGCAGGTAGTTCGAGGCGTCCTGCGGTGATGTCTTCCTCGTGAAAACTGGCCGTGGCGCCTAGCTACTTAGGATGCTAGCATCCTAGTGTGGGCGATGAGGAGATCAAGCAGTTCAACGTGTACCTGCCGATCGGGCTGATCAAGCGGGTCAAACACCACTCCATCGAGTCGGGGCTCTCGCTGTCGGCGTTGGTCGCCGCGGCGCTGCGCGCCTACCTCGACGACGCCGACAGGCAACAGCGGAACTCGACCGAGAAGGAATCCTGATGACTACCAATGGCATTGAGGCCGTGTTCCTGGAGACGCACAACTGGGGCAAGGCGGCGAAGTTCTTCCAGGCGCTCGGCTACGAACTGGAGTTCTCGACCGACCACAACTCCGGTCAGCTCCGAAACGGCGACGGCCCTTACGTATTCATCGCCGAGGTCCCCGAGGATCGAAAGCCCGGAATGCAACTCGTGCTGAAAGCCGCCGACGAGGACGCGCTCGCCGCCGATCCCGCCATCGAGGTGGTCACCCCATTCGAGGAAACCCATTACGGGACAAGGGAAATGACCGTTCGTGATCCCGACGGGCGGCTCTGGACCATGCAGGTCGAGAAGTAACCGTAAGGAGAACTCTGATGGCAGAGGTGCCGGACAATACGGCAGTACGAACCGCCCTGTGGCGAGCGATGCACGTTCGGGTCGACCCGCCGCCGCACGTGCTGGAAGACGAGATCGGCCTGCGACTTGTCGCCCCCGACGCGGACTGGCGCAGCCGCCCGGACATGGATCCTATTGGCACCAGCGGGTTTCGGGCATCGATGGTGGCCCGCGCGCGGTTCGTCGAGGACCTGGTTGCCGAACAGGCAGACCACGGTGTCGCCCAATACGTCTTGCTTGGCGCGGGTCTGGATACCTTCGCTCAGCGCAGACCAGAGATCGCCTCGCGTCTAACGGTTTTCGAAATAGACCAGCCTGATACCCAGGCCTGGAAACGGCAGCGCCTGACCGAGCTCGACCTCGGCGTGCCGGACTGGTTGCGGCTGGTGCCGGTCGATTTCGAGGCGAATCAGTCCTGGTGGGCGCAACTGATCGCGGCCGGGTTCGAACCGGCTCGCCCCGCGGTCGTCACCTCCACCGGCGTAAGCATGTACCTCACCAAGGAAACCACTGCGGCGACCCTGCGTCAGCTATCCGCGCTCGCCCCCGGATCGACCCTGGCAATGACCTTCCTGCTACCGACCGACCTACTCGCCGCCACCGACCGCTCCGGGCTCAAAGCCTCCGAGGATGGCGCACGAGCCGCCGGAACCCCGTTCATCAGCTTCTACACCCCACAGGAGATGCAGGACCTAGCCCGCGAAGCCGGTTTCAAAGCCACCCAACACGTTTCAGGAACCGCCCTCGCCGACCGCTACTTCACAGACCGCACCGACGGCCTTCGCCCATCGACCGGCGAGGATTTCCTACTCGCCACCACATGAGACAGAAAACCGGCGCCGGTCCACCCTGGGCCGACGCCGGTTTCGCTGTGCGACTTACTACTTCAGCTCGGCACTGGTCTTGCCGAGCACCCGGCGAGCCACGATGAGCTGCTGGATCTGCTGGGTACCTTCGAAGATGTCGAGGATCTTGGAGTCGCGGCCCCACTTCTCCAGCAGGGTGCGCTGCGAGTAGCCGATGGCGCCGGCCAGCTCGACGGCCTTGAGGGAGACGTCGGTTCCGGTGCGGCCTGCCTTGGCCTTGGACATCGAGGCCTCGAGCGAGTTCGGCTTCTTGTTGTCGGCCATCCACGCGGCACGCAGCGACAGCAGGTAGGCGGCCTCGTAATCGGCTTCCATGCGCAGGAATTCGGCGGCCGCGGCGTGCTGGTTGTTCGGCGGGGTGTCGTAGGAGATCTCGACACCGGCGTCGGTCAGGATGGCACGCAGCTCCTCGAGGGCGGCACGGGCGACGCCGACCGCCATCGCGGCAACGAGCGGACGAGTGTTGTCGAAGGTCTGCATGACCCCGGCAAAACCCTTCTCCACGTTGACTTCCGGGCTGCCGAGGATGTTGTCCTTCGGAATCCGGCAGTCCTGCAGCAGCAGCACGGCGGTGTCGGAGGCCTTGATGCCGAGCTTGTGCTCGAGCCGGGCCACCGAAAGACCCGGGGCATCACGCGGCACGACGAACGACTTGATCGCCGCGCGGCCGAGGCTCTTGTCGACCGACGCCCACACCACGATGTGGGTGGACCGCTGGCCCGCGGTCACGAAGATCTTCTCGCCGTTGAGCACCCACTCGTCGCCGTCGAGCACGGCGGTGGTGGTGACGGCGGCGGAGTCGGAACCGAAGGACGGCTCGGTGATCGCCATCGAGGCCCACACCTTGCCGAAACGGCCGAGCTGCTCGTCGGTGGCGACGGCCGCGATGGCCGCGTTGCCCAGACCCTGGTAGGGGATCGACAGCATCAGGCCGACGTCACCCCAGGAGGTCTCCAGGGCGTTCAGTAGTGCGGACATGTTGCCGCCGTTGCTGTTTCCGAGCAGCTCGGTGGCGTGCGTGTCCGACTCGCTGTCGTCCTCGCGACCGCCCGCGGCGCCGCCGATCTTCTGGGTGCCGGAGTCGGCGAGGCCTTCCACCATGGCGGCCATGGTGTCCAGCTCGACCGGGTACTCGTGCTCGGCGAGGTCGTACTTGCGCGAGATCGGCCGGAAGATCTCGGTCGCGACCTGGTGGGCCTGGTTGGCGCTGGCCCGCAGCTTCTTGGGGAGTTCGAGATTGATCATGGGAAGTCTCCTGGAAGGTAAGGAACGAGCCGGTTAGATGAGCACGACACCTTCGGCGACGCCGATGCTCCGCAGGTCGCGGTACCAGCGCTCGACCGGGTGTTCCTTGGTGAAGCCGTGGCCGCCGAGTAGCTGCACGCCGTCCAGGCCGATCTGCATTCCCTTGTCCGTGGCCAGCTTTCGGGCCAGCGACGCCTCACGGGCGAAGGACAGACCCTGTTCCGCGCGCGAGGCACCGCGCAGGGTGACCAGCCGCAGGCCGTCGAGCTCGATCGCGATGTTGGCGACCATGAAGGCGACCGCCTGGCGGTGCGAAATCGGCTCGCCGAACGCTTCCCGCTCGTTCACGTACGGAATCACGTAGTCAAGCACGGCCTGTCCGGTGCCGACCGCGAGCGAGGCCCAGCCGAGGCGGGCCAGCCGAACGGCGTCGGCGTAGTCCTCGGCGCGCTGCTTGGCGTCACCGTCGCCGAGGATGGCCTCGGTGCCGACCGCGACATTGTCGAGCAGCAGGCGACCGAGACCGGCGGCGCGCAGCCCCATGCTCGGGTCGGCCTCGACCACCAGGCCCGGGGTGTCCGACGGAACGATGAAAAGCGCGGGGCGACCGTCGAGTTCGGCGGCGATCAGGAACAGCTCGGCATCCGCGGCGGCGGGCACCAGGCTCTTCAGCCCGGAGATCCGGTAACCGCTCGGCGAGCGAACGGCCTTGGTCTGCAACGCGAACGGGTCGAACAGCGCGCGCGGCTCGCTGATCACCACGGAGGCCTGCGGCACGTTCTCGCCGGTGAAGGCGGGCAGGTAGGTCTTCTGCTGGGCGTCGGTGCCCCACTGGGACAGTGCGACCGCGACACCGCTCGGCGCGAGGATCGGCAGCGCTAAGCCCATGTCGCCGTGCGCAAGCGCCTCTGCCACCAGGGAATTGGTGACCGCGCCACGCTCCGATGCGGCGCCCTCGAGCTCTTCGGGGACGTTGATCAGCGTGATGCCGAGCTGGGCGGCGCGCTCGAGCAGGTCGCGCGGGGCCTTCGCGGCGGCATCGGCGTCGTAGGCGGCCGGACGCAGGATCTCCTCGGAGAACTCCCGCACCGTCTCGACGATCATCTGCTGCTCGTCGCTGGGGGTGAGGTCGAAGAAGTCCTTCGTCTTCGCCTCGTTCGGCGCGAGCCGCTTGGGCTGGCCGCTACCGGTGACCTTGGCGAAGGCACGGGTGGCGGCGCCGAGCGTGCGGAAACCGGTCTTGGTGCCTTCGTAGGTGACTCGCTCGATCGGCTTGCGCAGGTTGTACTTCTCGGCGAGCTCCGACCCGGTAATGGTCGTCATCACCCGCATGGCCGCGCCCATCCAGTCCCGCTTGGGGTGGCTGAGGCCGACGGCGGACGTGTCTGGACTTCGCTTCGTTGCGCTGTCTCGAGTGCTCATCATCACCTGTTTTCTCGGATGGGTGGGGTGAGGTCTTGGCCCCGGCTATCTTACTCCTGAGTAAGACTATCTTACTCCAGAGTAAGAACCGCGTCGAGGTGCAGCATACGCCGCTTATCTGTGCCAGGCTGAGCGGGTGCCCATCGTCGCGGTGCTGTTTGCTGCTGTCCTGTTCGCCGGTGCCCCGCGGTACGGGTACCACCGGGACGAGTTGTACTTTTTGGCGGCCGGCCGCCACCTCTCGTGGGGGTACCCGGATCAGCCACCGCTAACGCCGCTCATTGCCAAGGCGATGGCCGCGATCGATCCCGATTCGTTATTCATACTGCGCTTGCCCGCGGTGCTCGCGGCCACCCTGGTCGTGGTGTGTGCCGGGTTGATGGCGCGGGAGTTCGGTGGCGGGCGGGGAGCCCAGGCGTTGGCTGCCGTCGCGGTGGCGAGTGCGGCCGTGGTCATGGGGACCGGGCACGTGTTGAGCACCGCGGTGTTCGATCTGGCCGCGTGGTCGGTAGTGTCGCTGATGGTGCTGAAGCTGATCCGCGGTGCACCCGACGAGGCCGACCGGCTGGCGGAGGCCGGGCCGATACGCCGAAAAGCGTGGTGGCTCAGTGGTCCGCGGTGGTGGCTGGTGATCGGCCTGGCGATCGGTGTCGGGCTGCAGAACAAGCTGCTGCTGATCTTCCCGGTGCTCGCGTTGCTGGTGTCAATGCTGGTGTTCGGGCCACGAAAGCTGTTCGCCACCAAGTTCTTTCCGATGGCGATCGGCATCGCGGTGCTGCTCTGGCTGCCGTATCTGGTGTGGCAGACGCGCAACGGATGGCCGCAATGGGAGATGAGCCGGGCGATCGCGGGCGGTTCCTCCGGGACTTCGGATTCGCCGATCATGTTCGTGCTCTTGCAGTTCGGTTTGATCGGACCGCTGTTGGTGCCCTTGTGGGCGTTCGGCTTGTGGCGACTGGCTCGGGACAGCCGGTATCGCGCTTTCGCAGTCGCGTACGCCCTGCTTTTCTTGCTGTTCGCGGCGACCGGTGGGAAGGCGTACTACCTGGGCGGGATGTATCCGATCATGCTCGCGGCGGGGGCGGTTCCCTTCGCCGCGTGGTTGGGACAGCGACGAATACGTTGGGCAGCAGTGAGTTTCGTGGTCGCGTTGAACGTGATCTCGTCGGCGGTCCTGTTCCTGCCGGTCCTGCCAATTTCGATGCTGAAGGACTCGACGGTCCTCGGGATCAACTACGACGCGGGCGAAACGATCGGCTGGCCCGAGTTCACCCGCGAAGTCGGGGAGGCGCGTGCGCGACTCGGTGGCGACGTCGCCATCCTCACCGCCAACTACGGCGAGGCCGGGGCCATCGAACGGTTCGGCGGCCCCTACCACCTGCCGAAACCTCATTCCGGCCACAACTCCTACTGGTGGTGGGGGCCGCCGAACGACACTGCCACCGCCGTGCTGACGGTCGGGCTGAATCGCGACTACCTGACGCGTTTCTTCGCCGACATCCAACCCGCCGGCCGCATCGACAACACCCGCGATATCGACAACGACGAACAGGGTGCACCTCTGTTCATCTGCCGAAATCTTCGTGCCCCCTGGTCCGAGCTATGGCCAGCGGCCAAGCACCTGGGCTGATCCCCACCCCCCGGTGCCGGGTGGCGATGGCCGAGCACACGCTCGACCGATGCCGCAGTGCGGGTGATATTCCGATCACCAGTGGGCTCGCCGTACGAGTTAGAGCCGGTGGCGGTAGAGGAAGTCCTCGACGGTTTTACGCCACAGCTCGGGTTGCTCGGCCATGAGGACGTGCCCCGCCGGGATCTCCGAATATTCCGCGCCAGGGATGGACTCGGCGAGGAACCGGGAGTTCGCCGGGTCGATCAGCAGATCCTCCGTCGCATTGATGACGAGCGTCGGGACGGCGATGCGACCCAAATCGTCAGTGGTGTCGACGATTTCGACCAAGCTGGCCTGTTGGAGCGTGCCACCCGGAATGGTTGTCGCGCCGATCCGCACGAGCTCATCGACCTCGTCGGCGGGCAGACCGTTGAGGAACGCGGCGCTGAAGGCCTGCGAGAGTGCTAGGCGGGCGAACGTCGCGGTGTCACCGCGATCGAGCAAGTCCTGCCAGATCTGCACGGCGAGGCGGGCACGGTTGTCCGCCTTCGCGAATCCCGCGGCGAGGATCAGCCCGCGTACCCGGTCCGGATGGCGCGCGGCCGCGCGCACGGCGACGGTGGTGCCGAGGGAGTAGCCCACGATGGTGAACGTCTCGACGCCGGAGTCGACGGCCGCCGCGACCAGCGCGTCGGCGAGACCGTCGAGGGTGAGCTGGATATTGCTGTCCGGATAGTCGGCGGCGACCACGGTGTGCGTCGCGGCCAGCACGGGAATCAGCGCGCCGAAGTTGGTCTCGATGGTGCCGCTCGCGCCGTGGGCGAGGACGAGGCCGGGCCCGGTTCCGGTCACCGCGGTCCGCAGGGGAATTGCTGTCATGCCAGCCAAGTTAGGAATTCACATGAGTGTGAAGGCAAGCCGAGGGTGAGGCAGGTCATATGTTGATCGGAGAACTGGCACGTCGCACCTCGGTGAGTACTCGCTTGCTGAGGTACTACGAGGAGCAGGGTCTGCTGCAACCACAGCGCGACGCGCTCGGCTACCGCTCGTACGCCGACGACGCGCCGGAACAGGTCGGCCACATCAGGGACATGCTGGCCGCCGGCCTGTCGACCGAGGACATCCGCAGCTTGCTGCCGTGCACGATCGACCACGCCAACAAGTGGATTCAGGCTTGCGACGCATCCCTTGGCATCGTCGAGAACCGCCACGGCGACCTGGACCGGAAGATCGCCGAACTCGAACAGCAGCGAGAACGGCTCACCGCGAAGCGCACGTCGATCAGGGCGGCCATGCCCGCCGCGCACTGACGGGCCCGGTCTCGTCGGACAATTTCGGTGCCGTACGCCGGAATTCCGCCGCGCGGGACAGGAAGTGTCCGCGCAGACCGCCCCTGATAAACAGCGCGAGCCAGCCCACCGGACTGGCTCGCGCTGTGTGGTACCGCCGCTATTCGCGCACGTAATACCGCAACGTCCCATACGCGGTCAGCGCGGCGAACACGATGCCGACCGGCGCGATCACCAACGCGACCATCGCGATGTCGTCGCCGGTGATCCGCGGAAACACCTTGCTGGCGAACAGATCTCCGAGCGCCCGATCGATCACCAATGGCCGCGCGAGCAGCAGCCCGCCCACCGCGACGAGCGAACCGGCCAGCGCGGCGACCACCGCCTCCAACAGGAACGGCAGCTGGGTGTACCAGCGGGTCGCACCGACCAACCGCATGATGCCGACCTCGGTGCGCCGGGTGAACGCGGCGATCTGCACCATGTTCGCGATCAACAGCAGCGCGGCCAACGCCTGCAGCACGGCCAGCCCGAACGCGGCATTGCGGAGCCCGTCGAACAGGCTGACCAGCCGGTCCACGATGTCCTTGTCGTTGCGCACCATGCCGACGCCTGGCCGCTGATAGAACTTCTCGTAGATCTGCGGATACAGTTCCGCGTTCTTCATCTTCACCCGCAGCGACGCGGGCAGCGGTGTCTCGCTGACGTACTTGGCCAGCTCGGGCTGGTCCTTGAACGTCTTCTCCTTGGCCTCGCGGACAGCGTCGTCGCGGCTGAGGTACTGGACCGATTCGACGTCCTTGGTCGCCTTCAGGTCCGCCATCAGCGTCTTGCATGGATCGCGGGAGCAGTCCGGGTCGTTGGCGGAGACGTCCTCGGTGAGATACAGCCGCACCTCCAGCCGATCCAGGAAGTACTGCTCGGTCTTGTCGGCGATCCGCACCGCGAGCAGGCCGCCACCGAGCATGGTGAGCGAGACCGCGACGGTCAGGATCATCGCGATGGTCATCGTGACATTGCGCCGGAGACCGGCGAAGACCTCGCTGAACAGAAAACTCGCGCGCATCAGCGATCCACCCCGTAGACACCGGTCGCCTCGTCGCGCACCAGGCGGCCGCGATCGAGTTCGATCACTCGCCTGCGCATCGCGTCGACGATGTGGTTGTCATGGGTGGCCATCAGCACCGTGGTGCCGATCCGGTTGATCCGCTCCAGCAGCATCATGATGTCGCCGCTGGTGTCCGGATCCAGATTGCCGGTCGGTTCGTCGGCGAGCAGCACCAGCGGCCGGTTGACGAAGGCGCGGGCGATCGCCACCCGCTGCTGTTCGCCACCGGAAAGCTCGGACGGTAGTCGATCGGATTTGCCGCCGAGACCGACCATGTCGAGCACCTCGGGGACGGTGCGGTCGATGAACTGGCGCCGCTTGCCGATCACCTCCAGCGCGAACGCGACATTGTCGTGCACCGACTTCTGCTGCAGCAGCCGGAAATCCTGGAACACGCACCCCATCCGCTGGCGCAGCTTCGGCACCTTACGGCCGGGCAGCCGGTCCACTCGAAAGTCGGCGACCTGTATCTGCCCCGCGGTGGGGCTTTCCTCTTTCAGCAGCAGCCGCATGAAGGTGGACTTGCCCGAGCCGGACGGTCCGATGATGAAGACGAACTCGCCCTTGTCGACATCGACGGTGATGTTGTCCAGCGCGGGTCGCGTCGAGGTCTTATACGACTTGGTGACGTTCCGCATGGTGATCACACCAGCCCCCTAGCCGGGCAGCGTAGACCCGCACGTCCAGGCGTCTGATCCCTTGTCTTGCAGGGCATTTCGCTCCAATCGTGGCACTGCTCTACATCGGTGTACATCGGTCCGCATCGGCACAAATCGGGCTCAATTCGTGCTACAAATCGTGCTATGGCGTGCTACCAGCCGACAGTCCAGCTAATCCAGGGGTAACCCGCGCCAGCGATCCTAGCTCGTACCGGGGTACGGCTCCGGGACCATGGGCGAAATGCGAGGCGGCCCCCAAACCGTTGCCACGTCCGTATCCGTACGGTCACCTGTTGGGCGCAGGCGACCGTAGAGGATTCGTAGACAGACTCACCGCGGGTTGCTCCGCCACCAACTACCGTGGGGCGACACGTCCCTCCGACGTTCGGGGGCAGCCATGGGGAGGATTACACCGATGACCGATATAGCCAGCCTGCGCAACTGCCCGTCATGGTGTGTAGACCACCACGACCCTGACGAACCCGACGCAGGCCACATGCACTTCGCCGCAGAGGCAACGATGCACGTCGCCCGCCACGCCAATCCACGCCGTGTGGGACTCGGCCGCACCGACAGCACAACCGCGGGGCAACCACCGCACACCACCATCGTTGTCGACCTCGGTGACGGGGGCCACGAAATGACCGTGGAGGAAGCGACCGAGCTCGCAGGCTTAATCGCTGTTCAGGTAACCCGCGCCACGGGCGACTGATCACCTGCGCACTTCCGAGTCGTCGGTGATGCCGCCGGAGAGGGGCTCCCCGGCGACACCTGCACCACCTCGAACTGTCGCCCTCAGCAAGAGCGACGATCAGTTATTCGCGAGGCGCCCGTGTATGGATGGCTGATCATTCGGGCCGCTGCCGAATTCGGGGCCGTCCCGCATGCGACTACGCAATCCGGAAACCCGTACAGCCGCTCGACTGCTATGGGACGCATTACCGCTACCGGCGGTGGGGCACCGACGCCAGGGCCTTGGGCAGCGAGTAGCTAACGGCTATCACGTGTTATTCCACGCGTACGGTCCGGTCCTTGCCCTGTACCGCCGCGCTCGACCCCCGGCGCGTGACCGGGCGGCTCCAGTACTGCCCCTAGCGGGTGGACTGCCTGCCCTAGCCAGACGAGCCGTTCCATCTCCGTCGCGCGATCTTGGCGTTCCTTGATCGCAGCGTCTCGCGCCAGATTCAGCTCCGCCAACTGGGCGGCTCGACGCTCATGTACTTTCGTAGCTTCGCGTTCTGCCGCTTCCCGTTCCACGCTGGCAGCGTCGGCCAACTCCGGGGCAGCTCGGCCCCCAACCTCGACGGTTTCTCGGTCATGGGACTGGCTAGCCACTGGGAACGGGAATTCCTTCAGTACTCGTTCGGCGGATTCCCTTGCGACCCTGTCTCGTTCGGTTTCCGATGCTGCACGTTCCCGCGCTACCTGCTTGAGCACGTCGAGCGTTTTGCGTTCCTGCTCGACCCGTTCAGGGGCGTCCGCCCGCCCGCGCGCGGCGGCTTCGCGAAGCTGCTGCATTTTGCGGTTTTGCTCGGCACGCACTTTTGCACGCTCGACGGCTTGCTGCTGCGCTTTACGCTGCCGCTCTTTCTCGGCCCTCTCCTGGGCTCGGGTTTCTTTCTCCTTGGCCTGGCGCTGCTTTTCGACATGTTTACCGATTGTGAGCGCTAGACGCCGCTGCTCGCGGGTGATCTCGTTAACGATAAATTGACCGCGATATTTTTCTTGGAGCTGCTTTAACCTGGCCTGAACTTCTTTGTCGAATCGGGCGCCCTCCACAATTGTCCAGTCGACGGATGCGCCCGGTACCTCGCGTATATATCGTTCATCCTTGTCGAGCTGACGAAGCGTTTTCTGCTTGTCCGACCCACCGGCCTTGTATTCTGATGATCTGGCAATACCGACGTTGGCGACATCGCTGATACGTGGACCGAGTGAGGTTTCTAAACGAACTTCTTTTTCGTAGCCACGTTCGGGTGTCTGACCGCGAAATAGTGCCATACCGTCGCGGAACCGGTTGCCCATCTCGCGGGACCGCTGCCACTGATCCCGCGCCCTGCGGTAGCCCTGACGGTCTCTGGCGTTAAGCCCCTGGAACCATTTTCCGTCGACATACCGGCGGTAGTCGTCTTCTAACCTGTCATTCCATTCATAAGCCATTGGCTGCCCCCGAGCCGGTGAAGCTTAGATGATCAGCGTTAAGTCACTCGGCTATAGTTGGGCGGCCCGACTCGATCCAAGCTTGAAAGTCCTCTTCGCTATAGGCGAAGCCTTGTGCCCAGATATCGCCAACCCGGCGATCAATCGCCGTTGTCAGCGTCTGTATCACTCCCAGATAGAACTGTGCGAAGGGCCTTTGAATCACCGGACCGAATCCTCGGCTTCGCTCCGCGTCGTCAAATGTCGGCACGTTGAGCCAGACGCCTTCGAAGTTGCGTCGGAATACTTCGCCCACAAACCGGTGGAACTGGTCGGCCACGTCACGATTTTCTGATTGTTCGACTGATGCGGTAGTCGGGAACAATTCAAGTGCGGCTTTCTCTGCCCGCCGTAACCCTTCGGCCGACCATGGGTTATTTGGCATATCGGGCACGGTCTCGTTCAAGAATCGGTCGATCTGCTTGTCCATGTCGGCAAGCCACGCCAGCCAGCGGGGGTCTTGCTGGTCCCGCTCCGTCTGCTGAAGCTCTGCTTGCGTGTACGGCCTATCTCCGCCCATGAGCACCCCTCGCGTTAGGTCAGAACAGATCAGTGTCCCGCGTGCATGGTCAACATACAAGCAATGCCGGCCGACGGCCGGGGGTGCCGTGTCCATTACCGCCGACCGTGTCACGTGCCTTCCGGGAGTGTGGGGCGGGGGCGGCTCCAGCGTGAGGGGTGAAACCGCCAGCGGGCGTGTGTGTCTTCGGGCATCACGGTGATCACGTCGACTTCTCTTATCAGCTCGTCGGGGATGACCGAGCCGTCAAAATGTATTGCGGCGGGTACGATTACAGCTCCTGCACGAGCGCTTCGCAGCGCGCTCAGCAGCGCGTCTATCGGGTGCTCCACCTCTGGACCGAAGACGATCGTCTTGGCGAAGTTGTAGCCGAGTCGCTGTGCGAGACTGCGGCATTGGGTCTCGTGCCACACTTGGGACTGCCCGGATATGTCTTTGCGGAGGTATCCGAGTGCTGTAGGTTTTCCGCTCATCGGACCCGCCTTCCCTTTACGTTCCGCATCGACTGTCCGCGTTGGGTGATCTGGAATGCGCCGCGTCGTGCGGAGGTGTCGCGCGGCACGATCAGACCCCGGTGCATCAGCCGGGCTACCGCGCCGCGAGCCGACCCGGTGGTGAGCTGCGCCGCTGCCGCGAGCTGAGACAAGGTCCGAACCTTCTCGGCTGCCACGGCATCGAGGACGGCGATCTCGGCTTCGAGGCCGGATTTCGTAACCGGAGGTTGATCGGAAGCGGCGGCGGTCGCAGGGACGGTGTTCATATGCTCACTCCTCGTTGATGAGAGGTGAGGGAACGGTCTGCGGGAAAAGGGTTTCGGCCCCGCGCAGGACTTGAGAGACGCGGAAGATGCGCCATCCGATCTCGAGTTCGACGCGATAGTTGTTGTTGTCGTCCAACCACTTTCCGCTGGGGAACGTTCGCGCCGTTCCCCGCAGGCACTCGAACATCTCCGCTTGCGTGCCCGCACGCATTGCGGTCCCGCACTCCCGGCCGTCGGACGGGTCGGGGACCATCTCCAGTACCCACAGGTCGGTCACGGGACCAGATTTGTTCCTACGCGCCATGATTCAACCCTCCAGCCTGCACACCGCGGACAGCACAACTAGGCGGGTCTCGGGTAGTTCCGGGTCCAGTGCCTGTTGTACCGGTACCAAGCCGGGCTCGGGGATGTCGAACCCTTTGATGAGCAGTTCGATCTCCTCGCGGGTCCGGAACGTGGGTTCGGCCGGTGAGTTCTTGGTGTCTTTGATCATCTGATGGCGAAGGTCGGCGTCAGACTCGTCGCTGGCGTGGGTGATCACGAGGCGGCTGCCCGGTGCCATCGCCTCACGCAGTGCCCTGATGATCTCCTCGGGCTGCTCGTCGGCGCTCACGTAGTCCATGACTTGGGTCATGAGGACCGCGACCGGTTCAGCGAAGTCGACCACCGACTCAGCTTGGATCTTCTCGATAAGGTCGCGCGATCTGATATCGGCTTTGAGCGCTGCCGTGCCAACCCAGCCGGTCAGCAGCGCGTCACAATGCGCGTGCACGATCGGATCGTTGTCCACATAGAGAATCCGCGCGGACGGCTCGATCTTGCGGGCCACTTCCCTCACGTCGGGATAGGTGGGCATTCCTGCGCCGAGGTCGATGAACTGCCGCACGCCTGCCTCAGCGGCCGATTGCACTGCCTGACTATGGAAGTCGCGGCAGAGCCACGCGAGTGTTTTCGTGTCGGGCGCGATAGCGAGCATCCGATCAGCCACTTCGCGGTCAGTGTCGTAGTTGTCCTTGCCGCTGATCAAATAGTTCCAGATCCGTGCAGAGGCAGGAACATTCGGGTTGTAATCCGGCTCGCGGGTCATAGCGGATTGCGTCGATAGATGGTCGCTGTGCGCGCGTGATCACGGGCTGTAGTCAGCTCGGTGAGGATCGCCACAGCGGTGATGCCGGGAGTCAGGGTGATCGTGGTATCGGTGTCGAGGTGATATAGCCTCAGTCCGGGAGTCGGGAATGTTCGCGCGTACCAGGCGGTGATGAACGCAGCGCTGGTTTCGCTCGCGGGATCGAGATACGCCTGAAGCCCGTTGGTGTGCAGCGAGATACCGAGCGCAGGCAGGGGCGGGGCGATTATCAGTGCTTGAGTGGGCATCACGTCGCCTTCGTCCCAGCCGATGTCGGTGAGGGATACCGGAAAGCGCTGGCGAATCGTCGCCAGGAACGGACGCAGATCCCGTCGCGTCATCCGGGATTCGGTCGGCCAGGAGATGACGTACTCCGGAACGTGTCCGCGACCGCGAGCCATTTTGACGGGGTTGCACTTTCGTATCGCCTTCGCCCGCGCCTCGTGGTGTAACGGGGCACGCTGGTGTTCACGGGTGAGAGCGATACTGTCGGGATCGATCCGTCCCCGCCGCGCCAGCTCCGCCATCGAGAGCTTGCGGTGTCGACAGCATCCGGGATGGGTCTCGTGGCTGCGAAAAACACGCCAGACCGCTTCGATCGTTTGCATCTCGACCGGCGGATGATGACACGTCAGCCACGGGCACGCCCCTTGGCAATCGTCGTCGTCCTCAATGCCCATAGTTGGAGTCCTCTCCATGATTCGTGACGGCGGGAGTTATGCGACTTGCCTTGCAGCGTCACCGATTTCGTGGACTTCTTCCAGGCTCCACTCGTCGGTGATGTAGTCACCGGCCATCGGATCGACAGCGAGTAAGCGCAATTCAGGCTCGGGTTCGGTCGCATCGAAAAACGCGGCCTCGACCAACACGCACAGGTCGTGATGCTCGGGCAACAGGTCCTCAACGAACGACAGCGGCGGGCGTTCGTGCGCTTCCCCAAAATAGACGTAACCTGGTGTGCCGTTGGGTATTTCGACTCGCGTTCCGTCTATCCGCACTCGATAGGCGGGGGAAAGTTCGATGCCCTCGCGGTAGTCACGAACGCTGTCCATCCAAATCTGGCGGTGTGCGATCCACCAGACGGCTTCGCCTTGGGAGTTGGATGTGATGTGCAGCCTCATCGCAGTAGTCGTCCGATCTGTCGGCGGTGCTCGCGTTCGTAACAGGTGTCAAGGGCGGCGAGTACCGAGGTCAGGCCGGGTCTGAAATGGTCGCGCACCGGTGTGTCCCATCCCCGCGTCTCGTCGCCTGGGGTGGGCAGGATCAGAGGGCGGCCCCGATTGAGCAGGACCGAGCCGGTTCGATACAGCGACTCCAGATACCGTGGGTATATCTCGTCCGGAACGAGGGGGCCGTTGGCGAGGATCACCAGCCACTTGGTGGGGTGCCACATAATCGGAGCTGTCAGTCCGTCTCGGTTCAGTTGCGCTTTCACCTGGTAGCCCCAGTCCTCGGGCGTGCGCAAACACAGAACGTCCCCGCCGACCGGCAGATTCAACAGCCCATCCTCGGCGACGTGACACGGGAGCCGACCGACCGTGCGGAGGTAGTGGCACGCCCTGAGTACTTCGGCATCTGCGGGCGGCGTGGGCGTCATGCGCCCCCTCCACGGCCGGCGATTTGATCTCCGAACCGACCGACAGGCCGCCGTAGGGAACAAAGCTGGTCGATCTGAGCGATCACCAATGCCACGGTCAGGGTGTCCATAACTTCCCGCAAATTCAATGGATGGAGGTTGCCCGTCCAGTAGAGGAGCGCGCCGAGTGCTACCCAACCCTCCCACCACTCGATGTCCTAAAGAAGGCCGTTCGAGCGGACATATCGCGGCCATTTCATGGCCCATGGGGACATTTATCGCCCCGTGATGTCTAGAATCGGGCCATGACCAACCCGGAGAACGCGCTCCGATCTGCGCGCCAAGCACTCGGCTACCGGTCGCAGGAGGCCCTGGCGGATGCGCTCAACAGAGCCGCGCGTGACATCGGACTACGGGTCTCGATCACCGCAAGGACGGTCCGACGCTGGGAGTCCCCGAAGCCGCCATGGCCTCAGCCCGAGCACGCGACCGCGCTGGAAACGCTGTTCGAGCGTCCGCTCTCCGACCTCGGCTTCACGCCGTCTCGTATGTCGGGCGGCGGGCAGCCGCCAGCCCGCTCACACGCAGGCGGGTACAGCGAGACGTGGGCCTCGCGTCATTCCGGTGGCGCGGGCGGTGTGCTCCCGCCAACGGTCGCCGCGGACTTCATGGCCGGGACGGCTTCGTTCCGACGCTTGTATTGGTCGATTCCGGCCGCGCGCCTCCAACGATTGGTGTCCGAGCACGCGGCGCTGGCCTGGGATCTTCTCCCACAAATCCCAGGACCGGCGAAAACGGTGATGGCACGCGCAGTCGCCGAGTCCAGCCTCCTCGCTGGCAGGCTCGAATTCTTCGACCTCCAACAGCCCGAGCTGGCCAAACCGAGTTTCACCCTCGCCCTGCAGGCCGCAGGCGAAGCGGTCGACGATCTGCTCGGCGCCGCAGTGCTGGCGCACATGGCGTTCGCTCCGGCGTTCACGGCGGATGGCGATCCCCAGCAAGCCGAAGACGCGCGCGACAAACTTCGGGGCGCGCGGGTGTTCGCCCGCCGCGGAAACGTCAACGCGGAGATGGAGGCATGGCTCGATGCGGTCGAGGCCGAGGTAGAAACCCGCCTCGGCAACACTCGGCAAGCCTTGCAGCTACTTGAGCACGCTGACCACACCTACAGCCAGTACGACCCAGACGAGAACCCCAGCCCGCCGTGGCTGGACTGGTTCTCGGCGACGCGGCTCGCGGGCTTCAAGGGCAACACCTTGCTCGCGGCGGGGCGGGGAGCCGAAGCTCGAGAGACCTTGGAGCAGGCGCTGATCGACCTTCCGGTCGAGGCGATCAAACAGCGCGCGGTCTTCCTCGCAGACCTCGCTGCCGCCGCAGTGTTGGAGCGCAACCCGGAGCAAGCGTGCACACACCTGGAGGAAGCACTGACGGTGCTCGGGACGCACTGGTACGCCACAGGGATGGACCGGGTGAAGGTGGTGCGCCAGTCCTTGCACGAATGGGATTCACTACCGCAGATACGCGCACTGGATGATCAACTCTACAACTGGCACACCATGATCAGATCGCTATCGAAGTGACGAGTCATTCTCTGTGGCAACGATTCCCGGCAACTCGGTGAGGTCGAGGATCTTCCAATCCGACAGCTCCGAGACCTCCGGCTTGTCGCGGTGGATCCACCCCCACGGACCGCGCTGAATGTAGGCGGTCCGCATACCCGCCGCTTTCGCCGGTGCTATGTCGTTCTCGATCCGATCCCCGACATAGACGATCTCATCGCCACTGCACGGCGCGACCTCGATGACCTTCGCGAAGAACTCCGGCGAGGGCTTCTCCACACCCCAATCATCGGATGTGGCGATGAAGTCGGTCGGCAGGGCAAGGCTGCGCAGGATCTGACCTGACCTGACGGTTTGATTGCCGACGATCCCCACCCACACGCCCATATCGCGAAGCTTCGACAGGGCCGGTCGAACGTCGGGGTACAGGTCCTCTTCGGAGTAGGTTTCTGGCTGGCCAGACCGCGCTCGCGCCTCTCGTTGCTCGCCGAGATCGAAGCCGGGCCGGAAGACCTGGAAGGTCTCGCGGTAGTCCAGGCCGCTGGCGATGACCGCACCGAATACTGAGACGAAGGTATGCCGAGGAACGCCAAGCCAATCCGCCCACGTCCCATACTCTCTCGTCTCGTCGACGAGCGTTTCTCCCACGTCGAATACCACTGCCCCGATCATTGGCACCACGCTACCGGGCGCGCTTACCGGCAAGCGAACAACAGCTCGACCACTGTCCCCAGGCCGCAGCCTTCCCTGGCGCCCTTGCGGCACCGCCCGCCCCGCTCCTCGATACCGGCGGAAGGTGCGGTTGTTCCCGCGGTCGACTTCGGCTCGGTCCGGTCGGATGGATCGTCATTCAGCGAGGGAACGCTGTCGGTGCTCGGGCTCACAATCGAACATGTGGAATCTGGCGCGGCTGCGAAACCGTCGACTGCGGTGGGGGAGCCAGGAAATGGGGAGGCTTGGCATGTCGGTTGAGCAGGATCGCTTTTTGCAGGTGGTGTGGGCGGTCGCTCGGGAGCGCGGATATCGCTGCTACCTGTCCGGACCCGACGTCGTCACGTTGTCTGGCCCGGCGACGTTCACGCTCGTACTAGGAGATGTCCGGCGCGCGGCTGCCTCGTGCCCGATAGAGGAGTGGGCGATGTTGGTAGCCGACCGCATCGACACCCACGTGATCACGATCGAGACCGATACCGAATACCCGCTCGACTACACCGATTTCACCGTTATGCAGTACTTGGTCCGCACCCGCTTGTACGGGACAACGTCGGCTGGCGTGGACGGGGTACGGCGGATGGTGGCGACCGGGCTGGTCCAGCGGGTGCTGATCGATCACGTGCACACGGTCACCCATGTCACCTACGACATGCTGGCGCACTGGCCGGTCACCGAGAGCGAGCTGTTCGCCTTGGCCGAGCGAAACGTGCGCGCCGACGGCGGTGTCGACATCACCCGCGACGCCTTCGACATCCCGATGGCGAAGGGCCTTCCACCGATCGCGTTGCTGACCGGTCCGGAGTATCTGACCGCCCACGCGCGCTGGCTCGGCGATCATCCGGTCACCGGCAGGGCTGGGGCGGTGCTGATCATGCCGTCGAAGGAGTGGATGTACGTGTACCCGGTCACCGGTGTCGAGGTTATCCAGTCGATCACCGTGCTCGCCGATCTCGCGGCGCTGCACACCGACGATCCCTGGCCGATCAACTCCAGCGTGTACTGGTGGCGCGACGGCGCTCTAGATCTGGCAGCCACCACCCACCGCGAAGGCCACACGGTGGTCATCCAGCCCGCCGAAGCATTCCACCGACATACTGCCACCCTCGACGATCCGGATGCCGCCAGCGAACGTGGCTAACCCGCCAGCGCTATAGCAAACGATTGCGGCCGTGGGTTGGTAGACGTCAACGTCGCGTGCCACGACTGAATTCGTGCCATAAACGTGCTAGGGGGGGTGAATCCCGGTATTCGTCCAGCTCAGAGCATCTCGCAGTGATTCCGCATCGTGATCACATCAGCCCCCTAGCCGGGTGTTGCAGACCCGCACGTCCAAGCGTCTGATCCCTTGTCTTACAGGGCATTTCGCTCCAATCGTGGCACTGCTCTACATCGGTATACATCGGTCCGCATCGGCACAAATCGGGCTCAATTCGTGCTACAAATCGTGCTATGGCGTGCTACCAGCCGACAGTCCAGCTAATCCAGGGGTAACCCGCGCCAGCGATCCTAGCCTCCAGGGAGATCCGACTACGGGAGCGCGGGTATGCAAGCCGCGCGCTATCTCGCCTACGAGTGCGCCAGGAGTACCGAACTTCATGACGTGACAGTGCTCCGGGGCGAACCATCTTGTTGTGCGTGGTGTACTTACGTACTGTCCCGACGCACGCGGGGCTCATCGAGCCCGGCTCAATACATCCGAGCCGGGCTCACCCCGCGGTAGGCGGCGTCGCCTGCTGCATCGCGCGAGCTGGCGTTATTGCTTGGCCGCCTTCGTCATTGCGCTCCATTCGTAACGGTCAGCGAGGATGAGGGTTTCGATGTCCTCGGGTGGGATCTTCATGTCTCCGTGGCAGTCGCAGCGTTCGATGGCGTGGCGTAGGACGCTTTCTGCCCATTCTTTGCCGCGCACATAGAGGACCGATTCACCTTTTTCGAAGGTGGTCAGATCGGGCGTCTTCGCGGCAGCTAATTCCTTACCGAGGGCGTGCAGGATGCTCAGCCGCTGCGGATCGAGCGTTGTCTTCATTCGGAATTCTCCGATCAACTTAGCGTGGTTCTCATTCTCGAATGACCGGTGAACGCTGGCGTCCGCTCAATTTCCAGTCCAGTAAATCTTACTCACAAATCATGGTCATGCAATTGTGTTCGAAATGTCGGCGACGAGGCGATTGCTGGTATTTCCGTGGCTGCTGCGGCGAATCGTTTTTGAACGGCTGCTTCGTCGGCGGCCTTGTATCGGGCGAGGCAGCCGATCGCTTTCGTCCGGCCGTTGATCGCGTTGCGGCAGTAGTGCTGTGGCGGTGCCAGGCATTTCGGCTCTGGGCATGCGACATCGATGCAGTCGGCGTAGGCGTCCTGTACCGGGTCAGCCATTGAGGTAGACCCCGGTCAGTCGCGCCAGCCTTGCCGCGTTCCAGTCGAGGATGTCGCCGAGTTGGTAGACGATTCGTCCGTCGATCGTGTATCTCGGGAGTTTTCCGCGCTGGCCGGCCTTTGTCAGGGCGTCTGCGGTCACACTGAAGCCGCCGACCCACGGGAGCAGACGCGCCCACTCCTCGGCGTCACCGAACAGTTTGGCGGCCCGGCGCAACATCTCGGCACGCCGAGCGGGCACATTAACCTGGTCGCCACAGTGAACGCATTCAGCGATCTGCTCACCTGCTGTGCAGTCGATGTCGTTGCCGCAGGCTGCGCAGGCGCCGAGGTGCCAGCGTTCTGGTGGGCGGTCGATCACATCCATTGCTCGGTAGTAGGCGGCGGTGACAGCGTGGGCGAGTCCGCTCAGGACCGGCTCGGTACCTGCTACGAACGGCAGCCGCTGCCGTAGCCAGCGAGCTTGTCCGGCGGTGTCTTCGGGCGGCCAACCGTCGCCGGTGCGGTTGGCGATGCGATAGGAGTACACACGCAGGACGACGTGCAAGGCGTCGATCGCGTCGGAGGCGTCGACGCGATAGGGCAGCGGCTGCGTCGACCCCGCGGGTCGTCCGGTCTGGCCGGGCAGGGTGAAGCGGTGGTCGCGTGCCAAGGTGGTGTCGAGTTCGCCCAACAGGTCGGGGGTTTGCGCCAACTGCGTCATCAGCTGGGCGCGCTGGCTGTCGTCGAGGTACTCCTGGGGCGTGTTCTCTGTGGTCATTCAGTCCCGCCAGAACTCAGGATCGGCGAGCAGATCTTCGAGACGCTGAGCGGCGACCGCCGGTGTGTGTCCGTCCCACTTGGTGGCGCGCTCACGTTCGGCGATGTGGAACTGGTCCCAATGAGCGTCCTCGTAATGGTTGCTGATCTGCCCGTTCGGAGTTTGGATCACAACGATGAACCAGCCCCCACCGAACGGCCGTGTGCCGTCGTGGTGAAGGCGGCTCTTATAGACGTCCCATTGCCTCATTCGGGCCCAGAGGTTGGCACCCAGCGCGTTGTACAGCCGCCGGTACCGATACAGCTCATTGAATGTGTGGTACCCGTCGGACATCTCGCCGAGGTCACCAACCGTCATATCAGACTCCAAGTAAATATTCGTGCGGGAGGTATTCGTGAGCACGATCCTGCCCCGCAGTTTGCAAAGTTGAATAGACGACAGACAGTCGCCCTGCCATCCCCGGTTCGCGAATATTGGATCCGGACTGAATGCGTGTGAATCAACGCACACTCTTCGGGGTGAGCATCGGCAATTCTTGCCGCACCCCGTGACTTCTCGGCACAATCGTTGATATGGGGAGCAACCGGGAAATGCCACCACCGCCACCGTGCACTGATCGCCCGATCGATTGGCTGCAACCCGGCGAAACCGTCGAGTGGCACGAGCTTCCGCGCACACAACGCGCCATCACTCGATGCCGCACGAGTTGCCAGCGGTTGCGTGAATGCGCCCGCGACGCCCTGAGCCTCGGCACGGTGGCGTGGGACATCGAGCAGCTGCCTGCGGCCGGCGTCGTCATGGCCGGTATTGCCTGCAATGGAGACGAGCCGACTCGCGAGGCCCTGCAAACCGTTCTCGGAGACCACGGTCACGTCCGACAGGCCGCGTGCCGCCGCTGCCGCCGCTCCTTCACCGGCCGTGACGCCGTCACCCACGCCGCCCACGAGCTGTGCCGGGGCTGCTACAGCAGCCTGTACCGCTCAGGCAGCCGCCAGCCCAGATCGCCGCGGCCATCACAATGTGGCGGCTGCCAACGTCCTCTCACCACTCGAGCGAAACGGGCGCCGGGGCACGTAGTGCACAGTGCGCACGGGCTGTGCACGACGTGCCACCGTTCGGCACTGCGTGCTCAGGCGGGAACGCCGGACACCGAAACCCCTTCTGCCGCCTAGATTTGCGCGTCAGGGGCGGCGGATCAGGTTGGCGGCGGCGCGACGCTGGTAGCCGATCGTGCTGCCCTCGAACACATCCATCAGCGACAGTGGCCGATCGAGACGTTCCACTGCGGCCCGCAGGACGCGAAAGTAGGCAAGTGGCAGCAGCGCGGTGATGCATTGCAGGCCGGGATATTCGGCGTCCAGCTGTTCCGCCAATGCGTCATCGCTGATCGCGGTTCCGTCGCCCACCCGCACGTCGTAGGGGTCGATCTCCCTATCCAGAGGCAGCAGGCCGTGACAGGCGGACAGGATCACGACGGCGGACAGATGGCCGAAGTAAGCGGCATCGGCGGTGGCTGCCGCCTCGGCTGCACGTAAGTTGAGCCGGAAGTTCGGGCTGGTGTAGAGATCCCGTGCGGCCGCACGTCGGTTGAACTTGCGTGCGGCACAGGGGATCACGAACAAGGTATGTACGTCGAGCATCAGGCGTGGACCACGATCGGCCGACCGCATTCCGTGCATTCGGAACTCAACAGTGCGGTGTAGTTCAACCACTCCGTCTCCTGTCCGATGTCCTGACAGGATTTGCTCACCTCCTCGAACGGCGCTATGCACCCCTTCACTCCGCAGAGGGGGCAGTTGGTCCACTCGCTGGTGCAGTGATCGCGCACGAGCTTTCGAGCCTGCTGCACGATCGGGAAGCCGGTGCCCGCCGGGCGGCAGCCTTCTTCCCGGCGAAGTTCGAGGAATCGCTTGTCGTTGAAGGCTGTTCCGATGTCCATGCGCGAGTCGCGATGGTGGCCGATCTCCGCCCACCATCGGCCGAATGCGACCGCCTCGAACGCGGGCACCGACGGCCCCGCGTTGAAGGCATGAACCGTCGCTGACGCCGTCATCAGATCCATGGCCTCACGCCTGGCGCTCGGTGAACATGCGTATTACCTTGTTCAGTCCCTGTTCCAAGTCCTTCTCGCAATGGCCGAGCATCGTGGCCAACCGCATTGCTGCTTCGACGGTGTCGAGTACGGCCTTGTTCAGCTCGGGATGATCTCCGGCGAGGTCGACACCGGGACCCGCCAGGGCGAAACCGGTAGCGACCGCGCCCATGTAGGTGGTCATCGCCCAGCCACCGGGGTCCTGGCGCTGCAACCTGGACGTCTGCTTCTTGCTTCGATTCTTCATCGTTCGTGACTTTCTCTGTGCGCGTTGATGATCCGGACCCGCGCATGCGGGACCGGCTGTGTTATCCGAGGTTCTGCGAGAGAGCGGCACCGGCTGTGCGCCGTCCGGTCTTTCACTGGGGAATGGGTCGCGTATGCGCGCGCGTGTGCGTGTGAGAGGCTCCGGATTATTCGGGCGGGACGCGACGGTGGGAGCGCCCTGTGCTGGCGTGGCTTACGGGGTTTCGTCTGCGGCTTGGGGCAGCGGAGGGTTGGCGTGCCAGTCGGTGGGCAGGGGTTGCCCGTTGGTTAGTGCGTTGTCGAGTCGTTTGAATTCGCGGGCGAGTGCTTCGGCGCGGTTGGACCATTTGTAGGCGGGTCCGTGAAGTGCGATGCCGTCGGTGATCGTCTGGCGATATTCGTGTGTGATGTGCTCGGTGAGCGCCCGTAAGGTGCTCAGGTATTTTTCGGTGTCCACGGTTTCCTGGTGCGCTGTAGTTGGGGCGGTTGAATCGCGGGTGGGAGGTCCGGGGCGGGTCGTGGTGGCCAGCCGCTCGGATCTCGCCAGGGCACGTCACGACCTTTCGGGCCGTTACCGCAATTCGTTGTCGCTGTAGACGCCGGTGTAGCCACTGCGGGGTCTTTCGGTCAGGACGCGGTCGTGGGCAAGGTTCCAGTCCTGCGACTCCAGCAGGATGTCGTAGGTGCCGATCTCGCAGTTGTCCGGGCGGTAGGCGGTGACGCCTATGTATCCGTCGAGGTGGGGTCGGGGTGAGTTCCTGCGCCACACTGCGTAGGTCTTGGTGTTGTGGCGGTTCATTGGTTCTCCTGGGCTCGTTGGCACATGGTTTCGGCGAGTTCGTGGCCGTATTGACGGGCTAGCTGCTGGAGGTTTTCGAACCACCAGGTGGTGGCGATGGTTGCGTCGAAGGCGCTGCGGAGTAGGTAGTAGACGCGCACCATGCATTGGGCCTCGGCTGCGCACATGTGGATGGCGATGTCGTGGGGTAGTTCACCACCGATCGATGTGCGCAGTCTGGCGAACGCGAGGTCATTCATGCGAGGTTCCTCCCGAGAGGCCAGGATAGTTTCCGGCCGGGAAATTGTGTGAGGCAAGCGTTATGAAATTCCCTGTATTGATGGCTGGCAAATTTCACTACTTGCAAAGCTGACACTACACCATGCGTGCCTGGTGTCAAATTGATTATCTAAGAAAATGCTGACTTATTCAGCAATCTGGGGCAATGCAATTACCGCCCTCTAGCGTTAATCCTGGGGCTGCTTCGGGGGGAGTCCATAGCCTGGGGCTGTACTGGATTGCTTCTGTTGCCCAGGGCGAAATTAACGATCGGGTACAAGCGGAATTCCACGGCGCGGTATACGTCAAGACCGAACGATGGGACTTCATCTAACCCGGCACGTAATAGAAGGCGGCCACCAGGCGTGGCCGCCTCCCGCGGATTGGTGTCGCGATCGGTGCGGAGGGTTACTGCCCGCCAGCGTCCGTCACCATGCTGTGCACCAACTGCCGTGTCGCGCCCAGCGCTTCGCCCAGCTCTCGATACGACACCCCCGCCGCGTGATATGCGGCCAACAGCGTCACGACAGCGCGGCCCTGCGCGCTGTCCGGGTCATGGCCAAGCCCATTGCGTCCGGGCGGCACCTGCCCCCACAGCGTCTCCAGCTCGCGGGTCTGCTCGGTGGTCAAAGACTGGGCAGGCTTGCGCGCCGGCTGTGCTTCACCGGTGGCACGGCGGTAGATCCTGGCCACCGTGCTCGGGTCGCGCCCCAGATTCATCTGGTCCGCGATCTTCGCCCACGACAATCTCTGCTGGTCACGCAGACGCACCAGCTCGTCGACGTCGACATCGTCGGCTGTCTCCGTGGTTTCCGCGGCCGGGCGTCGTTGGACACCTTCCGCGTCGAGCCACGCTCGCACCGTCGTGTCGGACACCGCGTAGCCGTCGGCAGCGAAGGTATCCATGATGGTCACGATCGACGCGCCGTTGCGATACAGCACGGCGGCGCGCTTGGCGGCCACCGTGTCGTTCTTCTTCGGCCTCGTCATCAGCCCAGTCAACACCATGGCCGCTCGGTGTCCAATTGGTTGCATCGCGTCACCT
Source organism: Nocardia sp. NPDC051052 (assembly GCF_044456045.1). NCBI lineage: Bacteria > Bacillati > Actinomycetota > Actinomycetes > Mycobacteriales > Nocardiaceae > Nocardia > Nocardia sp. NPDC051052. Next base: position 248,877 of record NZ_JBITFL010000005.1, read on the forward strand.
GTACTGGACTGTCGGTCGTCTATGCACTTGTCCATTGGTCACCGTTACGCTCTCAGCGTCGGCGACGAACCCCACAGGCTCGGGTCGCGCGCTCACCCACAGGGGCTCGTTCCCCGCTGGGTTCGATGCAGGCGCGGCCCGCCCGGTCACCACGGGCAACCCCTTCAGGCCGCGACGCGGTGGACGCACACGCTTGCGTTCGTATTCCCTTCACGCGGCGTCCTTCCCGGTTAGGTGACCAAACGAAGAAACCCGGCCGCCGCCGTTCCCGCAACGGGAAGGCGGCGGCCGGGTTCGCTTGTGGGGCGCCGCCGCCTCCTCGGCTCAGCCGAGGACTTCGAACACCTTCTGCGTGAGGGCGTTGATGATCTTCTGCCAGCTGGCTGCCGCGGTATTCGGCGAGCTATCCGGGTCTGCGATTATCGGCGACGTCGGATCGGTGACCTTCATCTTGTCGGCTGCCTCGAGCGGGTAGCGGTAGGTCCGCTGCGGGATCGACCACAGCTCATTCCACACGCGATTGGCGCGGTCGTATGCGTCGGCTCGGAACATGCATTGGTCGATGTAGCGATCGAGGTAGAGCTGGTAGCGCACCTTGACGTCGTCGTAGGTGGCAAGTAGCACCACCTCGTTGTTCGCACCGGAGCTGTCGCCGATGTCGCTGGCCGCGAGCTGAGGTGTGCCTTCTTTGATGTCAATCATGGAGATTGGCCTTTCGAATGTGAGAGTCCGGCCCGCGGTTGCGGGCCGGACTCGGATCGATCAGGAGGTTGTAGTGCGGTTCGGGTATGTCCAGCACGACTCGGGTAGCGGTTAACGCCGGGACCGGTGGGCTGTGCGGCAGGCTCGGGGGTTCAGTAGGCGTCGTCGTCCCACGATTCACCGGCATAACTGGGGTCGAAATCGGCGGGTTGATGCTTGGGATAGCGCTGCCTATGGGCTTGGTCGCGCTCTACCGACTGGTCCATGTGGTGGCCGCATTCGTAGATCGTGGTGCCGGTACCAGCGAAGGAGGCGCGGGCGGTAACCTCGCCTCGGCAGTCACCTTGTCCGCTGCGCAGGCACGGCTGTTCGGCGGCGTAGCGGCGGGCCGCCTCGATGGGGTCGGGCACGACGGATCCGCAGTCGTAGCACCACATTTCGCCAGGTTTCAGGCGGGCCTGTTCGGGGTAACACGGCGGGTTGCGGTAGCCGCATCCGCTGTTGTGTTGGCATTCGTGAGGGGCTGCGGTTGGGGGCATGCGCAATGCCTTTCGAGTCGATTTGGCATGAGCAGGTCGCTTGGACAGCTCGAATGCGCCCAGCCCGCTATGTGCGGGCCGGGCGCTGGGTAGATCAGGTGGTGGTGGATTGGTCCGGGCGTGGCTGCCACGGTTCGGGTAACGCTGCGCCGCCGGTGAGCGCCTTGTCGAGGTCGTCAAACAACTCGATCATCTCGGCGAGCGTCTCGTGGGGCTTGCCTGCGGCAGGGAAAAATCCCTGGTCTTCGAGTTCAGCTGCGCGTCTTTCGGCGCGCACCAGCTCGCGCAGACCACGGAATGTCCATTCCGGGGTCCGGGGTGGTCTTTCGGACATGCGCGGGTCTCCTCGGGCACGGTGGTGAGGCACCTGGCCCGCTGCGTGCGGGCCAGGTGCACTGTGGGTTGGTCAGGCTTCGATCGCGTTGCGGCCGTTGCCGAACCGGGTTTGACCGATGTCGGCGGTTCGCCCTGCTGCGGCACCTGCTGCGGCCCCGGCGTTCGAGCTTGTGGTGGGACGCCACGATCCGCCTGCTGGGCCGAACACTTTGTCGGCCCAGCCATTGGCACGCGCCTCGTCGTCGTCGATGAGCGAGGTCCACCGCGCTCGTTCACCCTGGTAAATGCGGTCGGTCACGGTGGTGGCGAAGTGGATCATGTAGGACTCGCGTCCCGCGTGAACGGCATCGGGATCGAACATGTCGATCCCGATGTCGGGCATCCATTTCCCCGCGGCCGAGAACATCTGCATCAGCAGGAACGGGTAGAGCGCCTTGACCCGGTCGGTGTGGCGTTTGGCCCCGATGTAGAGGACCGAGTCGTAGCCGATCCGCACTTGGCAGTGCAGGACGGCCGCCAGGTAACCGAGCAGGTGCTGGCGTTGCTGGCGGGCGTGTTCCGGGACCGGCATTCGGACTTTCACCATCTTGCCGTGGACCTTGTCTTCATTCCAGGTGGCGAAGACCTCGGCGATGTCGAGCCCGTAGCGGTCGAGCAGATCCTCTGCCTTCTCGCGAGCTCGTTCAGCCTCGTGTTTGTCACTGCCGTGCTGGTCGGTGCTTGCCGCACGTTCGAGCAGCATTCGGATGCGTTGGAGCATCCGGGTTTTGGCCGCGCCGGTGAGTCCGCCCTCTGTGGTATCCATCGTTGTCCATCTCTGTTGTACGGTCGATAACGCCGGGACCAGGCAGCTAGGAACTGCCTGGTCCCGGCGTCGCGGAGTGGGGTTACGCCGATGCCTTGGCTGGCTCGACGTCATCGAGCAGGGACTCCTGGTAGCCGACGGTGCCGGAGGTGCTGGTGTCCGCGGCTGCGGGCTCCGGCGAGTCCTCCTGTCCGGCGTCGTGGCCGGATCCGGCTGGCAGTCCCCGAGTTTCGGGGTCCAGGGTGGGGGCAGCGTCGGACTCCGGAGAGTCCTTCTCGGCTTCCACGTCACCGTCGGCTGGCTCGGCCGCTGTGTCGGTGCTGTCGTCGGAGAGTTCTTCCTCCTCCAGCACTTCCTCGGTGGCGTTGTCGACCTCGCTGACCTGTTCGTCGTCGGTTCCCTCGGCGATGGGTTCGAGAACCCATTCGGCGACGGACCGGCCGATGTATTCAGCCAGCTGTGCGGGGGTGCGAATTTTGAGGTTCGCCCCCGCCTTGGTGGTGATGTAGTAGCCGGTCTTCTTGGTGTCGACACGCCATTGACCGTCGCGCAGAATCCAGCTCGCGACGACCTGGCGTTTGTCGATCCTCTGCTTTCCCGCCTCTGTGACAGGGGTGCCGACCATGGAATGTTGCAAGTTGCCGTCGACGACGCGTGTACGCACCGCCATATCCCAGCCACATGCAATAAGTGCACCTTGAAGAAAGGCTGCTCCCGTACTCTCTTCCCACGTCAGCCCGTCGAGTTTCCACGGACTGTTCGGCAGTGCGGCGTATTGCATACCGCACGTGGAGCAGATTCCGGGAATCTGTTCGGACTCGGCGTCTTTCGAACCCTTCTTGGGCACGGTTACTCCATTCGATTCGATGGATTGCAGGCCACTGGCCTGCATGAAGTCCGGGAATCACACTATTGAGTTCTCAAGGTACGAATTGGGCGGAAAGGCCTCGGGTAAGAAGTCTCACGGAGTGATGAATCCTGTTGACTTCCCCTGGTGGGTTTCTCTCCCAACAACTATGAATCTACACCATGCATGCCTGATGTCAAATGGTTAATAGAGATCCAAACCACATTTCTATAAAAGTGCAGGTGGGCAACCTAATGTGCATTCCTGGAGAATCTGCCAACAGGCTCTCTGTGCCTCTCACAGCCCAGAAATGGCCCAGCCCTGCCCCAAGCACACCCCAGCAGAATTGCAGCTCTCACAAGCCACACAGAGGGCTGAAACTTGCCAGAGACACCCAGGGGACAACCACAGGCCACCAGGGCAAGCAGAGGGCACCAGGCAACCAGCAGAAAGGGGAGCCACCGTGCCCCAACCACACCCAAACACCACCTGCCGGCCGCACAGGAACGAGGGCCAATGATCACCCTGCCCGGTCGCCCCACCAGCGCCGAGCTGCTCGACCGGCTGGCCGCAGACGCCCGCCCCGTCGTCCTCAACTTCAGCCGCGGCAAAGACTCCCTCGCCGTCTGGATCGAGCTGCACCGCCGCGGAATCCCCGTCATCCCGGTCCACCGCGCCGTCGTGCCCGGCCTGAAGTTCGTGCGCGACGACCTCGACCGCTACGAGCAGTACTTCGGTACCCACATCATCGACGTGCCCTCATACGGTTTTTATCGGATGCTGCGCAACCTGGTCTACCAGCCGCCACAGCGGTGCGCGGTCATCGAAGCCGCTGCATTCCCCGACGTCGGCCGAGACGATTTCGACGACCTGATCCGCACCGTCTACGCAGATCCTGACACCTGGATCGTCGACGGTGTCCGCGCGTCGGACTCGGCGACTCGGCTCATGGCGATGAAGAAGTACGGGCCGATCAAAACCCAGGCCCGCCGCCAATCGGTGCTGTGGGATTGGCAGCGCGCCGAAGTCATGAACGTCATCAACAAGGCGGGGCTCACCCTGGGCCCTGACTACGAGATGTGCGGGCGCAGTTTCGATTCCCTGCGCTACGTGTGGATCTCCCAGATCCGCGACCGCTACCCGCAGGACTGGGAAACCATCCGTTTCTGGTTCCCCCTCATCGACTTGGAAATCATGCGCGTCGAGGAGATGCATGTCGAAGCTGCCTGACGAGATCCGCGCCAAGCTCATCGGCGGGGGCTCTCCCGTCAAACCCAGCCGTGCCGACCTGAAAGCGGCATTCGCGAAAACCCCGCCCCCCGACCCGTTCACGGCCGAGGAACGCGCCCGCAAGAACGAACTCAACGCCAGTGGCGGCGGCTTGTCCGGCGCATCCAAGGCGTGGGCGGAGAAGTTCGACCGCATCAACGACAGCGAATTCTGGATCGCGCTGTGCTTCCGCACCCCAGCAGCGAGAACCCGGTTCCTCACCCACCTGGGCATCGCAGAGTCCGGCGTCGAACTGGTCAACGGCGACACTGTCGCCGCTAAGCTCGGCGTCGCACTCGATCAGACCGCCGCCGGTGCCGACGACGTACGCGCCAAACTGCGAACGGCTACCGCGAGGCTGAAAGTCTCCCGCGACGAAATCCGCAACGCGCTGCAGATGCGACCTCACCCCGATCCGCTCGCCGATACCGCCGACCACCCCGATGATCTCGAAGCCGAGGCTGCCGCCGAGTTGGCGGCGCTGGCCTCGCACCTCGCGGCACCCTCGCAAGCCTGGTACGAGCGATTCGGCACCACGCTGGATTCTCCCCACTGGGTGGCGGTGTGCTTCCGCGACCGGGCGGAGAAAGAGCGCTTCCTCAACCTGACCGGGCTCATCCAGCTCGGTGACAAATACCTCGACGGGGACAAGGCCGCGATCGTGCTCGACATCGACCTCGGCGCCTGAACCCGGTTCCCGCGACTCGTGAAAGGAGGGAAAAGACCATGCGTAACGGATTTGCGCGTCTCGGCCAGCGTCTGCGCGGAGTCTTCCGCCGCGGCGGCGGCCGCAACCGCGGAGCTAGCTCGTCTGCCGGTGGCCGCGTGTACACCAGCTGACCGACAGCGTGGCCGCCGTGGATCACATCCATGGCGGCCACGCCCGGACCTCACCGTCTCATCGAAAGAATCCGGTCGTGAACCTGCCCGCCGACTATCCGGTCATCCCACTGCATCGGCCCCCCGCCGCCGGCCCCGACCACGACGCGGTCGACGCTGCCCCGGAGCCGCCGGAATGGATGACGAGCAACGGCCGCGACGCCTGGCAACGCCTCACCCTCCACGTGCAGGTGACCGCGACAAACCGCGACGAGTTCGCTGCCTACTGCGAAGCCATCGCCGAGTTCCGTGAGTCCACCGAAATCATCAGCGAGACAGGGTTGTTGATCCTCGACCCGGCGTCCGGGCAGCCCGCACCGAACCCGGTCACCATGGTCCGAGACCGCGCCGACGCCAAGATCGCCCGCTGGGCACAGCGGTTCCGGGGCCAGCAGTGACCGCCGGGGCGCGCAGGCCTCGCGGCGGCCGCCCCACCCTCACCGACGCCGACAAACAACACATCGTCACCCTGCACGGACAAGGGAAGGGCCGCAACGAGATCGCCGCCGAACTCGGCGTCAATCCGCGCACCATCACCTATTGGGCGGAGAAGCTGAAACTGCGCTTCGACGCCACTCAGACCGCCGCCGCGACCGCCGCGCGACTCGAGCAGCTCAAAGCCCAGCGGATCGGCATGGCCGAGCAGTTGGCGGCGAAACTCCCTGTCCTGCATGACCGGATGTGGCAGACGCACACCACCTACGAACGAGGCACCGGCCCGTCCGGTGCACCGATCCTGATCCCGGTCACCCTGCCGCTGCCCCCGTTGCGTGATGTCCGCGAGGGCTACACCGCGTACTCGATGGCGTTACGCAGCTTCACCGAACTGATCGACAGCCAAGCCAACGAAACTGTCGCCTCCGATCGATCCATGCTGGGCGACCTGTTCGGCCGCCTCAAGGACGCGGTCGACACCGACCGAGCAGGAGGGGAGCCGACACCACCGTGACCCGTTTGCTCGACGATCTACCGATCTCACGGAAACAAGCGGTCAGCATCGTCGAAGCCGATGGCCGCGCGAACATCTGGGACGGCGCGATCCGCTCCGGCAAGACCATTTCCAGCATTCTGCGATGGCAGATGTTCGTCGCCGACCCGCCCCCCGGCGGGCAGCTGGTGATGGTCGGGCGCACCCGAGACTCGCTGGCCCGCAACGTCATCGAACCGATGCTCGACCCGGCCCTGTTCGGACCGCTGGCATCGCGCGTCTCCTACACCTTCGGTGCACCCTTCGCGACCATCCTCGGCCGCCGCGTCTACATGCTCGGCGCTCACGACGTGGCCGCAGAGAAGGGTCTGCGCGGTCTCACGGTCGCCGGGGCCTATGTCGATGAGATCACCGTCATCGAGCAAGGCTTCTTCAAACAGCTGCTGGGGCGTATGTCGCTCGATGATTCGCGGCTGTTCGGCACCACCAACCCCGATTCGCCGTATCACTGGTTGAAACAGGACTTCCTCAACCGGATCACGACCGGCGAACTGCCGGACTGGCGAACCTGGCGGTTCACCCTCGATGACAACCCCGCCCTGAGCCAGACGAAAAAGGACCAGTACAAACGGGAATACACCGGCCTGTGGTTTCGACGGTTCGTCCAGGGTGAATGGGTCGCCGCTGAGGGCGCGGTCTATGACATGTGGGAGCCGGACCGTCACGTCGTGGCCTGGGATCAGCTGCCGCAGATGGCCGAGATCCTGGCGCTGGGCATCGACTACGGAACCACCAACCCCACCTCGGCGATCCTGCTCGGCGTCGGCGTAGACAGCCGCCTGTACCTGATCGACGAATTCCGGCACGAGGCCGCCTCGGATGCGGCCCGCCTCACCGATCAGCAACTGTCCCAACGGTTGCGGACCTGGCTGCCGCGCCAACACCTACCCGGCACGAACACAATCGCGACACCAGAGGCGATAATCGTCGACCCCGCCGCCGCGTCATTCCGAGTGCAGCTGCTCGAAGACGACATCACCAGCCATCCGGCGAACAACGAAGTGCTCTACGGGATTCGGCTGCTGTCCTCACTGCTCGGCGCGGATCTGCTGCGTGTCTCCGACCGCTGCACCGGGTTCATCGGAGAGGTCACCGGCTACGCCTGGGATTCGAGCGCCACCGAGCAAGGCGTCGACGCCCCGATCAAGGTCAACGACCACTCACTCGACGCCGCCCGCTATGCGATCACCACCACCGAGCGGCGTTGGCGTCAGCACGTCCGCTTCGACACCGTGCCCACCACCTCATGACCGGCACGACACCACACCTCGGAGAGGAGGTGAAACCCATGCTCACCGTCGCCGCAGACCTGCTCAAGCTCCTGTTCGACCTGCTGCCGATCGTCGGCCCGCTGTTCGGCTCCGCCTAACCCCCAGCGCGGCACTGGGTCACCACCGCCGCACCCACAACTGAATAGCGCCGTGCCCCGGCCCGCGAACGCCGTCCCTACCGCGCCGCGGGCCGGGTACGGGCACACCTGATGTCCGAAACCGTCTGGGGGCAACCGTGTTCCGTCGCATACGAGTCAAGGTCGGCCTGCTGCTGATGAAACACGGCATGCGGATGAGCGGGCATTGGCCCCACCGTGCCAAGCCCATAACACCTGGGTCGATTTGGCTGCCGCACGTGCCCGCCGTCCCCCTCAACACAGGAGCACACCATTGAACTCGACTCCCCACAATCCGACGCTGATCCCCACGATCGAGGACACCCGCACCGCGGACGCTCACACCGATGATGCCGCCGCCGAGGGCGGCGTCCTCGCCGTCGACGTGAAGGTCGTCTACCCCGTTCGCGACGGCTCCCACCCTGTCCACGTCGCCTAGTCGCTCTGTCGCGAAAGGACCACCGTAATGGCGCTTCCCGATGGAGGTGGCAAATGGCCACCCAAGCCATTCGACCGCGCCGCGAAAGACATGGCGGTGTGGAATGCCTGGTACACCGGCAACTTGACCGACCTCGAGACGATCTACATTCAGAACTCGGCCATGCGGCCCACGATCCTGCCCGGCGGCATCCTCGGCCGGATCCAGCGCTTCTTCTGGGGCCGCGCCGAGCAGCCTTCCTCGACAAAACTGCACCTGCCCGCCCCCGCCGATTTGGCGCGAGCCTCGGCGGATCTCCTGTTCGCGCAACCACCGTCATGGAAGATCGCCGACGACGACACCACCATCAAACGTGTCGTGGCACAGAAGCGGCTCGACCTGATCTGCGCCTCCGACGAGGCAGTAGCGAGCCTGCTCGAGGCGGCCGAGTTGTGTTCGGCGCTCGGCGGCACCTACATGCGCTGCTGGTGGGATACCAGCATCGCCGACAATGTCGTGCTCGACGCGGTCTCCGCCGACTGCGCAGTGCCGAGCTGGCGATACAACCGGCTCGAAGCGGTCACGTTCTGGACCACCACTTACTCCGACGCCTCCGGCCCGGTCGTGCGTCACCTCGAACGCCACGAACGTGGCCGCATCCTGCACGGCCTCTACCTCGGCGACCACGGCAACCTCGGCCGCCGGATCCCGCTGACCGAATCCCCTGAAACCGCATGGGCCGCCGAACTCGTCGACACCGACGGCGCCATCGCGACCGGGGTGAACCAGTTGACGGCCGCCTACATCCCCAACGTGCGTCCCAACCGCGGCTACCGCACCACCCCTGGCCTCACCCAGCTCGGCAGATCGGACTACGACCAACTCGAGCAATGGTTCGACGCATTGGACGAGGTGTACACGAGCTGGATGCGTGACATTCGAGTCGGCAAAGCCCGACTGTTCGTCGATGAGAACCTGCTCAAGACAGCGAAACCCGGTCAGGGCGGCACCTGGGACACCGAACAGGAAGTGTTCACCGCGCTCCGCGCCGGACTCGGATCCGCGGCCGACACCGGAAACGGCGTGCAGGCCAACCAGTTCGCCATCAGATGGCAAGAACACTCCCAAACCGCGGCCGAGCTGCTCAACGTCGTGCTGCGCGCAGCGGGATTGTCGGCCAACAACTTCAGCGACAATGCCCTCACCGTCGGCGTCATGACCGCCACCGAGGTTCAGTCCCGCGACAAGCTCTCCGAACGCACCCGCGCCCGCAAGATCTCGCTATGGCGGGCGGCGCTGCGGCGGCTAGCGCACACCGCCTTGCAGATCGACGCCAACATGTTCAAAACGGGTGTCCAGTTGTCCGAGCTGCCGGAGATGAAATTCCCCACCCGCTCGTCGGTGACACCGAGCGAGATAGCCAACACCATTGCCGCTCTGGCTGGCGCACAAGCAATTTCGACCTACCAGATGGTGGTTGAACAGCATCCGGACTGGTCGACCGAGGAAGTCAACGCCGAGGTAAAACGGATCATCAGCGAACGAAAGGCGACGGCCGCCGCCAGCCTGCCGGACCCCACGAATATCGGCTGGCCCGGCGACGGCGACCCCGACACCAGCGACGACCAGGACAACGAAGACGTCACCGCCGCATAGCACCAAACCTGAAGGGGGACAGGCGATGCCGATGGACCCCGGCCAGGCCAGCCTGCTCACGCACACAGTCGCCGACATCTACGCTGACGCCGAGCAACAGCTGATCGATCTGACCGCCCGCTACGCCAGCCAAGGCGTCGACGGCCCACAATGGTCCACGCACCAACGCACCCAAATCGCCCGCTTCCGGGCCGCCGTCACCCAACTTCTGCACCAACTGGGCAATACCTCCGCCAACCGGATCCGTTCCGCCGTCCTCGAAGCCGCAACCATCGGCGACCGAGCCGCGCTAGCCGACCTCAGGCGGCGGCTCCCGGACTCCGCGGTCCGGCACTCCTCCACGATCGACCCCGCCGCGATACATGCCCTGGCCGTCGACACCATCCGCGCCATCACCGGCACACATCCGCGCATCCTGCGATCAGCAGAAGACCACTACCGCCACATCATCACCCAGGTAACAGGTCGCACGGTTACCGGCATCGTCACCGTGCGCCAAGCCCTGCAACAAGCACTCGACCGGTTCGCGTCTGCCGGTATCGAGGGATTCACCGACACCGCTGGCCGCCGATGGAGCATGGACACCTACGCCGAAGTGGCGATCCGCACTGCCCTCGTGCGCGCTCTCAACGCCGGGCACGCAGCACGGCTGGTCGCCGCGGGCCACGATCTCGTGGTCGTGTCCGCTCATCCGCGCCCGGCGCCGCAGTGCCGACCCTACGAGGGGCAGGTCCTCTCGCTGACCGGCCGCACCCCCAACGGGCCGAGAACACTGCCCGCCGGCCTCGGCACGGGCAATGCGACTGTGGTCGTGGTGGCGTCGCTGGCCGAAGCCCAGGCGCGCGGACTGCATCACCCCAACTGTCGGCACCGATACACGGTATGGCGGCCGGGGCTGCGGCTTCCGGATATACCGCCCGACGACCCACAGGGTTACCGCGACGAACAGCGGTTGCGTGCCCTCGAACGTCGGGCGCGGGCCGCCCGCCGCGTCCAGGCCACCGCCATCACCCCTGCCGCAGCGCGCGCCGCGCACGATCGCGTCGCTGCCGTCGAAGCTGCGATCACCGCCCACGTCGCAACATCCGGTGTGCAGCGTCAGCGTTGGCGTGAACGGCCCCGCGTGGCAAGCACTTTCAGACGTCCCGCGTGATTCGACCTCGCCGGTCCGGTACCGCCTGACCAGCCTCACGCGCTCACCCCTGACGGCCAGATGCCGGGAAGGGATCTCTTGTTCACCACACCCAGTGCCGCCTTCGATGGGCGCGCACGGGGTGTCTTCGGCCGCCTGATGCGGCAGAAGGGTAACGCATGTCAACCACCACAGTCCCTCCCGAACCCCTGGACAGGGTCGACGCCGCCGATGCGGCTGTCGCACAACCTGATCCGAACCCTGCAACTCCAGCAGCCTCGGCGGCCGAGCCCGCCACTGCCGATGCGCCCGTCCCGTCCAGCGAGGGGGAGCGCATGTTCCCCATCTCCTATGTGAAGGAGTTGCGCGACGAGGCAGCGAAGAATCGGCGCGAACTTCAGCAAGCAATCACCGACTCCGAAGCCGCCGCCCGCCAAGCCGCCGAAGACGCGGCATCCGCGGTCCGTGAAGAACTTGCCCAGAGCCTGGGCAAGGCCCTCGGCCTGGTCGGAGACGAAGTCCCGCCAGATCCGCAGGTACTGCTGGAACAAGCCAGCGTGAAAGCGCAAGAAGCCCAGCAGCTTTCGGAGAAGCACGCAAACGACGCGCGCCAGGCCAAGGTTGAGCTGGCACTGTATCGGGCCGCTGATGCGGCCGGAGCCGACGCGAGCGCGCTACTCGATTCCCGGTCGTTCCTGTCCGACGTCGCCGAACTCGATCCGACCGCAAAGGATTTCGCGGCTCAGGTGATTGCGGCGATCGAGAAAGCGATCGAAGCGAACCCGCGGATGAAGCGTGCGGCTGCGCCTCTATCCCGTAGCGGCGGTGACCTATCGGCAGGCCCGGCAGGTGCGAATCCCATCACTGACGACACCTCGGTGGACGCGCTCCGTAAGGCGCGCAAGGACCGGCGCGGCCGGTAGCGGGCACACGAAAACAACTGAATAACAACTGAATAGGAGCGCCCCTGTGGCGAACGCCCTGCTTACCCCACAGATGATCGCCCGGCAGGCACTGGCGACCCTCTACGAGACGCTGTTGATGCAGTCGCTGGTCTACACCGACCTCAGCACGGAGTTCACGACTCAGAAGATCGGCAACGTCGTCAATGTCCGCAAGCCTGCCGTCTTCGTCGCCAACAAGTTCAACCGGGCGACCGGCATCCAGCTGCAGGACGCGACAGAGGACAAGATCCCGATCGCGCTGGACCAGATCGCGGACGTGTCGTTCGCGGTCACCAGCGAGGAGCTGACCCTGTCCATCATCGACTTCGACAGCCAGCTGCTGTCTCCGGCGATGATGGCGATCGCACAGCGGATCGACCGCGACCTGCTCGCACTGCGCAACGACATCACCCAAAAGGCCGGCCTCAGCGGGCAAGTCGGCAACGAATGGTCCAAACCCGAAGTCCTCATCGAGGCCGGGCGGCAGCTCGAGCTGATGAACGTCCCCGACGACGACCGAGCCGCGGTTGTCGGACCGACCACCAAGGCGAAGTGGCTCAACAGCGACGTGCTGAAGCTGGCCCAGAACTCCGGCTCAACCGAGGCCCTGCGCCGCGGCTCGATCGGCAACGACCTGTTCGGCTTCTCGGCGTACTCGACCCAGAATGTCGGGCAGCCGTCCGCGACCCCGGCCGCCGGGCAGCCCCAAACTGAAGTCGGTCTCGCGTTCCACCGCACCGCATTCGCATTCGTCTCCGCGCCGCTGGAGATCGCGCCCGGCAGCTTCGCGGCCGTCGAGGCATACCGCGGCTTGAGCATCCGAGTGGCCTACGCCTACGACATCAACAAGAAGCAGACCACGGTCAGCATCGACACCCTCTACGGGGTCAAGACACTGGACAAGAACCGTGCGGTGCTGCTCAAGGGCGACGACAAGCCCGGGGCCTAACGGTGCCGACGTATCGCGAAGTCACCACGGGCCAGGTCGTGACCGTCGAGGACGATCCCTCGTATTTCACGCCCCTGGCCCGATGGGAACGCGTCGAGGAGGAGCCCAGCGTTCCAGCACAACCAGAGCCCGCTACCCACACCCAGAACCCTGACCCGATTGCGCCGCCACCGATCCCGATGCCTGCGCCTGGCGCCGATCGCGAGGTCTGGGTAGCGTACGCGCTCGCACATGGCAAGACCGCGGCCGATATCAAGAATGTCAAGACCACGGTGATCGCCAAGTGGTTCGCCACACCCACCGAAAACGAATCGGGCCGGTGAGGTCGACCGGCCCCACCGCTGATGTACGTGATCAGGTCGCCGAACGGTCGGCCGGGTTGTGCGAACGGTGCGGCCAGGAGTGGGCAGCACAAATCCATCATCGCCGCCCGCGCGGCGCCGGAGGCTCCCGATTGCCCGACACCAACAGCCTGAGCAACCTCCTACACATCTGCGCTCAGTGCCACGCCTGGATCGAGTCGTTTCGCGAGCAGGCGCTGGCGTTGGGCTGGCTTGTCCGGCAGGGGAATTCGCCCGCTGAGATTCCGGTCTCCTACCGCGGCGAACTGCGGTGGCTCCAACCTGACGGCGGCGTCGACTACCACGCCGCTGACGCCGTATAGGAGCACCGGACACGTACACCGGTCTGTGGAGAGCATCGGCGCACGCAACAACCCTTGACCACGAAATCTGAGCAGCGAGACAACAAATGGGCCTTTCATCCACCGAGGTAACTTTCACCCGACATGCGCTGCACCGGATCCTCGACATGGGTCTCGATGCGCAAGACGTGGTGCGATGTGCGAGCGCTCCGGACCTCACTCGAAAATGCGCACGGCACCCCGAGTTCACGTACTTCCACAGTGACCAGATCACGTTGAGCGTCGTTGAACGCCCGGACGGATCGATCCGGGTAATCACCGTGCTGTGGCGCACCCCTGAACAGTGGCAGACGGATCTGGAACGGGGCGAGTACGCAGGCCGAAAGCTACGGCGTCAGAGCCGAACCCAGCTCGATACCCGTGTGCCGGTTGTCGTCCGGTGATGCTGATCTACGCCACCGCCGCCGACCTGGCCCCGGAATGGCTGGCAACAGCACCGGCGAACGCCGCCATGCTCATCCGCTACGCAAGCATCCGCATCGGCTACGCCACCCGCTTCGCTCGCTACGACGCCGACGACACCGGCCTACCCACCGCCCCCGCAGTCCGGGCCGCGATGCGCGATGCCGTGTGCGCCCAGGTCGCCGAGTGGTCCACCGCGAAGATCGACCCGGCCGCCGGCACCGCCGGGCAAGCGCCGGTCATCGCTTCTCAATCCGTGCCCGGCGGGTCGGTCACCTACGCGACCGGCTTGACCCAGCAACAACAGGCCGACGCGGTCACCGAACTGTGCGACACCGCTCGGGAGATCCTTTCCACCGCCGGGCTGATCTCAACTGAACCGAGAATGTTGTGACAGGCCCACCGCACACCTTCTTCACCTGAATCCCCGTCTTACACAACTGAATATGAGGTCCTCATGGCATTCGGAATCGTCACTGTAACCGGCATCCCGTACGTACTGACCTATCACATCCCCGGTTTCGTCCGGATCGACGAGATGCGTCAGCTCAGCGGCATCGACGGAACGTGTGAGTTCACGTTCGTCTACGACGACACCAAGCTGCACGAGATATCCGAGGTGCTCATCAGTTCCGACTACTACCCGGAACGCCCGCCGATCGTCCTAGACCACCGGCTCGGCACCGTCCACCTCACCGACGGATCCCGCTGGTACGTGTACTGGTACGCCCGCCCCGTGCCGCCTGAATACGACGGGGTCAGCCTGATGGTGGTTGCCGACAAGCTGGACCGCTTGGACTTCTACGTTCCCGGATTCCTGCGCATCGACCAGTTCCGGCAGCTCGATGATGATCGGCTCGAGTTACACGTCATCTACGACCCGAAGCGCACCGGCGAAGTCCATCACCTCAAGTTCAAGAACGGGGGCATCGACCCCGACCCGACTCCAGCCCCGACCACGCTGGGCATCGTGTACCCCCGCCGATATGGCGGCTGGTACTACCTGCGTTACGAGGACACTCTCGTCGCGCTGCCCGCGACGAAGAGCTGACCCTCCGCGGAATCCACCGTTGTGACAGACCTGTATTTCACGGCGGGGGTGATGCTGACCGTGCTGCGCGCACCAGCATTGGACCCGCACGGGGACGGGGACTACGCCGAGCACCATCAAATCGGGCCCGCCGACATCCCGGTCACCTCCAGTAGTGATCTGCGGGTTGGTGATTCCCGCGCCACCCGCACGGTGCCGGTACGCATCCCCGCTGGCCAAGATATCCGGTTCACCGATCGGGTGCGGTTGCCGGGCGGGACGGTCTGTGCGGTCACTTCTCACCCCGACACTCCCGCCAACCCGTTCACAGGGTGGCGGCCGTTCACGTATTTCACGCTGGAGGGCTGAACCGATGCGTTACTCCTCCGAAGGGGCGGACTTCAGCCAGGCACTGCGCTCTGCCGCTGTCAAGCGGCTGGTCCACCGTAAAGCTGAGGCAGGGGCGGCATTCTGGCAAGCCAACTCCCGGGCGCGCACCGGATACAACGCCTCCCACGTCCGGGTTATCTCCACGCTCTCCAATGGCAAGGAGATCGCGGTGATCCACGCGTGGGGGTATTACGCGAAGTGGCGGGAGCTCGGTACACGCTGGAATCAGCCTGAGCGGGTCCTCTATCGCGCCCGTCCCATCATCAAGGCCACCCCATGACCGCCCCCTACCCGGCGCCGGGGGAGTTCCCGGACTTCGAGCAAGTGCTCATCGACCTGCTGACCCCCATCGCCTACACCTGTACGAGCCTGCCCACCGATGAGACGGCGTTCAACGCTGCGCTGCCGTTGATTTGGGCTCGCCGCACAGGCGGGGGCATCGATGAGGACCAGGTCCTCGACAGCGCGGTCATGCAAGTGGATGTGTTCTCCCACAGGCGCTCTGACTCCCAAGCGTTGGGGAGACGGATCACCCGCGCACTCCTGGCCGCCGCCGGTACACGCGTGGCCGGGGTGCTCATCGACTGGGCGGAGCAGCTGACTGGCGGCGCGGGTGGCATCGAAACCCAGGACATCGATCCTCTCAATCGAGTCGCGCAGCTGGGGTTCCGTCTGGACGCGCGCCGCCAATTCCCCTGACCCCCAGCATCCCTCACACTTTCCGCCTCGTGGCCGATTGAAGGAGAACAACCAAACATGGATTTCGCGCTGCTCAAGAAGGCCAAGGCGCAGCTGCTACTCAAGCCGTTGGACGCCGTCATCTTCCTGGCACCCTGGTACACCGCCGCACCGGCCCAGTTCACCGACGCCACCACCGGGTTGCAGACGCTACCCACCACATACAACTCCGTTGGGCTGATCAGCAAGAAGGACGGCATCGCCTTCGCCCGCAACATCGAGACCGGCACCATCGACTCCTTCGGTGAGCTGGAACCGACCCGCATGGACATCACCGGAGACTCCACCACCCTGTCGTTCACACCACAGGAAACCAACAAAACCGTGTTGCAGCTGACCACCGGCGCGGACCTGTCCGCGGCAACCGCCAACGCCGACTCCGGTGAAGTGTTCTTCGCCCAGCCCTCCGCACCGCAGGTGACGTTCTACTCGTGCATCGTGATCGGCCGAGATGGTGACGACACCAACCCCATCTACGTGTTCAAGGTGCTGCCCAAGGTCGCGCTGTCCAAGGCCGACGGCGAAACCTGGTCCAAGGATTCCAGCGCCGCCCAGAAGATCACGCTGACCGCTTTCCGCGACGCCACCGCCGGATACTCGGTCGGTCACGGATTCGGCGGCCGTGGATGGAAGCGCATCCTGCAAGACGCCGGGTTCGACTTCAAGGTCACCGCGATCACCGTCACCCCCACCACGTTGCCGATCACGGCGGGCGCGGACTCCAACGCGCTGGTAGTCAAGGACCAAGCCCTGAACGTGATTCCCAATTCCAAGGTCGCGTTCACCACCTCGGCGGACAACAAAGCCACCGTGACCACTGCCGGTGTGGTTCATGGCGTCGCCGCCGGCACTGCAACGATCACCGCCACCTATCAGGGCAAGACCTCGATCTGCACGGTCACCGTCGCCTAAATCCACTGCCCCCATGCCTATTTCGCGCCCACAACTGAACTTCGGGTGTTCGCTGACCGCCCCGCGATCCTGGGCCCGCGCCGTGCTTCTCCGGTCCCAGCGCGGGCGCACACCCCTTTCTCTGACCGGAGAAGACAAGGCAGCCAACATGTCCGAAGAATTCGCCCAGGTCGTGGTAGTCAAGGACGGTCACGAGTACGTCGCGCAAACCCCTGCCGCACTGATCAATGCCCTCTACGGGCAGGGATACACCGTCAAGGAACCCGACGCGCCGCGACCGACCACCACCGAGAAGTCCGCGCCCTCCAAGGCGGCCAAATGAGCGCGCCCGCCCGCCCCACGCCCGCCTCGCGCCCTGGGATGACGCCGCCGCTGACCCCGTCCCCGCACCCGCGCCCCGCGCCGGTAGGCCCCCACAATCCGGTGCTACCCGCCCCGTTCCAGCCGATCCGCAAGATCTGAACCCCTTCCCTCGCAACACGACCGGAGACCAAACCGTGAGCAATAACCCCACCAAGAAGGCTGGCCAGTCCGACGAGGGTCGCCTGTGGGAGATTCAGCAGGAACTAGCCGCGCGCCGCCGTGGCCCCTACGTGCTGACCGCTGATATCTCGATCCAGCCCCTTACTCGCCGTCAGGCCAAAGCGATTCGTGCAGCGACCAACGAGGACGACCAGCTGCGCATCCTGCTCGGAGACCAGCACGACGCGATCGAAGCACTCTTCGATGACCGTCCGCTCGATGAGTGGGTCATGTTCCAGCGCGACCTGCAAAACCACTTCTATGGTGACGGTGCTTCGGAGCTGCCGGGGGGATCGGTGGGCTCGTAGGTTTCTGGGATCGGTTCGGGCCCGCCCTGGAGTATGACCTGCACCAGCAACTGCACCTGGATGTGCGGGACTGCTGGGGCGGTGGCCTGGATTGGCGCACCGTGTGGCGGCTCAAAGAGCGACTACCGCGCGAATCCCACTACAAGACCGCCCTCGCGATGGACCGCGACCTCGCCGAGGTCGCGGCGCGTGAACCCGAACCCGAACCCGGCGGCCTCGAGCCACCCAGCCCCTTGGGCTACACGCTCGACACCTACCTGCTGCTGACGTTGATCGACTGCGTGCAAGGCGTCCAGGCGGCGGTGATCGCCTCCACGGGCACCACTCCACCTACTCCTCAGCCGATGCCGCGCCCGATCACCATGCTCGAGCGTGTCCGCGAAGAACAGTGGCGACACCGGATGGACCGCATGACCGCTTTGTTCGCCCCACACGAAGTCTAACCCTGCGCTGAAAGCGTTGGGACACAACTGAATATCGAGAGGTCTTCTGTGACCGACTACGGCGCTTTCAACGCTGGATCCGGGATCGTGACCATCGAACCTCAACTGGCGGACAGCTTTCGGGACCAGATCAACGATGACCTCGCCACCATCCACATCGACCCGTTGCGGGTGGGCGTGGAGTTGGACGCGGACGCCGCACGCGCAGGGATCGCGGAACTCGCCGCTCAGACGATCACCATCGCCGTCGATGTCGGTCTCGCAGTGGCCGCGGCGCGATTGGACACCTTCGTCGCCACGCCCCGGCGCATCAACGTGGGGCTCAACATCGACCCCGTCGCCACCAGCACCACATTGGAGTGGCTGACCACTGACCGCCTGGTCCGCATCGGTGTGGAGGTGAACCCCGACGACATCCTGGCAGCGGAAACACTGCTCAACCACACTGCCCGCAACCGCAGCGTGTCCTTCGGGGGCAGCCTTGACGAAGCCGCGTTCGCGGCGTTGGAGGCGAGGCTCGACCACCTCGCGCGCAACCGCCGCGTGGACATCGACGTCAACGGCGTGGGTGGAGTCGCTTCCCGCGCGGAGGGCGCGACACGGTCACTGACAGCGATGTCTCTGGTGAAATTCACCGGAGTCGTTGCCGGTATCGGCGCTATCGGTGCCGCTATCGGTGGTTTGGTGGGATTGGCCGGCGGCGCGGTCGCCGTGTTGGGCGCGATCGGTGGTGTCGCGGTCCTGGGGTCCGCCGGGCTGGGAGGCGCGTTCAAGGCGCGTTCCGCCGCAACCGATTCCGCTGGGGCAGACGCGGAAGCGAGCGCCCAGGCACGCAAATCCGCGACCGACGCGGTTACTGACGCCCAGTACGCGCTGACTGAGGCCAACCGCAACGCAGAGCAGGCCCAGCAGAGGCTCAACGATTCCTACCGCGACGCGGCGCGCGGCCTGCGAGACATCAATGCTCAGCTCAAAGACGCGGAGCTATCCCAGGAGGGTGCCGCGTTGGCGGTGGCCCGTGCCCGGGAACGCCTGGCACAAGTCAACGCGAACCCCAAAGCATCCTCGCTGGACCGCCAAGAGGCTGACCTCGGGCTGCGTACCGCACAGCAGCGATACGAGGAATCCAAAACCAAAACCGCGGACCTGCGGGTTGATGTCGCTGACGCCAACGACAAGGGCATCCAGGGTGCGGCCCCGGTGGTCGCGGCCAAACAGGGCGTCACTGACGCCCAGCATCAGGCCGAGACCGCGGCGCGCCAGCTCGCTGACGCCCAGCTGGCACTCGCGGAAGCGGGCAAGCAGGCTGGTGCCGGACAAGACGCATTGGACAAGGCGCTGGCGAAGTTGTCTCCCAACGCACGCGACTTCTACGAGCACATCGTCGCGTTGGGCCCTGCCTGGTCTGAGCTGCGTGCAGCAGTGTCCAACCAGATGTTCGATCAGCTGGGCGCGTCCTTCTCCGACCTGGCCAACCATCAGATGCCTGCCTTCAAAGAGGGCATGGTCGGCATCGCGGGCGCACTGAACACCGCGTTGCGCGACACCTTTGGATCCCTGGATTCGATGTTCTCCGGGCTGGTCGCCAACGGCACGATGCAGCAGTTCGTGGCCGGGGTATCTGGCGCACTGTCCGGTATGGCGCCCATGGTGACCGCGCTGTCGCAGGGGTTCATCCAGATGGGTGCGGTGGTGGGGCCGACCTTGGGCCCGTTGTTCACCAGCCTCGCTGGTGTCATCGCAACCGTCTCTCCCGCGCTCGCACAGCTGGGTGCGGTGTTCAGCGAATCGTTGACCGCGATCATGCCCACACTGGGCGAGTTCATCAACGCGATGGCGATCAACCTCGCGCCGATCCTGCCGATCATCGGGGGTCTGCTCAATCAGCTTGGGCAGGCGTTGATTCCGCTGATGCCCGCGCTGTCTCAGATCGCGCAGATCGTGGGGACAGCGCTCGCGGAGACCTTCCAGGCGTTAGCTCCAGCGCTGCCTCCGATCGCGAGCGCGTTCACCGAGATCGTGCGGGCGCTCGCTCCGATCATGCCCGTCATCGGGCAACTGATCGGGTCATTGGTTCAGGCGCTCGCCCCGGCGATCCAGAAGATCGCCCTCGCGCTCGCCCCGGTGATCAAGCAGTTCGCCGAGGCGCTGGTCCCGATCATCGAGAAGCTGCAACCGGTGCTCAGCCAGGTCGCGGGGGTGATCGCGGACATCCTGGTCCAGGCGATGGAGGCGCTACTGCCCGCGATGGTGCAGATGGCTCCGCTGTGGATGGCGCTGCTGGAGGCGATCCTGCCCCTGATTCCACCGATCTTGCAGTTAGTGATGCAGGCGATCCCACCGCTGATCAACATTTTCGAGTCGCTGATACCGGTGATGGCGGTGGTCATCAAAATCTTGACCGATGTCGCGAATGCGATTGTGCCGATCCTGATTCCGGCGATCAACACCCTCTCCGAGATCGTGGCGAAGCACTTCAGCCAGATCGCGGAACGGGTGACATGGGCGGTCAACGAGATTGTGTTGCCGACCCTAACCACCATCGAGAACTTCATCAAGAACACGCTGGCTCCCGCGCTGACCTGGATGTATGAGGACGTCGCGAAACCAGTGTTCGAGGGCATCGCCAACACGGTGAAGATCGCGTGGGACAACACACTCAAGCCGTCCTTCGATGCCTTGACCACCGGGCTGGAGGGCATCAAGACGGTCTTCACCACCGTGGGTGAAACCGTTCGTGACGTGTGGGACGGTATCGTCGGCAAGATAAAATGGGCGGTGGGCTCCATCGGCGGCCTACTCGCGAAGATCCCTGCCAGCGCACCCATCCCAGGCGCCGAGACCATGCACAACCTCGGCGTGAGCATGACCGAGTTCGCGAATCGGGCGCGCGGTGGCCCCATCGCCGGCCCTGGGGGCCCGACCGATGACCTCATCCCGATCATGGCGTCCAATGGCGAGTACGTGATCAACGCCGCCGCGACCGCCCAGCACGCACCGCTACTGGAGGCGATCAACTCCGGTGCACTGCCCGGGTTCGCCAGCGGCGGCCCGGTCAACGCGGTCCAGTTCGCCAAGGACCACCCCAATGTCCCGTATGAGTGGGGCGGGGAATCGGTTTCGGGTGCAGACTGCTCCGGATGGGTGGGCCTGCTCCAGCAGGTGTCTACCGGTGTCGCCGCCCCCACCGCACGGTTGGGCACCACCGAGGACGTGATGTCCGGACGGTGGCCGCAGTTACTGCCCGGTGCCAGCAAGACCGATGCGTTCGTGATCGGGTCCAACATGACCCACATGGCCGCGACCATCCTGGGCACCAACGTGGAGGCCCGCCAACCCGGCGAGCGGGTGCGGATCGGAGATGCCGCCGCGGGTGCGTGGGCGAGCCAGTTCACCACGATCATGCACGTGGACCCGGCGGTGTTCCGGCCCGCCTACATCGCACAGGAGAGCCCGGCACCGTCCACGGGTGCGCAGCAGTCGGACTTAGATGACATGACCGATGTCCAAGCCGCCCAACCCCTCCCGTCCACCACATCACCGGCCACGGGCTCACCCGCAACGCAGGCCGCGGCCTCCTCCTGGAGCGGGCTGGCGAGTAAAGCGGCCAGCGATGCGGTGGCAGCGGCGTTGAACGAACCCGCCGACAGCAAAGCTCCGCAGTGGGGCTCGGTGGCGGGGGCGTTCGTGGGCGGGATGCTCGGTGACGTGCTGAGCGTGTTCGGGGTACCGGACTCGCTGCCCTCCTGGGCGGCAGCGGGCCAGCAGTTCCTGATCGACAACCCCGACGTGCTGGACGCGGAGGCTCGACGCCGGAAACAGGAGGACGCCAACCGTGCCCGATTCGCCGCTGGCGGATCGGTGTGGGGTCCGGGCGGCCCGACCGATGATCGCATCCCCGCGTGGTTGTCCAACGGGGAGTTCGTGATGAACTCCGCGTCCGCGCACGCGAACCGGCCGTTGCTCGAGGCGATGAACGCCGATGGCAGCGCGCTGGGCAACTTGATGGCTCCGGTCGCGTCGGCGGCGCCGGTCGCCGCGGCGGTCGCTGCCGGGAACCGCACCAGGGTGGACAACTCCATGGAGATCAACCTGTCCACCCCGGACGTGGACACCGCGTACCAGAAGGCCAAGACCTGGCAGGCGCAGCGCGCGCTCACCTACACCGGCCGCTGGTCCTGACAAGCACGAATTGCCCTGTCCACCTCCATCTTTCGGAGGTGGACGGGGACGACAACTTCATAGAGGGGTGATGGGCTGTGGCGGCTGCCGCGTTGATCGAACTGGAAGGCGTTGACGGCTCCCAGTGGGTGCTCTCCGGCGAGGGTCAAGGCGAACAAGGCGTCGAGCTGGGGACCAGCCCCACCGGGATCTATGACGCGCCGGTGTCCACGGAGTGGGTGTCGAGCGCGTTTCAGTACGGCGCAACGCATGTGGGCACCAACTGGCTCAAGCGCGATGTGGTGTTCGGGGTCAACATCTTCGCAATCTCCTCCGCCAGTTGGGAAGAGGTGGACTCTGCGTGGGCGCAGGCGTGGGACTACGACGCGGACGCCACGCTGGCGATCACCACCGACGACGGGACGCGCCGGTTGCGGTTGCGGATGTCGCAGCAGATGGAGCACAAGGTCAAACGCGACCCGCATCTGAACCAGTTCTCTCAGGTGAGCATGACCTGCACGGCCGGGATTCCGTGGTGGGTAGAGGATGACATCACCTACTCCGCGATCACCACCACCGACACCCGATCTTCCGGCCCGGCTACCCCGCAGAACCCGGAGAAGACGGAAACGCTGTGGGTGCCGGTGATCAACATGACCGACCGGCCCATGTATGTGCAATGGGTTCTGTCCGCGCCCGGCCGATGGACCTTGCCCGATTTCTCTTGGCGCGACGATGAATTCAGGGCGCGCACGGTCACGCTGCCCACGCTGAGTGCGGGACAGGACTTGTCGGTGGATACCGATCCGATGGAGGAGTTGATCACCGCTGCTGACGGGTCCTCGGTGTGGGCGCGCATGGGCGGCAAGCAGTTCCTGCACGCGGTACCCAAACGCACCGGCCGAACCCTGGTTCCGGTAACGGTGACCGGCACGCCACCGGGTGCGGTGGTCACGGTGCGATGCCCGCAGAACTGGTCCCGGCCCTGGGGGCTGCATTGAGCGCGTCGACCGTGTCCCCGCCCGCACCCGCGGAGGCGGTGGCCCGCTCAGACGCCATCTACGACACCACGATGACGACGCGCAAGCGGCGCAAGGACTCTCGGCGCTCCCGGCCGCTGGTGCGGTTGTGGGACGGCAACTGGGCGTTGCGCGGGATCGTCGCCGCGGAATACGACGCGAGCTTCGGGTGGATGCTCAACGAGACCGGAGTCGCGCGGGTGACGTTGCCCGCCGATCACTACCTCGCCCGATGGGTGATGGACGCACAGAAGCGCACCACCCAGAACGTGCACATCACCGCCGACCACCTGGGAGCCCGGTGGGGCGGGCGACTGCGCAAGGCCACGTTGAAGAAGTCCGAATCCGGGCTGATGACAGTGGTTTTGACGTTCGCGCACGACGTCGAGGAACTCAAGTTCCTGACCGCATGGTCGAACCCTCTGCTGCCCGATTTCGTGCAGTTCCCCAAGTACTTCACCCTAGTCGGGCCCTCGGCGTGGACGCTCAAGCTCACCCTGTTCCTGAACCTGCTCCGCTTGCAGTTCAGCGATTTCGTCCTCAGTGACGACCCGCTGAACCCGGCCACCTGGTTCGACTGGGATCAGTCCCAGTGGCCCATCGTGGTCGCACCCGGCACTCTGCTGAGCGACACCTCGCTGTGGTGCATCATCAACTCCCGCTGGACCAACTTCTTCGACCTGGCCAAACCCATCCTGGATGACGCCGAGTTGATGGTGGTGTGCCGCCGCTGGCTCGAGGGCGATCCGCTGCCGTGGCCGGGCGCGCGCCTGCGCAACGGCGCGCTGGTGGTGGACATCGTCGACCGCTCCGGCTGGTACTCCGGGGCCACCTCGGCGGGCGGCACCATGTGGGATGGACTGCGCCGCACCGTGTTCCAGATGGCGACAGACCTGGTCGAGGGCGTGCTGGTCGATGCCACCGACGCAACGGATGCCTCGGAGTATCTGCTGGAGAACTGGATGGGCACCAAGCCCGAGCATCCGTGGGTGGTGTACCGCGAAGACGACATCACCGGCATCCAATCCTCGGAGTTCACCATCGTTCCCGCGACCGCCACCCGCATCGGTGTCGGCGGAAAGAGCGCCCCTGGTGTGAACGAGGGGATCGGTATGGCCATACAGGCCGCGGGCGACGCCCTGGCGGCAGTACCCTTCATGGTACCCGTGGGGGGTATATTGGACACGCTGCTGAAACCCGTGTACGAAAATGCGCTGCTCGCCTGGATTTCGATCAATAATCCGTTGCGGGCCAAGGCATTAGGGTGGTCACACTACCGGGAGCATTTCCAGCGTGGCGCGGACCGCGCCTACACCCTGTCCAGCCTGATCGCCCTGCGTGCGGGCTACTACGCCACACGGGGTTTCCACTCCCACAAGCTGACGATCGCCGATGGCTCGCCCTACTACATCGGCGAGAACGGGCGCGGGCACTTCTTCCTCGGTGATCGGATCGGCGCGAGCATCGCCGGCGGGCCGCCCGGCAAGGTGTTCGTGGACCGGGTGACCGAGCTGGAGCTGTCCTGGAAACGTGGCCAGGCACCGGCGTGGGCGATCACCGTGGGCCAGGACGCGGACACCGACCCCTTCGCCAAGGTTCTCCAGCACATCCAAACCATCATGGGCGACCTGCACGCCATAGGCGTCATCTGACACCAACGCTGTTGCAGCACAACTGAATACACAACTGAATAGAGGTATGCCATGGCGCTGCCGTTGCAACACGAATGCGACCCGGATGACCCCGCGACCACGTTCCTGTGGGCGTTCCTGGCGCTTCCCGGCCCCGCTCAGGGCCCCATGCTGGTGCCCGTCCAAATCCTGGAGCAATGGTCGGAACGACTGTGGCGGTTGGGATTCCGGCACCACCCGGACTTGCAGGAGCTGGAATACCAGCCTCCCGCACCGACCGGCGGGCACTGGCTGGCCTCGCCGGGCCAGTGGGTGCCCCGCGGCACCGCCGTGGCCCCGGAGGTCGGTACGCCGGACATCTCCGAACTCACCATCGCCCAACGCACCCAGATCATCGCCCAACTCCGGGAATCCGGAGAGCTCGCGCACCTGGTGGATGCGCGGCTGCTGGAACCCGATCAGGCCAGCGTCGGCACCGCCCACACCACCACCCCGCTCGGCGCCGATGGCGATGGCGGCGCGCGGTGACTTCCCCCAACCCCCAGATCAAACCGGATGGCGCGTGGACCAGCGGCGGCCCGAACTCCATCTCCGGCGCACGCAAGTGGAACGAGCAGAACGCCAAGGCCGCGATGTCCGGCGGTGTGGGCACTTCCCTGACCAAGGCCCAGGCCGCCCTGCACACCACCTACAACGACCGCATCGATGACCACTCCCAATCCATCGGAGAGCTGAAAGCCGCCTACAATCAGCTGATCTTGCAGGGGCACGCGATCGTGTTCACCGGCAACTCCACCTACCAACCGCCCGACGCGCTCGTGTCACTGGATGTGATCCTGATCGGAGCAGGCGGAGGGGGCAGCAGCGGATCGATGGACCTCGCCATCGGCGCACGCTCCGGGGGCGGGGGCGGCGGAGGCGGCGAGCTGCACACCAACGTCCCCGCCTCCCTGCTCCCCATGGCCAACGGGCACTTCCTCCCGATCCCGATCACCATCGGCGCACCAGGCAAAGGCGGTCCGCAGGACCGTGCCGTCGGCACCGGAGGCGGAGACACCAGCTTCGGCAACTTCCTGACCGCCGGCGGCGGCAACGGCGGCAGTTGGGGCAACCCACCAGAAGGCTGGAGCGGGATCGGTGGGGCGGGAATGATCCCGGGCGGCAACGGCGGCCGCGGCGGACACGTCGCCAACACCGTCATGTACCCGCCCACCAACGCCACCAACTCAACCTCCGAATACGCCCTCTACGGCGGCGGCGGTGGTGGCGGCGCGGGAGCCAGCGGCCAAGGCCCCGGCACCTCCGGCGGAATCGGCGGAGCCTCACCCGGCGGATCACCTGCCAACCCCGGACAACCCGGCAAACCACCCGGCCAGATCGTCGCGACCGGAGGCGGGGGTGGAGGCGGCGGCATCGGTGGAGCCAACGGCGGCGGCGACGGCGCGTTCCCCGCAGGTGGAGGCGGCGGATCAGCGTGCAGCACCGGCGGCGCGTCCTTCGGCGGCCGCGGCGGCGCAGGCATCCTCTACGTCATCGAACGGTTCATCTGAGATGGGTGTCTCGGTGATCTTCCGGCTCTACACCACCTCCGACACCTGGGTGAAGCCACCCCGGCTACAGCGCATCGACCTGCTGGTCAGATCCGGCGGCGGCTGCGGATGGAACAACGTCGGCGGCGGGGGCGGCGCGGCGGTGCAATGCCTGCGCCTGGCCGCCGCGCTGCTCCCGGACACCGCCAGCGTCGTCGTCGGCGCCGGAGGCGTCAACGGTGCCGGTGGCAGCCCCTCCTCCTTCGCTGACCTGATCTGGGTGCCTGGCGGCGGCGGAGCGTCCACGGGCGGGGCGGGCGCGATGATCGCCGGGATGCGCGGCGGAGACGGCGGTGCCGCCGGAAAACCCGGCACGACAGTCTCATCCGGCAAAGTGCGCCTACTCTCTGGCGGTGGTGGTGGCGCCGGTTCCGGGTCCACGGGCGGTGGCTCCGGCCGCGTGCCCGCCAACACCACCCGGCCACCGTTCTGGGAATGGTGCCAATCCGGTGGCGGCGGCAACGCAGGTCTCGTCGGCGGGTTCCCGTGCGGCGGAGGAGGCGCCAACGCCGCAGGCGCGTCCGGCGCGATCACCCTCATCGAATACATCGCCGACCCACCCGCCCCCCACAGCTTCACCCTCCTGACCGGAAGGAACTCAATTGCCAACGGCGACACTGCATATCGCTGACGTGGGCGGCTTTGCCGGGCCTGCGCGCACCTACAAACTCGAACCGGCCGTCACGATCGACGGGATCGAAATCCGGTATGTGACCCTGTGGATCCAGAAGGGCTATGCCCACCAGCTTCCCGAGATTGTGCTCATCCCCGCTGATGAGCAAGGTGACTCGATCAACCTGTCGCTTAAGCGCTTTCCTGGATCGCTGGTGCTGCGCGAGCTGCCCGACACCCCCGAGCACATGGATGGCATCTACTGGTCGGCGCTCAAAGTTCTCGGCGATTACGACTTCCCCGCCCTACCGATTGAGTCGGACTCAGTACCTGGGCCGCCCTAGCTGCTCCCCCGCGAGGTTGAAGTCGTCGCCGCGGCCCGGATGAGGAACAGGTCCGGCGGGTCATGCGGCGAGGTCGAGCAATGCTTGGTTTAGAGGGCGCCCGCCGACCTATCATTCATCCTGATCGGGGTTACAAGGCCGGCATCGCGCCGATTAAGCGCAACGAACGGGGGCTGTGATATATGAAGCTGTACTTTGCCTACGGTAGCAATATGTCGCCGGATACAATGACTGCGGTATGTCCCAATTCTAGATTTGTAGGTGAGGCACGCCTATCGAATTATCGATTGCGATTTAGTCGACGGTCGATCAGGACACACACTGGTGTTGCGGATGTTGTCCCGACAGAGGGCTTCGGTGTGATAGGGATGCTTTACGAAGTTCCAGAGAACGAATGGGAGGCTCTGGAGCGTAAGGAGGGATTGCGGTTGGCATCGCCCGCCTATCGCGAAATATCGGCAACCGTATTCTCATACCGCACAGGCATGCAGGTGCCTGTTTCGGCATTCGTGGTACGCGTACCGGAGGTGCATGAGCAGATACCGTCACCGGAATATCTCCAATCAATGATAGAAGCCGTCGAGCGCCATAACGAATTCATGCCCTACCTTGAGTTTTTGAAATGGCTAAAGCGATGCGTCGAAACCTCCAATCCAGACATCTTCCGACGAGGAACGCTCGTGCTACCAACCAGTGTGCGCAACCGCGCTCATGGTCGATACTTGATCCGCGCCAATCCGTCAGCAGTCGATTTGCCGCGTAACGCAAGGCGGGTATTGGTAGAGTTTGACGGAAAGACTACTGTCGCAAATTTCGACCCGAGCGCTGACATTCCAGATAATGTTTGCGAGATGGATCAAAATCTGCGCCACGCTCTCGGAATGTCCGGCAGGGACGGATATGGCCAGACCGTGACCTTACGGGCGATTAAGCGCAGGCGGATTCCACGCTACCTGGTCGAATCGCGCAATCTGTGTCTGAGGGTCCAGCCGACCAACTGGAACGATAGCGAAAAGCGCATCTGCATCTTGCACCCCAAGAACATTGTGTTGCTCGGACTTGAGGAGGGCGAGCATGTCGAAGTTGAGTGCTCGACCTTACGGAACCATAAAGTAATTACGAAGGTGGCGCGCTATCGAGTCCATAGCTCGGAGCGTCGGCCCGAACAATCACGAAACTATCCAGAAATAGACTGCGTATATCTAGATCGTGAATGCCGTGACGAGCTGGCTCTACCCCGCGAGTTAGACCCTTTTCCGAATTGGCCAGTGCTGGTGCGGCCTAGCATTTCTCACCTGCTACGTCGCCGCGTCGCGGTCTATGGCATTACCTTCCTGCTCGGCATAGCATCTCTAGGTCAGGTACTGGGACTACTTTTGCCTCAATTTAATGGCATTCCCCGAGGGGTGGCGGCCGTTATTTTATCGATTATAGCCACCGCTTTAGTGGCGTGGATTGATGTTCGCGCAAAGGTCCGCTATTAGATGACTGACCGTATTCAAAGTGAATTCTGCATATTCTCGCATCGATTGCATGCCTGACAGGCAGCGCCTGGCTAACCTACCGATCTGGGTGCCTTCGCGCGACCTTTATCAAAACCGCTCACCGCCTCAAACGCGGCGGTGAGCCGACGTCCTTAGACGCGACACCTAGCCAAACTCTGATCTCTGCCAACACACCAAAGTATCGGTAACGCACCTGCGTGACCGGCATTTTCGTGCCCGCACCCGCTTCACCCCGCCCGCCAAAACGGTGGCGGCACAAATTCATAGAGGAGAACTGTGGCGACCGCAGTGGACTACGCCGCCCGACAAATCGACCCAGCCGCGGTCCGCGACGCCGGACATAGCGCCGTCATCGCCTACGTGTCGCCCTCGCGACCCGGCGCGAACTTCGGTGCCAAACCCTTGACTCGCCCGTATGCGGACCAGATCCGCGGCGTCGGCCTGGACATCGTATCCGTCTGGCAGTACGGCAAACCTGGCGGCAGCGCACCGAGTGATTGGACGCTGGGCTATGACGGCGGCTACCAAATGGGCCTGGCAGCACGCGAAAACCATTTCACCGCAGGCGGACCCGGCTACTGCCCCATCTTCTTCGCGGTGGATGAGGACCTGTCCTTGGAGGACTGGAACAGCACCGCCGTCGAATTCTTCCGAGGCGTCAATGCGGCGATCGGGCTGGAATGGACCGGCATCTACGCGACCGCGCGGGTGTGCGCGTGGGCGACCGAGGACAACGTGATCGGCGGCCGTGAGGGCCACCGGTGGGTGTGGCAGACCCGCGCCTGGTCTGGCGGGGAACGCGAGCCCGCCGCCGTGCTCTATCAGGACGTCATCGACACCCCGTCCTCGCCAGGCCCTCAGATCGATGGCAGCGCAGTGGATGTCAATTCCATCTTGGCGAATGATTTCGGACAGTGGTCCCTGGACCGCGCCCCGGATCCCACACCTGTGCCTGCGACCACGGCCCGGCCGGAGTTCGTGGAGTACGACCAGACCGGGATCTCCCCGAACTGCTCCAGCCGTCAGGGTGCGCCGGTGATCTGGTTTTTGGTGCACACCCAGGAGGGCAACGGGTCCGCGCAGACCTTGGCGAACTACCTTCAATCTCCCAGCTCACAGGTGTCTTACCACTACACAGTGGACAACGACCACCAGGTGGTGGACGTGGTCGACACCGACCAATCGGCCTGGTGCGCGCTGGACGCGAACAACAGGTCGATCAACCTGTGTTTCGCCGGTTCCCGCGCCTCCTGGACTCGGGAGGAATGGCTGGACCAGATGAGCGACGGGATCGACATCGCCGCCTATCTCGCGGTGCAGGACTGCCGCCGCTACGGCATCCCGATCCGGGTGATCAGCGCTGCCCAGCTCGGCGCGGGCGAACCCGGCATCGCCGACCACTACGCGGTTACCGCCGGCCTCGGCGTCGGCACACACACCGATGTCGGTGAGGGGTTCCCGTGGGACACCTTCGCCGCGGCGCTGACCAAATACTCCACCACAACTGAACAGGACGACGACATGGCATTCACCGACGCAGACCGCACCCGACTCATCGAGGTGTGGGACCAGCTGCGCGGCCCTGATGGCAACGGCTGGCCCCAGCTCGGCCAGGGCGAGCACGGAGCCAATCTCACCCCCGTGGACGCCCAAGCGCGAGACCACGCGGACCTGACCGACATCACGACGCGTCTGACCGCGATCGAGGCCCTGCTCGCAGGGAAGGCAGCGGCATGAGCGCGGCGGGAGAGTTCGTGCGCCGCAACGCCAAAGCGGTCGTGTCCGGCGTCGGCGGCATCCTCACTGTCGGTACCGCATTCGTTGCTCTGCTGCAGCTCGTGCCGGATGCGGCTGTCCCGGCTGGTGTGGTCGCGGCAGTGCTGACGGTGCTTGAGGTGCTGCGCACCGCCAACGTGTGGCTGGTGCGCAACGGGCCCGCGCTCGGCGACGTGGTGGACCGTGGTGCGGAGCTGGTGGCCGAGGTGCAGGAGGTCATCGCGCACGGCCGCCATCCAGCGGTCGCGCGGGGTGATGGCCCGTGAATGATTGGTTCCAGCAGATCGCGGTGTTCCTGGGCGGTAGCGGCACCGCCGAGGTGATCCGCTGGATCGGCGGCCGCCGCCGCGCCCGCGCGGAAACTGATCGCGCCGCCGCGGAGGCGGACGCCGTCGAGGTCGCCTCCGCGGCTCGGGTGACCGCGATGGCATTGAGCCTGCTCGCCCCCTACGCGCGCGAGCAGGAGCGCCTGCTCGGCGAGGTCGGTCAGCTGCGCCGTCAGGTGGATGAGTTCGAGGTCAAGCTGTCCGCGTCCTTGGCCGAGCAGGACCGCATCACCAACCTATTCCGCCAAGCGGTACAAGCGCTGCGTGACTTCTTCACTCTTGCTGTCCTGCATGACCTTCCGACCCCGCAGATGTCTGCGGAGCTGGAAGCAGAGATCACAGGGCAAGCTGATGGCTGATCAGTTGGGGTTCGAGCCCACCACCCGCGCCCTGGTGCTCTCGCGCGGCGCGGACTTCATCCAACCCGTCGTACCGGATGACGGTGCGGTGTTCCCCACCGGCACCGCCGTGCGCATCGTGGTGGTCACGTCCTCGGAGACAGTGCTGGCGACGTGGGAGGCGGTCGTCACCGTGCGGGAGGCGATGTTCACCGTCGCCTCCGAATTCGCCGATCTGATCCCGGCGGGCGCGAAGTACCGCATGTATGTGTCCTATCCCACCACCCCCACCACCGAATACCTGTGGTTCTACGGGCAGGTGCGGCGCAAACAGTAACCCGTGCCGCAACGCCGCTGAAACGTCTTTCTATGCCGATGTCCGAGTGATTGACAGCAAGGTCTTTCCGGTCGCGAAAGATCTAAGCCCCCAACGTTTCGCGTCTGGACCATCACGCGGACGCGACGAAGTGAAGGACTGCCGATGAGTGCTTCAGCGCCGAGTACGTCGATAACGACCTCCAAAATCTTCACCGACTACGGCTCTGCCGCTTGTCCCAACAACGTGTCACCCTCTAGGCGAAGTCGAATACCGAAGTTGCAGGGAGTGGTGTTGGGTTGCAACGTCTGGACATGGGGTTACGATGAAGTCGGCCACCGACTGCAACGGTGGCCGACCCCTCCGGTCAGTGCATGAGTATCCAGATGATGAGCATCATCAATAGCTGACCAGAACAAGCGGCGGAGACTCCGACTAAAATGTCCGGAGTCTCCCCCTTCTTTTGATGCTTCTTAGGCATCGACTCTGCCTCCTCTCTCAGGAAGCGGCTCAGGATTCCCAGAGTGGGCCTGACACCGCATCCAGTAGAGAGGAACTGCCGCGAGCTGGCGTTAGCTCTACCCGTCCGTGACGTCGCTCAGAGTAGCCCATTCTCCGAATTTACCGCAAGAAAACCTATCGCTGACCTGGGGATTGATAGGCGGATGTTCCTCTTAAATCCCGATTTGTCCGAAATAGCTGCGGGTTGCTGGAGTGATTGATGCGACGTCAGTTAAACCGCGGGTCCCAACGGGTGGTGGCCGACCTTGGCCGGTCGGCCACCAACACCTCTGGAACGGCCGGATCTGCCGCATATCGCGCGTTTATGACGGGTAAGACCGGTCGTCACACCCCCTTAGCCCTTCCGTTCCACGACAACTGAATAACAACTTCATAGGAGAGTCCTGATGGCGATCGCCGTCCCCACCACCCGGCAGGCCCTGGCTGATGCCTACAAGAATCTGACCGGCACAAACACCGCGTTCGTGTCCATCCACACCGGAGACCCCGGTGCGACCGGTGACCGGGAAGCCTCTAGTGGCACACCGGCATACGTGCGCAAGCAGACCACCTGGACCTCCGGTAGCGGTGGTGTGATCACCGGATCGCTGGTGACCATCGACGTGCCCGCCGGGACCTATACCCACGTCGGGCTGTGGAAGACGGTCAACGGTGGAGCCCCGGACTTCTTGGACAAGGTCGCGATCTCCGCGACCACAGTGGGCGCACAGAGCCAGATCCTGGTGACCCCCACCTACACTCAGTCCTGAACGGAGCCTCGGTGACCTCGATGCCGTGCACTGTGGGGGCACCCCTACCGGTCTCCCAGGCCGTGACCGCCCGGCTACCGGCAGCGTCAGCACGCGTGATCCGGCTGCCTGCCGTCACGGTCGCGGTCATCGACGGCTCCAGGGTGCCGGTAATCCGGCCCTACCACCGCGCGGAATTCACTGGCAGCAGTGC
Organism: Nocardia sp. NPDC051052; assembly: GCF_044456045.1. Lineage (NCBI taxonomy): Bacteria > Bacillati > Actinomycetota > Actinomycetes > Mycobacteriales > Nocardiaceae > Nocardia > Nocardia sp. NPDC051052. The sequence continues at coordinate 282,257 of NZ_JBITFL010000005.1, forward strand.
ATTCCTGGTGGCCGCCAACCTGATCAGAGTGTTCGAGCACTGGATTTCGGCCGGCGGAGGTTCGTTGGCTGTCACGTCGTTGTGGCGGGCCTCCGCCGCGGCCGCCGTGGCGGGGGCCGGGCAGGTCTCCGCGCGCATCGGTGTCATCGGCAAGGCGGTCCTGGTCGCGGAGTTCACCGGTTCCGGTATGTCTGCCGCGCGTATCGGCGGACGCGGTCCAGCCGCGGGCACCGCCGAGGGCGTGTTGTCCGTCGCGATGTCGGTGACCCTCGCCTTGGATGGTGCACTGGGCGGTGAGGGTGTTTTCTCCGGCAACGCACCGCAATTCCCCACGCACCGCGCGACGGGCACGTTGGCCGTCGCTGTGGTGGTGCTGGGTCCGCTGCGGGTGGACCCGATGCTCACCGGCGGCGGCGTGCTGGACGCACAGAGTGTCGGGGTCGTGCCGGTGGTCGCCGGGTTCACCGGCGCCAGCGCGGGCCAGGTCGCGGAGCGACCGCTCGTCGGCGCGGAACCGGCGTTCGCGAGCACCGGATTTTACGACCCGGCCTTCCGGCCGATCGCCCCTGTCACCGCCGAGCTGGCAGGGGCCGGTGGTGTCAATGTCGCGGCGATTGCCGCCGCGCCCGTGGACGCCGGACTCGTTGGAAACGGCCAGCTTTCGGCTCAGGCCAACGACGCCAGCTACTTACGCCAGCCCAACCTGACCGGTGGTGGTCTATTCACGGTGCTCATGCAGCCACTGCGGCAAGGGCTGTCCGGCGGCACCGGTGAGTTGACGGTGTGGATGTCCGTGAAGGCCCAGTATCTCGGTGAGTTCTCCGGTGCCGGGGCTGGGGCGGCGGTGCAACAGGTCGCGGTACTGGGGGAGTTCTCCGGTGCCGGGTTGGGGAGTGCGGTCGCACAGGGCTCGGTAGGCGACAACTTCAACCGGCAAAACGGCGGGTTGGGTTCGGACTACATCACGATAGACAACGCACCCGTCATCGCCACCAACCGAGCACAGGCCGGGACACCCGGAAATGGTTCAGGCACCGTTCTCTACGGAGCCCGGCACAAGACACCTTTGACCACGGGAAACCAGCAGATCCTGTTCACCGTGATCAACCCGGACACGCCCGCCGGCCAAATCAACCTGGCATTGAACGGTGGATGCTTCCTGCGTGGCAGCGCCACAGACCCGAAAATCCGTGTCGAGGCGTTGGTGTCCGCGTCCCAAGCATTCATCGTCACCCGCGTCGGGTCGGTCCTCACCCGAGCCAGCGGGCCTATCCCGACCCCCTCGGCAGTGCGGTTCACCGCGATCGGCAACACCTACCGCGTCTACATCAACGGCAGTACGACGCCCGCGGCGACGTGGATGGACACCGATGGCGCGATCGGAACCGGAACAGCCAACCTCAGCGTCGGCGTGGTCACCTTCGCCGACACGTCCTTTGGCGGTGCTACGACTCGAGGCTACGCAATCGACGAATTCAGTGCCCGAGACACCTGAGCAACCATGGACGCACCCTGGCGGTGTTCATAGAAGCGCGAAAACGGTCCTCCACCATCTCGAACCGAGATGGTGGAGGACCGTTTTGTGTTTTTTGAACCTATTTGGGTTGGTGTCCGATCGCGTGGGCGAGGTTGCGCAGGCAGTGAAGGATCTCTATGTGCGGCCCGCCCGCGAACTCGTCAGGTTCTCCGCGGTATCGGGCGACGGTGCCTTCGGCTACGTCCAATTCGATCCACCAGAATCCCTTCCATCGGGTTGCGATCCATACGAAGACAACGTCCTTGGCATGAGGATCGTCGAGGACGACGCGTGCGTCTTTGCTTTGGAAGTCGGCGGAGACGCGAGGGCGATTTGCGATCCTCGCTTCCAGGCGCATCCCATACCCGATCAACGGCCCTGGATCCGGGGGTCCTGCCCCGATTCCGGCGGCGATCTTCTTAGCGATGCGCGACATCGTGTTTTTCAATGCGGCGGGGTTCTCGATCGGGAACGTTGTCGTGGATCCGATGAAGGGTTGCTCGGACGTCCCGTACAAGCCGAACATGAGCGATTCCCCGAAGTGCTCCACGAGGATCTCAGCGGCCAGTGGGGTTACGGGGTCGCTGATCTCGCGGTCGTTCATGATGTGAATGCCTTTCTCGCCCACTTCTCGGTGTCGGTGGACAGCAGGTAGTGCAGGGCCCACCGGGAGATCTCGAGGTAGACGGGGTGCGCTGGGGTAGGGATGCGGTCGGCGTGGCCGAGGATGTGAGTCAGCTTCTCTCCGAGGTCGGCGAGGGTGCCGGTTTCGGTCTCCAGCCTCGTTTCGCCATCAGGGTCGACACCGGTCCAGGTGACTTCCCATGCGACGGCTTCGCCGTCGCATGTACGCAAGTGAAGCCACCGGGTATCGGTGGAGGCTGTGTTGACCATCAAATGCGGGTCGGAGGGAACCCCCAGACATGCGGCGATTTCACGGTCAGATAAATGCGGGATGAGGTCGATACTCAGATCGGTGATCACTGATGTCTTCTGTCTTTCTATGCGGCGCGGTGCTCGACTGTGTTCGGGTCGATGCCGTCCCCGGCGATGGCAAGCTCTGCGGCGGACAGGTAGGCAGCCCAGTCGGCGAAGGTGACGAGGTCCGCGGGGGTACGTCCGTAATTGCTTGCGATATCTCGGGCGGTCGTCCACACGAGCGGTGGGATCTGGCGGACGGGACGGCGGCGATTCATCGCGCCGCGTCATCGCCGGGAGACTCGGCCTCGAATACAGCGTCGTAGTCCTGCTGGTCGACCAGCTCCAGGTATGCCCCCAGCAGCCAGCCCGCATAGCCGATCCCGAGTGCGTGGGCCTGGCCGTCGGTGGCGCCTTCGGTCAGTTCGCTATTGCGGTCCAACTGATGTCGCAGCCGGTTGTTCATTTCTGTGAAGAAACTGCGTCCGTCGCCGACCGGCGGGACGGGGGCAAGGATCTCCCGTACGGTGCGGTCTATCAGATCCTGTCGATATTCGATCTCGATCAGCAGCCATTCGAAATGATTTGCCACCGCCCGTGCAACCAGGCCGATAGGCAAGCCGGTAGCCACAGAGTAATTTGTCATGCGTGGGCCTTCCTCAGTCTTTTAATTCATAGGTGCCCGGATTGCTCCAGAATTGGCGTAGGGAATTGCACCCACTCAGAATTATTACACATATTGGAATGGGTTTTGCATTATATCCGAAATTGTTCTGTTCAACATCGTCAAGCAGGAAATCCGGAAATGGTGCGGCGGATCTGATCCATCATTTCCCGCCGGTGAGAGGTCGAGGCGGTTGCAGCTCCGGCCTGGGCCAGGAGCTGTGATGCGGGGGGCGGCATGGGGGTCGGTGCAAGGTGCGCGCGGGGGGTGGAGCGGACGAAAGCGGCCCGATCCTGAGCGATTTGCTGAGCCCTACGCATCCACCCGTACCAGGCGCGTTCGGGATCAGCGTGGATGCGGCCGGTGGCGAGGTTGTAGTTCCGCCATTCTGTGGTCGCGGCTGTGACATCGACCGAGGGGCACGCTTGCGCGGCCCAGCGTTTCGCTTTCATTGACGGCTCAAAACCAGTCAGCGTCGATGGCGGCATACTGTTTCGGTCGCCGTGATGACTTCCGTGCAAAAAAACAACGTTAGTTGTTTTTTTAGAATCTTTACGTGGGGTATCCCCTAAAGGGGATACCCCACGTAAGTGATCTTCGGGAATTACCGTTTTCGAAAGGGTATCCAGAACCGTTCCGGATACGGTATCGGCAGAGGCATCGGGTACAGGACCGACCACCGCGACGACGGCAGGATGAACCCAGCCCGCCGGGTCCGCGGCCACTAACCCGGCCAACACCTCGACCGCCGCAGCACGCAACCGGGGAGAGCGAATCACCGCGACAGCCTTCGCAACGGCGGGCCGCATCTTCGGCGACCGGACCGCGAGCCCGGCGCCGATATGCCGGGCGAGCCACAGTTCACGCTCGTCGGTGTCGATGAGCACCATGCCGGCGCTCTCCAACTCTGCAGCCGCTGTCGTGACCTGTTCGGTGGTCCAGCCGTTTGCCAGCTGTGCGACTCGTTCCGGACGCCAGGCCAGCACTCCGGCGTGCCGGGTAGGTGTCTGTTCGTGGACCAGCTCCCCGAGGAGCAGCATCAGGTGTTGTCCGGCAGGGGATAGGTCCCGGAACGTCGGATCGTCGATCATTCGTTGCACCACAGCGTGTCTCGTTCCTCGGCAGTGTGTGGATGGGGGTCCAGGCCGAGCGCTGCACGCAGGCGTTCGACGTGATGGAGGGTCATGAGGGTGTACTCGCCGATGCACCGATCGCAGCAGCCGAGCTCGTGTAGCTCGGTGACCAGCAGTCGCCGGTCGTGGCTGTCGAGTACGTCGGCTGGATCCAGGCGTCGACGCACCCGCTGGTACAGCAGCGGCGCGTGCGGTGTCCTAGGCGGTGGCGGCGGTCCCTCGACAGCGTCGAACCACCGTGCGCGCCCGGCCTCTTCTGCACACGGGCGGCATTCGCGGTGCCGCACCGGATGCCCGACTGCCGCCGCGTGACCGGGTGCTTCCCAGGGGAACTCGATGTGTTCCAAGTACAAGTCGCCAGGTGTGATGGGCGGGCAACTGCCCCCACACGCCAGGTGTATTTGCTGAGCACGCTTGACCATAGTTTTCACAGGTGCGCCACCTTCAGCTTCCTACGCGGCGCATCGCCGCTTCTCGACCGGGGAAGGGGTGAGTCGCTTGATCCAGGTGATCGCGTTCTGATCACCTCGCCAGTGGCCCTGCTTGCTGTGCAGGACGAGCGCTTTCGGCGTCTTGGGGTGGATGAACCGCAGATGCCCGCGGCGGGTTGTGCCGTCGAAAAGCCACCCGTGCTCACGTGCGTAACGGATATCGGCTCTGTTCTTGTCCCAGCGGATGGTCATCAGCGCTTCCTTCTGTACGAGCGGTGCCCACGGCTCGGCCACGCGGTGGCCGAGAGTCGCCCGGCCCAAAACCCGGTCAGAGCGAGGGCAAGGGCGGCGAGGGTGAGCGAGACCGGCGTCATGCCGGGGCTCCCTGCGTAGGCTCTTGACGACTCGACTGGTCCGCATCGGAATCGGTGTCCCCGGCTGGGATATCGAGCGATTCGGTCTCTTTGGCGGCCTGTTCCAGCGTGTTCTTCAGCAGCTTCCATCGGTCGACCGCAGCCTTGTCGACCTGGGGCACGTGACCGTAGATGGCGCGGAAGTCGGTGATGATGTCCACGACCGTGCTCTGTTCGGTCGCCGCGTCGATCTTCATCACGGTCGCCTCGGACGACACCTTCAAGTCGCGGACGAACGCGGAGGCCGGATTGCAGCGCATGTGCTCCCAGATCAGCCACTGCAACGTGAAGTCGGGCTTCACCAGCGGCTTGTCCTTACCCGGTCGGATACCGGCGAACACGCTTCGGACACCGATCACTGTCGGCGGTTCCTCTCGTCGTAGCCGCACCCACCCGGTGACCTGGTATCCCAAGTTCTTGGCGGCGTCCACGCTCCACACCCGTTGTCCCTCAACCGGATTGCCGTCGTCTCCGAACTCGGCTGCCTCCTTGCCGCGCGCGGTCAGCACGACTACGCCGGGGAACGTCATCAACAAATCCATCAATGTGCGGTTACGGGCGTGCGTGTCGTTCCAGTGATGGGGTGCTGGCTTGATCGGCACGTCCGGATTGAAGTCCCCAGGTCGTTTCCCCAACTTGGTCTTCTGCGCTCGCACGTAGGTCCAGTCTTTGAGCAGTTGCCACACCCCGGAGATCGAGTCGATCACCAACAAGGTCGGTTTGCCGCCCTCGGCGACTTTGACGTCGATCGCTTGGTTGCGTACCGCGCGTACCTGGCCGAGGATGTCGTGCCAGCTGCCGTCGTGCTCGATCAACTCGTAGTCCGCGCCGTCGATGGCGTAATACTCATCGCCAGCTGCCTCCCCGACATCGAGCCAGTACTTCGCGCCGAGGCGTTCGTCGGCGGTGAATTCTGCTGCGGCATAGCTTTTTCCGGATTTGTCTTCGCCTTCGAGCAGGATCAGCGGCCAGGGAACGGCCCCGGTGGGTTTGCGTGATCTGATGCCGAATCGGTCTGTCTCAGCCATGGATTGGTTGCCTTCCAAGGGCACAGTCAGGACCGGCGTGCCCGGTCACAGGCACGCCGGTGTGGGAAGTCAGCGGGTCTAGGTCGTGGCGGGCATTCCGCACTGCGCGACGGGGCGGCGCAGGGATGCGGAGTTGTGGTTGGACCTCTGGCCCAGCGGTTTGCCGCCATTGCCGACGCGGCGGCGGTGGTAGTGCGCCTGGTACCGCGCCATGTCCTCGGAACACGGGTCGCATTGGCAGCCCCACCCGGTATAGATCGAGTAATGGCCATGCTTGGGTGCGCCTGGATGGAAGCGTCGGCCATTGTCACCGAGCACGCATTGAGCGCGACGAGTCGACACCGAGACCTGACTGCCTACGTGGCCCCGGCCGGACGGAGACTTGCTGTCGCTCATAGGATTTCCTCCGGCGACGAGGGCGCAGCAGCCAGCGCCAGCACATCGGTCAGTGCCATCACCTGGTCGCGAATCATGGCCGCCACCTCAGCGACCCCGTCGATGCCTTTCTGACGGTCGAACCGACCATGCGGATCTGCCGTCGCGACGGTGACACCGGGCGGCAGAGGTTGGCGTGCTTGGGCTGCCTTCTTCGCGGCTTCCTCGACCGTCTTCTTCCACTGCGCAGTAAGTTGCGGCACATGCTCGATGACCTCGTCGGGCGTCACCTTGAAGGTATCGACGAGCCAGGCAGCGACGACAGCAATATCGACGATGGCGACGGTGGTATTGCCCGGCATGACCGAGACCTGGCCGAGACGGATCGGGTTGCCGTCGGCATCGCGCCGATGAGAGGTGACGACTCGCCGTTCCCCACTGAGGTGGCGTCCAGCGAATGTAGTTTTGCTGGAATCGAATACGGCTTTCGCAGCGTCGGCCAAGATCCCGGCCACCGCGATCCGCATCGAGAGGTCGTCTGCGAGTTCGACGCGGCGGTCCGGCACCGGGATCACCACGCGGCGAGGCACGTGGCCATACCGATCCCGGCGAGCCCGGCCATGCCCACGAGACCGATCACGGCCACCGCGATCCCGCTGATGACAATGGCACCGGATAGCCCACCCAGGGCGCGCTGCCGCTGGCGAGTCCAATACGGAGGGGCCGTGTGACGGCGAAAGGGTGCACGGCCGGGAGCGGCACGGTGGCGGGGATGACATGTCGAGCGCGGGAATGTAGTATTAGCGCGCACCGATGTCATGATTGGCTTCATTAGCGTGGGCCTTCTTCTCGACATGGGTATTCGAAAGCCCGACCTGATTTCGCTGCTGGCGTAGGGAAATAGCGAGGTCGGGCTTTCGTCATTCTTGCGGAATCTATCCCGGGACATCCACCGGTCGGCGCGTCATTGCGGACGATTCGGCCAGTCCAGGACTTCCAATATCAGACCCTAATGCCCTATTTGATGGAACGCAACCAAAAGGAAATAGTCTGCAAATAGACGCCTTTACTTTCCGGATCGGCAATACATTGCCCGGCAATCAGTGATTCAGGCGTCACAGGAATCGGTATTGGTGCTGCCGAATCGGAATCCGGTCTATTGGCGTGATCTGGCAATGGCGTGACGTACTCGTCGCCTGCCGCCGGGGAAGCAGACATCGGGGCTCCGTCGTCAGCCACGGCACCGAGATGAAGTTCAGCGGTATGCCTGCCGGGTTCAGGATGATAAGTTCTCCGGCATGTCTCGCCGCGATGAGAAGTCCGTCGGCCTTGTCCTGGTCACCTACGGAAGCGCCGACGACCTACCTCCGTTTCTGGAGTCGTTGCCCGCGGCCGTCGAGCCGCTCGCACTCGAGGTAGTCGGCGTCGATAACGCATCTACTGACGAGAGCGTGGAGATACTCGAGAAGTTCGGTGCGCGCGTGGTCTGTAACCGTGAGAACGTCGGTCTCACCCGCGCAATCAACCAGGGCGCCGCCGAGCTGGATACCGAGTGGCTGTTGATCGCGAATCCAGACACCCGGCTGAATCCTGGCGCTATCGCCGCGCTGGTGGAGACAGCACGGTCCGACGACCAGATTGGATTGATCGGTCCGCGGGTGTCTCGACTCGACGGCTCGCCTTACCCGACGGGGCGTCGGTTCCCGTCCATCGGCATCGGGGTCGCACACGCGATCCTCGGGTCGGTATGGCCGGCCAACCCAGCGACGCGTGCCTACTTCGGGAATCCGGTGATGTCGGTCAGCGATGTGGACTGGATCTCGGGATGCTGCATGTTGTTCCGCCGCACGGCTTTTGATGCCGTCGGCGGATACGACGAGCGGTACTTCATGTACTTCGAGGAAACCAAGATCGCCCTGGACATGCACCGCGCCGGGTACCGCGTAGTGCTCGACCCGACAGTCGAGATCCGGCATCGCGAGGGCGGCAGCACGCGGCACGCGCCGTTCCGCAAGGTGCGCAACCATCACCGCAGCGCCTTGCGGTTCTACATCGACTACAACCGCAAGTCGCCATGGATCTTGTTCACCCCGTTGGTAGCGGCCGGTTTGGTCGTGCGCGGCGGGCTGTCGGTACTGCGGACCGCGCTGGCGCGCGGCCGTTAGTCATGCAATGGTCGAAGCGACTGCTACAGCGACCCGCTTGGGTTCGATGATGTAGCCGTCGCGTTGATCTTCCCGCGCCCACTCGGTGACCTGTCGGAATATCTTGACCTGCTCAACCGTGGTGGGCGCGTGATCCCAGATAGGGATGTTCGCGGCGAAGTAGGTCGGGTACTCGTCGACAGGTATGCGTAGCTCACCATCGAGGAAGTCGACACTCACCGACTCCCAGTACTCGAGAAGGGTCTGTTCGAGATTCTCAGCGTTGACACGCGAAGTCGTGAATCCTGGTAGGCCCCAACCGAAGTCACGGTGGATCCGCTGACGATAGTCGGCTGTATGTGGGTAGGCATGCAACGAGTTCGCGGTCGCGATGTAGGTGCCTGGTTCGTGCATTACTCGTTGTGCCTCGCGCATGGCGTCCGGTAGGTCGGTGATGTGGCTCAGCGTGTGGACGCAAGTGATGGCGTCGAAGGTGTCGTCCGGAAACGGCAGATACTCGGCGTCGCCTGCGGCGTACCGCTTGCGTGGGGTGTCGGCGATTGACGGGCGAACGAGATCGAGGCCGAAGAGTCGGCCTGCGTGCCCCATCTGAGCGAAGGCCTCGATCAGATGGCCGGTGCCGCAACCGATGTCGAGGAGGTCGATGTCGTTGGGGATCCCGGTGCGGGCCATGATGGCCGCGGGCAGGTCGATCGGGATGCTGCTGTAGCGAGCGTGGAAATCAATCTTGGTCTCCAGCACGCTTCCATCCATGTAGACGTCGCGGAACTGCCGCTTGTCCTTCATCACTTCCACCATCCTGGGTGATCGATCATCCAATCCACCGTGTCCTTGAGGCCGGTCTCAAAATCGGTCGCCGGAAGCCATCCGAGTTCGCGGCGCGCCTTGTCGTTGCTGGTTGTGTATCGGTAGTCATGGCCGGGTCGATCATCGACGAACGAGACCGCCTCGGAGGCAGGTACTTCCAGCTGATCGGCGATTCGACCGACAACGTCGAGTGTGGTCAGCTCACGGTCGCCACCGATCAGGTACGACTCGCCACCAACACCATGATCGAGTGCGGCGATGAGACCAGCTGCGGCATCAGTAACGTGCAGCCAGGTCCGGGACTGCCGGCCGGTGCCGTAGACGCGGGCGGGCTCACCGCGCAGCAGACGCGTCACGGTGACCGGTATCAGCTTCTCGGGGTATTGCCAGCGCCCGTAGAGGTTCGAGCAGTGGCAGATCACTGCGTCCAGGCCGTGGGTGACGGTATAGGCGCGTACGAGGTGATCAGCTGCGGCTTTCGTTGCCGCGTAGGGGTTTCGGGGGCGATAGGGCGTCGATTCGGTGAAGGGTTCGTTGGTGGCCTCTCCGAACACTTCGTCGGTGGAGACGTGAAGCAGTCGCCGCGCGCCGAGGGTCCGCAATGTCCGTAGCAGCACCGCGGTGCCGGTGATGTTGGTTTCGACGAACAGCTCGTCGTCGACGATCGACGCGTCGACGAATGTCTCGGCGGCGAGGTGCACGACTGCCTCGCAGTCGGCAACCAGGTGGGTAACCAGCTCTGCGTCGAGCACGCTGCCCTGCACGAACCGGACGCGCTGCGAAGTCGGAAGGGCTTGCGGCGCTGCGGTGTGCCGACAGTTGTCGAGCACGGTTATCGAGGTGACGTGACGCACGCGCAGCAGTTGGTCGATGAGGTGCACGCCCACGAATCCGAGTCCGCCGGTGACAAGGACTCTCATGTCGGAACCTCAGTCATATCCGGTGCGAGATCGAAGTAGTCGTTGTCGTCGAGCACGTGTACCTGGTGAGTGCGAGTGTTGAACAGCAGGGGGAATCCGTCTTGCTCCTCGCGCAGTCGATAGCGACTAGGACTCCGCCGGATCGCGAGCCCCAGTTCACCGACGTCAACCCCCAAGGCGGACGGCACTGGGATGTCCCTGGCGAACTCCTGCACGGGTGCGGCAGGCGCACCGCGCTCTACCGCGCCGACGTCGTGCATGTCGGTCAGAATCAGCGGTGCGTCGGCGCCGATGCGGAACTTTCTGGCGACTTCCTCGGTGCGTGTGAACGCCGAAACCTGTTGTGCCGGTGTGCGAAGGATCTGTGACAGCGGAAGCTCGTTGAGGTTTCCGATGCTCTCGTCGGTGCGCCAGGTGCGCCCCCATGCGCGAATCTGGGTGCGCACGTCGCCGTCCGGTCGCACTATCCGGTGCCAGCCTTTCCAGTTCTCGGTGAACTGGTGGATTCCCATCGTCCGGGTCTCCAGCGGGTGAATGAGTTCATCGTTGAACAGCAACGCGATCTCGGGGACCTCGGCGGCGACCTGCTCGACCATTGCGTGCACCTCGGCGAACTGCTGTGCGCTGAGCCCGCGATAGTTCCTGATGGCATGGCCTGCGGTGCAGACCGGCGTCAGGTGGTGGGCGGAGACACCTTCCTCGGCAAGCAGACGGGTCAGTTGCGGCCACCCGGTGTGATTGGTCGAATCAACCACCGAGATGACCGCGAGGTTGTCGTTGACCTTGCGCAGCGCGCGGATACCGCGGAGCACGCGCTCGTATGCTCCGCCACCGCGGTTGCGGTCGTGAACTTCACCGATGCCGTCGAGGCTCACACAGATCCGTGACAGGTTGGCAGATTCCATCGCTCGTAAGACTCGCGGCGGTGTTGCCATGGCGTTGGTGATCAACAGCAGGCTCGCGAATTCCAGTCGCGTCGATTGCTCGAGCAGCGGGACAAGGCCCGGCCACAAAGTGGGCTCTCCGCCAGTGACAGTGATCTCGAAAGTTCGGAGCTGGTCTGCTGTTTCGAGCAGATCAGGGATCACAGCGGGATCGATCTCCGGACCGCGATAGTCAGGGCCTGAAGAGGAGTGGCAGTACCAGCAACTCAGCTGACAACGCCTGGTTGTGTCGAGGTTGATCCGAATCGGCGCGGACGGGTGGGTGAGGTCCATGACGGGGTCTCCTGTTGCTCGGGCACGGAATGGTTGAAACCTCGGCGGAGCGCAAACAGCTCCGCCTCACGCAGGAAGGCGGGGGAAACCGCAGCGTCGAACCAGCGGCCGCACAGGCGGTCGAACGTCAGCTGGCCTGTCCGCATGAATCCGCGGACTATGTCCATCGCTTCGCGCTCACCGCGTGCGTTCGGGCGCACTGCACTCACCGACCGGAACAGGGTCTCGGAGTCGAACAGCATTAGCCCGGCGCACACTGTGTTCGCGGTGGGCTCGGCGGGCTTGTCGATGATGTCGGTGACCCGCCCGTCGTGCACTGCGGCGACGCTGAAGTGGTGTGGGGCAGTGGATTCGGCCACGGTGATCATGCATGGGGCGGGGTCGGCGACGAACCGATGCACTGTCGATCGTGGTGTGACTTCGAACAGGTTGTCACCCCATAACGTCGCGACGAAGGGCTGCTCGACGCTGTCTGCGCACCGTTGCAGGGCATCCGCGGTGCCCAGGGGCCGAGGTTGAACGACGTAGGTGATCGACAATCGTGGCGCGACGTTCACGAACAGTCGCTGGAAGTAGGTTGCGTCTTCAGGTGTCACGACAGCGGTGATGGTTTCGATGTCGCAGCGGCGCAACAGTTCTAGGCCGTATTCGGCCATTGGACGGCCACCGATAGGGATGAGGTGCTTGTTGCCGGTGTAGGCCGGGCGCAGACGGCTCCCGCTGCCTCCTAGCAGCAGGATTCCGTGCACGTGATTCTGGTTAGGCACGTGGATATCTCCTTGGTGATCAGGCTGGATTAGGGCTCGGAGCGCGGCACGGTGCCGTAGGGCGTCACGAGTTCGCACGCCAGGCTGACCGCTCGCACAGCGCCGCCGAAATGGTCGAAGTCGGGCGTGAGGATCGCCGTCGCGCCGAGCTTGTGCACCGTCTCCACGACCAGCGTTGTGGGCATGTAGGTGTCAGGCTTGATCGTGAGAAGTCCCGCGAAGTCGTAGCCGCCTTTGCTGACCAGGTCAGCGATGACTTGCTCATCCCGCTTCCTGTCGTCGGTGGTGTCGAGGCGCAGTAGTCCGATAGCTTTGGGCTGCAAGGGTTTTCCCTTCATCGAGGGCTGTGGAGCTACGACCGATGTGCGTTGCTCGAAGGTCGAGTCATCACCGGTTTTCAGCCCCTACTGCGACGCTCGTTGTTCGTCGGCGAGTTTGCGCTGGATGTCGGCGACGCTCGGGCCGTGGCGCCTATCCGGCCAGAGGACAACGACGACAGTGAAGGCCATCCCCAGCCCAGCGGCGAATGCGAAAATCCACAGAATCGCGGCCATAACTCACTCCGAATCCCACTGATCGGTGACGCTCGGCGACATATGCATGTCTGTGCCTCCCGGTAGGGCACACCGACGCCGGACCGACCGAGCGAATCCAATATCCGCCAGCCGGCTTCGCGTACCCGAGAAGGGGGATCGCCTGTGCGCCCGGCGTCGGGTGCTGTATTTCAGGTTCCGCCCGTGCGGTACCTGCGGTGAAGGCCGTTCCGACGCCCTTTTGAGGGAGGTTTGAGGGAGATCAACTGCGGAACGACCACGTGGCCGACCTGCCGGTGCGATGATTTCGATAGAGGTTGCCGAGCAAGGACCACGGACCATTGCCTGAACCGAACCATCAGTTGCGCGAGGCGCGCACCCGAACCCGTTCCCACACGACCGGGCATGAATTGCAACGCCCAGAACTCGCCGATCTGGTCAATGCCTGGATCTACCGCGACAACGGGAACGTGGTTGAACTGTCCGGCAACTACATCGGCAAACTTGAGCGCGGCGTTCATCGCTGGCCCAGCGAACATGTTCGTGCCGGACTTCGTGCCGTACTTGGTGCGGTCACCGACGCCGAGCTTGGATTTCGTCCCGTGCGACGAACCACGTCTCTCACTAGCATGGGGCCGGAGACCGATTCGCCGACGCTGCTCCAGTCGGCGGGGAAAGAGGTTGACGACGTGCTACGCCGCACTTTCCTTCTCAGCGCGACAGCCGCCGGAGTCGGCACAATGCTCGGCTTGGAGTCGGCGCGCCACGGCCTGAACCGGGCCGTGACAGACGGGGCCTCAGCCGATTTGGCGGATTGGTACGAAGTAGTTCGCGAGTACGGCGATGTACACGTGGCCTACACATCCACCGAGCTCCGCGAACTACTGCTGGTCGATATCCTGAACCTTCAAATGGCACTGAGCCTTTCGACAGATCCCGGCCACCGGCGTGAGCTGTACAAGGTCGGGGCGCTCCTGAGCCACTACATGGCGCAAGCAGTCGGCGACATCGGACAGCGACGCGACGCGACGCGTTGGTGGAGAACAGCCCACATGACTGCCGACTCCTCCAGAGACATGCACATCATGATGTACATCCGCGGGCGCAAGGCCATCCGAGCCATCTACGACGGCCAGCCACCGCAGGTAATCATCGACGAAATCAGTAAATCCGATGAACTGATCAAGCAGGGACCGGTCATCGGTCGGCCCAGTCTCGTCGCTGCCCGTGCGCAAACAATGGCGCTGATGGGCCGGGCCGATGAAGCCGAATCCTCCCTGATCGAATTGCGAGATACCTTCTCCGCGTTACCATCTGACATGACCGGCGACCACAGCTGGCACTGCTGGGCCTATCCCGAGGAACGGCTCAGATTCGCCGAGAGCTTCGTTTACTCCCACCTCGGCGACGTCCGGTCCGCCGAGAAAGCGCAGCAGGCGGCACTCGCGCTCTACCCGCCAAGCAGCCTACGAGGACCGATCCAGATCCACCTGCAGCACGCTCTGTGCCTGGTGCGCAGCGGCGACCACGACGACGGCGCCAGCCGCGCCACCGAGACCCTCGCGAGCCTGCCTAGCGACTACCGAACGAGATTCGTGATGGGCCTCGGTGAACAAGTGCTAGCCGCCGTACCACGGGACCACCGGCATCACCCCGCAGTGAAAGACCTGCACGAAGTACTGCGCGATGACGCCGAGCATTCACGAAAGGCAATCGAAGCGTGAGCACCGACGAGACGGCCCTCAAAGTCGTCCGCTACAACGCGGCGGAGACACTGCTGCACGAAGACGACATCAAGACGGTCTACCTCGCCTCACACCAGCCCCAGCAGGACAACCCGTGGTACAGCCCGGCGAAGTTCTGGGAACGACTCGAAGAGCTATACGCACCGATCCCCGATTTCGAGCTCGTCGCCGGGTGGTGCGACGGCCAAATGGCCGGCTACGCCTTCGGCACTTCGTACCGGCGACCGAAGGAAGTCAGAGCCAAAGCAGTCCAAGTCTTCCCGGAGCTCGCTGCCGAAACTGCGGACGCGCCGGTCTACATCTTCCGAGAGTTCTCCGTGCACCCCGACCATCAGGGTCAGGGCTATGCACGGATCATCCACGACGCGCTCCTGTCCGAACGTCCCGAACGGCTCGCATACCTGCTTGTACGAGTCGAGAACCCGGCCAAGTCGATCTATGAATCATGGGGGTGGCAAGCGATCGGACAAGCTCAACCCTTTGCCGATTCGCCGGTGATGGATGAGATGGCAAAACGGCTGGCCTGACAAGCTAATCGATCATGTCTACGCTATTTGTTCAGTGCAGGCCCGGTGTCTGACCGCCGACAACAGCTGTTAATCGGAGGTCGAGAAGTGGCCTGAATTGCCGTCGAGATTCGAACATGAGTTCGAACTAGGCGGTATGGTCGAAGTATGACCAGCGTGCTCTACACCGTCGACGGCCGAGTAGTGCCGCCGCGCGAACTGGTGCGCACCGCGAACGGCTGGGCCGAGCCTGTGCCCGTGCGCTGCCCCGCCGGTCACCCGCTCCGTAGCGGCCGCACGCTGGTCGGCTGGATCCCCTGCCTCGCTCCAGGCCGGACCGGACACCGAACTCACCAGTGCGAATGCCGACAGATCGTCTGCACGCCAGAACCCGACGACGCGTGCAGTTGCCAGCTGGGACAGGTCAATGGACGCAAGGTTTGAGCAGCTAGTAACCGTCGTCGTCGACGCCATAAAGCCCGGCAGCGACGTCACCGCCGCAGAAGTCCACCGCGCCGTCTGCTCCGAGATGAAGTCGCCGCCATCCCTCGACCGTGTCGAAGGCATACTGGAAGTGTTGCGCAAGGAAGACCTGCGGTACCAGCCCGGCGAAGTCGGGTGGCATGTCGTGGCGAGCTCCGGGACCTCGAGCACCTGGCCGATTCGGCGCGGGCACACGACACACCGCCACCGCCCTGTAGGGTTCTCAGTTCCCGCGTCATCTCACGAAGCCGTGACCTGGTGGTTTGCGACTCGTCTCACGAGCCCCGCGAAGCGCTTTGTCTCACGAACCGCTGCATTTCCCTACGACCCGCCACCAATGCGAGGTGGTCATCGTCGGCGAAGACACCTCACCCTCACCTGCACTCCATTTCTGGAAGAGCCACAAATCGGGTAGCCGACTACGCTAGCTGCACTCTGGTGACCAGCGAGACGATAGCGTTCAGCCAGGCCACAGCATGTTCGCTCGCTATGATTCGCAGTAGCTTCCGCCGGGCGTGTTCGACCGGCGGGCTAAGCGAAAGGACACGGGGATGATCCTCGCCAGCGATTTGGAGAAGTACATCGGCATCCTGCCGTACGACAGCGAGATGTTCGGCGTGTATCAATCCTTGCTTGGCTGGAAGTCCAAGCACATCGAGCAACGCTTCGCCAGCGGCCTGAATGCCGACAAGTCGCAGGCTCTGCATCGCATCACCAGCACGTTGAATCCACAGGTCGAAGTCAACTTCGCGAGCAAATGCGAGGTGGAGTTCACAATTCACCCGGCTGTGCTGACCGGTGGCGACCTGCGTACGTTCGACAGCTATCTGATGACCGAGCTTGCTCGGGACCTGCCGTCGTTCGGCGAATATAGCCCCGAGGTGTGGCGTGATCACGTGAGTCTCGACCGGATACGCGAGATGGTCGAGACAGCTGTCGATGAGATCATCCGCGAACATTGGCATCGCGTGTGCCGCGAGTCGTTTGAGACGCGACAGCTTACGTCGCAACAGGTCGACACGATGATGCGCGCCTCGTTTGTTGAACAGCTTCGGTACGAGTCTGCCGTAGCCGGCACCTTGATCCATCTCGTCGCCAACGAGCAGTGGGGGCAGCTGAAGAACCTGTTCTACGTCGACAAGGACGCGACACTGACCGCTCTCGGTCTGACGAATGTCCTTACCGCGAGCTCCGCGAAGGAAGCCTACCTCGATATCAACACACTCGACCCGACGCTACGCGAGCACCTTCAGGCGGTGGGACTCTCGCCGATCAGCGTGGTGCATTTGTACCGTCAGTACTTCTTCGAGTTCGCCTCGTTCCTTGGCTCTCCCGTCGGTCATGTGTGGCTCAGCCCGGGATCGCAGGTTGAGTTGATCGAGGTCAGCACGCGCCGTCGCTACGTCGAACAAGTCCTGGAGGAGGAGACCCAGGTTCTGACCCGACGCGAAACCGAGACCATGGAGAACGACGAGTTGTCCGACGCGGTTCGCGAGGACAACCGCAATGACATCGGCTTCGGCGCGACCGGCGACGTGCATCAGGGCTGGGTGGGCGGTGATGCCAACGCATCGGTGAGTTTCGACATGAAGACTACTCAGGGCAAGGCCCGCGAGGTCACTCACAAGAGGATGCGCCAGCAATCCGAGAAGCTGACGAGCGAGATCCGTAAGAGCGTCAAGTCCACGTTCCGCACGATCACCGAGACTACCGATACCTCGAGCAAGCGATACATGCTGAACAACACCACCGGGGACCTTGTGAACTACGAGATGCGGCGCAAGATGCGTCAGGTGGGTGTGCAGGTGCAGGACGTCGGCACTTACCTTTGCTGGCAGACTTACGTCGACGACGCTGGCCGCGATCTGGGGCTCGGCGAACTTTTGCATATCGCCAAACAGCCCGATCTCGGATCATTGCGCGCCCCGGACGAACTACCGATGCTCAAGCCCTATACGACGCAAAGGCCGCTATCGGTGCCGTTTAAACAGACCTCCGAGGATGAAGGAGATAAGGACGAGGGCTACCGCAACGGCGTGGAGGTCGACTCCGACTTCAACGAGGGCGACCTTGAGAAGGTCCAGTACAAATTCACCTTCGAGGCCTCCTGTGACCGCGCCAACTACGTCCTACAGAACGTAGCGATCGACCCCAACGGCGAGTCGGTCGAAATCGACCCCGAAGCGATCAACATCCAAGGCAGCGGAACGAAGTGGACCTTCGACGTCGTCCTGAAGTTCGTCAACTTCCGCGGCAAGGACGCGGTCAACATCGGTGCCACCCTCTATTGGTCGCCGGTAGAAGCGGCGAACACCGATGTCGCCAACGAAAACAAATCGAGGCTCGACAAATATGACGCGCTGATCCGCGCCGCCTATGAAAAGGAGTTCATCGAGTCTGCCCGCGAGCGAGTCACGCTGGCGTCGAAGATCAAGCAGCGTCCCTATAGCGAGCTGCGTGAAGAGGAACGCATCGTCGTGTACCGCGCGCTAATCCAGGGCCTGCTGACCAGGGGTGTTCCCCAGCCAGATGACCGTTCCCGGCACGTCGTGGCCGAGTTGATCAACGCAATCTTCGACGTCGAGAAAATGCTGTACTTCGTATCACCCGAGTGGTGGCGCCCGCGATTGCACCATAGCCACCAAGAGCTCGGAAAGCTTAAGGCGCCGCCGGTCAATAATCCCAACTCGCCGCAGCTCAAGAAGGTCGCCGCGATATCTCCGGCAGCGGCCGCGGTCGCGCTTGCGATCCCCAAGTTCGCCGCCGTTGTAGAGGCGGCGGAGGTCGCTGCGGCTAAACCCAACCCGCTCCTCGCCAACGACACAGTCGGTTGGGGCGGAATCAGCAGTTGGCGCGGCGACAACTACTACATCACTGAGAGCTCCGCCCCTGCACGCCTGGGGTCATCGCTGGGCTGGCTGATGCAACTGGACGGGGACAACCTACGAAACGCGTTCCTCAATGCGCCCTGGGTCAAGGCTGTGCTGCCGATCCGGCCGGGAATGGAGGAAGCCGCGTTGAACTGGCTCGTCAAGATCGAGGGAACGAACGGCATTGGCGATGAAGACGTCTATCACACCAATAATCCGGCCGAAGTCGACATCGACGGAAATCCCCTCGACGGGCAGAAGATGCTGGACGTACTCCACGATCTGGCCCGGCAGGTGGAAGCCAAGCATGCAGCGGCGATTATCAGCGGCAAGTACCCGAAGGTCGACCAGACCGGACCGGCAAACCCCGTGCTTGTCGACAACGCCAATACCGTAACGGCGACTCCTGTTGAACGGGTTTACGAGCACGGCTTCTACCCCCTGGTCGGTGGTTTCCGAAACAACGTCGGCAACCAACTCTACGAGACGGTCGATCAGTGGGTCGAGATCCTGCCCACCGACCAGGTGGTGCCGGTCGAAGTTCGTTACGACCCGAAGACTGGACAGCTGCTGTAACTATGACGACGGCAATGAGCTTCCGTGCGTACATCGCACTGATCGATGCTGCGGAGAAACTGCTGACCAAAGCCGGCCAAAAGACCGCCGAACAGCGACTCATCACGCTGCGCGGCATCTACTACGGCACGACCTGGTCGCTCGATTACGACGTCGAGAGCAAACGCTCTGTGCCAGCTGCGCTGATCCGCAATGCGGGATTTCTCACCTACACGATGGGCAATTCCCCGAAAGACCCCAGACCCGCGTTCGGCAAGACCACGCTGCTCCGTGATCTGAAGAACTCACAGAGCATGGTCGACAGCGGTCGCTCGGCTGATATGGGGCATCTCCTCATCGGCTTGGAGACCCGCACGAACTCCGCGCGCACAACCATGTTTCCCGAAGGCGGAACCGGTCTTGAAGTTGTGACGTGGATGGGCGACCTCGGCGGTGGCGCAGCGAACCTCGCGAGGAAAAGAGTGAAGACGCCCTCGCTCGCTGTCGACTATGTATTCCATAACTCGTCCTCCGACTATGGTGTCTCCGACAACCTCGAAGGCGACGTCGCCGCCTATCTCGTGGCCGCCGGCGGTACGCCGGGCGGGGCGGCGGCCTTCGGCTCTGGTGGCGTGGCCGACGTGCTTCGTGCGTATCTGCTGCCAGCCACGGCCAGCGCCTGGCGCGACCGAGCGGCCTCGTTCGTGAAAGCGGTCGGCGGCACCACGTCAAGCAAGGGCATCACCAATAAGACTGACTTGATTAATTCACTGGCGAAGAAGCTCACCGAATTCGGCTACTGGTATGCAGCGACGCGCTGGGTTCCCACCGGTGAGCTCGTCGGCCAGGACGCCCGCCGCACCTGCGAACTGATGCAGGGTGCCGCCCGCGAGATCGCGACGGTGTTCGTGGAAACATTGTCGACAGCGATCGCCGCCGCACCAGCGAAGATAGACGCGGAACCCCCGTACCCCACGCCAACCTTAGGGGGTACGTGCAACAGCGTCCTACTGAAGCTGGCCGCGATCGGAGGCAGCGTGCAAAAACCATTCAAGGGGCTCTTGGACTGATCGGCCCCAACGGCTCACGCGAGGCCGGATTCGATGAGAGAGTCTCACGACGGCTTCGTAAATGAAGCCGAGACGAAATCGCTCGTGAGATTACGAAGCGCGCTGTGAGACCCTACACGCCCGTCGATGACCGCTACTAGCGCCGGGACAAGCCCAGGACACCTGTACCGCCACCCGGAACCCGCGCGCTCCGGGCGGCGTCAAATCTGAGCATGGACTTCGATGAGCGGCAAGCCCTGATCGATGATGGATTCGACCCGGATGATCTGCGACTTCAGCTGAGGATGGCCGCTGCCGTCTACTGGCTGAGACGTCGGGCCATCGAGGCTGGGATCCGCCCGGCGCGGCGACCTCGGCGGCGGGGGTGTTCATCGGCGAGGTGAGATGGCGGGCGCTCAACTGCTCTGTGCGCCAGCTCAATTGAGGGATACACTGCGTCGGATTGCTGATCTTTCAAGGGGGCTTAATGAAGAACCGCGTCCGGGATGTTGCTCTGATTTCAGCGCTCAGCGCTGCGTTGATTGCGGGACCGGGACTGCTATCTGCGGTCGCGCACGCTGATGCGAACGAGGAGGGCTACCTCATGTTCCTCGGGCAGCACGGCCTCGAACGTGGCGGGGCCAACCGGCAACCAGCTCTCGATGCTGGCCACAAGGTCTGCCAGGCCCTCGACAGCGGAGCCGACGCAGGAGCTGCCACCAAGGCAGTGGGGTTGAGCGATTGGTCGAACAGTGTCGTCGCCTACGCCGCTACCCACAATCTCTGCACCCAGTACCAGGATCTGATCACGACCTGGACCGACATGCCGCCCTACGTTCCCCCGGCCGGACCGACCAACACGGAACGGGAAGGCAACTTCGTCGACGGACTCATCCGTATGGGACTACTGCAATCGAACGCGGATGCCGGAGTCCGGACCTCCGCGACGAAGGTCGGATGGGCCATCTGCGGCGAGTTGGACCAGGGGAAGAACAAGGCCGACGTGACGATCGAGTTGTACAAGTACCACTCGAAGCGAGACGCGGCGATGTGGGTTGCGGTCGCTATCGACGAACTCTGCCCCGCCTACAAGTAGCGGGCGTTCGAGTGCCCTTCAGAATGTAGACCGGACGAGAGATGGCCGCCCTGACGTTCGGGGCGGCCATCTCGTAGCGTGTGGTCGATCGCCTACTGGAGTTCGAGCTCGTCGGTCACGTCCTCGCCGTCGTAGGCGACTCGCACTTCACCACCCCGCTCGATCACCATCGCGAACAGCGGCTTTCCGTGCTCCAGCAGCTGGGAGAATACGGGCCCGAAGTCTTCCATCAGGGTTGCTGGTCCCGTGACCCGGAGGACGATTTCGCCAGTTCGGCCTTCCTCGTCGTGAGTGGCGGGCATAGCTCCCTTTCCTGTTTCGGGTGGCCGCAAGTCCGCGGCCGGCGGATGTTCAGGTGCTGCCCGGCAGGAGGAACCCGCCGGGCAGCAACCGGCCTACTCGGTCAGCTTGTCGCGCACTTCCATGACTGCGACCCTCAGCCCATGATGTTGAGGGTCGCCGAGTGAAGTGTCCAATCGGTGAGTCGGCGTCAGTGGGAGAAGGGGAATCGTTGGTTGATCTCGACGGCGGGGAGCTTGTCGAGGACCTTGCTGTACTCGATCGGCTGCGCGAGTTCGCCGGGAAGGGCGCGGAAGACCTTCACCCCCACGTCGTAGCGGCCCTGCACCGACAGCGATTTCGAGTTGACCCGCACCACCTCGTGCCAGACACCGACTCGGAACGAAACGAAATCACCTCGCTCGAAATCGTCGCGGCACCACAGCTTCGCCCCGGAGTGCTCGAGGACCTTGTGCCAGTAGTCGATCTCCTCTAGCCGTTCGAACATGTCGGCGCGCTCGATCAGCAGAGCCACACCGTTGTATTTGCCGGAGTCGATGCCGCGGATGGTGCTTCGAAGTTCGGCCTCCAGCCGCTCGATACGGCGCCGGGTGGTGCCGGTGTGTTCGGTGTGCGTTTGGAACTGAGCTGCCGACTGTGCGAGTGCGAACAGCTCTTTGGCGTCGTGATAGAGCTGCCACGCGCGGCCTTCCCGTTTCCACAGCCGGTCCAATAGCCGCAGATGCCGGGGAGCTGAGTAGTGGTCCAGGAGCACTGGTGTGCCAGCCAGTGCGTCGTAGGTGGTCCGGTTTTCGGACATGATGTGTTCGTGGGTCCACATGTTCTTGCGGGCCCGATATTCGCGGTAGTTGGCCCGGTTCGCCGCTCGGTCGTACTTGTCTTGCATGTGTTCGGCGAACCCGACTGCCGGTGTGACACTGTCGATGTCGACCGCGATGGTGTTCCCGGCCTCGATGAGCCGATGTTGTGCGGTCTCGATTTTCCAGGTGTTGGCGCGGTGGCGACGGGAGTTCGGCAGATACCAATAAGCCTCTCCGAGGTCTTCGTCGTCGGGCAGATACTTGGAAGGCCGGAAGGTGCAGGGCCACTCGGTAAGTGATTCACTGACACGGCGTGCCGCGAACGTAGCCCCGAACACGAGCGTGCCTTGTTGCCGGTTGTGCCTGATAACGAGATGGGTCACGGCTGGTACCCCGTCAGGTCGGCCAAGCGACGGTTTACTGTGCGCCAGCGCGAATTCAAATCGGCGATCGTGGCACCGATCTCGTGGAGCTCATCCATCGTGTGAACGATCTTCGCGTCGTGCAGCCGCTGTGGGGTGTGCCAGTACGCCAATACTTGGCGAGCGAACTCGGCCAGCAGAGGCGTCATTGGTTGTGCTCCGAATCCGATCCGGAATACGCCGTCGGTCCAGAGCGTCCCGGCTTTGACTGGATCGAATCGTGTTCGTTCGTCTTCGGCGACCAGTTGCACGTTGCCGGTGTGTCGCCCGGAGCTGATCATGAGGGGCCGTTCTGCGTCCGGGACGGATTCGTGGTCGGCGTTGAAGGTGCTCGGGGATAGGTCGATGACGAACAGCCAGATGCCGTGTGCGTCGTGATCGGAGTGGTTGGCGTGGGATCGCTCGTAGTGGACGCTGAGCTGGCCGTTGACAGGGCCTTCAGCATCAAGTGTCGGGTGGCGATCGGCATCGAAATAGGCTGTCTCACTGAATACTTGGGGTAGTACGGGCATGGTGGGTCCTGGTCTCACGGCTGAGTGTGGGTGAGCTGAGCCTGATAGGCGATGGCCTCGGCGTGTAGGCGTCGTTGGAGAGCGATCTGCTGTTCGGTCGCAGCGATCCACCTGCGTGCGTGACCGAGCTTCGCGTCGCGCAGCCGCTCGGGCGTATGCCAGAACCACATCACTTCGTCAGCAAGCCGCTCGAGGGCAGTGTGGTCACGCCGAGGGGCCGGGCTCGGATCTCCTTGGCGACGGCATTCGAAGTAGTAGAGGTGGCCGCGGGCCGCGTAGCCGGAGTCGCGCGGATCCACCTCGGCCCAAATCCGCACATGTCCGTGATACGTGTGGGGCTCGCCGCCATCGTCGTCATCCACCAGCACCCCCTCGCGGCGGCTGCCGCCGTCCTCGAGGCGGATCGTGGGGGCATAGCTGATATGCAGATGCCAACCGCCTCCGTTGTAGTACTCCAACGCATACGGCTCGTACCGCACAGCGACACGGCCGGTCACCGCACCATGCACCTCCAGCACGCTTTCACCGCTCAGGGTGCGTATCTTCGTTTCGGCAATCGTTGCTTGGGACATTAGTCTCTCCCGGAAAGTGACCTCTATCAGGCGATCTCAGCGATGTACGCCGCGATCAGCTCCAAGATGGGCAGGGTGTGCGGGTGGGTGACGTCGATGACGAAACGTGACCCGTCGATGAGACCGGGTGTGTTCTCGCTGAGCGAGTGATCGGTGAGGACCTGCACAAACCTCACGTCGGTTCCCTCGAGCGCCAGCTGCACGCGGGCACCGTCGATGAACACTTCGTGATCGCTTGCGGCGCTGAGTCGTTCGCCGAGCTGGGCAGCCAAGGCCTCGCAGCCAGCGGCCGTGCGTGCGGCGTGCGACTCGGCGTCGATGGCCTTGGCGATCGCCGATTCGTAGCTGCTGGGGTCGTCGGGGTCGAGGAACGCCTCGGTGATCTGAGCGGCGATCCGTTCGTCTGCGGTATCGATCGGCACCGTCATCGTGTGGAAGCGACGGGTGTCCACGAACCGCACGAGCGCAGGCTCGATGACACCACCGATCCTGAGGTCGCCGTTGTCGGTGTCGAAGGTGAGCAGCAGACAACGGCGCAGCGGGGCGCGAAGCACTGCCTCCAGGGGGAAGAAGGGCTGGCTGACGGTCCACTCGAGGCCGAGATAGCGGCTGATCTGGTGAGCGCGATCAAGGGCAGTGGGCTGAGTGTTCATGACTCGATTTCCTCAAGCTTGTCGTTGGGATCGCAGGGCACGTACGCCGATCGGGCCCAGAGATTGGCAGTCGGCGGAGGTGTGTTGTGTTGTGCTACAAGGCGTTTGCCGCACACGCAGATCTGCATAGTCCGGGAGCCGCAACAAATAACGGCAACCCGTTGGGGCACAGCCCTGCGAGTTGCCGTCGTATGCGGTCGACCTAGTCGTCGCTGGTCTTTACGGGGTGCCGTGATGCTTCGTCGGCCTCGGCGAGGGCAATGTCGGGGGTGTCGGTGACCCGGCCGCCGGTCACGTAGCCGTTGGGGTCCAGCCTTAGCCAGACCGCGCTGGTCGGCAGGGTGACCACCAAGTAGCACGCGCCCCGCACGCGTTTGTCGTAGAAGTGACCGACTCGGGTGAGGTGGAATGTCCACCCGTTCTTCGCCGCTAACTGCGCGTCCATATTCAATTCTCCTGCTGGCGTAGGAATGCCATTACTGGCAGAAATGACATTACATCACAATTCAATATTGGCAAGATCAGAAGATTTCTGTTGCTTTCGCATTCTGTGACTCAGTAGTGTGCCTGGAGTCAGCAATGACATTCCCTACGCCAAGGAATACCCCATGTCAGTAATTATCCCCGTCAATGAGTCTGCCTTTACTCAGAACTTGTTGGACCACTACGACCGGCGAGCCATAATCGCACGTCTGAGAGGCCGTGAGCTGCGGTATCCCCGCTGGGCCGCTGAGGGTGATTGGGTACGGATGCCCACAGGAGAGACGCATCGAATCGCCTATATCAACGGCACCGAGGGACACCGGAGAACACAATTCGCCAACGACCCCGAGCGTCAGTTCTTCCTCGAAATCAACGGACTGATGAACTACCGCGGCAACGTCCGAGCGGGCGTACCGCTGGAGATTCTTCACGAAACCCAAGAACGGAAACGAGCCCGATGCACGATTCTGCATCACCGCGACTCCCGCTTGATTGAATTCGACACCGAAGTGACCGTATGGCGGTGCCCGCCACTGCGACAGCACTAACCTGGCGTGACTCGGTGACGACGTGCAGGGCCGTGCGCTGCGGTATGTCGGCATCGTCTTCAGCACCCTCGCCCACGCAGACTCCGGCGATCTGCTGCAGGTCCGACTCCACGTGGCTGCCGAATCGGTGGTCATCGCCATCCATGCCGGAGCCAGCCGTGCCGACATCGACACAGTCGTCACGGCCGCCATCACCACACCCCCTGACAAGGACCGACCCAGTGACCAAGTCCGACAACCTCAACCCCAGCCAACCCGACCAGCCGTCCGTCTTGATCAGCCAATCCTCGTCCGGCGCAGGTAGCCATCAACTCCAACAACGCACGACCACCGAGGAAGCTGACGCGATCGCTGACCTCGCCCAACCCATGTCCAAGAGCATCGAGGTTGTGATCCTCGGTCCGAATCTGCCTGACCAGGACAACCATTGGGAGTTCCATGTGCACGTGGCCGGGTGCACCACACTGGACGATCCGCTCTACGACCGGCATGCCGAAGACAAGGCAGTCGTCCACCGCCTCCGCTCGCTCCGCGAAGCCACGTTGGAAGCCTTCTCTCCCAGCGAGTTTGGCTACGACCCGTCGAACTGGCCCGACTTCGCCGAAGACCTGAAAGTCTGCGACTGCGTCCGCTGGCCTGGTGAAGTCCGACACGACTCCGAATAATCTTCCCGCAGGATCGAGCAACACTGGCGATCCGATGTGTGAAGGCATGCGGTAGTGAGCCTTTGGGGACGATAGCGGCGCGCTGCGATCCGCTCCTCCAGGTGCAGGCGACGGTGGCTGCCTAGGTTGAAGCGGGGGCCGGTCCGATCGAGACATTCCGCTCCGGAACGGCGGACACGACCGCCGGCATTGACACCGCGGGAAGCTCACATTGCCGCCTTCATGGTGGCCTCGGCCTCGGCTGTCAGATGAGATAGAGGCACTCGCAGCCAGCCGGAAGCCGCCAGTAGCTCATCGATTTCGAACGGGTACAGGCCGCTGAGGCGGTTACGGGCGGTCCGCGGTGAGCATCCGATGGCTCGGGCAAGTTCGGGTGTCTTCTTCTGCTGGCGTGCCATCTCCATACGGACTGCTTCCGCTACCAGCTGTGTTTTGTCGTGTCCGCTCATTACCAATCCGTTGAGTCGGGGTTGCCTGCACGCCGGACAATGACCATGCATTGTGCAGGGCAGTCTTGTATCCTCGCCGTCAGCGATGTCGTAGCGCTTGGAGCCGTAGCGGCTCCGCGCTGGGGGTACGAGGTTGTTCAGGGGGAGTTATCTGCTCGCACGAATGTGTTTGCGTGTTCGAACTTTTCGATGTCGGACCACCGGTATCGAACGGCGCGCCCGTACTTGATGAACTTCGGACCCGTGCCGTGGTACCGCTCGTCGGCGAGGCTTTGCACCGTGGTTCGCCGGTACCGCGCGTACTCCTCTGGCGTGATCAGTTCGGGCTTCATGCGACCACCTGCGCCCGCCGGACCCGAACGAGGGCCGCCTGCTGAGCCCCCACATACCTGTCGAACGAATCGCGGTCGATACGGAGCCGCGTCTGCACCCTCAACGCCGAGAGCTGCCCTGCCGCAACCAGATTGTTGACCGTGCGGCGCGAGACCCGCAGCCGTGTAGCGACCTCCTCCAACGTCAGATACGTCGAATCCTTCGACGAGGACTGCGGTTCGGATTGGACAGAGGTAATCGCCAGCACATCGATGTCGAGTGCCTCGGCGAGGGCATCGGCCAGTTCCGTCGTCAGCCGCCGGCGACCGGCTTCGATGTTCCCGAGATGCGCCGGATTGACACCGATCGCCTGCGCGAGGTCTTTCAGCGGCAACCGTCTGACGGTTCTGAGAGCCCGGATGGTCGCCCCGACTCTCTCATCTGTGTCGTGTCTCAAGTTGTTCCCCACGAACGCAACAGTAAGAACGCGCGTTCCCATTCGTCAACGCCTCTGAACAGCTACGTTCCTGTTTGTATCAACGATAGAACGCTGCTATGGGTTCCAAAATACGAAAGTAGCAGGTCAAGACGGCTAGACAGTAGGCAAAAATTTTCGCATAATGTGGCTGTGCAAGAAGACGATTGGACACGGCTGGGACGCTACGTGCGTACACGCAGGAAGGCCGTCGGCTTCGCGACGGCCCGCGCTCTAGCCGCTGAGATGGAGGTGCACGAGCGGACCATCGGAAACATCGAACGAGGAGCGCGAGACTCGTACAACGCCAGTACGTTGACTGCTCTCGAAGGCGCACTGGGTTGGTCTCCCGGGGATACCGGGCGGATCTTGGACGGCGGCGAACCAACGGTTCGTACAGCCGAGACGAGCAACCCCCTCGGCGTAAACCAGCCACTCGAACCGAAAGACCTACGGCTGGAATCGGCGCAAGTCTTCGAGTTCTTGCGAGTCACCGAACACTTTTCGGGTGTGCTCACATCCAATGCAGGTAATCCGATCGACTGGAACGATGTCAAAAGCATCTACGACGAACTCGTCGCCGCCGTGACAGATCTATCTCGCGAATACATCACCAGAATGGTGGAGCTAAATGGACGGCCAGGGGGGCCACTATCGCCACTTGTTGAATTTGCTATCCGCAACTATCTGGATGAATCGCCCTACATCGGTACACCAGATGATCGGGAATTGATCGAACGCAAGTATCGTCGGTGGCTTGCTGGCCGAAACGTCGAGCTGACACCCGCCGAGGAACTGATGTTTGGGGAAAGGTGGCGAAGAAGTGCTGGGTGACCTATCGGTAGACAGCATTAGTGAGGAGCTATCCGCGATACTAGGCAGACCGGTGTCTCCGCAACATGTAAACGACGCGAATCTTTCCATCGAAACGTGGAACAGGCTTATTCGTCTACGGCGGTATCAAGGTTCAAATCTTGGGGTGCGATACCGAGCGACCGACTTGACCGGTGAGCGTCTCGCCAAAATCGTAAACGCGTTATTGCTACAAATCGACGGCGTAGTCTGATGGAAGAGAAGGCGCGCCGTGCGGTAAGCAGGCTGCAATTTACGCGACCATGGACTATCGCCCAGGCTGTGGAGGAAATATCAGCCAAGGGTGGAAAACCTATCAAGCTTCGTCCGGTGTCTGGTGAAAAAATCATCGACGACTTCGGTCCCGAGGTATCTTCCGTATGTATTAGCTGGAAACTAGAATACATTATTGTTTATTCGAATGACACCCCAGTGCCTCTACAGGAGGTATCGATTGGCCACGAGTTGGGTCATATAGTCTTTGGCCACTTCTCCAAGAGTGACACGAGCATGCTGTTCAAATGCGGGTTCCACGATGATCACGAAAGGGAAGCCGAATGGTTCGCCACCCATCTGATGGCACGTGCAGACGACTATCGGACGGAATTGCTTCCGAGTTCGATAACGGGGCGTAAGCGACGGATCCTAACAAAATTTGTTAAAGATCTGGGTTGGTCAATGTGACATTTCTATCTATACAAGCTGCCCTGCATATCTGTATCGGGGCCGTGTGCGTAGCTGTTGTAGCAAGGCAATTGTTAACAAGAGGTATGCTCGGCGAAATTCATTGGTTTCTGATCTCCTTCCTGCTAGTAATTCTGGTCGATGATGCCATAGTTTTCGATCCGGCGATCCAGGAATTGACCGGCGTCGCTAACCTCTCTAGATTGATCCTATTAAACCTCTACGCAGTGTGTTTCTTGCTGGTCTCCGAGGTGGCCGGTATATTGACCGGCGATGGGAGGATGGCGCGCGTTATTTCGCGTCTTTTGACCGCGGCATCATGTCTAGTCTTTAGCA
The DNA here is from genome assembly GCF_044456045.1 of Nocardia sp. NPDC051052. NCBI lineage: Bacteria > Bacillati > Actinomycetota > Actinomycetes > Mycobacteriales > Nocardiaceae > Nocardia > Nocardia sp. NPDC051052. Next base: position 311,511 of record NZ_JBITFL010000005.1, read on the forward strand.
TCGGCTTCCTGAATTCACCGGCGGCACGGATCCCATCGAAACACATCTTCTCCGACTATGGGCACACTCCGGCGCTGACTGTAATGCGAGTGGGTTTTCTACTCCCTGCACTGATTGCATTCGCAAGGATCTGTATCGGAGCACTTCTCGCGAGAAAAGCGATCGGCAGATCTGAAGTTTCACAAGTTTTCTATGCACTCTTCATTGCTGGAGCCTCTGGGGTATTCACCGTAGGTTCTGTGGCACTACGCAGTGTATCGAATACAACGGAGGGGGACGGTTTTGCCTTCGCGCGCGATATCGGTCTTAGCGCCATCGCGATCAGTCTCGCATATGCGGCATTGGCATACAATTGGCTAAAGCTTCGAAAGCGGCTTATTCGATTTAGCTCCTTACGGAAGCAAATCGAAGCGTGGCGCGGGATCGAGGACCGCTCGGGAATTCTGGATCCAAACATCGTGACAGGGACGAGCCTTGCCGCGCTCTGGAACGCTGCCGCAGACAGTAGGGCCACATATCGCCTGATGATTGAGATTGCGGAATCGCAAAAGAGGGGCATAGCGTACTGAATATTCCATAGCTGAGGCGAAGTTATGCTCAATAATTTTCGGCTGAATTAGTCGCAAGGCACCGCAACGGTCAAGTAAATACGAAAGGTAGCGAAATGATATCGCAGACACTTGAAATGCAAAGGGTCGTACCGGCCGACCTTTCCTCCGGCGTAGGTTTAGCGGAGCAGCCGCGACGCTATGCATTCGCCATTACCTACGTGGACGTCGTCTTCAACTCCCGTGAGGAGTCGGCCCGCATCTTAGCCGCACTTGACGCCTGCGATATTTCGAATCGCCACTTATTCCAGACTCGAATAGAATGTCTCAACTCGAGGTCGGATAATGAAACCCTCGCGCGGTTCAGGACCGAATGGTACGACGCGACCCTCGCTCGAACCGGGCAGGGCGATTTAGCGGTGCTGGTTGCAAAGAAATTCGGAATCGATGTAGGTCGTCTTGCGGTGACACATCAGGAGATTATCAACTAGTCTTTCTGTTAGTCATGATGGGGTGCGTGATTCGATCACGCGCCCCATTGCTTTTCAAATTGCATCAACAAGGAGTTGGCCCGCATGAGCAACGTTCGGCTAGCGGAGGGCAAGCGCGGTAAACCAAGAGCGTACGAAGACAAAAAGCGGAAGGATGCAGGTAAAAAAGACTACTGGCGGGGCGTGTGCGCCTATCGCTGCGTTGGTATGCCTGAGCCCAAGAATGCTCAGGCATACCGAGAATCGGCGGCTAAAGCCGAGCGCGCAGCGTCGGATAGGGCCGATGAGTTCCTGAGAACCAAGAAGCCGGCCACGGTCGGAGGTATACCGACGAACATAACTGTGTTCGGTCTGTGTGACCTGTGGATACGTCGGTACGAGAAGAACACGAAGAGTCGTGACCAGTCCGTCGGATACTACAAGCGGGTGATCTACAAGGCGGAGAAGCGTCCGAAGCCCGGGGTCGTGAAGATCGAAGGCTCAGACCTGGGGAAGATGACCGCCGTGGGCGTCCTAGCTTCACATGTCGAGGCGCACCTGGACCTCGTGCGGCACACGCCCGCCGTCGCGAAGAAGCATCGACTGGCCCTGAAGCAAGCCTTCCATCTGTTGTACAAGGAAGGTCTCATACCGTTCAATCCTGCCAAGGAATCTGACCCCATCACTCTCGAGAGGCCGGAGCCCAAACCGTTCACGCCGGAGCAGTACCAGCGCTACCTACATCTTGAGAAGGTCTACTTCGCCCGGCATCCGAACGCCAACCGGGAGCGATATCAGGATGTGCGACAGCTCATGTATGACATCGTTGGACGGCCAGGCGAAGCCCTAGCGACACGGATCGAGGAAGACCTCGAACTGGCCGAGCAGGTTGTGAAGGTGCAAGGGACGATCATCGTCTACGGCGCGGACGGCGGCCGGTGCAAGCCGTATCGGCAAGACATGCCGAAGACCGATGAGTCGGTTCGAAGCGTCAAGGTGAGCGTCGCCACGGTGGTGATGCTTCGGCGGCGGAAGCTCGCCGCGGCGCCAGGACAGACGCTTGTGTTCGTGAACCGCAACGGCAACCCGATCAGCCCCCAAGACTTCTGGGAAGTCTGGGCGAAGATCGTCAAGGGCTCAGACCTTGAGTGGAGTACCCCCAAGGCGCTCCGTAAGACGGCCATGAAGCGCATCAAGGAGAAATACAAGCTTCCGGCCGCCCAAGCCGCAGGCGGGCACCGTACGGGCTCACGCGTGACAGAAGACAGCTACACGGGCCGGGATGTGGTCGTCGCGGACTTCAACGACGCACTCCACAGCTAATTCGTGCCATAAACGTGCTATGGGGGCTGGATCCTGGTGTCTGTGCAGCTCAGAGCGCCGGACTGTGATTCCGCATGGTGATCACGGGGAGCCAGTGTAGCCAGCAACGCTGGGTACACCGCGTTGCCGATCACCGAGGCCCGGCGAGTCCGCCGAGCTCAGCGTGGCGTTTGTCTGGTTCAGCGTGGCGCGACCGCCGGATTCACCGCTGCGGGAACGGTGTTCAGGCTGGGCTCGGAGCCAGGTGTGAAAGGTTGATCGGGCTTGACGAACAGGTAAAGCACGAACGTGGCGACCCAGGTCGCAATCAGGATCGCGTGACGGCCCGCGCGGTCACGTCCCTGCGTCTGTCCGATACCGCCACGCTCGGCGGAAATGGGACGTTCCAGCACTGTGCGATAAGTTGCCGGACGTGAGAACCGGTGACGGTTGGAGTGGCGGACCCGGCCGATACGTGAATTGATGAGCCTTCGCGCTCGGGACGCTGTGCGTGACTCTATGGGCGGTATCGTGCTCCGCGAGATCGACGAGATGTGGCAGGACGAATGTTCTCGCCGTCCGCAGGCGGCATGCGACATTTGACGGATCTGCGATTACTCCGGACTGCGAGCAACGTGGTACTGCTCCCAGCATTCCGTCAAGTATTCGCGCAGTCGCTGTTCAAGTCCCGCGACACCGGGGGTTGAACCCGCAGGTGGCGGCATGAACGGTATGAATGGCTCCATTGCGGTCGGATAGTCGAAATCGGCGTACAGCATCTCGATCGTCTTGAATGGGTCATCGTCGAATTCCGACGGATTTTCACAAACCCAAGCAACCGTGAGATATACCCATACTCCCATTTCGTCGGCCACTAGGCCGTCAATCAAGTCGCGAACTTTATACAATTCATCGGAAAGAAGTAAGGACAGCGACTCCACAACCTGCATGGGCTTGATTTCGTTCACGATATTTCCCATTGCAAGCTGGATCACGCCTTTATCGGATATCCAATCGTTCTGGAATCCGTAGTGGAGTTCACGCGGGGTCAGTATCGCTCTCGCTTCTATGAACGACGCCGGAATCTCGAACTGTATCAACTTATCGCTCATGGCGTGATCGGCTTTCCATTGATTGTCCCGTTCTTCACGAACATCTGGTGTGTCACTTTTCCGTCCTGAAGGATCCACTCAAATCTTCCCGTCACTCCATTGAGCTCGCCGGGCATCTGGACGAGTGTTCGCGCAGCCCCATCACCACCTACTATATCGAACACGATACCCTTGGTTCCAATGTCCTCGGCGGCGAAGGTGGCTGAACGGTGGTACTTGTCAGACTTCAGGCCGGATCCAGTCCGCTCGGCTTCCCGGATGATTTCATCGGCCTGCTGCCGAGTCACCCCCTGGCCAGTGGCTTCGCTCGACTGAATGGTAGCGTTTCTTTCGGCTGCTACAACCTTGCTGTCGAGCGTCTTAACCGCGAGTGAATCGATTTTGTTCAGATCGCTGGCAGCGGCGGCGAGTTCATCCTCTGCCTTGGCGGCCTTCTCGAAGATTCGTGCCAGTTTGCTTTCTTGGATGACCTTGGCAATTGCCTTGGCGCACCTCTCTATCTCCACGGCCCACTTAGCGGCCGTGGCAGCTCCCAACAAAAACCCAACGCCAGCGGATACTATGTCTACCAATATGTTGACAACAATGGACTCTTCGATAAAATCGATCAGCTCATCCAAGAGATCCTTCATCTTTTTACGGATCTTCTCGAGTTCATCCCTGTGGTTGTTGCAATCGGCTTCGAGGGAATAGGTGGACAGAGCGAGATTTCTGGCAACAGTGCTGAGTGAGTCAAGACTTTCGCGGATGTCGGGGATTTCAGGGGAGTTGATGTCGTTGATGTGCGCCATTGCCGAGCCGATGATGAGCTGCGCGTCGGTGACGGCTGCACAATTGGAAAAGGCGTGCCATGCCTCAGCGGCGGCCTTAAGCCTGTCAGTATGCCCATCCGGAACAGGAATACCGATCTGTTCCAGAAGATTCGGAATGCACGTTTCCAGGCCCTGTCCTCTGCCTCCGGCCGCTGGCGGGTACTGCCAATTGGACGAGGTCGGTACCACGGGATCAGCCGGTCGTTCAGGGGCGGCATTCCAGTTGGGGTTGACCTGGGCGTTGAAGTTGGCAACGTAGTGGTTGTAACCGGCCAGCTTGAGAAGTCCAGAGTAATAGCGCATGGATTGGCCGAGTCTGTGGGCAGTATCGGTCGCGCTGATTGCGCGTGTGTCATACCCTTTTGCCCACGCCAAGGCACTGTCGGTCGCTCCAGCCATCGAGCCTGTCGCCGCCAGGGAGCCGGTCAGGGTCTTGCAAGCCTTGTCGAGTTCGTCGGCCAGGTCGGACAGTTTTTTGGCACTGTCGTAGTAGACGATCGGGTCAACGACCAATGCCATTCGCTCAGCCCCGCTCAGCCCCGCTCAGCCCCGCTTGAACATGGTGATATTGGCTGCGATGGCCGCTGTGTACTGTGTGTGAGCGTTGCGAGCGGCGGTACTCATATCCGCGACGCCTTGATTGACTTCCTGCGCGGCCGTCGTCCATTGGCTGTGGGCGGCGCGATGTGCGTCGGCAGTGGCACCACTCCACGATCCAGCGTGGACCTTCGCCACCTTCTGGTCGAGGGTATCCAGGTGTTCGGCGATGAATCCGGCAAGCCCGGCCAAGCGGGACACGATTTTGTCGAGCTGGTCGAGGTCGACACTGAAGGCGTCGGTCACGGAAGGTCCAGGCTGGAGTATTCGCTGGCGAATTGGTTGTCATGCGCGGCGATGGTCTGCGCGGTGACTCCGAGCGATGACGCCATGCTGGACAGTGCTTCGATGATCTTCTCGCCGCCGTCGTGGACTTCGTTCCAGCCGGTTGCGTAGCTATCGGATGCCGAGCCTGTCCATTCACTGGAAGTCAGCGTGGTGACCTCCAGCGCGGCTGATCTCAGCGCTGACCGCAGGATGTCGGCCAGGTCGTAGGCATACTTGCCCAGCGCCGTCACCTCTTCTGGAATGACCGATAGCTCTGAGTTGCCGCCCCTGCCCCCACTCATTGGCCGACGGTATCACACGGATCGAGTTCCCACTCGTGGGTCCAGCCGCGGCCATCGCTCATGGCGTGAGCCAGGTCCAGGACTTCAGGCCAGTCACGAATTGTCCGGTGCAGCAATCGATCTCCGGAGAACTTTGGGAAGTCTGGGGAGGATCACCGAGGCTCGGCGAGTCCGCCGAGCTCAGCGTGGCGTTTGTCTGGTTCAGCGTGGCGCGACCGCCGGATTCACCGCTGCGGGAACGGTGTTCAGGCTGGGCTCGGAGCCAGGTGTGAAAGGTTGATCGGGCTTGACGAACAGGTAAAGCACGAACGTGGCGACCCAGGTCGCGATCAGGATCGCGGTGGATCGACGTGGTCTCGATTCCTTGAGCAGTGCGGTGGGTCGCACCGCTTCCTTCAAGAGCGAGATGGTTCTACGTGGTCTCACTGATACCCTCCCGGCGCAACGCCGCGGCTACTCGCACCCGCAGTTCGCGTCCGACTTCGAACTGTTTGCCCGGCAAGGTGCGGGCAACCATTCGGATGTTCATCTGGTCAACGGTCAGATCCTCGACGCCCATCACGGTGGGCTCGTCGAGTAGCAGTGGTTTGAGTCGAGGATCTTCGTACGCCTTTGTACCGACCTCGTGCAGGATCTCGTTGACCCTGGTGATGTCCGCGCTCGCGGACACCGGAACGTCGATTGCCGCGCGTGCCCAATCCTTCGACAGATTCGTCACTTTCACGATCTGGCCGTTGGGCACGGTGATCACTTCACCGTCGGAATTGCGCAGTGTGGTGATCCGCAACGTGACGTCCTCGACCGTACCCTCTGCCATCTCCGCGGCTCCAGTCACGGCGATGCGAACTACGTCACCAAACCCGTATTGCCGTTCGGTGATCAGGAAGAACCCGGCCAGGATGTCCTGCACGATGCGTTGCGCACCGAAACCGAGCGCGGCACCGAGCACCGCGGCGGGGGCGACCAGGCCGGTCACCTCGAACCCGAGCCGTCGCAGCACCTCCATGCCGATCAGCACGTAGGCGATGGTCAGCACCACCCAGGTGACCACCTGCGCCAGCGCGTGCCGGTGTTTGGCCGCCTCGGTGCGCACCAGCGCGTCGCCGCCGCGGAATTCGGCGTCGATCTTGCGGGTGATCCGATCGCGGAGGAAAGTGGCGAACCGGCTGAACAGGATGGCGCCGAGGATCAACAGCACGATCTCGAGCCCGTTGGAACGTAGCCAGTTCGTAGTTTCCGAGGTCGTTGCGAGTGACATGGTCAACACCTCGACTGAACTCCCAACTGGACGCACGCCAGACAGGTTACCGCCGTACGTCCTACGATTCCGCGCAAGCGCCCGCGTCCAGCGGCGATTGCGCTACCCGCAACGATCTAGCTCGGTTCCCGCATGCGCCAGCGGATGCCCGACTCGATGAAACCGTCGATATCGCCGTCGAGCACCGCCGACGGGTTGTTGACCTCGTAGTTCGTCCGCAGATCCTTGACCATCTGGTACGGGTGCAGCACGTAGGAGCGCATCTGGTTGCCCCAGGACGCGCCCTCGTTGGTCTTGAGCGCGTCCATCTCGGCGCGTTCTTCCTGCCGCTTGCGTTCCAGCAGCTTGGCCTGCAGCACGCGCATGGCCGAAATCTTGTTCTGCAGCTGCGACTTCTCGTTCTGACAGGTGACGACGATGCCGGTGGGGATGTGCGTCAGGCGCACCGCCGAGTCGGTGGTGTTGACGCTCTGCCCGCCGGGGCCGGAGGAGCGGTACACATCCACCCGGATGTCGCCCTCGGGGATCTCGATGTGATCGGTGGTCTCGACCACCGGCAGCACCTCGACCTCGGCGAACGAGGTCTGACGGCGGCCCTGATTGTCGAACGGGCTGATCCGCACCAGGCGGTGCGTGCCCATCTCCACCGACAGCGTGCCGTAGGCATAGGGCGACTTCACCGCGAAGGTGGCGCTCTTGATGCCCGCCTCTTCGGCGTAGGAGGTGTCGTAGACCTCGACGGAGTACTTGTGCCGGTCGGCCCAGCGGATGTACATGCGCATCAGCATCTCGGCCCAGTCGGCGGCGTCCACGCCACCGGCGCCGGAGCGGATGTTGACCAGCGCGTCGCGCTTGTCGTATTCGCCGGACAGCAGGGTCCGGACCTCCAGCGCTTCCACGTCCCCGTGCAGTGCGGCACGTTCGGCGTCGGCGTCGGCGAGCGCGGTCTCTCTCGACTCGCCCTCTTCGCCCTCGGCCAGTTCGTACAGCACCGGCAGATCGTCGAGTCGCTGCCGCAATTCCTCGACGCGACGCAGTTCGCCCTGCGCGTGCGAGAGCTCGCTGGTCACCTGCTGAGCGTGATCCTGGTCGTTCCACAAATCGGGATCTGCGGCTTGGTGCTCGAGCTCGTCGATGCGTCGGCGCAGCTCCTCGATGTCGAGGACCGATTCGACCGTCTTGAGGGTGGCGTCGAGTTCGGCGAGATCAGCGGAAACGTCAGGATGCACGATGGTCAAGCCTACTGGTATGGCGTTGCCGGGATAGCAGCAGTGCGGCTCGAATGGGTTGCGTTCGGCGATCGGTTGGCGCGGACGAGGTTGCTGGGGTCAGGAATACCGTCTGCGCAGGGTGAACATGCTGAGTCCTCGTGACCGACCGCCAAGCTGCGTGGCAGGTGAAGGCCGCCTCGAGTCGCTCGGTAGTGGAACTTCGAAACCGTGCCCGCGAACTAGACCGCGCGGAGGGCCCCTGGGCGCAGGCCCGCGAGCTTGTCGAGGGCGGTGGCGGTGGATTCGTCGGCGGGCAGGTGCACGATCAGGTGCTGGTCGTCGTCGGCGGAGAGGTCGAGGATTTCGTAGGCCAAGCGCAGCTGGCCCGCGTCGGGGTGCACGAATCGGGTGATGCCGGTGGCGGCGGGAAGGCTGGGGACGGTCTCGACGCGGTCGGTGAATTCCGGGCCGACGGTGACGGTGAGTTCGTCGGCGAGCGCGGCGATGTGCGGATCCTTGCGGAAGGGACCGTGTTTGAGGGTGGCGACGGTCTGGTCGGCGAGGTGCTGCCAGTCCGGGTAGGCGGCGCGGGCGCGCGGGTCGGTGAAGACGAAGCGGGCCAGGTTCGCCTGAGTGCTGTCGAGTAGCCCGAAGGGTGCCATCAGGCGCTGGTAGCCGTCGGTGTAGGCGAGGACCTCGGTGAGCCTGTTCACGACCACCGCGGGCGCTGGTTCGAGACGGTCGAGGATGGCGCGGACCGTCGGGCGCACGTCGCGCGGCGGCTGGGCGCCACCCAGGCAGTGGAAGCCGACGTCGGCGGATTTGGTGAGGCGGTGCAGATGGACTCGTTCGCTCGCGGTGAGGCGAAGCGCGTCGGCGAGCGCGGAAAGCACCGGCGGTGAGGGGCGGCGATCGCGGCCTTGCTCGAGCCGCGTGATGTATTCGACGCTCACGTCGGCCAGCATCGCGAGTTCGGAGCGGCGCAGGCCGGGGGTGCGGCGACGCGCTCCGGCGGCCAGGCCGACCTGGGCCGGGGTGACCGCCTCGCGCCGAGTGCGGAGGAACAGGCCCAGCTCGTTGTCGCTCACTCTTCGAACTTAACAAGTGGCGGCGGCTGGAGGGTGTCCCTGCCACTACCACTCTTGCGGCGGTCTTCCTCGATGTCGCGGCGGCCAGCAGATTGGGAACTGCGGCCGAGAACGGTCGCCGAATCTGTGGGAGGAACGAGATGTCGGCATTGAAACTCGCGGTGATCATCGGCAGCGTCCGAGAAGGGCGCTTCGGACCGGTGGTGGCCGAATGGTTCACCGAGCACGCCAGAGGGCACGGCGCGTTCGAGGTGGACGTCATCGACCTGGCGGAGGCGGACCTGCCGCTCGCGTTGCCTGCCGTCTCACCGGCGATGGATCCGAATCCCGAACGGCCCGATGGCATGCTCGAGCTCACCGAGCGGCTCGCAGCGGCGGACGCGTTCGTCATCGTCACGCCCGATTACAACCGCAGCATTCCGGCCGCGCTGAAGGCCGCCATCGACTGGCATTTCATTCAATGGGACGCCAAGGCAATAGGTTTCGTCGGGTACAGCGGCGCGAGCGGTGGGCTGCTCGCCATCGAACATCTGCGGCAGATCTTCAATGAGCTCAATGCGCACACGGTCCGCAACTATGTGTCGTTTCCGCGCTACTACCTGCTCTTCGACGCTGAGGGGCGGCTGCTGGAACCGGACGAGCCCGCCGCGGCGGCGCTGGCGATGCTCGACCAGTTGCAGTGGTGGGCTGATGCTTTGGCGGCGGCGCGGGCGGTGTCCGCGGTGGCATGACGTGCCACGCGGCCTGGGTGGTGGGGTGACCGGATAGGGTGCGGGCGTGGCTGTGGACTCTTCTGACCTCGAACTCGCGCTGCGGTTGGCCGATGCGGCTGACGGCATTACCCGGGCCCGGTTCGGTGCGCTCGATTTGAAGGTGGACGCGAAGCCGGACCTGACGCCGGTATCGGATGCCGATCTGGCGGTGGAGAAAGCGATTCGGCAGGTGCTTGCCGAACAGCGGCCCGGCGATGCGGTGCTCGGTGAGGAGTTCGGCGGGGACGCCGAGTTCACCGGGCGCCAGTGGGTGATCGATCCGATCGACGGCACCAAGAATTTCGTGCGCGGCGTGCCGATTTGGGCCACGTTGATCGCGCTGCTGGAGGACGGCGTGCCGGTGGTCGGCGTGGTGAGTGCGCCCGCGTTGTCCCGGCGCTGGTGGGCGGCGGCGGGCTCGGGTGCCTGGAGCAGCTTCGACGCCGAAGCGCCGACATCGCTTTCGGTGTCGGCGGTTGGCGAGCTGAGCTCGGCGAGCCTGGGCTTTTCCAGCCTGTCCGGGTGGCGTGAGCGTGGGTTGCGGGAGAATTTCCTCGCGCTCACCGACGACGTATGGCGCGTGCGCGGCTATGGCGATTTCTTCACCTATTGCCTGCTCGCGGAGGGTGCGCTCGATATCGCGACCGAACCCGAAGTGTCCCTGTGGGATCTGGCCGCGCTCGACATTCTGGTCCGTGAGGCAGGCGGGCGGTTCACTTCGCTCGAGGGGCAGCCGGGCCCGCATGGTGGCGACGCGGTGGCGTCGAACGGTCTGCTGCATGACGAGACGTTGAGTCGTTTGCAGCCCTGAGTCGCAGGCGGGCCTCGGTGCGGAGGGTGGTAGTGCTGGGACTGTGCCTGTCGGGTCACGCATTCGGTGCGGTCGAGGCACGGCTTGCTCAGATGTGCAGGTCCGGCGGAAAGCCGGTCCACCGTAGGTCCGGTGGGAGGTGGCCGGTGTCGTTGAAGAGCAGCACGGAGTCGGGTCTGCCTGGTGCGTAACGGATTACGGTGAGCGCGGCGTTGGCGGGACTGAATCCCATCCAGCGCCACTTGGGTGCGTCGAGCGCGGCCCGCACCAGCCAGCCGATGAGGAAGGCGTGCGTGACGACGAGCTCGTGGCGGGGTGCGTCGCCCTCGACCGGGCCGGTGAACTGCTCGACGGCTTCCCGTGCCAGCCGCGGTCCGTGGTCGCGCTGCTCGGCGGGGAACTGGGCGAGGAAGCCGAGCAGGGCGTCCGCGGACTCCGCCGGTAGTTCGTCCATCCGCGGCAGGTAGGGCAGGTAGTCGCCCGCGGATGCCGCGGCGCGCAAGGGCACCCCGTCCAAGCGGTCGGCGATCAGCTGCGCCGTCTGCGCCACCCTGGACAGCGGACCGTGGTGGACCTGTGTGAGCGGGCTGTGCCGCAGCCGCTCACCGAGCAGCCAGGCCTGGCTGCGACCTCGTTCGCTCAGCGTGCTCTCGTCCGGTGTCGCCTCGCCGTGCCTGGCGAGGTAGAGGTACCGGGTGGCCGTTCCGGTCATCAGGCCAGCATCTTCTCCATCAGTACGACGTTGAGCGTGCCGTGCAGGTGGAACCGGGGCGGTAGTGGTGCCTCGCGCAGCGCGGTGAAACCCCGTGCGGTGTAGTACTTCCGGAGCACCGGGTTGTTGGCGGAGAAGTCGAGGCGTTGCCGAGTGACGCCGTTGGCGAGGGTGTAGTCGGCGCAGAACTGGATGATCCGGTCGCCGACGTCACCTCCCCGCCATTCGGGTGCGACCATCAGCCCGTGAATGTAGCCCGCCTCGGCATCATCGGTTCCCCAGAATTCCGGGTCGTGCCAGATCACGCGCACCACGCCGATCAGTGCGCGGGTTTCGTCGCGCCACAGGAACCATTCGCCACGCGCCGCCTCCTCGGCGACCGTTGCGGCGGGGTACTCACCGGGCACCCACGCCTTGATGTCTTTGTCGACCATCCACTGCGCGAGCCGGTCGCGCAGCTTGGCGATGTCCTCGGCATCGTCGGGCGTGGCCACGATCATCGGAGCCGCTTCCGGCATGTTCGGTTCCTTTCCACGAACGCCCGCCCATCCGTGTTCGGAATCCGGGCAAGCTCCTTCGTTTCTACCGGGTTGGCGTGGCCGGCGTGAGGTCGATGTCCGCCGGCGGCCGTAGTCGACGCAGCGTTCCGTCCATGCCGGTGATGTACAAAGCCCAGCTGTCGCCGTCGCGGGCGATGCGGACCGAGGTGGTCCCGTCCGGTGGATTACGCATCGGGCCGGGCTTGATCAGGCCGGTGATGATCGCGCAGGACGCGCCGGTCGCGGTGTTCACCTTGTTGATCGAGCCGAACGCGTGGTCGGCGACGTACAGGGTGTCCGCGCGGGTGGCTTCCATGTCGTCCGGTACCGAGATCAGGTTCGGAATCCCGGCGACGACAACCTGATTCGCCGGGGCATCCAGGGGGATGCGGAAGATCCGCATGGTCAGGTTGTCGGCATAGATGGATTTTCTGTCAGGGGCCAACGCGATGCCGTTGGACAGCGGCAGATCGGCCCAGGTGCGGATGTACTCGCCGGTGGACGGTCGGTAGCGGGCGATCCCGGTCGGGGTGCCGGTGGTGCCGATGGTGGTGAACAGGAGATCGCCGTCGGGTAGTAGCAGTAGTCCGTTGGGGCCGTTCAGGCCGGTGAGCAAGGTGGTTACCGCGCCGGTCGCCTTCTCGTACCGCTGCAGCGTGCCAGGCCCGGCCGCCATCCCGTCGCCGGTCAAGAAGTACACATAGGGGCCTGCGACCCGCACACCCGCCGGATAGTCCAGTCCCGTCAACAGCTTCTCGAATCGACCCGCGCTGTCCACATGCGCAAAGAACCCGTCGACGATGCCGGTGACATAGAACCCGCCGTTCCCGTCGGCGTCGAGGTTCTCCAGATTGCCCACCCCCTCGACCAGGGTGGTCGCCTCCCAGCCGTCCGCACACATCGCGGGCAAGGTGTCCGCCGCGGTCGCCGTGGGTGCCGCGGCGACGACACCCGCCGCAACCGCCACGGCGAGCAGCGCCGCTCGAACTCGATTACTCCCCATCCCTATTGCCATGTGCGTCAACCTAACAGCAGCTCGAAACATGAGCAGCGCGGTGAATTTCGGCCGATCGGCCGGAGTCACAGGTCAGCGCCTCGGGGTCGCTCAGCCGGTGATTGTTTATCCACATGTGGACCAGTCGAGACCCGAGCTGGGAAATCCGGGCGACGTACCGGTAGCGCCGCGAGCGCGCGCTCGTAGGATGGGCCGGGTGACTCCCACCGATGCATTCGCGGCCACGGCGACCGACACCGATCGCGGTGCGGGCGCCGGATCCGGTGCGGCGCAAGAGGTTCTACGTCGAGTCTTCGGCTACGACAGCTTCCGTGGTGATCAGCGCGAGATCGTGGAGCACGTGGTCGAGGGTGGCGACGCGCTGGTGCTCATGCCGACCGGCGGCGGTAAGTCACTGTGCTACCAGGTGCCCGCGCTGGTGCGTCCGGGCGTCGGCGTGGTGATTTCGCCGCTGATCGCCTTGATGCAGAACCAGGTGGACGCGCTCAGCGCACTCGGCGTGCGCGCGGGTTTCCTGAATTCGACCCAGTTCCCGGACGAGCGCCGCGCCGTGGAGGCGCAGTTCGTGGCGGGGGAGTTGGACCTGCTGTACCTGGCGCCGGAACGGCTGCGGCTGGAGTCGACGGCGCAGCTGTTCGATCGCGGCAAGGTGGGGCTGTTCGCCATCGATGAGGCGCACTGCGTCTCGCAGTGGGGCCACGATTTCCGGCCCGACTATCTGGCGCTGTCCATGCTGCACGAGCGCTGGCCGGATGTGCCGCGCATCGCGCTCACCGCGACCGCGACCGCGAAGACCAGCGACGAGATCGTGCAGCGCCTCGACCTCGGCGCGGCCCGTCGCTTCGTCGCCAGCTTCGACCGGCCGAATATCCAGTACCGGATCGAGCCGAAGAACAAGCCCGATCGCCAGCTGCTGGAATTCATCCGCACCGAGCACGCGGGCGACGCGGGCATCGTATACTGCCTGTCCCGCAATTCGGTGGAGAAGACCGCGGCGTTCCTCACCGAGAACGGCGTCAGCGCGGTGCCGTATCACGCGGGTCTGGACAACCGTATTCGCGCGGAGAACCAGACCAGGTTCCTCCGCGAGGACGGTCTGGTGGTGGTCGCGACCATCGCCTTCGGCATGGGCATCGACAAGCCGGACGTGCGCTTCGTCGCCCACCTGGACCTGCCGAAGTCCGTGGAGGGCTACTACCAGGAGACCGGCCGGGCGGGCCGCGACGGGCAACCCTCCACGGCGTGGATGGTGTACGGCCTCAACGACGTTGTGCAGCAACGCAAGATGATCGATTCCTCGGAGGGCGACGCCGCCCATCGCAGGCAACTACAGCTGCACCTGGACGCCATGCTCGGGTTGTGCGAGACGGTGAGCTGTCGGCGGGTGCAGTTGCTCAACTACTTCGGTCAGCACGACCAGCAGGCGTGCGGCAACTGCGACACCTGCATCACCCCGGCCGAGTCCTGGGACGGCACCGTTCCCGCGCAGAAGCTGCTGTCCACGGTGCTGCGGCTCAAACGCGAACGGGGCCAGAGCTTCGGTGCCGGCCACATCGTCGACATCCTGCTCGGCAAGAAGAACCCCAAGGTGCTGCAGCACGATCATCATGAGCTGAAGGTCTTCGGGATCGGCACCGATCTGCGCGATATCGAATGGCGCGGCGTGGTGCGCCAATTGCTCGCGGGCGGGCTGCTCACGGTGCACGGCGACTACGGCGTGCTGACGCTCACCGACGCGAGCAACGAGGTGCTGTTCGAAGGACGTCAGGTGTTGTTGCGCCGCGAACGCGAACGACCGACCAAACCGGCGCGTGCGGCCAAGTCGGGCAAGGCACCGGCCGCCGACATGGCACCGGCGGACGCGCCCGTGTTCGAGCGGCTGCGCGAATGGCGGGCCGCGACCTCCAAGGAACAGGGCGTGCCCGCGTACGTCGTCTTCCATGACGCCACGCTGCGCGAGATCGTCGCGCGCAAGCCGACCAGCCTGGCCGAACTCGGCAAGGTCACTGGTGTCGGCGAGAACAAGCTCGCCAAGTACGGCGAACAAGTGCTGGAGGTCCTGGCCGGAGAGTGACATTCTGCACCTTCTGGTCAAACGGCCAGAAAGCTGGATGCTCACCCTCTTCCGGGTGAAAGTCGCTGTGCGACAGCGGTACACGCTTGTCGGACGGCTGGTCGACTCATGCGGACATGCTAATGGGAAATCGTCCGGTAACCGCCCGGTTGCCCGCTATGCCCTTTTTGTTCAGAAGCGATCGCAAGGCTCCCACCAACCGACGTATCTACGAACAATGGAGTTTTCGCTCATGCCCCCTGTCTCGTCGCGTTCCATGCCCCGCCGGTTCCGCGCGGGCGCCATCCTGGGCGCCGCCATCCTCGTCGGGACCCTGGCCGCCTGCGGTTCGTCCGATTCCACGAAGCAGGGCAACGGCGATCTCCTCACCCCCAGCGCCAAGGGCACCGTCACCGAGAACGGTGGCGCGCGCCGCACCACCGGCGACCGGACCGACGCCCTGCGCGCCTCGCTCAACGGCAACCAGGCCAAGAACGTCATCCTGCTGATCGGTGACGGCATGGGCGACTCCGAAATCACCGTGGCGCGCAACGTCGCCGAGGGTGCCGGCGGCTACTTCAAGGGCATCGACGCGCTGCCGCTCACCGGCTCGTACACCCACTACTCGCTGGACAAGACCACCGGCAAGCCGGACTACGTCACCGATTCCGCGGCCAGCGGCAGCGCGTGGTCGACCGGAACCAAGACCTACAACGGCGCCATCGGCGTCGACGTCAAGGGCGCCCCGCAGACCAACCTGCTGGAGATCGCCAAGGCCAACGGCAAGGCCACCGGCAACGTGACCACCGCCGAAATCCAGGACGCCACCCCGGCCGTGCTCGCCGCCCACGTCACCGACCGGAAGTGTTACGGCCCGGAGGAGACGGCACTGAAGTGCCCGACCAATGCGCTGGAGAAGGGCGGCCTCGGCTCGATCAGCGAACAACTGCTCAACACGCGTGCCGACGTCACCCTCGGTGGCGGTTCGAAGAGCTTCGACCAGAAGGCGGCCGGCGGCCAGTGGCAGGGTCAGACCCTGCGCGACCAGGCCAAGGCGCGCGGCTACAACCTCGTCGCCGACAAGACGGGTCTCGACGCGGTCGCCAAGGCGGACCAGGACGCGCCGGTGCTCGGCCTGTTCAGCTCCGGCAACATGCCGGTTCGCTGGACCGGGGACAACGCGGTGCAGAACGGCCTCAACCTGCCGGCCCAGACCTGCAAGCCCAACCCCGAGCGGGCCGCCGCCCAGCCCGACCTGGCGACCATGACCCGCAAGGCGATCGACCTGCTCGAGCCGCGCAAGGATGGCTTCTTCCTGCAGGTCGAGGGCGCCTCGATCGACAAGCAGGACCACAACGCCAACCCGTGCGGTCAGGTCGGTGAGACCGTCGACCTCGACGAGGCCGTGCAGGCCGCGCTCGAATTCGCCAAGAACGACGGCAACACCCTGGTGATCGTCACCGCCGACCACGCGCACAGCAGTCAGATCGTGCCGCTGGAAACCAAGTCGCTCTCGCTGACCAGCAAGGTGGTCACCAAGGACGGCGCCGAGATGGGCGTGTCCTACGGCAACGCCGAGGCCGGCGGTTCGCAGGAGCACACCGGCACCCAGCTGCGCGTCGCCGCCTACGGCCCGCACGCCGCCAACGTGGTCGGTCTGACCGATCAGACGGACCT
Source organism: Nocardia sp. NPDC051052 (assembly GCF_044456045.1). Classification (NCBI taxonomy): domain Bacteria; kingdom Bacillati; phylum Actinomycetota; class Actinomycetes; order Mycobacteriales; family Nocardiaceae; genus Nocardia; species Nocardia sp. NPDC051052. Next base: position 328,037 of record NZ_JBITFL010000005.1, read on the forward strand.
GTTCTTCACCATGTCCGACGCGCTCGGCCTGGACCGGAACAAGAAGCCGGTCGCCGCGGCGAAGTAGTTCTCCCCAGTTGATCCGGTGCCCCACCCCGCATCGCCATCGTCCCGCCCCATGGGCGAGGATGGTCGCCGGGTGGGGTACCGGACTGCGGAGGACATCGCATGCCTGACAACAGTTTTGGTCGACGGGGCTTTCTGGCAGGCGCGGCGGGTGTCGCGTCGCTGGTCGGCCTCTCGCCCGCGCAGGCGGTGCCGATCGCGTCCGGTGTCACCAAGTTTCCCTTCCCGACCGGACGCCGCCTTCGGGTGCTGGTGACCGGCGACGCGGGCACCGGAACACGCACCCAGTGGGCGGTCGCCAATGCGATGCGCGAGTTCCAGCGCAGCGAACCCGTCGACCTCGCGCTCGGCCTCGGCGACAACATCTACGAGCTCGGCCCGAACAGCGGCACCGACCGCCAATTCGCCGACAAGTTCGAAAACCCCAATGCCGGACTGGATTTCCCGTGGTTGATGGTGCTCGGCAACCACGACACCAGTTCCGTACTGCCCGGTGACGGCGGCTGGCTGGTGCGCGGCAACCACGAGGTCGAGTATCACGCGAACTCGCCGCGCTGGTGGATGCCGAGCCGGTACTACTCGGTGCGGGTGCCGGAGCAGAACCCCGTTGTCGAGTTCTTCGTCCTCGATCTCAATCCGCTCGCCGCCTACATTCCGCCGATCCTTTCGCCGTACTGGGCGGTCGACGGGCCGTTCATGAATGAGCAGCGCGCCTGGCTCGACCGATCGATCGCCGGATCCGGCGCCACCTGGAAGATCGCCTGCACCCATCACCCGTACCTCAACAACGGCCCACACGGCGACGCGGGCCGCTACGAGAACCTGCCCATCGAACCGATCAACGGCATCCACGTGAAGCGCTTCATCGAGGAGCACGTCGCGGGCGCCTGCCAGTTCCTGCTGTCCGGGCACGACCATTCGCTCCAGGTGCTCGAGCCGACCGTCGAATCCAAGGGCACGCGCCAGATCGTGTCCGGCGCCGCCGCCAAGACGGTTTCCGCCGAACCCGCGGTCACCCCCCGTGGCAGCCACCCTGCGTTGTTCGAGAACTATCACGAGCTCGGTTTCATGGTGTTGGATCTCACCCCGACCGCCGTCGACCTGCGCGTGTTCACCGTCGACGTCTCGACCGCGGCAGCAACCCAGGCCTTCGGCCGACGTCTCGTCTGAGTACCAACTATGTTGCGGCACGCGGGAATTGCGGCGTGTCGCGGCCGTGCGGGCTACCGTGCTCGCTATGGCTACCGGTGACGGCCCGGACGACGGGGGCGACACGTCGGGCGATTCCCCCAGCTCCGAGGTGCCGGACGCGCCGCCGAACACCCGCAGGGGGATCGACCCGACCGTGGAGGGTGTGTGGCTGCGCCATCGGCCGCCCCCGCGACCCGGCAGACCCCGATTTTCGACGGTATTGCTGGTCGCCGCCTTCATCGCGCTGCTCACCCTCTGGGTCACCCTGCGCCCCGGTGGCTAGCACCGCGGGTGCCGCGCCACGACCTGGGAATAATCCGGTTGCCGCGTCACTTAAGGTTGATCGTTATGAAGGAACAGGGGCGCAAGGTCATCGCGACCAACCGCCGGGCGCGGCACAACTACACGATCCTGGACGTCTACGAGGCCGGGATCGCGCTGGTTGGCACCGAGGTCAAGAGCCTGCGTGAGGGCAAGGCCTCGCTGGTCGACGCGTTCGCGACGGTCGACAACGGCGAGGTGTGGCTGCGTGGGCTGCACATCCCGGAGTTCAGCCACGGCACCTGGACCAACCATTCGCCGCGCCGGATCCGGAAGCTGTTGCTGCACAAGCGCGAGATCGACCGTCTGGTCGGCAAGTCGCGGGAAGGCAATCAGACGCTGGTGCCGCTGTCCATGTACTTCTCCGACGGCAAGGTCAAGGTCGAACTGGCCCTCGCCAAGGGCAAGCAGGACTACGACAAGCGTCAGGATCTGGCGAAGCGCGACGCCGAGCGCGAGGTCACTCGTGAGCTAGGGCGGCGGATCAAAGGCATGCGCTGACTGCCGTCCTATTGGCGCTGGTAGCCGCCCTCGGCTACGGCGTGAGCGACTTCTACGGTGGTGTCGCGGCCCGAAAGGTGACCGCGCTGCGAGTCGTCATCTACTCCTACCCGCTGTCGGTACTGCTCGTCTTGCTGCTCCTGCCGTTCGTCGACGGGACCCCCGACGCCGCATCGATAGGGTGGGGTCTGGCGGCCGGCCTCGCCAGCGGTGTCGCGGTCTGGTGGTTCTATGCCGCACTCGCGAGCGGCCCGATGGCGGTCGTCTCACCGCTGACGGCGGTGCTGGTGGCGGGCGTCCCCGTGTTGGTCGGGCTGGTGATCGGGGAGCGACCCGGGCTGCTCGCCTTCATCGGTATCGCGTTCGCGTTGGTCGCCGTGCTGCTGGTCAGCCGGGAATCGCCGGACGCCGTCACCGAGGAGATCACCGGTGGGCGCGAATTACGATTCACCAAGAAGGTCGCCCTGTTGACCATCGGATCCGGACTCGCATTCGGCTTCATGTTCGTCTTCCTGCACCAGACCGCGGCGTCGTCCGGGCTGTGGCCGTTGCTCGCCCAGCGTGCGGCGGCCACCGCGGTGGTGTGGGTGACCGCGCTGTCGGCCAGGCAGTTCAAGCGCTTGCGCGGTGAGCCGCTGCGACTGGCCTGCTACATCGGCGCGCTCGACGTCGTCGCCAACATCGCGCTACTGCACGCGTTCCACGGCTCACTGCTCTCGCTCGTCAGCGTGATCGGCTCGCTGTACCCGGCGGCCACAGTCCTGCTCGCGATGGTGCTGCTCGGCGAACGCGTCGGTCGTCAGCAACAGGCCGGCATGGTGCTCGCCCTCGTCGCGGTCGGGCTCATCGCCGCAGCGTGAGGACACCCGCCGAATAATGGGAAGAACCGGGCTCTGGCCGGTGTTAACATGAACAGCCGGCAAGGTGCCGGGACGTACGGGGCTGAACGGTTTCGACTTTGTACGTAGATTCAGGGGAAGCGTGTCGGTGCAGGCAAGAGACCACCGTAAGCGTCATTGCAACCAATTAAGCGCCGATTCCAATCAGCGCGACTTCGCTCTCGCTGCCTAAGTAGCAGAGCAAGTCTGTCAGTCCGGGTTCGTCCCTCGACCCGGGTACTGGCATCAGCTAGAGGGACTTACCGTCCTGGCCGGTCGCGGACCAGAATGGAACATCAAACAGCGACTGGGATCGTCATCTGAGCTTGTTCGCGAGACCCAGAGATCCAAGTAGAGACACAGCGAACTGCACACGGAGAAGCCCTGGAGACGCGGCAGAGGACCCGGGTTCGATTCCCGGCAGCTCCACAAGGGTGGTCTTACTCGAACTGGGGTCCTTAGGGACCACAGGGAGGGTAAGGCCACTTTTCGCGTTTCTGGACCTTCTACCTGAGCGGACTGATCCGCTGATTGCCTGGTGGAAGGTTCTGCCGGTTCCGGCCGCGTCATGCAGTTCAGTGAAGGGCCCGTTGAGCAGATCCGTCCTGACGCCCTCGATGTCCAGGTAGAAGCGCTCGTAGAACGTCTGGTTGAGGTGCCGCCGGACAACGTCGCTCCCTTCCTCGTACAGCTTCTGTGGCTCGCTGAGGAGATCCAGTGCACTGGCCAGCACCTTGATGCCGACAGCCAGTTCGGCCCTGGTGGCACTCAGGCTCGCTTCAATGCTCGCGCGATCGTTCTGGATATGGCGCAACCGTGTCTTGATTTTCGGCTGTGGCAGGGCGTTGTCTACGGCGAGGTCGAGTAAGCGCTCCTCCTGCGCGTCCAACTCCTTGAGTCGCTTCTTCAGTGCTGCATGCATCTCCCGCAGGCTTATTTGTTCGTCGGCCAGTACTTCATCAAGCAGGCACTGAACGTCGGACACGAATCCGCGCGGGAGCTGCAGGGTGGTGTAGTGGTCGACAATCGCTTGTTCGACTCGTTCCGCAGGGAGGTAGGGCAGGTCGCACAGACCGTCCTGACGGCCACGGCACAGGAAGTAGCTGTAGCGATTGCCGTTCTGGCTCCGTGCCTCGGTGTAGATCAGGCGGGAGGTGCGGTCGGCCTCGTTGCACCGATGGCAGAAGAGATTGCCCTTGAGGTAGTGCTGGAGGACGCGGTCACGCTGTCCCAAGCGGCTACGCAGGTCCATGACGTCCTGCACGCGGTCGAAAAGTTCTTGGGTGACGATCGGATCGTGCCTGCCCGGGTACAGCTCCCCGTCGTACTCAATCCATCCGGCGTAGTACGGGTCTTGGAGCATCTGATGCAGACGCTTGAATGACGCTGGCCGCTCGGGGAACTTGCCGCTGGCACGTGCAGTCAGGCCAACATCGGCCATCGTGGCTTCCAACTGTTCCAAACCGTATGTACCGGTGGCGTACAGCTCAAATGCCTTCAGCACCAGCGGGGCTCGTCGTTCGTCCTGCTTGACGGTGTTGATCAGCTTGCCCTCGTACTCGACGCGTACGTTCAGATAACCGAGCCTGGCGACGCCGAGGGTGCCACCGTTGACCGCCTTCATCCGCATCTTTTCCTGAATGTCCAACCCCTGCAGGGTGTTCATCAGGTGGTTCATCACGTCGAGCATGCCTTCCATCGCCACGGCATGCGGTCCCTCGCCGAAGTCTTCCTTGGCGCTGATCAGACGGACGCCCATCTTGTTGAGCTGGGCTTCGATGATGGCGGCGTCGAATCGGTTACGGAAGGCGCGGGAGCGCATGTAGACGATGACGTACTTGATCTCGGGATGTTCAGTCAGGAATTTCAAGAGTTCCCGGATGACCGGGCGTTTGTCGATGGTCTTCGCTGAGGTACCAGGTTCGATGAATTCCCTGATGACCTCGGCCCCGAGGGCATCAGACTTCTGTTGTCCGAGTTCACGTTGAGTAGCGATCGAAAGACCATCGGGGTCGATGTCGATTGCGGTGTCCATCTGCCGCTTGGTGGAAACGCGGAGCAGCAGAACAGCTTTCTTGAGCTGGATTGCTCCCTGTGCTTGATTCTTGGTCACTAACTGCCTCCTTAGTCGCTGTGATCGGATCGGAGAGGGGAATTGGTGAATGGCGTCACGATCGGCGTGAGCGCACTGAGGAGCGGAACCCACTCCCAAAGCACGAGATTTCCGTCGTTGATCTGACGGCTACTTTTGACGGCTACACAGCCAAGAATGTGCGTGTTTGTGCGTGCGCGCAGCTCTTCAAGCACAGGGGTGCTAGCGGGGTCGCGACGGAGGTGGTCCATTTTAGTGGAAAACTTATCAGCGTAGATCCGCAGATCGGCGTTTTGTCTCTGTTGAAATGCCCTTTTAGGTACCACTAGATCGACATTTGACGGCTGCATTTGACGGCTACCGCCACTGTTACCAGCGCCCAGTAACGCATCCTCAATGCGGCTGAGCGCTAACTGCTGGGCCTCGCCATCGCCGTGTTCGTAGATTTCCTGGGTAGTGGTGACACGGGAATGCCCAAGGATAAGTTGGATGTCGCGGTCCGGTACGTGACTGTTCTTTAGGAGCGTCGCAACTGTGTGTCGAAGATCGTGAAGGCGGATACGACGCAATCCTGCCTTTTTGGAGAGTTTCTGGAACAAAAAGTAGAAGTTCGACGGTCCAAACGGCCGACCATCATCATCGACAAATACGAGGCTGTCACGTGCCGGATGGATATGTTGGTCTTCGATGTCTATCTGATACTGGTTGAGTGCTTGGCGCACGAACGCGAGTAGTGGTAGGTCTCGCTTTCCCTTTGCGGTTTTTACAGGCCCGATGTAGTTCTGACCGCGTATCACTTGGAACTGCTGCCGAATTCGTAGAACGTCATGGTCCCAGTCGATGTCACCCCATCGAAGGCCGAGGGCCTCTCCACGCCGGAGGCCATAGAGGCTGAGCAACAGAAACGCAGGATACATCCGATGCGATTTGGCGACCGCCAGGAATCGGGCAACTTCGTCAATTGTCCAAGGTACGATCTCTTTTCGATCGTAGCGAGGAAGTACCACCAGGCGTGCCACGTTGCGGACAACCAGGTCTTCACGCATTGCCCGAGTGAGCGCAGCGCTCAACACAATCCGGACGTGAACGGCGGTGGGCAGCGACATGCCGTGGGCGATACGCTGATCGAATACCTCCTGGAGTCCTGTAACCGTAAGACGGGTGAGCGAGTGCGATCCGAGCATCGGCTTGAGATGCCCCTGAATGACGTTGCCATATGTGTTAATCGTCGTGGGGCGGAGAGTCTTTGGGGCAATATCTCGCATGAAGTAGTCAAGGTAGGCTCCGACCTTCCAGGATTGTTCTGGAAGCGGGATGCCGCGCTTGGTATCCGCCAGGCTCATGGTGAGTTTCTCGCTGGCCTCTTTGCGCGTCTTGCCGTACACCCGCAGGCGTCGGATTCTGCCGCTTGCTGTGGGCAGGTAGGCTGCGCCTTCCCACCGTCCGTCGCTTCGGTGGTAGAGCGTGCCTTCACCTTGCCCCCGCCGAGTCATCGCGAGCCTCCTGCGGTTACGAGGTCGCGGACAAACCGTTCTACTTCACTGACTGGCACAAAACGACGTGCGCCGACCTTTACCGTTGTTAGTTCGCGCTCATGAATGAGCCGGTATAGGCTCCACTTGCTAATGCGTAGTCGTGTATGCGCTTCGGTTACGGTGAGCAAGTCGGCTACGTTGGTAGTCGTAGACGGCTTGTTATCGACTACGCCAGTTAGCTCGCTGCTGAGCCGGTTGATATCAAGCGGCTCGCCGTCCGCGAGTTTGAGTGCCAGATTACCGAGAGTGCGTAATGCCTGTCGACCTTCGAGAGAAAGAGGAGCCTTGACACCAATGGCCACGGGTTCCTTGATAACTGTCGTTTCGGGGTAGCGGGGTGATGTTTGGTGCATAGTTCTCCTCCTCTCGGACTAGATTTGATACGTCGGTTGCTACATTTTATGAGTCGCTTCCGCTTCGAGGTGACTCATATGCGTCTATCTCAAAAGAAACGCCATAGTGTTCGGTAAGTCCAGCAAAATAGACTTCGATTTCCTCGAATGCCGCAGGCGGTAGCTCGCAATACTTCGTGCGCATATATGGCAACAGAGAGGGCAGCTCGCCTGACGGGAGCCATCCAATGCTTGTAAACATGTCGGTGCAGGAAATATTGAGCACTCTGGCGATGGTTAGCAATTTCTCAACACGAGGGCTCGCGCTCGCTCCGGTCTCGATTCGCCAGTACGTGGAGTCACGCATCGCAGCTCGTTTAGCGACTTCGTATGTGCTGATCCCAAGCGCCTGCCGTCTCTCGGACAAGACTTTCCGCAGTGCTTCATTTTCTTTCGATTTCATTTTTATTTAATATCTCCGTTTGTTGTACACTTCATAATAACGAATTCCATTGCCCAAATGCAATGAAATCGCACAATTCCACAACACAAATTGATGTTTCGGTGTACTATTTCAGGTCTTTCTCATGTTTATGTTGTTGAGCCAGAAGGGTGACAGTCGAGCGGATTTCCCGCTGATGTGTCACCCTTCCGGCCGTACCGAGGGCTGGGTGTGCTCAGCCTTCCGGTTGTTCGGTTGCCCGCCGACCCCGACGGGTCGGCTGGGCTGCCGCGTCACCCTCGCCCGCTGCCGCTCCCTGGAACAGGTTGGCCAGTGCCTCTTGTTTGGCCTTGGCATCCCGTTCTATGGCGGCCCGTACCTCGTCAGCCTTCGCGATCAGATCCGGATCGTGTTTGGCTGCTTCGATGTGGGCGTCGATCGCCTTCAGGAACTCCGTGTTCATGGTGCTGCCACGAAGTTGGGCGATCCAGGTGAGCTGCGTGTGACGGTAGGGGTTGAGTCCGACGGCAAGTTTCTTTTCTTGTGCGTCGGGTGTTTCCGGAGCGGACATTGCTACCTCCTCGGTGTTGGTGCGGCCGGTAAACGCTTGTCGCGCTTACGAGTACGGCCGCATGGCACCGACGAGGCAATCCATCTACGCGGCGTTGCCTACGGGGCTGGCGCGTGCTGCGGTCTCCTGGCGACGTGAACGTGCTGCTTCAATGCGTTCGGTTGCGAGCTGGGCAAAGTCCATATTCAGCTCGATGCCGCTCCAGTCTCGGGCTAAGTCTTCGGCGGCAACCGCAGTGGTACCGCTACCTATGAAGGGATCGAGCACGATGCCCGGTTCGCTGGCTGCATCGCAGTCGCAGGTTGCGCTTGCCGCAGTGCGCAAGGCTTTGCCGCCGAGCAGGCGTATTACTCGCCTACGCCAAGGGCGCCGGCATACCGTGCAGCGCACCTCGGGGCACCCGGCCTGAATCGCCTTGGTGGCTAAGGAGAGTGGAAACGTGGCGTGGTGCGCGCCGCGAAAGTTGGATGTCGCCAGCTGCCAGATATCACCGGGGTTCTTGCCGAGCGGATGACCAACTCGGCCTTCACGTTTCAGTACGGCGAGGCCACCGGCTATGTCGCCATTGGGGCCGCGCCAGTGCTCGTTGCCGTGCTGCTGTGTTTTGTAGCCCTTTGACGCGGTTGAACGGTGCGGAACGCGAACAGCATCGAGATCGAAGAAGTACGCCGGTTGTTTGGTCAGGACGTAGATCAGTTCGTACGTACAGGCCAGCCGGTCGGGGACGTTGCTTGGCATCGGATTCGGCTTCGCCCAGACGATCTTGTTGCGCACCAGCCACCCCGAGCGCTGGAGATGGAGCGCCAACCGTTCTGGCGCCATTACCAGTCCCTTTCGAGCGGTGCCCTGACTGGTGTGGGTCGAGTAGGTGTCGCCCAAATTCAACCAGTAGGTGCCGGTCGGTACCAGCGCTCGATGAATTTCCTGGCTGACGGCTGCCAGGCTGTCGACCCAGCTGTCGACATGGGATTCGAGCCCAATCTGTCCCTCGGCGTCATAGTTGCGCAGTCGGAAGTACGGTGGACTGGTGAGCGCCATGTCGATGCTGCCGTCTGGAAAATCGCGCAACCGTTCGAGTGCATCGCCAACCAGAAGGTGATTCCGGATGGCTGCCGTCATAGATCACTACCTTCCTGCATGAGGTCGACCAGTGCGTCCGGCGCGATGATGTGGAACAATTCGCTGGGCAGAGCGCGGTCTTTGTCGATGGCCTGTCGGAGGGCAACACGTCGGCGCTCAGCTTTGGCGGGATCGTTGGCGCTCATGCTCCAGACGATCTGCGGGAAAGTGCCTTCACTCCGATCCTGTTCGATGCCGCTTCGTCGATAGGCCTCGTAATCTCGGCATTTCCTGACCAGCGTGGGAATGCTTTCAGTGCCACGGTCGACCTCGATGAACCAGCTGTCCTCGTACTCACTGTCGGCAGAAATTGCGGTTTCGGCATACAGATCTGGCTTGAGCCGCAAGCGTGCCCCGCCGATGCCGATGTACTGCCGCCAGGCCGTTGGTTCGATCTGCATCGCCAGCAATTCCAATCGTTGCTCACGATGGGCAGCCGCGAGCGAAACATGGGTGTCGGCGATAGCGAGGGTGTGCTTGAGAAAAGTTTCGCTGGGGTCCGTTAGGTGACGGCGCACTGGTTGGCCTGATTCGGCTTTCAGCAAGCGTTCGCCATTGGCATCGACGTAATGCACCAGTCCAGCCGAGCCGGCGCGCACCCCACCTACGCGGCGTTCAAGTGTTCCGAGTAGCCGAAGTTCGCGAAGCCGGACGAGTACACGCTGAGCGATTCGGAGACCGGAACCAGAGCTGAGGTCGGCAAAATGCAGTGCGTGAATCTGGCTGACGCTCAGGAATCGGTGTTCGGCCACGGAGCGCAGCACGGCCCAATCTCGATCACTGAGGGTGTCGCCGATGCTCCAAATATTCTGACGCACACTGACAGGCCGACGTGATCCGCTCGGGTGTGAGGTGCCCGAATGGGCACCATCAGTCGTTGCACGAACGACGGAGGATTGGGAGTTGACCAGGGATGATGTGGCTGTACGGGTTGACGCGAAATGGTGAACCACACGACTGTCTGCTGCCGGTCGAATCTCCACATGCACCTCCACGTCAATCTCGCTTGTGTGTTGTCTGTTCATGCCTGCCTCCTCTTCCGCCGTGTGGTTGTTGGGCTGTCACTGGTGTGATCCAGCAGCTCGGCGAAGCCGGCCTCGATCTTGTCCAGGGGTTGGCCGTACCGTTCGCGGCTGAGGCGGCGGATTCCATCTGGATCGCTGGTTTTCGGTGGCGGGGGCAAGGTGGTGCCGGACGCCCACGGCTGGAGGCTGTTGTCTCGGATGACGCTGGCGTAGACCGCATAGGCGGGAAGCGAGCTGAAATCATCAGGCGCGACGACGGATTGTCCGGCTGCAACGTCCTTGGCATCTCCGGCTTGGAGCTGGAAGAAGACCCGTGAGCGCGCATTGTTCTTGAACGCCTCCAGCATCGACTTGGGGAGCTGCGCTTCATGCTGATGGGCCAAGTGGAATCCGGCCTTCAGGCTGCGAGCGAGGGCTAACGCCTCGGCGATGTCGTCCGAGAATTTGAGAAATTCCTGTACCTCATCGACGTAGACCATGACAGGGATGCGAGAGTTCTCGGGAGTTCCAGCACGTTCGAGGATGGCTTGCCACAGTTCGTAGAGCACCGCGGCCGACAGCAGTTGCGCTGCTTCCGGTCCGATCACTCCCTTTTGCAGCGGAACCAGCAGCACCTTGCCTTCAGTAAGCACTTGTCGGATGTTGAACTTCGGATTGCGCTGTGCGAGGACGGCTCTGAGCTGTTTGGTCATCAGCGGTCGGAGCTTGTTCGATAGGGGTGCCACGATGCTGGCGGTCGCCTCCGGTGACAGACCGTCGAACCACTGCCAGAACGGACCGGCGGCGTAGGGATCTTCGCGAATGACGTGCTGTGTCAGGGAACGGCGAAATCCTGGGTTAGTCAGCAGTAGGGGCAGCATCACCAGGGAGGCATCATCACGTCGGGCGAGGACTTCCAGGCAGTTCCGCAGGATGTCAGCGGATCGGTGTCCAAGACTGTCGCCGTAGATGGCTTTGAACATGCTGAACAGCGAATCGGCCACCACCTGCGGAGTCCGACCACCTCTGTGCTTGCCGTCGAGCGGGTTGATGCCAATCGGTGCGCTGTCCAGCGGATCGAGCACCACCACGTCGTCTTTCCGGCTGTCCGGAATCCGCGCCAAAATATCTGTCACCAGGTCTTTTGGCTCGATCACAACGACCGGTCGACCAGCCGCCAAGTCCGCAACGATGAGATTCAAAAACAGGCTGGACTTGCCCACTCCACTCGGGCCCATCGTCCAAAAATGTCGTAGGGAATCATCGACGTTGTAACCAATTGTGCCGTGCGCGCCAGGGGCATTGGCGGTCGCAATAATCCGCTGACCGGCCTGAGCGGCGGCGGTCGGGCGAACAGGCTTCGGATGGCGTGGTGGCTGCCCGGGGAACGGCTCGTCGTTGTCACTGACCGGCCACGCCAGCAAGTGACTGACCTCGGGCACGCTGAGATGCTGCGACGGCATGAACAGTGACCAGTTGGAGCGTGGTGTATTGACGCGGCCAGGCTTCTCGTCGACGAGTCGGAGATGGACTCCGGCCGCTTCCACCGTCCCGATCGCGGCTACCAGCCCCAACAGCAGCGTTCGGCGCCGCTCAGCAGTGACGGCATGGACGCCGAGTCGAAGGACGACCTCGAAGCCGTGCTGGCCGAGCTTGCGGGCAAGTGCCTGGCGAGCGTCGGGCCGATGTTCGGGCAAGACACCATGCAGCACTTTGCTGGTGAAGGACTGCTGGTCCTGTGACATCTCGGCTGGTGGCAACGAAGGTCCACGACGAGGGCCAAGAACCACCTGGATGACCAGCCGTTCGTTCTTCTTCACGGTGGTGAGTGCGCTCAGGATCGAGCGGTGAGACGAGACTGCGTCTACCGGCTGGATTGCGCGTGCTGTTGTGGTGAGTTTCAGGCGGCGGGCCGTGCTGATGGTGTTTCGATCGGTCGGATCAAAACGTGTGACCACACTGCCACGTACCAACTGCTCGATGGTGCGTCGGACGGCTTGAGCATGCCGGAGTTGGCTTCCGACCAAATATTCGACGCCGGTGATATCTGAGCGAGCTTCGAGTATTATCTGTGGCGCGTGTTTCTGTGCTGCCCAGCTGGTCAGCAGCGACAGGGCAGCGGCCTCTTTGAATGGCTGCGGCCAATACGGCTGTTGCCACACAAGCGATTCTGCATTGAGGGAGAGCGGGAGTTGATCAGTCGTCATGGTTCACCTCCTCAGTAGTTGCGTCACTGGAAGTCGTTGCCTCATTGGCCTGCGCGGCTTCGGCCGCTTGACTCGCTTTCTCGGCTTCGGCATCGGCCAACGCCATCGCGATGACCGCACGGCCGAGTTTGCGAAGATCAGGCGGTGTGCGCTGATCACCGCGAACCGTGATGCGTCGCTTCGGCCGCGTGGGGGTGTTGCGTCCCTTTTCGAGCCTGCGGTAGTTGTAGCGTCCTGTTTTAGACATAGTTCGGGCCCTCCTTGAATTCTTTAAATAATTGCTATTGCTGGTTTTCGGCCTGATGTGGCCAACTGCTTGGCTATTGCGTCAACGCAATGGCTGTGTCCCCTACTATGTATTGCGTTGACGCAATGAACAATGATGATTGCTCATTCCACAACATCGAAGCGTCAGCCTCGTCTTTCGGTGAAAATGCTTGAAAATAAGCTCATTTCACCAACGCTCTTTCCATGTACGAAATACAACGATCCCCAGCCACATCGCGCCGACGATGCCACCGATCAGCAACAGCGTCGGCAGGATGGATTTGATCAGGGTGACGGCAAGGTAGAGAGCGATCGCCGCGAGAAACAGGCTGAAGCAGCGACGGACGGTCTTGTCGACAAAGCCAAGCGGATCTTCGTCACTCATGCTGGCCACCGCCGTACCCATGCGGTGACTTCGCTCGCGATGCTGGCCGCCAGGTGGATGGCGTAGCGGCTGCTGACTGGCGCTTCTTCGAGCCGCAGTGTGGCGTAACGGTTCAGAGCGTCTGTTGCCTCCAGCATCCTGTCCAAGACGAAATTTGCAAGGTCGCCGGCTGCTGCTACGTCGTCGCCATCAGGAGTCCGCAGGCGAAGTCGGTCAGCAAGCTGTGCGCGGGTGGTGTCGTCGGTGTCTTCTCTCGTCACGCCGCCACCGCCTGCACCTGTTCGGGCTGGCCGTCTTCGACCGGATTCAGCTGCTTGAGCAAGTTGTCCAACACGGACGTATCGACACTCATCATCGGCAGCAGCGCGCCGTACACCGGCTCACTGCCAGACGGCACCAGTTCGGCCTCGTGCCCGCACCCCTGGTGATAGCTCCGAGCCTGGAGTATCAGTTGATTGGCCGCCGCGAGGGGTTCGCTCATCTTCGTCACGGTGGCGTCGTAGATGCGGAAGCCTGCCGACTGGAGCCGCTTGAGGCGTGTCGTCAGCTTCTCGGCTTTCTCCTCGAACTGCCGTTCGGTCAGCCGAACCGGCAGCAGCTGCTTGGCGTGGTGATCGAGCTCGTCGGTCTGGGTGGAGCCGTCGCGGTAGTTCACCGCGAAAATCACCACGTTCAGAGCAATCACGATGATTGCGAAGAACACGCCGAGGATCGAGCCGCCGAGCAGGTCACTGCCAGCCGACAGCGACTCGGAAATGATTCGATAGGCCATCACCACACCGCTGCCGAGCGTCACCGACACCGACAGCCCGATGAAGGTCAGCGGGACTACTTTCGCCTGGCCGCTCGGCAAGCTGATGTGCCCGCGGTTGTCCTTGTATGCCTTGAGGTCTCGCCCGAACTTGTGCAGCGCCAGCGCGATAGCGACCGTGGCCAGCACCGCAAAGACCCCACTGGTGATGAGCGGAATGATGCTCTGGGAGAGGGCAGACCAGTTGACGTTGAAGATCTGCGAACAGAACCAGAGCATGACCGGCCCGTCGAGCACGACGACGAACGGTGCCAGGCGGACCAGCCAGCGAGATACGCGCCGATGCTTCAGGCTGCCTTCGTCGGTTTCCTTGGTGACGACAGCCTGAACAGCGGCCATCCGAGCTTCCGCCTGGGTGGCGGTGAGTACCTCACCGTTCGGACCGGCGACCGGCAGCGTCGGTATTTGGAGCAGTTCGGCCTTCAGGACGATCAGCTCTGCGCGGAGGTTGTCGAACTGTTCGACAACCTTGCTGAGCTTCTTGGCTCCCTTGTCGCGGGCTTCCTCGGCCCCGGTGACACCCTTTGCCGTGACCGTCGCTTCCAAGTTGCTGTACCTATTGGCGGGCCGCTTCGCGCCAATGCGCCACTGTTCCTTGACCAGAGACTTGACCGTTATGAGCCATTTTTTCGGGATCGGTCCACGTCCGGTGCGTGAACTGCGCTGTTCGTCCTTGGGCACATCCTGTTGGACATATTCGGCTGTATCAGCGGCGGGCGGTGTCGCTGCCGATGGTTTGGAGTTGGGGCGTGAGGTTCGAGTAGCCATTATTTTCTCCGTTCGTGAGGTGTGCGGGTGGGCAACTGATGCGGACGGCGATCACCGCGTGCCAAGGCGGTGAAAGCTGAGTTCGGTGCGACGGTTCTGCTGGGCCTTGGACTCGTCGAACTGGCCGCCGGTGAAGTTCGGGATCACCGGCTCAGTGGCACCGCGGCCGATCACAGTGCCGAGAGCTTGAGATGGCAGGCCGAGCACGATCAGCCGATCTGCCACAGCCTGGGCACGCCGGCCACTGAGGTTGCTGGAATCTCCGGCAGCCGTGCCGATGTCGGCAATGTGGCCAGCAATATCGACCGACAGATTGCAGCGCTGCGCCGCTTGGATGATGGGAAGCAGCACGACATCAGCTTCCGGTCCGAGTACCGCACTATTGGGGGCAAACCTCAGCTCGGAATCGGAAAGTGTTGCCCACACCGGACAACCTCCGTCGGTCCGGCTGGTGGGCACTGGTACCACCGGAACAGGCAGCGTCGAGATAGGCGGCTGTACCGAGACCGCTCCCTGCGCGGCGGTGCAACTGCTTGCCCCCATTCGCTGGCACAGCGACACCCACAGGTTCGCGATCGCAGTACGCGCGAAGGGCGCCAAGCGAGGCTGGGAACCTGCAACGATGCCAATTCCCTCGAAGGTGACCGTGTGTCCAGCGAGGTCCGGCAACTCACCCTGCCGTTCTATGCCGTCACTGACGTTGTCCGCCTGGAAGTCCCAACCGAGTACGCGCAGGTCGGTTGGATTCTCAGTGGTGACGAGTGAAGACAGAACATGGATATCGGAGTTCGGGATCTGGCCGGCTCGGTCGAGTAGCGGAAGCGTCGACAACCCAGGGGTGTCGGCCTTGGCGTCCGCTACTAGTTCGGCCAAATCATCTATGCCAGTGGTGATCTTGCGGTCAGCGGCGGCGCTGGCGTGCTCCACCTCGCCATTGCTCCGGACAGGCACAAGATCCTTTTCGATGATGGGTCCGGTTGCTGAGCTGATAATGCGGACCGTTGCGTCACCGGGCTTTTGCGCGTGGTGGGCACGCTGTTCCAGTTCGGCACGAAGGGAATCAGAAAGGGCGGGACGCGGTTCGGCGCTCGTGCCAGTGATGACGAGCGTTTCGGAACTGGCGGGCTGATTCGGTTGCGGGTTGGTGCAAGCCGGAAGCAGACCCAGCGCCACGGTCCCAAATAATCCAGCGGCCAAGAGGCGACCGATCAGGGAAGAAACTGCCATATAGATACTCCTTTTGCTTGTTGTGCAGACCCAGACTGTTCTCGGTCAAGGACCAAGGTAAGTCGCTCGAAAAGCTGCGTCTACCAGCGCAAACGGGTGGAGCAGGCCAGATATTTGACAGGCTTCTGACAAACCGCAGCCCACCCCATTTGCCACGACATGACAGGTTTCCGACAGATTGCTTCAGCGACCGTCGGTGTGCCTGAACGTGAAACGCCCGCCTCCGGTTGGAGGCGGGCAGCGTTGGGCGCGCAGGCGGATACTGATTGGTTGGTTGTGTAGTGATTGCACCTCGGCCACGAAGGCGGCCGACGTGTCAGAGGTGTTTCGGCTCGCCGTCCATGACGTCGGGGCCGTAAGTAACGAGCGGCCAGTGCTCGGCAATGCCGGTCACGAGTTCGAGCACCGAGGCGCGTTCCCGCTCCTCGGCGGTCGGCGGCTCGTCGCCTTCCTCGGTGTTGAACTCGCTGTCCTCGACGACGGGAAGTTTCTTCGTAACCCGCCGTTCGATCCGAGTCTCCTTGCCAGTGACCGGATCACGTTCGATCAGGTCCAGCTTGGACGGGTCCTGGTCGTATGCCTCACAGATCACCAGGTAGATGTTCGGCACGTGGCGGAGAAACTGCCGCCATATGGCTTCACGTTCCCTCGGATCGAACAGAAACCCGCCACCCGAGTTTGAGTAGAGGATGGGGGACAGTTCGGTCAGCCAGCAGTCGACGTAGTTCCAGAGCGAGCTGCGCACCGGCAGCGGTTCGCCCTCATCGAGCCCCATCTGCGTCCGGCCGTAGGTTGAGATGAACTTGAAGAAGTCGTCGCGAGCGGCGAAGATCTGATCGGTGAGGCTGTTGGCCACGGACCGATTGTGGTCTTCGATGATCTTGTCGTAAATGTGCTCTCTGCGCATCAGGAGGTTTCCCTTCATCTGAGCGCGCCCACCATATTGTGGCATGATTTGTACCAAATGGCAACGAGCGCAACATATTTCGCGTCGTAAGGCCAGATGGCGTAGCACGACCCAGGCGGCAATGTGGACGGCTACGATCAGCGGAAGAGCACTCACAAGCCCGTTGGAGGGAACGACAGTGACGGACGACGACCGCCAGATAGATGCCCTCCGTGTCGCGGCTATCGAGGATCTGAAGGGACTGTACGAGTCTTCCGAGAGCGGTGCGTGCTATCTCGATCAATTAGGTCGACGCCAACGCCTTTGCCATTTCTTGAGTGTCCTGGTCGGTAGCAAGAAGATTAACTCAACCCAGGCGCGCCTCCTACGTGAACTACTGATCTCGGTCAATTCATATGCGGTGAACCACCCGACTGTCATACCCGAGAAGCGGTCGAAAAAGGACCTGACGAAAACTCGAATCGTGCAAGCTGTCGGCGTCATGATCCGACTTTATGACATCTATCCAGCTGAACTCGGAGAGCGGAAGAATAAAGCGGCAGAGCTGATCGGCTACGCCTCCAGGGATATGGAGGACCAGCCTGATCGAAACCTTCCTCACTACCGGAAAAAATACATCGAATATATCGAGGGCATCCTCACCGCCCCTCATTCTCGTGCAGAGGTGCTGAAGCCCGTCGAGGCATTGCTCGAAAAGCGTAGACCAGAGCCATCGCCTGTCAAAGAAGATCAAGAACTGGCAGAACAGCAAAAACTCGAACGAAGGAGTGCTGTTCTCAACGGACGTGGACTATACGACACACTTCGTGCCCTCTATCCCTCCTATGAACTACTGGAACTCTGGGACGTTACTCACCCAATCTGCGTATTTTCCGCTCAGTCATCGGTATGGAATAACTTAGAGTCCGCCCTCGGTAGGCCACCTTCAAACTTTCTGCCTCATCCGCTGCGCTGGCCACGCGACGAGTACTACCACCCACCTGCTGAAGAGCAGTTCAACAAGGATGTAGCCAAATTCAGGCATCCAGATACCAATACAACCAGGTTCTTTCCCGGTCCAACCTATTCCTTAGACAAGCTGCATCTTCCCCTGCCGGGCCAACCGTTGAAGATTGACTTCAAATTCGGGCGTTTCTTCACTAAGACGGCTACCTCGGAAGACCTCGATCCGGAAATGATGAAAGCGCTGGCAGCCGACCCGGATACTCCGGTTTCGCTGGAGCAGTTGCCTATGCGGAAGTGGCTTCATGGTGAAGTGGCAGATATTGTCGTTGACGGTGCCCACCGGGACGGAGCGGTATCTCATGCCACCACGATCATGATTAAGAACATTCAAGGTGGCTATGATCTTTTCTTGACCCGCAGGACCAACGACGTCGCAACGCACGCAAATTTTAGCCATGTCTGCCCTTCTGGGATTTTTTCGCCGCACTATGACGAATCAAATCATGAAAACAGCAAGGACGAATTCTCGGTGTGGCGGAACTTCTTCCGTGAGTTCTCAGAAGAGATGTATGACAAGCAAGAGCAGCAGTTTCCGCATTACCACATAGAAGGAGCGACTGATCCGGCAGACGAGCCGGAGGCTCGACGGCTGCGGGCTTTGTTGGCCAGCGGTCAAGCATTCTTGACGTACACAGGCGTCTCAATAAACCTCCTCACCATGCGGCCGGAAATCTGTTTATTGCTTCGTATCGAAGACCCTGACTGGCTGCGAAGGGAGCGGCACATGAAAAAGCCCAATCGCAGCCTCAAGTTGAACTGGGAATATCACGACCAAGCCGCTGCCGAGAATTTGATCACTGAAAAACAGTGGAGTCACTGGCGGATCGTTCTCGATAGCGATCTGCGGCCTGCGGACGGAAGTGTCTTCGAGCCGAGCTGGACTGTTCCTAACGCAGCAGCGGCCGTGAAGCTCGCGATCGACGTGATGAAGGCTCAAGGTTTATAACTCCTGTTGACCGCGCGATCCTCAAAAGACTTTGTCGAGTTTCTGTCAGGTTGGGTCATATAGCCGATCTGCGGTTTGTCACGAGTCTGTCGGAAATCTGGCTGATAACCAACATCTCCGCAGGTGGATGACGGTTTCCTCTCGGCCTACAGTCCTCATATGCAGATCACCACCCCTTGGCTTGCGGTAGCGATGAGCCCTTGGCTTGCATTGCCATTGGCCGTCGTGGTCTCCGTCGCGGTAATCGTGCTTGTGACCATTATTCTCACCAAGAAGCAGACTGGCGATAACGCCACCATCAAACTCCTGTGGGCGAAGATCGACATCACCAACACTCCTGTCAATCAGGATGGGCAGAAACAGGATGCGATCAAAGTGTCTCCGAATAAAGACACTCGACCGCACAAGCGATCTCGTCGCTTGTGCGATAGGCGGGTTCCTCCCTCGGCGCAGTAGCTATAGTAAAATAGATGAGGTTCCTTTAATATTAAGAACAAATGACCATTAAGTGGAGTATCAAGTATGTCTCACGCCAAAACTTTTCTAGAATCGTCGCCTGCCAAGCAGGGTGGCAGCATTTTCGTCAACCAGTGGGGCGAGTTTGAACACGGCTGCCTCTGCGGTAGTGGTGACTTCTATACTGTCGTGCTCCGCGATGGACAATGGATTGAGATTGAACCTGTAGAGAACTGGGACGGTTGGGCCTGCAACAGCTGCCTCCGGGTATTCACTGATAAGGGCGAACTGATCACACATGCTTCGGATGTGAAGTGGCTCGAATATGCGGTTGGTTCGTCCGACCGGCGCTAACCGGCTCGATTGACCGTGTATGTTCTCTTACAGTGGATCACTGCCCGGTGTCCCTAGGGGCAGCGTTCGAGTTGGTCGATGGCCGGTCAAATAGGATTGGTAGTTGCTCTGTATCCGCCTCTAAATCGTCTGCTGGAGGAAACGCGACCATTCGAGTTGGCGGCGGCGGTGAAAGTGGTTGAGTACTCGACTTGGCCAGCGCGTGTCGACCATGCAGTTCGGCCACTTTCCACTGATATCCCAACCGAAAGCAGACCACGGCTACCAGTAAGAGGCTCAGCGGCCAGAGCGCATATACCATCGGCACCGCTCAATCCCAGAGCTGTGTACACGGCAATGTCGGAAGGTCCTCGGTCACATAGTCGTCGATGGTGACCACGAACTCTGGCAACCCCTGCGCCAGTTCATCGGCGACGTCCTGTACGTGCTCCGCAGGCGCCTGGTAGTCCAGCCTCAGTGCGCCGGATTCGATCCGGATATGCCGTGGTTTACGCATTTCACCACTCCCGTTCCGTTCACGGCCAAATCACCTGGTATCGAGGGTGATTCCGTATCGCCGCCCGATCCATGCCCCGACCCGTTGGTCGGTATACGTCCGGCGTATATCGGGCGATCGGCCAGGGATCTAGGCTCGGTGCGTTCAGGGGAACCACGTATCAAACAACCAGTTCAACGACTATGAAAGGAGACATTTCAACCAATGAGCGACACAGCAACTAAACCCACCCAGGAGGTAAAACCGCAGCGGCACAAGGTGACTGGCGATGTCCACCTGCTGCTGCGTCGCGGCAACGAGGTGCTGCTGGGCCAGCGGCAGAACACCGGTTTCGAGGATGGCGCATGGCACCTGCCCTCTGGCCACCTGGAAGCCGACGAATCCGTGGTCGACGCCCTCATCAGAGAGGCCGAGGAGGAGATCGGCGTCAGGATCGCGCCAGAGGATGTGCATTTCGCCCACATCATGCATAACTCGTCGTCTGGTGGCCGGATGGCCTTCTTCTTCACCGTGCGGAGCTGGCAGGGCGAGCCCGAGAACCGTGAGCCGGAAAAATGTAGTGACCTGGCATGGTTTTCGCTCGATGATCTGCCTGACCACATGATCGCCTACGGCAAGACGGCCATGAGCCACATCGCCGATGGAACAGCTTTCTCGGTCTACGGCTGGTAGATCCATGACGCTCCAGTCCGGCCCAGTGGTGTGCATCAGCTACTTGGCACTGGCGGAGTTGTGGACGGTGCCACGGTTTCCTCTTGCCAACCAGGGGGCCGAAGTCCGAACCATTGAGTGGTCGGTCGCGGCGGATGGGCCGATGACAGCGGCGGTGCTCGCCTCGTTGGGAGCATCGCCGCTGTTGATTTCAAATGACATCGGGGCCGATGAGCACGGCCGATTTGTTCGCGGCTGGCTGGACGATCGTCACGTCGAGATGGTTGGCGCGATGAGGCCGGAGGTCATCACCCCGCGGGTCGTCGTGACTGCCGACGACAACGCCACTCGCACGTGGTTTGCTCATCTGCCTGGGGTGGTCGATGGTTTGGCTCGCGTCGATCTGTCACCCCTGGCGAGCGCATCGTTCATCTACCTGGACGGCTACCAACTGATTGAGGTAGCAGCCGCTCGTGCGGTCGAGGCCGGCGCCGCCGCCGAGGTGCCGATTTTCCTCAACCTTGGTGGCTCGGAACTGTCGCCAGCGGTGGCAGCCGCACTACACGGGTGCTCCAACCTGATCGTTCAAACCAATGTCGATGATGATGCCCATGCCGAAGCGCCCGCCTTGGCCAGACACCTGCTGGCCGAAACTGGAGCAACCTGGGTGATCGTGACCGCTGGTGCCTGCGGTGCCGTGGCAGTCAGTCGCTCGGAACTGATCTCGGTGCCTGCCTTCCCCGTGAGGGTCCGGCATACCCACTGTGCGGGCGCGGCCTTCTCCGGTGGCCTGCTTTATGGCCTGCGCGCCGGATGGCCAATGCAGCGCAGTATGTTGCTCGGATCGGCCAGCGGGGCGCTCCGGTGCGCACGACACCAGAGCGCCCCGCTGCCGACCTTGGCCGAGCTTCAACCGTTATGCACTCGCCAACCCTGGGGAATGGTGAGCAGCGGCTATCGCCCTCTCCCGTAACTGCCCGGTTTGTCTTACCCTGTGGTCATACAGACGGCTGCTCGCATGAGATTGGCGGAGATGCTGCATGACCCCACCAACGTTTCCTCCTGTCGATGCCGTGGAGGTGACCGCGCTCGCTGGTCTCTACCAAGCGGAACGTGCCGATCAACAAGTGCATATGAATGTTTCGCTAACGCTGATCGCTGGAGCGGTGGCGTACCTCGGCTTGGTGGTTAGCCAGTTTCAGAGCTTGAAGGAATCACGAACTTGGCCAGTGCTCATCGCTGTCCCACTTTGGATGGTGGCTGCCTTTCATGTTCTGCTCATGGCAAATATCCTGACCAGGAACAAGTCGATCCAGATCCTTGAAGCGCGTCTCCATGCCGCTACTCAACTCGGTGCCATGGGCGTAGCCGCTAGTGAGATCGGTGCTGAGCGTGGCCGCAAGGTGATGGATATCAATGTGCAGCCCTGGGCCTTGAAGATCCAGACGTTGGTTACCTATGTGGGGATAATCGTGACGTTGTTGACCTTCACCTACTACTGCATGTGGAGTGCGTACGACACTCAGGGGTGGACCAAGGTGGTGGTCATCGGTGTGGTCGTGTATTCGCTTGCGGCGGTGGCACTTGCCGCAGCATGGATCAAGGCTCTCGTCGCTTTAGCGTGAGGGCCTTGATCGTTCGGCCTGGCCGCTTCAGATCAACTGCCACTCCCTCAACTGCCCTCGCACCAGCTGTAAGCGTTCTGGCGTCAGCCGCTTATGTTCGGCCTCCTCAGCCGATTCTTGCTTCGTCCCGTACTGCCACCAGCTCTCGCCGGTCGTTCGGTCCATCACTAAGAACTTCTCCTTGACCGCAGGGCCACGGATCACCAGTGACACCGTGTACGGCTCAGCCACAACGGCGTGCACCATCGAATGATGCAGGGCGTAGCTGGTGCCGACGGGTTCCTCCCGTGCCTGTAGCACCGGCAGTTTCGCGGGGTCGACCCGTTCGTCCAGCTCGGCATTGCCGAACAGATAATGCCGATACTGTCCGCGCAGGATGCGGCTGGCGTAGGACCAGCGGTGGTTGTGTGGCCGGTCGAAGTAGCCTGGCAGAAAGACGTGCAACCGGATACGGACGCCAGGGTCGTCATCACTGAACAGCACAAGCTTGTCCAGGATGTCGTAGTGCTCGCAGAGGTTCAGCAGCTCCGGCCGGTTGGGCAGATCATCGAGCCGTGCGCGGATAATCCGAGGTTCGGCGGCGAGTTCGTTCAAGGCCTCACGACAGTTGAGTTCAACATCGTCGATGTCGTTCCAGTCGATCCAGCACAGGTTTTCGGCGATGCGGTCCATGTCGTCCATTGATTTCCTCACTCCTCGGCTTCGGATTCGTCTTTCGCGCTGGATTTCCACAACCGGCAGACCGGCACGATGTCCTCGTAGGCTTCGCAGGAGGCTTTGCCCATCACCAACTCCTCAGCAGGGCAACCGCCCATGCAGGCGCTGGCTTTGCAGCCGCCGCAGGAACTTTCAGCAAGTGAGCTGGTGAACAGATCGAACTCATTGGTGCCGTGGTTGAGCTGCACCTGGCCGTCGACCATCTGCGCGAAGTGCAGGTCGGTGTCGAACAGGTACGAGCACACGTAACAGCGGCCATCGGGAAAGATCGAGATCCGATCCAGCGTCCGGCCGATGCACCCCTGATAGCCCTCGGCGGCGTAGCGCGCCATTTCGTCGCGGCGGGCGTAGGTCGGCTGGTACCACACTCGCGTCTTGTACTCGGGCGCAACAGTGTTCAGGTTGTCGCAGAAGTCCACCCATTCGGGCGGCGTCATGGCCATGTCTTCGTTGCCGTGTCCGGTGCCGATGGTGGAGAAGACGTGGAACTTCACGAGGCTGACGTTCAGCTCGTCGGCGAGGTCGAGGAGCCGCAGCACGTCACCTTCGTTGGCCTTGTTGACCGTGCAGATGATCCGAGTATCGAACCCGCGGCCGGTCAGCTCAGCCGTGGTTTCGAGTGCGGTGTCGAAGGTGTTCGGCCCACGGATGGCGTCGTGGCTGGTGCTCGTGCCGCCGTCCAAACTGACTTGGACGTAGGCGAGGTCGTCCGGCTCCAACTTACGAAACTTTTTGAGCGCGGGCTTCTGGGCGTTGGTGGTCGTGATGACGTGCTCGTAGCCGAGCTGACGGCTCAACCGGATCGCTTCGCAGAAGTGGGGGTGGAGTGTCGGCTCACCACCGAGCAGGGTCAATTTGCTGCCACCCAGCCGGCGCCACATGCTGAGCGTGTCGACAATCTGGGGGAGCGGCATCTTGAGCGCGCGTTCCAGCCGTTCGCCCATATAGCAGTGCTCGCAGCGCAGTTGGCAGGCTTCGGTGATGTACAGGTACACGTTGCGAAAGCGTCCGTAGGCCACGCGGTCGATGCGATCCGGCCTGGGCACGTCGGCTCCGCGCGGCATCCGAGCATGGCCGTAGCCATCACTCCTGATGCCAGGCGTGGGTAAGGAGATTGCAGTCATAGGGATCTACTCCGCGAAATAAGAAGCGGGGCAAGCAGATCTGCCGCCCCGTCGATGGTGTTGGTGGTGTCGAGCTGGGTGACGGCGATACCCGAATCGGTGAAGCCAGCGCGAATCCCTGCCGCCGTCTGGTGGTAGCGCTGCAACCGCGCCTTGAGGAGACGCGGCGAATCGCCCCGCCGTGGATGCAGTAGCCCGCCACAGTGCGCGCACTGCCAGGGGTCTTGGCTGCTCGGAATGGCTGGTAGTCGAGGATCGGAGATCGGATCGCGTTCGCAGCGATGGCAGACCTTGCGAGTCTTGGCCCGCTGCTTCAGCGTTTTGATATCCGTCACTACCTCGATCGGCTCGATGTAGCACGGTGGCGTCAGCGTCCACAGTGTGGTCAGCAACTGGTCCACCTGGCTGGCAGATCCTGGGAAGTTGTCCAGCAGCACGGTATGAACGTCGGGATTTTCGTGAGCGGCCTCGAAATACGAGCGCAGTGCTTCAGCCACGGTGAACTCGTCGATCCAGCCGAGCCGCTCACTGCTGGTTGCGGTGGCGGCCAGCACCTCCTTTGAAACGTGCTCGCGCAGGCGGAAGATCTGTCGACCTGGTGCCTGGCCGAGCCGGAGAGTGAGTGTGGTTTTGCCAGCGGCCGGAGGGCCGAATATGGGGACTACGAGGGACAATGCCACGGCCTACCCCTTTCATTGAGGCCCGAATGTGTCCGGATCTCAGGGTCGGTTTTCGGGCCAATTGGCACCACGACCACGGCGTATGCGCGGTATGTATGAAACGCATACCGATGTGGAAAATGGGTGGTAGCGTCCTTTGACCAGGGCAAACGGGGGGTTTGGGGACCCTCGGACAACATTTCCGGAGCGGTCAATGACAGGGATTCCGCAGGATCAGCGCTACTGCGCACGCTGTAGCAGCCGATTGAGCCGCTACAACGCCGGAACCTTGTGCGGCCCTTGCGAATCAGGCTCACGTGGTGAGTTGGATCGTCCGCCAGCGCTGCCGCTGAGCTTCTGGCAGACCGACCAAATCCGCGATGCACTGGCCACATGGCACATGGGCCGAGTCATCTTCGCCTATCGGATGCACCCGTACCACGGCCGACCGCTCCCGCAGGAAGTTGTCGGTAGTTGGTTGGATCTGACCCAGGCGCAGCTCAGCCGGATCGAGAAGGGGGCTGCGCCCGAGCAGTTCTCCAAACTTGTTCGGTGGGCGCAAATTCTGCGCATCCCTGGCAATTTGCTCTGGTTCAAATTGCCGGATGCCGACGGCGGCGTGGCATCGCTACCAGCCGAAACCGTCAGTGCCACCAGTCATGACACCGTGGCGCTCGCCCGTTGGCTGGCCTCTGATGGCACCGGCACTCCGCCGCCCAGCCACGCCGATGACCTGCAACGGGTCGGCCTGGCGTTGGAGGACGCACGCAGATATTTCGACGGCTCCGTCGTGGAGTTCTTTCGTACTCAGCTCACGCAGTGCAAAACCGATGATGGCTCATTAGGACCAGCGGCAGCTCTTCCGCTGGTCCTCGGTGTGCTGGGTGCAATCCGGAGGCACAGCAAGGACGTTCAGCCGGACGTCCGCCGCTCGTTGCTGGCGGTTGGTGCTGATGGTGCGGAGTTCGCCGGGTGGCTGTACCGCGATCTGCACGATCCGCTGATGGCGACCTTTCTGTATGACCGAGCAATGGAGTGGGCGCAAGCCGCGGGCAGTCTGCCGATGCAGGGCTATGTGCTGCTCAAGAAGTCTCAGATGGCCTATGACACCCGCGACACCGGCACGTTGCTGTCGCTGGCGCAGGCGGCGAAGGAAGGCCCGTGGCAGTTGCCGACGCGGGTGTTGGCCGAGGTGGTGCAGCAAGAGGCATTGGGCCTGGCCATGATTGGCGAACCGACCAATGTGGTGGAGCAGGGGCTCGGCGACGCCCAGCAGCTGTTGACGCAGGCGAACGGCGAGGACGATCATCAGCTGGTCAGTTACTTCGATCAGGGGACGTTGCTCGTGCGTTCGGCCTGTTGCTACACCGAAGCGGGCAGGCCGCAGACGGCAACGGAGTTGTTCGGTGAGGTATTGGCGGGCGGTTCACTGTCTCGGCGCGACGCTGGATTTTTCGGGGCTCGGCAGGCCAAGGCACTGGCACTGAGTGGCGAGCCGGATGAAGCCGCCACGGTCGCCGTGGACTCCGTGACCGTGGCGCGCGAAACCCGCTCGGAGCGGACCATGAACGTGATTGTCGACGTCGTTCGCACACTTGACCCGTGGAGCCATCGTCCCGCGGTACGGCAACTGCGCGACGCGCTAATGCCGCAGCGTTGAACCCGTCGTCAGCCACTGCGCGACGGTGCGGATGACGTCGGCTTGGTACACCTGGCTCTGCGGATTGAGGTACTGAGGATCGTCGTGGACCGCAAAGCCGTGCTGCGAGCCTTCGATTTCGACAAGTTCAACAGGCGCGGTGAACTGAGCGAGGGCAGCGCGAGAACCGTCGATCGGCACCAAGGTGTCGGCGTTGCCGTGGACGATGAGCGTTGGCGTCTTGATCTCACCAAGCACCTCGTTCGGCTTCAGCCAGAAGACTTCGTTGAGAAGCGGCCGACCGTGCTTCAGCGTCGGGGTAAAGCGAATCGCGCCAGTCTCGTTCAGCTCGCGGGCGGCCTCGTCGTTGATGATGTCGTTCGTCCAGTAGGGACGAGTGTCGATCGTCCGCTTTTTGTAGTCGAACTGAGGATTGAGGAGTACCAGGCGCGTCAGCTCGTCGGGACGCTTGGCGGCGTAGTAGCCACAGATCCCACCGCCGAAGCTCGCGCCAAGAAGGCTGATTGCCTGAGTACCGCTGGCTTCTCGGAGATACGCCAGGCTGACGCGGATGTCGTTGAGGATGGTGGACAGCGTCAGCTCTTCCTGACGCCCTTCACTTTCGCCGTGACCGCGAAGGTCGAACCGCAGCGAAGCGATCCCAGCTTCGCCGATGCCGGCGGCCAGGCGAGTGAAGAAGCCGCCCTCTTCGCGGGTGACACCGCCGCCGTGCACCATGACCATGGCCTGCGATGACGGTTGATCTGGGATGACGAGAGTCGCAGCGAGTTGAAGGCCATCGAGGGTGCGGACGCTGGTGATGGTGCTGGTCGGAACCACGGGAATCAGTCAACCAGATTCGGGTCGACGCTTCGAGTGGTAGTCCCATGTCGTGGTCGCCAGCTTGCACCACAAGCCTCCCGGGAACATAAAACCGTTACGACCTTGGCGTCATGTGGAGTATGTATAGGAACACATACAGACGTGGAAGGTCGGCATGGCGAAGAAGATCCCAATGATATGGCCCGGAATCGGGCACGCTGTTGCTCACGCCGACTTGGCTCTACATCTATTCCGTGCGGCATCGCTTCATGGAAGGCGCGCGCTCACATCCTCGTCGGACGACGAATTAGAGCTCTTGGACTGCGCAATGTCTATCGGGACATCGGTTGAGCTACTTGCAAAGTGTGCTTTGGCGACAATTTCCCCGACACTGATAGCTGAACGAGATATAAAGAGCGCTTTGCTGTTCTCGGGGTTCTCGGGCGTTGCGGTCCACAGAGGGAAGTCGCGCTCCGTCGCAGACTGCATGAATCTGCTCAAAGAGGCGTACACGATCAATTACGATCAGCAGCGACATGCGTTAGTTTTTGACGTACGGAACGCTGCTGCTCATATGGGCTTCGTCGACATCTCCGAGCTTGACGAAGCTTTAAATAAGATGGTCGAAGTATGTGAAGAATTGTTGGTCGTAGTCAGCAGCGAGCATGCTGAGCTGCACCGCGAAGCCTACTGGGGGAAGTCTCTAGTCGCGCAAGTAGATGAACGATTAAGACAGCAAAAGCGCGAACGCCGGATTCGATTTGAGCAACTCAAAGGGCTTGCGGCTCGCGAGCTTGAACGATTGCGTAAGCGGCTGGATGATGATGCACTGTTTGAGCTCGCAGAGAAGGAACCTGATAGTTACTTCGATGACTCGGACCACTCCGAGGAGCGGTATCGTCGCAGGCTTTGTCCGGTCTGCGGCTTCGATGGCTGGTTAGAATATATTATCAATAGAAGCGGAATCATAACGGACGGTGACTACGAAGGCAGCTTGGTGAGATACGTTGACCTCACCGCAACGCCCAAAGAATTCTTTTGCCGAGCCTGCTCACTAAGGTTGGACGAAGAGCTTTTGCCTGAAGCCGGTATGAGCGAAGAGCACCATCTGGAACCTGCCGAGCCTACACAAGAAGAACTGGATGCTGAGGAAGAATACGCTATCGACTCATATCTTGAGCAACGGCGAATTGCGGGAAGGTCCGTACCTAGAGTGAAATTTAATCTTTGATACAATGAGGTAAATGGACAAGGTGTCATACAATGCAGCCAAGCGGCTTCTTCAAAACTGAGCGCGACTCGTCTTGGTCTATGAATGGCGACCCGTGGGCGTTTAGGGAGGTGCTCAACAGCGACTTAGTTGCGGAGATCGCCAAGGGTGCAGTCGAGAAGGCTAGTGATCTTGATGTTGCACACGCGCTCACCCAGTTGGTTCATGATGAACTGCGGGGTTTTGGAACAGATTCTGTTTATAAGCTCACCAACGATGAGATTTCGGTAGCGCTACGAGCGTTGCGAGCTGTCCTGCGACGGCTCGGACTCGAATTCAAACCGCCCTTCAGGGATTTTTCTGGGTTTCATGACTATTGGAGCCGCGAGGGAATGAGCGGTCCGGGCGGGTGGGCGGCGCGCCGTGGCTATCTCAGCGTACTCTTTGAGCCGATTTGGAACGGTTTATCTGATCTCGACGAAGTGGGTGACGCTAGTACTTCCGCTCGCGGTGTCGATGGTCATCTCAAGAACATTATCTTTGCGTCCTCTGGTCCTAAACCTGAAATCGTGCTGCGCGATGCCGTAAACAATGTTGTCGAGATCGTCAAATTTGCCGATCGCTGCTTGGTGTACGACAAACCTCTGCCTGAGTCTGGTCTCGCATGGGGAGACCTCGTAACGTGGTGGGGAGGCTTGGACGTTTCGGGCTCGGACCTTGAGAAGGCACGTAGTCTCTATCGGCGACTCGACTCGTCGCTCGGAGATAATTCGGTCGAACGAATCGTATTTCGTACGTACTGCGAGAATTATCGGGGCGAGTCGGGCTTAAAGGTTCCTGCGTTGTTGCCACAGGTCTATCTTCATTTTGACCCGCTGACTGGCGCTGAACGCCGAACGCTTGGAAAGCCGAACCGTCTGAGGCGCGAACGAATGGATTTCCTTCTCTTGTTGCCCGATCATGTTCGCATAGTCATAGAAGTGGACGGAAAGCAACATTATGCTAACGGTGACAAGGCGTCACCTCAGGAATATGCCAAGATGGTCGCCGAAGATCGTGCACTAAGGCTTCGCGGATACGAAGTATTCCGATTCGGTGGATACGAGCTGATGCAACCAGACGCGCCGGACATGTTGCGTCGCTTCTTCGCTGACTTGTTCTCCGTGCATGGCATACTTGAGCGTTGACTCTCACGTAGTCGTCGGCCAGTCTATAGTTTCTCTCCCTCCCTGCGGCATGTCTGAGTTCATTGCACAAGAGGACGAACACATTATTGCGATACCGAGCCCTATCGAGTAGACCGAGCGATGGGGCGCTGTCCGCCCCTCGGCCGGATCTCCACGCCTGCCTCTCGTAACACCCTCGCTACGGTCCGCTTAGCCATGTGATGCCCGACCTTCAGCTGAGCCATCGACGCGCCCGCCTCGTACTCGGCGACGATCTGAGCCGTCTCCTCCGGCGTCAGTTGCTTCTTCAGCCCGCCAGTGGTCTGCGGCCGTGGCGGCTTCGGCCTGTGCGGTCCGCTTATTTTCATCCGTTTGTGCAGTTCAGCGAAGTCTTCCAAGATGTCGGTCCGGTTCGAGTAAGTTCCCGCCATGTCCACTCGATGCGCGGCCCATGCCCACGGAGGGCGTGGGCCGCGTCTCGTTTCGCGTGTCTTGTGGGGGCGAAGCCCCCACACCGCGCGCGGCGGGGCTTCGCCCCCAGAACCCTTTCCCCAGGTTCGCTAGACACGGACCGTTTGCCCCCGGACCCTACCTCGGCTCGCCAATCCCGAAGCCGTGCCCCTGGACCCCCACTTCTGGTCGCCGACTTGTGGCCGAGCTGGCGTTGGATCGTCTTCACGTGCGCGCCGCTCGCGATCATGAGTGACGGTGCCGTTTGCCTGAGTTGTTGCACGGTCACGCGCGGGAACGTGGCTGAGCCGCTGGGCTTGCTGTCCGCACCTCCCACGTCTTCGGTGCGCCGATCACACTGCGCGAATTGACCTTGCTTGCCGATCGCACGATACGGATGCACCTGCGGTCCGGGGTCTGCGTCTCGCGGACGTAGCGCGGCCATCTCTCCCCAGCGCAGCCCGGAGTAGGCCAGCAGCATGACTATCTCCGGGTGCTTCGCCTCCGCTGCGAGAACGGCCACCTGGTCATGCGTGAGGTAGTTGTGCTACACCAACTCGCAACGCGGAATCTTCACCTCCCGCGCAGGATTCACGGTTAGGCGTTTCTGCTTCACAGTGTCGTCAAGGATGGCGGCGAATTACGTAATCCTGATATCGGTGATTTTGATGTCACGATGCTGCTCAACGTCTCAACATGTCGGATCTGACTCCAACACTACGGACGCTGAAGGGATTGCTAGCCGTGTCCGAGTTCGCCAATTATACGTATACACTAAACCGTTTCCGGCGCCGACGAAGAATACGCAGTCTGCTGTACTTATCCCAGTTATGTTTGGGTTAATGATTGAGAGACGCCGTTTCTCAAGGGCGAATATTTTCAAGTCCAATCCGAAATCAATACTAACTTCGCGTCCGTTATTGACGGATGATACGATAGCATGGCTAGCTGCCCATGGTAATGTGGCTAGGCCGATAAAAGATATCGCGAGGATGGAGATGTGTCGCACCGCGCGTGGAGGTGACTTCGTCGCACGTGCGCGGTTAATGCCCCTTGCGGCAGCATATACCGGTACAAATATAACAAATAGAGCGAGTGTGCCAAATATTAAGACAGAGTGAAGGCTTAAATTGTCGCGAAACAGGGAAGTGGCATCAATACCCAAGAGTAGTAAAGTTAGTATCCAAGCCAGAGGTTCTCGCACATCTAGGCCAAGTGAAATTGGAAGTACGATGAAGCTCAAGCCGATCAGGGTCAGTACCAGGGCTGCGGCGACCGCACGCACAATGAGCCACTGAGCATTTACCCCAACGTCGGATGGATCGCAACCTAGTTGTCGATATACGATTAGAGCGATGGGCCAGGCTACTATTAGAAGTAGAAGACTGACGCCGGCGCTGATCTCTGTGACAATCCGTGCCCTCTCGCGAATATGGTCGAGGTTGGATTGTCGAG
Organism: Nocardia sp. NPDC051052; assembly: GCF_044456045.1. NCBI lineage: Bacteria > Bacillati > Actinomycetota > Actinomycetes > Mycobacteriales > Nocardiaceae > Nocardia > Nocardia sp. NPDC051052. The sequence continues at coordinate 359,436 of NZ_JBITFL010000005.1, forward strand.
GATCAGGGCTAGCTGTCGTCATCCGATCAGTATCCCAGCAGCGAGCAATGTTTGCTACACTTGCTACATACTCGATGAAAAGGATGAATCATGATCGTAGATTCGCTTGACTTCAAGGTCGGCCGGAGCGAGGCACCGGCACTTCCGGTGGAATTCTATGCAGGTCATGGCGGTTTATTGCTTGATCTGACATTGAATGCGAAGGTTGATCCAGAGGTCGACCGCGACGAAGCGGCGATGGGTAATTAGCTTTGCTGTGTATCAATACCCAGGTGTCGGAAGCTTATGCCGAGCTCGATTCTTGACGCCGCGAACGTACCGAACGTGGACCTGTATATACTTGGATACGGGCTAACCGTCCCCGGTGATCTTACTCTGAGCACTGTAGCTGCACTCCGTCACTCGCGTAGGGTATTTATGCTCCCCAAGGTGCTAATTGACGATTTCGTCAACGAGCCGCCGGTGGACTTGGCTCGGCATTATGGAATCGGTGACCTACGTCAGGATTCATATCGGATCATGGCGGATGAGGTTCTCGCCGCGGTCGATGAGGAGCCTCCTGTAGCGTTCATTACTTACGGTCACCCGTTTGTGGGATGCCGCGTGGGGCATATTCTCTTTCGAGAGGCTGTTTCGCGATCGATTAAAATGTATGTCGGTAATGCTCCATCGAGCATTGAAACGGTCTGCAGCGAGTTGGGTATCGAGCCATTTAGCGGGTTGCAAATATGGGGCAGTGATCAATACCTTCGCCGAAAGCCTCAACTAGATAGGTCTGGCTGGTTATTTCTGATGCAAGTTCCATATGTCGGCACGGTCACTGCGACACATCTGATGGCAGAAACTAGGTACGACGAGTCATCGGTTCTGGAACTAAAATCCCTGCTCACGGCACAGTATCCCTCGGATCATATCGCCTACTTTGTCCGGGCATCAATGGTTGGCTTGCCTACATCTATTCGTCGCTTCTATTTGAAAGATATGGTTGAGGCGATTCCTCAGAATGGCGCTACGATGGTAATTCCCCCGATTGAATCGTATTGCTAAGGTTGGCTAGGTCCAGGTCTGTCGCCTCTGAGAGATTAGAAATCTTGACCGTCGACGCCGATATCGATACTGACAAGCCGCGTCGTGCGGCGAATGACTTTAGTCCAAGAAGGAAACCAAAGACTGCATTGGCTGTACTAGCTGTGATTAGCAGTTCGAGAGCGGCGCTTCGTTCTCGAAAGCCACGGTCGTTCTGAAAGTCGATCGTCAGACCACGGAATCCTCGAACAAAAGCAGTTAGATCGCGATTTTCTTTGGCTACTGATGAATTTTGATCGGCTACTATTTCAAGTTGCAGTATCACTATCATCATCCCTTGACAGCCTTATCGCAAGCCGGATTTGCTCTGATGAGAGGTTAGCGTGTACGGTAACGAGACGCCTCATGTTATCTCTAATCTGACTTAGTGCTAGATCGTTTCCGGATCTTCTACTCATCTCCGCAGCAGTACTCATCTCGATCTCCGACTGGTCTAATCTTCCTGTAAGCAGTAATACTGCGGCATTGTTTGCAAGGGTGTAGATGTGATACTCGCTGTTACCTGATGTGAGTGGAATCAGTCGGCCTATATAGTCTGACGCCAGCTCGGTGTCACCTCGCATGACAGCAACGGACGCGAGTGTGTTCCATAACTGCATTTGGGCGGTGGTTCCCATCGATTCGTCATATAGGTTCTCGACATCCGTGAGTACAGAAGAAAGCTCGGAAGACCAGGGGCCGTGGGTTCTGATTTTCACCTCGACTAATGAGCGGTACATCTCCATCAATATCTGCGGACCGCATACCTCACGAGCATAGGCAATACCTTTGCGAAGTTGTAGCTCGGCATCCTCAAGTCTTCCCACCTTCCAGCTAATCTCCCCCAGATTTCCCCAACCGATTGCGACGCCGATGTCGTCGCTTACGCGTGTCAAACGTTGTATTCCATCCCGGAATAGTTCGCGTACCTGTTGAAGTTCCAAACCTCTCAGCCCTAAGCTGCTCGCCAACATGATCTGGCTCCAGCCGAGCGTTCGCTCGTCAGAAGCTGGGTCATCTATTACACGTCCGAAGTCTCGATCTGCTTCGCGCCAGTGCCCGAGAAACCAACTCGCAATTCCTCGACTTAGAAGAACCTCTGGGACATGACGCTGCGGATCTATGCTGTTGAGCAATGAAATGGCGTCATTAAAGTCACCATGCCACCAGAGACGTTCGGACTCGAGGAGATCCACTTCATCACAATTTGTCTCGGTCATTGACGTCTTGGCACCCCGCAAGATATAGAGCAGCCGGGCGGCGTCGTCATGGTGTACGGAGTGGACGAAGACGCCGGCAAGCGCAATGGTCGCCCTTGCCCAACCTGGTGAGGTTCTTTCGGTCGTACGGGACAGAGCATCGACTAGCGATCGCAACGGTCGCAGATCGCGAGCAAGGCGCAGTTCTTCGATGACCTCAGGCAACGTACCAAAGGCGATGTCTACTTCACTTGCTCTTCCGAGTAGCTGAACTACGGAGCGAGCAGCCCGTGGCGTCGCATTACTCGCTTGGATTTCCAGAATCCAGTACGTGAGAGCACGTTCATCGCGCTCGGGTTCCCGAGTGAAATTTCGAGAATCGGCCACTGAATCGTGTGCAACGAAACATTCGTCGGAAATTTGGATCAGGCCTCGGCCGATCAACTGTCTTACCGCAATCTGGTTCAATTGCATCACTCGGCTAAACAGGTCGATATCGACAAATCCGCCGGTCGCTTCAACCGCGTCAAGTGCTGATCGTTCATCTTCGGATAGTTGACGGTCGAACCACTCTTGTATGTCAGTCCCCTGAGACGCAAGGAAGTCTCGCAATCTCAGAGGGCTACCTCCGCTTAACATTGTCAGCGACTGAATTGGAAGCGTATTCATCGCAGGACCATACTGCGCGACGAATCGTGCCACGTCGGATTCTGAAAGCAACGGTGCCTCGATTAGATGGCATCTAAGCCTGGGCGGCGATGGTGCGCGCCCGATTAGGATCAGCTCATCCAGTCCACTGCCAACAATGAGCGTCGCTAGCTCAGACAGATCTGCAGGATCCAATCGGTCGAGGTGGTCGACGGCTAAAACTATCGGGGTTCTCGATGCCGCCAGGATTGACAAAGCTCCGAGCAACCCATCGACAGGTGCACGGCCAGATGGAAATAGCGCAGGAGACTGTTCCGCAATCTCAGTTGCGAGCTGATCCATTACTTGTTCTAAGATTTGCGATTGACTGTAAATACGTGGTGGGACGCTAGAGACGATTACCGCCCGCTCAGCGACCAGTCCGATATGCTTTGCAAGGAGTGTCTTACCTCGGCCAGATGGTCCCCATAACCAAACTGGAATGCCAAGCGCGAGTTGCTCAATAATACTGCGGCATGCTTCGGGACGCAGCACGACGTCCCCAACGGCAAGGGGGGTTATTGGTGCGATTTCGCTCGCTGCTAGTCCTTCCATTGGTTTGATCCGTGCATTGCCGCGGAGCAGGGATTCTGGGGTAGGGCAACCGATAGCCTGTAAGTCTTGCGCTACTAGATCGGCGATTTGAGAGCATGACAATTGTTCCGTGGTTGACAGAGCTCGGACTACTGTTTGAGTGAAGAACCCGCCAGCATTCGGGTCCAAGCTCTCCCTCGCCCGATTCCCTGGCGCAGCAAACATACCGAAAGACACTCTTGACCCGATTCCGGATAGCTGTCCGAAATCTAGCTTTTCAAAAAGGTGTACGCTGCCGACCTCGCATGCGTCAATGAAGAAGTAGACTTCCACGGGGCGGCTTCGGCTGATTGCCTCTGCAAGGTCCTGGACGCGAATCCCGGTTGCTGCAGGATCTTCTGGGTCAGCGTCGTGTGTGAGTAGTACTGACGTATTGATACCTGTTTCCTCGATAGTAAGACCGTGGCCAGAGAAGAAGACGAATAGACGAAGGTCGGTCAGTCGGAATCTTCCAGCCCATACGCGGAGAGCGGACAGGCAGTTCCTTCGAACAGCCTGCTCGTTTGGAATCAGCAGAAGGTTGGAAGGTGGCAGCCCGCGATCCATGAATAGGCGTCGTATATTCTCCAGATCTGCACGTGTTCCATCGAGCTTCGTAAAGGCTTGAGATTCGTATGTTCCAACGCCGATCGCAACTACTAGCGTGCCACTTCTCATCGTCATAACAGGCTAATGTCTACATCTACGTAAGAGACTTGTTGAGAGTAGATATCAGTTCAGTTGGATTCTCGCTGAATGGAAAGTGCCCACAGTTCTTCAGGAGGGAGACCTCGCTAATCTGGCTCAACTCTTGAGTGCCCGATGGAATGAAATAGTCATCTTCTCCGTAGATCAGAGCAACTTCTACTTCTTCGAGAAATTTCGTTACGTCAATTTGGTTATAGCCTTCGATGCTCGCTGAAACCGATGCGTTTACAGTCGGATTGTATCTGCCAATGCTGGGTCTCGCAGTGGATTGGTGTCCCCCTGCCAGGTATGCGTAGGAGACCAGCTCCATCAGCTTCTTACCAGATTCTTCCGTACCCTCAGACTCAAGTTGGTCAACACGTGGCAGGTCATCTTCGTCGACGCGAGACACAAGCCGCTCACCGGCAGAGGCAAACCGGTCCCAGGTAAGTGGCATTGGACTTATCAAAGCCATGTGGCTGACTTTTGAGATCGCGGGCCGGCGAGCAACTTCCAGTGCGAGATAGGTGCCCCAAGAGTGCGCAATGATTCGTATGGAGCGTTTATCGGTGGCTATCGAATTGAGAATGTCTTCCAACTCATCGACTTGCTTGGACGCTGTTGGATTCGGATCCTCGACCCCCGCTTCGGGTGTCTGCTCATAGAAGAACAGTTCGTACTTAGATTCGAGTGCGATTAGCGTCTCGGTCATATATGAATAGTCCATCCCTGGCCCGCCATGAACAACAAGAACAGGATTTCCTTTTCCTGTCCTTAGGATCTCCTTTTTGCCAAGCTTTGTCTGCACTTTATTCTTCTTCATTTGTTGTGCTCCGTCTATGTTGATCAATTAGGTGTCTGGGTTATTGAAATGTCGAGCGCGGAGTCCATATTGAAGATACGAGTCAGATTTCAATGACCATTCAAATATCTCCTGCATTAGCTCTAGTGTCGGAGGCGAGTCCGTGGCTACATGGGCATGCAACAACATCATGTGGTGCAGGTAGTATTTGTTTATGGATGGCACATTCTGAACAATTATGTCATGCGTGCGTCGAAGTCGAAATCCTGCATCGGTCCATATCTTTTCTGTGCGGTTCACGACATCGCGATTCCCTCCCGTTGCCTCAATTCGCTTGTTGTTTTTAGACTGAGCTTCCGCGAATAGGGGAAGATCTGGGAATACCTCGTAGAGATCGTCAGCTGCATCTATTATTACGACATCCTGTGCCTTTGTCTTGGCCCACGATGCGATACCCTCTGGTTGTTTCACATACATTGTCACCAGTCGACTGATAAGAAGATCGATCCGGTCGAATGTTTCTAGTGCCGTGAAATCGCCGTTAATAAGTTTTAGATTCTTCGGGTGGGGACGATTTTGGCCGTACGCAATTAGGTCAGGGTCTGGATCTACTCCCGTTACTGACGAGCGCGGAAATGCTTCAGCGAGTAGAGAGGCGTAAGTTCCATTGCCGCACCCTAGGTCCACTATCGTTCGTGATTGTGACACCTGCGGCGGTCGATAAAGGGCGTATTCAGTCCAGAATGACGTATTTGCTTGCATCGTCAAATAGTGATCGTATGCGTCCATGGTGGTGTACAAATGTAGTCCCCTTTCCATGACACCTTCAGCCTTGATGGGTTGAGCGTGTGAGGGACAGGGTGGTCCCCCCATCTCCGTGGCGTCGATTATCCACGGCTGTTCGCCGATGACGGGTCGAACGAGAGAATAATCGGGATCGTTGTGCGTTCAAGCTAGTTTGGCTTGCTGTTCCCGCTGGGCCAGTGTGAGGGTGGGTGGAAATTTTTCGGTTGCGGCTGTGCGCGGCTGACTGGGATCTGCCGGTAGTTCGGCATTTCACCGGTCGGTATGTCCGAGTTGAGTGGTTCGGCATAGCGGCCGATACAGCCCAAGTCCAATCCTCAACCACCACACTGTACTGGGCAAGAACTGAGCTGGAAGTGACATGGGTGTGTTCGCGTGCCGCCATCACTACCGGCTGCGTTGCCCGCCTCTTCGTCTAACCTCGACACCGGCCCCCCGAAGGATCGTCGCCACAGTCCGTTTCGCCATCTGATGCTCCACCTTCAGCTGTGCCATCGATGCGCCTGCGGTGTACTTGGCGATGATCTCGGCCACCTCGGCTGGCCCAGCTGCTTCTTCGCTCCACCGGATGGTTTCGGCGGGGTTGGACTTGGCCTGTGCGGTCCGGTTTCACTGAGGCGTTCGCGCAGCTCAGCGAAGTTCTGCAGCAAGTCGGTCCGGTTCGAGTAAGTTCCCGCCATGTCCGCTCCGCAGGCACAAGGCGGGTCTTACTCGAACCCGCAGACGACGGTGCCTGGGTCGGTGGGCCGACTGTTCCGGGTCAGAAAGCTACCGCATGATCTCGGCATCGGGCGCGGTGCGTCGGACCTACTGCAGTGCCTGTCGCACAGCTTCCACCATCTTGCGGTGGCTACCAGACAGTCCTTCGAGATTTCTGAGTCCAGACTCGACGTCGTCGCTGTTGTTGGGTGAACCGCCACGGGTAAGGGACCGGCTTCGGTTTTCAGACCAGCGCCGGTCGGCGTGGTGCTTGTTGAGCGTAGTAGGCGGCTTCGTACTCGGCCGGGGTCAGGTACGCCAGCCGCGAGTGCAAGCGGGCGTTGTTGTACCAGTCGACCCATTCCATACCCGCGAATTCGACCTCGGTGACGGTCTTGAACGGGCCATGTCGGTTGACCACCTCGGTTTTGAACAGGCCGATTATCGATTCCGCTAGTGCATTGTCATAGGCATCCCCAACAGAGCCCATCGACGCCGAGAGCCCTTGCAGAGCAAGTGATTCGGTGAAACGAACCGATGTGTATTGGGCGGATTCAACTGGTCGACGCAACGCTTTTCTGTGGGAGCGATTGTAGGTGACACTCCATCGCTTCGGCGGGTGTGCGCCATCCGAGAACCTTCCGCGGCCGCGTATTGAGGGCATGCGCGACTGCGGCGAGATCCCGTGCGGTCCAACGTGATAGATCTGTTCCCTTCGGGAAGTACTGCCGCAGGAGGCCATTCGTGTTCTCGTTGGTTCCGCGCTGCCAGGGACTGTGCGGGTCGGCGAAGAAGACCGGGACACCGGTCTTGGAGGTAAAGGCCGCATGGGCCGACAACTCGTTGCCTCGATCCCAGGTCAGAGACTTCAGTGCAGGTTCGGGGACCTTCTTCAACGCCGTGGACAGCGCCTTATTCATCGACTAGGCCCCGTAGCCGCTGAGTGCGGTGCCGTTCTTGACAGGCGCGGACTTGCCCCACCCGACCTCGCGCGGCAGATGGACCAGCACCGTGAATCGCGTAGACCGATCGACAAGGGTGCCGATCGCCGAGCGGTCGGTGCCGATGATGAGGTCGCCCTCCCAGTGGCCAGGGTTAGCGCGATCCTCGGCTTCAGCGGGACGCTTGCTGATCAGCACGTCGGGCGTGACATGCGCCCAGGCCGCACGTTTGGACCGGGCCCGAGGCATACGCAGCGACCGCCCGGTCCGCAGAGTCAGGATCAGTTCACGATCGAGTGCGCCGCGCCCCTCGATATACAGGGACTGGTAGATGGCTTCGTGGCTGATCCGCATGGACTTGTCGTCAGGGAAGTCGATTTTCAGGCGCTGAGAGATCTGCTCCGGGCTCCAGGCTTGGACCCATTGCCGGTCCGAGCGGTGCGGTTTGTTCCGGCCGGTCCAGGATCCCGTCGTCGGGCCGACGACGGTCTTGCCTTTCGGGTCGACGACCTGACCGGCCAAGCGTTGCTGAACGTATTCCCGAAGCTGTTTATCCTCAACGAGTTTGGCTGTCTTCGGGCGTCTGGCGAACAGTTCGGCCTTCCACTGGGCTGAACAACGACGCGTTCGTCGTGCTTGGCGCGCCGGACGTAAGTCGCTTCCGCATCAGACGGTAGTTCCGGCACTGACGCGTCCGGCGCTCTGAAGCTGACGCGGCCACCAGCATCGATAGCCTGCGCGACGGCCGACAGCGCTGCTGCGGCACGCGGGTAGGCCGATGTCAGTCCAAGAAACTGGTTCGGCCCGGACGGTGGCTGTCCGTCACTTCGGCGCGCTGCTACAAGGTGAGACAGTGGCGCGGAGGCGTAGGTCGTCAGAAATTTGATACCTCCAGATTCAACTGGACCGTGTGCGTGGGCGACCTCAAGCTGGCTGTTGCGGACCACTACGGTTACCGCCGCTCTCTGCTCCATTGATGCGTCCGGCGGATCGTACGCCGCTACTTCTTCGAGAAATGGTGCACTCAAAGTCCGCTGGGTGTCCCTATCGAGTGCGGCGAAAGCGTTGGCGCGCTGCAAGATATCGACGGCGATTGCCGCTGCGTGGCCAACCTCGACACTGCAGGCTTCATGGAGCAAGTGCGGAAGACGGTCCGTGCAGAACTGCGCCATAGCATCGGGATCAGGACGGGGCACCTACGACTCCTTGGCATTTCGTGGTTGGGCGGCCAGCTTCTTGTACGCGAAGACTCCGTGCTGGTCTCGAATCATCAGGTTCTCGCCAGGGAGTCGTTCGTACAGCACCTCGATATCAGCGGGTGTCTTGCTCTCTGCGTTGAAGTGTGTGCCGTCCGACAACGTTCGGCAGAGATATGAATGGGGACATTCGCAGGTCAAGTGGAACGCATAGATGTCACCGCGCACGAAGGCGTTGTGTGCCAAGGCTGCCGGGTAGTACACCACGTGTTTGCCGCACGGAGCGGGCAGCTCGATCATCCCGTCGGAGAGGCCGCTTCTTGGCAGGTCAACGGCGGGGGTCCATGGGCGCACAGCGATATCCGGTTCGGTCGAACGCAGATGCATGCCGCGGGCGAAGTCTAGGAACGCAATATCGTCGATCGGATCACCGCTGGGCCAGGCGACTGGTGCGGTGGTTGGCCAGAACTGGGGAAGCTGCCAATCTGTGGCGGTCTCTACTTCCAAAGCTGTTGTCGTGAACCGGATCCCGTGCAGGATCAGTTGACCGAGCACGATTGTGGTCGTATAGCCCTGGGGGACATCAGCTTCCGGTATGCCGTCGATTCGCACCGCTACCGGCGTGACGTCGACAGCGAAGCGCTGGCTGCCGCTGTAGCGGCCCATCCAGAGGCGGCTGGCGGGAAGCGGTCGACTCTGTGCGGCCAGTTCGTACAGAGCGTGGTACTCGGTGACAGGCACTCCGTAGCCATCGGCGCGCTCGCCTTCGGATGAGACGAGCATTGCGGTGAGCCCCGTCTTCTGGACCCACGCCGCGATGGGAGCGGCATCGCCTGGCTCCAGCGTGCCTGGTCGACCGAGCATGAACGGTGCCAGGCAGCGCTTGGCCTCATCCTCGAGATCGCTCATCCAGCCGTTGTTGCACGGGCCGCATGTGTCCCGAACCTTCTGCTGAAACGGTGGGTGCGCCCCAAGGTCGCGCACGAGCCCGTTCCACCGCCCGGCACCGTGCGGGACTGGCGCCAGGCTCAGGCCGATGCGGGATAGCCACTGGCCCAACACATGCTCGCGAGTCAGCGGGCCCGTAGATCCGCAGAAGGCGCAGGCTTTCATCGTATCCGTCCCGTCTGCTGATAGCTGATGCCTATGTGAAGTACACCCCATTGCGCAAGCGAATTAGTTCGGTCGAGTGCTCGCCCAGCAGTAGCCTTACTGCGATGGAGACGCCCGTGCGGCGACTGCCCGGCGTTCGAGCGTCAAGTACCGAACGCGACTTTCGCCCGGATCCGTTCACAGTTGCCGCTGCCCACCCCTCGGTCGGATCGTCACCCCTGCTTCCCCTAGCACCCTGGCCACCGTTCGCTTCGCCATATGGTGCTCGACCTTCAGTTGAACCATCGCGGCGCCGGCTTCGTACTTGGCAACGATCTGAGCGGCTTCGGCCTGTCCCAGCTGCTTCTTGGGTCCGCCCGATGTTCGCGATGGTGATGGCTTCACCTGCGCGGTCGCTTATGTCAACGCATCGTTGCAGCTCAGCGAAGTTCTCCAGTATGTCGGTCCGGTTCGAGTAAGTTCCCGCCATGTCCACTGTTGGGCCCTTCACTTGCGCCGCAAGTGAAGGGCCTTTTTCATGCTCTGGCTACCCGAAGTTGGGCTGTGTGGGCACATTTTGGGCACACCTTGCAGCGGCAGCGAGGACGCACGCGAGCCGGAAACGGCAAAGGGTCAAGCTTCAGAAGCTGATCGAGTTACTCGAAGGACAGCAGGGCGACATACGACAAGAAGAGGCGAGCCTGCGTTATTGGCGTCGAGCGGTCATTCGGTCTCGTCACGCCCAGGGCGGGACGTTGCCGCCGTGGCTACCCGTTATGTGGCCGCCGCATCGGTCACCCCCGGCACATGCACATGATGACGCGCGCCTTCCACCGACAGCCCGACCATGCCGCCGTCGGAGGCGACACCTAGGGAATTTGGGTCGCGCCCGCCCCGGCCAACCCTGTTCCGCCAGCCGCAATTTCGGTTTCGGGGTTTGCCGACCTTCGTTCACGCGGAGTTGTCGCGCGCGCTGTGCGCACTATCGGCACCGCCGGTCGGTTTCACAAGGCAACGCCGGACGAGCGGCCGTCTGATGCATGGAATAGACGGCCGCACGGGCTTGCTGTCCGAAATCGGGTGGGGCAGAGCGAATGTCGGCGATCCCGTGGCTAACTGGGAGTGGCGCCGACGCCCGAACAGCGGGTCGTGCGGATCAGGACTGCTGCACTTTCAGGTCGGAGTAGTTGTCGACCCAGTCGTGTACGGTGTTGCCCTTGTCGTCCTTGAACTGGGTGGCGCCGCCGTACTGATAATGGTGGCGCAGGCTGTCCGGCCTGGTGGATCCGGCAGGGCAGATCGGCTCGAGCCGCATTGTCTGCGGGAATGACTTCTTCGACGTCAGCTTCACCTCGAGTTTGTCTCGCTGATCCGGACGAATGGTGTACTCCCCGGTGAAAGTATCGTCGAAATTGTAGGGGGCGTCGCGTTCACCGTCGACCTTCTGGGGCGGATAAAGGGTGATCTTCCAATCGACGGAAGAGGACCGCTGAAGCCGCCCCTTCCACGTACCGAAGTATTCCTCGGCGTGCGTTCCGCACTCCTCGGTGTCTTTGGCGTCAGCGGTCGCGGCACCGATGCACCCGACGGTGACCAGCGATATCACCAGCGACAGCGATCCCATTGCTCGTTTGATTGTTCGACGCCTTCCGTGCGAGTGTGCCTCGATAGACTGTATCGATTTCATTTGATCGTGCGCTTTTCTGTGATCACCGCAGCGTCCTCGCCGTCCATTTCCAAGGTCACCTCAACCTCTCCGGATCGGAATTTGCCGCCCTTGCTCGAAGCGATGGTGAATTTCTTGGTTTGATCGCTTCCGTCACACTCGGCCTCCGCCTCGGCTCCGCCGACGACCTTCTCGCCGCCGGACGTCTGCTCGACGAGGAGGACAAGGCCGTTGACCTCGGCCCGCTGGCACGAATAGTGCACTGTGACCTCGAGACCGGAATCGGCCAACTCGACACTCTCACCTATCGACGCTGTGGGTTCACGGTCAGACGGCGGTGCGGCGTGTGCGACGGCGGCCATGCCGACGAGCACCGTGGCCCCAGCGGCGACAACGGCCGAACCGAACATGGAATGCTTCATAGATACCCTTCTGTCGGATTCGTTGTGCCACAGGCTGATGGACCGCACGGGAAGCTCGCGCTAGTTCCACCTGATAGTGACAATGCAACTTCTTCGGAGCCGGGAAGTATCCGGATTGGTCCGACCCGCCATGTTCGATTCGCGCGCCCCGCCGTCAGGGAGTGCACGCTGCGCGATGGACACGCTGTTCTCTTACAGGTTGCTGGCGGGTGCAGAGCGCGACTGCCGATGTGTTGTGATTCGACGGGCGACAGAATGGGCAGCGACTGGAGGTTGGGATGGCGGGGTTTGAGACGGTACTGAGCCGCCGTGCTGTTCTAGCCTCGGCCTTGGCCGCAACCTTGGTGCTGGCGGATTGTTCTTCGGGCAGCAAGCGGCGGGACGGGGCGGGGGATCCGGCTCATACGGATGTGTTGTTCGTCGGCGCGCATCCGGACGATGAGGCGAGCAACCTGTCCACCTTCGGGCAGTGGCATGAGGATCTGGGGTGGACCACCGGCGTCGTCACCATCACGCGTGGCGAGGGTGGCGGTAATGCTGTGGGGCTGGAGGAGGGGCCTGAGCTGGGGTTGATTCGCGAGACCGAAGAACGTAGGGCGACCGCCCTCGCTGGGATCGAGAACATTTACTATCTCGACAAGCTGGACTTCTGGTACACCCTTTCCGCGCCGCTGACCGCGCGGATCTGGGGCGAGCGGGACACCATGGCAAGGCTGGTGCGACTGGTCCGCATGACCACTCCGCACACGATCGTTGTGATGGATCCTCGGCCGTTCAATCAGCATGGTGGACATCAGCTTTCGGCGCGCCTCGGGATCGAGGCGTTCCGGCTGGCGGGCGATCCGGACGCATACCCCGAGCAGATCACCGACGAGGGGCTGACGCCGTGGCATCCCACCAGGCTCCTTGCCCAGAACTATGGCTTCGACTCGTTGCTCGGACCGGACGCATCCGGACAACGGCGCACCGATCCGACCTCCGGGTTGCCGGTCATGGGTGTGTGGTCCGGAGTTCGCTCGCGCCAGCACAACGCGACCTGGGCGCAGGTGGAGCGTGACGCGGCTCGGCTATATCTGACACAGGGTTTCGCCGCGAAACCCGCTCAGGTACCGACGGATCCGCAGCAGCTCGACTCCGACTGGTTCACCGTGCTGGCGGAGGACGGCCGGTACGTCGAGGTGCCAGTCCACCGGCAAGTTGGACTGAAGCCGCTGTATGCCGAGTTCGCTGACTGGGCCGACCGAACCGGGTTGCCGTGGTTGGCCAACCGCGTCCAGCCCGACTACCCGCCGAACCCGACCACTACGATCCCGGCCGTTGCGACCGCGCCGGCCTTGAACGGTACCGAGGGGCCAGGGGAGTACCCGGGACCTGAACTGCCGCTTGCGGTTTGGCAAGGTGGCGGCAGTTGCGCGGCGACGGCGAAGCTCGCCAGGCACGACGACGACCTGTACGTGTTGGTCAACGTGACCGACGATCGAAAGGGCGCCGAGCTGTCGGCCGATGACATCAAAAGGCATTGGCGCACAGACTCGGTCGAGATCGCGATCGATCCCCGCGGCGACTCCGACGACACCTCAACCACTTTCAAAACCGGCATCCTGCCGTACACCCGAAACGGTCCGGCGGCCGAGCGAGACGCCGACAATCATCAGGGCGCGACGCCACCGGGGATGCAGGTTGCCGCGATCGTCACTGAGCCGTACCGCGGTTACTCGGTCGAGGTGAAGATCCCGCTCACCGCGCTGCCCGCACCGGTCGATCCCGCCAGGTTCGCGATGAACATCCTCGTCTACGACTCCGACACCGACGACGAGACCGGCCAAACCCGTCTGGCTTGGTCGCCTTTCGGCAGTGCCCAGGCAGACCCCTACGTGTGGGGCACCGCAATCCTCGCCGACTACCAACCCCCGCCGACAGCCGAAATGCCGCCCGCCATACCGCAAACCGCCGCGCACAGCACCGACTCGCCTGCGTCGCTTGCTCAGGCCGAACGCACCGGAGTTCCGATCGCGGGTAACCGTCGCTAGCTCGGCCCGGACGGCTGCGCCCGGTACCGTGAAAACATCGGCGAGTGAGGGATTTCGGTACGTCATGAGTGAGCAGCAATCATGTGTCGTCGACATCGAGACGATGCCGCGCGGCGGCCCGAATGCCTCATGGCTCGATCGGCGGATGCAGACCAATGTGCTGGAGTACATCGATCGCTACGATGTGTCGGATCGCATCAAGCAGGTGGTCATCAGCGAGCTCGACCGGCAGGACTGGCACGAGGACAATGCCCGCACGGCACTGGCATCGGTTGCCGGCATCGACAGCCCGCGGATTCTGGAACTCGGTGCGGGACATGGGAAACTGTCGGCGAAGATCCTCGAATTGCACCCGACCGCCACGGTGACCGTCACCGACCTGGACCCCACCTCGGTCGCCAACATCGAGGGCTATCTCGGCACGCGACAACGCGCGACTACCCGGGTAGTCGACGCCACCGCCATCGACGCACCCGACAACAGCTATGACCTAGTTGTTTTCGCTATGTCTTTTCACCATCTACGCCCTGCACGCGCGTCGCGCGCCATCGCCGAAGCCACCCGCATCGGCACGAAATTTCTGGTGATCGACCTAGCCCGCCTACCAACGCCGGTACTCCCACTGATCCCTGCGCTCGGCGTTCTCATCGCGGCGCCGGGCGCGCTGCGCAAGGGCCCGTTGACCATCCTGCCGTTCCTACACGACGCCATCATCAGCATGCTCCGCGCCTACCGCCCGCAAGCGCTAACCGCCCTCGCAGCCGCCGCCGACCCCGCAATAAAGGTCGAATTCCTACCAGGAAGCCCCCCACTTCTGCGCGCCGTCTTTTCCCGTCCGTGAGCGAGTGCCGGCACGGCCTCGCGCCCGAAAATCGTTCCTAGCCAACGCGAAGAATTGCGGCCTTCGGGACTTGCTCGCGGCTATGTGGCTCAACGGCCGAGGTGGTCGGTCGTGTACTTGACACCGCCGAGGCCGCCGATGATGGCGCATACGACGACCATCGGGACGAGGCTGGCGGGGCCGAAAATGGCGGCGAGGATGCCTCCGATGGGCAGGCCGGCCAGGATGCCGAGCACGACGCCGAGGGGTACCCAGAAGGCGAGTTTGCCGATCGTCCGGGCACTTTGGTTGGGATCGTGGGATTGACTGGGCATGGCGGGGACTCCTTCATACGTGCTGGTGGCGATAGCTTTTGCCACGCAATATGACCGTACGCAGCGCACTGTTGCAGGTCTGTACGCCGATCGACTGATACTTCGGAGCTCTCGGTGAGTCATAGTGGGATTCTTTGTCCGGAGTTTGTCGATCCACGGTGTCAGTCGAACAGCGGATTGTCGGCGAGATAGCTGCCGGATACCGTCCTTTTTGACGCTTATACGTCAATCGAAAGGCGACTCGTGGGTAGGTCAAAATATGCAGTGTCCGCAACTGTAGCGATGGGAATAGGGCTCGCGCTGGCAGCGCCGGGTCAAGCAAACGCGGCGAACTCTGGCAGTGCGACGTGCGTTGACGGCGCTAATGTCGTCGGCGTATGGGTGGAGGTCAAGGGTGGTAACAGCGGCTGGGCAAACCGGTCGGGGCGTGGTAGTCGACAGGGCTGGAATTTCAACACCCAGGGCAAAAAATACAAGTTGACGGTCGGGTGTGGAGGCTCACTTCAACGATGGGCGGAATCGACGTCAACGCCCAGCTTCCAGAACAATTGGCAGTCCGTTAATTGTTGGCCCGGTCCTGCCGACAAATACGGTGACGGCGGAAAATATGCTCCGATCGGCCTATGCGTGCGGTAAAAGGCGCGCGCTCCGAGCGCGGCCGATAACTTCGGAATTCTTGGTGATCAAGCATTGCATGCGACGACCAGGAAACCCGAATTCTCTTGGCACCGAAGACATCGCCGCCGGGTGTGTCCGGCAGCGGGTGTCGGGTGTGGAAAGTTAAGGTCGGGTGGACTGCACACTCCGAGCCTTGAAGGGGGCGGCGCCGATGCTGGCCGATCAGCTTGTCGCGAAGTTTCGCTCTGTCGACACGACCGCGCTTTGCGATGCCGGCAAGTCGATTCGGGTGATGGACAGCGGGATTCGGGCGCGGTCGGCTGAGGTGCGGGTGGCAGGGCCCGCGTTCACGGTGCGGTGCCGGGGGGACTTCTTCGGTGTGTTGCGGGCGATCGAGTCCGCGGCACCCGGCGACGTGATCGTCGTAGACGGCGGGGGGAGCGAAATCGCCTTTGCCGGAGAGATGTTCGCCCGCGGCGCGGTTGTCCGGCGGCTCGGCGGGATCATCGTCGACGGTGGGTATCGTGACATCGGGTACGTCCGTGGTTGTGGACTGCCGATTTACAGCCGATACGTCACTCCCATGGCGGGGACCACATCCCAGCTCGGTGAACTCCAGGTCCCGGTGAGCTGCGGTGGCGTGTCGGTGGCTCCCGGTGAGCTGATTCTCGCTGACGAAGAAGGCATGATCGTTGTCGAGCCCGACCGGGTCGAGGCGCTGCTCGACGCCGCCGCGGCCATCAAGGCGGCCGAGGCCCGGGTCGTCGCGACCTTGAATTCCGGCTCGACCTTGAGCGACGCCATCAACGTCGACGCGCACACCGAGGCCCTCCGAAGCGGTGCACACTCGACTCTGCGGTTCCTGTCATAGCCCGGTTTCCGGTGTCTCGACGTTGCGTCGACGGTCCGGTAGATTGCGCAGCAGAGTGTCGATAATCCCTCGAAAAGGAGGGCGGTGCAATGACTTACGGACATGAGCCGGACTCATGCGGTGACTCGAGGATCGGTGTCGTCGACTGGTAGCGCCTGCTCATCGAGCGGGCGAAGACGGCGGTTCGCGATCTTCGGCAACGAGCTGCCGGACGGGGTGGGGTGGGTGGCACTCGCCGTCCTGGTGGCGCTTTCGGCCTGCGCACGCGTCGATCCGGGCGAGGCCCGACCCATCCCGGGACTGGACAGCGGCTGCGATGCCGCCATGGTGCTCTTGTTCGACGTGTCGGCGTCGATGCAGGCGACGGACGTGACACCGGACCGGCTCACGGCCGCCCGGCAGGCGAGCAAATCCTTCGCGGACCGGCTGCCGAAGGAGACCCGGCTCGGATTGGTCGAATTCGCGGGCACGACAACGGAGTTGGTGGCGCCGACCACGGACCGCGATATCTTCAAGGCCGGGCTCGACCACCTCGAGATGAATGAGCGCACGGGCACGGGCGCGGGCATCTTCACGGCCTTGTCATCGATCCGGAACCTGCCCGCCGCTGGCCCGCCCGCCCGGCCAGCGCGGATCGTGTTGCTTTCGGACGGCAAACAGACGGTTCCAGAAAGCCTGGACGACCCGCGTGGCGCTTATACGGCGGCCCGCGAAGCCAACCGCGCCAACGTGCACATTTCGTCCATCGCGCTGGGCACGGACCACGGCGTGGTCGACCTCCCCAATCCTGGTCGTCCGAGCAGCCGCGTATCCGTATCGGTGGATCAGGACTCATTGCGCGAGATTTCTCGCCTCACCGGCGGAAGCTTTTATGCCGCAGTCAGTCTCGACGAATTGAACAAGGCGTTCGACGACCTGACCTGCCACCGGTGAGCGGGTTCCGAAGCTGCGGCTTGTCGTCGCTAAAGCTCCGGTCCGATCTCTCGGATCACCTGGACCAGCAGATCCGCTTCGGGTTCGGTGATACGCCAGTTCACGAAGGTTGGTCGCAAAGCTGTCATGCCTCGGTAGGTGGTGGTGCCGACGTAGACGCGGCCGTCGTCGAGGATGGCCGCGCCGAGGCGGGCGTTGAGGGCGTCCAGTTCGGATTCGGGCACCCCCGGTGGGCGGTAGCGGAAACAGGTGACGCACAGCTGCGCCGGAGCAAGGAGTTCGAAATCTGCTGCGTCGTCGACGACTCGGCCGAGGTGGGCGGCGACATCGAGATGGCGTTCCACCATTTCTCGGTAACCGTTGCGGCCGTAGGCTCGCAAGGTCGCCCAGATCGGGAATGCTCTTGCACGGCGGGAGGATTCGGGGCCGTGCATGTTGTAACTGATCTGGTCGTCGTCGAGCGTCGGCAGGTAGGCCGCGCCCCAGCCACCGAATGTCTTGCCTAGCAGCGAGTTGTCTTTGATAAACGAAAACCCGCTCTCCTGAGGCACATTCAGCCACTTGTGGCCGTCGGCCGTGACCGAGTCGGCTCGCTCGACGCCGCGGGCAAGATGCGCCGTGCGCGGCGAGAGCGCCGCGAACAGTCCGAACGCGCCGTCGACGTGCAGCCACGCCCGGTAGTGCTCGGCCAGATCGGCGAGGTCGTCGATGGGATCGGAGTCGCCGGTATTCACCTCCCCGAGGTTGCCGACGATCACCGCGGGCGCGCCGTCGAGCTCGACGAGCGCTCGCTCCAGCGCCGCCAGATCGATCCGCCCGGCGTCGTCGCGGACGAAGGCGCGCAACGTATCTCGGCCACAGCCGAGAATCTGCAGCGCCTTGCGCGTGCTGGCGTGCACGTATCCACTCGTCAGCACCGGCAGCCGCGGCAGCCCCGCCAAGCCGTCGGCGACCACATCCACCCCGTGTTTTTCGGCCCACCAGTAGCGGGCCGCCGCCAGCCCGGTCAGGTTCGCGAAGGTGGCACTCGGGGTGAGCACCCCGCCGAATTCCTGCGGCAGGCCGAACAGGTCCTTGAGCCAGCCGAGCACGACGGTCTCGGTGCGCGACGCCAGCGGCGAGGTGACCCACAGCCCCGAGTTCTGGTCCAGCAGTGCGGTTGCCCAGTCACCGGCCAGCGCCGCCGGGGTCGCGCCGCCTACCACGAGATGGAAGAAACGCGGCCCGGCGGTGTGTACCGCCGCCCGGGTGCCGACCGCGAGCAACTCCTCGATCGCCGCCAGCGCGCCGCCGCCGTGCTCGGGCAGTGGCCCGCCGAGGTCGTCGATGAGGGGGTCGTGGGTGGCGTCGTGCACGAGTCGCTCCGGCAGGCTATCCAGATACGGTCCCGCCGCCTGGTGTACCAATGCCAGCGCCTGCGCCGCGACGTCCTGTTCGTTGAGCGGATCAGCCATGCCTCACCGAACCTCGCAACGGCCCCTTTTGTAAATAGCCAGTCGGCCAAGGTGATTGACGACCCGCGACTGCGGCACGCCGAGACGACAGGCGATCTTCGGCCGCGGTACGCGCGATAAAACGGCCGAAATCACCGCGTCAAGATTTGAGTGTCAAAGTAACTTGATAGGAGACTGCAAGTAGCTGGCTACACTGTCGTCCGTGACAGCGGACCTGCCTGAAGCGGACCTGGGTTATCGCCTGCTCGCCGAGCTCCGCACGGTATCCGACCAGCTCGGCGCCGCGCTTGTGAGCGTCCTGCGTGAATTGGATCTCACCGTGCCGTCTGCGAACGTGCTCTGGCACCTCACCCCGATGGCCGCGCTGCCATCGATGTCCGAGCTCGCCCGCCGCACCTGCAGCGACCCGTCGACGGTCACCTTCATCATCGACAAGCTGGAGAAGCGCGGCACCGTCGAGCGATTGCCCGGACCGGACGACAAGCGGGTGAAAGTGGTCGCCCTCACCGCCGCGGGCTTTGCCCAGCGCGAGAAGTTGGTCGACGCGATGACCCAGCATCTGCCGCTGCGCCGACTGTCGGCCAGGGAGCAGCGGCAATTACACCGGCTGCTGTCGAAGGCCAATTCCAGCGCCTGATCAGTATCGAGAGCCATTAGCTATCAATATGTTTCGCGGTATCGAGGTGCTGCTCGTCGATCGCCCGCATGAGAATCTTTCTGGCGCTTGGAGTTACGAAACGCCCGCTAATCTGAACCCATGATCACGCTCAAGAAAGAAGACGGCGCCGCGGATCTCGCCGGCGTCACCAAGCTGAGTGTCGGGGTGAGCTGGGATCCTTCGGCGGGGACCAGCGGCGGGGCACTCGGCTGGGCACGCCGCAAGAAGGGCGTCGACCTGGACCTGATCGCCATCCTCATGCAGGGCGCCGAGCCGGTCCGCTTCGCCGGACTCGACTCCCTCGACCCGCTGGGCAACGGCTCCGTGCTGCACAGCGGCGACGAGCAGACCGGCGCAGCCGCAGGCGACGACGAGACCGTCTCGGTGACGTTCTCGGACGTGCCGGGCGGCATCGACGCCATCGTTTTCGTCGCGGCCGCCTTCAAGAAGGGCAGCTCGTTCGAAAAAGCCAACAACATCAGTTTCAAGGTCTACGACGCGAGCGGCGGCAGCAGCCAGCAGGTCGCCGACATCTGGCCGTCGCTGCTCGGCGCGGACAACGCCAATGCCGTCGCCCGCGCCTTCCGCTCCGGCTCCGCGTGGCAGCTGGAAGTGCTGAACCGCAAGGGCAAGATCAAGCAGGGCGACAAGCAGGCGCTGCTCCGCTTCGCGATGGCCTAGCGCAGGCTGAGGTAGCGGCTCACTCGATGTGCTCGGTCTTCGCGACGGAGATCGGGTCGCCCGAGGTGAAGACGTCGAGCAGCATGTCTTCGTCGTGATAGCCGGCCAGCGACGTCAAGCCCTGGGTGGTTCGGGCGATGGCGTGCACGTGGTCGCCGGACAGCGGGTATTCGGGAACTTTCCGGCGCCAGTGCACGCAGACCAGGGTGCCGTTGCGTTCGAGGTGTTCGACGGCGTGGCCGAAAGCGGTGCGCAGGCTTACGGAGTCGAGATAGTAGGCGACTTCGCTGAGCACGATCAGGTCGAAATGTTCGTCGGGCCATGGTTCGCCGAGCGCCCAGCGGCGGAATTCGACCGCGCCGCGTGCTGATTCGGGTAGTCGGTCGATGCGCTGGCCCGCCGAATCGAGGGCCTGGGCCGCGATGTCGGTGCAGACCAGGCGATCGCATCGGTCGGTGAGTTCCGCGGAGAGGGTGCCGATCGAGCAGCCGGGCTCGAAGGCGCTACGGTAGCGCGGCTTCGGCAGTGCGGCCATGGTGAGTGCGCGCTTGCGTTGCTCGTACCAGCGGGTGGTGAAGCCCCACGGGTCCGGATCGCTGGCGTACATGTCCTCGAAATAGTTTGCGGCCAAACCGGTCTCGCTCATACGAAGAACGTTTCCGTGTTGCCGGTGAACCGGTCCAGCACGTACGGCGGCAAGATCGGCTGGTCGGCGGGATCCGCCGACATCGGCAGGATCTGGCTGTGGAATTGCGAGAGGGCGCGTAGCTTGGCGTCGACCGCCGGCGCGGGCAGGGTCAGCGTTCTGGCCCGGCTGGCGGGGACCACCGGATGTTCGGGAGTGGCCCAGTGCCACATCCAGACCGGGAACTCCAGCAGCCGGGTCGCGGTGCCCGCGACTGCCGCGGCGGCGGCCCGGCCGACGGCCTCGTGGTCGGGGTGCCCGTCGCGCCGCCAGGTCGTCGCGCACCATGCGCCCGCGTGGCCACAGTCGCCGAGGATGCCGGACAGCGCCTCGGTGACCGCCTCCTCGGCCGCGGCGACCCGGCCGTCGCCGATGCCGAGCCGGATGGGCGGCGCGACACCCAATTCCGTAGCGGCACGGCGAGATTCCGCCACCCGCAGCTCGGCGAGTTCGGTCGGCGAGCAGGTGGGCGAGCCGGGGTGCGACGCTTCGCCGTCGGTCACCGTGACGACGGTGACCGGCAGATCGTGCGAGCGGGCCAGCGCGACGAGGCCGCCGACGGCGAGCACCTCGTCGTCGGGGTGCGGCGCGACGACGATCAAATGCCGCCATCCGGTGAGGGACAGTTCCGGGCGACGGTTACGCCACCGGCTCCAGGTGCGCTCGGGAGTGCCCCGGGCGGCAAGATCGATCAGCGGTTCGGCAACCATGAGAACTCCTTTTCCGCGTAGTCACGGCCGAGATCGGCCAGATCCCGCTCCGCATGACTCTGGCGGAGGTAGACGGTGAGGTCGGCGACGCGTCGCGCGTGCTCGGCGTCGGCGCACAGGGGACCGGCGCCCAGCGCGCGCCCGACCCGGTCGATGGTCGCCGTCGCCGCGTCCTCGACCACCACCCGCACCGCCCTGGCGCGGATGCGCGCCATGCCGGAACGGTCGGTGGGGTCGGCGTCGATCTGGCCCGCGGCGTCGGTCAAACACAGTGCGGCGGCGTGCAATCCGCTCATGACCGCGCCGAGGTGGGCCAGCGCGTGCGCGTCGGTGGCGCGATCATGCAGGGTACGTGCGACGGCACAGGCGCCGCCGTACCAGCAGGCGGCAACGCCGATGGCGCCGTGCCAGAAGCCGGGCCGCGACAGGTACGCGCCGGGGCCACCGACGGGCTCGGCCGCGGCGTTCATGAAATCCACTGCGCCGGAGTCGGATTCCTGCATTCCCACGGCGTGCCAGGTGCCCGGCACCGCGCGGACCGACGACTGGCCGAGATTGACGGCGAACAGCCTGCGCGCGTCTCCGGCCCGCGCGGTGACCAGGGCATGGGTGCAGATCGACGCACCGGAACACCACGGCTTGCGCCCCTCCAGGGTCCAGCCGCCCGAGCCGAATCGCGCTTGCAGCACCGGCTTAGGCGGCTCGGCGGCCCACACTCCCCAGATCTGCCCGCGCTGCACGGCGGCACCGTCGAGCTCGGCCAGGATCGCCTCGGCGTCGGCATGCGCCTCCACCATCCGCCCGACCACCACGTTGCCGAACGTGAGATCGGCGAGCGAGCGCCAGCGCTCGATGGTGCGGCCGGATCCGGGATAGGGCAGCTCGAGCCGACCGGCCTCCGCGAGCCGCCGCAGTGCGCTCGCCAGTGCGCTCGGCGCGCCGGCGAGGACCTCGGTCGGCGGCATCAGGCACTCCTGCTCTCGGCGCGATACGTACTCTCGATTCTCCGCAAATGGGCAGCGAACCCTTGCGGTGCCCGGCCAACGCGGCGCGCCGAGGTGGTGACGAGCACGTCCTCGGCCCACCCGACCGGTGCCCCGCTCGCCACCATCCGGGTCACCAGGTCGACGTCCTCGCCGGTCCGGAGGTGCCGGAAGCCGCCGACCCGCCAATAGGCGTCGGCCCGGAAGCCGAGATTCGCGCCGTGCACGTGCCGATGTGCGCCGGCCGTGCGGTACTGCTGCTCGTACCTCCGCCGGGTCTCGGCGGCATGGTCCGCCCAGCTGCGCACGCCGACGATTCCGGCAACCACATCGCTTCCGGTGTGCGCGTACTCGAGCTGGCTGCGCAGCCACAGCTCATCGACTTCGGAATCGGCATCGGTTGTCGCGAACCAGGTCTCGGCCGAACAGGTCGCCCCCGCATGCGCGAAGCCCAGCGCGCGAGCGGCGCCGACATTGCGTTCGTCGACCGCCATCACCTCGACGTTCGCGGTGGGCACGAGCGCGGAATCGTCGGTGCACGCGTCGAGCACGAGTTGGACCCGGACCGGAACGTCGACGCGCCCGGCCGCCCGTGCCAACGCCGCGAGGCAGGCGGGCAGTAGTCGCTGCTCGTTGCGTACCGGGACGACAACCAGAATCCGCGTGACGGCAGCCCCGAGCGCGGCGCCTTCGGGCCGGTCGGCGTGCGTAGTACGGACTCTGCCGCGGGGACGGGAGTCGGTCATGGCTCCCGGCTACCCGGCGGCGACTCGAGCAAACGGTCAGCGCGTCTCGATGTGGTGAAACTCGCCGCCCTGTGTGGACCGCTCGTCCGGGGGTATGACCGGCGCAGCGCGCGTTTTCCGGCGTGCCAACGACCAACAGGAGGACATCATGCTGGGTCTCGGGATTATCGGATGGATCATCATCGGCGGTCTTGCCGGATGGATCGCCAGCAAGATCATGAAGACGGACGCCCAGCAGGGCAT
Organism: Nocardia sp. NPDC051052; assembly: GCF_044456045.1. Lineage (NCBI taxonomy): Bacteria > Bacillati > Actinomycetota > Actinomycetes > Mycobacteriales > Nocardiaceae > Nocardia > Nocardia sp. NPDC051052. Next base: position 383,036 of record NZ_JBITFL010000005.1, read on the forward strand.
CCTGTTGAATATTGTCGTAGGCATTGTCGGCGGCCTGCTCGGCGGATTCTTGCTCAAGTTGTTCGGCGTCGATGTCGAGGGTGGCGGGCTGTGGTTCAGCTTCTTCACCTGTATCGCCGGCGCGGTAATTCTGTTGTTCCTGGTGGGTCTGGTCACCGGTCGGCGAGTGTCTCGATGACAGCGGCCGCCCAGCAGCACCGTCTATAACGCGGAGGAGTCGACTATGACCACGGTTGCGGAAATGATCGTCACCGCGCTCGCCGATGAAGGCGTCACCCATATCTGGGGTGTCGTCGGCGACGCGCTCAATCCGATCACCGACGCGATCCGTCGCGAGGATCGGATCGAATGGATCGGCGTGCGACACGAAGAGGTGGCTGCCTATGCTGCTGGTGCGCAAGCCCAGCTCACCGGCACCATCGGCGTGTGCGCGGGCACCGTCGGCCCCGGTTCGATCCATCTGCTGGGCGGTCTCTACGACGCCAAGAAATCACATGCGCCGGTGCTGGCCATCTGCGGTCAGGTGCCGACCTCCGAGATGGGCAGCGAGTACTTCCAGGAGGTCGACAACGACGCGGTCTTCCGCGACGTCTCCGAGTTCACGGCAACGGTAACCAGCGCCGCGCAAATGCCGAGGCTGCTCGAACAGGCCGTGAACGCGGCGGTGTCACGCCAGGGCGTGTCCGTGCTGACCATTCCGGGTGACATCGGCGGCCTGAAGCTGGACACCGACGTGCGCCCGCGGTTCGTCGCGCGTGACCGCACAATCGTGCCCGGCGTGACCGAGATCGTGCAGGCCGCGGAGACCCTCAACAAGGCGGCCAAGGTCACCTTGCTCGTCGGCATCGGGGCTAGGGAAGCGCGCGACGAGGTGTTGCGGCTCGCCGAACAGCTCTCGGCGCCGATGGTGCTCACCATCAAGGCGAAGGAGGGCCTCGAGCACGACAACCCGTACGCGGTCGGCCAAACCGGATTGATCGGTAACCCGGCCGCGAATGCGGCGCTCGAGGACTGCGACGTGCTGTTCATGGTCGGCACCGACTTCCCGTACCGCGACTGGTATCCCACCGGCAAGACCGTCATCCAACTCGACGCACGGCTCGACCACATCGGCCGCCGCACGCCGGTGGATGTCGCGCTGGTCGGCCACACCGGCCCCTCGCTGCGCGAACTCCTGCTGAAGCTGGACACCAAGTCGTCCGACAAGCACCTGAAGAAGGCGCAATCGGAATATCATCGCTGGTCCGAACTCCAGCAGCGCCTGGCCGAACCCAAGCACGACCGCAAACTGCTCGGCCGCATCCGCAAGCACCTGGACAACCCGGACCAGCTGATCCGCCCGGAGGCGGTGGCCGCGGCGGTGAACACGCACGCCGCCGACGACGCGATCTTCACCTCGGACACCGGCATGTCCACGGTGTGGCTGTCCCGGTTCCTCAGCCTGCGCGGCTCCCGGCGGTTGATCGGCTCCTACAACTTCGGATCGATGGCCAACGCTATGCCGCAGGCGCTCGGCGCGCAGATCCTCGACCGCGAACGCCAGGTCGTCGCGTTCTGTGGCGACGGTGGGCTGATGATGCTGCTCGGCGACCTGCGCACGGCGGTCACCTACGAGCTGCCGGTCACGCTGGTGGTGTTCAACAACGGGCGCCTCGGCATGGTCAAGCTCGAGCAGGAGGAGGGTGGTCTGCCCGAGTTCGGCACCGTGCTCGACAATCCGGATCTGGCCGCCGTCGCGGCCGCGATGGGCCTGGAATCGCGCCGAGTGACCGATCCCGAAGATCTGGACAAGGCGGTCGCGGACGCTTTCGCGCAACGCAGGCCGGTGCTCCTCGATGTCGTCACCAATCCCGACGAGATCTCGATCCCCCCGAAGCCGACCTTCGACCAGGCGTGGGGCTTCGCCATCGCGAAGGTCAAGGAGTCACTCGAGAGTCGCGCCTGACCGGTTGTCGCGCGCGGCGACCGGGCCTCGGTCCGATCATCGGTGGATCTCATGACAAGTGGTCTCGGAATGGTTACTGTCCGAGGACATTCCAAGGTGATCGGGTTGGGGCGCGGTGAGATCGTTCGCGTCCCGGTGGTTCCCGGTGACCCGTTCGAAATCGGGAGAACGCGTGAGATTCACAAGAGCTGGTGCGCTGCTCGCGGCAGCACTCATGGCCACAAGCCTGGGGCTGACCGCATGCTCGTCGGACGATGGCAGCGGCGACGCCGACCTCGTCACGACCAATGCCGGTGAGCCGCAGAACCCGTTGGTGCCCACCAACACCAACGAGAACATGGGCGGGCGGGTGGTCGACCGGCTGTTCGCGGGCTTGAAGTACTACGACGCCAGCGGTGTCGCGCACGACGAGCTGGCGCAGAAGATCGAGACCACCGACCGGCAGAATTACAAGATCACCATCAAGCCGGACTGGAAGTTCTCCGACGGCAGCGCGGTGACGGCGAAGTCGTTCGTCGACGCGTGGAACTACGGCGCCCTCGGAACCAACGCTCAGCTGCAGAGTTACGTGTTCGCCCCGATCGTCGGGTTCGACGAGGTGTCGGCGAAAGACGCCAAGGCACAGACGATGTCGGGGCTCAAGGTGCTCGACGATCACACCTTCACCGTGGCGCTGAAGCAGCCCTCGATCGACTTCGAGACCGAACTCGGCTACGCGCCGTTCTACCCGCTGCCCGACGCCGCGTTCAAGGACATCAAGGCATTCGGGGAGAACCCGATCGGCAACGGCCCCTACAAGTTCGCGCGCAACGGCGCGTGGGAGCACAACGTCAAGATCGACCTGGTGCCCAACCCGGACTACAAGGGTGGCCGCGCGCCTAAGAACAAGGGCCTGCGGTTCGTGATGTACCAGTCCTTCGACACGGCATACGCCGATCTGCAGGCGGGCAATCTCGACACCCTCGATGTCATTCCCGACAGCGCGATGGGCACCTACAAGAAGGACCTCGGCGATCGCGCCATCAACAAGCCGATCGCGTACAAGGCGGCCGTCGGCATCCAGTCCACCGCCCCCCACTTCGGCGGCGAAGAGGGCGTGCTGCGTCGCAAGGCGCTCTCCATGGCGATCAACCGAGAGCAGATCTGCGAGAGCATCTTCCACGGCACCCGCGTGCCCTCGCTCGACTTCACCGCGCGTACCCTGCCCGGGTTCAACCCGAACGTGCCCGGCAACGAGGTGCTGAAGTACAACCCGGAAGAGGCCAAGAAGGTGTGGGCCCAGGCCAACGCCATCGCCCCGTGGTCGGGCCGCTACGAGATCGCCTACAACTCCGACGGCGGCCACCAGGGCTGGGTCGAGGCCACGGCGAACAGCATCAAGAACACCCTCGGTATCGAGGCCGTCGGCACGCCGTACCCGACGTTCAAGAACATCCGTGACTCGATCAACGCAGGCACCATCGGCACCGCGTTCCGCTACGGCTGGCAGGGCGACTACCCGACCATGCTGCAGTTCCTGAGCTCGCAGTACTACAGCTTCTCCGACGGCAACGACGTCAAGTACAAGAATCTGGACTTCGACAAGCTGCTGAACGCCGCGCTGGCGGCGCCCAACCTGGACGAGTCGTACAAAATCATCGGCCAGGCGCAGGCCTTGCTCTTCAAGGACATGGCCGACATCCCGATGTTCGATTACGCCGCCGCGGCGGGCCGTTCGGACAGGGTGAAGAAGGCCGAGCTGGCCTGGAACGGCCTGTTCGCCTTCGAGGGCATCGAGAAGTAACCGATCGCGAAAGGCCCGCCGACGTTGCGCCGGCGGGCCTTTCGTTGTGCTCAGCCCTGCGGGGTTGGCACCACGATCATTTCGGCGATGTTCACCCGCTTCGGGGCGGTGACCGAGTAGGCGATCGCGTCCGCGATGTCTTCGGCCACAAGGATTTCCATCTCCCCGCGCCAGCCGGCGAGGACGGTCTTCTGGTCCTCGTCGAGCATGCCGGCGCCGAGTTCGGTGCCGACGAAACCGGGTTCGATGGTCCGCACCCGGACCCCGCGCGGCCCGAATTCGGTGCGCAGGTTGCGGGTCAGGTGCGCGACGGCGGCCTTGGTCGCGCAGTAGACGCCGTAATTGGGGAACGTGAGGTGTCCGCCGATCGAACCGATGTGCACCAGGTCGGCGCGTTCGCCGTTGCTCGCCGCGGCGAGCAGGTCATCGATGAAAGCCTTTGCGGTGTAGAGCAATCCATTGATGTTGGTGCCGACCATCTGGTCCCACTCGTCGGTCTGCGCCGACTCGAACGGTGCGCCGAGCATGACGCCGGCATTGGCGACCACGAGGTCGATCGGTCCGAACGCCGCCCGCACGGTCGCCGCGGCGTCGAGCATCGACTGCTGCACTGCCACGTCGGACGGGACGGCGAGCACCTCGCCACCGATCTGGGCGGCCAACTCCTCGAGCCGATCCTTGCGCCGTCCGAGCAGCGCGACCTTCGCGCCGTCCGCCGCGAGCCGTTGGGCGGTGGCGGCGCCGATGCCACTGGACGCTCCGGTGACGACCGCGACGCGGCCGGTGAGGTTGTTTGTCATGACCACAACATTCGCGCTGGTCACGGCCTCGTGCCAGGGTACGGACTTCCTGGTAGTAGCAGGGCCACCCAGCCTGCGCACCCCTCGCATACCCTCGAGGTATGAACTCCGACAACCGACTGGGCGCCTTTCTCCGCGCACGGCGCGAGCTGGTGCGCCCGGAGGATTTCGGGATGTCCGGTGGTGGCCAGCGCCGGGTGGCGGGGCTGCGTCGCGAGGAAGTCGCGATGCTTGCGGGGATGAGCGCGGATTATTACGTGCGGCTCGAGCAAGGTCGCGACAAGCACCCCTCCGAGCAGGTGGTTGTCGCGCTGGCGCGGGTGTTCGCGCTCGACGAGGAAGCCGTCGCGCATTTGCGCGAGCTGGCCCGTCCGGTGGTGCGGCGCAGGCGCGCTGCGCAGCGTCCCGAACGGGTGAGTCCCGGCCTGCTTGCCCTGATGGAGGCGTGGCCGAACACGCCCGCGCTGGTGCTCGGCAGACACCTGGACGTGCTCGCCGCGAATCCGCTGGCCGTCGCGGTCAACGCGTGTTCGGTGCCCGGCATCAATCAGGTCCGGATGATGTTCCTCGATCCGGAGGCGCGAAATGTCTACCCGGACTGGGCCATCCACGCCGCAGAGACGGTGGCGAGCCTGCGGGCGTCGGCGGGCGATCTCGACGATCCGCGGCTGACCGAACTGGTCGGCGAGCTGTCGCTGAAGAGCGACGACTTCCGCAGGCTGTGGGCGCGCCACGACATCAGGGGAAAGACCGCGGGCAAGAAACGTTTCCGCAACCCGATGGTCGGTGAGCTGACCTTGGCCTACGAGACGTTCTCCGTAAACGGCGCCCCGGGGCAGTTGCTCGTTGCCTATCACGCGGAACCCGACTCCGAGTCCGAGCGCGCGCTGGCGTTGCTCGGCAGCATGGTCGCGATCGGGGACCCGCTGCCGCGGGAAGCACGCGCGCCGTCGCTCGACTAGACCGTCGGTTCGGTCAGCGATCCGGATGCTGGCGGGAGTCGCGCCGGGTGGACATACTCGATTACAGGCGCAATTGCCGCGCGGGTGGACCTGTGCCGCTTCTCGGGAACATGGTTTCCGGCGTCGGAGATCGATAACCGGGCTACCCTGCTGTGGTCGGCAGTGACGTCAATTCGATTGTGGCTGGACCTGATTGGGGCAATGGTGACCGGACAAGCATCCCCGGCGACAGAACTACTCGCTGCGGCGCGCGCCTTCGCACCGGAGGTGGCGAAGCGACGGCAGGAGATCGAGGCGGCCCGGCAGCTGCCTGTCGATATCGTCGAGCGGCTGCGGTCCATGGGCATCTACGCGATGGGATTCAGTGCCGAGCTCGGCGGGCCTGGACTGACCTCATTGCAGCAGCTGGAGGTGTTCGAGGCGCTGGCCTACGGCGACACCGCCACCGGCTGGTGCGCGATGATCGGGGCGGCGACCGGCGTCTACGCGGGGTTCCTCGACAAGCAGGCGCTCGCCGAGCTGATGCCGACGCGGGACCTGATCACCGCCGGACTGATCGCGCCCTCGGGGCGCGCGGTGCGGACCGACGGCGGCTACCGGCTGACCGGGCGCTGGAAACTGGGCAGTGCCATCAACCATGCCGACCTCGTGGTCGCCGGTGCGATGATCTTCGACGGCGACGAACTCGCCATGGCCGACGGTGCGCCGATCGCGAAGATGTTCTGCATGCGGCGCGACCAGGTCCAGGTCTTCGACACCTGGGACAGCACCGGCCTGCGCGGTAGCGGCAGCAACGACTACGCGACCAACGACCTCTTCATCCCCGAGCATCATTGCTTCGACTTCTACGAACCACGAAGCGGCACCGGCAAACTCGCCGAACCGGAGACCCTGGCCCGGGTGATGCCGGGCATTCCGCTCGGCGCGACGCGGGCGGCACTGGATTACGTCCGGGATCTCGCGCAGGACAAGGTTATTGCGGCCACCGGGCAGAAGTGGGCGGATAACTATCGGGCGCAATACATTCTGGGTGAGTGTGAGATGGCATACATCGTCGCCCGCGGCGCCGTCGTGGACAGCCTGCGCACGCTATGGGATGCGTTGGACGAGAACCGTTTCGCCGAAATCCCGCCGGACATCCGGATTCAGACCCTGTTGACCCGCACCCATTCGTACCGCGCCTGCCGCCAGATCGTCGCCCGCCTGTGCGAGCTGGTCGGCACCGAATCCGTCTACAAACCGAGCCCGCTCGACGTGTGGTTGCGTGACATGAGCACCATGACAACCCATCTCATGGCGCACGACCAGATGATCCAGACCGCAGGTGCGTTCCTGCTCGGCGGCAAGCCGGAGTTCCCGCTCGTGCTGGGTGTGCGTTAGGGAGATCGGCTGTCGAGGGTTGCTCGCGCACACCAATGACTCGGTCTGCTGTCGGCAGACACAGCGGCATCGGGGCGTCCCGCGGGGATAGACCTGAAGCATGATCGAAACATCGCACCTGGACTACCGGGGACAACTAGCCGACAGATTGTTCCGCCATCGGACGATCCAACTGACCGGTGAGGTCGACGACGCGATGGCCGAGCGGGCGTGCAGCGAATTGGTACTGCTGGCCAGCGAGGACGACAAGCGCGACATCGTCCTCTACATCAATTCGCCGGGCGGCTCGGTGCTCGCCGGGCTCGCCATCTACGACACGATGAAGCTGATACCGAACGACGTGGCGACCGTGGCCGTCGGGTTCGCCGCGAGCATGGGGCAGGTGCTGCTCGCCTCGGGCACCAAGGGCAAGCGAATCAGCTTGGCGCACAGCAGGATCATGATGCATCAGCCCTCCGCGGGCATCGGCGGCACCGCGATGGACATCGCGATCCAGGCGGAGAACCTGGAGTACATGAAGCTGCAGTCGGAGCAGATCCTGGCCGCGGAGACCGGGCATTCGCTGGAGGAGATCCGCTCCGACAGCGACCGTGACCGCTGGTTCACTCCGGAGCAGGCGCGCGAATACGGCATCGTCGACGAGATCGCCGCCAATTTCGCCCAGATCGCACCATTCACCAACGCACACCGAGCGGGGTTGTGACCATGTCTCAGTACACGATTCCTCATGTCATCGAGCGCACCCCGAACGGCGAACGCTCCTTCGACGTCTTCAGCCGCTTGCTCAACGACCGAATCATCTTCCTGGGCACCGAGATCGACGACGGCGTCGCGAATGTGGTGATGGCGCAACTGCTGCATCTGGAGTCGGAGTCGCCGGATCGCGAGATCAGCCTCTACATCAATTCACCCGGCGGCTCGAACACGGCGATGCTGGCCATCTACGACACCATGCAGTTCCTGCGGACACCGGTGGAGACCATTGCGATGGGTCAGGCGGTGTCCGCCGCGGCGGTGCTGTTGTCGGCGGGTACAACGGGGCGGCGGTACGTCCTCAATCACTCCCGCGTGCTGCTGCATCAGCCGTCGGCGCAGGGCCAGGGCACCATCTCGGACCTGGCGTTGCAGGCGGCGGAGGTGATGCGGATCCGCTCGCAGACCGAGGCCATTCTCAGCAAGCACACCGGTCAGAGCGTCGATCAGTTGCGCAAGGACACCGCCCGCGACCGGGTGTTCACCGCGCAGGAGGCCGTCGAGTACGGCCTGGCCGACGAGCTGATCTTCACCCGCGACCGCTGAGGTCAGGCCGCGAGCAGTTCGACGCGCGCCTCGGAGACCGGGCGGCTGAGATGCCGCAGCGCGCCCAGTCTCCGAGCGCCGCGGAAAAGCAGCGACTCGATCGACAATCCGAGCGCACCGCAGATCGAATGCAGCATCTCCGAGGACGCTTCCTTGCGTCCCCGCTCGATCTCGGACAGGTACTGCTTGGACATGCCGACCTCGGTCGCGACATCGGCCAGCGTGCGGTCCTGATCTCGGCGCTCGTCGCGCAACACTTCGCCATAGACGGCACGCAGCAGCGGCGATGCCGCATCGACCGGGTCGCGGCGTGGCTCGGGTGCGACCCTGCTCCGCCGCGGCTCGCTCCGACGGTGCGCATCGAGATCGACTACCACGCCATCCTCTGCTGCTGCCATATCGACGAGTCTGGCACCTCGCGGATCCGATCCGGCCGATGTTCGCCCACGGCAGACAAGCGGACTCGGCACGCGGGCGGGATCAGGCGCCGTTGCTGTCGATGTATTCGATGCCGGTGATGATGTCCGGGTCGATCACGATCAGCTGACCGTCCAGCACGGTCTCCGGGTGCAGGTGGGGCTGGTAGTAGGCGAGCTCCTGCTGGTCGGTGACGGTGGCGGCGACGCCGGTGATGATCACGCAGCGGCCGAGGTTGGTCTGGTGATCGATGGTGTCGACCTCGTAGGCGACGACCTGTCTGTGCAGGGTGCGGATCATGGCCGGGTCCGCGGCGATCACGATGCAGCCGTCGACGACCGTGTGCCGGACAGGGCGGATCGCGGGTAAAGCATGCCGCGAGAACGCGATACGGCCGAATCGGACGGTGTGGAGCAGGTCCAGGGAGTCCTCTACCGACAGCTCACGCGTCTCGCTTGCGCGGTATGCGGGCATGACTCCATTGTCCCACCTGTCGCGGATCGTTTCGGGGCATGGACAGGCGATGGCGAAAATCGCACGAGTATCCGTAAAATTGGACATTGCCTGGAGTCCCGAAGGGTGGCTCGAGTGTGGCGTCGAGCCATGTATCGATCGAGGAGGACTACATGCCATATTCTGCGCGGCTCGGCTACACGGGCAACTCCACCCGCGTCCGCCTGCCGCACCGCTCCGTCGACGCCCCCCTCGAAAAGCCCGGCAGCAGCGCCGAATTCGCCGATGCCAGCGACCGGCTGGTCCGCCACCTGTTCGATGTCGGACTCCAACTCCACCACGTACTCGACGCCCTCGACCCGGTCGCCCAACCCCAGGTCCGCGACACCATCACCACCCTCGTCGAAGACCTCGACATGCTGATCCGCGACACCGGCCTCGCCATGCTCGCCCTCGCCAGCGAACGCCAGGAAGCAACACCCGCCGACGGCCAGATCCCCCGAGCCCGCCTCCGCCGCCGCTGATCACCCCGGCTGTAGTTCCGACTTGACGTAGGTTTGACGTTCTTGACGCAGGCTGCAGCACACGTCAAGTGGATGCAATGTGCGTCAAGTCGATGCGGTGCCCGGTGGGTGGGATGGGTGGTCGACGGGGGTTGGTTGGGGTGTTAGGACGGGGGTGTGAATTCGATCGGGCCGCTCGGCGCTGCTGACGAAGGTTTCAACCATCAGATTGTCGATACCGTTGCTACGGTCGGCACCAGTGACTTGGCGTGGACCGAGAAGGTGTGCGCGATGGCGTGTGCGCCGGATGGGTCGGTGCAGCTCGGGTTCGGGTTGGGGCAGTACAAGAATCGCAATGTGCTCGATGGGTACGCGGGGGTTTCGCGGGGGGTTGAGCAGGTGACGGTGCGGGGGAGTCGGACGTTGATGCCGACGCCGGAGGTGCTGTCGGTGGGGCCGATCCAGTACGAGATCGTGCGGCCGCTGCGGGAGATTCGGTTCAGCCTGGCGGAAAACGACTGTCAGCCGGTGTCTTTCGAGTGGACGTTCGAGGCGGCGATGCCCGCGCAGCTCGAGGATCGCACGCACATGCGGCGCGGATATCGGGTGATGTCGGATCTGGTGCGCTATCACCAGATCGGTACTGCCTCAGGATGGGTCAGCACCGATGGGGTGCGGACCACATTCGAGGACTGGGTGTCGACCAGGGATCACTCGTGGGGTGTGCGGTATGACGTCGGGGTGCCGCTCGGTGATGTGGAGTCGATGGATTTGCCGCCGGAGGTGTCGTTCCGGATGATCTGGGCGCCGATTCTGATGACGCGGGCGGACGGGTCACGGTACGGACTGCACCTGCACTACCAAATCGTGCAGATGGACGGGTTTTTCAGCAAAACGGTGATGGGTGGTGTCGAGCACGCCGACGGCCGGTTCGAGAAGTGGCAGGACTTGGTGCCCGACCTGTCCTTCGACCCGGACAATCGGCGGCTGCGTGGTGGTGAGATCCATGCGACGACGGAGGACGGTGCCGAGCGAGTGCTGAAGGTGGAAGCCCTGTCGGACACCGGGTTTCATCTCGGTGCCGGGCTTTACTTCGGCTTCGAAGGGCGACACCACGGTTCGTGGCTCGGACCGGGTCTGCACGTGGACGGCGAGCGGATCGAGGACTGCTCCACCTACGAATCCGCCCGCCGCCTACATCAGATCCGCGACACCGTGGTCCGGGTAACCGATTCCACCGGCGCGACCGGCGTCGGCAACTGTCAGCCGATCATCACCGGTGGCGACGAATCGCTCGGATTGACCAAGGAGTCGTCGTTCATGTGAATCGCGCCCTCGGACTGGGTGTGTCGGGTTCCGGCCGTTGTGCAGACCCGCCACGCCGGACGAGAGGCTCGGTTGATGTCGAGCCCCCTGCAAGCATGTGGTGTCAGTCCTGCCCCGCGCTCGCGCTGATGGCGATCGTCAGCGTCCGCTGCCGTCGGTGCTTTCTTCCGCCACCCATTGAGCGCCGGTGGTTTCCGTCCTGAAGAGAATATCGTCGCTGAACGACACTTTCACGGTGCCCTTTCCGGGCTTCGACCATTTCATGCCTTCATCCGGCTCGACGCTGACGGTCCGGCGCTCCTCCGAGCCGGTGCACCCCTTCTCTACTTCTTCTTTCCCGTCAGCGTCCTTCATCTTGATGTCGATATCGGCCATGCCGGTGCCTTCGGTCGGTGCGGGAGCTTCCTTGCCCTCCTCGGCCTTCTTGGCGTCTTCGGTCACCGCGACGCTGAGCATCTTGTGCTTCGCACCTTCGGCGCAGGTGAAAACAATGTCGACCAGCAGGTTTCCCTTGTCATCGATAGCTGTACCGGCGACGGCCAGGGACTCGCCCGCCGCGGCCGACGCGATACCGCCGACGCCGATCTGCATTGCCGCGGCGATCGCCAGCGCGCTGCCGGCCAGAACCTTTGATGTGCGCATAGAAACGCTACCTCCCATTGCTGTTTCGGCGACGCCGGTAGCCGAGCCGAGAGCCACCTGTGCGTCATGGATTCTTGGCAGTGCTGCCATCTGAAACTGTGCAGCAGACTCTTGGCGTACTCATGAGAAATTGTGAACAGCGTCCATCGCATTATCCGGGGCCCGATCGCAGGCCGATATCACGGCTGCGAGGGCAGGCTATGTGCGGCGGCCACATGCCTGACCAGCGGAATCAGATGGATCGCGGAAAGGTTAGCGCATCCGGTGAGGCGCGGCAAAATGCCAGCTCAGGACAGTTCGCATTAGTGCGTTCAATGCTCTGAAATGACTGAAAATTGCACCCATCCAGAACTGTCATGGCAACGAATACGTATTAGAGTTCGAATTGATTGCCGACTGCTAACCCTGAGTATTACGCGGTCTCGGGTGGTCCCGCGAGGGCGGCACGAATCTCATTGATACTCGGATTCACCAGCTTGTGCCCATTCGCCAGCACAGTCGGCGTGATCTCGTCCCCGCCGGTGATCGCCCGCACCTCGGCCGCGGCCTTCGGGTCGCGGATGTCGATTCTGCGGAAGGGGATACGCGCGAGCCGCAGGCGGGCGCCGAGCCGCAGGCAGAAGGGGCAGCCCCAACGCCAGTAGACGGTGATCGGAGTGGACGGGCTGGAATCGGTCATCGTCAATCCCCAATGCGTCGGTTGTCCACGGGTCGCCCCGTGCAGGTCAACCGAGCGTATACCCGCGTTTTCGCCTGTGGCACCGCCTAATCGGCCCTTTCGCGCGGCGCGGTCCGAAGATGGACAGCCCGGGTGCACCCTCCGGCCTAGATGAAAATCAATCGACCTGGGTTGTCTTGGTACCTACGGTCAGGGACGTGATCGATCGCTCGCTGAACCAAGAGCAAGCCGCCGAAATCCTTTGCCCGGTATGGCCGGAGGCAACCGTGACCGATGTGCGGTCGCGAACCGGTGGGCAGTTGAGCTCCGTCTATGAAGTGCGCTGCGCGGAGCCGGCCGAGTCGGTGATCGTGAAGGTCTATGCCGATCAGTGGCGCTGGAAACAGGCCAAAGAGGTCTACGTGTATCGGTTGTTGCGCGCACACGGGGTCGGTTCGATTCCGGAGATCCTGCGAGTGGAACCGGACACCGGGCCGCTCGGTTGCGCGTTCACCGTCATGACGATGCTGCCCGGTCAGCCGTTATCGCATATCGTCGGCGATCTCGATGAGGGGCAGGTCGCCCATGTCTACCGGCAGTTGGGCGCGACCCTGGCGGGGATCCATTGCATCGGGCAGCCTGCCTACGGCTATCTGGTGACCGGAATACTGGATCCGGAGCCGGATAACACCGCCTACATGACGCGTCAGTTCGCCAAGAAGCTCGCCGAGTTCGCGGAGCTCGGCGGTGACTCCGCACTGCACGCCGCGGTCAACGCGCACGTCGCGAATCGAACCGATATGTTCCGTCGCTGCGAAGCACCAGTGTTGTGCCACAACGACTTCCACGAAGGAAATATTCTCGTCGAGCAAAGCGCGGGCAAGTGGACGGTGACCGGTTTCATCGACGTGGAGAATGCCGTCGCCGCGGACCCGCTCCTGGATCTCGCCAAAACCGACTATTACGCGATGCACGGCGACCCGGTAAAGCGAGCTGCGTTTGTCCAGGGCTACGGCTCGCTGCCGGACGACTGGTCCGAGCGATCGGCGCCCTACCGGCTCTATCACGCCCTAGAGCTGTGGGACTGGTTCGCCTCCATCGGGGAGACGGCTCCGCTGCCCGGTATCGCCGACGATATCCGCGCATTGATCTGAAACATTCGGCGGTTTATGTCACACCGATCCGCCGGGCGAGTGAGGATGCAAGGTATCTCGCCGGTGCGTGGTGCTCCGGTGCCCAGGACTGAGGACCAAATTCATGACGGATCGAACCATCTGGATGCGAGTCGGGGTTGTTGCGGGAATGGCCGGGGCCGCGGTGGTATGTGCCGTGCCGGGGGCGGGCGCGACGGCGACGCAGGTGCGAATGTCGCCTGGGATCAATTTCGGGTCGGCGACCAATTATGGGACGGGTTGTAACTATCAGGCGCAGGCGAAGGTGACCGATGTGGTGCAGCCGGTGGTGTTCTACGACAACGGAATTCCGTTCGCCTTGGTGAAACCGTCCGGCGGCGTAGCGCTGGTGGATTGGGTGCCCGCGACGCAAGGGTTGCACACGATCAGTGCGGTGCAGGCGCCCGACGACAGCGTTGTCGCGAGTGTGGATCTTCGGGTCGGGACCGGCGTGCACCTTGGGTACGCGTGCAATGTCTTCGGCGGCTGACTTACTCCCCGTCGATCAGGTGTCGCAGGTAGCGGTCCGGTTCGGCGAGGAAGTCCCTGGTCAGGCGGACCGGTAGCGCCTGGTCGTAGGTGACCTCGTCGATGTCGCCGTCCTCGGCGATCTCGTAGATCGTCGCGCCGGGCAGCGCGAGCAGGATCGGGGAATGGGTGGCGACCACGAACTGGCAGCCCTGTGCGGTCAGGTCCGACAGCAGCGCGAGCACGGTCATGCAGCCACGGGGTGAGAGGGCCGCCTCCGGTTCGTCCAGCAGGTACAAACCGTTCGGGAAGAAGCGAAGTCGCATCAGGTCGACGAACGACTCGCCGTGGGAGCGTTCGTGCGGTGACACGCCACCGAAGACCGCCAACTGATCTGGTCCGAGCCGCTCGGTTTGGGTGGCGACGTTGTAGTAGGACTCGGCGCGCAGGAAGAACCGGCTGCGCGGCTTGTCGATGCCCCACTTCACCACCAGATAATCGCCGAGGACCGACTCGGTCGACCGGGTGGTGAAGCGATAGTTCTGGCTGCCGCCCTCCGGATTCATCCCGACGGCCACCGCCAGCGCCTCGACCAAGGTCGACTTTCCGCTGCCGTTCTCGCCGACGAAAAAGGTCACACCCGGCGCCAGCGGCAGGCCGTCCAGCTGGGCGAGACGCGTCACCGCGGGCAGGCAAAACGGATATTCGGCCATGTCGACGTCGTTCGACGCGAGCCGCAGCTCGCGGAGAAATCCCGTTGTCCTGACACCCTTGCGCACGCCCCATGGTAAGTGCGAAGAGAAGAGTGGTGGGCGGGCCGAACCGGGGCTACCATCTCCACCATTCAGGCGCCCGTGAGGAGGCCACTTTGTCGCAGACTCCGCTCGGGGCCGCAATTGCCGCTTCCGCTAGCGCCGTGCTGTCGTCAGGGGGACGGTCATGATCAAGGTCGAGCTCGACATCCATTCCGACAAGCCCAATCCGAAGTGGCAGCTGGCGCCCGGGGACGAGGCGCAGCTACACGGTCTGATCGCCGCGGCACCGCGGTCGACGGTGGGCGACGTCGAAAACGACGGTGGGTACCAGGGTTTCGTCGCACGGCTGTCGGATGAGGAGATCCTGCGCGTGCGGCGCGGCATCATCGAGATCGCCCGCGGCGACCAACGCACCTATCGCACCGACGGTGATCGCGCGGTCGAGCGGTGGTTGCTGGCGACCGGCCGCCCGACGCTCGCATCGACCGACTATCAGACTGTCGTTGCGGCACTGTGGGATTGAGCATTCAGCCGCACGCCTCCTGACTTCCCGCGCATGCGATTTTCGGTGCGCCACATCAAGAGTCGTGCGCCACTATCGACGGATCGGTGCCGGCGATCATCGAACTTCCGCTGCAGCTGATCCGGCTACCCGGCCGGGTAGCCGGGCATGACAACTGTCATGCCGCAGTCGTGATGGTTGACAGATTCGCTGGCTCGCCGGCGTCCGTAGCGTCAATTCTCGTACCGCACGGACGAATACGCCGACGAGGAGCACCCGATGTCCATCACCGCATCCCACACCGAGAAGGTCGACCAGCCTGTCGAGTCGTCCGTCAAGCAGTACGCCTGGGTGGCGTCGATCGCCCGCGATATCGCCGTCCCGGTAGGCGCCTACTTCGTCATGCACAGGCTCGGCTACAGCGACTTCGCCGGACTGCTCGCCGGAACCCTGCTCTCGGCCGCGATGGTGATCGGGCAGGCCATCCGGACCCGGCGCCTCGAGGTGATGTCGGCAATTATCCTGGGCGGCTTCGTCTTCGGGCTCGTCACCTCGTTGATCAGTGGTGACCCTCGAATGATGATCGCCAAGGATTCCGCGGCGACGGTGCTGATCGGTCTCGCGTTTCTGATCAGCGCCATGATCGGCAAGCCGTTGATCTACTTGGTGGCGCGCAAGGCGATCGCCGCGGGCGGCCCGGCCAAGGTGGCCGCTTTCGAAGCGGCCTACCGCACCAATCCCGACAAGCGCCGGGCGTTCACCAGGATGTCCGTGCTCTGGGGCGCGGGCCTGGTGGGCGAGGCCACCCTCCGGATTGTGCTCGCCTACCAGCTGCCGGTCCACACCATGGCGTGGCTGTCGCCGGTGCTGATGATCGCGGTGGTCGGGCCGCTGATGGTGCTCTCCATCCTCGCTCGCAAGCGCGGTCAGCGCGCCTGAGCCGCGGCGGCAAACGGCCCGGTCCACCAGGACCGGGCTGTTTCGTATGACATCGGCCACTTGGTCCGCGCAGGTAGTGTCGGTTTCGTGGAGTTTGCTACCTAACGGAATGGAGAAAGCTGTGCAGATCCAGATCAATACCGGAAGCGGCATCCACGGCGGCGAAGACCTGAACCGGTGGGCGGAGGCCGAGATCGCTTCGGTGCTCGACCGTTTCAGCGAACAGCTGACGCGGGTCGAGGCTCACCTGACCGACCAGAACGGCGAGAAGGGCGGCCCGGAAGACAAGCAGTGCGTGCTGGAGGCCCGGCCGGCCGGACAACATCCGGTAGCGGCCACCCATCGCGGCGAGACGCTCGAAGAGGCGGTGCGCGGCGCGGCGGACAGCATGGCACACCTGCTCGACAGCAAATTCGGTCGGCTGCACCACGCCAAGGGCGGCGAGACGATCAGGCACATGGCCGCGCCGGAGTAGGGATCAGGCCCCGGTCGTCGAGCCCGGCCGGACGATCATCAGCACGGTGACGATGACCCACAGCAGGTTGAAAATGCCTGTGTCCATGCCGAGTCGGCGGATCAGCGTCGGCGTTGCTCCTGGCAGGTCGGCGAGGATCTTGTGCTGGCCGGGCAGGATCAGCAGCGCGAGTACGCCGCCGGCGGCCGCGGTCAGGCCGATCGAGGCGATCAGCCAGGTGTTGGTGAGCACGCCGAGGCTGAGCGCGGTGAGCGCGCCGAAGACGGGGATGAGGATGCCGAGATAGGCATAGACCCGGCAGATGCGGTGCAGCGTGGCGAGCACGGCGGATTCGCTACCGGGTTCGGCAAGGGCTCGGCGCGTGGTCGGCGCGAACATGCTCGCCGCGACCGTCACCGGCCCGACGGCGAGGATCACGACCAGCACATGGACCGACAGCAGAAACTTCGTCACAGCGGCGAGGCTAGCGGTGAATCGCCCGACGGAGAACGGGCGAAACTGCCACACACCGGTCGATTCTCGCCACTCGTCCTGACATCGAGATTTGTCGGATGACGCAGGTCACAGCTATTGGCTCGAATCGAGTGGCGACCTACTCTAGTGCCATGCATGTCGTGGCTGTGCTCGCGCTGGACAAGGTGATTCCCTCGGACCTCACGACGCCGATCGACGTGTTCGGCGCGGCCAGACTGCCCGACGGCCGAGCCGCCTACCGGGTGCAGGTCTGTGGCGTCACGCCGACGGTGGATGCGGGGGCCTTCACGCTGCGACCGCCGTTCGATCTGACGGCCTTGGCCGCCGCGGACACGATCATCGTGCCCGGCTGCGCCGATCCCACGCTGCCGGTCCCCGGCGAAGTCCTCGACGCGCTGCGGCAGGCGGCGGATCGGGGCACCCGCATCGCCTCGATCTGTGTCGGCGCGTTCGTCCTCGCCGCCACCGGACTGCTGGACGGGCACCGCGTGACAACACACTGGGTCGCGGCCACCGAGTTCGCCGCGCGCTTCCCCGCGCTCGAGGTCGACCCGGATGTGCTCTACGTCGACAACGGCCAGCTGCTCACCTCGGCGGGCGCGGCCGCGGGAATCGACCTGTGCCTGCACATGATTCGCCGTGACCACGGATCCGCCGTCGCCGCCGACGTGGCCCGCCTGTCCGTCGTTCCGCTGGAACGCGAAGGGGGGCAGGCACAATTCATCGTGCACGACCAGCCACCCACCCCGCGCGGCTCGGTGCTTGAACCCGTAACGCGTTGGCTGCAGGACAATTTCGCGAAGGATCTGACCCTCGATGAGATCGCCGCGCACGCTGGAATGAGCACCCGCACGCTCAACCGGCGCTTCCGGGAGCAGACCGGAACAACCCCGCTGCAGTGGTTGCTGCGGGCCCGGATTCGCCAGGCTCAGTATCTGCTCGAATCCACCGCGCATCCGGTGGACCGGATCGCGGGGCAGGTCGGTTTCGGCTCGCCGACCGCCTTCCGGGATCGTTTCAAGCGGGTGGTCGGCACCAGCCCGCACAGCTATCGTGCGGCGTTCCACGGGTCCGGCGTCGGGGGCTGAACCGCGGCGAAAGTGTGTCACGTCAAACCGGAGACACTTACTCCGTTTCTGGTTAGAATTCACCTGTCGAATTCCCGATCCACCATCAAGGCGAGGGACAGGTTTCAGCTATGACCGACAATGACGGAACACCCCAGATCGACCCGTCCTCCATCGATTTCGAAGAGGCCTATCGAGGCGGCACCATCGTGCAGGGCCTCCCCATGGACCGGCTGCCGTGGGAGATCGGCAGGCCGCAGCCGCTGCTCGTCGAGTTCGAGCAGGCAGGCCGAATCACCGGTGACGTGCTCGATATCGGTTGCGGCCCCGGGGATACCACGATCTACCTGGCCGGACTCGGCTACCAGGTGACCGGCCTGGATTTCGCGCCGACGGCGATCGAGAAGGCGCGGGCCAAGGCGGCCGAGGGCGGCGTCACCGTGTCGTTCGCGGTAGCGGACGCGACCGTGCTCACCGGATACGACGGACGGTTCGACACCGTCGTCAGCAGTGCCCTCGCGCACTGTCTCGATCCTGAGCAGCGCAAGGCGCACGCGGCCGCGCTGCGCCGAGTGATGCGGCCCGGCGCGCGGTTGATCCAATTCTGTTTCTCCGAAGCCGATTACAGCGACACGTACGCCCCGTACTCGATCGGCGAGGCGGAACTGCGTGCGACCTTCCGCGCGCCGGACTGGAACCTCACCGAGCTGCGCCCGGGCAAGCTGACCGCGATCAAGCCGTCACCGGAGTTCAAGGCGGTGATGGACCGCAGCGGTGCGCAGCTCGAGTTCGACGCGGCGGGTTCGATGTTGCTGCCGATCTGGGTAGTGGAGGCTGAACGGGTCTGACTCGCCGGGCCGATGAGTTTCCGATCGCCGCTTCGTCAGATCAGGCAACACAGGTTCAACTGATCAAGGAGTGGATGATGAGGAAAATCACCGCAGGCATGTTCGTCGCGCTCGACGGCGTCGTGGCGGACCCGCAGGACTGGCACTTCCCGTACTTCAACGAGGAGATGGGTGCGGCGGTGGGCGCGCAGCTGGGGTCCGCCGAGACGCTGCTGTTCGGCCGGGTGACCTACGAAGGCTTCGCGGCGGCGTGGCCGGAGCGGGAGACCGCGGGCGGCGAGGACGCGGGCATGGCCAAGTCGATGGGCGATGCCCGCAAGATCGTCGTGTCGCATCAGGATCTCGACCTGCCCTGGCGCAATTCCGAGGTGCTGAAGGGTGATCTGGTCGAGGCGGTGACCGCGCTGAAGAACGAGCCGGGCGGCGACATCGGCATGAGCGGCTCGGTCTCCATCGTGCGCCAGCTGCTGCGGGCCGGGTTGCTGGACGAGCTGCACCTGCTGGTGCACCCGATCACGGTCGGCAAGGGCCTGCGGTTGTTCGACGAGAATGACGCGACGCTGCCGCTGCGGCTGCTCTCCTCGGAGACCTTCACCACCGGCGTGCTGCACCTCGTCTACACCAAGGACGAGTCGGCGCCCACCGGCAGCTACGAGGACGCGAAGGCCGCGCTGCCCAAGGACTAGCGATCGATGAGATGCGGGCCGTCGTGGACGGCCCGCATTTCGGGTGCGTCGAGCAGGTGCGCGAGCTGCTTGACCACTTCGGCGGCCAGCACCGCCTGGCCCGAGGTGGTGAAGTGAATACCGTCCGCGCTCAACAGGTTCGGGCGATTGTTGATCGGGTGGTCCCACATGTCGATGACGGTGGCGTCGTATTCCGCGGCCAGCGCGCGGGTGATGTCGTTGACCCGGCGGATGCGATCACGCCAGTCCGGAAAGACCGGCACCACATAGGCTTTGCCAAGGGTGAAAGCGGTGAGCTGCGCGCCGGTGCTCGCCGCCATGCGGTACATATCGCGCAGGAGCTGTTCGATATCGCCGAAATCCGGTGTGCGGCGGACGATATCGTTCGCACCGGATGGTAGGTGCAGTAGGTCGGGAGCGAACTCCAGCATTCGATCAGCTTGCCGCCGTAGGCTTTCCAGCGTGGTCGCCCCGTCCGCCGCGGTGTTGAGATACGCGAGATCGGGACGCACGCGGCGCAGGACGTCGGCGACGCGGTCGGCCCAGCCGAGGGTCGCGTAGCCCGGGCTCGGGTCGCCGGTGCCCGCGGAGAGGCTGTCGCCGATCACGGCGAATCGTTGCCAGGGGGCGTCGTAGAGCAGTGCTGCGGCCTCCAAAGGTGGCAGGCAGTACGGATCGGTTTCTTCGGTGCTGGGGATCGTCACGGTCATATAGAAACAATACGTGCGTACGTATGTTTACATCAAGCGATTGTCAGTCCTGGTCTTCGGCGGCCATGGCATGCAATAGGTCGCGGAGGGCTTGCTGTTGCGTGGCGGTGAGCGAAGTGAGCGGGGAGTCGGCACCGAGCAGCTCGACCGCGGCGGCGCGGCGGCGCTTGCCGGTGGGGGTCAGCACGATTTGTTTGGCGCGACGGTCGGTCGGGTGTGGTTCGCGGCGAATCAGGTCCTGCTGTTCGAGCCGGTCGAGGACGAAGGTCGCGTTCGACGGTTCACAGGACATCCGGGTGGCCAGCTCTCGCGCGGTAATCGGCTCGGACAGTTCGCGCAGGGCGATGACCTGTGACGGAGTGAGTTCGAGCTGTTCGGCGACGCGACGGACGTGCACGTCGAGCCGGTGGGTGAACCGGTGCACCAGCTTGCAGACGTCCCGGTCGAGTTCGGTGTCCACGTTCGTCGGGGTCTGGCGCGTCATTTCGCCGAGTCTAGCGCTACTGGTTCGAACTGTGATAGTTCTAGTTCACATCATTTGAGTTAGAACTATATGGGGATGCTGTGATGCGGCCTGCTGTCTTTTCGTTGATGTTGGTGGTCTTCAGTCTCACCACCGGGGAGTTCGTGATCGCCGGGATATTGCCGGAAGTCGCTGATGGACTATCGGTTTCGGTGGCGGCGGCGGGAATGCTGGTGACCGCGTACGCGATCGGCATGATCGTCGGTGGGCCGGTGGTCACCGTGTTGACGGCGCGGGTGGCGCGCAAGCCGCTCGTCGCCGGGCTGGTGTTGTTCTCGGTGCTCGCGAATGCGGGATCGGCGATCGCGCCGAATTACGCTGTGCTGCTAGTAATGCGGGGCGCGGCGGGATTGGTCGTCGCTACGTTCTTCGCGGTGGCGATCGCTACCGCGGTGTCCACGGCCGAGCCGGGTAAGGAAGCCGCCGCCGTCGCGCGGGTGGCGCTTGGGATGAATCTCGGCATCGTGCTCGGCACGCCGATCGGGGCCGTTATCGGTCAAAGTTGGGGTTGGCGTGCGACTTTCGTTGCCGTCGCGTTGTGTACGGCAGCCGCGCTGCCGCTGGTGCTCCGGTTCCTGCCGGATCAGCCCGGAGCGCGCGGATCGGTGCTCGGTGAGTCGCGTGTCTTCGGTGATCGCGCGGTGCGCTGGGCGATCGCGCTGACGGCGCTCGGCAATATCGGCGTGGTCACCGTTTTCACGTTCATCACGCCGCTGCTCACCGATATCAGTGGTTTCGCCGCCAGTACGGTGCCGGTCCTGCTGTTGGTGTACGGCGTCGGCGCGGTCGTCGGCAACCAGGCCGGCGGCTGGCTGGCCGACCGGGCGTTGCTACCTTCGGTAGCGGGTCTGCTTACGGCCTTGGCCGGTGCGTTATTCCTGTTCTGGCTGGTCGGTAGCGATCAAATCCATGCTGCGGTACTCACTTTCGTGATCGGTGCGCTGGCGTTCGCGATCATTCCGGGGATGCAGACCCGGGTGGTCATGGCGGCCGCCGCCGCGCCGACGCTGGCCGTCGCGGTCAACGCGTCCGGGTTCCAACTGGCGGCGGCGTGCGCGGGGTGGCTGGGCGGCGGTGTGACCGGTGACGGATCGGGCCTGCGGTCGATTCCGCTCGTCGGCGCGGTGCTGACCGCGGCGGGATCGGCGCTGGCGGTCTACCTGCTGTGGCGTGATCGCACCCCGGACGCGGGGTCTGCGAGAACGCAGGTTGTTGCTGAGAACCGTTAGGAAGTCAGGGCTTTGGCGACGATGCCGCCGGTGATCGCCTTGGTCAGGTAGTTGGTGGAGTCGTGCGGACTCGCGCCGTTGTCCAGTGGTTCCTCGGTGATCGGTGCGATGTCGGCACCGGGGAACGGTGGGAAGAACGGGGCGAGGTCGAGGTGGGCGGCGACGAGGTCGTCGCGATCTACCAGGTTGTGCCAGCTGGCAACGGATTTGGGGACGGTGGACGGTTGCGGGCGGAGCCGTTCGTAGATGACGGTGCGCAGGCCGAGCGGCGAGCCCATGGTCAGCAGGGCGACCTCCTGGTCGACGCGGTGCAATGCCTCATAGGCCACCACCGAGCCGAGGGAGTGGGCGACGACGAGCTTGGTCTCGGGGCCGACGAGCGCGAGCACCTGCTGCTGGGCGTACTCCCGGACGGCCTGATCGGTGAAGTAGCGAGTCACCTGGGAAAGCGCCCGCACCACGAACTTCTCGGCGAGCCCGACGCCGAACGGGGCGAACCAGCGCAGCCGGACCAGCGCGTTGAGTGCCGGGCGCAGTGCGGCTTGGACGCCCTGCGGCCGGGCGCCCGGCGGCGGCACGGCGGCCAGGCGCTGGGCGGTCGCCCGGTCGCGTTGGTCGCCCGCGTGCTCGGCGGCCGTCGCCAGCCACTGCTCGGCGAGTTGCTCCATCAGCTCGAGCTGCTCGTCGTCGAGGTCGCCGACCGCGCCGCCCTGGGCGCCCTTGGCCAGGAACTGATTGCCGTAGAACGCCATTCTGGTCGAGATGTCACCCGGTAAACCGTTGCGCCACAGGCGATCAGCGAGGTCGTTGTCGCCGTGATTGCGCACCCCGCCCGCTAGCCCCGGCAGCCATTGCGCTTCCAGCGTGTCGGCCGCGGCCTGCTCCTGGGCGATCCCGTGTACGAGGACGATGGTTGCCAACGTCCCACCCCTTTCGTTGGACGGTCAGGTCCTGCGACGTTGTCTCGCGCCATTTTCGCCCACCCGGGGCTGCTTGTCGCGCCCGAATGGTCAGCCGGCCCGCCATTTGATCGAGCAGCCCATGCTCGGCCGGTGCGGTTCCGGCACCGGCTTGCCGTCCAGCACGGTTTCGATGGCGGCGCGCAATTCATTGCCGGTCAACGGTTTTCCGTTGCCCGGCGTGGATTCGTCGAAGGCGCCCCGGTAGGCGAGGGTGAGGGCCGCGTCGTAGAGAAAGAAGTCCGGGGTGCACGCGGCCTGGAAGGCGCGGCCGACCTCCTGTGCCTCGTCGACGAGGTAGGGAAACGTCCAGCCCGCGCGAATGGCCTGGTCGCGCAGCCGGATCGGGGCGTCGTCGGGGTAGGTGGCGGCGTCGTTGGTGCAGATCGCCACCGTCGGTATGGGTAGCGAATCGACGACCTCACCCAGCGCCGATTCGAGATGCTTGACGTACGGGCAATGGTTGGACGCGAAGACGACGAGCAGGCCTGGCCCGTCCGCGAACTCCGCGCGCGAATGTGTCCGCTGATCTAGATCGGGCAGCGTGAAGTCCGGTGCCGGTGTGCCGAGGGGAACCATGCGGGATGCGAGCGCCATGGAAATGCTTCCGTCGGGATCGAAGACGGTACGAGCCTAACGCCGCTCGATAGTGTTCGCCGGAAATCCGGCAGGCGCGATCGCGCGCTACGTCGTCAAATCGGCGGGGTCGGTATTCGCGCCGCACACCACGACGCACACCTTCTCGTCCGGCTCGGACCGGAACGGCGGCGGGTTGTCGCCGCCATGGAGTGCGGCAAGCGCTGTGGCGGCACCGTATTCGACGACGAGACGGCGGTCTTCCCAGACCGCGCGGCGGGCCGCGATGATGTCGGCGTCGTCGACGAGCACCGAGGTGACGTCGTAGTGCTGCGCGGCGTGCAGGGCCAGTTCGGTGGCTCGGCGCGCGCCGAGGGAGTCCGCGGCGATCGAATCGATCTCCACGTCGACCAGCCGACCGGCCTCGATCGACGCGTTGAGGGCACGGCAGCGGGTGGGTTCCACCGCGATGGTCTGGACGCCGTAATGCGCTGCGGCGGTGGCCACTCCGGCGAACAGCCCGCCGCCGCCGACGGCGACCACCACAGTGTCCAGGTCGGGGATGCACTGATGGATCTCCTCCATCAGCGTGCCCGCGCCCGCGGCGATCAGCGGATTGTCGTAGGCGTGCGACAGCAAAGCGCCTGTCGTTGCCGCGAATTCGCGACTGGCCGCGAGCGCGTCGGCATACTGCGTGCCGATCAGCGTGACCTCGGCGCCATAGGAACGCAGCCTGTCCACCTTCACCTTCGGGGCGGTGGCCGGCAGGAACACGGTGGCACGCACGCCCTCACTGCGCGCGGCCCAGGCGCAGGCCAGCCCGGCATTGCCACCGGAGGCGATGGTGACGCCCGCGTCCGGCAGCGTGCCGTTCTCTCGATGGGTGAGCAGGAAGTTCAGCGCGCCACGCGCTTTGAAGCTGCCGGTGTGCTGCAGGAACTCCAGCGCGAGCCACCGATTCCGGTCGTCGGCGGGCGCGACGGTGATCGGCCGGACCCGGCCTGCCACCCGCTCGACGGCGGCTTTGATATCGCTGTGGGTCAGTTCCATCGGCGTCCTCAGTGTTCGCGGCGGTGCGGT
Organism: Nocardia sp. NPDC051052; assembly: GCF_044456045.1. Taxonomy (NCBI): domain Bacteria; kingdom Bacillati; phylum Actinomycetota; class Actinomycetes; order Mycobacteriales; family Nocardiaceae; genus Nocardia; species Nocardia sp. NPDC051052. The sequence goes on from NZ_JBITFL010000005.1 coordinate 407,667, forward strand.
GCGAACTCCAGAGTAAGCAGCGCGGCGGCCGCGATGATGACCTCGCGCCAGCGGATCAGCACGTACCGCTGATCGGTCAGCGCGTGGAACTTGCGCAGGAACCGATACAGCGATTCGAGCCGGATCAGCGGATCACCCAGGTGCACCGCCACATAGATCAGCTTCGCGGTGCGCGACTTCTCCTTGTCGGCGAAGAGCTCGGGAAAGGGCGCGAAGGCCAACGAGATTCGATGGATGTCGTGCTCGCGGGCGTAGTCGACCAGGTCGATGATCATCCGCTCGTCCAGGCCGTTGGGCGCGTCCTTGCGCCGCCACGGCACGTCGAGGGTGAGTTCGCGGCCACGATTGGACACGCCGTAGCGCTGGAACCCGGACAGCGTGCCGTCTTCGTCCTTGGCCATGACCACCAGCATGTTCGGATTCCGCCCGTCCAGCAGGTGGTCGAGGATCATCGAGAACCCTCGGGTCTGCCTGCCCCTGCCCCACGAGTCGACGATGGCGAGCAGTCCGTCGCGTTGGGCGTCGGTGAGCGCGGACTCGTCCACGATCTCGGTGCTGACGCCGAAATTGCGGGTGCGGCTGACGGCTTGGCGCAGGTTGCGGTAGTGCCTGCCGACCATGGCGAAGGTGTCCACGTCGATCACCACGTCGCGGCCGATCGGGACGGCGTGCAGCCCACGGTGATCCAGCGCGCGGCGCTGCCACATCGCGGCCAGGTCCGGGCTGGCGCCGAGCACCGCGACCCGCCAGCCCTGGTTGATCGCGAATTCGGAGAACTCGGTGAGCAAGGCGGGGAAGGCGGCGCGGTCGCCGATCGGATCGCCCGCCACCACGGCGATGCCGAAGCGGGTGCGGTAGCCGATCCCGGCGGTCGAATTCGCGTTGAAGAAGTAGGTTTTCGAGGAGTGCAGTGCGAACGGGGCCAGCGGGTCCAGCTCGGTCCGGCCGACCAATTCGGCGACGCGATACAGCTGTTCGGGCTGCGGCTTGCTCGACTGCGGCAGCACCATGATGAATCCGCTGGAGGCGAGCAGCACGAAACCGATGCCGGGGTGCTCCGCGCGGTAGGCGAGACTGGCGATCGCCAGCACCAGGACGGCGACCGCGAAGTGCGCCAAGGTGATCGGCCGCCGCAGGTGCAGCCCGCGAGCCACGAATACGCCTGCCACCGCGATGCCGACGAACCAGGCGTGGTCCGCGCCGTCCTTCGCCGCGGGGTGGGCCGCGTACACCAGGAAGACGCTGACGATCAGCGCGACGCCGATGAAGACCGGACGGGTAGAAGGGGTGGTGGTGAGTGCGGCTTGCCGATACCCGGTCAGTGCCGAGTAGCGCTGCGCCGCCGCTGCCGTGCCCCGTTCGTCACTCACGCCTGGACTCCGCCCCGTTGTCGCGTTCCTCCATCCACACCAGCTTTGCCATGTGGTCCTCCCGATGATCGCCTACTCACAACACTATGCGGAACCGGCGGTTCCAGCGGCAACGGCCCCCGAAAACCGGCCGGTTGGTCGCGTCGCGGCACAGTCCGGCCTGGCGGCTGGAGTCGATGCCGACTCCAGCCAAAACATCGGATGATATGGCCTTTATTCCGGGGCGAAGGCGCGATTCAGCAGTGCCAGGAGATCGTGCAGGTGACGCGCGTACGCGTCCTCGCTATACGCGGGCGTATCCCGCATGGTGAAACCGTGCTCGGCGTCGGGATAGACGACCGAGGCGTAGCGCACGGCCGCCGTGTCCAGGGCCTGCTCGAGGCGCGTGATGTCCTCGGGTGGCATAGACGAGTCGTGATCGGCGTGCGCGATGAATAGTTCCGCGGTGATGTCGCCCGCGGTGTGGTGCGGGCTGTCCGGCCGGTCCTCGGCCGCCAGAAAGCCCCCGTGGAAGCTGGCCGCGGCGGCCACCTGGTCACCGAAGGTGGCGGCGGTGCGCAACGCGAGCCTGCCGCCCATGCAGTAGCCCGTCGTCGCGAGCGCGCCGGGGGCCACCAGATCGTTGGCGGACAGCCACGCGAGGTAGCCGTGCGCGTCCTGCATGGCCTTGTCGGGGGTGAGTTCCGCCCGCGCCGGGGCCACGGCCGCGAAGAACGTGCCCATCGCGTCCGGCTCGCGGAAATCCGGCAGGGGCACCACCGGGGCGTGGCCGGAACGGTAGAAGAAGTTGGGCGCGAGTACGGCGAACCCGTGCGCGGCAATGGTTTCCACCATCTCACGCAACCAGGGTCGCAGGCCGAGCGCGTCCGGGTAGCACAGCAGGCCCGGATGTGCGCCGCCGTCGTCGGGATGGGCGAAGTAGGCGTCGGCGGTGCCGTCGGGAAGTGGAATGTCGACCGCGTGGAACGCGACAGGTGAAGTCATCAGACGAGTCTCCGTGGAGTAATGGTGACAACGAACGAGCCAACGTTACTCCGGCAAATTACTGAATAATTCGGCGATTTCGGGCGCGTGTAGTCTCCATTCGACTCCGAAGTTGTCATGCTCTGTCTGTCGGCGGCGCGCACGTGGTCACGGTGGGCACCCCCGCAGTTCGATCGCTGATCCGTACCAATCGCCGGTTAAGTGGGCGCGACGAGAGGGTTTGATCTGTGAAATTGATTTGGCTGGTGGGTCCGGCGCTGGTCGCGGTGGTGGTGTCGGGGTGCTCCGACGACAAGTCAGCGGGCAAGGAATCGTCCGCGTCGAGTAATCCGGGGACTTCCAGTTCGGAAGGGACAACCACCACGGCGGGTGACGACAGCGAAACCGGTGGCGGCGTGCGGATCGCGCTCGGCGAGACCAAAAAAGTCGCCGTTCCGGCCGACGCCGTGATGGATATCCGGATGCCCGCGGAGTGGGGACCGGTCGCAAATGAGCTGCGCTGCACGGTGGTCGACAGTTCCGGCCGGAACGAAGATCTCCGGTCCTCGGATGTGAAGAAGACCGAATCGATGAATGGCAAGGACTGGCTGACGGTGTGGACATTTTCCGCCGCCCCGGTCGGCGATGTCACGGTCGGCTGCACCGATCCCGACTCGAAAATCGCCGCCGCACACCCCGACGCGTTCGTCCGGGTCGTGCCGCGCGGCGTGTTCCCGGTCCCAGCTCCGCGCTGAGCCTGCGTCAGCTCCGCTGCGAGGCGGGCGCCCAGTTCGGACCGTCGGCCCGGGCGAACTCGCGTTGCGGGTCCACCGCGTAGACGATTTCGACCGAGCCGCCCGGCAACGCGCGGGAACTCTCGAAGGTCAGCCCGATATTCGGATCCAGCGAATCGGTCAGCCGCATGCCCCCGCCGAGCAAGAACGGCAGCACCACCAATTCGAGCTTGTCCAGCGCGCCGAGCGCGCGGAAGGTCTCGATGGTGCGCGGCCCGCCGATGAGGTGGACGTCGCCGCCGCGGTTGGCCGCGCGCAGCTGCTCGAGCAGGCGCACCGGATCGCTGTCGACGGTGACGTGGTCGGGTGTGCCCGCCGGACGATGCGACCCGAGCACGAACACCCGCAGATCCGGCCACGGCCACCGGTTGTTGGTCAGCGCGGGCTCGAAGGTGGTGCGGCCCATCAGCGCGGCCTCGCAGCTGCCGAGGAACTCCGCGATGCCGTGACTGCCCGGCGCGTGGACGGGATCCACCACCTGCGGCGGCCAGCCGTTCGGGGTGGTGATGTATCCGTCGGCACTCGTGCACAGGCGAGCCAGGATCTGCATGGTACTTCCTTCCCTCGGGGAGATCGGTCCTACGTAAGACGATGGCGCACGCCGAAACTCACCGCTGCCCGATTAGACATGTCGGGGGGTGGCGGTAGCGTCGGGGATGTGGACGATGCCTGGGATGGTCTGGGGTATCGGGAGCGGCCGTCCAGGTTCGGGCAGGCCGTCGTGTGGACGCGGACGGTAACGGCGGCGGACGCCGGCTCGCCGGTGCTGCCGGATGGATGCATTGATCTGTTGTGGGTTGGTGAGCGGCTGGTGATCGCCGGGCCGGATACCCGAGCCCATCGCCCGGCGGCGGTGGTGGGGACGCGGTACGCCGGTATTCGGTTCTTTCCGGGGACGGCGCCCGCGTTGCTCGGTGTGCCCGCGGCGGAATTACGGGATCGGCGGATCGAGCTGGCCGATGTGTGGGCGTCGGGAACGGTGCGGCGGCTCAGCGAGCAGCTCGCGGCGGCCGACGATCCGGTACTGGCGCTGGAGCGGATCGCGCTGCGGCGGGCGGGGGAGGTGGACCCACCCGATCCGGTGCTGCGGCGGGTGGTGGCGGCGTTGGCCGCGGGGTGGTCGGTGGCGGCGACCGCCGAGGCGGCCGGGCTGAATGCGCGACTGCTGCATCGGCGTTCGCTGGCGGCGTTCGGCTATGGACCCAAAACCCTGGGGCGGGTGTTGCGCATGCAACGCGCGTTGGCGGCGGCGCGCAGTGGAGTGTCGTTCGCCGACACCGCGGCGGCGACCGGGTTCGCGGACCAGGCGCACTTGGCGCGGGAGGTGCGTGATCTCACCGGAATGCCGTTGGGGCAGGTGCTGACTCGGTCAGCTGCCGCGGTGCCGGACGGAATCGACCTGCTGTTGGCGACTGGCTGATCAGTCGGCGGTCGGCAGCGCGGCGTAGAGGTCGACGCCGTTGCCGTCCGGGTCTTGGACCACGGCGTAGCGCTGACCCCAGAAGGCGTCCCATGGCTTCATCTCGCCGTGGTAACCCGCCTCGATGAGGTCGGTGTAAACGGAGTCGACCTCGGCGGGATCGGCGCAGCGAAAGGCGAGCCCGACCCGGCCCGCGCCGGTCGGGTGTTGCCAGCCGATGTGGAAGGACTTGACCGTGGCCTCGGTGTCGAGTGCCAGCCGGAAACCGTTGGGCAGGGCGGCTTCGGCGTGCGGCTCTTGCTCGGAGCCCGCGGAGAAGTCGAGGCCGAGGCGGCGGTAGAAGGCGACCGAGGCGCTCATATCGGTGACGACTATGCCGACGAAGTCGAGTTGTGGAGTCATGTCAGCACCGTAGCCAGCCACGCCGCGGCCGGTCTTGAACGAATCGGACAGCTCAGCGGGCCAGGGCGGGGACGAGTTCGGCGATGAGGTTCTCGACCAGGATCTGGATGCGGTCCCGGATGGTGCGGACCACGTCGATAGTTTGCTCAGATGGATCGGGGAGCGGCCAGTCGCGGTAGCTGATGCCGGGGAAGAACGGGCACGCATCGCCGCAGCCCATGGTCACCACCACATCGGAGATGCCAACCGCGTCCATCGTCAACGCCTTGGGGGTCTGGCCGGCGATGTCGATGCCGACCTCGGCCATGGCGGCGACGGCGATCGGGTTGAGCGCGGCGGCCGGCGCGCTGCCTGCCGTCCTGACCTCGATCCGGTCGCCGGCGAGCGCGTTGAGGAACCCGGCGGCCATCTGCGATCTGCCCGCGTTGTGCACGCAGATGAACAGCACGCTGGGCTTGTGCGGCATAGAAGCGCCTTTCGGTGAGCGGATCTGAAGCAGGGATTGTCTGTGCTGCCAGATAAGGGTTATCCGGCGTGTTGGGGCCGAAACGCTGTCGAAGCGTATGGGATACGTATACCAGCGTTGCGAAGATCGTTACTGCGGACAGGTCCTCGTCCGCATTGACACCCGGTGTGGTTCGGTTTGCGCTGGGGGTGCTGGATATCGAAAGTCATTGCTGCACAGCGGTTGCCAGGAAGGACGGCGATTACTGCGGTGCGATTCCTGACGGGATCGACAGGACACCCTTTTCGGACTGGTCGGTTTCGTAAGTGGGTGGGCGTCGGTATCGGCTCGCGCGACGCGCGCAGGTCGAGAGTCATTGGCGCGCAATGTGTTGCCTTGGGAACGCGGCAGGCATCCGAACGGGGCGGTATTGAAAGCTATTGCTGCACAATAAAAAACGGCGCTGTGGCCGGTGGTCACAGCGCCGTCATCGGAAGTCCTCAGATCGGACGGAAGTCGATCATTCTGCGCAGTCGCGCGCGATCACGCTCGAGGCGGCGCGCCTCATAGGCGATCGGGAAGTACCGAACCCGTTCCGGCAGCAGCGGAACCGCACGGGCGATCACCCAACCGAGCGCCCGCAGCTTGCGCTCATCGGACTCGCTCCAGGTCAGGCCGAGCTTTTCCCGTGCGACCTCGGGTGTCGTGCCCACCGTCACGAAGTACTGCATCCGTCCGACCGGCGCGACGGCCCGGCGCCAGAGGGGCGCGAACACGCGCGGCAACTGCTTCGGCGGCGCGACGGACCGGATCACCCGCAGGTAGTCGCGTGCGGTGCCGGTGGCCTCCAACTGGTTCGCCACCATGTCGGCGAAGAACGCCTCGAACTCGGGGTAGCTCGCCGGAATCTCCTTGGGCGCCACCGAGAAGTTGCGCATCAACTGCACCATCTCCTGGTAGACCGCCTCCTTTTCCGCTGGGGAGAGCGGGTCGCGGGCGAAATACTTCGCGTTCTCGGCGAAGGCGAACGTTCCGGTGTGCAGCACCCAGGCCCACGGCCCGGAAGCCAGCGCCTTGTGCCGGACGCCGTGCGCGTCGGTGGTGTTGAGCGAGGCGTGCATGGTGCGCAGTCGATCGGCCTCGGCGAGGGCTTCCTCGCCGCCGTAGATCCACATCATCACCGACGCGATGCTGCGCAGGGCGCGACCCATCGGGTCGGTGCGGAAGGTGGAGTGCTCGTCGACCACCGCGGAGATGCTCGGCTCCATGGTCTGCAAGAGGAAGGCCGAACCCGCGGTCAGCGAGAAGGTGATCAGTCCGGTCTCATCCCACAGGCGGGTGCCCGGCTCGAACGGGCGGCGTGGCGCGGGCGTGTGCGCGCTGGTGGATTCGAGGGCGGCGGACGCGGTCATCGTGATCTCCTTTGATCAACACCCGTAAAGCGATGAGAGGATTAGCGTAACATCCTCTCATTGCCTTGTGTAGGCCGAATCGGGCACGGTGGTTCCGCATTGCCGGGCGCCCTAGGCTTTGGTGCTATGACGAGCGAGTGGCGCAGCCGCGACGGCCGCATCGGGGTGCTCACCGGGGCGGGTATCTCCACCGACTCCGGCATTCCGGACTTCCGCGGCCCGCGCGGGGTGTGGACGAAAGACCCGATCGCCGAACTGCTTTCGACCTACGACAACTACCTCGCCGATCCGGAACTGCGCCAACGCGCGTGGCTGGCGCGGCGCGACAACCCGGCCTGGGCGGCGCGACCCAACGCCGCGCACCTCGCGCTTGCCGAGCTGGCGCAGGCCGGGCGCGCGGTCACGATCATCACGCAGAACATCGATCGGCTGCATCAGCGGGCCGGGTTCCCGGCGGATCGGGTGATCGAGATCCACGGCAACATGTTCGAGGTGGTCTGTGTCGAATGTGATTACCAGACAACGATGGCCACGGTGCTGGACCGCGTCGCGGCGGGCGAGGCGGACCCGCCGTGCCCGCAGTGCGGCGGCGTGCTGAAGTCGGCCACCATCATGTTCGGCCAGCAGCTGGACCGGCGCACCATGATGAAGGCCGCGCTCGCCGCGCAAACCAGCGCCCTCTTCCTGGCGGTCGGCAGTTCGTTGCAGGTCGAGCCCGCGGCCTCGATGTGCGCCATCGCCGTCGAGAACGGCGCGGACCTGATCATCGTGAACAACGAAGCGACACCGTACGACTCGATGGCCACGGAGCTCGTCCGCGAACCCATCGGCACCGCGGTCCCACGCCTGGTCGACGAGATCCTGGCCGCCCGCGGATAACCGACCCGTGCGGCTCTTGTTGCCCCGTACCGCGGGTGGGACATCGAGAAGCGTGCGCCCGCGCGGTCAGTCGACCGGCCCGAGGACCCGGTTCAGGTAGGCGTTGCTGAAGCGGCCCTTCGGATCGAACCGGCGCCGCACCTCGGCGAAGCGGTCCCAGTCGGGGTAGCGCTCGCGCAAGGTGTCCGCGGTCTGGAAGTGGCGTTTGCCCCAGTGTGGGCGGCCGTTGTACTTGTCGAACACGGCCTCGCAGGCGCGGAAGTACGGCTCGTACGCCATGCCCCGGTACTGGTGCACGGCGATGTAGCAGGTGTCGCGGCCGGTGGCGGGGGACAGGAACGCGTCGTCGAGGGCGACCCAGCGGACCTCGATCGGCATCGCCGTGTGGAATTTCGTGGAGAGGTCCTTGATTTCGCGGATCGCCGTCGCGGAATGCTCGCGCGGGATCGCGTATTCCATCTCGGTGAAGCGGAGCAGGCGCGGGGACGCGAAGACCCGGTAGGAGCGGTCGACCTGGCGGCGATAGCTGCCCGCGTAGGCGGCGCCGCGCTGAATGAATGGCACCAGTCGCGGCTGCCAGCGGCCGAGCTTGCACAGCGCGTCGAAGGTGTAGTTGGACATCAGGATGTCGGTGAACCAGTCGACGGCCTTGCCGCGCGGCTGCTCGGGCAGCTCGACGGGATTGTTGCGCTTGGTCATCGCCAGCGGGCTGTGCCCGAACATGTAGAACTCGAAGTGCTGGTTGTCGTCGACGTAGGAATCCAGGTCGGCGAGGATGTCGTCCACGGCGAGTGGGCGCTCGATGCCCTCGAGTACAAACGACGGCACCAGCTGCAGCGTCACGGCGGTGATCACGCCGAGCGCGCCGACGCTGACCCTGGCCGCGCGCCAGCCCTCCGGATCGGTCTGCGCGTTCAACTCGACCCGGCTGCCGTCGGCGAGCAGCAATTCGATGGACTGCAGTGCGGCCGAAAGGTTTTGCAGGGTGGACCCGGTGCCGTGGGTGGCCGTGGCGGTGGCGCCCGCCACCGTCTGCACGTCGATGTCGCCCAGGTTGGGGAAGGCGAGGCCGTGCTCGTGCAGCGCGTTGCTCGCGGCGTTGAGGGTGATGCCCGCCTCGACTCGGACGCGTCCGGTATCGGTGTCGACGTCGAGGATGCGGTTGAGGTTCGCCAGGTTCAGCAATACGCCGTCGGTCAGGACGGTGTCGGTGAAGGAATGTCCCGCGCCCGCGACGCGCACGATCTGTCCGGCATCGCCGGCCCGGCCGAGGATCTCGGCGACCTCATCGGCGGTGCGAGGGGAGGCGATGGTGGCCGGCGCGCAGTGTTGGTCGCCAGCCCAGTTCACCCACGAGTTGGTCATGTGACCAACTGTAGGGGATCGGCGTGTGATATGGCCGACCAATAACGCAGTTGTTACCTTCTACGTCCCTGGCACGCGCCTTTTGCCTGCTCTACCTCGGTGTCGTTGAGCGGCGGCACCAGCAGCTGCTGCGGCGGGGTGCCCTCGGCCCGCACGCCGTTGAGCACGATCGCCATATAGCGCTGCCAGACGTCGGGATTGACCGACCTGGCGAACTCGGCGATGCCGTCGACCATGTGAATCAGCGCGAAGAAGTCGGAGGGCTCGATGCCCGGGGCGAGCACGCCTGCCTCTCGGGCCCGATCGACGATGCCCGTGACGGTCGGCTTGATTCGGTCGCGGACGACCACGAAGCGGTCGACATCGTCTTCCAGTTCGAGCATCACCTCGCTGAAGCCACGATTCTTCGCCATGTGCCTGCAGGCGTACTCGAAGAACTCGACGAGGCCGAACCAGGGATCCGCGTGCCGGAAGGCGGCGTCGGCCGCCTCGGCGAACTCGCTGATGCTCTGCTCGAAGACCTCGGTGATCAGTTCCTTCTTGTTGGCGAACCGGCGGTAGACGGTGCCGACGCCGACGCCCGCGCGTTCGGCGACGTCGTCGAGGGTGATCTCGAGTCCGTGGTCGGCGAAGAGCTCGCGAGCGGCGGCGATGATCCGCTGTTGGTTTCGGGCGGCATCGGCACGCAGGCGCCGGGGTGGAGAGAGGGCCGTGGCGTGATTCACACCCACATCCTATCAAGTATCGGGATTAAGCGGAGGCATTCTCTCCGTTATGGTGGTAGCTTCTTACGGTAACCGGAGGCGCCAACTCCGCATCAATACTTGAGACAAAGGGGACACATGACTACCACGTTCGACCGTGGGGCACCCGCCCCCGCTGAAACGGATCAGGGCCGTCGCGGCTCGCACGCCCTGCGTTGGTGGGTGCTCGCCGTCCTCGGCGTGGCACAGCTCATGGTCGTGCTCGACGCGACCGTCGTGAACATCGCCCTGCCCGCCGCCCAGCGCGACCTCGGCTTCAGCGATGGCGATCGCCAGTGGGTGGTCACCGGTTACGCGCTCGCGTTCGGCAGCTTGCTGCTGCTCGGCGGCAGGCTCAGTGACCTCTTCGGCCGCCGCAATACCTTCATCATCGGCCTGATCGGTTTCGCAGGCGCCTCCGCGGTCGGTGGCGCGGCCACCAGCTTCGAGATGCTGGTCGCGGCCCGCGTCGGCCAGGGTGTGTTCGGCGCGCTGCTGGCTCCGGCCGCCTTGTCGCTGCTTACCGTGACATTCACCGAACCGGGTGAACGGGCCAAGGCATTCGGCATCTTCGGTGCCGTCGCGGGTGCCGGCGGTGCGATCGGCCTGCTGCTCGGCGGCATGCTCACCGAGTGGGCGAACTGGCGCTGGGTGATGTTCGTCAACCTGGCCTTCGCCGCCGTCGCGCTGATCGGCGCGGTGCTGCTGCTGGCCAAGCACGTGACCACGAACCGCCCCAAGCTCGACATCCCCGGCACCATCGTGGTGACCGCGGCACTGTTCGGCATCGTGTACGGCTTCTCGCACGCCGAGTCGACCAGCTGGACCAACCCGGTCACGCTGAGCTTCCTCATCGGCGGCGCGGTGCTGATCGCGGTGTTCGCCTGGCTGGAGACCAAGGTCAAGCACCCGCTGCTGCCGCTGCGCATCGTGCTGGACCGCACCCGTGGTGGATCCTTCCTGACCGTGTTCGTGATGGGCATCGGGATGTTCGCGATCTTCCTGTTCCTCACCTACTACATGCAGCTGAGCATGGGCTACTCGCCGATCAAGACCGGCCTGGCCTTCCTGCCGATGGTGGCGGCCATGGTCGTCTCGTCCACCACGGTGCCCTCGTTCGTGCTGCCGAAGCTCGGCCCGAAGGTCGTCATGTCGGGTGGCTTCCTGATCGCCGCGGCCGGTATGGCCTGGCTGACCCAGATCGGCCTGCAGACGGGGTACTCCTCGCACATCCTGCCCGCGCTGATCCTGCTCGGCCTCGGCCTCGGTGGCGCGATGTCGACCGCGTTCCAGGGTGCCACCTCCGGGGTGCACCACGAGGACGCCGGTGTGGCCTCGGCGATGATCAACACCAGCCAGCAGGTCGGTGGCTCGATCGGCACGGCGCTGCTCAGCACCATCGCCGCCTCGGCCGCCACCGACTACCTGTCGACCCGCACGCCGGATCCGCTGACCGTCGCGCAATCCGCGGTGGAGAGCTACACCACCAGCTTCTGGTGGGCGACCGCGATCTTCGTGGCAGGTGCCCTGATCACCGCGGTGCTGATGCCGAACACCGTGCCGGTGCCGTCGGAAGGTGAGCCGGTGCTCGCGCACTGAGTTTTCGGCCGCGCGGGCGCGGCGTGTTCGTGGCCCCCGGATGTCTCGTGTCCGAGCCGTCGAGACTCGCGCCTGCGGCGCATGCGCTTCGACAGCTCGGACACGAGACGGGCCACGAACGGCGCTCGCAAGACTCGCGCTGTGGTGGTCGCCAGGGTCTGGAGTGTGGCGTTCCGCTCGAACGACACAGCGCCCGCGTTCAACGATGAACGCGGGCGCTGTGCGTTGGACTCAGCAGTTGCTGGGTGCCGGGGCACCGGCGAAGCGGTCGCCGAGGTAGTTGAACGCGTTGATCGCGCCAGGCGCGATCGCGGTGCCGTGGTCGGCGCCGGGGATCAGGTCGAACTGGACTCTGACGCCCTGGCCGCAGTAACGGCCGAGGACGTCACGCACCAGCTGCGGTGACACCTGGTCGTTGGCGCCGTGCCATTCGTAGATCGGGATGCGCGGGACGCCGGGATAGATCTCGATGCTGTTCTCGTGCAGGATCCGGACCACCGTCGGATCGGCGTCCATCGCACCGTAGAAGACATCGCTGAAGCTCTTGTTCGCGCCCGCGTTGATGATGTCGTTGGTGCAGGCATTGGCGATCTGGTCGCGCAGTGCGAAGCCGGCCGGGTTTAGGATCCGGTCCATCTGCAGCTCGGCCGGGTACTCCCGCTCCAGTCCGATGGCGGCGGCGAAGCCGAGGCCGAACAGCGGGCTGCGCTGCAACCCGACGTCCTGGGCCAGCTTGCCGATGTTCATCGGGACACCGCCCTGTGCCGCGCCGACGATCGGCAACTCCGGTGCGTATTCCGGCGCCAGCGCGGCGGCGAAGCCGGTGGCCATGCCGCCACCCGAGTACCCCGCCATGCCGACCGGGCTACCGGCGAGATCGGCTGGGCCGAAACGCTTTACGGCGCGGATACCGTCGAGGGTCAGCCTGCCGCCGAGACGCGCGGCCCCGTAGGAGCTGGTCGGTCCGAGATGATCGGGAACCGCGACCGCCCAGCCCCTGGCCAGCAGCATGTTCAGCGCGGGCGCCTCCTGCATGGTGCCGTCGAAGATGCTGTGCGAGGGTGCGCACCGCATGCCGAGTGAGTTGACGAACGGTTGATACGACACGACCGGACGGTTCATCCCGCCGCCCGGCGGCAGCAGCAGCGTGGTGACCGCGCCGATCGGCGCGTCGGCCGAATTGGTCGACCGATACAGCAACTGCCAGGCCGTCGCGCCGGCGAAACCGTTCGCGGGCACCGCCCTGCTGCGCATCACGTCGCCCGGCTGGAAGTTCGCGACATCCGGTGGCGCGCTGTAGAAACCATCGGCGTCGGGCACCGGATAGATCGGCGCGGCCACCGCGGGAGCCAGGTGTCCGAGACCGGCCGAGGCCGTCGCGAGTGCCACGATCGAGAGTCGACGCAGAGTCCGGCCGACGGCTAGCTGCCGTCTGCCTGAGGTTTGCTGGCGCACCGGTCGGCGAGGTTCCGCCGCCTCCGGGTGCGTATTCGGTTGTGCCCGCTGTGCCGCCATCGTTGCTCCGACCTGAGTAAGTGGGGGATGGAGGCAACTTCGGCCAAACCTTCAGGCCATTCGTACGCGGAACTCGGCCAGATGTCAATGAACAACGCTGTTCGTAGTGGGTTTCTTCGTGGGTCCGACTGAACGGACCGACCGGTCCAACCGATAACATTGCGCAGGTGGCGTTCGGCGCGGGCGGGTCCCCTGATCGACGCTCGCGGTAAATGTCATGGGATGCTTTGCTATCGGCATTCTGATGGTTCCGAGCACCGGGATGTGGGTAGCCCAGAGACTGCTGCGGCCCCGTTTCCGGTATCGGAGTGCTCGGCGGCTGCACCACTTTTCCCACCTGCCTCGGCGAGGTTCGTAGACTGCTCGAATCGGGCGCCGCGGTCCACGCGCTCGGCTCTTTCGGGGGAACGGTGGTGGCGTCGCAGGGGTGGATAACGGAATCGCTCGGCGGTCAACAGCAACGGCACGACGGAAGGGGGCCAGGCAGTGGGAGAAGCAGGACGGTGGCAACCCGCGGCGCGACTGACGGTGCTGCTCGACGAGGACGACACATGGCGGCACACGCCCCTGTATCAGGAGATCATCCGGCGCGCCCGCGACACCGGCCTGGCCGGGGCGAGCGTGTGGCGCGGCATCGAAGGCTACGGTGCGGCCTCCCGTATCCACACCACGCGCGTCCTGGACATGGCCGACCATCAACCGCTGGTGCTGATGCTGGTCGACGAACCCGCCCGGTTGCGCGCGTTCGTCGAGCAGAACACCGAACTGTTCACCACCCTCAACGTCGCGCTCTCGCCACTGGAGCTGTGGCAGGGAGCCGCCCGATGATCCTGCCGCTCGACGCGCCTGTGCACCATCGCGTAGATCGTGTCGTACCAGTACGTTTCGGTGCTCTGCTGCCGGTTGGCACGCCGACCGTTAACATTGTCGGTTCGGCGCTGCTCGGTGGATTGATCGGCGCACGTGCGGGCACTCGGCTGTCAGCCGCCGCCGGTACGGCTTCTCGCGGCGCGCTGACCAGGTTCAGCGGGTTCGGCTACGAGACGATCCGGCCGGTGACGGTCGCGGGCCGACTGATCGCGGTCTTCGTCGCCGCGTCCACGACACAGTGGTTGTGGCCATGATCCTGATGACGAGCAGGGCGCAGCCGATACGGAAGGGAGACCCGAGCATGGCCCATGATCGAGCAGGGCGACTCGCGCGTCCCACCGACCTGGAAGACATCGCACATCTGGTCACGGCGTACTACAGCCGGATTCCGGATCCGGAGGTTCCGGCACAGCAGGTGGTTTTCGGCACGTCGGGACATCGCGGCTCCAGCCTGGACACCGCGTTCAACGAGGCGCACATCCTCGCGATCACCCAGTCGATCGTGGAATACCGTGCGACGCGCGGGATTACCGGTCCGGTATATCTGGCCAGGGACACCCACGCGCTGTCCGAGCCCGCCATGGTCACCGCGCTCGAGGTGCTCGCCGCCAACGACGTGACCGCGATGATCGACGCCCGCGACCGGTACACGCCGACGCCGGCGCTGAGTCACGCTGTGCTGCGCCACAATCGGGGCGGCACCCGCAATCAGGCCGACGGCATCGTGATCACCCCGTCGCACAATCCGCCGCGCGACGGCGGCTTCAAATACAACCCACCGCACGGCGGTCCGGCCGACAACACCGCCACCGACGCCATCGCCGCGCGCGCCAACGAACTGCTGCGCAGCGGGCTGTCCGGGATCAAGCGCACCACGCTGCAGCACGCGCTGGAGACCAACGTCCAGCGCTACGACTACCTCGACCACTACATCGCCGACCTGCCGAATGTGTTGAACCTGGACGCGATTCGCGGCGCGGGCATCCGGCTCGGCGCCGACCCGATGGGCGGCGCGAGCGTCGACTACTGGGAAGAGATCGGGCAGCGCTACGACCTCGAGCTGGAGGTTGTCAACCCGTTCGTCGACCCCACCTGGCGGTTCATGACCCTCGACAGCGACGGCAAGATCCGGATGGACCCGTCCTCGCGCTACGCGATGGCCTCGCTGATCGCGATTAAGGACGACTACGACCTGTCCACCGGCAACGACGCCGACGCCGACCGGCACGGCATCGTCACCCCCGACGGCGGACTGATGAACCCGAACCACTTCCTCGCGGTGGCCATCGAATACCTCGTCGCGAACCGGATGGGCTGGGACGCGCTCACCAAGATCGGCAAGACGGTGGTGACCTCGTCGATGATCGATCGGGTGGTCAGCGTGCTCGGCCGCGACGTGCACGAGGTGCCCGTCGGCTTCAAGTTCTTCGTGCCCGGATTGTTCAGCGGCAGCCTCGCTTTCGGCGGTGAGGAGAGCGCGGGCGCGTCATTCCTGCGGATGGACGGCACCGTGTGGACCACCGACAAGGACGGCATCCTGCTCGCGCTGCTCGCCGCCGAGATCGCCGCGGTCACCGGCCAGAGCCCGTCGGCGCGCTACGTCGAACTCGAACGCCGCTACGGCAGTCCCGCCTACGCGCGGATCGACGCGGCGGCGACGACGGAACAGAAAGCGCTACTGGCGAAGTTGACTCCGGACATGATCACCACCAAGGAGATCGCCGGTGAGCCCATCACGTCTGTGCTCACCAGGGCGAAGGGCAACGGCGCGCCGCTCGGCGGGCTCAAGGTGACCACCGAGAACGCGTGGTTCGCCGCCAGGCCGTCCGGCACCGAGGACAAATACAAGATCTACGCGGAGTCGTTCCACGGTCCCGAGCACCTCGCGCAGGTGCAGGCGGCCGCGGAGGAAGTGGTGGGACAGGCGCTAGGCGGTGAGTAGATCGCCGGCAGTCGGCACCGCACGGTCTACCGGCCGGGCGGAGCCGCTGCCTATCGAGATCTGGGTGCTGGTCGGTGGCGCGTTCGTCATCGCCATCGGGTTCGGGCTGGTCGCGCCGGTGCTGCCGCAGTTCGCCCGCAGCTTCGGCGTCGGCGTCGCGGCGGCCTCGGCCATCGTGAGTGCGTTCGCGTTGATGCGATTGCTGTTCGCGCCGGTCAGCGGGCGGCTGGTGCAGCGGCTGGGGGAGCGGTCGGTATATCTCGGCGGTCTGTTGATCGTCGCGGTGTCGACCGGAGCCAGCGCGTTCGCCCAAAGTTATTGGCAGCTGATGGTTTTGCGGTCGCTCGGCGGGATCGGGTCGACCATGTTCACCGTGTCGTCGCTGGCGCTGGTGATCCGGATGTCGCCGCCCGCCGCGCGCGGCCGGGTGTCCGGGCTGTGGTCGACCGGCTTCCTGATCGGGTCGGTCAGTGGACCGCTGGTCGGTGGGGCGTTGTCCGGATTCGGCCTGCGGATGCCGTTCGTGATCTACGCGGCGGCGTTGCTCGTGGTGACCGTCGCGGTCTATCTGGCGCTGCGCAATTCGCAGCTTGCCGCGCCGGAACCCGTTGGCGGCCTGCGGATGATGTCGTTCCGGGAGGCGTGGGCCCGGTCCGAGTATCGGGCGGTGCTGTGGTCCAACTTCGCCAACGGTGCCGCGATATTCGGCGTGCGGATGGCGCTGGTTCCGCTGCTCGTCGTCGAGGTGCTGCACCAGACGCCCGGCATGGCCGGGGTGGCGTTGACCGTGTTCGCGGCGGGCAATATCGCGGTGTTGTTCCTGGCTGGTCGATACTCCGATCGCTGGGGACGAAAACCCTTCCTGATCGCCGGATCGCTGATCTGTGCGCTCGGCACCGCCGGTCTCGGCGTCGCCGACACGCTGCCCTGGCTGCTGGCCACCTCGTTCGTGGCCGGCCTCGGCGCGGGCATGTTCACCCCGACCCAGCAGGCCGCGGTCGCCGACATCATCGGCCCGAACGCCCGCGGCGGGCCGGTGCTCGCCGGCTTCCAGATGGCGGCCGACCTCGGCACCGTGCTCGGTCCGGTCGCGGTGGGCGCACTGGCACAGCAGGCGTCATACGGTCTCGCGCTCGCGGTCACCGGCGCGCTGCTCGCCGTCGCGGCGGTCGTATGGGCGGTGGTGCCTGAGCCGTTGCGTAAAGCACCGGTGCGAAAGCCGGAAGAATGCGACCACATCTGTGGTGCGGACGGCGCTGATCACCAGCTGACCGGGCACGATCCCGAGGTCGACCACGCGGTGAACGACGCGGCAGGAGCGCCCATTGCCGACAGTCCGGTGCCGCCGATCGCCGAGCCTGTTACTGCCGAGCGCGCGGTGCCGGGTGGCGGTGATTCGGTGCGGGGTGATGCGGCAGATGTGGACACCGAACCTACTGCGCGCGATTCGGTCGCGCGATAACCGTCGCATGCGGCCCCCGCGGGCTCGGGCGACACTTCGCACAGCTGGTTACACCTTCACGCAGCGCTCGACCGGTCGACGGCTATGTGACGGCTGGACCAGGTGTGCGGAGTCTCGCAGCGGGTGGGGGTTGGCGGTGGGGGTGTGGTTCGGTTGCGGCAGAGTGTTGGGGTGAGCGAATCGCGTTCGAACTACACCCCGCGGCCCATGTCCAGCAAGACCACGTACGCGTTGGGCGCCGTTGCCCTCGCGGTGATCGCGGTGATCGTCGTTGTGGCGGTCCGCGGCGGGCACGACGGGGCGAGTGTGCGCAACGACGGGTACGGGGCCGCGCATGATCCCGGTGTGCACGTGACGCTGGAGCCGGACGGTTCGATTCTGCTCGGCAAGCCTGCTGCGCCGAAGACGATCGACATCTTCGAGGACCCGATCTGCCCCGGCTGCGGCAACATGGAGCGCATCTACGGTCAGGAGATCGCGCAGAAGATCGACGAGGGCAAGCTCGCGGTGCGCTACCGGCTGGTGAACTTCCTCGACAACCGCTCGCGCAGCAAGGACTACTCGTCGCGCGCGGTGGCCGCCAATCAGTGTGTCGCAGAGGGCGGTTCGGGCCCGGTGTACGCGAAGTTGCACGCCGAACTGTTCACCACCAAGCGCCCGAGCGAGGGCGGCGCCGACCTCAGCAATGACGAGCTCGCCGCGCAGGCCCGGGTCGCGGGCGCCCCCGAATCGGTGCTGCGGTGCATCTCCACCGGCGCCAAGGTCGACGCGGCGCGCACCAGCGCGACCGCCACCACCGATGCCCTCGGCGCGGCCCTCGGTGGCTCCGCGGCAACGCCCGCCGTCTTCGACGGCAAGACGAAGATCGACGTGAACAACGAGGACTGGGTGGTCGCACTCACCTCCTGATGTCGACTTGACACGGATCGAGCAAATGCGCCGCGCGACATCGACAAGCCTGGCTACGCTTTTCAAAAGCGGTCAAGTGTCCGATGTATCGCGCGTAAAGGGATGAACGATGACGAGTTCCGAATCGGCCCCAGTCGAGTTCGACGTATCGAAGCCGAGTATCTCGAGAGTCTACGATGCGCTACTCGGTGGCAAGGACTATTACCCGTCCGACGAACACGTGCTCGACCACCTGCGTGAAACCATGCCCGAGGTCGATGAGCTGGCCAAACTGAATCGGGCGGTGCTCGGTCGCGGAGTTCGCTATCTGGCGGGCGAAGCGGGACTGAAGCAGTACCTCGATTTGGGCGCGGGACTCCCCACGATGGAAAATACTCATCAGGTCGCGCAAAAACTGCAGCCGGATTCCAAGGTCGTCTATGTCGACAAGGACCCGATCGTGCTGGCGCACGGGCGGGCGCTGCTCGGCGAGAACGGGCAGACCCGCGTCATCACCGCCGATCTGCGCGATCCCGCCGCCGTGCTGGCCCATCCGGACGTGCAGAAGATGATCGATTTCTCGCAACCGATCGCCGTCATGCTCGTCGGCATGCTGCATCATCTGCACGACGACGAGGATCCCGAGGGCGTGGTCGACGGGTACCTGGATGCCGTGCCGGTGGGCAGTCACCTGTTCATCACCCACTTCCTCGATACCGGCGACGAATCGCGCGCGCTGGAGAAGTCGTTCCTCGACTTCCTCGGCACCGGGCGCTTCCGCACCCGTGAGGAGATCCTGCGCCTGTTCCGCGGCTGCCAGCTGGTCGAGCCCGGCTTGGTGCCGCTGTCGCACTGGCGCCCGGACAAGATCGTGCGTGACAAGCTGACCCTCGTCGAGGAGATCATCGTCGGCGGGATCGCCGTCAAGTCCTGAGCTCGGGTGGGCCGGGCCGGATACACCACCCTGTCCCGGCCCAGCCCGCTCGACGTGGGCGATCCGACTCCAGAAGTTCCCCGGGACCGCGGGCGCCGAGCATTCGGTTGGTTCGGGGGCCGAGCCGACGAACGTGTCGCGGACTCGGCCCGCTCGGCGGGTAGCCGGCTTCCCCAGTCAGCCGGGCCGTCGAGCATTCGGTGGGTCATTCGATGGCGGGGCCGATCGCTGGCCAGTTCGTGGGGCCGAGCCGCCGACTCCACCAGTCGGCGGCTCGGCCCGTTTCGACGGCGCGGTCCTGCTTCCCCAGTCGGCCGGGACCGCCGCGCGTCGAGTTTCAGTTGGTCGGTGGGGGCCGGGTTGGATTCGCGCATCTCGTCGGCCCCGCTGGTTCACTACGCGGTGTTGATCGCGGGAGTTATTGCGTCATTGGGGATTTCGTCCTCCGGAGTGATTCGGGACAGTTGACGGTGGACTAGGACGTGGCCGCGGAAGGGGTAGGCGATGTCGTCGGGTGGGTCGATCGCCGGTATTGGCGGTGAGGCGGCGTTCGTGCTGATCGGTACGTCGATGTCCTTGTGCGGGAACAGATATCGGGCACCTTCGCGCGAAGTGGTGTGTATCTCGCCGCTAGGCGTGGTCCACTGCAACCGATCCGGGTCGGCCGGCCAGGTTTCCCATGGCACTTTCTTGTTGTCTGCCAACGTTTTCAAGCGTTGGTGGCGTGCGCACAGCACCGTCGCGCCGCCCGACTGATCCAGTTCGGATTCGGCGGCCGGTATCGTGCAGCCCGGGAATCGGCACATCCCGTCCAACGCCCGTACCTCCCGATCCAGACGCGGAGCTCGCGTGACCGCGTCGTCCGGCTGTTCCGGAATCACTTGAAACCGAGCGTGTTCCGCGAGTATCCGAGCCAGCGCCGCATCGATCGGCCCGTACCCGGCCAGAAACGCGGGCGCGTCCCGCATGCCGAGCAACGTGTCCGCCGGAATCCCGATCTGGATCAACGGCCGCCGCGGCGCATCGCCCGTCACTTCGCCCTTCGGACATCGCGCACCACGCCCACACGCGCACCGCAACCGCCCCGACCCGTCGGCCAACGCCACCAACGCGTCGGCCCGCCGCTGCGGCATCGTCCGCGGATCCGCCGCACACACCGCCAAACTCATCTCCCGCAGCCGCATAGCCACCGTCTGCGCGCCCGGCGCGGGCAGCAGCCCGTCGAACACCGCCATGCTGTCCTGCACCGCCCGAATCCGGACGTCCCGATCATCCTCCCGCCGTTCCCGCCGCCGTTGCGCCCCAGCAGGATCCAGCCGCGCCACCCACCGCCGCGCCGCCTGTCGCAGTCGCACCGCCGTGGTCCGCTCCGCCGCCTCGAGCAACCTCGGCTCCAACTCGCCCAGCACATCCCTGGCCACCGCACGCGTGTTGTCGACGATCACCCGCACCTTCGCCAGGTCGATCCGCCCCGCCGCGAACTCCGCCCGGGTACGCGGCAACCAATCCTCCAGCGCCAACCCGACATCGATCATCGCCGCCGCAGATCCCTCATCGACCTGCAACGCCACCGCCGCCTCCGTCGCCGCGAACTCACCGGCCCGCACCCCACCCGGCCCCGGCTCCGCACTCACCGCCCGATGCCGCCGATACAACTCCCGTACCGCGAACACCTCCGCAGCCTGCGCCGCCGCCGACGCCCCATGCGCAGTCCGAAGGGCATCGATAAGCCCCTCATCGCTCATGGCCTGAAAGTCCAGCACCGAGAGATCGCTTCCTTCGAACATGTGTTCGAGTCTACGACTGCCGGCCCCACACCGCCACCCCCGATTCAACGCGATTTGGCCGCCGCCACACCCGTGGTGTAACTTCGTTCAGGCAGTCAGGGAAACCTGAAAGCAACCCACTCGGGGCTATGGCGCAGCTGGTAGCGCACCACACTGGCAGTGTGGGGGTCAGGGGTTCGAGTCCCCTTAGCTCCACCAATCGTGGCATTGCACGAACCGACTCCATTGGGGCTGATACCGCAGAAGCGGTATCAGCCCCAATGTCGTTTCCGGGTTGGGGGATGCGGAAGGTGGGTGCCAAGCGGTCGGGGCCGGTGATGGCAACCTGGGCGACGAGGGTCTCGATGAGGGCCTTGGCTTGGGTGCGGGTTCCGGTGCTGATGATTTCCGTGATGTGGTCGGCGATGCCATCCAACGCGGCGGGTTGGGGGGCCACTGGTTCGCTGGCCAGAGTGGTGGTGAGTTGGTCGCGGCGGGTGGTGAGCTGGGTTGACTTGGTGCGTAATTCGCTGAGTCTTGCGGCGAGGAGTTCTGGGTCGAGGGTGCCGTTTTCGAAGGCGTTCAGGTAGCGGTCGATCGCCTGATGGGCCTTGGCGAGGTCAGTGGTGACAGTGGCCAGTTCGGCGCGGGTGTCGCTGCTGGAGTCGTGGTGGTGCCGCCGCTGAGCGTGGATGGCTTGGGTGATCAGATCGTGGCGGGTTCGGTAGAACGTGCCCAGCGCCTGGAGTATGGCCGCGTCGACGGAGTCGGCGTCGAGGCGGGCGAAGTCGCACTTGTCGCTGTCGTAGCGGGCGCGGTTGAAGCAGGTGTAGTAGCGGTATGAACGGTTGCGGCCGGTGGCGCGGGTGCCGATCATGGCGCGCCCGCAGCTCGGGCAGCGTAAGCGGCCGGTCAGCAGGTAGTCCGAAGAGTTGGCTGCGCGGTGCGCGTGGGATTCTCCTCGCGCTTCGAGGACGGCTTGGGCCTGGTCGAAGGTGGCGGTGTCGATAATGGCGCGGTGGGTGTCGGCGACGGTGGTATCGCGGAAGGTCAACTCGCCGAGATAGATCCGGCTGTTGAGGATGCGCAGCACGTGATGCCCCGACCATTCACGGCCGGTACTGGCACGATGCCCGTGCGTGTTCAACTCCGCGGCGACAGCACGGGTACCAAGACGGCGGCGGGCGTAGAGGTCGAAGATCATGCGCACGACCACGGCTTCGGCTTCGGCTTCGACGAGGGTTTGGGTGGTTTTGTCGACTCGGTAGCCGTAGGGGCGTTTGCCGCCCTTCCATTTGCCTTTGGCGGCTTTGCGTTCCATGCCCGCGATAACGCGGTCGATGATGGTGTCACGTTCGAACTGAGCGAACATGCCCAGCATCTGCACCAACATGCGGCCCATGGGGGTGGAGGTATCGAACGGCTCTGTGGCGGAGCGGAACACGACTTTGGCTCGGTCCAACTCGTCGAGCAGGGTGACCAGGTCACGCAGGTTGCGGGAGAAGCGGTCGACGCGGTAGACGACCAGTACGTCGATGAGGCCGGCGCGTGCCGCTTGCAGGGCCCGTTGGAGGCCGGGCCGGTCGGTGCTGGCGCCGGAGGCGTCGTCGGTGAAGGAGGTGGTGTGTCGCCAGCTGGGTTGGGAGTCGATGTAGGAGCCCAGGCGGGTGTCCTGGGCGTCGATCGAGTAGGGCTGGTTGTCTTCTGTGGTCGAGCGGCGGGTATAGGTGCCTACCCGGCGGTCTTGTTCCCAGGCGCGGGGATCTGTGGAGATATGTGTGGCTGAGGATTTCTTGGCTCGTGCCATGTTGCCGGTCCTTCGGTCGATGCACGCTTCTCGCGAGCTTGGAATTCCGAAACAACCTGTGGCGGCCCGGAATTCGATATCCGGATACCGGGCCGGTGTGCCGCCGGTTCTATTGTCCCTCGATCGGTTTTCGAATGTGTTGATGTGTCGGGTATTTCAGGCGGCTTTTCGTTCACCGTTGTCGGTGTGGTGGCGGTGGGTCCATGTGGTGATGAGGTCGGCGAGGAGGGTGATGGCGTGGTCGTGTTGGGTGGTGGTGAGGGGCTCGGTGTCGACTCGGTCGATGTGCCAGTGTCGGTAGGCGCGGTCGCGGGTACGCGGCATCGAGGGTTCGGTGCCGGTGGGGGCGTGGTTTCCGGGTTCGGGGCGTTCCATCGGGGCTCCTGTGGGATGTTCGGCGTTGGATTGGCGTCATCCATGTACTGGCAGGGGCACCCGTGCTTTTCCGACTTCGCGACCGGAATTGATGTAATTCCGTCGGCTTTCACCGCGCCGCCCGGCCGGTCCAAGTCGAATTCGACATGGACGGTGGTACGCGGTAAAGGACGATCGGGGCGTGGCTGTAGTCGTCCACAAGGCCATGGCCGCCACAAACACAAACGTCGCCACCCCGAAGGGTGGCGACGATGTCGGGCTACGCATGGGCGGCGGTGCCGCTGTTCCCATGCATATAGCGCCCCCGGCAGGGCACGATGTAGATGGGAACAGCACTGACCAGCATCTTCTTGCGGGTCAGTTGGGGATTGAAGCCGAATTCCCCCTCTGATGGCAGGGCCGCGATGACCTTGTGCCGGTTTGCCGCGCCTTTCACCGATCGTCTGGGTCGACGCTGTGTACTCGCGCACGTACGCGGCTTTCCAGCCGATCCAGTCGATCCAGCCCTCGGTCCGAGGGGCCGGATCCTCCTACGGCAACGGGCTCGCCAGGCACGATCAACGGTCTACAAGACTGAACTGACCAAACCACGCGGCCTCTGGCGAACGGTCGATCACGTCGAGTTGGCCACCGCCGAATGGGAAGATTGGTTCAACCCACCGGGACGATTCAGCCTGATCGATGTGCCGCATGTCGTCGTTGAGGGGGCCGACGGCAGCTTCTTGTAAAGCAATTTCTTCCGCAAATCGGGGGTTGATTCAGCCGAGAGTACGTCCCCAGTTCCGGTAGCTGCGGTCCGCATATTCAGCGCGGGGGCCCAGGTCCACCTCGGTAGCGCTTGCTCCCCAGATGACGGCTCATTCCTTTTGGTGATCTTGTCGACCTAGCATCGATCCGGGAGTAATCCCCTTGGGCCTGTTGGTATTTCGACGGCTAAGGATGGATGCCTCCTGATCAGTGGTGAGCAGGAGGGGACTATGACATTCAGTCGATTCAACCAGACACGCGATCAGCATCGGCAAGCCCGGACGTTTCGGGTCGCCGCTGCCATGGCGACTGCCATACGGGCATGGGTAAGAGCCGCCGCCGCAAGGCCCTGGGTTCGGATGCGCCCCGTCGCATCGACATCAGCTGTCCGTGCTGTCGTGATGGTGCTGGCGGTGGCGATGGCGATATCGCTGGTACACGTGGTGATGTCGCCACCTGCGCTGGCCGGACCGTCGAAACCTCGTGACGTGCCGGTGCTGAGTCCGGTCGACAATCCGAAACCGTTGCGGCAGGACCCCGTTGCGCAGTCAAAGGCCGATTTCGTGCCGTTACTAGGGTCGGGGACGACCTCGTCCGGCACGCACGATGGTTTCGATCCGAAGACGTCGAAGGAGGCGTCGCGGACCGAGAACTCGGTCGAGTACGTCAACAAGAATGGTGGGCATTCGGTGGTGTTGTCGCAGACGCCGGTGAGTGTGCGCGACGAGCGCGGTGGGTGGGTGCCGATGGATACCCGAGTGCTGGACAAGCCGGGTTCGAAGACCGCGAGCGCGGCGCGTGATGGTGCGCATACCCAGTTCGCGCCCTACGCAGACGATCCGGCGTTGGTTCAAGTCGATCCAGGGAACGCGCCGGTGTCGCTGGGACTCGATGGAGCGCACAAGGCACAGCGGGAGGTGTCGGGTTCGACGGTCACCTACCACGAAGTGTTGCCAGGGCAGGACCTGCAGTACACGGTGGAGCCAGGCGCGGTCAAAGAAGCGGTTATCGTGAAGGACGCCAAGGCTGTTGGTGACGGTCGTTGGGTGTTCACGATGAAGCTCGGCAACGGTCTGACTCCGCAGGTCAAGGGTGATGGTGTAGTAATCACCGATGGCAAGGCTGTGCAGGTCGCGGCGTTGCCACCGATTCAGGTGTTCGATTCGGCCGACAAGAACGCCAAGGACAAGAAGAAGGCCGCTTCTGCGCGTACGGGTGGGAAGTATTCCCTTGCGCGTAAAGGGGATTCGTGGTCGTTGACGGTGTCGGTGGACAAGGGGTGGTTGACCGAGAAGAAGCGAGCCTTCCCGATTACAGTCGACCCTACCTACATTTACGGGTTCGGCAATACCGTCGAGACAAGGGCGTACTCCTCCGGTGGCGCACCCGAATGCGACAACACCTGCGGAATCCAGGTCGGCAACTCTCGGCCGGGCAACGTGAATCTGTTCTGGCGCACGGCATTTCGGTTCGACTTCACCGCGTTATTCGGCAAGACCGTGATCGGTGCCCGGATGGACTTTCAGCGCACCGGCCAGACCGGGACCTCGGCGCCGGTAACATCGAATCTGTATCAGGCGTCGAATCCCTTGGGCTACAAAGCCACTGGCCCACAGTTAGCATCGGCGTCGTTGGGCGATGTGGGTTCGATGTTCTCCTCGACGCTGACTGGATATATTTCCGATCGCGTGACTGCGAAGGACAACAACGCCTGGTTCCTGCTCTCGGGTGGGGAAACTGATGACGTCTCGTTCAAGATGTTGCAGGCCAGCTTGGTTGTCGACTACGGCACTGCGCCACCGCCGACCACCTTGGTTACACCGCCCGATGAGAGCGTGATCGCCACGCCCACACCAACATTAGCGGTGAGCCCGGTCACGAACCCGTCCGGAGATGGCACCTTGTACTGCTTCAAGGTGGCGACCGGATTCGATGGCCGCTCCGGCAGTGTGGTGGACTCCGGTTGCCTGAAGGATCCGACGTGGACTGTGCCTTTGAATGTGCTTCATGATGGAGGCAAATACACATGGACGGTGCTCACGGCGCTGTCTGGCGGTGTGACCACCACGACTCCGCAGTGGGTCGGACACTTCACCGTAAATCAGCGTGTTGGTGATACGGGGAAGTCCACGATCGATGAAGTAGGCCCAATGGCCGTGAATCTTTTCAACGGCAATGTGCACACCGATACGGGAGGTCCCCAGTTCATTTCGGTCGGTGGAAAATCGGGTGTTGCTCTGGCGTATAACTCTCGGCAGGGCGAGCCCCACGGTGTGCGGGCGTCGTATTTCAATGATTCTGCTCACGCCGGTAAGCCGGATGACGTTCCGGTTATGGTCCGCACAGAGCCGCAGGTGAATCTGGACTGGGGAAACATACTCAGCAATTCGAATGACAACCTGCCGTGGAAGCCGAATCCGATTCCCTCCGGGTTGAATCGTGATTGGTATGTGGTTCGGTGGGAAGGGCAGTTCAAGCCGCCCACCACGGGCGATTTCCGCTTCGATGGTGTGCATGCCGAAGGCGCGCGAATCTGGATAAACAACCAGCTGGTCTACGACAACCCGAACGCTTCGGGTCTGGCCGGGGATTTCTTTACTGCGGGGCCCAAGGGAACCCAGGATGTATCGCTAACTGCCGGTGTACGGGTTCCGATCAAGATCGAGCTTTATCACCACACCATCGACACGCCACGGATGGTGTTGTGGACCAGGAGCGCCACCAACGGCGGCGGGCGAAGCTTCAATCTCAGCCCGCAGATTGTCTTGACCGACTGGCTGTTCTCCTCGGACCCCTCACCACTGCCCAACGGGTGGACGCTGTCGGTGCAGGGCAGCAACTACAGCAAGGCGGAAATGCTGGATGGCTCGGTGGTACTGACCGACGGTACCGGCGCCAAACACACTTGGGGCAAAGCGTCCGCTGGCGGCTATACACCGCCCGCGAATGAAGATGGCGTACTCGCTGTCGACAATTCGGGGAAGATCACAGTTACCGGGGGCGACGTGGTCTCGGTGTTCAACTCCGACGGCACATTGGGGGCGGTCTCGTCGGTTCTGGATTCGAAGAAGCCTGCTGCTTTGCAGTACGTCTATGGTGGTACATCGCCGCGGTTGACACAGGTCAAGGATCCGGTGTCGGGGCGTTCGCATACCTTGTACTACAACACCGACAGCGGTGACAGCTGCTACGGTGGCGCGACGAAACCGCCGGGTGCGATTGGTAGTGCGCCGCCACAGATGTTGTGCCGGATCAAGTACTGGGATGGCACGGAGACACGGTTGTGGTATTCGATCGCGGGAACGCTGGATCGGGTCGAGAACCCCGGCGGCGACGTCCGCGATTACACCTACCTGGACGAGCTCAGTGCCAATACGGAGATCCCTCGGGTAGGAGCAGATAGCGCACAGGCACAGAAGCTACGCGATGCCGTGGGTCCGTTGATGCAGATGCGGACGCCGTTGATCAATGATTGGCTCGCAACGGTGTCGGCGAAACCCGATGGTTTCAACGACCGTTTTCAAATCGAGTACGACTCGTTCTATGACGCATGGGAGGTCCCGGGCCGCGATCAACCCGGCGCGCGACCCACGAAGATCACGATGCCGACGGGCGATGCCAGGCCCAGCACAAACCAGATGAGCCATAGCTACCTCTACGGCGGACCGGGCCAGTACAACGCCAGTGTCCACCTTCCTGATGTGACGAACGCGAAGAAGGTGACCTTCGACAATGCTGGTCGTGCGTTGTCGACGACCGATGCGGATGGATTCACCGCGAGTATGGAATGGAATGCGAAGGACAAGCCGACCGCCGTGGTGGACACGACCGGGCGACGCACAACGAAAGTTTATGATCACGCCGATCGACTGACAGACACCTACGGTCCGGCTCCGGCGTCGTGTTTCCAAGGCGAGCTGCCGACAGCGACGTGTGCCAGCACGATTCCGCACGCTCGCACCGGATACGACGAGGGAATGGCCGGGTTGCAAGCCCAGCTCTACGCCAACCCTTCCCTGTCGGGCACACCAGCGGTATGGCAGACCGGTGTGGGCAGCCCAGACGACTCTATATCGGCGAACTGGGGTGCCAATCCCCCCGTAGCGAACGATAACGGCTGGTCAGGTCGGTTCACCGGTGAGATCTTGTTCCCCGCAGCAGGCGCCTACAAACTCGGTCTGACCGCGGTTGACGGTGTTCGGCTGTGGATCGATGACGTCTCGATCATCAACTCCTGGACCGACAAGAACTCCACCACGGCCCCAGGCACATACCCCAATACTACGGCGGGTACATGGCACCGCATCCGGATCGACTATTACAACCATTCCGGCAAGACCGGTGCACTCAACTTCACCTGGACACCTCCCGGAACCGACAGTCCGGTGACCGTACCCGGTCAAAACCTGGCACCTCGGTACGGTCTACAGACCAGCAATGTAGCCGACAACACCGCCGACCCGAATGCGGGGCGCGCACCATCGAAAAAGGTCACGACTGGATTCGCAGATCCCGCTAACGGAATCGATCCAGTGCTCTCCCTGGAAACCTCGGCGACATACGACCCAGATGGCGCCAAGCTCATCCGCCACAACAGTTATGAACGACCCGGCCAAGGCTACCTGCGGAAACTCGCACAAGCATTGCCAGGAGGTGACATCACCGACGCCGCTCAACGCGCCACGTATGAGTATTACGGCAACAGTGAGACCCGTGCCAATCCGTGCGACGCGCAATCCGCAACGGTGAGCCAGGGCGGCATGGTCAAGTCCATCACCGCAGCCAAGAACGCCGACGGATCAGCCAATACCGCTGAAACGGTGTACGACGGAGCTGGGCGAATCGTGGCATCTCGAATCAATAAACAGCCATGGTCATGCACAATTTTCGACGCTCGCGGCAGGACGACGAAACAGTCGTATCCACCGATGGATGGCCAACCCGCTCGCACCGTAATATACGACTACGCTGTAAACGGCAGCCCCCTTATGGAGAAGGTAAGTGATGAGTCCGGTTCGACTACCATTGTCGTAGACTTAATTGGGCAGCTCGTGTCTTATACAGACGCAAATGGTGTTGTCACAACCAGTCAATATGATCGTGAAGGACGCAAGGTTCGCGACAGCAGCATCATCAAAGGCGTCACCTCTACCATCGACTATCACTGGGACAACGCCACCCTCCTCACCAGTATGGACTTGGACGGGGTCAAAGTAACTACGCCAAGCTACGACGCCGGCGTCCTGAATGGTGCGACCTACGGCAACGGCTCCAGCCTAGCGATCGGTCGTGACGACGCTGGTGTTCTCAGCACCCTCACCTGGAAGACGGGCGGTTCGACGGTTACCGATGCGGTCACCCGGGCTCGCGACCAACGCATAACCGACGACACGATCACCGACAGCTCCGGAGGGACCTCCAAGTCGTCATACACATATGACGGCGTCGGTCGCCTAATCGCCGCCGCCGTCCCACACCACCAGCTTGCCTATGCCTATGCAGGCGACAACGGGTGCGGACCCGACAAGAAAGCGGGGCTCAACTCCAACCGCACATCATTCATCGACAGCTTCAACAACGCTCCGGCAGCTACGACCAACTACTGTTACGACAACGCGGACAGGCTGATCTCGACAAACGGTGCCACCACTTTGGCATTCAGCTACGACGCCTACGGTAACGCGACGAAGGTCGGCGGTGACACGCTCGGCTATGACTCGACCCGCCGACACGTCTCGACCAGCACTACAGATGGGACCTCCGTCAACTACACGCGAGATGTCAACGACCGCATCGTGATGCGGTCGGTCCAGACCAAGAGAAACGGCTCACCGATCTCCGGTAGTAATCGTTACGGCTATACCGGACCGACGGGAAGCATTGAATTCGTCCTTGACAGCAATGGGAACTTGCTCCAGCGGGCCCTGCCGCTATCCGGAGGTGTACTTCTCACCAAGACGTACACCGGCAACAAGCCCAGCACGTTCTCCTACCCAAACATCCACGGCGATATCCTGATCACTGCGGACAGCACGGGCACTCGTACCGGCGGCATTCACCTGTATGA
This sequence comes from Nocardia sp. NPDC051052, assembly GCF_044456045.1. Taxonomy (NCBI): domain Bacteria; kingdom Bacillati; phylum Actinomycetota; class Actinomycetes; order Mycobacteriales; family Nocardiaceae; genus Nocardia; species Nocardia sp. NPDC051052. The sequence continues at coordinate 437,432 of NZ_JBITFL010000005.1, forward strand.
CCCGTTCGGTCAGAATATCGACTCCACGACCGGTGTCATCGGTGACATTCCGATTCCAGACACCGCCTCCGGCGGCCTCGACTTCGGCTACCTGGGGGAGCACAAAATCCCTGTTGAACACCTTGCCAGCCAGCAAGTCCTTGAAATGGGTGCCCGCACCTATCTGCCCGTACTCGGACGATTTCTACAAACCGATCCGGTTTCCGGAGGATCCGCCAATAACTATGATTACGCCAACGCGGACCCCATCAACAGCAAAGATCTGAGCGGGCGGACACCAGGAACGGAAGCCCCAGTCGGCTGGAGCACGTTGGCAGGTGCAACAGCGCTCGTGGTGGCAGCGGTCGGGGCCGGAGCCAGCGCCGCAATAGGGGCGGGTGATGCGTTAGGAAACATTCTCACGAAGGTCGCACAGTCGCTAGCTGACAATTACCATCCGGGCGCTACGCCGCCCACCAAAGATGAAGTCCTGGAACAGACCGGTCGAAGGATCGGGGAGGAAGCAAAAGCGGCCGGGCAAGGGGACGGAAAGAGTGTATCGGGCGACATCAGTGAGAAGATCACTGAGCTCGGACTCGATCAGAGGGACGCCGCGCTAGTGGCCCTAGCGGCGTCGAAGGCGGCTTTCGACGAGGTCGGGCAACCACATGTGATGAAGGATGGCAGCATCGGTGTCTACGGAACGCAGTTAGGGCCCAAGACGCCTACACTGGTAATTTCTCACGATGGATCAGTGCACCCAGACAGAGTGAGTATCTATCCCTCGGCAGGAGTTACAGACCCAAGTAAAGCGGGCATAGACCTTACAGATGGCCAGGCCTACCACTTCTGATTTCTCACAATGAAAGAGTTTTGTATGTCCTCAGATAATCTTGGAATACTAGACTTTCAGCTATACCTGCTGAAGGCAATGGACCCGCCAGAACCGCTGCTAACTACCGCCTTGGCGGAACTGAAGTCCACACCTGAAGATATGGCCACACGTCACGAAATGGTACATCGGTCGACGTGGTTTCAGTCGGGCGGGTCGGCAGAGAATATTTTGCCCATGTTGAGCGAAGTGTGTGTATGTGCTCCGACCGGCGCGGACTACCGCACCTTTGTGTACAAACTTCCACTATGGCCGCAATTCGATTATGTTACGACCTTTGATCCTTCAGGAAAATTGATATGGAATTCCGAGTTCGTGAGATTCGCTGGCCATAACATCGAAAGTGACCCGGCGCCGTGGAATTTTGTCGAAGGAGACCTGTTAAATGTATTCGATCAAATAACCCGCATTGAGTATTGGGGGAGCTACGCTACTTACAGTGCCCGATATATTGATCGTGATCAGTGGTACTGGTTAAGATTCGGGTGTGGGCTCCTCCAGGACATCAGACTCCGAAAAGATTCGGCAGAGAAACCTCTGGCGAAATAGTCGCGCACGGGGCAGTAGTCGACTGAGTGCTGCCCCGTGCTGACGCGCCTGGTGATCCGACTTCTGTCGGACCTGCGGCGTCCCTGCTCGACCATCGCAGAGCCGAGGGCAAAACCTCAATGGAAGCAATGCGGGCTGTGAAATGGCGTCTGTCCAACCGGGTCTATGCATGTACGCTCGCTGACCAGCGCGGTGGCGCCGGTGAGTTGCCTCTTGCTGTAACGGCCAGGCGTTCCAGGTTGACGTCGTATTTGGGGGATGTGTTGGACGAAAGCTGTTGATTGCAAACGGGATTCGTTTGAGATCGGAGCCCCGCCTCCTCGGCGGGGCACCATATAGATGGGAATAGTACCGACCAGCATCTTCTCGCTGGTTGGCTGATCATAGAAGCCGATTTGGTGCTGTGAATGACCGCAGAATCCACGTGTCGGTTCGAATCTCCGGGGCGGTTCGAACAGCATCCACACCAACGCCTATTCCGTCGTGAACTGCAAGATTTCCGTCGGAATCGGGATGATTCGACGTCGCCGTCGTTATCGAAGTGGTGAATTGCCATGAATCAGGGGGGCGGTCGAAAGGGGTGCGGTCGACTGGTTGAACTTGGTCGGAGGTTCAATCCGCAGGGCACGATATGGATGGGAGCAGGACCGACAAGGATCTTCTTGCTGGCAAGTTGGTCATTGAAGCCGATTTCGCCCTGGGCAGCCGCAAGCGCTAGAAAGTCATCGACGATGCGCCCTCCTAGACGTGGTGGGGCCAGGGCCAGTTGCCTGGGCTTCCGGGCGGCGATTCCTGTCGCGCTGCCTGTAACGGACAGGGGACGCTGCGGGCTGACTCGCAAGGAGACGTCATCGGTCGAGACGTGTTCCGCGCTTACCAAGGACTATCGATGCAGGGGCCACTGCTTCGGTCGGAGCGCAGTCGCGGTAGTGGGGGCCGTGTGGGTCCTCGCTGCGGTCGTATGGCTTCAGCCAGAACACCCGACGCGTGAACCTGCCGTGTTCGGAGCTCGGACCAGGTCCCTGCGTGGTGTAACCGATCATCCTGCCCGGCTGCCACCGCGGTCTCGATTGCCGATGGACATGGTGAATCACTGACTCCCGGACGTAGGGAAGCGCGCTCGGATCCTCAAGCCACACAACCGATTCTTCACCGAACAGATCGTCTCGCTGAACCTCCTTGGGCTTGGGATCATCAGCAACGGACGTGAGCATTACGGTCATCAGGTCTTGCAGATCGCCCAGCTCATCCTTGGTGACCCAGAAGAACTCTCGACCATGACGAACCCGTCGACACCTCAGCGACCGATGAACGAGACATTCGCCAACTGCTACGTCGCTCACGTCGTAGTAGAAGAGCACCCTGAACGGAGTCGCGACCGCCGAGGTTCGTGACAGCGTACGGGCACGCTCCAGCACCGACCCTGCGGTCTGTCCGATCTTGACCTGGTTCGGGATGCTGAAGTTGTCCATGACGTAGACCGCACCAGCTATTGCCCGTTTCACGCAGCGAATGTACTTACAGCCACCGACATTCTGGCGCCAGTTCCGGAAGGCGAGAGCTGCCAACGGCGACACAAGGCTGGCTCTAGCAACTCAAGTGCGCGCTCATGCCGAGTTCAGGTCGTCGGTGTGGAGCCAGGCCTGAGGGTCCGATCATGGTGAGGTTGGTGGCGCGTGTGCCTACTCAGGTGAGATAGACGGCCACACCGACTGCTGCGAGACACGCCCCGGCTAATAGCTGCAGAGTGCGGTCGCCCAACACGATCTCTTCGGGTTCACCGGCCTCTCCGCCATCGACGTCGACCGCGTAACGCAGGACGGCGATTGTGAAGGGAATCATCGAGATTGCGAACCACGGGTTGTCGTTGTGATCAGCCTCGAACGCCCACAGCCCGTAGAAGACCACGACCGCAGTACCGGACAAGGTCCAGACGAAACGCAGATAGGTAGGCGTGTAGTACTGCAGTGACTTGCGAATCTTGGCACCGGTGTCGAGCGCGATCCTCAACTCGGCGTAGCGCTTGCCTGCAGCCATGAAAAGCGAGCCGGAGGCCGCGATCAACAGGAACCATTGCGACAGATGAATGTTCGCCGCCGCACCACCAGCGACCGTGCGCAACACGAAGCCCGACGACACGATGCAGACGTCGAGAACCGCCTGATGCTTGAGTCCGAAGCAGTAGGCGAGCTGGATACCGATGTAGACCGCCATCACCGCTGCCAGCTGCCACGCAGCCACGAATGAGATCAGGATCGAGGCGCCCAGTAACGCCGCCGACAGTGCGTACGCCAGATTAACCGGCACGACACCGGCGGCGATCGGCCGGAAGCGTTTGGTCGGATGCGCTCGGTCCGCCTCCACGTCGAGCGAGTCGTTGATCAGATAGATGCCCGAGGCCGCCAGGCAGAACACCACGAAAGCGATACCGATATGCAGGTCGCGGGTGAGGTCGGCGAGGGCGAAGGTGTCCGTACCCGGAATCGTGCCGGCGGCCAATGGCGCGGCCAGCACCAGGACGTTCTTCACCCACTGGCGTGGCCGCACTGCTTTGACCAGGCCCCCGGCCAGGGTCTTGGGCGGTCCGGTAAGGACGGCCTCGTCGAGTTCTATCGTGGTCGGCTCTTCGCTCATATCAACTGGCTGCTTCCCCGTGGCGGTGCACGAATCTCTTTCCGCGGCTGGCACTGCCGCTTCGACGCCCCCGCGATTGTGTCGACCCGCAAGACCGCCGACGACATACTCCCAAACATCCACCCGTATGTCTTCGGTCAATTTTTCGGCAAGCTCCGCCAGTTCGTGGGAATGATGACGAAGCCAGCAGTCCCCATGCCCACACAGGCCGTTGGGCGAGCGATCGGCAAGGCGAGATCGACTGCCTCGCAGAACATCCGATATTGCCGATGACCGACTGTGGACCAAGGTCCTTATCCATTTCAGATTCATGTCGATCTCGACGGAACGATCTGGATAACGCGCATGGCGGCGGTGTTCAGCTCGAGCGGACGCAACAACGCCGTGTCGGTGCTGCCGTCCCGGTCGACGTGAGGGCGCAGCGATCGGCACCGCCCACCCGGTTTTTCGATGGACACTACTGCGAACTGCTCTAGGATTAGCCGCGTGAGCAGCGGAAACTACCTCGATGGTGACAGCGGAATCCTGCTTCCTCCAGAGCATCTGAGCCGCTGGGCAGAGCTCACCTATCTCATCCGCAGCTGCGAGCTGGCGCTGCGGCAGGCCGTCGATCCGGTGGTGGGCAGCGCGCTCCATCAAGCCGACGCGATCTACCCCCGAGAGACGATCTCGGCATGGGCGCGGTCCTACCTGCTTGCCGCGGCCGAGCACCTCAGGTTCTGGGCAGATCTGGTGGCGCCCTACGAGTTCGCGCCCGACGCGGTCAACCAGGTTCGGTTCCGCCAGTACGTGCTGCTGGGCCGGGCGGGCCTGGAAGCAGCCGCGCACGCGGTGTGGCTGCTCGACGTCCCGACCGGGACATTCCAGGAGTGCGTGCAGCGTTTTGTCCGGTTGATGCATCGCGATTTCGCCTACCACCGCAACGCAATCATCGCGTCCGGTGAGGACACTACACTCGTCGATGCTCGGATCGCCAACCTCGCAGCGTCTGCTGAGGCCCTCCCGTTCGACGCACCACGAGTTCCTGGACCGCTCGGCTACGAGAAAATGGTCCGCAACGCCGCGACTGTCACCGGCGCGGATGAGAACCGGTGGGCATATCTGTGGATGGCGGCCAGCGGGGCCGCCCATGGCCAGAACTGGTTCGGTATCGAAGGTTTCGATCTGCTCGCTAAGGCTGAATACAAGCCTGGTTTCTATCGATCGATCTCGTTGCCCGACCCGATGTTCATCACCGAAACCCTTGAGGCTGCCAGTACCACCTTGCAGTGGGGAACGATCAGATTTCTGGACTACACGGGTCACGATCGAGACATGCTCACGGCGGCAATGACCGAGATCCATGAGCGCATGCCGAAAAAGGGCGACCGACAAGCCTGAGGCACGTCCGCCAATCGAAGCGGGGTCGGCAGGACAGAGTGTTGATCGGACCCTGCGCCGATACCGCACAGCATCTACCGATGACTCTGGTTTCCGCTAGTACCAATAGCTCTCAGCCTCGCGGGTCAGTGAGAGAGCTCGCCGTTGGCGGGCCTCTGGATTCACGAGCGCGGTGAAGACCCGTTGTTCTAGATCTCTAGACCTTCTGTGGCACTTGCTCGTGTTGCTACAGCCCGCAGTTGATGATCCTGCGTTGGGTCGCCGGTGGGACGGTGGTCTTGGGAGTTCTCGCAGTCACGCTGATCATCCCTGAGTTCGGCGATGTCGAAGACCGCCAGGCATAGTTGAAGGCGCACTACTCGCGGGATGCTTGGCTAGCGGTGCCTGCGAAGCCGTGGCGGCTGGCGTTCTGGTTGGGGCTGCTGCTGTGGGCATCGCGGCTGGCATATATTACATGGGGAAGAAAAAACCTGCCAAGCCGACAGCGCCGGAGGTGAATGGTCAAGATCCCGCCAATCCAATCAAGGTTCCAAAGCCCGGCCAGTCTGATGACTCAGGTAAGAGCACTGCATCCGATGCCCCAGATTGGGTGAAGAATTCTCCGTATCGTCCGTATGTGGGGGAGGATGGAAAAACGTTTGCAAAACGGGTCTTGGATGCCGTGTATGGGCCGGGTAATTACAAGACGGGTGCCGATACGGAATATTCTAAAATGCAAAAGTGGGCAGACAGGAAGTTTGTGGACCCGCCCAAGCCGGAGCTTACGCAAGTGAAACACTAACCTAGGTGCGTACGGTTAAAATTGAGGACCGGTATGGATGTGCTATATTTGCTCGAATACTACAATGAAGATGCGGATGAGGCGACACGTATCATCGGATTGTACTCAACTGACTCGGCTGCGCGGCAGGCCATAGAACGCCTGGGCGATCGCCCGGAGTTCCGCGATCGCCCAGAGGATTTCCATATATCCAGAGTCGTCATGGATGAGGACGATTGGACGAGTGGATTCTTCACCTACAATTACACCGTCGAATAAGCTGCGGAATATGAATCGATGATATTTTGGCCGCCCAGCTGGGAGTATAAAATGAAAGGTCGCGATGGAGCGCGAGTCGTATTCATGCTGTCCCATGAATACGAGCTCAATCCGGGGAGAAGTGAGAGGAAATTCATCGGGGTCTACTCCTCCGAATGTGAAGCATATGAAGCGAAGGGGCGTCTAGGCGATCGGCCCGGATTCTGCGACTATCCGGACTCCTTCGTTATTCGACGCTATGAGGTCGATAGAGATTACTTGAATGAGAGCTCCGAGGAGGCTAGTTCATAGGCCGTTCCGCCGGCGCCCTCCAAATGTAAATCCCCGTCCAAATCCCAGCCTCGCCCGGGACTGCTGAATCTCAGTCGTTCAGCAGGGGTTGGTTCGTTACGCTGGTGAGCGCATCCTGTAACCAGGCCCTGTGTGGACGGTGTGCCCGTTCGCGCAGGGCCTGGTCATGTTGTGCGCGCGGTGTAGGCGAGTCGGACGGTGCTCGGTCGCAAATGCATTCCCACTGAAGCGGCCTTGAGGCGATGTGACCTTCAACGAGTTGGGCCGCCGCATCTGGGCGGGACTGGGGACACCGACCATGCGGCGAACAGGGCCCGCACCTGACCTGCGGTGGGACCTGCCCAAAAGTGGTGATAATTGTTGTCGGCCAGCGATTTCGCCGTGCACATCGACACGTCGCCTACAAAAGTGCCAGGTCAAGAAGTGTGCTCCCCGCGCACGCGGGGATGATCCGCCGATATCGACGGGCTGCCGGTGCTCACCGCGGTGCTCCGGCCGATTCCTGCAAGTCGACCCCGTGGCAGGCAGATCTGCCAACAGCTACGACTACACCAACGCCGACCCCATCAACCGTCTGGACCTCACCGGCGAACGCCCTGCCTGTGCAGCAGTGGCTCCACTCGCTCCCGAACCGATCGGAGTGGGACCGGTAGAGTGGGCAGCCCTCGGCATCACCGTCTTAGCCATCGGTGGAGTGCTGTATGCAATCGACAACTCCTCGGGTCGCCCGACCGATCGCTCGAAGGACCCAAACGATGCGGTTGCGCAGAGTGCCGCGGTCGGCATCCCGAACCTTGACGGAAAATCCCTCGCAGAAGCGGAAAAGGCAACCGAGAACTCCGGATTCGCGAAGTGGGGCCGAGAGACACCAGGCGAATATATTCGGTACGATAACGGCGATGGCAGTAAGATATTCATTCGACCAGACGGGGAGATTGAGTGCTTGGCTGCAAAGGTCGATGCTGGGCCAAATTCAAAGGACTGGCATCCACATATCGGCCCGGATACTGGCAAGTGGACGAACGAACACAACACTGGTGAAAGGGTAGTTCGGCCGAATGACAATGAGTGATCCAGAATCTGTATGTGCTTTAGCCCCCACACTGAATGGATATTGTATCGAGCATCTAACGCTTCTCTAGTCCGGCGAGAGTGGACATCTAGATCTTGGCCTTAGGTGGGGTCCCGCGAAACCGGACATTCACCTTTCATTTCAGTCTATCTTTCACTTTTCGACTAGTGGACATCCTGTGATCGAGGGAGTTCCGCTGGACGTCGTCAGTGCCACGGTCCTGACTCCAAGTGATGAGCCATGGCCCAAAGGAATTAGTTTGGACATCGCCCGCTCCTCACCCGACCTGCCGGACCTATTACTCTTCTCTGTCGACGGTCCGCTTAGGCTGACGGTTCTCGCTGCGATTTGCACAATCTATGTGCAGTCGTAGAATCCTGGGTTTAGCACGGAACACGGATCGGTTGATCCCTGCGATAGTCTAGATATCGACTGGTAGTAAGGGGCTCGCGTCGCGCACGCAGGCGGCGGCGAATATTAATCTAGCCTGCTGACCAGTACGTATAGCACTGCATGAGGCACATAGATCGCAATTCGGTTGGCGCATAACCCGTTGTCCCAGTATCGGCGACGGCCTCGTTGGTACGCCTCGGAGCTGGCAACGGGCTTCGTGCCTTCACAACGAGCGGTTGCTGACCGACAGCGCTGAATGTGCCGTAACGCCCGGATATGCGGGCCTACGGTCGATGTGCTTCTTGGTAGAGCCGCCCTGGGGGCACGAACTGACACCTGCAGTGCTGTTGCTCAGCGCCGGGGCCGTTCATCGGCGATCGCCGCCGACCGGTTGCCGGGAACCCACCGCACGGATCACGATGTCCTGCCCGTCTACCAGTACCGCACGGTTCGTATGCTGGTCCGTTAGGTCCACTTAAATCCCAGCTCAGGCTGGGATTTTTGCTTTCCGGACCGTCATCGCGACGGCCGAACTTCCAACTAATTCACAACTAAGTGACCCGACGGGTTCGGTCTCACTCCTCGCCGCTGACCGCTCTGTCCAGGGCTGCTGCTGCCGCAGTATGCACCCGTCCACGGGCCATGTAATGCCGTTGCGTCATGGCCGGATCCGCGTGGCCGAGCATGTCCGCCGGAGTACTCGATTGTCGAGTTTTACATCCCTTTCGAACAGTGCATCTCCGGGTTGATTCGGCGGAGCATGATGCCAAGCCATTCGGAGTGCTGAAATTCAGGCGGTAGGGTAGCGACCCCGGCTGTGGCCTCTCGTACGGCTTCGGACTCGCGGCCGAGCAATGACAGCACTACACCGCGTTGCACGGCCCAGAACCCCTCTACATACCAATAACCATGCCGAGGCAGGTCGAGGCTGTCGGTGGATTCGGCCGCCTTGTCGGCCCGGCGGAGAGCCCGGACGGCCCTGACGTGGTCGCCCTCCGCTGCAAGCAATTCGGCTTGCTGGTAGCGGTCGTAGGCACCTAGCGCGGGGTGAGCTCTCGGTACCCGAATCGCGGCGTCGGTCACGTCGAGCGCCCGTGCCGTGTCCCCGCGATGCCAAGCCGTATACGCGAGGAAGGACAGGGCGTGTTCGATCAGGGAGGCATCCCCGAATTCTTCGGCGAGCTGTACCGCGTCGGTGAGTGCCTTGTCGGCAAGCACGAAGTTGCCCGCTACATGTTCGAGCCACCCTCGGTATGTGGCAACCTCAGACGCTAAAGAGGCACCCCCGGCAGGAACCAAAGCCCTTGCTGCGCCGTCGATTCCGCGAATCGCTGGTATGACAAGAGCTGTCCCGATCTGGTCTTCAAGACGCCGGGTCCGTTCGAGGATTACCGTAATGTCCTCAAGTGCTGAGCCGCCCGCCGATGACGGGTCAGCGATAGTCGCTGTCAATCGGTCTACGTCCAACGCCGGGTCATTGCCGAGCACGTCACGGTACGCAGCGATCACGGCAGCAGGAACGGGCCGTTTGCCGTTCTCGATCTCGGAAAGGTAGCTGGGGCTGTAGTGGGTCTTTCCTGACATCTGACGCAGCCCGACACCCGCCACCACCCGCAACTCCCGTAGCAGATGGCCGGTCACGTCCGATTCTGCGAACACACGCGAACACTAACCCTGTTCTGTTGGGGATGCATCGAGGTCAGGGTTATTACAAGCCTCGGCTCTGGCATAACAGCTCCTAGGGCCGGGCCACCTAATCCGTGCGATGCCAGCAGGGGGCTTGAATCACGATGAAGAACATTTCGTTCGGGGAGACACCCGTCTCTCGATGCGTCTACTACCGGTTGGTGTGCGGACTCGCCGCCAACATCGACCCGCCCGGCTCCGGACGGATCGCGTTCCTCGCCGGAAGTACCGGTGCGCTGACTATGCCCGGTCCGTTGGGAAGTGTTCTGCGCCAACACATGCAGCGCCACGGCGTCGCGGTCGGTCCGATCGTGGCGCACGTCGGCTCGAACCGGTGGAGCTTCCTGATCCGGCCTGATTTTCCCGATGACGACACCGGACCGTTCAAGGATCTGTTCCGGTTGAACGTAATGATGGTTCGAGAAGGGGTGATCCCGTTGCCGTCGCCGACCGGTGAACCCGGAGGCGGTAGCAGGCGATGGATAGAACTACCACGCAACACGTTTCGTCCCTCGGGCCGTGTTGTCGTGGATGCGATCCGAGGATGTACCGGTATCGATCGGGATTCGCGATCGTTGGCGGTGCATCGTGGCTGATTACGGATGTGGTCCGTGGATCAAGCTGTCGGTGCGCCACGAGGCGCTGTTGTCCATGTTGGAGGTGAAATGACTCCGAAGTGATTGTGTCGCAGCATGATTGCTGTAGCTGGGGGCAGTCTGATCCGGGAGACGCCGGGGAGGGCGGGAAGCAGCCCTGACAAAGCCGGGACGTGTCAGCACTGCCGAATGGTGCGGGTCCGGCAAGCGTGGAACAAAGGTGGACGCAAGGAATCGGTGTGTAAAGCCCCTCAAGTGATCCGTCAGCTCGAAACTCGGTGGATATGGGCTGAATGACGGTGCGCGCCTGCCTGATTCGTCAGGCAGGCAACTCCTCAACCGGGTTGGACATGTCCGGAGGGAGGTCACGGTGAATGTCTGCGGCGTAGCCGTGACGATGCCGCAGGGGCAGAGCCGGCCACCTCCTGTTCTGAATGGATGACAGTGAACGTGGGAACCATCGCGTCTCGCCCATCGAGAGCGACAACCAGTGGGTTTCGGTGGGCAGGCCCGTCGTCGGCTGGTGGGGCGTGGATGGGGCGGAGGCGTCGTAGTAGTCCGAGAACGGGAAAGCCGTTTACATGGCGAAGGACGCCAGTGGATATCGCAGGAAGGGAACTGTAATGGTCGGAGGCACTTGTGAATTCGGGTGAATCATGGCCGGACTTCGATGAAGCCTGGTCGCGAGTACGGCGGATCCAGACCAAACTGCACTGGTGGGCGGTCCGCGACGCGGACCGTATGTTCGATGATCTGCATAATCTTGTGCACGACCCGGCGTTTCTGACACATGCCTGGGAACGGGTACATGGCAACAAAGGCGGCCGGACGGCTGGGGTCGACGGGGTGGTGCCTCGTTCGATCCCGAACGACTCGGTTGCGTTGCTGTCGCGTATTCGAACCGAGTTGAAGGACAGGAGTTTTCGTCCTGATCGGGTTCGGGAAAAGTTGATCCCGAAACCGGGGTATCCGTTGAAGAAACGCCGGTTGGGGATACCGACCGCGGCGGACCGCATCGTTCAGGCGTCGCTGAAGTTGGTGTTAGAGCCGATCTTCGAGGCCGATTTCCAACCCAGCTCCTATGGGTTCCGGCCACGAAGGCGCGCACAGGACGCGATCGCCGAGATTCACATGTTCGGTTCTCAGGGCTATCAATGGGTTCTGGAAGCCGATATCGAGGCGTGTTTCGACCGGATCGACCACACGGCCCTGATGGACCGGATACGTCACCGGGTTACGGACAAACGCGTTCTTGCCCTGGTCAAGTCGTTCCTGAAGGCGGGCATCATGTCCGAGGACGGCTTGGACCGGGACACCCCGACGGGAACCCCGCAAGGCGGCATCCTGTCTCCGCTGCTGGCCAATATTGGCCTGTCCGTGCTGGATGAGCACTACCAGCACAAATGGGACTCCCTCGGTGGGGACACCAAGAAAGCCGCCATGGGCCGACGCGCGTATCTGCGCCGGACCGGGGGCGCGACCTACCGGCTCGTCCGCTACGCGGACGATTTCGTGGTCTTGGTCAACGGTCAGCAACATCACGCCGAACAGGCCAGGACCGAGGTCGCACACATATTGGCACCGATGGGATTACAGCTGTCGGAGCCGAAAACCCGTGTGTTGCATATGGATACAGGGTTCCACTTCCTCGGCTGGCGCATCCAGCGTCGGACGAAGGCAGGCACAACCCGCAAGGTGATCTATACCTATCCGTCGAAGAAGTCGCTGGCTTCGATCATCGGCAAAATCAGGTTTATCACCCGCAGAGCAGGCTCGCCCTACAGGTCGCTCGAAGCGCTCCTCAAACACCCGAACATTACGGTTCGGGGTTGGTGTCTGTATTTCCGACACGGAGTCTCCGCCGCCACCTACCGATACGTCTCCCATTATTTGTGGTGGGCGGTTGTTCGGTGGCTGCGCGCGAGGCATCCGCGCCTGGGTTGGCGAAAGATCAAGCGCCGCTACCAGACCGAGTATCCGGCGAGCCGCCCAGCAGAGAACGGGACTGTGCTCTGTGACCCCTCGACGATCGTGATCGAGCGATACCGATACCGGGGCCACGCGATCCCGACACCGTGGACCGTCCGAGCGACACTACTCGAAACAGGAACACCAGCATGATGTCCATGGAGAGCCCGTTGCGTCGAGAGGCGCACGGCGGGTTCGGCGGGCGGCCACGAGAAACGGACCGGGAGCAATCCCGGCACCGCGCTCGTGGCCGACCCAACCACTGCGCGGTTGGGATGCACAACAAGGAAGGCGAACTGCTCAAGGTCAGATGCCCGTCGGTCTTCTGCACGGGCCTTGTCGCTCTGATCGACGGCAGGATTGCCCCGCATGATGGCACGGTGCCGGGGCACTGCCCGTGGATCGGTACACGGGTAGTGGATGACACCGCCGATTTCGACCCGGACTATGTCGCCAACCTGCGGGCCAAGAGGGAGGCGTGACCGTGGGGACGTTCGAGGAGCTGCGTCAGCGCGTGTTGTTGCAGGCTGGACGCGCCGGATACGGGATACGGCGTCAGCACCGTGCGCCGTACGCTCGGGAGTTGTTCACGGTCAGCGAGCGAGGTCCGGTGACCACGGGGACGCTTCCCCAACTCGAGAACTATTTAGCTGAGCTGCACGCGAACACCATCAGCGATCGGCAATCGCGATGACTGCCGACCGTGTCTCGCCCCATCCGAACGAGCCAGACGTGCGTTTAGCGGTCGTGCTGGACGGGCAACGACTCGACTTCGCGGCGTGCCTCACCTCCGCGTTGTGGTTCCTCCAGGAACAGCGCCTACGGCATTTCGTGGACTCGGTAGACGTAATCCCCGGCGCGGCAACAGGTTTGCCGCGCCTGCCAAACGAACAACTCTACGACGGGCCATAACATGATCTTTCGCCGAACTGACTGGAAAACCTTGCGCCACGATGGCATTCACGTGTCCTACCGCAAGACGAAGGGCGTGTGTGATTGTGAGGGTGAGCCGTGGTTGAACCTGTCGCAATGCGGTGCCGCCCACATCAACGACGATTCCGGGGTGATCGAGTTCGTGTCGTGCCGGTCGCTGTGGTGTGCGCTGGAATGGGTGGCTCTACTCGACGGACGCATCGTGCCCCATATGAACCTGCGGGGCGGCACGTGCGCCTGGTCCGGGCTCTGTGTCGTGGACGACAGAGACAGCCTGCCTGAGGGCTGGATGCAACCTCTCGAGCAAGACCTGAACACCCCACCCCAGGATTGACACACTGGGTGTCGCGGGAACCGCTGACAACCCGACCAGTGCACCCGGCATACGGTTCTGTTCGATTGAATACATGCAGAAGTACCGACCGCCGAAAGGGGAAAGCGTTATGGCTGACGAACAGCTGAGTATGGATCTCGGCGTCGAGCGGACCGAGTGGGGTAAATGGGTAGACCCGGAACGGCGTGCAGCGCAGGTCCAGAAGTTCGTGGACTACGCCGGAATACGTGAGATTCCTTCGGAGCCGTGGCCGGAAGATGATCCAGAAATAGGCAGGATTGACGCTACTGTAGCTGATCTATTTCCGGATATGACTACAGCAATGACACCCAAGAACGCCGATATAGCTGATGCGTTCATCTGCTTTCTCGGTGAGTGCTTCATCAAATTCGCGGGTGCACACTGGGAAGACTACGAATGGTTCGGCCGTGAGAATTCATTCTACGATCATGTGAATCCGATGCTGAAATACGGATTCCACACCGGCGGCGACACCGCTTACGGGTTGATGGAACTCATGATTGAAGACTACGACCCGGCCGACGGCGGAATGTTCTCCGGCATGGCCGAGATGATGCGCGAATTCGCGGAGGAATACGCGGCGTCACGCGACGGCGCGTAGTCGGTCGTTCTAGATCGGCAGTTCACATTCGGGGGTGGGGCTGGCATGCCTGATGAATACGACAAGATTCGAGAGAACTTGAATCCGCCCGAATGTGGAAGAATCTTCGAGAACGGCACCGAAGCGGTCTTTCGTGACCGAGAAAAAGGGTATGTCAGTCATCCGGACCCGTATTCGACGTTGCATGGCCAGAGATACTACGACAAGGCCAGGACTGACGATCTGGGCAAGGTTCATGCCATCGATGACAAGTCGGGCCAGACTGGCAGTAAGAACGATATTCGGGAGTTGAAGAAAGATCGCGAACTTCTCGCGAAACGTGAGATCGAGACGCTTACCGTTCGGACTGTCGCCGGTGAGAAAATGTCGGCGGCTTACGAAAAGCATCTGAACGAGTTACGCAAAGAATTCGGTGCCAGAGTGATTCACGTCGAGATATCTCGGGCGCAGGCGCGTGATGTGTTCGCAAAGGGGCTCGATCGCGAGAAGGACGCACAATAACTCGAATTACCAGGAGTTGCACAGAAGGCGCGCGAACAAAAAGGTGTAGACCTTCAGAAACGCCGGGACAAGCAAGTCGCGCTCGCGAAGGCGCGCGACGCGAGGGAACGGTTCCAGGCGGTGCAAAGATTCAAAGAGGCCACTGCTCGCGGACGGGCGGAAGCACCGCAACGAGTACATGCCGAACGGGCACAGCAGGTGCGAGAGCAAGCCGACCGTGCTAAGACGCGAGAAGCCCCGGAGACCGAGCGTGATCGGGTGACCCGTGAAGCAGCCGAGAAAGCGGTACGGGAATTTCAGGACCGGCTTACGACCGGGCCAACCCCGGCAGGCAAAGCACCCGAGAAGACCGCTCCGGAACGAGAGAAACCCGAAGCCGCACGCGCCAGAGTCGAGCGCGAAGCCGTCGAACGAGTGCTGAGAGAATTCCCGTTTCCGGCACCCGAGAAACCCAGAGAGCGGGAAACCGTCGAGATCGGCGAACGGACTACCCCGGAGCTGGCCGACGCTGCCAGCGTGGAACGCGAAGCCGCGGACAAGGCGCAAGAACAAACCCGCGAGGCGGCGAGAGAGCAAGGCGCTGCCCGAAACGCGGCGTATGAACGGCTACAGGAACAGGGTCGGCTTACGGAAGTGCAACGGCTCCACTGGTTAGGCCAAGCCGCCGATCCGCGTGGGGCGGTGCGGGAACCACCCGGACACGCACCCAGTGTCGAGCGCGGCGGTAGCGGACAAGCGCAGGGCCGTGACCGAGGACAATCCCGGGACCGTTGATGGTTCGCCCGCCGTGCCGGAGCCGGGACGGTGATGTAACCGCCCCGGCTCACCTGCTCATGGGCCGAACCGGTTACATCACCACGGGTCCGCTACCCGTTCCCGGAGTCAGTACCCGCCTGGGGCGTCATAGTCGTCGTCGTCGACCTGCTGCGGCTGCTGCTTCTTCTTCTCCCAGGCTTTGAAGTCCTTTGCCTTCACGCAGTCGGTCAAGGCGGAGAGGTCCTCCGTGTATTTCGAAGCTTTGCACTCCTTAAAGTGATCGCTCTTGGAGCCAGCGGGAGCACCGCTCGCCTGCGTAACGGTCAACACCGATACCGCAGCCAACCCAGCCAGCACGGCACCTACATACTTTCGATACATCCAACCTCCTCTGTCACAGTTACCTCCGGCGCGGCGAAGCGGTTGTTATTCGTTGCCCGAGCGCTTCCGGATGGATGGAAGATCCGCCCAGCGATGCGGGTCGGTTGGACAGGCCCGACCGAGGGTCGACACGGGATCGTTTGATGGGGCGACAGCGAACCAACGATCTCGATTCGCGATCGTTAAACCGAACCACGTAGGGGGTACCGGGGGTGGTGTCTCATAAACGATCGATTTTGAGAGACTCGGCCACGCGGTCTGGACGGCGTGGCCGAGTTCGGGATCCGATCCCGGTCCCACGCGGCAGGGTGCTGACCGTCGCATCGCCTGTGGGTGAGCACTTGGTCAGATTCGCGAAAGATGCTGTGCCGCAATATTTGATGGACCAAGCAGAACAGATGAAGAGAGTTTGGGGAGTCCCCGGAAGTGAGAAGAAAGAAAAGGAAAAACCGGAAACCCAACTGAGAGAACTTGCCGAATTCACCTCTATTGGATCAAGAGCGGCGCGCTACGCGCGCCGCCCAGAGTGCCTGCCCTCCGCTCCGCTCCGGCCAGCACCCTGGTGCGTAACCAGGATGGGAGACCGTATCCACACTCTGTCCCGCGCAGGCACTCAGCGCATCGCTGACCAAGGATCGCGACCTTGACATACGGGCTGCCGCACCCCTTCGGGGCTTGCCATGTGGTCCAGTCGCTGATCGATAGCCGACACCAAAAGTTCACGGTGTGTCGCACATCCGACACGCCGACGGGACGGCTCATCTGCCCCCAACTAACTCCCAACTAAGTCGGCGAACGTCGTCCATGATCGAACGAACATTCGATCGCCGAAAGTCGTCCAGAGTGGATTATCCCCAGCTAGAGGCATGTTTCCTGCGATGCAGGATGGTCCAGGGTTGTCCGTGGTAGTCGTCGTTTTCGGTAATGTGGGGGTCAGGGGTTCGAGTCCCCTTAGCTCCACCATGACGGCCTTACTCGAAACATTGACCGAAAAAACGTCAGTGAGAGTAAGTGAGCCCGAATCGGTAGATCTGCTCAAGAGAGCCTCCGCATCGCGGGGGCTCTCTTGCTGTTGAGGGTCGTTTTCGCCAGTTGGATGGTTCTGCGGGAGCTTCGGACCCCGCCGGCTGGTCGGCCTGCTGGTGGTGGCGTTGTTCTGGCAGTAGGCGCGCCCGGCATCGTGGAGTTCGGCGAACAGCGACGTTTTTTCGTCGGTAACTGCCAGATCGTCGATGTACAGCCGCTCATAGAACGTCTGGTTGAGGTGACGGCGAACGGCGTCGATGCTGTCGCGGTAGAGCGCATAGGGGTCGGCAACCAGGTGGAGGGCATCACGGAGCACGCCAGCGCCGACGGCCAGTTGCTCGCTGCTGTTGGCGAGACCGGCTTCCAGTTGGGCGCGTTTGCTCTGGATCTGCAACAGCCGGGCACGGATTTTGGCTTGGGGCATGGTGTCATGGGCGGCCAAGTCGATCAGCCGATTTTCTTGGGTATCAAGGTCTTTGAGCTGCCGGGTCAGGCTGGTGTGCAGTTCGCGGGTGGCAGTTTGTTCGTTGCTGACAGCCTCTTCCAGCAGGCGGCGGGTGGCGCTCGCGAAATCGGCCGGGAGTTGGAGGGTCTTGTAATGCTCAACGATGGCCGCTTCGACCAGTTCAACCCGCAGGTGTGGCAGGTCGCACAGCCCTTCTTGGCGTGCACGGCAGACGAAATAGGCGTAACTGGTGCCGTCGCGTCCGGTGGGTTGGCTGAAGATCAGGCGTGCCGTGCGTCCGGCATCGTGGCAGCGTTGGCAGAACAGGCCACCCTTGAGGTAGTGCTGGTGGACGCGGTCACGTTGGCTTTGGCTGCTACGGGCGTTGAGCACGTCTTGGACCTGGTCGAATAATTCTTGTCCGACGATGGGTTCGTGCCGACCGGGGTAGAGGCTGCCTTTGTACTCGACGTATCCGGCGTAGTACGGATCACGCAGCATCTGGTGGAATTTGGAGTCGGACACGGGTTGTTCGACTGGCCAGCGGCCAGACGGGCGGTTCGTCAGGCCCAGATCGGCCATGGTGGCTTCCAGCCGTTCAATCGTGTACTCGCCACTGGCGTACAGCTCCCATGCCTTGAGAACCAACGGGGCACGCTTTTCATCGAGTTGGATGGTGTTGATCTGGCGTCCCTCGAAGTCAACCCGAACGTTCAGGTAGCCAAGTTTGGCTCGTCCGATGGTGCCGCCGCTGGTGGCCTTGTTCATCATCTTGATGCGGATGTCCTCGCCGGACAGCCGGTTCTGAATGTCGTTGAAAACGTCGGTGACGGCTTCCATCATCTCGGCGTGAAGCCCCTCGCCGAAATCCTCACGGGCGGAAACCAGCCGGACACCCATCTTCTGGAGCATCCGTTTGGTGATGGCGGCGTCGATGTAGTTACGGAAGGCACGGGAGCGGGAGTAGACGATGACGTACTTGATTCCCGGATGGGCTCTCAAGTAGTCGATCATCTCGTTGAAAACTTTTCGCTTCTCGATGGTCTGGGCCGAGTTGCCTGGTTCCAGGAACTCTCTCTCGATGCGGGCAGGCAGACTCGTAGCCTTGCCGTCAACGGTCTTGCGTTGGGTGGCAATGGAATTGCCGTCCGGGTCGATGTCGATGGCGGTGTCGAGCTGCTTCTTGGTGGAGACGCGAAGGTAGGAAATGGCGAGATCAAGAGTTGCGTCCAGGCCTACAACGGTGTCGAGTACGCGGGTATCTTTCATTCTGGTACCTCCTGAAATGGCGGTCGTGTCAGTAGGTTTGGGGTACGTTAAGGATCAACGGCTACTTCGCTTCTTCGGAGACGTGACGAATGGGATTGGCATTGGTGTGAGGGCTGTGCGGAGCGGAATCCATTCCTGGAGGATGAGACTCGGCCGAGCGTTTGAGCTTGGGGATCTGACGCCTAATCTGACGCCTATTGCGCCGAGTACGTGGACATGTATATGGCTTCGCAGCTGTCCGATAACAGAGGTAAGTGACGGGTCTCTACCTAGCCTTTGTAAGGCTCTTAAGCAGGGTGTCCGGGGTTCAAGTCCCCGCTGGCCCTCCAGATTGAAATCATCCATAAATGATGTAGTAGCAACAGCAGTTTTGACGTTTGACGCCCAAGTTTGACGCCCAATCAACTCATCACCGCTGCTAGCGCCAAGAAGAACTCGACTTACATCGTCGAGTCCTTCTTGTTGCGCGACAGTATTGCCATGTTGGTATATCGACTGCGTTGTACTGATATTGGCATGACCAGCAATGAGTTGAATGTCTCGATCAGGCACATGCAGATCTTTAAGCATGGTGATCGCCATATGTCGCAGGTCATGCAGCCTTGTCCGGCGTATTCCAGCCTTCTCGCGTAACTGATGGAATCGTCGGACAAAATTCCTGGGCCAGATTGGAGTGTTCGCCTCGCTAAGGAACACTAAATCGTCGCCGCTGGTTGGACGTATGGTTCCTGTTTCGCCTGTCGGCAGAACCTCGATCGCGGTGGCTGCGGCATAATGTCTACCTAGTGCTTCCCGAGTCTGTGGCAGCAGCGGCAGATCACGCTTGCCAGCGCTGGTTTTCACCGGACCGAGTTGCAGCTCACCGTGAATCTGCTGGAGTTGTTGTCGAACGTGCAGGGTTTGATGCTTCCAATTTATGTCGCGTTGGCGTAGTCCTAGAACTTCACCACGGCGCATGCCATAGACCATCAATAGCAGGAATGCTGCATATAATGGATCGTTCGCAGCAACTTGCAGGAACCGTGTTCCCTCTGCGACCGTCCACGGTTCGACTGTCTTTGATTGGTTCATCCTTAGCTCAACGAGCCGCGCAACGTTGCGCGTTACTAATTCCTCACGCATGGCGCGGGTGAGCGCGGCACTCAACACGGTTCGGATCAAGCGGACGGTACGAAGTGACTTACCATTAGCCAGTTCATCATTCAGGAGTTTTTGAAGCGTTGTAACTGACAGCCGGGTAAGTGATTGAGATCCACACATCGGTTTTAGGTGTACCCGGATTACTGATTCGTACAGTTCGATGGTTTTCGGTCGCAGTTTGATCGGCGCAATTTCACGCAAATAGTAGTCAAGGTAGTCGCTAATCGTCCACACACGGTCTGGAATTGGAATTCCACGGCTGGTTTTTGCCAGCTGAACAGTCAGCTTGTCACTGGCTTCTTTGGCTGTCTTGCCGTATAGATGTAGCCGTCGTATAGCGCCGTTCGCGGCTGGAAGATACGCCTTGGCTTCCCACCGCCCATCTTTACGGTGAGTAACGGTGCCTTCACCTCGGATGCGACGGCTCATAGCTGGTCTCCAGCGGCGATACGGGATGCCATATAGCGGTCAACTTCGGCGGATGGCACCATGCGACGAGCGCCAATAGTAGCTGTCTTTAGTTGGCGCTTGTGGAGTAGATCGTAAAATTTCGATCTACCGATTCGCATCCGTCCGAAGGCTTCGGCAACGGTTAGATATGGCCCATGTGGGTCTGTATGGGCGTAATTTCCGACCGATTCTGTGACACTGACAATCTGACTATCCAGCCAACCAGCATCAGGAAACTCGCCGTCAGCTAATTTCAGTGCCAGATTGCCGAGGATGCGTAGAGCCTGGCGAGATTCGGCGGAGAGGGAAGCGCTAGCATGGGTGATCCCGGAGGTCTTGCCCGCTGTTGTATTTGTGTGAGGGTGCAGTATGTCGTTCATCGTGCGCCTCCTCTCTTCCAATTTGAATTAGTATTTCGATTGTGCCGCTACGAGTCCGATGGATATTCAAAGGAAACGCCATATAGTTCACATTGCGCCACGAGATAGCCTTCGATCCGGTGAAAGGCTTCGGGTGGGAGTTGTCCATATTTCGCCTGAAGGTACGGGCTGATACTGGGCAATTCGTCGGCTGGTAGCCAGCCAAGCGTGGCAAACATGTCCGTGCAGGACATGTCGAGTGCTTTTGCGATGGCCATAGCGTTATCAACTTGTGGAGTTGCGCTCCGGCCGGTTTCTATTCGCCAATAGGTCGTGTCCTCCATAGAGGCACGACGTGCTACGTCATGCATGCTTAACTTGAGCGCCTGCCGCCGCTCGGTGAGTATTTGTCTAAACTGAATAGGGCCTTGAGAGTTCATTTTTATTTAATATCTCCGTTCAATAAAATAGTACCTAATTCTATTACGCAAAAGCAATAGAGAAATACAATTTCACAACGTGAATTTAATTCATTTGTTTATTTTCGGGCATTCGTCCGGCGCGTTGGGTTGTGTTGGGCCGGTCGGGTGACAGGGAGCGGTTGGCCGCTCAATCTGTCACCCTCCCGGCCCGTTACCGAGGTTGAATCACGCTCATATCGAGCAGGATTCAGCTATCCGGCTGTTCGGCCGCCCCCTTGCGAGTGCGCCGCGTCGGTTGCGCTGCGCTGTCGCTTGGTTCGTCTGCTGGAACGCTTGCCTGGAACAGATTGGCAAGTGCCGCCTGTTTGGCCTTGGCGTCCTGTTCGATGGCGGCGCGCACTTCGTCGGCCTTGGCGATCAGGTGCGGATCGTGTTTGGCGGCTTCAATGTGCGCGTCGATCGCTTTGAGGAACTCCGCGTTCATGGTGCTGCCACGGAGTTGGGCGATCCAGGTCAGTTGAGTGTGCCGGTAGGGGTTCAGGCCCACTGCCAGCTTCTTTTCCTGGCCCTCGGCCTCGTTGGGTTCGGACATTGCTGCCTCCTCGGTGTTGTGCGGCCGGTAAGCACGTGGTGCGCTTACAGGAACGGCCGCATGGCACCGACGAGGCCTGATAACTCATGCCGCTTTCACCTTTTGGGGGTGGGCTGCTTCGATGCGTCTGGCAGCCAATCGCGCAAAATCCGGATTCAGTTCGATCCCGCACCAGTCGCGTGCAAGGTCTTCGGCGGCAACGGCGGTGGTGCCGCTGCCCATGAACGGATCGAGAACCATTCCCGGTTCGCTGGCGCACTCGCAATCGCAGGTTGCACTGGCCGCGGTGCGTAGGGCTCTGCCACCGAGCAGACGCACCACTCGCCTCCGCCACGGGCGCCGGCAATCCGCGCAGCGAACCTCTGGGCATCCGGCCTGGATTGCCTTGCTGGCCAAGCTCAACGGAAACGTGGCGTGGTGCGCGCCGCGAAAGTTCGAGGTTGCCAGCTGCCAGACATCGCCAGGATTCTTGCCGAGTGGATGTCCGATGCGGCCTTCACGCTTCAATACATCGAGCCCGCCAGTGCCGTCACCGTTGGGACCGCGCCAACTCTCCTTGTCTCGTGGTGACATCCGGTAGCTCTTGGGTGCCGCCGTGCGGTGCGGTATGCGGATGGCATCGAGGTCGAAGAAGTACGCCGGTTGCTTGGCCAGCACGTAGACGAATTCGTAGGTACAGGCCAACCGATCACTGACGTTGCTGGGCATCGGGTTTGGCTTGGCCCAGACAATTTTGTTGCGCACGATCCAGCCAGATTCTTGCAGCCGGAGGGCAAGCCGTTCTGGTGCCATCAGCAGACTTTTCCTGGCCGCTCCCTGGCTGGCGTGGGTTGAGTACGTGTCACCAAGGTTCAGCCAGAACGTGCCAGTAGGGACCAGCACGCGGCGAACTTCGTCGCTGACCGCTTCCAGGCTGTTTACCCAGTCGTCAACGTGGCTTTCGAGCCCGATCTGTCCCGCAGCGTCGTAGTTCCGTAGCCGGAAGTACGGCGGACTGGTTAGAACCATGTCGATGCTGTCTGGTGGCAGTTCACGCAGCCGGGCGAGTGCATCCCCCACGAGCAGCCGGTTTCTGAAAGAGACCGTCATAGATTGCCCGCTTCCTGCATGAGGCCAATCAGCTCGTCCGGCGTGATGACGAAGAACAGTTCACTGGGAAGATTTCGGTCTCTGTCGATTGCCTCGCGGAGGGCAACCCGTCGCCGCTCGGCTTTGGCCGGATCCTTGGCCGTCATGCTCCAGACAATCCGAGGGAAGGTGCCTTCGTTCTTGTCCTGTTCGATGCCGCTCCGCCGATACGCCTCGTAGTCGCGACACTTTTTGATCAATCGAGGGATGCTCTCGGTTCCAAGATCAATCTCGATGAACCAGCTGTCCAGGTAGTCGCTGTTCGAGGATTCGGCAGTGTCGGCGTACAGATCTGGCTTGAGCGTCAGTCGTGCGCCACCGATGCCGACATAGCGCCGCCAGGCGGCCGGTTCTACCTGACTGGTGAGCAGTTCCAGCTTGCCCGCACGATGGGCTGTCACCAGTGCGACACTGGCACTGGACACGGCCAAAGTGTGCTTCAGGAAGGTTTCGCTGGGGTCCGTCATATGGCGGCGCATCCGCTGGCCTGATTCGGCCCGTAGCAGGCGTTCACCGTTGGCATCGAGGAAATGCACCAGCCCACTCGAACCGGCCCGGACGCCGCCAACCTGCCGTTCCAGGGTGCCGAGCAGTCGGAGATTGCGGAGGCGGACCAGTACGCGTTGGGCGATCCGCAACCCAGATACCGGGGTCAGTTCGCCGAAGTGCAACGTGTGGATCTGACTCACCGTCAGGAACCGATGCTCGGACACCGATCGCAGGATGGCCCAATCCCGTTCGCCGAGTGAATCACCAATGCCCCAGATGTCACGCCGAACGCTGATCGGTTGAGCGGGTCCGGCCGGATGTGTGGTGCCCGCATGGGCACCATCAGTCGTTACACGAACGAGGGGGAAACGGGGGCTGGACAGGGGAAATGGAGCTGAATGGATCGACGTGACATGGTGAGCCAAGCGGCTATCTTCTTCTACTCCAGCAGGACGGATTTCCACGCGTACCTCCATGCCAATCTCGTTGTTGTTGGGTCTGTTCATGACTGCCTCCGTTTCCGTCGCGCTGAAGTTGATGTGTCACTGGTGGAATCGAGGAATTCGGCGAACCCGGCCTCAATCTCGTCCAGGGGTTGGCCGTACCGTTCGCGGCTATGACGGCGGATCTCCTCTGGATCGCTGGTTTTGGGTGGCGGCGGCAACGTGGAGCCGGATGCCCATGGCTGGAGGCTGTTGTCTCGGATCACGCTGGCGTACACCTGGAAGGCCGGAAGCGAACTGAAATCTTCGGGCGCGAGCACGGACTGTCCAGCAGTGACATCTTTGGCGTCACCAGCCTGGAGCTGGAAAAATACGCGTGACCTCGCATTATTCTTGAATGCTTCAAGCATTTGCTTTGGAAGTTGAGCCTCATGCTGATGGGCGAGATGAAACGCAGCGCGGAGTGACCTGGAAAGTGCCAGCGCTTCGGCGATGTCATCGGAAAATTTTAAGAATTCCTGTACCTCATCGACGTAGACCATGACCGGCGTTCGTGAATTTTCCGGCGCACCAGCCCGTTCAAGGATTGCTTGCCATAACTCGTAAAGCACTGCGGCTGACAGCAATTGGGCTGACTCTGGGCCGATGACGCCCTTCTGAAGCGGTACTAACAGAATTTTCCGCTCGTTGAGTACTTGCCGGATGTTGAACTTCGGATTCCGTTGCGCTAGCACTGATCGAAGCTGTTTGGTCATGAGCGGTCGGAGCTTGTTCGAAAGGGGCGCAACGATACTGGCCGTTGCCTCGGGTGAGAGGCCATCGAACCACTGCCAGAACGGGCCAGCTGCGTAGGGATCTTCCCGTATGACCTGTTGCGTCAAGGAACGGCGAAACCCTGGATTGGTGAGCAGCAGTGGCAGCATCACCAATGAGGCGTCATCGCGTCGCGCCAGCACTTCGAGGCAGTTGCGCAAAATATCTGCCGATCGGTGCCCCAGGCTGTCGCCGTATATAGCTATGAACATGCTGAACAGCGAATCGGCCACCACTTGCGGCGTTCGTCCGCCACGGTGTTTGCCATCCAGCGGATTGATGCCGATTGGCGCACTGTCGAGTGGATCAAGGACTACGACGTCATCCTTGCGGTACTCCGGAATTCGGGCCAAAATGTCCGCTACTAGATCCTTCGGTTCAATCACTACGACGGGCCGACCAGCTTCAAGGTCTCCGACGATCAGATTGAGAAACAGCGAGGATTTTCCGACACCATTGGGACCCATCGTCCAAAGGTGTCTAGTCGCATCAACGACGTTGTAGCCGATAGTTCCTTGCGTACCAGGCGCATTGGCAATGGCGATAGTTCGTTCACCCGACTGCGCTGCCGCAGTTGGACGAACGGGTTTCGGATGCCGGGGCGGCTGACCCGGAAAGACATCGCTGTCGTGGTCGCTGACCGGCCAGGCCAACAAGTGGCTGACCTCCGGCACGCTCAAGTGCTGTGACGGCATGAACAGCGACCAGCTGGAACGGGGAGCGTTGATCCGGCCTGCTTTCTCGTTTACCAACCGCAGGTGAACCCCAGCCGCCTCAACGGTGCCGATGGCAGCTACTAGCCCCATGAGCAACGTCCGGCGCCGTTCTGCAGTGATGGCGTGGACGCCGAGCCGCAAGACAACCTCGAACCCGTGCTGCCCGAGCTTGCGGGTGACTGCTTGGCGGGCATCGGGCTGTCGATTCGACAAGATGCCGTGCAGCAGTTTGCTGGTGACGGATTGGTGATCCTGCGTTAGCTCCGCTGGTGGCAATGACGGCTGGCGGCGTGGGCCGATGATGGCCTGGATTACCAGCCGCTCATTTTTCTTGACTGCCGTAAGTGCACTCAAAATTGAGCGGTGCGAAGCTACCGAGTCAACTGGCTCGATGGCGCGCACCGTCGTCGTCAGCTTCAGGCGGCGGGCGGTGCTGACAGAGTTGCGCTCGGTCGGGTCGAAGTTGGTGACGATACTGCCGCCAACCAACTGTTCAATGCTGCGCCGCACTGCCAGGGCATGCCGCAATTGGCTGCCGATCAGGTACTCGACACCGGTGACATCGGCTCGCGCTTCGAGCACCAGTTGAGGCGCGTGTTTCTGTGCTGCCCAGTTCCGCAGGAGGCCAATGGCATCCGCTTCTTTGAAAGGCTGCGGCCAGTGCGATTGTTGCCAAACCAGCGAATCCGCAGTGAGGGAAGTTTGGTCAGGCGTCATGATCGGCATCCTGACTGGGTTTCTGATTGGCGGTATCTTCCTGCGCCGCTGCTGCTTCGGCGGTTTCCTCTGCTTCGGATTTTTCGCGTTCTGCGTCAACCAATGCCATCGCAATAATGGCGCGGCTAAGCTTGCGCAGATCGGGTGGATCGCGCCGAACGCTGCGAACGGTGATATGCCGCTCCGGTCGTGTTGGGCTGTTGCGCCCTTTTTCCGGGCGGCGGTAGTTATAGCGTCCTGTTTTTGACATAATTAGAGCCCTCCATGAATTCGTTAATTGTTGTTAGAGGTTACGATTCCGCCCAGTTGGGCGGTTCTGGCTCACTGCGTCAGCGCAATGAACTGCGATTCACTATGTATTGCATTGATGCAATCAGCAATGATGTTTGCTGATTTCACAACACCGAAACGACTAGACGCTATTGCGGTGAAAGTGCTTGGAAAATGTAGGAATTCACCAATGCTCTTTCCATGTACGAAATACAACGATCCCGAGCCAGACTGCTCCGACGATGCCGCCGATCAGCAGCAGGGTCGGCCAGATGGACGTGATTATTTTCGTCGCGCAGTAGACGGCTATAGCGGCGACCAGGATGCTGATGCAAACGCCCTTGAACTTATCCACCATGCCGCCTGGACCTTCAGAGCTCATGCCGGTTACTTCTCTCGGCACTCTGGGCAGGTACAGAAATGGAATAGGCCGGACGTCCCAGCGCCACCAAAATCCGCCCCGCTACCGCCGCCACCACGGGAACCGCCACCGCGTTGCCGAGCTGCCTCATCGCCTGGGCATCAGGCACCGGGAAGACGAAGTCCTCTGGGAACCCCTGCATCAGGCGCATCTCCCGCAGCCCGATCTGCCGGACTGCCCCGTCCACCAGGTAGTGGGACCAGTTGAACCGCGACCCGAACGGCTTGGCGTAGCCGCTGGCCAGGATCGTCTTGCCCACCTTCCGGGCGCAGTCCCCGCCCAGCAGGCCGTCCATCGTGATGGGCAGCGGCACCGGCTCCGGGAACGAAAAGCGTGCCGAACGCTTCCGGAAGCCCACCATGAACAGCCGTGGCCGCAGCTGTGGCAGCCCGAAGTCGCAGGCCCGCAGCACCTTCAGGTGCAGGCCGTACCCCAGGTGCTCATCGAGCAAGCCCTTCATCACCCCGATCGTCCGGCCGCCTTGGTGGGTCAGGAGGCCCCGGACGTTCTCCAGGACAAACGCTTTCGGCCGGGTGGCTTCCAGGATGCGCACGATGTCGAAGAACGCCGTGCCCCTGGCGTCATCGAAGCCGCGCCGTACCCCCGCCTCGGAAAACGGCTGGCAGGGGAACCCGGCGGTCAGGACGTCGTAGGGAGGCAGGTCACTGGCGGAGACGTCGCGGATGTCCCCGGCGAACTGCCCCGCCCCGAACATCTTCGGGAAGCGGTGGTGGAAGTTGGCCTCGAACGTCTTCCTGGCAGCCGGGTCCTTCTCGCTGGCGAATACCGTCTCCGCGCCGACGCCGAGCGTTTCGAACCCGAGCGAGAAGCCGCCGATGCCTGCGTACAGCTCGGCGACTTTCAGCGGTTCGCTTGCTTGTGTCGCTGCGGCCTGGCAGTGCTGACGCTTGGCCATGGCCTGGAGGCCAGGCGGGACAGCGGAACTCCCACGGCCTGCCGGGTTTCCGGGATGGCTATTGGTCATACCGGCCACCGCCGTACCCACGATGTAACCTCGGCGGCAATCGTGCTCGCCAATTCGACGGTGTTGCGGCTGCTGATTGGTGCCTCCTCGAACCGCAGCGTGGCGTAGCGATCCAAGGCGTCGGCCAGTTCCAAGCAGCGGTCGAGCACGAAGTTCACCAGGTCGCCAGCGGCAGCTATGTCATCGCCGAGGGGCGTTGTGGGGCGGGGTTCCGAGGGATGCTCGGAGCGGTTGGCGTCGACGGCGTTTCGGTCGGTTGTCATGCGCTCACCGCCAGATGGGGAATGGCATCCTGGCGAGGCGCGTCCTCGGTGGCCTGCAACTGCTGAAGCAAGTTATCGAGCACCGAGGTATCCACCGTCACCGGGGGAAGCAGCAGGCCGTACACCGGCTCGCCGCTGGCCGGCACCAATTCAGCGTTGATGCCGCATCCCTGGTGGTAGCTCCTGGCCTGCAAGATCAGCTGGTCGGCGGCCTTGATCGGGCCGCTCATCTTGGCCAGTGTGGCATCGTAAATCCGGACTCCGCTTGATTGCAGCAGTTGCAGCCGTGCAACCGCCTGGTCAATCTCCTTCTGCAAGCGCTGTTCAGTGCGCCGTACCGGCATCAGTTGCCGGGCATGGTGGTCGAGTTCGTCCGTCTGGGTCGATCCGTCGCGGTAGTTGACGCCCCAGATCACAAGGTTCAGCGTCATCACAATGACGGCAAAAAATGTGCCGAGGATGGCTCCGGCCAGCCCACTGTTACCAGCAGCGGCAGAGTCGGAAATGATCCGGAAAGCCATGACGATGCCCGAACCGACCGCCACGGCGATGGCCAAGGACAAGTTGACCAGCGGTACCGCGCGGGCCTGCCCCTTCGGCAGGCTGATGTGCCCGAAGTGATCCTTGAACCCCTTGAGATCCCTACCGATGAAGTGAAGACCCACGGCGATAGCGACTGTGCCGAGCATGGCGAAGGCTGCGCTGGTCGTGAGCTGAATAGCACTCTGTCCCAAAGCATTCCAATCGACGTTGAAAACTTCGGCGCAGAAGTACACGAACACCGGCAAATCGAGCACGGTTGCAAACGGCGTCAGGCGCACAAGCCAGCGTGACACGCGGCGGTGCTTCAGGCTGCCCTCGTCAGTCTCCTTGGTGACGATGCTCTGAACCAACGCCATGCGAGCCTCGGCCTGCTGGGCGGTCAGCACCTCACCTTTATCGCCAGTGACGGGTTGTGCAGGCAGCCGTACCAGTTCTGCTCGGAGAATTGCCAACTCACCACGCAGGCCCTCGAACTGCTCCACGGTTTTGGTGAGCTTCTTGGCCCCCTTGTCGCGGATATTTTCCGCTCCGACAACGCCTCTGGATACCACCATGGCTTCCAGATTGCTGTACTTGTTGGCAGCGCGTCTGGTGCCGATGCGCCACTGTTCGGAGACCAACGCCAGCACCATCAGCACCCCGGCCCGCACTCCCTTGAAGGAGATGGGGCCTTGCTTGGCCAGCGAGGTTGTTACCTCGCGTTTGGGGACGCGCTGCTTGGTGTAGTTCTCGGATTCCGCTTCCGCCACAGTCGGTTTCGTGACGGCGCGGGTGGTTCGTGTAGTCATAGGTTGGCTCCTTCGTGCTCGTAGTGGGTGGGGTTTCGGACGGGGAGCAGCTTCACCGCGACGCCAGGCGGTGGAAAGTGAGTTCGGTCCTTCTGTTCGCCTGGGCCTTGATTTCATCGAAGGTGTTATTCGTAAAGTTGGGAATCACCGGCTCGGACGCACCGCGGCCAACGACGTTGCCCAGTGCTTGAGGTGACAGACCGAGCAACAGGAGCCGATCGGCAACAGCCCGCGCCCGCCGGCCGGAGAGGTTGCTGGAATCTCCTGCACCCGTGCCGATGTCGGCAATATGGCCTGCGATGTCCACTGTCAGGTTGCATTTCCGGACTGCATCGACGATCGGTTGCAAGATGGCGTCGGCCTCCGGTCCCAGGGCAGCACTGTCCGGTGCGAACCGAAGTGCCTGATCAGACAGATTTTCAAAGACGGGGCACCCTCCCTCGGTATAACTCGTAGGCACTGGCACGACCGGAACCGGCAACGTGGCAACCGGCGGCTGCATCGACGTCGATTCGTGCGTGGCCTTGCAGGTGGCGTGCATGGCCTGGCAGAGCGGCACCCACAAGTTGTTCTCGATCGCAGTTCGCGCGAACGGCGCCAGTCGCGGTTGGCTGCCTGCGACGATTCCCAGGTTGCGGAAGGTGACGGCGTGCCCGGAGAGGTTCGGCAACTGGCCTTGGCGGGTGATGTTGTCGATGACGCTCACGGACTGGAAATCCCAGCCCAAAATCCGGAGGTCGGTCGGACTCTCGGTGGTAATTCCGCTGCTCAACACAACAATGTCGGACTCCGGAATTTGGCCGGCTCGGTCTAACAGAGGAAGCAACGACAACCCAGGCGCATCGGCGTGGGCGTCTGCCACCAGCTCGGCCAGATCGTCTATGGCGGCGGTGATCTTGCGATCAGCGCTTGCGCTGGCGTGTTCCACCTGGCCGTTGGATCGCATCGGCACAAGATCTTTTTCGATGATCGGGCCGGTTGCCGAGCTGATAATCCGGATGATCGCCTCACCAGGCTTTTTCGCGTGGTGGGCACGCTGGGCAAGTTCGGCACGGAGGTCATCGGAGAGCGCAGGCCGGGGTTCGGCACTCGTGCCCGTTATGACGAGCGTTTCGGACGTTGGGGGCTGCGTAGGGGTGAAAGCGGCGCAAGCGGGCAGGAAGCCGTTGAGTGCGAGCAAGAACAGCAGTGCGACTGCGTGGGCTGTTCGGCCCGTGAAGCGGCGGTCAGGTGATGGTGCCGCCGCTAGATTGAGAGGTGCCATGCGGATACTCCTTTACTGATTCGGAAGATTGGGAGGGGAGGCGGTTCGGGTGGTAGGGCCTGGTGCTCGGGCGGCTACCCGAGCACCAGGCCTGACAGGTGTTAGTCCAGGTCGCTGCCCCCGTTCTCGGCGGTGCCGTCCTGTGGAGTCGAGCCGCCCACACGCACGCTGACCTCAAGACGAAGTGCAGTGAGTGCGGCGAGGGCCAGTGCCCAGGTGGCTGGGTCCTGAAGCTCCATGGCTTGTCTCCCTGTTCGGTTTTCCGACAGCGGTTGCTGCCCACATCCAGGTAAGCGCCACAGGTGGACATCCCACATCTGGCTTGGTGGACATCAGGTGGACATAAGCTCTTGGGATGGCGGAGGATTGGTCGGCCGACGAGGCCGAACTCGCGGAGGATCTTGAGCGGGCGATCATCACGGGACTTTGGGCTATCGGAGACTGGGCGCTCTATCCGAAGCTGTGCGCCGCAGCAGGCCTGTCGGATGCGCTAGACGTGACACCCGATGCATTGCGCGTGTTCTTGCAAGGCAAGCTTGAGGCGGTTCAGCCGGACGAGACGCAGCTACGCATTGGGATGTTGCTTGGACTTGTTCGTGGGCTTTGGGGCAAGCCGCTTGACAATCGACGAACCGCAGTCAGTAAGGCGTTTGGCGAAGAAGGACCAAAAAGCGCTGCTTTGACTGGTAGGAAAAAGCGAAGAAATAAGCAGGCAAAACTTGCCTTGGCCCGCGAGATCTTAAGCAAAAGGCAACCCACAAGAACCGGAACGGATAAGTTGCCGTTCTATGCAAGGCCAATAGAGCAAGGCGAACTACTGAAATGGACCGGAGGCAATGATCGAATAGCGCTGCTGGCAGGGGATAGCGGCAATGGCAAGTCATCAATCGCTATTAAAATATTTGAGCAAGTAGATGAATCCCTGACCATGAGAAAGGTAGCGGTCGACGCTTCAACGCGAGACAGTCAAATCAAGTCTATCAACAAATACGTGGATTCCGATCCGGATGTGAGTCTTTCAGAGCTCCAGCAGAGATTCGCTACCTATCTCAAAAAGCTGCCGCCGCGTTCAATCCTCCTGATCGACAACGCACCAGACTGGGAAGCTATTGAGGTTTTGGTGCTCTGGAGTCATCGAACGATTGTGACAGCCGAGGACGAGAACATCATTCCTTCAGACTTTGGCAGGACCCTTATAAGGGTGGGGCCGCTAAGTCTAGAGTCAGCGACACAGCTTGTTAAATGGTTCCGCAGGAGGGCGGATATCGCCGAAGCAGAACATTTTGCCGAGGCTGTTAATCGTAACCCTCGGATTATTGTCGACTGCCTCGGTATGTTCAGTGAAGAGGATATGTCACTAGAGGACATGTCCGAAGTCGTCGAGGACGATGCTGGAGCGATGTTGGAGACGGCAGGCACGCATACGCGATCGGTTCACAAGCTCTATGGCATCTATTTTCGGCAAACGTTAAAGGATGATCCAGTAGTCCGCTGGTGCATTGCCATTCTTGCTCACTTAAATCAGTCTGTACTGTCCAAGTCAATAGCAGCAAAAACTGCTCAAGAGTTCAGCAGTATGCAAGACAAGGGAAAGGTTATCCATGCAGCATCTGTTGCCGTCCCGTTGACGACGCTGAAATCGAGATTTTTACTCGAACTTACGCGGGATGATATCTATATGCATGGTGTCACAATGCGGCTGTTTCGTAAGGTGACTGAAGATTATCGGCTCAACGTGTATATGGCCGTAGTGTCGCGGTATGTCAGCGACCATTCAAGGTCTCTCGCAACCCTCGATGAAATTCTACCTGGAGAAGCTATTCTCTGGATGCCGACGTTGATGCGTGTGGTACTGAATGTCACATCCGATGATCTATCTGGCTGGTTCTCGAAAGATTTCGTCTTCATCCTAGGCGAGTTGCGTCGCGGCTTTACGCAGCGCGGCGAGTATATTTATGTCCAACACGCACTGGAGCATTTCATCAAAAATAAATCCTTCAGCTTCGTGGAGGATTCGCATCCTGATGCAGAAATTGACGAGTGGTACATGTCAGCCTACGAATTTGGGTTCTTCTCTCGTTCAACGATAATAAAGATGTTTGAGAATTACCCAACAACACCAGGTGCAATTCGAAATTTTTCGCATCTAGTACAGATTAACTGGCTCCTAGCGCGTGCTTCATATGGGATCGACGACTTTAAGGTTGGATTCGAAGATGAGCTAAGAGAGCCCATGGAACTGACTGAAGTAGAATGGGGTGACCGGCTGTACATCGGCGAGATCCACGGCCGCTGCCTTGAGTACCTTGGCCATTTACATACGGCACGGCGTATTGTATTTGATATTATCTCCCATGCGCAAGTATCAACAACTCATGCGATTGATAGTGCTCGCCTTGGTGCCAAGTGCGCTTGCTTGGTTGGCGATCCGCCGGGTGCTGAAAACTACTTCATGATCGCACATCTGCGCTACGGGGCTGCTATTTCGGCCAGATGCCTTACTCGTACCGCCGAAGCCAATTACCTGATTGCATCGGGCTGGTTCCAGCGTGCTGCGGGACAGACTGACCTCAAAGAAATGCAGAAAGCTCGGGACAGTTTTTTTCATGGTGCGTATGCTCTTTACCAGAGTGGTATGCGGCGAGATGCTTTCGCAGCGTACATTGAGGCCGTTGCACTTGATGAGTGGCTGAAGCTCGCAGGGGTACAGGCAGACGGTTGGACTGAAAGTGCAATGCATAATTTTCTCACTGATTTGCACAATGAAGTGGATGAACCACATTTAACGAATCGACGAGAACTCATTTCCGCGATTGCTGCTGGTATTACCTCCGGGTTCGACCAGTCTGCTATAGCAACTATTTCGGGAATCATGGTTCGAGCATCAAGTGATTTTAGTGATATTCGGACAGCTAGCCAAGCTGCCGCGACGATCTTGCACATCGTAGAAGTACTGGGCGAGGCTCCGCGCCTAGAATTATACAAATCAGTGTTCTTAACTACCATGCGGAAGTGGGGAATACAGGAGTACGACCAGGCGGAGCGACAGAAATTCGAATTGTGGGTCGACCATCTAATACGCGAAGACCCGAAGTCACTACTCTTGCTGTAATCTCGACTTGTGATATTCTTCACCACGTCGACGTATTGCGGCATAGTCTGCAATCTCACGCCTGGTAAATGGCCGATCAGGATCAGGAGCCATACATTCGTTCAACGTATTGACGGCATCGCCATACGTTGCCTCGTTGGTTACCATCCACTCCCAGACCTGGCGACCGATTTCGGCATCAGCACTATATAGATTCACGACACCGTCGGTGGCACATTCGATGAATTCAGAATCACCACTGTTTGCTAGACCACGGAGTAAGTCGGCGAGTCGCTGGGGGTCTTCATTGGCTTTCGCCTTAAAGTAAGCATCTGTTTGATCTATAAGAAAATCTTCGCTATTAAAGGCGAGCAAGTCTGTAATGAACTGCTTCGCTTCTTCTAGCTCCGCCTCTGGTGGCGAGGTTGAGGTAGACTCCAAGGGCGAAGGTTGATTTGTGGAAATTTCTTTCATAAACAATACTATTTAAGCATCATCGCTCAATAAAGTCAATAGTAATTGTGCGATTCTGCTATTATTAAATTGAGCAGTTTTGTGATTCTATTGCTTATCCAAGTTCAATGATAACCGCTCCTAAACAACCGGAAACTCCTCGGTTGGCGCATCTTCGTCATCCCACCTATGGTGGCTGCGTCTGACCAGAGGACTTCGACGCTGGGACCGCACCTTGCGTTCGGCCTCACGAGCCCGCTTGGCTCCAACAGAGTGGCGGCCGTCGGACTCGGTTGTCTTCCACCAACAACCAATTCGGAACATGACAGCGGCGACCAGTAGCAGGCTTAGCGGCCAGGCGATTGCAACCATAAGCGCTGGTCACTCCCACAGCCGGGAACACGGCAACGGTGGCAGATCCTCGCTCACGTCGTCATCGACCGTCACCACCAATTCCGGTGACCCCTGCGCCAATTCGTCGGCAACGTTCTGGGCCTGTTCGGCCGATGCCTGGTAATCCAGCTTCAGGGCACCGGATTCGATGTGGATGTGTCGCGGTTGCCTGGGTGCTGGTGCCGTCGCCACCGTGGTCACAAGGCCTCGAAGCCCCGAAACGCACGGCTCACCGCGCTGGCAAACCCCACAATCACACCGACGTACAGACCCACGACGCAGCCCACGCCAAGAAACATCAGGTTCCGCATGCCATCACTCCCGTTCGGTCAGTCGGCCATGGTGGCCGAATTGCCTGGTATCGAGGGTGATTCCGGAACCGGGACCGATCCATACCCGGACCCGTTGGGCGATATACGTCCGGCGTATACCGGGCAACCTGCCGGGGACATAGGCTCGGTGCGCACAGGGGCTATGGCGAATCAAATAATCAGTTCAACCACTATGGAAGGAGACATACCAACTTATGAGTAGCACCACAATCACACCCAGCCAGCGGGCGAAACCGCAGCGGCACAAGGTAACTGGCGACGTTCACCTGTTGCTGCGTCGCGGTAACGAAGTACTGTTCGGCCAGCGTCAGAACACCGGCTACGAGGATGGCGCGTGGCACCTGCCATCCGGCCACCTGGAAGCCGACGAATCGGTTGTCGACGCCCTCATCCGTGAGGCCGAGGAAGAGATTGGCGTTTCGATCAAACCGGAAGACGTGCAGTTCAGCCACATCATGCACAACTCCTCTTCGGGCGGCCGGATGGCGTTTTTCTTCACCGTCCGCACCTGGCAGGGCGAGCCGACCAACCTGGAACCTGAAAAATGCAGCGCCTTGGAATGGTTCGCCGCAGACGCCTTGCCGGATCACATGATCGACTACTGCCAGGTGGCCATGAAGGACATCCAAGGCGGCACGGCCTTCTCGGTTTACGGCTGGTAGAGCCATGACGCTCCAGTCCGGCCCGGTGGTGTGCGTCAGCTACCTGGCGCTGGCGGAGCTGTGGACGGTGCCCCAGTTTCCGCTTGCCAACCACGGGGCAGAAGTCCGAAGTATCGAATGGTCGGTTGCGGCTGATGGTCCGATGACAGCGGCGGTGCTTGCCTCGTTGGGAGCACCGACCCTGTTGATTTCCAACGACATTGGCGACGATGAGCACGGCGGGTTCGTGCACGACTGGCTGGAACAGCGTCACGTTGAACCTGCGTTCGCCATCCGGTCAGAGGTCACTACGCCGCGGATCGTTGTGGCTGCCGATGGTGACCACACACGCACATGGTTCGCTCATCTGCCCGGCGTGGTCGCCAGCCTGGAGCAGGCCGAGTTTTCCACCGTTTCTCGTGCGTCGTTCATCTATCTGGACTGCTACGAACTGATTGAGGCCGCAGCCCTGCGTGTGATCGCGGCCGGCGCCGTCGCCGAGGTGCCCTTGTTACTCAATCTGGGCGGCTCCGAACTATCGGAGGCTGTAGCAGCGGCCGTGGCCGGCTATCCGCGCCTCCTGATCCAAACCAACGTTGACGACGCTCACCACGGGGAAGCATCCGCACTGGCTGAACATTTGTTGGCCGAAACGGGCGCGGCCTGGGTGATCGTGACCGCTGGTGCCTTCGGTGCCGTCGCTGTCAGCCGGACGGAACAAGTTGCCGTGCCAGCGTTTCCGGTACAGGTGCTACATACCCACTGTGCAGGCGCGGCATTTTCCGGTGGTCTGCTCTACGGCGTGCGAGCCGGATGGACTATGCGCCGGAGCATGCAGCTCGGATCGGCCAGTGGGGCACTTCGGTGCGTTCGGCCTCACGGCGACCCCCTTCCTAGCCTCGATGAGATGGAGGCCGTGATCGTGTCGGCCCAGCAATTCCGATCCTCTGTGACCCCGTTGTGGACAGCGGGCAAACTGCGCACTGTTTGATGTCGGCGCCCCGGCGTAGGGTTGTTTTGTGCCCGTCGCGGGGAGCGTTTGCCCCGGTGGATGCATGTATCTAATGGATGCTGTTCCGGCCGGAAGGACCACACCGTGGCGACAAGCAAGAAGGATGCCAGTCTCGCGAGCAAGCAGCTGGCCAACAAGAATGCGACCAAAGCGCAGAAGAGCGTTGCGGCCAGCGACTTGGCCCAAGCCAAGGGAAACAAGGGCAAGAAGAAGTAGCTCCAGTCCAAACGCACCGATCCCCCGGCATGATGCCGGGGGATCGGTGCGTTTGGGTACGGAAACTAGAACACCCCCCACTCCTCCAGCCAGCCCGTCACTTCCGCGAACCGCGTCCGGCTCATCTGCTTCTTCGTGGCTTCCGCCTCGGATTCGTTCCTGGCTCCGTACTGCCACCACGCCTCGTTGGTGTGCCGATCCATCACCAGGAAGCGGTCCTTCACCGCTGGTCCCCGTATCACGAGTGACACCGAAAACGGCTCGGCCACAACGGCATGCACCATCGAGTGATGCAAGGCGTAACTGGTGCCAACCGGCTCATCACGGACTTGCAGCACCGGCAATTTTGCCGGATCAACCTGTTCGTCCAGCTCGGCGTTGCCGAACAAATAATGTCGGTAGTGGCCACGCAAGATCCGGCTGGCGTAGGACCAGCGGTGGTTGTGCGGCCGGTCAAAATAGCCGGGCAGAAAGACGTGCAGGCGGATGCGGACGCCGGTTCTGTCGTCGCTGGCCAGCACGATTTTGTCCAGGATGTCGTAGTGCTCGCACAACTTCAGCAGCTCGGGCCGGTTGGGAAGTTCTTCGAGGCGGGCGCGAACGATACCGGGATTCTGGGCCAGTTCGTCCAGGGCGGCGCGGCACATCATTTCCACTTCGTCGATGTCGTCCCAGTCCAGCCAGGTCAGTTCTCCGAGCACACGATTCATGTCGTCCATTGGGTTTCTCACTCTTCCGGCTTGGCGCTGGATTTCCACAACCGGCAGACGGGCACGATGTCGTCGTAGGCGTCGCACGAGGCTTTGCCCATCACCAATTCCTCGGCCGGGCAGCCGCCCATGCAGGCACCGGCTTTGCAACCGCCGCAGGAACTTTCAGCCAGTGCGCTGGTGAACAGATCGAACTCGTTGGTGCCGTGGTTGAGTTCAACTTGGCCGTCGACCATCTGGGCAAAATTCAGTTCGGTGTCGAACAGGTACGAGCAGACGTAGCACCGGCCATCCGGGAAGATCGAGATCCGATCCAGTGTGCGGCCGATGCACCCCTGGTAGCCCTCGGCGGCGTAGCGCTCCATCTGATCGCGCCGGGCATACGTCGGCTGGTACCAGACCCGTGTTTTGTACTCGGGCGCAACCGAACTCAAGTTGTCGCAGAACTCCACCCATTCCGGTGGCGTCATCGCCATCTCCGCATTGCCGTGGCCGGTGCCGATGGTCGAGAAAACGTGAAACTTCACCAGGCTGACGTTCAGCTGGTCGGCCAGTGCCAGCAGTTGGAGAACATCACCCTCATTTTGCTTGTTGACCGTGCAGATGATGCGCGTATCGAATCCGCGGCCGGTCAGCTCCGCCGTGGTTTCGAGGGCAGTATCGAAAGTGCCCGTGCCCCTGATGGCGTCGTGGCTCTCGACGCTGCCACCATCCAAACTGACCTGGACGTAGGCGAAATCGGCTGGTTCCAACTGCCGGAATTTCTTGAGCGCCGGTTTCTGGGCGTTCGTCGTGGTGATGACGTGCTCGTACCCCAGCTTCCGGCTCATCCGGACGGCCTCGCAGTAGTACGGGTGCAACGTCGGCTCACCACCCAGCAACGTCAATTTGCTGCCACCCAGCCGGCGCCAGGTGCCGAGCGTGTCCACGATCTGGGGAAGCGTCATCTTCATGGCCCGTTCCAGCCGTTCGCCCATGTAGCAGTGCTCGCAGCGCAGCTGGCAGGCTTCGGTGATGTACAGGTAGACGTTGCGAAAACGGCCGTAGGCCACGCGGTCGATCCGTTCCGGCTCCGGAACAGCAACGCCGCGTGGCATCCGCGCGTGGCCGTAGCCGTCGCGTCCGAGTTGTGGCGTGGGGAGAGAAACAGCGGTCATAACGATGCACTCCGTGAAATGAGAAGCGGGGCAAGCAGATTTGCCGCCCCGTCGATGGTGTTGGTGGTGTCGAGCTGGGTGACAGCGATGCCGGAGTCGGTGAAACCGGCGCGGATTCCGGCTGCGGTGTGGTGGTAGCGCTGCAACCGGGCTTTGAACAACCGTGGTGAGTCACCGCGCCTCGGATGCAGCAGGCCGCCGCAGTAGGCGCATTGCCAGGGGTCCTGGCTGCTGGGGACGGCTGGTAGCCGGGGATCGTGGATCGGGTCACGTTCGCAGCGGTGGCAGACTTTGCGGTTTTTGGCCCGCTGCTTCAGCGTTTTGGCGTCGGTCACTACCTCGATGGCTTCGATGTAGCAAGGCGGCGTCAGCGGTGACAGGGTCGTCAGCAGTTGGTCCACCTGGCTGGCCGATCCGGGGAAATTGTCCAGCAGCACCGTGCGAACATCTGGATCAGCCTGTGCCGCTTCAAAATACGAATGCAGCGCAGCGGCCACGGTGAACTCGTCAATCCACCCCAGCCGTTCGCTGCTGGCGGCAGTGGCAGCCAGTACCTCCGTTGGTACGTGCTCGCGCAGGCGGAAAATCCGTCGTCCCGGTGCCGAACCGAGGCGCAAGGTGAGTGTCGTTTTGCCAGCGGCCGGAGGGCCGAATATGGGGACAACGAGGGATAACGCCATGACCTACCCCTTTCTGTAGAGGCCCAGTGGTGTCCGTCGCCAGGATCGGTTTTCCGGCCAACCGCCACCACGACCACGGCGTATGCGGGGTATGTATGAAACGCATATTTGGGGAATCGGCCGGTGGTAACGTCGTCCCACCAGGGCAAACGGGGGTCAAGACGCCCCCAAGACAACGGTTTCGGACGGCCACTATGACGCGCGTACCCGATATGCAGCGCTACTGCGCCCGCTGCGGGAGCAGGCTCAACCGCTACAACGCCGAAACTTTGTGCAGCCCTTGCGGATCAGCTTCTTCTGACGACATCCAGCAACCGCCGTTGGTGCCGCCTGCCTTTTGGCAGGTCGACCAAATGCGCGATGCGCTTAGCACCTGGCACATGGGTCGCGTGATCTTCGCCTACCGGACACATCCGTACCATGGGAAGGCGTTGCCGCAGGAGATCGTTGGCAACTGGCTTGGCCTCACCCAAGCGCAGCTAAGCCGGATCGAAAAAGGAGCGGCACCCGAACAGCTGTCCAAGTTGATCCGGTGGGCACAGATCCTCGGCATCCCTGGGGAACTGCTGTGGTTCAAGTTGCCTGCAGGTTCCAGCGCTACGCTCGAAGACGTGAACCGCCAAGATTTTCTGCGCGCGGCTCTCGGTGTCACGGTGACAGGTGCCGCCGCACCGCTGATCGAGCTGCTAAGCACCATCCAGCCGACGCCGATTCCCTCACAGGTCGGTGCAACCGAAATTGAACAGATCCGCACCACGGCCCGCGAGTTCAGCTCGTGGGATCACACCTACGGCGGCGGCCTGGTCCGTGAGGCTGTTGGTGCCCAGCTGCGGTACGCCGTTAACCTGCTCAACGCCAGGTGCTCGGAGAAGCACCGTGCCGATCTCCAGAGCGCCGTTGGGTTCCTCGGGCACACCGCAGGCTTCATGGCGTTCGATGCTTATGCCCATGCCGACGCGCGCAGTATGTTTCGGCTCGGTTGGACCTGTGCCGAAGAGGCCGGAGACTGGCACCTCCGTGGCAAGGTGCTTTCGTCGATGGCACGCCAAGCGATCTGGTGCAGCAATCCGGACGATGGCCTGACCTTCATTGAACTGGCCATGGTGCGATCGGATCGGCTGACTGCCACCGAACGCGCCATGCTGCATTCCGCCAGAGCCCGCGCACTTGCCAAAGTGAACCGTGTGGAAGAAGCGCTGAAAGCCGTTGGCCAGGCTGATGAGGAATTTTCCCATGCCACACCTGCGAATGATCCGCCGTGGATGGCCTACTACGACGCAGCCCAGCACTCCGGCGATACCGGACACGCACTGTTCGATCTTGCATTGAGCGGTCGGTTTGCCACCGAGGCCAGCAACCGGCTGCGCGCGGCGGTAGAAGGACACACGGATGCGTTTGTTCGCTCCAAAGCCATATCCGGCATCAAGTTGGCCTCGCTGACCATGGCCACTGGCGATCCGCAGGAGGCGGCGGCCCTCGGTACAGCCGCCCTGGTTGATGCTGGTCACATCCGATCCCGGCGGGCTGCTGACGACCTTAGGGAGTTGGCGCGGTTGGCCGGAACGCACGACAAGACAACAGAGGTCGAGGAACTTCAGGTCCATATCGGTACGACGTTGGCGAGCGTATGACCGCTGAACTGGCGGATGCCGAAATGCTAGTGGTCCTGCGAGGGGCATGCTCGCGCGTCGGGTTTGATGCTGCGGACGCCGAACTGCTGCGGCTTGGCGAAAACGCCATCTACAAATTGCCTGGTGACATAGTGGTTCGGATCAGTCGGCCGGGACAACAGGCAGCTGCCCACCGTGAGGTTCAGGTTGCCCGCTGGTTAGAAGCGTCCGGCGTGGAGGCGGTGCAGACCGTGCCCGAGGCCGAACAGCCGGTTGAGATTGACGGTCGCTCGGTGACGTTCTGGCGCGAGTTGCCGCCTCACGAAAACGGAACTCCCGTGCAAGTGGCTACGGCGCTGCGGAAGCTTCATGGCCTGCGGCCGCCAGCCAATTTCACACTGGGAGAGGTTGCGCCGTTCGTTCGTCTTCAAGAACGGATTGAGGCTGCCTCCACTCTGACCGCCGACGATCGTCGGTGGATGCTGGAACACCTTGCGGAACTGCGCCAGCGGTGGGACGACCTTCCGAAAGGGTTGCCGTGGTGCGTGATCCACGGCGATGCCTGGGTTGGCAACGTCGTCTCCACCGATGACGGCCAAGTGATCCTGCTTGATCTGGAGCGCACCTCGATTGGTCCGCCGGAGTGGGATCTGG
Organism: Nocardia sp. NPDC051052; assembly: GCF_044456045.1. NCBI lineage: Bacteria > Bacillati > Actinomycetota > Actinomycetes > Mycobacteriales > Nocardiaceae > Nocardia > Nocardia sp. NPDC051052. Next base: position 478,930 of record NZ_JBITFL010000005.1, read on the forward strand.
TACATACGGCAATCAAGTGGAAGTCGTTCGGCTGGATCAGCGAGAAACAGTACGACGAGTTCTGCGATGTATACGAGTATGACGTCACGGACTGGCAAGGGTTCGAGCTGCTGCGGGATATCCGGGAGTTCCGGATGACGACGATGGCCGCACAGAGTGCCACGACGAATCCGGCTGATCGGGAGCAGGCTGTTCATCGGCTGGCTTGTATTCGTGGCGAACAGGGGCCGCGACCGTGGGGAGGCTGGAAAGCCCTCGATTGATGATCGGAATTCTGCCATAAAGATTGACATTGAGAACTGAACGTTATTAACTCGCTGCATGAAGTACGAGGATTTCAATTCACTCACACAGATGCAACGAGACACCCTTCTCGTCTCTATGGTCGTTCGTAACTCCATGGAAGACTTTCATGTCGAGCACTTGAGCGATAAGCAGATGAAGCAGCTCAATCCAATTATTCGTCAAGCAGTCTTCGATGCTCTCAATCTGATTGAGCACGTTCGGCAAAAGGGCGGGCAGTCCGACCCTAAAGCAATGAGGAATCTCGACTTTCAAATCCGGTGTCTTCCGGCTTATTGGGAAACTCCCGAGCGTGTTAGCGAGGGTTTCACTCAATATGAACCTAGAGATCCCAAACGCACGCCGGACTGGGCCGAATCGCCCAATATAAAACCGCTCTATGCGCGGTTCATTCGTCTTGGAGAACTGAAGTATGAATTTGGTGAGGACGCCGTCGCCCAGGTCGAAGCCTATCTATCACGCAGTATCGCGCCAGATGAACCAAGTGCCAACCTGCGCTGGCGGGCTGCAAGGAGCATTATTGATGGGGAGTTGAAAACGGTAGTCCAGGAGCTGAGAGGATTGAAAATATCCCAACAGAAACTTATTGACGCCAGAGGTGAACTTAGTCGGAACGACCTAAGGGAGTACTTCTAGGCCAACGTTTACGGAGTCTATGTCTTTCAACTGACAAGATACCAATACTTACGTCACCTCCGCAGTATTTTCCGGCATCTTAGTAGATGTTATCCGTTTGTTTGGTTCGCGGCTGCGCTTCGACCATATTGCAATATCCTCCAATTGAAACTAAAATAGAGACAGCATGAGCCAAGACGAATTCGCCAAACTATTCAACTATATGGAAAAACGCTTCGACAAGATCGAGGTTGATCTTGCAGCAAAAGCTAACGCCGATGAAATGAACCGTCGGTTCGACGGTATTGCCGCCGCTATTGACGATCAGTCCACCGAGTATGCTGCCATTACGGTGCAGCTCGACCGTCACGAACGCTGGCATCACGAGGTGGCCGATCATGTTGGCCTGACCTTGCAGCATGATGCTTGAATCTCATCCCCGTCCGGGTTTTGACCCGCCGGCTGGACGCATCACCACCCCGCGAGCTTTGAGCGCTGTCCGAACCGCAGTTGCGCCACTGTCAAGCTGCTCGGCAATCGTGACGAGCGACTGCCCCTGTTCGTACAACCCGACCGCCTGATCCGTCTGCTCCTCCGTTAGCGGCTGGTTGCGCATCGTGACGCCGTGGTCGGCCAGCAGCTTCAAAACGCCGCCTTTGGACAGCTGGTACTGCTTGCGCAGCTTCGGGGTTGATGTGCCGCTACGGTAGGCGGCAACCAACTCCGCGATCGTGTCAGGGGAGAGGCGTCGGTCAAGGCGATGGATACGAGCTGATGCCGCCGTTTTCGCTGGTAGGCGCTTCGGTGTTGCTTCCACTCGTTCGATGACCTGGTGCAAGGGGTACCTGGCCACCTGTTTCGAATACGCCGAAACACGGCCCACGACTATCGAACGGTGCAGGTCTTTGACCTGCACCGTTTGTAGTGTTTGATACCTAATTTCCTTTACTCGAACCGTCCAGCAGCGGCGCTGACGCCATCTTCGCGGCGATCAGCCCCTTGCGCGAGATCGCCCTAGGCGTGGGGTGCGCCGCTGCGATTCCAGAGGGAGTCACTGTGGCGGCGGGTTGGTGGAGTCGGGTGTTGAGCTGTAGGCCAACCCTGGATGGGCCGCCTTGGACGAAGCCGAGCTACTGACGCGCGTACAGGTCTGCACTCCAGGCCCATCCACGCCTATGCCCGCGACCTGATGCGCATCGGACACCAGCCGCCGTCGGGGCTGGTCGAGTTCGTACGCCGCGATGGCATCGAGGGCTGGCCGCCCCGCGCCCACGAGGCATGCGCTGACGTTGAGGACCCTACCTCCAATTGATCATCACTTTCGCCTGGCCATAGAGACTGGTTGGTTTTGGTGCGACCCGTGGGTCGTTAGCGTCGCGCGTGACGGTCTTGCAGTCCCTGGCCTCCGACACTTCCGGTCGAGGCAAAGGGTGCAAAATCTGTGACGGCGGCGAGAAGTTGACACGCCCTCAGGAATGGAGTGTGAGGTTCCCCCCGAGCGGTGGACAGATGGTTACACAGCGTTCGCTGCGACTGTCAGGAGAGACCGTTCGTAACGGAGAGGGCTGATGCCGCCGATGGCGGAATGCCTCCTGCTAGTGTTGTAGCGGTCGATCCATTTGTCAACTGCGGCAACGAGTTCGGCCTTCCTGGTGAAGGTGTGACGGTAGTAGAACTCGGGCTTGAAGGTTGACCACAGCGATTCGGCGGGGCTGTTGTCCCAACATATGCCAGTAGCACCCATCGACCGGCGCAGACCGTGGCGGGCGCAGGCCCTCACGGTCAGACCCGCGGTGAACTCGCCGCCACGGTCCGAATGCAGGATCGTGCCGCCCACGCCGCCACCGCGCACGGCGACGGCCTGCTCGATCGCGGTCTCGACCACGTCGGCGCCGATATGGTCGGCGACGGCGTGCCCGAGTACCCGCCGGGTGTGTCCGTCCCGGATCGCGCACAAATACATATCGCCCTCACCGCAGGTCAAGTACGTGAAATCGGTTGTCCACACCGCGTCCGGGCGACCCTGATCGAACACGCGCGACACCAGATCCGGCGGGAACGACGCTTCCGGATCGGCCACCGTCGTACGGACTTTGAACGTGCGCGGGCTGATGCCCTCGATTCCGATCCCGGCCATGATCTTCGCGACGGTCTTGTAGTTCACGACCTCACCGCGCTCACGCAACTCGTCGGTGATCCGCGGGGACCCGTAGGTGCCGTCGGACTCGGCGTGCACATCCACGATCTTCAGCGTCAAGTCCGCACGCCGCTGCTGTCGTGGCGTGAGAACCGTTGTCGCCCTGCGCTTCACGTGCAGGTAGTAGCCCGAAGTCGATACTTTCAGCAACCTCGCCATCCGAGTGATCGAGAATCGTTGTCCTTCAGCCGAACCGGCGATGTCGTCGGGGCCGGCGTACTTCACCATCAGATCGAACAGGGCCGGTTCTTCTGCATCGCGGCAAAGTACGCCGAAGCTTTTGAGAGGAAAGCGTTATCTTTCTTCAGCTCGCTGACTTGCCTTCGGAGCCTGAGCAATTCGGCCCTCTCGGCGGCATCGAGGGGCTTCTCGCCATGCACCTCGCCGCGCCGATCCCGCGCCGCTCGTCTTTCACCCAATTGTTCAGCAAACCATCGTTGAGACCCAGCTCGCGGGCAACTTCGGCGATCGTGCGACCGGAATCGATCACACGATGTGCAGCCTCGACCTTGTACTCGGCCGTGAACGACCGACGCTTGCGAGGAGGCATAAAGACATCCTTCCAACAGGACCAACCGTCCTGTCAAATCGGTGTCCACTACCCGGGGGAACCTCAGTGAGCCGACGGGGTTGTCGAGTCGTTGTCTACCTGCGGTTTCGTGCTAGGAAGTTTCGCACGTGCAGCAGCATCGCTGTGTCCTCGCCCTGATCTGTGGCGAATCTATTCTCTCCCAAACCTTTTTGACGATTTGTCGATGTGAAGCCCCTGATCCGTTCTTCCTGGATCGGGGGCTTGTCTGTTTGCCATATTCCTGCCGCCGCTCCGTATCGGAGATGCCTGTCGCTGCGCCGTGAAACGACGGCGAGATGGCGAGCTTCGATGCTGAGTGCTGTTCGCGCAGTGTGTGATTCGGCAACACGCACCGGTTCGACGTGGATCGACCGGGCCCCAATCTCCTGAGGTGTAATGAAATGACCTACCCCTGCATCGCGACCGGAACTGCCCTACCGGCCGGGCTGATGCGATCCTCGCAGACCCTGCTATCGATCAGGCGTCAGCGACTGTGGAGCCCCATCCCTAACGTGGGAAACACGTTGGGGTCGGGCGGTTTCCGTGCGGGAGAGCTCGGATGAGCGGCGATGATTGGATCGGTCGGCGTCGGGGATCCGCGGATTCGCCCATCCCGCCCTTCACTCCCGGTCGGTTGGCGAGCCCGGAGCCTGACGATGGGCTATCCGAGGGTGCCGGAGGCAGGGCCTACACCTTCGATGGGATGAATCCGTACTCTGCGGCGCGGATGCTCGAGCGGATCGAGGCACGTCGTGGCTTGACCGAGCACGCCAAAACCTTGGTGCAGGCATACGATTCCGCGCCACGATCGGTGCTCGCTGGTCCGCAGCTGCCAGATTCGGTTGCATCGACCACCCCGAACGATTCGCCGGTCATAAAGCCGGTCAGCGCGGTCACCGGGCCGGGGGCTCCTCCGGTGTCGCCTGAACAGCAGGCGCAGGACAACCAGGATCGCCTCGATGAGTGGAACCGGATGCATCCCAACGGTCAATCTCAGTTGCCGCCGGCGCCGGTCCAGCCCGACACCACCGCGAATACGACGAAGACAGCCTCACCGACTACGGCGGTACCCGCTCCCGCAACGCCCGCTACCCCAGAGCCGGCCACCACCCCACCCGCCACGACCCCGCCCGCCGCAAGACCGCCGACCGCAACCGCACCGGTCACCGACACGGTCCAGCCGGTCGACCCGTTGATCCAGCAGATGCTCGGCGTCGCCGGTCCAAGCCAGCCCCCTGTCCCCGCCTCCGAGGTCGGGTCACTGTCTTGGCTGTTGACTGAGGTCAACAAACCAAAGCCGGAAACCACGACCCCCGTTGACAAGCCGGGCATCAGCGTCACCGCGGAGGCGACAGTCGGCGTCTCGCAGGCAGCGCCGACTGCAGCGACCCAGGCCGATCTGGATACCAGCCGAGTCGAACGGATCGTGCCTACCGGTGTGGAGTTGCCCGTGCGTGGCGGTGCGGCAGCGGAATGGATCGACGGCAACGGCAGTCGAGGGTCGCTACGTATCGATGAGTTCGGGCAGCGCTATTGGCGATTCCTGCAGTCCAACGGCCGGGTTATCGAGGTCACCGAAGGTGGCGGTAGCGATGGCGGTGACCGTCCCTGGACGCACACCGAGATCACCGAACCCGAGCAGCAAACACCGCGCGTCGACACATATGACACCGTCGGTGTCACCGCTTATGCCGACACCGTCGACGGTGTGGATACTCGCTATCTGCGTTTCCAAGGTGGTGACTCCGGTCGCGAAGAACACGGCACCGACAGCCAGGACCGGCCGTGGACCAAAACCACCCAGGCCACCGGCATCGGTGACTTCACCACCACCAAAACACAAAGCGGCACCCTTTGGCAGACCCCAGCGGGAGTGGACAACAAGATCCACACCCGCTACGTGGGCAACGACAGAACCGAAGCCGAGCAAGTTATCCCGCGCGATCCGTGGGAGCCCGGCCCGGGGTTCACGACCTTGCCTGGTGGGGTGACCCAACACTTCACCACCCGCGACGGTGCCATCACCGGCGGAAGATACACCGACAGCGACGGTACCGACCTGGGCAGCTACCAGGTCGTCAACGGTGTCATCACGTTCTTCGCCAGCTCGCAGAACATCGCGAAGAACTGGAGCGCGCAAGGCATCTCGTCCCTGCGGGTAGAGATCGGGCCTGACGGCAAACCTCGGACCTACTACCGGGTCGTGAACGTCGCCGACGAACAAGTCCGGGACGGCCAACCCGGCGACCTTCCCGGCTGGATCAGCACAGGACCACCCCAGAAGGGGCCCGCCTTCGAAGGACCCAGGCATTCGATCAATGTCCTTGGAGACGTCGTCGGCGAGAAAGTTGTCGGACCGTTCATCGCCCTGTCCCGCCCCGTCGCCACCCCACAGGGCCTCACCTTCGCCCCCTACCAGCCACCACCAGAGAAACAGCACACCGCCGGCGAAGTGTTCCGGGCCGCAGTCGATGTCGTCACCCTCGCCACCATATTCCTCCCGGTGCCCCCGATAGCTCCGCTCCTGTCTCGCGCCGCCCTCGCCGGACGCGCTGTTCTGTCCGGTACGTCAACTGTTGGGCGGGCCGCGATCACTGGAGCAGAGACCTTCGGAAAAGCCACAGTGTCCAGTGCGGCAGTCATCGGAAGTGCGGCACTGTCCGGTGCGGCGAGCGTCGGACGTGCCGCACTGTCCGGCGCCGCCGTCATCGGACGCCCAGCAATCGCCGGCCTGCAGAAGGTCATTGGTGCCGCAGCGCAGCGCCTCGGCGAGCTGGGGCGCATCCTAGGCCGTGGAGCCGACGATGTACCGGTGCTGGTCCGCCACGATAACAACTTCACATCGACGGTGAATGATTTCGGAAGGACCCCGCTAAAGAAGTCGTACATCGATAGCGGCGGCAACCTCGTTCCTGCGAACAAGAATGGCAATACCGAAGCATGGCAGCACATTCTGGGTGGTAAGAACAGGGCCGCGAAAGAAGACAGCCCGTTTACCTCATTCAGCGTCAAGGACGGCACTGGAAAGGTCTACGGGAGTCAAGAGATCGCCGTCGATGTTGGCAAACTTCGAAAGGCCATCAACAACGGCAAAGCCAATGATGTCCAGTTACTTTCGCCCAAAGAAGTACAGGTTTCGCTGCAGCAGGAGATCAACAGGTTGACCAAGGGACATCAGACCGAGGTCAATCTGCCGGTCAGTGCCACGCCCGCTGACGTCGAGAGATTTGTGGCCGGCGAGGTCCAACGGCTCGCAGACGACGGTGTTGTGATCAGCAGGAAGGACCGCGAACGCCTGGTAGGTCGTGTGCAGGCAATGCTCAACACCCGTCGGGACGGCGAGTGGCTGATCAAGGGTGTGGTGCCACGGAAGTTCATCACCGGCCCATACAATGTCACCCCGAACTGAAGATTGTGGGAGGAACCATGCCGGACAAGTCGATTCAAGACTTGCTCTTCACTGATTTCGATGGCGCGTCGGTAGAGGATCCCGACGATGTCATCCTCGAGGCTCTCGACGACCCTCGCTATCAGCAACGAGTCGCTCCGCTTACTGAATTTCTCGAAACAGGGTCGAACCCGCCCTACGATCGCTTCTTGGCGTGCTGTGCACTGGCCTCGTGGGCTGAACCTGCTGGCTACCGTGCGATTGTCGAGGCAGCACAGGCCGGCGATGAGACAGCCTGGTACGGCGAACTTGTCGAGCGCCGGTACTCCGTGGATGAAACGTTCGTCGAACTTGCTGGCGCCGTGCGGATCAGCAAAGACTTCGCTCGTGAAAAGTCCACCGAGGGCGACCGATTGGCCGCGTTACGCGCACTGGTCGGGATCGCCGACCGCTGCTACTTCGACTGGCAGCTCGCCGCAGCGATCGACGACAGTACCGCTATCGCAGTCTGTGACGACGTCGCCGCGACCGTGCGGCGCGGAATCGCCGCGCTCACTCACGGCGAACGGCAACCCTTCGACCTCGGTGCCCAACTGTCGGAATTGGTGGTTTCCCTCATCACCGTGGACGAGTCGACAACTGTTCAGCTCGGCTACGAATTGGCCCGAATCGATACTGCTCCTGGCACTCTCATGCGCCTCGCCGCGATCGCGTCGCATGGGGGGACACTGGCTAGCCGATCATTCGGTGAGTATCTCGGCACCATCGGCGATGATCAGGTGCGGGCCGTGGCGGCACAAATCACGGCGAGGCGGGCTGACTAGCCGCGAGTTGAGCGTGCCGGTATGTTGTCCGTTGCTACGGCTATGTGACGAACTCCTGCTGGACCGTGAGAGATTCATCGTAGCCGCCGCCGTTACTGGCTGAAAGCTATCGGGAGGCAAATCGGTGACCTCGAAAACGCTTCCGCGAGAATCGGTTCGCCGCACTCGCTTGAACAACAATTGTTACCCCCACAAAGGTTACCGAATGTACAGTGTCTTCTTTTCATCTACGCGGGTATATGTCGAGCGAATCGGCATCGGGCACAAGGCAATCGCGTCCTCGTGCGCCATCGTTTACGAACACGAGTTCCCGATCTACTTCCCCGACAACCCTGACCCGGACACCTACAATCCCCACACCTACCAGGCGAGCACGCCGCTGAAGGCTGGCGACACCGCCCTAGCCATGCCCTAGCCATACGGATGCGGTTATGTGACGATTTCGCCTACCAGTACGGCCGGACCGGCCCCTTTGACGTGATCTGGATGGACGACGACAACTGACGGGGCAGTCGGATTGCTGCCCGGTGACCAGGTGGCCGGACACGCCTGTCGAGCGAGGTATCCGGCTGGCGAGTTCGGAGCCGCGTCGGTCGCACCTGACGGCCGCTGAAATCCTTTACCGCACTTGAGGTATTGGAGAGGGAGTGCGCCCGCGTACAACGTCTGGAGATTCCGTATCACCGATATATCTGCTGGTCGGAGGGAGTTTCCGGGCGCGATTGGGCCCAGGTCTGGGGTGCGCGAAAGTTCGAGTAACGGGACATATGGTCCACTCGTTCAAAAGCCGCAGGTCAGAGACCTGCGGCTTTTGGCGTTGTTCTGGACGGTAGTTGTAAATGGTGCTCTGAGCTGCGCATTTGGTGTCATCGGTGGGTTCGAGTCGCATATGGTGTGTGGGTATTCAGACGGTCTGGAGACCGGTTGGTTTTCTAGCAGCGGGGACTGCGTAGTACGGCTTGTGGGAGTCAGTGTGTTGGCAGCGGCATGCTCGCGCGAGTGACGATACTGACCGGCTTTTACCGCTGACCTGCCACTGGTCGGCGAGTACCGCAGTTCACACCCGCGGTCCAACGCTCGGTTATCGGCCACTTCAGAGCGGACGTTCTGCGCCGCAGCCGATCTCGCGGCGCGGACCGCGTGCCATGCGGCTAGATCGGCGACACCACTGGTGAGCTGGACATCGTGGCCGTCGCGGGTGAGCACGAATTGGGCTCCGGGAACCTGAGCGGCGCGCACGAGCCGATCCAGCAGCGTCCGCAGTCGTACGAGGGAGTCCGGTGTGCTGCCGCGCGGCACACCCGCCGAGCGCGGCGGGTACGGCCAGCACGAGCACCACCGCTACGACGAGGGGCCACTTCAATTCTTTCTACCCCCAAGAGATTCCGGTGCTGTCATCGATCCGCTGCCCGTCGGGGCAGACCGATGGTCCGCGACAGCAGCGCGTTCATCGTCCGGGTCGGCAACAATCGGCTCGAGGCTCCAGCCGGAACCAGGACACGCTCTGCCGCGGTGGCACGATCGACACCGAGTTCACTGGACGGTTCGTAGCTCGCTGCTGCCCGGAGGCTTGACCCCGCCTCCGATCGCCGGCTTCCGACCAAACCCTGACAGGATCGAGGCGTCGTCATAGTCGGTCGTAGATCGCAATCAATCGGTCGAGGACCTCGGCGGCCGACCGCAGCGCAGCGATGTCCTGGTCGGCGAGTTCGGTTCGCAGGGCGGCGGACATCGCCGCCATGCGTTCGCGGTGGCGGGTGCGTCCGGCATCGGTGAGTGAGACCAGCACCGAGCGCTTGTCGCCCGTGCGGCGTTCCCGGGTGACGTAGCCCGCGGCGACGAGGCCATTGATCAGTTGAGTTGTTGCGGCGCCGGTGGTTTCGGTACCGGCGGCCAGCTGGCCGATGGTGCGGGGCCCCTGTTCGGAAAGCACGCGCAGGGCGCGGGCGTGGGTGAGGGACAACGCCTCGGGCGACCTGGTCGCACGCCCGCGCAGGCGGGAGTCCGCCGCGCTGAGCCGGTAGGCCAGACGAGCGAGCTGGTCCAGGGCGGCCACGCGGGCCGGATCGGACGGTTCAGGCACTTGTGTCTCCTGTCGCAGGATCGGGAGGTTGACACCGACCCTATCCTAAGTACTTAATAGATAAGTACTTAGCTAACCGGCGAAAGGGCCACACGATGACCACACGCTCCACAAGCCAGAGCTGGGCGCTGGATATCGCCCTTGCCCTGGGCGGATTCAACGCCCTGCATCCGCAGGCCAAGGGCACCATGGAACAACTCGGCCACGACCACACCGACTTCGACAAGGTCTTCGACCTGGTGCAGAGCGGGGCGATGCTGCCGAAAGCCTGGGCTACCATCGCCGCCCGGGCCGAGCAACGCGCGGCCCATCACGAACGAAACGACTTCGCGCGCACCGCCGTCGACCTCTACATTCGCGCCGCAGTGATGTGGGGGCGGGCGCAGTACTCGATATTCGACGCCACCGACCCGCGCAAACTCGCGCTGCGGGAACGCGCCAACCATTGCGTCGAGCGGCTGAGCGAGTTGCGCGGCGGGCTGGTCCGGCGCGTGACGCTAGATTTCGACGACAAGCAGATCTTTGCACTGCTGCACCTGCCGGAGGGCCCGCTGCGCCAGGCGCCGGCAGTGATACTCGGACCCGGAATGGACATGATCAAAGAGGATTACCTCTATGCCGCCGAGCGGTACTACACGTCGCGAGGCATGGTCGCGCTGTCCATCGAAGGCCCCGGGCAGGGGGAAAGCCGCGCCAACGGGGTGACCGTGGATCTCGCGAACTACGAACGCGCCGTAGGTCGCTACCTCGACTACCTGACCGAACTGCCCGGTGTGGATCCGCAGCGGATCGGCATGTTCGGAATCAGCATGAGCGGTTACTGGGGTTCCCGGGCGGCGGCCACGGATCCGCGGCTGGCGGCGCTGGCCGCCTTCGAGGCGCCGACCGGCGATTTCCATACCCTGTTCGAGCGCGCCCAGCCGAGTTTCAAGAACAACTACATGTACATGGCCGGCTACGACAACGAGGCCGCATTCGACCGGGAGCTGGCGGCCCGAATGCCGCTGGGCGATCTGGTTGGCGACATCACCTGCCCGGTGCTGTACGGCATCGGCGAATTCGACGAGCTGACGCCGCTCGAGCAAGCCCTCGCCAACTACGAACTCGTCAACGCGCCCAAGGAGATTCGCGTCTACGAGGGTGAGTTCCATCCGCTCGGTGGAGTCGCGGCCGAAGTGTTCCGCTTCGGCGCGGAATGGCTCGAACGGGCCCTGTCCGGCGAATTCGCCACCCCCGGGCGGGATGTGCGGCACTACGTCCACCACGACGGACGGACGACCGACGGCACCGCAGACCCCCAATGGTGGTCGGGCGCAGTCCCATTCGCGATAGACCGGCTACGAACCGTAACCGCTGACAAGAAACGGAACCCAAGCATTCCCTCGCATAACTGCTAGATCGCGGGGACCGAGGATGGCTGATATGTGTTTGTCGATCTGCTGGGTCCGCGCGGATTCGGCGAGTGACTTGCCAACGAGGTATCCAGCCGGGAGCTTGGAGCCGGTTGGTTGCTTGTGGCAGCCACTGAAAATCCTCTATCGGACTTGATGTTTGGGGGAGAGGTGCACCGCGTCCAGCCGCTCGAGGACTACGGATTCGCTGACATATCGTCTGGTCAGGGTGAGTTTTCTGGACGCTATTGAGCTGACAGCCGGGTGTGCGAAAGTTCGAGTAACGGGACATATGGTCCACGTCAAGGGAGTAGGCAGAACTCTGCCTACTCCCTTACTCCGTTTTTAGGTCGACAGAAGCGGTCCAGAGCTAGCCGAGATCAACTTCCGGGAGGACCTCGGCCTCCGAGGCGTTTGCCGATTCGATGGAGTGACTCGCGGTTGCGGTAGCTGGTCGCAGCGTGGTCGATCCCGTCGCTGGTGAGGCGTCTTTGCGGGCGGATGGTGGTGCCGCTGTCGCGAAGAACGTAGCGGATGCTGTCCTTGGCGAGCTGCCATTCGTTGCCGAGCTTCTCGGCGGATGAGCCAGCTTCGTTGGCGGCTACGATCTCGGTTCGATCGGACAGTTCGCCGTCGACCCGATGCAGTTGATGCGGAGTCATCAGGAAGCGCTCACGCCGTGCCACTGAAGTCGCCGGGTTCCATAAATAGTACTAGTCTTATTAGCATCATGTTGTGGCACATTGATCAGGCCTCCAGGGCGTCGCTGCAAGACCAGATTGCGGCGTGCGTCCGGCGTGCGGTCACCACGGGGGAGTTGGTGGTCAACGAACAGCTCCCGCCCGCAACGGAATTGGCGCAGGCGCTGGCTGTCGATCGCAATACCGTGCTGGCCGCGTATCGGCGGCTGCGGGAGGAAGGGGTCGTGGATTTTCGGCGCGGGCGTGGCGTGCGGGTCACCGCGGCTGCTCCTACCTCGGCGCCGGTGGAGCAGGCCGTGCGCCAGCTGATCGAGTCCGCACGTGCGAATGGTTACAGCAAGGCCGAGGTGCTCGGCTTGATCGAGGAGTTGATGTGATGCCCGCCGCGACGGTCTACACCTGCCGCGTCACCAATTGGGGGATGTTGTGGCTTAACATCTTCGTCCTGTTTTCCTGCACTCTCGGTTTCGTGATAGGTACTGATCCATGGAGGTTTCTGACACTCGCGGCCGTGATCGTCGCGCTGGTGAAGGTGATTGCGCAGGCCAGCCTGCGCGTTAGCGCGGGGCCTGGCGGGTTGACGGTGAATTTCGCTGTCTTCGGCTTTCCTCGTGTTGCTATCGGCCGGGCGGACATCGCCCGCGCCGAGATCATCGATTTGCCCGTCAAATTTTGGAGTCGTTGGGGTGTGTTCCACCAGCGAAAACGCGGATGGTTCCTGACCCCGACCCTGGGTCCCGCGCTGCGTTTGACCTTGACCAGTGGCCGAACGGTCACTGTCTCGATGCCGGAGCCGAGGGCCGCACTGTGGGCAATGGGTATCGCACCATAACGTCGATTACTCCTGCCCTATGGGCTTGATTCGCGTTGCGCGCTGTGATCAGAACGACGTCGGTGGTGTCGGACGGCCAGCTCGGTATCGGCGGAAATCAGCATTTCATTTGGGATGGTGGGCGGGGTTCGAGCTGCCAGCAATTGGACGATGTGGGGCGGCGCGCAGATATGCGGAAAGCCGCTATTCGGCAGGTGGATTCGGCGTCGACGCCCTAGCGTGTAGCGCGCCTTCGTGCCAGGCGTGGATGGCCAACCAGATGTAGAACGATCTGCCGTAGCGGGGTTCGGGAGGTGTTGATCACCCTGGGCTCACGCTGGGCGGTGGGCTTTGATCAGCGGTAGGACAGGTGGCAGTGGGGCGGCGGCGGTGATCTCGACGAACCCGGCTCCTGCTAACTCGGTCCGCACTTGTTCGAACGATCGTTCTCGGATGCCCCACATTGCACGCAGCAACGGTTCGAGGGCCCGGCCGTCCGTCGGGTGGTCGGTGTCCGGAGGTGGCGGGGCAATGGGGGTCACCAGCAGCCCGCCCGGCCGTAGGTTGGCGTAGACGGTGGCCAGCGCGTCGGCCCGGCTGGGCTCGGGGTAGAAGGTCTGGGGCCAGAACACCACATCGAACGGGTCTGGATCGCGATAGCTCGTCGCGTCGGCGTTGTGGAAGGTGGCCCGGTCTGCGACGCCGAGGGCCCGCGCTCGTGTTCGGGCGACCTCGAGCACATCGTCGGCAATGTCGATGCCGACGGCGGTCAGCTGCGGGTAGGTATGCAGGAAGCTGACGATCGCCCCCGCGATGCCGCATCCGAGGTCGAGAAAACGCGCACCGCTAGCGAACGCCTCGTGCCAGTCCGGGTCGGCGCGTACGGTCGCGAGCATGCCCTCCCGTCCGAACTCGGTCTCGGGATCTCCAGTTGCGTTGGCGGCCAATGCAAGCCGCGAGGTGGTGTCGATGCTCCAGTACGACGACGGCTTACCGTTGAACAGCTCACGGAACATCGTGGCGCGCACCGAGGCAGCGGTGAGGCGATCGAGGGCGCGCCGATCCAGTCCGCCGTCGAGCAGTGGGGCGTAGAGGTCGCTGATCACCACCTGCCCGCCCTCGTCACTGGAAAGGACGCCGATCGATCGCAGTGCCTCGCAGACATTGTCGACGAGATCGGGACCCAAGCCCGTGGCACGGGCCAGCTCGGCGGCGGTCGTCTTCTCGCGACAGCGCATGAGAAATCCCGACTCGATGGCCCCCGTCAGCAGGCCTGTCTGCTCGAGCCGCGTGCTCAGCTCGTTGACAGCGCTGAGAGTCGGCCGCCAGTCGCTAGCGCCCATCATCAGACCTCGGTTTTCCGTCGTTTCCGTTTCCGCGCCAACGACGCGCAAACACACTCGATGATCGTAGTCACGGATCAGAAAGCGACGGCGTAGCTGTCCGGCGTACACGGAAACCTAGATAAGCGAACCGACGCTGTCGCGCGGGGCGGATTTCCTCGTCGGCTAGGCGACGATCAAGGAAGGGTGGTGGCGGCGCATTTCTTCGATGACGGTCTCTAGCGGGACGGGCAGGCTCAGTGCGGAAATCGTGGCGGGGCTGTATCCGGATGCGCGCATGAATCGACTGGTCATTCGAACGAACCACGGCAATCGCGCAAGGTAGATATCGGGTTGGTGCAGAACAAATTCGAGGATCTCTTGCCCATTCATGCGGTTGCGGCGGATGCTGTCGATGTCCGTCCATAGGATACGGCCCTGGTCGAAGTGCTGGATTCCCTCGGCGGTGATGATCAGTTCTGGGCGTCGTCCGATCAACCGAGGAACACCGACGTATATACAGAAAACCGAGCACGCCACCACAACAGCACCGAGAACGGCAAGCGCGAGCGAGGCGTTTCTGATGGTCAGCAGGACCCCGACCAAGGGCACGAGCGAGATGACGATAAGTAGAAGCGCGCGCTGTTTGGGTGCGTAGTAGCGGGTGGTGGGTAGGTCATCGATGTCCACGAACGCTGAGATTAGCGGACTTGGTGCAGTCGAGCCGCCCAGTAAAGCGCCGCCTGCGTAGATGATCGCGATTTCCCGCCGGGCGGCATGGGCCACCGGAAACGGAGCACCAGCCACGTGTCCGAAGGCCGCAAAGAGCCCGACTCTTTTGGTGCCGTCAGGGTTCGTCGGTCTTGACGATGGGAGATGGTCGCCGGGGTAGCGGCGGGAGTTGACGGTGACGGGTTGCCACCGTCGAGATCGCCGGTACCGAGCAACCCCAGACGGCGGGAGAACCCGGCGCGGCCGATCACTTCTAACGTTACGGTCGGCACCGGGCAGACCGGCCACGAGTCGACGGTACGTGGCGGCGAGCTCCGCCTTCAAATCTCCCGACGCCAGTAGGTTTCCCGCCGCGCGAGGTCATGACGAGGCGTGGCCGCATGCGGCCATCCGGTTGTGCCGGGCTGCGGCGTCGTGCTGTAGTCGAATAGGCGCGGCCGACGGTGGAACGTCTGCCTGTAAGGCTGGCATTACGGGTGGAAAGGCTGGGGTGGCGATCGTTTTGATTGACAGTGAATAAGTGTCCGGACACGGTCGCAAGATTGGCGATCGGGGGAGGCCGAAATCGGGGTAGGCGCGGCTGTTCGTCACCTCGTGAATCGACCTCGGAATAAATGGAGCGCATGAGATGCCCGATAACATCGTCATACCCGATCTTGCCGTGCCGGAAATATTCACGCCGGAGTTCTTCCAGAATCCGTACCCCTTTTACGCCTGGCTGCGCGACAACGCGCCGGTCCATCCGATCACCATCCCGGGGGTAAATGTCAGAGTGTGGTTGGTGAGCCGGTACGCCGATGTCCGGGCAGGCTTCGCCGACCCGCGGCTGAGCAGCGACTACCGATCCGCGCTGCCCGAATTCCGCGCGGCCCGCCTCGCTTTCGGGGCTGGCACGGTCGGCGAGCGCACGATGGTCAACCTCGATCCGCCGGACCATACCCGCGTTCGCGGACTGGCCGCGGCTACCTTCACTGCGGCGCGGATCGCGCAGTGGGAGGCCACGATTCGCGCGACGGTCGATGAACTGCTCGACGCGCTGCCGGTCGGCGAACCCGTCGACGTGATGGCGCGGCTCGCCGCGCCGCTGTCGATCCGGGCGATCTGCGCGGTCCTCGGCGCGGAGCCGGATGACGAGGCCGACCTGCGGCGGTGGGCCGACCTCGTGTTCACCGCCGATCCCACGGAATTGGCCCAGGTGCCCGAGGCTACTGCCCGCCTGCTCGGGTACGCCGACAAGCTGATCGCGCGCAAGCGGGACAATCCCGGCGACGACCTGTTGTCCGCATTGATCACGGCGAGCGATGATTCCAGTGAACTGAGCTCGGATGAGCTCATCGGCACGGCCATGGGTCTGCTGGTGGCCGGTTATGAGAGCACCATCCAGCTGATCGGCGACACGCTGCTCGCGCTGCTCGACCACCCCGACCAACTGGCCGCGCTGCGCGATGGCAAGCACACCGCGGCGGACGCGATCGAGGAAACACTTCGCTACGACGGTCCACAGGTCAGCTCGCTATGGCGGTTCGCGACCGAGGACATGACGATCGCGGGCACCGCGATTCCGGCACACGAGGCGGTACTGCTGCTTGTCGCTTCGGCACATCGAGACGAGCGACAGTATCCGAATCCGGAATCCTTCGACCCTGGCCGAGACGACAAGCGACACTTGGCCTTCGGGTACGGCATACACCGTTGCCTCGGCGCGGCTCTCGCCCGGCTGGAGAGCAGAGTCCTGCTCGAAGCACTGCTGGCTCGCTATTCCCGGCTGGCGCTGGCCGTGCCGCGCGCAGAGGTCCGATACAAGCCGTCCCTCGTGGTTCGTGGGCCCGGTGAGTTGCCACTCGTGCTCCACCACTGAACTGACGCCGCAGTGCTGCCCGGCGGGCGCACCCCCTCGCTAGCGCATTCATTCCACCAGGAGGACTTCGTGATCATCGCTCTCGGCCTATATCAGGGCTTCACGGCACTGGACGCGATCGGGCCGTACCAGGTATTCACCACCGTGCCGGATGTCGAGGTGGTGCTGTGCGCCGCCGAGACGGGTCGGCTCGATGACGATCAAAACCTGCTTCACCTGCAGATCGATGCCACTTTCGCCGATGTGCCGCGCCCCGACATCCTCCTTGTCCCCGGCGGCCCGGCCTCGCTCGCACTCGCCAGGGACAACGCCCCGATCGTCGACTGGGTGCGCGAGGCCCACCCGCACACCAGGTGGACCACCTCGGTGTGCACCGGGTCGCTCATCCTCGCGGCCGCGGGCCTGCTCGAAGACCGGCCCGCCGCCACGCACTGGTTCTTCCGCGACGAACTCGCCAAATACGGTGCGCTGCCGACCGAGCAACGTGTCGTGATGGGCGACCGAATCGCCACCGGCGCAGGCTCTGCCGCCGGCATCGATCTCGCGCTGACGCTGGTGGCGGAATTCGTGGCTCCCGAACTCGCACAAGGCATCCAACTCGCGCTCGAGTACGATCCGCAGCCCCCGTTCGACTCGGGCACCCCGAGCAAAGCGGCTGAACCGATCATCGACGCCGTCTCGTTCATGATCGGCACACACGCAAATGAGTACGGTCGAACAGCTGTCGAATATCAGTCACGGTAGGCGTGACCCGATCAACACACTGGGCGGGCCCGACACCGCGCCGCTGACTCTCGAAGGTGCGCTGAAATGACCACCGCTGCAATCAGAATACCCACCGCGACAGCCGATTCCGCGTCCAGCCTAGCCAATAACGTTGTTGCCGAGCATGTTCTGCGGATCGTATTCCGCCGCCGCCGTGCCGCCGACCCCTTGGATCCGTGCACCACTGATCCATGCCCGGAATGCTTTGCCCCGCATCTGGATACGGTCCGATGGTTCATCGTGGCGGGCAAGCCGATCCACTTCGTGATTCCGGCCTTCCCCGCCAAATCGCGCAACCATCGCAAGACCCTCGGCAGGCTGCCCGATCTTGGCGAACGACTCGCACTGGATTCCATGCAGGGCTTCTGTGAGCAGATCTCGGCGGTGTACGCCCCTGGCGCCGTGGTCACCATCTGCTCGGACGGGCATGTGTTCAGCGACGTGCTCGGCATTCCGGACGAGCATGTCGACGACTACGGCGCCGAACTGGTGCGGATCATCCGGACGAGCGGCGGTGGCGCGATCGGTCTCTACGGGCTGCGCGATGTCATGCCGGACCTGACCTGGGATGAGCGCAGGCGCGAGCTGCTGGATCGGTACGCCGATACCGTCGACGAGATTCGCGAGGCGGTCCGCACCCAGGTCGCCGCGCGCCGAATGTTCAACGGCATCCACCGCTTCATCACCGAGGACCACGCGGTGCTGCTGCCGGAACTCAGTGCGACGCAACGACGTAACCGCGCCAAGCAGACCACCTACGAGGTGGTGCAGCGCAGCCAGGCATGGAGCCACGTCGTCGAGCAGGCCTTCCCCGCCGCAGTACGGCTATCCATCCACCCGCAGGCCCAGCACAGCAGGAAGATCGGCTTTCACCTGCTGCGCACCGCCGACAGCTGGCTCACCCCGTGGCACGGCGTCGTCCTCGACGACGGCATCCGGCACGTGCTGGTCAAGCGCGCCAAGGCGGAGGAGTTGGGCGGTCGGCTGGTGTGGCGCAATAGCAGGCCGAGTCATTTCGTCATCGGGGATCCCATCGATCCCGTTCGCGCCGAATCGGCGCCGCCCTTATCCGGAGGAGAGCCGTGACCAATCAACTGCAGCACGCCGTACTCGCGGGCACCGAGCTGTCGCCGTTCGGGCGGCTCGTCACCGCCGACGCGACTGGGCGCACCCTGGCCGATGTGCCGGTCGATACCCTGCTGACGACCACCCTGCAGGCCAAAGTCCTTGTGCTGCGCGGATACCGCGCCCTCGACAAGGCCGATCTGGAGACCTATTGCCGGGCCGCCGGTGAGCTGGCGGAGTGGGAGTTCGGCACGATCATGGACCTGGTGGTGCAGGACGATCCGAAGAACTACCTGTTCGACTCCGGCGACGTACCGTTTCACTGGGACGGCGCCTGGTCGGCGCGAGCGCCACGCTATTTCCTGTTCCAGTGCGTCCAGGGCTGCGAACCGGGTGCCGGCGGCGAGACGGTGTTCTGCGACTCCGCTCAGGTGTATCGCGAGGCGCCCGACGATCTGCGCGCCCTATGGGCGAGCGCCACGGTCACCTACCGGACCGATCGCCTCGCTCACTACGGCGGCACCATGACGCACCCGCTGCTGGCTACCAGCCCGGTGACCGGCGAGACCACCATCCGCTATGCCGAACCGCTGGATCCGGCGATCTATCGAAATCCCTTGTTTCTCACTGTCGACGGGCTCACCGCCGAGGAAGCCGTGCGGGTGATGGACGACCTGAGTGTCCGCCTGCACGACCCGCGCTACTGCTACTCCCACGCCTGGGAGACCGGTGACATCGTCGTCGCCGAGAATCACGCGCTGTTGCACGGCCGCAACCGGTTCACCGGCCCGACCGCGCGGCATATGCAGCGGATCCAGATCATCTGACCCCGGTACCCGGAAACCACGTCCGGAACATCAAGATTGGAACACTGCGGTGGTTGATCTCATGACGACAGCCAGGTCTGTACGCGCGTACGGACGGCTGGCCAACCTCTATTTTCTCGACTACAACCTTGCCTATCCGATGGTGGCGACGCTGCTGCCCGCCTCGGTCGCGCGGGACACCATCACGTGGGTCGCCTTCGGCGTCATGATCGCCGGATACTTCCTGGTGCATTGCGCGACCATCGCCTTCGACGACATCACCGGATTCCGCGACGGCAGCGACGCCACGAACTACCGCGACAATCCAAGCGCACTGCGCCGTGCGCGCTGGAAGCCGTTGGTAACCGGGGAACTTCGACTTCCGGAGGCGCTGCGGTTCGCGTGGACCTGCCTGCTCACGGGTTTGGCACTCCTGGTGATCGGCTTGCTCGTCGCGCCCTACCACCCGCTGTGGCTGATCGCCCTCGCGGTCGTTGGTGCGTGCGTCTCCGTCCAGTACTCCTACGGTTTACGGTTGAGCCACATCGGATTTCAGGAGCTGGTGCTCTTCCTGTTCACTCTGGAACTGGTCTTGATTCCCTATGCGGCGCTGACCGCGGCGGTGACCGCGCGCGCCGTCATCGAGGGCTCGCTGTTCGCTTTCTGGCTGATGATGGTGTCGTGGTATTCCAACCTTCGTGATTGCGATACCGACCGGGGCGTCGGGCGGATCAATATCGCGACGATGACCCGTGAGCGCACCTACATCGCCATA
Organism: Nocardia sp. NPDC051052; assembly: GCF_044456045.1. Lineage (NCBI taxonomy): Bacteria > Bacillati > Actinomycetota > Actinomycetes > Mycobacteriales > Nocardiaceae > Nocardia > Nocardia sp. NPDC051052. The sequence goes on from NZ_JBITFL010000005.1 coordinate 499,137, forward strand.
CTCGGTGTGCTCGCCGTCGCCGATATTGTCGTGGTCCTCGCGCTCATCGCCTGGGGGGCACTGCCGCCGATTTTCGGGGCACTGCTGTGGCCGGTATTCGTCGCCCGGCTGTTCCAGTTCCACTTCGGCGCGATCAAACGCGATCCGCTGTTCGGGCGGTTGGTCGGTCGCCGCCTCGCCTGGGCGGGCGCGCTGCTGATGGCCATCGGCAATGTGCTGACCACCAGCTGAGTGGCGGCACCGAGGCCGTGGCCTCAGCCCGGTAGCCGTTCGGCCGGATAGTCGCGCAGGTGGTGGTGGTCGACGTCGCTGACCACCACCGGCCAGCCCACCAGATCGAACATCGCGATGTCGGAATGGTGATCACCGAAGGCCGCACACGCACCGAGGTCGACCCCCGTGCGTTCGGCGTAACCGCGCAGTGCGGCGGCTTTGTCCGTGCCGACCATGGTCGCGCGCACCGCACCGGTGTAGCGACCGTCGGCGACCATCAGTTCCGTGCACAGCGTCTCGTCGGCGGCGATGTGGTCGGCGATCGGACCTAGCGCCGCGTCGAATGACCCGGACACCAGGATGATTCGCGTACCTGTGGCGGCTAGATCCCGCAGCCTGCCGACCACCGAGGCATTGAAGAAATCCGTGGTCCGCACGCGCTCCGTGAACCAGTCGCGGCCGATTCGCCGTACCTCCTCGACTTCGCGTCCGTGCCACAGCCGGTAGAACTCGCGGTGGGATTCGGCACGGCCGACGCCTGCCACACGCAGGGCCCGGAACTCGCGCAGCAGCGGTTCCGGATCCGCACCGCGGCAGCGCGCGTCGAAGGTGAACAGGGACAGAAAGCTGATGTCCCGGACCAGGGTGTTATCAACGTCGACAAAGGCGGCGGCCACCGCCGGCGGCGCGGCGGCGGTAGGGCGGCCGGGGTGCATGGGCTTGATCGTCACGAGCGCATCCTCGCACCCTTGCCCGGATAACGTGTGAATTGGTCTCTCCTGGAATAGTATTCGAGTTAATCGCGATGCGTGGGTGCCGCGTGCGTTGCGTGTCACCCTGCGCCCGACGGGGGTGTCAGGTCTCGATGAGTGCGATCGATGAGCACGGCACGCAGGTGCTGTCGGTAGGTGCGGGCAGTGGAAGGAATCCGATACGGTGGTGTGGGCGGCGTCGGCCCTGCTCGTCGAAACCGGCGAAACGGTGGCGCGGATTCCCCGAATCCGTGGCCGCACTGGGGAGATCACCGAGGACATCGCCGCCGTGGATGCCGATCATCGCTTGATTCTGGAGGCGGGCGTGGGTGCGGCCGCGGTGCGTAGTGACTCAGCCGCGCGAGTGATACCTGGCCGCGGCAGGCCGAATTCGGTCCGCCGGAGGAATGAACACAGGAGGCAGTGAAATGTTCGAAGTGCAACTTCCAGCGGGCGTCATCGAATACGAGGACACCGGTGGCGACGGACCGGTGCTGGTCTTCATTCACGGACTGCTCATGGACGGTTCGGGTTGGCGGCACGTGGTGGACAAGCTGCGCACCGAATACCGATGCATCGCCCCGACCTGGCCGCTCGGCGGACATCGCAAACCCATGAACGAGGACGGCGATGTGTCGTTCCTCGGTATGGCCAAGGTGGTCGGGGACTTCCTCGAGGCACTCGATCTACGGAATGTCACGCTGGTCCAAAACGATTGGGGCGGTGCACAGCTCCTGCTCGGCACGCGGGGCAGCGACCGCGTCGGCCGGCTCGTGCTGACCTCGTGCGAGGCCTTCGACAACTATCCGCCCAAGCCCGCGCGCCTCATCGTCGCCGCCGCGAAGGTGCCCGGCGGGTTGCGCACCGCGATGGCGTTGCTCAACACCCCGATGGGGCGGCGTGGCCCCGCGACCTGGGGGTGGATGAGCAAGCGCCCCGTGCCGAAAGAGGTGATCGACAGCTGGTTCCGCCCGGCGACGGTCGATCGCCGTATTCGGCGGGATCTGGCCAAATACTTGAACACCGTGCCGCCTCGCGCCACTCTGCTCGAGATCGCGCAGCGCAATGCCGCCTTCACCGGGCCGGTGCTGATCGCCTGGGCGATCGAGGACAAGATGATGCCGATCGCACACGCCCGCCGCCTCGCCGAACTCTATCCCGACGCCCGGCTGGTGGAGATCGAGGACAGCTACACGCTGCTGCCCGAAGACCAGCCGGAGCGGCTCACCGAGGTCATCGGCGAGTTCCTCGTTGCCACGGAGTCATGATGGAAGCGGTGTCAGCCCAGACGAATGAATCGGCGGCAGCGGGCGGCGACCGCCGGAAGCGGTTGCTGTTCATCGGTATTCTCGGATATCTGTTCGGCTACGGCGCGCATTCGGTGGAACACTGCGTGAGCCTGATGAACGTGACGCCGGTGCCGACGATTATCGCGGGATCACTGGCCTGGGTGCTGTTCGTCCTGGTGGTCGTGGCGGTCCGCCGCGGCCATCGACTCGCGGCCCAGGCCGAGGTATTCCTCGGCGCCGTCACGCTGGCCGGGTTACTGGCCGTGCATCTGCTCCCGGACTGGGGGCCGTTCAGCATGCCGTGGGTGAACAGCAGTACAACGATCGTCATGTGGCTGTCGCTGGTAGCCGCGGCGATCGGGTTCGTCGTCACGATCATCGCCGGGTGGCAGGCCCGCACCGCTGTTCGATAGCTAGGTGATCGGCCGCCCGCAAATCTCCCGACGACGGTAGATTCGTCGTCGGGAGATTTGCGGAATGCTGTTCGGACGACCTCAGCCATTCCAGCGGAACGCTGCTGCGGCGGGTATGGATACCGAGTACGGGGTCGCGGTGACCACGACATCCAGGACTCGACTCCGGCAGTTCGGTTAGATGAGTCCCATTCGGGCCGCGAGGACGCCGGCCTCGAATCTGCTGCGCGCTCCGAGATGCCCCATGAGTTGTTGTGTCATACGTCGGACCGTGCGTACCGATAAGTTCATCCGGCGAGCTGCGGCTTCGTCGGTGTGTCCCTCACAAAGCAGTTGAATGAGCACGAGCTCGCGTGCACTCGGCAGTGTTTCTCGAACTACCATGCAATCCCCTCAGGACTAGCGCTGAATAGCCACCTGTCTGTCCGTCGATGGTGGCTGGCAGACCCCCGGTTAATTCGTGCGGCCAATCCGATGTTATTGGCGATTCCGGGTGTTGGCAACTCGAATTGGAGCAAACCTGCAGCTCTAGAGGTGAAGCCTCCATTTGACCGGCTCTGCCGAATGCGGGCAATCCACTGGTAACTCTTATCGCTTTGCCACCAATCTTGGGGGGTCTGCGTTTTACAATTCTTAAATATTCGCAGTGTATAATTGCAGCTCCCGCCCACTGGCCTGCCCCATGAAATAGGGGATTCCGATTCCTGCCTCTTGGTGCATGTTGTCAAGCCTTGCTGCCTCGTTGGCAGCATGCGGCCATACGGTTGCGCCCGCTGCCGTGGTCATGTTGTAGTCGAATGCAACGTCGGCGCGAATTGTTTGTCGAACGGCTGACGTGTCAGTCGCCCAGTGGCCGCTGGGTGCATTGTTTAATCCGATCATAAGCACCACATTGAGGGGCAGCAGTCCAATGATTGAGCTCGATGAACTCGTCATTCTTATTCGCAAGCAGCTGCGTGGCCGTCAGGATGTAATTTCGCTGACCGAGGATACCGTGATTGCCGATATCGGTTTGTCCAGCTTGCAGTTCGCCGACATAGTCTTCACTCTGGAAGAGGAGTACGAGGTCGAGTTCGACCCGGCGAAGGCGGCCAGCGCCAAGACGGTCGGTGACGTGCTCGAGGTTGCTAATTCCGCGATCTCCGCGAGTTTGTAGAGGCAAGGATCGAGATGGACGGCCGTCGTCACCATGTATTTATTCTTCTGATATCGATTCTGCCCTTGCTCGGTGTTTTCGCGGCGATGATCTTGCTGTGGAACAGCTACTTCCATCTGTCGGACCTTGTGGCGTTCATCGCGATGTATATCGTTGCGGGACTCGGTGTTTCGACGGGTTACCACCGGCTGTTCGCGCATCGCGCCTTCAAGACGAGCAGGCCGGTACGAATCTTCTTCGCCGTCGCCGGTTCGATCGGGGCGCAAGGCCCGGCGCTGATCTGGACGGCCCATCATCGTCGTCATCACCGGGTAGCCGACAAGGCCGGCGATCCACATAGTCCTTATCTCGACCTGGAGCCGGGGACCAAGGCTGGCCTCAAGGGCTTGTGGCACGCTCATCTCGGCTGGTTGTTCGACAAGGAGCTGACCTCGGACCCCGTGCGATATTGTCCGGACTTGGCCCGGGACAAGGACATTCGATGGGCCTCCAACAACTTTGCCTGGCTTGTCCTGCTCGGCGTCATCCTGCCGGGTTTCATCGGACTTGCTGTCGGGCAGACACCGGCGTCGTTTGTCACCGGCATGCTCTGGGGTGGGTTGGTCCGGATCTTCGTCGGTAACCACGCGACGTACGCGGTGAACTCGATCGGTCACGTCTTCGGGTCCCGCCGCTTCTCGACACCCGATGAATCGCGCAATAACGGCTGGCTCGCCCTCCTGTCCTTCGGGGAGAGCTGGCACAACAACCATCACGCGTTCCCCCGCTCGGCGCGTCACGGGTTGCGTTGGTACGAACTGGATATCAGCGCGATCGTGATCAAAGTGCTCGAGCAGCTCCACTTGGTGCATGACGTCATCCGAATCGACCGAGCTCGGCAGAGTCAGCGTCAAGCCGTGTGGGCACCGACCGGCGGCGGCCGGTTCGCGCGATCGACGCCGGCCAAGCCGCTCGCGGAATCGGCTCCGACCACCATGGGAATCGTCGATGTGGAGTAGCGACACCAGCGCGAACGGCCTGTGGCAGGGACTGCTCGGGCAGTCTCGTCCCCGTACGCACTCGCTGATGGCCTGGGAGAACGAACGATACGTGCGGACACCGTGGGCAGAGGTTGCCCAGCGCGCGCGGCACATGACCGCCGGTCTGCGCCGGCGTGGTGTCGCGCCGGGGACCCGCGTTGCTTCGGTACTGACCAATAACTCCGATGTGGTGTCGGGGGTACTCGGCATCTGGCTTGCCGGTGGCGCCTTGGCCTCGTTGCCGGTTCCGTCACGGGGCATGGGGTTCGAAGAGTATCTAGCGTCCCTCGGGGTCATGTGCGAACAGCTAGATCCCCAGCTGGTGGTCCTGGATGCGGGGCTGCTCACCACCTTGCCCGAGTGGTTTCTGGCCAGATATCAGATATGCAGTTGGCAGGATCTGATCGGCTCGGGCGTGGTGGACGAGTGCCCGCCCGGCGATGCGGACGTCGCCTTTATCCAGTATTCGTCGGGCAGTACGGGAGTGCCCAAGGGCTGCGTCCTGACTGCCGGGGCGATCGCTCGGCACATCGACATGTTGCTGTCCTGGATCGGTGTCCGCTTCGGCGGCGACGTGGTGTCGTCGTGGTTGCCCCTGTCCCATGACATGGGGATGTTCGGAACGTTGCTGTCCTCATGGCAGAGCGACAATGACCTGTACTTGTCGACGCCCGAGCGGTTCTCGATGTCACCGCGCACCTGGTTCGGCGACATCGCGGAATACGGCGGCACCATCACCGCCGGCACCAACACGGGTGTTTACCTGTCCGCCAGAGGCTTTCGGCGTGGCGCACGGCCTCGCGGGGCCATCGACATGCGCACGTGCATTATCGGAGCCGAGCGAATCGAATGGCAGACATTGGAATTCGCGACAGAAGTGCTTGGCGAGTTCGGGCTGACGCCCTGTATGTTCATGCCTGCCTACGGAATGGCCGAGGCCACCCTCGCGGTCACCGCTGCTCGACCGGACGAAACTCCGCGACGGATGACGGTGGACGCGGTCGAGCTGGCCAGGGGCGAACTGCGGCTGGTCGACGGTGATCACGAGTCGGCGACCAGTATTGTCAGCGCGGGCCGTCCGCTGCACGGCGTCAGTGTCGGGGTGAGTGGGGCGGACCAGATCGGTCGAATCCGCATCCAGTCCCCGAGTCTCGGGTCAGGGTACTGGAATTCTCCCCAGCTGACCGACGCCCACTTCCGCGACGGTGCATTGCTCACCAATGATCTCGGCTTCGTGGTCGAGGACAACCTCTATCTGGTCGGTCGTAGCGATGACATGATCAATATCGGGGGCCGAAAGGTCTACGCGCGGGGCGTCGAGGAGGCGATCGAGCAGGTCGAGGGAGTCCGACGTGGCTGCTCGACCCTGGTGGAACGGACGATCGGCGATCGGGCGGCGCTGACGCTGCTGCTGGAGTTGGACTCCGACACCAACGGCCATCGCCAGATCGCGGATCAGGCCGCCTCGGCCGCGATGGCGAAAGCCGCTGTCGCAGTGGATGAATGCATGTTCCTCGCGCGTGGCGCCCTGCCCAAGACGCCGAGCGGCAAGATCCAGCGCTATCGGTGCCGTCAACTGTTGGAGGGCGGCGAGCTCGACCCGTGGGCGGTCGTCAGCATGTCGGAAGGCGGGTTGTGACGGTGTCCGGACAACGAAGAACAGTGCTTCTCACGGGTGCGTCCGGAGTTGTCGGTCGCGCGATCGCATCGGAGTTGCGGGAACATCGGGTGATCGGCCTCGCACACTCGGATCCGACCGCGGGCAGCTCGGAAGAGGTTGTGCTTGGCGATGTCTCGCGCCCACGGTTCGGCCTCGACGCCGACAGCTGGGCTGCCCTTGCCAAGACGGTCGACGTCATCGTGCACTCGGCGGCGCTCACCGAATGGGGACAACCCGACGAGCGCTACCAGCGGATCAATATCGACGGCACCGCGCATGTCGCCGAGCTCGCGCAGGCCGCCGATGCTCCGGTGCACTACGTCGGTACCTGTTTCGTGCGGGCGATCGAACTCGGCCGGGTGAGCGAGCTTTCGGACGGCAACGTCGTTCGCCCCTACATCGCGTCGAAGCTGCGCGCCGAACAAGTACTGGCGGATAGCGGTGTTCGGTATTCGGTGTACCGCCCGACCAACCTGGTGGGCGACTCGCGGACCGGGGCCAGTTTCCGCCCGCAGATCGTTCAGATGATGTCGCAGTGGATCTGCCGGGGTAAAGCGCCGTTCTTCCCGCTGCACGCGGGCAACCCGATCGACCTGCTGGCACTGGACACCACAGCGATGGCGATCGCTCGTGCGGTCGAGGCGGATGACCTCGGGCGAATCTACTGGTTGACCAGTGGGCAGGACGCGCTGAAGGTCGACGATGCACTGAATGTCGTGCTGGCCCATGCAAGTTCGCGCGGAAAACCTATTTCCGCACCACCGGTGCTCGACCCCGGTGCTGTCGATGCCATTCCCTGGGGCCAGGTTTCGCCGACATCGAAGGCGTTCATCAAGGTGCTGATCGATGTCAGCGAGGTCACGCGTGCGTGCGGCGGTGTGCTTCCCAGCTCCTTGCCCGAGCTGACCAGACGCTACGGACTGCCGGCGGTGTCGGTGGCTGAGGCGTATCGGAAGAGCTTGGAGTTTTGGGCCGGAGAGCGTGCGTCGTCGCACAGGACAACCGAGGAGTTGGTGTGAGTTCCAAACCTATCGGCTGGGTGCCGCCGGATCTGCGCGGCACGGTCGCACTCGTTACCGGCGCGAGTCGAGGAGTGGGGCGTGGAGTCGCACTCGCCCTCGGCGAGGCCGGTGCGACGGTATACGTGACGGGTCGCAGTCGCGCCGGAAGTGTGACCGAAGACCTGCCTGGAACGGTGGCCGAGACCGCGACCGAGGTTTCCCAGCGTGGTGGCCGCGGCATCGCGCTCGTCTGTGATCATTTCGATGACGACGAGACCGCGGACGTTTTCCGGTACATCGAGAAAGAGCAAGGGCGCCTGGATGTCCTGGTGAACAACGCCTGGGCGGGCTATGAGCGCGGTGAGGACGCGAAGTTCGACGCGCCGTTCTGGCAGCAGCCGATGTGGCGGTGGGATCTGTTCGAGAAGTCGCTGCGCGGTCAGTACTACGCGGCCCGGTTGGCCGTCCCGCTGATGCAGGCCGCAGGCACGGGGCTGATCGCCAACATGTCGTTTACCAATGGGGACACCTACCTCGGCCAGGTCGCCTACGACATCTCGAAGACGAGCTCGGACCGAATGGTGGTCGGCATGGCCTACGACCTGCGAAAGACCTCGATCACCTCGGTGTCACTGCACCCCGGCCTGGTTCGTACCGAACGGGTCGATGCGGCGTGGCAAGCGCTCGGCGCCGGCCCCGCGGCCGTGGCGCATTCCCCGGAATACGTGGGCCGGGCGGTGGCGTCGTTGCTGTCGGATGCGGATCGGCACCGCTGGTCGGGCCAGAAGCTCGCGGTCGGTGATCTGGCGCAGGCCTATGCCTTCGATGATGTCGACGGCAGGCGTCCAGGTGCTTTCACGCTCGAAGGCCGGATGACCTTGGCGACGCGCATGCAGCGGCTGAACGGCATTGTCGCGTCGGCGCGGGCGGAGGCGACCGTTGACTGAATACGACGGCGCTTCGGCCACCGCGATCCAGCTCCACTACGACCTCAGCAACGATTTCTACGCTCTCTGGCTCGACAAGCTCCAGATCTACTCGTGCGCCATGTGGTCTGAGCAGGACACGCTGGAACAGGCTCAGCTGGCGAAGCTCGATTACCTGATCGCCGGCGCTCGGGCGGCGGGGGTGCGGCGGGTGCTCGACGTCGGATGCGGGTGGGGTGCACTGCTGCATCGACTCGTCGATGTCTACGGTGTTGAACAGGCGGTCGGCCTCACGCTCAGTCAGGCGCAGTACGAGCACATTTCGGCGGGATCGGAGCCTGCGGTCGAAGCTCGGCTGGAGAACTGGATCGAGCACCAGCCGGACGAGCCGTACGACGCCATCCTCTCGATCGGCGCCTTCGAGCACTTCGCCGAGTACGGGATGCCGCGCGCCGAACGTATCGCGGCTTACCAGAAGTTCTTCGCCAGGTGCCACGAATGGCTGCCGACGGGCGGCCGTCTGGCGCTCCAGACAATCGTCAAGGGCAGCAACACGAAGATGTCGCGCCAGACGGTGCGTGACCTGCTTTTCATCATCGACCGGATCTTCACCGAATCGGAATTGCCCTGGCCCTCGGAGATCTTCGAGGCTTCGGAACGACTGTTCGATGTCATCACGGTAACCAACGATGCCGATGACTATGCCCGCACCTGCGCTGCCTGGCGCGCGCGTCTGGACGCGCGCGACACCGAGGCGCGGGCGCTGGTCGGCGACGACGCGGTCGCCGACTACCAGCGCTACCTGACCGCGTCGAGCAAGGCCTTTACGGATCGCCACATCGGTTTGGCGCGAATCATTTTCGAGAAAAGGTAACGGAGTCCCGGTGGTTGCTTCAGTACCGACCCGAGCGGCCGTTGGCGAGCGGGGAATCACCTACGGTGTCTTCTGGCGCGAGACCGAGGAAGTTTCCTACAGTCCGTCGCTGTCCGGCGAGCACGCCGCGGACGTCTGCATTATCGGCGGTGGCTACACCGGGCTGTGGACGGCCCACTACCTGAAGAAGGCGGAACCCGGACTCCGGATCGTCGTCCTCGAGTCCGACTACGCGGGTTCGGGAGCCTCCGGTCACGGTGACGGGTTCATGACACCGACGATCGGGCACAACCTGACGAGTCTGCTCCAGGCATACGGGTCTGATCGCGCGAAGCTCGCCTACACGGTGGTGGGGAAGTCGATCCTCGAGGTGCAGCGGTTCGCGGCCAAGCACGGGATCGATGCCCAGATCGAGCCGACCGGGTATCTCAACGTCGCGACGAACGCGCGACAACTGCGAACGTTGGAACGTGACCTGGACCTGATCGATCGTTTGGGCGCCAGCTCGCTGCCCGAACTGTTGGACGCGCGAGGGATTCGAGCTCGCGTCGACAGCCCCGCGTTGCTGGGCGGTTTCGAAGTCGGTGGGGCGATGGTGAATCCGCATCGCCTGGTGCGCGGCTTGAGCCGGGTCGTGCGGGCCCAAGCGGTCGAGATCTTCGAGCGGTCGCCGGCGCTGAGCGTGGCGAAGGGGCCCTCCGGCTTTCGCGTTCGAACCCCGCTGGGAGCGGTATCGGCCGGCCGTGTCGTATACGCGACCAATGCCTACCAGCACCAGTTCCCGGAATTGCGAGCGATGGTGCGGCCCATGTGGAGCTACGCCATCGTCACCGAGCCGTTGACACCGACGCAGCTGGCGAGCCTGCATTGGCCAGGTCGTGAGGGCTTTGTGGAAGCCCGCAATCTGATCGCCTTCGCCCGCCTCACCGCACAGAACCGGCTGCTGGTCGGTGGTGGTCCGGTTCCGTATCACTATGGCCGCGACATGGCGGACACGCATATGCGCGCTCGCCGTCCGCAGCGATACCTGACCGGGTTGCTCGGTAAGTACTTCCCGATGCTGCGTGATCTGCGGGTCACCCACGCGTACGGAGGATGTATCGACATGACCCCGGACTTGGTGCCGCACGTGGGTCGTCTTCGCGACGGGGCGTTGTACGCGCACGGCTACTGCGGCAACGGGGTGGCCTTCACCAACACGGTCGGGAAGGTGATGCGAGATCTGGTTCTCGATCGCGAGACCACCTACACAGACCTGATGTTCGTTGGGCCGCAACATCGTTTGTATCCCGCTGAGCCGGTCGCCTGGCTGAAGGCCAGGATGCACGACGTGGAAATGCGTGTCCAGGACCGCTTGCCTGCCCGCCCATAGCACTTCTCGTCGGGAGCCCCTCCGGACGAGGCGAATTCGGCGTCGGCCGTGACGTCGGCACTCATCAGAAAGGTTCGAAACACCATGAAACCAGTGGTTGTCTACGTCCACGGTGCATTCATCTCCGACAGCACGTGGTGGTGGAGTTTCGTCGCGGAGAAGCTTCGCGCACACGGAATCGAAAGCCGCGCCGTCGATTTGCCGAGTTGCGGCCCTGCGGGCCCACTCGGGACGCTCTCCGACGATGTCGACGCGGTCCGCAAGGTCATCGCGGACGTCGCTACGCCGGTGATCCTCGTCGGGCATTCCTATGGCGGGGCGGTCATCTCGGCTGCCGCGGTCGATCAGCCCAGCGTGAACCATCTCGTCTACATCAGCGCGGTGGTGCCCGAGGGCACTTCGGTCGTGGACTGCGGGTTCATTCCCGAGGATCAAGTTCCGGAGCTCGACATCCGGGAGGACGGCACGGTCAGCGAAGGTCCGCAGCACTTCAAGAGCCGCGTGCTCGAGAGCCTGCCGACCCCGGAGATGACCGAGGAGGCGGTGAGCAGGCTGACCCGCCAGTCGGTCGCATCCTTCACCGAAATCGCGAGCGGTGCGGCGTGGCGCACCGTTGCCTCCAGCTACATCATCACGCAGTTCGACGCGGACGTGCCGGTTTCGGCGCAGCGCGCACACGCCGCCCGTACCGGCAAAGTGCACGAGGTGCCGACCAATCACTTCGCCCACCTCGAACGCCCGGACCTGGTGGCGGAAATCCTGCTCGGCATCGCCGCCGCGGATACGGAAGCCACTGCGGCCGAAGCAGCTTCGGCCTGAGCATGGCAACAAGGTAGAGCCGCGGACAGACGCGGTGCTGTCGGCGGTGACGTGAGAAACGGGGAAAGCATGGTTTCGGCAAAACTCGAGCATCGGATCCTCGATAGGTTCGGCACGGCGGATCGAGGAGTTGGCGAGCTGCGGAAGCTGGTCGATCATCGGCAGACCGTTCCCCGTGAACTGACGCACCGCCGATCAGTATCGGAAGTGTTCGTATGCGACCGCGCTCGCGTCGCACCCGAGCTGTTCGTGATCGCGGTGCAGCTGCCGCGGGCGCATTCGCTCTGGTCGGACGGGCATTACGAATATCACGACACCTTGATGGCTGCCGAAGCCGTCCGCCAGGCCGCGATCATGTCCGGGCATGATTTCTTCGAGATCGCGCCCGAAACCGTCATGGTGGCACGGTCTTTCGATATGGCCGCGCTGAGTCCCGATGCGTTCCGCGATGATCGGCGAAACCCGCTGGAAGGGATTCTGCTGTTCGCATTGACGCCGCTGAACGCGGCCGAGGGGCCGAATGGGCTGACCTTCGAGACTGTGCTGCTGATCGGTGACACACCGGCCATGACCATGTCCGGGTCGCTGATGTTCGCGGCAGAGTCCGACTTCGCCCTGGTCCGGGCGATGTCGCGAGCTCAGCTCGGCCAGCGTGCGGTCACGGTGCCAGTGGGTGAGGTTCCCGCACCCGAGCTGGTCGGGCGAGACTCGCCGCGGCACGTAGCGATCCGAGCTGTCGCCGAACTCGCTGGGATCGCCCGTATTTCGGTGCTGGTAGACCTGAATGACGCGGCGTTCTTCGATCACCCACTGGATCATGTTCCGGGGCAGCTGATAACGGAGGCGGTACGCCAAGCAGCTACCTGGAGCGTATCGCGTGCCACGGGTGTAAATAGGGCGGGCGGTGTGCCGATGGTGACCCGCGGCCGCGCGGCGTTCGACGGGTTTGCCGAGCTCGACGTACCCACCGAGCTGGAACTGACCGTCAAGGCGCTCGATGCCGCAGATACGTATCAGGTCGATGCCACGGTGGTGCAGTTGAGCAAGCAAATCGGCGCTGTCGCAATGGAAGTGGAGTTCAGGTCGGATGCCGGCCGAATCGCGAACGGAGAACGGTCATGAATGAGCGTGTCGATGTGCTGATCGTCGGGGCCGGGCCGACCGGGCTGACGCTCGCCTGCGAGCTGATCTCCCAGGGGATTTCGTTTCGAATAATCGACAAGTCGACGAGCTCGACGAAGGCCTCCCGCGCGATCGGCATTTCCGCCCGTGCGCTGGAGGTGCTGCACCATTTCGGTGCGGCGGAGCCGTTGGTGGCGCGCGGTGTCCGTTGCGGGCACGCCTACTTTCAATCCGGCGCACGGCGAACCGCGAAGATCTCGGCGGCGACCGTGCGGCACTGTCGCTTTCCGTTCATGTTGTCGGTCCCGCAATCGGCGACCGAGGAGGTGCTCGAGCACCGGTTGACCGAGCTCGGTGGCACTGTCGAGCGCGGTGCCGAGTTGGTAGCGCTCGACGTCCGCGCCGACAGCGTCATCGCGACAGCGGCCACCGCGGACGGTGCCTCCGAGGAGTCGGTGACGGCAGGGTGGGTTGTCGGCGCCGACGGATCGCACAGCGCTGTGCGGAAATTTTCCGGGATCCCGTTCGATACCAAGGAGGCACCCGAGACGTTCATGATCGTCGATGTCTTCGGTGAACGCGCGTCGACCGATGCCGGTCACTATTACTTCCATCCCGATGGCATGGCTCTCATAGCACCGCTTCCGGACGGCTCGTTCCGGTTGGCGGCGACGGTGCACGGCGAGCAGGGTCGCACCGCGACCTTGGAATATGTGCAGGAACTGTTCGATCGTCGGACCGGCTCAGGGATTCGGGTGCGTGAGCTACGCGACGCCGGTTGGGGCGTCGCCACGGTCAAGGTGCGTACCGGGATAGCTTCGCGGTACCGGTCGGGCCGGTGCCTGATCGCCGGCGATGCCGCGCACAGCTACGGCCCGCTCGGCGGGCAGGGGATGAATGGCGGCATTCAGGACGCCTGCAATCTGGCCTGGAAACTCGCCTTGGTCTGCCGAGGCGTCGCAGGCGAGTCCCTGCTGGACAGCTACGAGAAGGAACGATTGCACGGGGCATCCCTCGCGATGCAGGCCGCCACCTCCCAGACGAAGTTGGCCACCATCCGGCCGCGTGTCTTACGGCAACTCCGTGACGCGCTGCTGGGTCTCGGCACCATCACCGGCCTGTTGGACCGGCTGCTCGTACCGACATTGACACAGCTCTCGATCAGTTATCCGGTCGAGTCGTTGCCGGGCTCCGACAAGGCCACGTCCGCACAGGCCGGGCGCCGCGTGCCCGATGTGGCGATTTCCGGTGGCTCGGCGACCGTTCGGGTTCACGATCTACTGAAGCCGGGGCGGTTCACGGCACTGGTCGTCGGGGTGCGGCAGTCAGACGTTCCCGAGATCGAGCGCATCGCAAAGCATTTCGAAGCTCGGCACAAGGGTTTGGTGTCTCCCGTCGTGCTCGGTCGAGAAACAATCGCGCTGTCGCTCGCGGGCATCGAGCAGCACGTGGACGCCGGCGGCGTCGTGCACGACGAGCTGGCTGCCGACCAGCCAGCCGTCCTGCTGGTGCGCCCGGACGGACGACTCGCCGGTCGGCGAAGCCTGGCGAGGGCACCGGAATTCGATAGTGTTCTAGATCAGGTTCTCGGTTCGACGGCGCCCTTGGCTGCCGCGACTCGGTGAGGGGGGATCTTGAGCAGAACTTTTCGGTTCGGCGTGCAGGCGAGTGGGGCGTATACCGCGGGCGCGTGGCGAGACAAGGCCCGCGAGGTCGAGGCGCTCGGCTATTCGAGCCTGTTGATACCGGATCACCTTGATACCCAATGGGGTCCGCTGGTTGCGCTGACGGTCGCGGCCGAGGCGACCGAGCGCTTGACGGTCGGCACCCTGGTGCTCGCGAACGACTACCGGAATCCCGTTGTGCTCGCCAAGGAGATCGCGACCCTGGACGTCGTGTCCGGCGGCCGAGTCGAATTCGGTATCGGTGCGGGGTGGCGCGAAATGGACTACCGCGCTGCCGGAGTGGCGTTCGATCCCGCGGCCGAGCGAATCGATCGACTGGGCGAGAGCTTGGCCATCATGAAGGATATCTGGGCCACCGCCTCGGTGCGGCGTACCGGCGCGCACTACGCGGTGAGCACGAATTACGGTCATCCCCAACCAGTTTCGGCACCCTACCCGCCGATCCTGATAGGTGGTGGTGGAAAGCGGATGCTGACCCTCGCTGCCAGGGCGGCCGACATCGTTGGTGTCAATCCCAAGATGTCCTCGGGCCGAATGGATTCCGGTGCGGGCCGCGCCGCGGTCGACGATGCGTTCGACGAGCGAATCGGCTGGATCCGGGATGCGGCCGGGGATCGGTGGGGCGACATCGAGCTCCAATGCCTGGTGGTGACCTGCCGGATCACCACCGATCGCGAAGCCTCCGTGCGGACCTATGCGAAGGCCATCGGGATGACCGAGGACGAGTTCGGCGCCACGCCGATGGCGCTGGTGGGAAGTGTTGACGAGATCTGTGACCAACTGATCAAGCATCGCGAACGCTGGGGATTCACCTACTGGGTGGTCTCCGATGGCGCGGCGCGAGCCTTCGCCCCCGTCGTAGCCCGACTGACCGGAAGATAGGTCGACTTCGATGAGTAACGGCGGGAATCAGAGACCGGCGGTCTGGTGCGATTTCGCGGGCGTGCTCACCGCCCCCATCGCCGATACTTTCACTACCTTCTGTGCCAACATCCGGGTGCGCCCTGAGCATCTGATGCCATCGATGCTCGCGGTGGCCCGCGAGTTCGGTACCGACGACATCATGCTGCCCTTGGATACCCCGTTGCTCAGCGGTGTCCAGTGGGTGCGCAAGATGGAGTCATTGCTGGCGCGTGATTTCGGAACGAACGTCGACCTGTCGCGGTTCGCCGAGCTCTGGTTCGCCGAGCGACCGCCGAACGCGGCCATGATCGACTTCGTGCGGACGCTGCGCGCCGAGGGCGTATTCGTCGGCATGGTGTCGAACATGCCGCCGGACTTCGCTCCGTACTGGCGCGCGATCGTGGGGCCCGAACTGTTCGACGAGGTCGTTCTCTCCTTCGAAGTCGGGTGCCGCAAACCTGATCGCGATATCTACGAACTCTGTGCTGCGAGAGCATCGGTGCCTGCCATGTCGTGCGTGCTGATCGATGACCTCGCGGTCAATTGCCGCGGCGCCGTCGAGGTCGGCTGGCAGGCTATCGAGTTCAAAGACACCGACGACGCGATTGCGCGTGTCAGAGAGGCGGTTGGTCTGTGAATTGGGTTGACGTGGTGATGGATCGCTTACGCTCCTTTGTGGAGCGCCATGCGTGGTCCACGGTTGCCGTCTGGGTGATCCTGATAGCGCTGGCGGCCGCTGGGGCCGCGAATCAGAACGCGCACTTGACAAGTGGCGGTTTCGAAGCGCCTGGAAGTCAGTCTCAGCGTGTCGACGAGCGGATCTCGTCGGACTTTCCCGCGGCGGCGTCGGCGACACTCGCGGTGGTTCTACAGGCGGACACCGGGCAAGCGCTGATGTTGGAACCGGCTCGAGCCGAGACGGTCTCGCGTATCGGCGACCTGTCCGGTGTCTCGATCGCCCCTTCGTCTCCGGCGACAGGGCAGCAGCATCCGGATATCCGCGTCATCCCCCTGATCGTCACCGGCGGCCAGGATTCGTCGATCGACATCGCGAAGGAAATCGCGAAACGATTGGGTATTAAGCACCACAAACCCGCGCAGTTGGCCGACGGTCACGTTCAGGCCTATCTGACCGGGCAGGGCGCGCTGTACGCGGAAGTGCAATCCGAGACGACCGACGCCGTCACCAAGGGGGAACTGTTCGCTTTCCCCCTGATCGCGCTCACTCTGTTGCTGGTCTTCGGATCTCTGCTGAGCATGGCGCTTCCGGTCGGGGTCGCCATGGCAGCCGTTGTCGTCACCGGGGGGATCACCTACTTGCTCGCCCAGGTGATCAGCATGTCGATTTTCGTATCGAATGCGGTGTCGATGGTGGGTATCGGGGTCGCCGTCGACTACACGCTGTTCGTGCTCGTCCGCTTTCGCTCGGAAGTCCAGGGCGGCGCGACGATCGAGCAAGCCCGTCGAACCGCGATGCTGACTTCGGGACGTGCGGCGGTGCTCTCCGGTTGCACGGTCGTTCTCGCCCTGGCGAGTTTGTTCGTCATCGACTCGACGGCGTTGAGGTCCATCGCGATCGGCACCATCACGGTCGTCGTGGTGGCCATGACCGCCACGGTCACGCTGGTGCCCGCCATCGTGACACTGCTCGGCGCGCGATTTGCGGCAATCAAACCGCGCCGCAACCGGATTCGAATCCGACGGGATCCCGCCGGGGCCGGCGATTTCTGGATGCGATGGTCGGACACCGTGATGCGCCGTCCGGTGCTGTTCGTACTCGCCGCTTCCACGCTGTTGCTTGCACTCGCACTGCCCGCCACCAGGCTCGAGATGAGCAACAGCGTGCTGCGTCAGCTACCGGACACCAATCAAGCGCGAGAAGGTACCGAACTCGCGGGATCGGTGCTTGGTCCCGGCACGGGTAGCCCGGTTCAAGTGCTGGTGACCGCTGCGGGCGACTCGGATTCGCTGCCTGCCGACAGCCCATCGGTAGCGGAAGCCCAGCGGATCATTCAAGCCATCGACGGCGTCGATGGTGGCGTGTCGACGACCACTGGCACGAGTGGGAAGAGCGTACTGATCCAGGCCGTTCTCCCGTCGGATCCCGAATCATCCTCGGCGCGAGCCACAGTCACCGAATTGCGAGACGCGCTCGGCGACATCGCCGGGGCAACTGCCCTCGTCGGCGGGACCACCGCCACCATCATGGACTTCGACAATCTGGTGTCGCAGGCGATGTGGTGGATCGTCGCGTTCATCGTGATCGCTGGATTCGCACTGCTCATGGTGATATTGCGCTCGCCGGTCCTGGCGGCCAAGGCAATCGCCATGAACCTGTTGTCGCTGGCTGCCGCCTACGGCGTGCTGGTGATGGTGTTCGAATGGGGCTGGCTGTCCTGGCTCGGAATCCAGGCCGCGCCAACGGTGGACACGATTACGCCGCCCCTGATTCTGGCCATCACTTTCGGTCTGTCCATGGACTACGAGATCTTCCTGTTGTCGAGGATCCGTGAAGGTTGGGAGGCCACCGGGGACAACGCGCGGGCCGTCGCCGAGGGGCTCGCCGCCTCGGCGCGCTCGATCTCGAGCGCGGCCCTGCTGATGGTGCTCGTCTTCATCGCGTTCGTCCTCACGGGATTCCCGTCTGCCCAGCGCCTGGGACTCGGGTGCGCGGTTGCCGTCGCGGTCGACGCGACAGTGGTGCGTCTGGTGCTCGTTCCGGCGGCCATGCGGCTGTTCGGGCGCTGGAACTGGTGGTTCCCCGGCAAGCACGCGCCAGCCCGCGTCGAAGTCGAGATATGAAGGAGCCCAAGATGAATCGCACTTCGCTCGCCGCTCGGCTGGCAACCGTCGAACCGTCGCGGAGATTCGATGCGGTGCTCGCCGAGGTGTGCGACATCGCGGCCGAGATGCTCGACGGCGGTACCGCCGTCGAGGTGGACCGTCCCTTCCACGATTACGGCTATACGTCGCTGGCGGCGGTCGAATTCACCCGACGCCTCTCGGCTGCAGCGGGTTTCGAGATCCCCGCCGTGCTCCTCTTCGAGCATCCGACGCCTACCGCTGTGGCCTGGTACCTGTATTCGCACTTCGATTCGGACGCTGCCGGCGGCGGTGTCGGTGATCCGGCGATGCCGCAGCGGAGCCGGACCGAGGAGGTCGCCACCGCCTCGACCGATGAGCCCATCGCCATCATCGGTATGGCGTGCCGGTACCCCGGCGGGGTTGCCGCGCCCGAAGACCTGTGGCGGCTGGTGGAATCCGGTACCGATGCGATCACCGGGTTCCCGGCCGACCGAGGCTGGGATCTGGAGGCGCTGTATCACCCCGACGCGGACCATTCCGGAACCACCTACGTCCGATCCGGCGGCTTCCTGGACCGTATCGGCGAATTCGATCCAGAGTTCTTCCAGATCAGCCCCCGCGAAGCGCTCGCGATGGACCCCCAGCAGCGGCTCCTGTTGGAGGGAACATGGGAAGCCTTCGAACACGCCGGAATTCCGATGTCGTCCCGCACCGGAAGCCAAACCGGGACATTTCTGGGTCTCTGCGGATCCGACTACGCATGGGTCGCGCAATCGTCGAGAGCGGAAGTCGAAGGGTATTGGGGGACGGGCACGGCGGGTAGCGTCGCGTCCGGTCGCCTTGCGTACACATTCGGGTTCGAGGGCCCCGCGATAACGGTCGACACCGCATGTTCCTCGTCGCTGGTCGCGCTCCATCTGGCGGCCGCATCGCTCAGATCGGGTGAATGCTCGCTGGCGCTCGCCGGTGGCGTCACGGTGATGACGACGCCGAATATGTGGCTGGAGTTCACCAAGCACCGGGCGCTGTCGCCGGACGGGAGATGTCGATCGTTCGCCGCCGATGCGAACGGGACGGCCTGGTCGGAAGGCATGGGACTGGTTCTGCTCGAGCGGCTCAGTGACGCGCAACGCAACGGCCGGCGAATCCTCGGCGTGGTTCGCGGATCGGCCATCAATCAGGACGGACGCAGCAATGGCTTGACTGCCCCGCGAGGCGGAGCGCAGGAAGCCGTCATCCGGCAGGCGCTGGCCAATGCGGGCTTGACGGGTGCCGACGTCGACGTTGTCGAAGCCCACGGTACGGGCACACCGCTCGGCGATCCGATCGAGGCGCGCGCGCTTCTCGCCACGTACGGCCGCCAACGCCCGAGTGATCGTCCGCTGCTGCTCGGGTCCCTGAAGTCCAATATCGGTCACACCCAGGCGGCGGCAGGCGTCGGTGGCATCATCAAGATGCTCCTCGCGATGCGCCACCGCATGCTGCCGCGCAGTCTCTACGCCGCCGAACCGACCCCGGATGTCGATTGGTCGAGCGGCGGTGTGTCGCTGCTGCACGATGCGGTCGAGTGGGCACCCGGAGCGCAACCACGTCGGGCCGCAGTCTCCGCGTTCGGAGTGGGCGGTACCAATGCCCATCTGATTCTGGAGGAGCCACCGGCCACCCCCGACGATGCGGCAGTGCCAGCCGGTCCGGTCGCCTGGGTGCTGAGTGCGAAAACACAGGCTGCCCTGTCCGAGCGACGTCGGCTGTTGGCCGAATTCCTCAGCGACCGAGCGGAAGTAGACCCGCTCGAGATCGCGAGTGCGCTCGCGGCCCAGGAGCAGCAGCTCGAATATCGCACCGTTGTGGTCGGCACCGGTCGAGGCGAACTGCTCGCCGGACTGAGCCCGCTGGTAACCCCGTTCCGCACCGACGAGTCCAGCCGGGACGCCCGCGCCCCGCGGGGGAAGGTCGCGTTCGTATTCCCCGGCCAGGGTTCGCAGTGGCGCGGAATGGCGGTGGAGCTATTGGATTCGTCGCCGGCCTTCGCGCAGACGTTCCATGATTGTGCGGTCGCGTTGGCGCCGCACTTGGACCGCCCGCCCGCGGATTTCGAGGCGATTGTTCGCGACGGCGACGACGCCTCCTTCGAACAGGTCGATGTCGTGCAGCCGGTGTTGTTCGCCGTTCTCGTATCTCTCGCGACACTGTGGCGTTCCCATGGGGTAGCGCCCGATGTCGTCGTCGGGCACTCACAGGGCGAGATCGCGGCGGCCTATATCGCCGGTGGCCTGTCTCTCGACGATGCCGCGGCGGTGGTGGCCTTGCGTGCCAAGGCAATCGCCGAGCTGGCCCGCGGTGGCGGCATGATATCGGTCGCCGAGTCGGCCGACGCCGCGGCCGAGCGGATCGATCGGCACGCCGGGGTGTCCCTCGCCGCTGTCAACAGTCCGACTTCGGTGGTGATCTCCGGCGAGCGCTCGGCGTTGACCGCGATCCTCGACGAATGCGAGCGGGAAGGGTTGCGCGCCAGGCGGATTCCGGTGGACTATGCGTCACACTCCGCCCATGTCGAGCCGCTCAAGACCGAACTGGTACGAGCTTTGTCGGGCCTCTCGCCGCGTAGCGGCCAGGCGGCCTTCTATTCCAGTGTCACCGGGAACCTGCTGGACACAGCTGATTTGGACGAGAGGTACTGGTATCGAAACCTGCGCCGTACAGTTCGGTTCGAGTCGGCCGTCTCTCGTCTGATCGATATCGGTGTGCGCACCTTTATCGAGATCAGCCCGCATCCTGTGCTGGTTTCGGCGATCGAGGAGACGATCGAGAACGCGCCGAGTCGCGAGGGACGGATTCAGGTCACCGCAACGGTCACCAAGCACGATGGGGGTCTGACCGCATTTCTCGGATCGGTCGCGAAGCTCTACACCGATGGCGGGGCGGTCGACTGGCAACGCGCCTATCCGCGAAGATCGGATCTGGGCATCGACTTGCCGACCTATCCGTTCGATCGTGATCGATACTGGGTCCGGCCCGGCCGTGGCGCGGTGCCGTCGGAACTCGGGTTGAGTTCGGTACCGCACCCGCTGTTGACCGGTACCTTGAAATTGGCAGCCGAGCCGGGTTGTCATGTGTGGACCGGAACGTGGTCGCAGGCGGAGTATCCGTGGATCGCGGACCATCGTGTGTGCGGTGCCGCTCTCGTGCCGGGCACCGCCTTCGTCGAACTGGCCACCTATGTCACTGCCGCAGTCGGTGGCAACGAGGTCGAAGAGCTGCACCTGGAAGCTCCGTTACCACTCCCGGACTCGGGCTCCGTCCGGATTCAAGTGTGGGTGGGAGCGCCCGACTCGACCGGCAAACGAGCGCTGGCCATCCATTCCACCGAAAGTGGCGCCGCGGGCGCGAGCGGACCGAGCTGGCAGCGACACGCGACAGGCATCATCGCCGAGACCGCAGGTCTGCTCGAGGCGAACCCCGGGTCCTCGGCGGCTTGGCCGCCTGCGCAGGCGACACCGATCGATATCCGCACGATGTACGGCGACCTCGCGCGCGAGGGGCTCGGCTACGGACCGGCGTTCCAGAATGTGCGCGAGGCCTGGTCGGCGGAGGGCGATACCGGCGAATTGCTGTTCGCCGAAGTCGAGTTGTCCGGTGAACTGCTCGGCAGCTCGTATGCCGTGGCGCATCCCGCGCTGCTCGACTCCGCATTTCACGTCGCGCTCGAGCACGGCGCGGTGGATCGGAATCCGGAAGAGGTATGGATCCCCTTCTCTTGGCGCAATATTCGAGCCCTGCGGCCGTTGGAAGCACCCAGTTCGCTACGTGCCAGCATCTGCCGGACCGGTGACCGTCAGGTTTCGCTGACCGCGACCGACGAGAACGGGGTACCGGTGCTATCGGTGGGGGAAGTGGCGCTGCGACCTATTCCTGCCGCCATGTTGTCGGCGGCGGTAGCTTCGCCCGCCGAGCCCTTTCATAGCCTGCGTTGGATTCCGGTGACCCGCCCGATCGAGCCGTCTCCTGGCCGTCGCTGGGCCGTCATCGATCCGACCGGTGAATTCGAGTGTGCTGGAATCGATGTCGATCGCTGGGACGGTCTCGGCCCGTTGATCGACGCCATGGACCAGGGTGCCGCCGCACCGCAGCTGGTCCTCGTCCAGCTCGATGAACCCCGGGATCGATCCGCCGATGCGGTCGAAGCCGGACTGCTCGCCGGGCTCCACCTCGTACAGCGCTGGCTCGCTGACGAACGACTGAGCGATGCCCGATTGGTCCTGCTGACCAAGGGGGCTACCGAGTCGAGCGCGCAGGCATCACTCACCGCGGCGGCGCTGTGGGGGCTGGTCGGCAGTGCGCAATCCGAGCACCCGGGGCGGTTCACCCTGGTAGACCTCGACAATCCGGCGAGCACCCACCTGCTGCCCGCGATCGTGGAACTGCCCGAGCCCCGGATCCGAGTACGCGGCGGATCGGTCGAGGTGGCAAGGCTGTTCGCCGAGCCACGGCGCTCGACCGAAAGCGTTCAGCCGGACGCCGAGACGACGATTCTCATCACGGGCGGAACCAGCGGAATCGGCGCCGCGATCGCGCGCCATCTGGTCGATCGCGGCGCCCGCCACCTCGTCCTGGTGAGCAGGCGAGGGGAACACGCGGCGGGCGCCGAATCCCTTGCCGCCGAACTGCGTTCCGCCGGGGCGGTAGTCACGATGGCGGCCTGCGATGTCGCTGACAAGAACGCGATGAGCGAGATCATCGATGCCATCCCCGCGGCGCACCCCTTGGCCGGTCTGATCCACTCGGCGGGCGTGCTCGACGACGGCCTGATCGCGACACTGACCCAGGATCAACTGGCCAGGGTATTGCGGCCGAAGATTGCCGGAACCCTGATCCTGCACGAGTTGACCGAACATCTCGACCTGAGGTTCTTCGTGCTGATGTCATCGCTCGCCGGTGTCATCGGCGCTGCCGGACAGGCAAACTACGCCGCGGCGAACTCCTTCCTGGACGCCATGGCCCGGCTACGCCGCAGCCAGGGACTATCGGCCACGTCGATTGCCTGGGGTCTATGGGAGGACGCCTCGGCGATGACAGAGCATCTTGCCGGTGGCGGCGTCGCGCGGCTTGCCGATCGCGGCCTGGCGCCCATGCGCACGCCGGAGGCAGTACGAATGTTCGATGTCGCGGTCGGACAGCCGAACGCGACGATAATCGCGGCATCCATCGATACGCAGGCACTGCTGGCGGACCGAGCGTCGGGCGGGTTGGCGCCGATGTTCGATACCTTGCTGCCGGATCGGGGCGAGGAGCGTATCGACCGGGTGGCCAGCCCGCTCGAAAACCTGGCGGACCAACCGGATTCGGACTGGGATGCCGCGGTGACCCGGTTCGTCCGGACCGAGATCGCCGCAGTGCTGCGCTTCGGCGATGGCCCATCGCTCTCCGTTGACCGATCGTTCCAGGATCTCGGACTCGACTCGCTGGGAGCGCTGCAACTGCGCAACCGAATCAACGCGAGCGTTGGGCTGTCCATGCCGGTATCGGTGGTTTTCGATCACCCGACGGTCACTCGCCTCGCACAGCACGTGACAGCACAGCTACGGCAGCGGGATCGGGCGAATCGAGATGGCGTCGTGGCTGGGGCGCTGGCCGACCTGCGTCGCCACGTACAGGCGTTGGATGTCGACGCCAGATCGTCCGCGCTGGCCGGCCTGACAGATTTGGTCCGTGAGCTGAGTACCGCAACGTCCGCGGGCGAACCGCCATCGTCGATCGAATCGGCCTCGGTCAGTGAGCTTTTCGACATGATCGACAATGACATGGGGGTGGCTTGAGTAATGGGGGATGAGAAAGCGGGGGCAGCGGAGCAAACCCTCCAGTACCTGCGGCGGGTGACGGCCGAGCTCGATCGGACGAGACGGCAGTTGCGGGAGGTCACCGAGCGCGCTCTCGAACCCATCGCGATCGTCGGCATGGCCTGCCGTTACCCGGGTGGGGTGGCCTCGCCCGAAGAACTGTGGCGACTCGTCGTCTCAGAGACCGACGCGATCTCGGACTTCCCGGCCGACCGGGGCTGGCAGGTCGACGAACTCTACGATCCGGACCCGGATGCGCCGGGTAAGACATATACGCGCCACGGCGGGTTCCTCGGCGACGCACCGGGATTCGATGCCGAATTCTTCGGCATCGGTCCTCGGGAAGCCGCGGCGATGGACCCGCAGCAAAGAATGCTGCTGGAATCGGCGTGGGAAGCGATCGAGAACGCTGGAATCGTTCCTGGCGCCCTTCGGGATGGACCCACCGGTGTCTTCGTCGGCCTTATGCACCAGGAGTATTTCCTCGGCGCGCGCGCTGACGCCGACCGGTTCGGCGGCCTGTGGGGCGTGGGGAACGCCGGCAGCGTTGCCTCGGGACGAATCGCGTACCACCTCGGCCTCACCGGGCCCGCACTGACGGTTGACACCGCATGCTCGTCGTCGCTGGTGGCTGTGCACCTTGCCGTCCAATCGCTGCGCCGCGGCGAGTGCACCAGTGCCCTTGCCGCCGGGGTGACGGTGATGTCGAGCCCCAGCGTGTTCGTCGAGTTCAGCAGGCAAGGCGGTTGCTCGGAATCGGGGCGATGCCGATCTTTTGCCGCCGCGGCGGACGGAACGGGATGGGCGGAGGGCGTCGGCACGATCGTCCTCATGCGCCTGGCCGACGCCGAGCAGCAGGGGCATCAGGTGCTCGCGGTCATTCGGGGCACAGCCGTCAACCAAGACGGTGCGAGTTACGGGCTCACCGCACCGAATGGTGTCGCACAGCAACGGGTTATCGCTGACGCGCTGGCCGACGCTCGACTCGGGCCCGCCGATATCGATGTCATAGAGGCGCACGGTACCGGGACCGTGCTCGGCGACCCGATCGAAGCACAGGCGCTGCTCGACGTTTTCGGACCGGGACGGTCACCGGAATGGCCGCTGTACGTGGGGTCGGTGAAGTCCAACATCGGGCACACCCAGGCGGCGGCAGGCATTGCGGGGCTCATCAAAATGGTCATGGCGCTGCGCCACGACGCGATGCCGAGAAGCCTCCACATCGATAGGCCCACCCCAAAGGTCGACTGGACGACCGGTCCCGTAGCCCTGCTCGAGCAGACCCGGCCATGGCCACGCACGTCCGACCGGCCAAGGCGGTTCGGGGTGTCGGCGTTCGGGATCAGCGGAACCAACTGCCACATCATCGTCGAGGATGCCGGCGCGGCAGCACCGCTGCCGGAAACTCCTGATTCTTCCGAAAAATACTTCAGCTGGATCTTTTCGGCAAAGACCATTCCGGCTCTGCGCGACCAGCTGACGCGTCTGCATGCCCAACTCGCCGACGATTCGCCATCGACACCGGCCGAGCTCGCGCGAGCACTTGCGACGACGCGGACGCATTTCGACCAGCGAGTAGCTGTCATCGGCGCCGACCGGCAGCGCATGGCAGCCTCGGTCCTCGCTCTCACCAGGGAATTGGACTCTGCGGCAGTGCGGGCCGCACGCGAGGGCCGCATCGCCTTCATGTTCACCGGCCAGGGAGCCCAATACCCGGGCATGGGGACGGCACTCGACGACCCCGCTTTTCGCGTCTACACCGAAACACTCGAGCAGGTCTGCGCGGCCTTCGACCCGTACCTGGGCACCGCGCTGATCTCCGCGCTGTCGGACCCCGATGCGTTGGAATCGGCCAGCGTAGTGCAGCCCGCTCTGTTCGCGATGGAGGTCGCGCTGTGCCGGCTGTTCGAAAGCTGGGGGGTGCGACCGGATTACCTGATCGGCCATTCCCTCGGTGAGTTCGTCGCGGCATACCTGGCGGGCGTTTTCACACTCGATGATGCTTGTCAGGTCGTAGCCGCACGTGGTCGCCTGATGCAGTCGCTGAGCACCGACGGCGCGATGTTTTCGATCCAGGCCTCGGAGGCGGAAGTCCGCGCGTCCCTTGCCGACGATGCTTCTCGGATCGCTATCGCCGCTGTGAACGGCCCTCGTTCCGTCGTCGTATCCGGCGAAGCCGAGTCCGTGGCCGCATGCGCTGATCTGTGGGCGGCGCGCGGCCGGCGCACCCGAAGTCTTCAGGTTTCCCACGCATTCCATTCGCACTACGTGGACGCCATCCTCGCGGACTTCGCGGCGGTCGTCGAGAGCGTGCACCTCGAACCGCCTGCGACACCGATCGTTTCCGGGATGACCGGTCGGCCGATCACAGCGGCCGAAGCGACCGACCCCGGGTACTGGGTGCGGCATCTGCGGGCAACGGTTCGCTTCCACGACGGGATTCGCTGGCTCGCGGGCGCGGGCGTCACGCATTACTTGGAGCTGGGGCCTTCCGCCATACTCACCTCGCTCGTGGACGAGTGCCTCATCGGGACCGGTGACGAGGCGAGAGCCGTCGCCGCTCTCGATCGCAAGGTTCCGGCCGCCCAACAGGTTGTCGCAGCCGCGGCAGCGCTGCACAGCAACGGTGTGCCCGTCGACTGGGACGCGTACTACGAGAACTCCACCGCGGGCCACTGTTCGCTGCCGGTCTATGCGTTTCAGCACGCCCGGTTCTGGGTTCCTGAAATCCCTTCCGGCGTGCGCACATCCGGTATCACCAGCAGCGACAACACGGAGATTCAGCGTCAGCCCGCGGCTAGCGCGCCACAGCGGTGGCGAATCCCCGCCGACGATCCGGCGCCCACCTTGCTGGAACTCGTCCGGGTGGAGTTCGCGAGGGTGCTCGGCGTGGACGACGCCGCCTCGATCGACCCGGACCGCAGCCTGCTCGAGCTCGGCATCGAGTCGATGAACGCGGTTCGCCTGCACAAGCGATTCGCTGCCCTGACCGGGGTCGAGCTGCCGCCGCAATTCCTCATCGATAATCCCACCGCAACCACGGTGTCGCAGGCGCTGCTCCCGCTGGTGGAGCGAACGGCCGCGGACATGCCTGCGCATTCGGCCGTGGCCGGACCCGTTGTCGCCCCTGGCGTCGTGCCGGTGGGGATGGACAGCGCAATGGGGACTCTGACGAAGCTGCTGTCAGCCGCGGTGGCCGGGGGCACCACAGCCGACATGATCGGTGTCCTCACCGCCGCATCCAGATTGCGTGCACCGCAACCGGCGCGCGGGCAGCGCGCCGACGGGGCGGTGCTGCTGGCAGACGGTCCGGGCGACACCGAAATCATTTGTGTCCCCTCGTTTCTGGCGGGGTCCGGGCCGCATCAATTCATCCGCTTCGCCAGTGCCATATCCGCTCTCGGCCGGGTCCGTGGATTGACGCTGCCTGGTTTCGGTACCGCGGATTCGCGTCCCGAGTCCTGGCACGGGGCGATCGCCGAGGCGGCGTCGGCAATCGCTGCGGTAACCGGCCAAGCCGATCGTGTGCTCCTGGTCGGGCATTCGATGGGCGGTCTGCTTGCCAACGACATCGCGATCGAGCTCGAATCGCGAGGCTATCCGGTGGCGGGTGTGATCATGTTGGACACCATCGAGCCAAACCAGGAACTCCTCGACGACACCTTTGCCTGGGCGATGGGGCATATCGTGCGCCGAGACCCCGACGGTGCGGTGATCAACGACAGCAACCTGCTTTCGATGGGAACCTATCTCGACCTGTTCGCGCAGTGGAAAGCCCCTGATAGAAAAGAGCTTTCGGCCGCCTCCGTGCTACTGGCCGCGGGGCGCACCGTCGAATCCGACCCGGCCTACACCTGGCGGCATTGGGATATCGCGGACGAGGCGCTCAGGGCGGATGCCGATCACTTCTCCATTTTGGAGGCCGACGCCCGCGCGACGGCCGATTCGGTACTCGATTGGCTTGCCCGGCAGAGCAACCGGCGCAACTAGCAAGGTAAGGAGGACAGGTATGGAGCTACAGCTCGGTAATGTCATCGGAGAATTCCTCGGGGCGACCCGTGCGTGACGTCGGCATCGTGGGATTCGGAAGTTATGTCCCGGAGCGAAGACTGGGCGTCGAGTTCTTCGGTGACACGTCCGCGGACCAGTCGGCCGCCCCGGCGCTGATGCGCCCGCCGCGCTTTCGACACCATGTCGCGCCGGACGAGCGAGCGGCCGACATGATCGAGCGTGCGGCGCACACCATGTTCGACCGGCTGGCGCTCTCGCCCGAAGGCAACGTCGACATCCTGCTGACCAACGTTCTCCTGCCGGACGCACTGTTCACCGGATCGGGTGCCGAGGTAGCGCACCGACTCGGGTGCAGTCCCAAGGTCATCCTCGACCTGCACAACACCGGCTGTGCCTCGTTTCCCTACCTGCTGAAGCTGGCAAAGCTGCTGATCGACAGCGGGGAAGGCGATACGGCACTGATCGCCAACGTGCAGAATTCGGCAGGCCAGATCTTCGCGCAGGACCAAGTTCGGGGGCGCGGGCATGCGGCGACGCCCGGTGACGGGTGCGGGGTTGCCTATCTGACGGCAGGCGGGCCGTCCCCCATCCTTGGTGTCTTCACCAAGAACAGTCCGGAGTATGCCCGCGACGTTCGGCCGGTGCGCCAGGACGGCAGAAAGTACTGGGAGCCCGGCGACAGCGAGGTCGATGTCGAGTTCGACAGGGAGCTCGGGGCCGACATCATTGCTCGCGGCAATCGTCTTGTGCCCGAAGTGGTTTCAGGCGTATGCGAGACGGCTGGGATAGCGCGGGACGATATCGACATCCTCGTTACCAACCAGCCGAATCGGATCTTCCTGAAGAACTGGTCGGCGGATCTCGGACTCAAGTCCCACCAGCACCTCGATACGTTCGACCTGTTCGGAAACCTGTATGGGGCAGCAGCCCCGATAACCATGGATCACGCCATCCGGGATGGCTCGATCGATCACGGCGATCTCGTGGTGATCGCCGGATTCGCCCATGCGGGCGACTTCGCGGCCGCCGGTCTCGTGCACTGGCACGGCGCGTCCCAGCACTGAGAGATGGATAAGAATGAGTCATTTCCGAAGCAATGTCAGAGATCTCGAGTTCAACCTCTTCGAGTCGTTGAACCTTGGCGGACTTCTGGATTCGGGCGCCTTCGGCGACCTGGATTCCGAAACCGTTCGCACGATGCTCGACGAGGTTCGTCGGCTGGCTGAAGGGCCCCTTGGCGCTTCGCACATCGACGCCGATCGGAACCCTCCGGTCTTCGATCCGGCAACCTTCAGCGTGCGGCTCCCCGAAAGCTTCAAGCAGAGCTTCGGCGCCCTGCAGCAGGCCGGCTGGGCCGGTGTGGGGAACTTGACAGAGCTCGGCGGTCTCGGCGCCCCCGCGGTCGTGAATTGGTCGATCGCCGAAATGATCCTCGGCGCCGCGCCCGCCGCCTATATCTACGCCACCGGGTCGGCGTTCCTGAACGCCCTGCACAAAAGCCTCACCGACGAGCAGAAGCGCTGGTCAGTATTGATGTCGGCCCAGAACTGGGGCGGGACAATGGCATTGACCGAGGCGGACGCCGGTTCCGACGTCGGGGCAGGCCGGACGAAGGCGATCGAGCAGGCGGACGGCTCCTGGCACATCGAGGGCGTCAAGCGTTTCATCACGAACGGCGACTCGGACGATCTGTTTCCCAACATCGTCCACCTGGTATTGGCCCGCCCGGAGGGCGCCGTAGCCGGAACGAAGGGCCTGTCCCTGTTTCTCGTGCCCAAGTTCGACTTCGACCACGACACCGGTGCGCTCGGCGAGCGCAACGGTGTCTTCGTGACCAACCTCGAGCACAAGATGGGCTTGAAGGTCTCGGCCACCTGCGAGGTCACCTTCGGCGGCAA
Source organism: Nocardia sp. NPDC051052 (assembly GCF_044456045.1). Taxonomy (NCBI): domain Bacteria; kingdom Bacillati; phylum Actinomycetota; class Actinomycetes; order Mycobacteriales; family Nocardiaceae; genus Nocardia; species Nocardia sp. NPDC051052. The sequence goes on from NZ_JBITFL010000005.1 coordinate 528,892, forward strand.
CGGCATCCCGGCTAAAGGCTGGCTGGTCGGTGAGACCCACAAAGGCATTGCGCAGATGTTCGAAGTCATTCGATCAGCGCGAATGATGGTGGGCGTCAAGGCAACCGCGACGCTCTCGTCGGCCTACCTGCATGCTCTCGATTACGCGAAGACCCGTGTCCAGGGGTCCGACCTCAGTCAGCTGGCGGACAAATCCGCACCGCGGGTAACGATCACGCACCATCCGGATGTACGCCGTTCGCTCATCTTACAGAAGGCGTACGCCGAGGGCTTGCGTGCCGTATACATGTATGCCGCAGCCCATGGCGATCCGGTTGTGGCCGAGCATGTTTCAGGTGCTGATGCGACATTGGCCGCCGGCGTCAACGACCTGCTGCTGCCGATCGTCAAGGGTGTCGGTTCCGAGCGGGCCTACCAGTACCTGACCGAATCGTTGCAGACCTTCGGTGGCTCCGGCTACCTGCAGGACTACCCGATCGAGCAGTACATCCGCGACGCCAAGATCGATTCGCTGTACGAGGGCACCACCGCCATCCAGGCGCAGGACTTCTTCTTCCGCAAGATCATTCGCGACCGCGGCGTGGCGCTGGCGCACGTGGCGGGCCAGGTGCAGAAGTTCATCGAGACGGAGGGGGGCAACGGCCGCCTGAAGGCCGAGCGCAAACTGCTCGCCACCGCCCTCGAAGACGTGCAGGGCATGGTGGCCACCCTGACCGGGCACCTGATGGGCGCCGAGCAGGACCCGAAGGAGCTCTACAAGATCGGCCTCGGCAGCGTTCGCTTCCTGATGTCCGTCGGCGACCTGCTCATCGGCTGGCAGCTGCTGCGGCAGGCCGAGATCGCCATCAAGGCGCTGGACGGTGCCGACCCGAGCAACCTGCGAGCAGTCACCGGCGGCGGCTCCACCGAGGCGTTCTACACCGGCAAGATCGCGACCGCGCAGTTCTTCGCACGCAATATCCTGCCCGAGCTGACCACGACCCGCACCGTGCTGGCGAACCTCGACAACGACATCATGGAGCTCGACGAGGCCGCGTTCTAGCGCCCGATTTAACAGACTCGTCAGCAATCGAATTCCGGCACGCCGAGGCGTTACGACTTTCGGTGCGCGGGTTTCGTGAAGTGCTGCGCACCGAACGCCGTAGATCGAAAGCGGGGCGCGACGACGAGCAGGGCCAGCCGCAAGAAGATGACGGCGAGGTCGGTAAACAGCCGGCAGCCGTGTGCCCGAGCTGTGGATTCGACTTGCATCAGAGCCAGTTGGCACGCTGAGGAGTACGCCGATCTCAGACCTGAACGGCAGCGGACGCCCGCTCGACCTATCCGGTCGTCGAGCGCACCGGCTCGGCCTGCTCGGTGCCCGAATAATGCAGACGGGTCCGTTCGAAGATGTTCCGCAAGAACAGCGGTGCCCACCAGGCGGCCTTGCCGCAGAGCCGCATCGTGGCAGGCAGCAAAGCCCCGCGGACCAGGGTGGCGTCCATCAGCACCGCCAACGGCAACCCGATACCGAACGCCTTGGACAGTGAGATTCCGGAAACCGTGAAGGCCAGGAAGACCACGGAGATAACCAGGGCGGCCGCGGTGACGATCCGGCCCGTTCGCTCCAGACCGACCGCGACGGCGACGGTGCCGTCACCAGACTTGTCGTATTCCTCGCGGATTCGGGCGAGCAGGAAGACCTGGTAGTCCATCGCCAGACCGAAGGAAAGCCCGAAGAGCATCGCCGGTATCGAGGCCGACAATGCGCCGGTCGCGGTGAAGTCGCCGAGCAGCCAGGACAGGTGCCCGTCCTGGAATATCCACACCAGCGCGCCGAAGGTCGCGGTCAGGCTCAGCACGCTGAGTACCAGCGAAAGGAACGGCACGAGCACGCTGCCGGTCACCAGGAACAACAGCACGACCATGAAGATCGCCACCGAACCGAGGGCGTACGGCAGCCGGTCGATGATCGCCCGGGTCGCGTCGTAGTTGACCGCCGCGATTCCCGTCACCATGGTCGGGAACGGTGCCTGCGTCTGCCGCACCGATTTGACCAGCGCGTCGGAATCGCTCAGGCCCGATGGCGTCGGCAGCACGGAAAAGTAGGTCGCCGTCCCGCTGGTGAACCTGGCGTTCTGCGGATCTGCCGCGACTTTCTGGGTTCCCGACGCGAAGGAGCCGGTGGCGGTATCGACCTGCGCGACCGCAGGCAATGCCGAGAGCCGTGTCGCGTATTCGGTGAGCGCTGCCGGATCGGTGTTCGCCTCGGGTGCGACGATCAGCAGGCTGTTCTGACCGCTGGTGTCGAAGTCGCTGCGGAGGGTGTCGGCGACCTGTCGTGCCATGGTCGAGGTCGGCAGAATCCGCTCGTCCGGCATGCCGAGTTTCATGCCGAGCGCCGGTGCGCCGAGCAGCAGCAGAAATGCCGTCACCAGGATGGCGACCGGGATCGGCCGCCGCATGACCGCCGAAGCCAGCCGGTGCCAGAAGCCTTCGGTGACATCGGTTTCGGCCGCCGCCGGGCGGTGCTTCAGCACCCGCCATTTCTCGATCCGGGGGCCGAGGGCGACGAGCAGTGCGGGCAGCACGGTGACCGACGTCGCGCCCGCGGTCAGCCCGGTGATCACGCCGACGTAGCCCATCGACCGGATCGCATCGAGCGGGAACCAAATCAGTCCGGTCAAGGCGATGGCCACGGTGATCGCGGAGAAGATCACCGTGCGACCCGCGGAGTTCATCGTGATCCGGATCGCGGCGGGAACGTCGCGCCCGGCGCGCAATTCCTCCCGATACCGGTTGACGAACAGCAGGCTGTAGTCGATCGCCAAACCGAGCCCGAGCAAGGTGACCACGCTGATGGCCAGCGTGGAGAGGGTCGAGACGTACAGCAGGGCCCACATGATCCCCATGCAGATCAGCATGGCCACGATCGCCACCGCCAGTGGCGTCAATGCCGCGACCACGCTGCCGAAGATGAGCACGAGCAAGACCAAGGTGATGGGAAAGGCCAGCGACTCACCTTTCGTCGCATCCTTCTGCCCCTGCACGTTCATCTCGTGCTGGAAGACGGCATTGCCGCCGAACGTGACCTGCAGGCTGCCGAAATCTTTCTGGTAGTCCTTTTGAATTCCGGTGATGCGCTTCTCGACGGCGGTCTCGTCGCCCGCGATGGTCGCGAGGACGAGCGCTTGCTTGCCGTCTCGACTGCGCAGTTGGGGCGCTCGGCCGCTGGTCCAGTACGAGCTGACACCGTCGATTCCCGGCTCGGTGGCCAGTTTCTCCGCCAATGCCCGTCCGTCCCGGGCGGTGTCGGTCGAGTCGATGCTGTCCGGGCTCTTCACCAGCAACGTCAGGTTCGACGCCTGGCTGCCGAACTCCGATTGCAGGAGGTCGGCACCGCGCGCCGAGTCCGAGTCCGAGTCCGCGAAACCACCCGCCGACAGCTTCGGATAGAGGGCGGAACCCGCTGCGCCACTGGCGAATACGAGCAGTACCGCGAGGATCAGGCAGATGCGCGATCGGCGCACGATCAGCGCTGAAAGACGCTCCAACATGACTTTCCTCCCGTCATAGGGTTCAGGTACTGATAGGAGATTTGGCGATCCGGAAGTGTGACATCATGACTGGGTGGTTCATGTCACACCGGGGGATGCGACGAATTCGGCGGCGCTCGACGATGCCACCACGGAGTTCGAACAGCACCGAGATCTGGTCTTCGCCGTCAGCTACAACCTGCTCGGATCGGTAGCCGAGGCCGAGGACGTCGTCCAGGAGGCCTGGCTGGCCTGGGCCTCGGCTCGGCGTGCCGACATCGGCAACGTGCGCGCCTACCTGGTCCGGATCGGCGTCAACGACGCGCTGGCCCGGCTGAACCGCGCGCGCCGCGAACGCGAGACCTACCCGGGACTCTGGCTGCCCGAGCCGTTGCCGACCGACGTGGACGGCGAGGTGAACGCGATGCAGTCCGAAGCGATCTCGTTCGCGATGATGGTCGTGCTGGAGTCGCTGACTCCGCTGGAACGCGCGGTGTTCGTGCTCAACGAGGTATTCGGCTACAGCTACCGGGAGATCGCCGACGTCGTCGAGCGCAGCCCGGATTCCGTCCGTCAGGTCGGTCACCGGGCACATCAGCACATCCGGCAGCGTCGCGGGCGCTACCAGGCCGATTTCGATGTGCGCCGGGCAGTTACCGCGCGGTTCCTGGTCGCCTCGCAGGGCGGCGACCTCAACGCACTGCTAGAACTGCTCGCCCCGGACGTGGCGATGTGGACCGACAGCGGGGGCCTCGTGAAGACCGCCCGGCGCGTCATAGTCGGACGCGAGAAGGTGCTTCGCCTGCGCGACGGCGCCGAGGCTCTGTTCATGGATCAATTGACGCCGTCGATGGTGCACATCAACGGCGGGCCCGCGATCCTGCTGTCCCGCAACGCCGCACCGTTCGCTGTCGTCGCGCTCGATATCGATCCGGACGACCACACGATCCGCGGTATCTACTCCGTGGTCAGCCCGGTCAAACTGCGTATCCTCGATCTTTCGGCGCCGCGACGACTGCCGTGACCGGCTTCGCCGCGCCGAACACCCGCGGCAAGGCCCACGGATTCCGGCCCTCCGCCCGCATCTTCCGCACCAGTGCGACGGTGTAGTAGACATCGAGTCCGATGACGATCACGCCCAAGACCGGCGTCGGCTTCAAACTTGTCAGCGACGCCTACCCCACCTCGCATCAGCCCATGGTCGACACTGGCTGAGCGCACGCTACCTCGCCTCGGCATCGCGGGCTATTTCTGGCCGCGCCGGAAGCTGTCGGTCAGGCGCGGGACGCCCTCGGTGGTCACCACGTCGACCGTGGCCTTGACATTCCGGTTCTCGGTGACCTCGCGCAGCAGTGCGTCCGCCAGATCCGCGCGTGAGGTGTAGCGGCCGGGGATGCTCGACGCGGCGATGGTGTAGTCGGTGACCCGGGTGCCGTCGAAAAGTCCCGAGGCCCGGACGATGGTCCAGTCGAGGCCGCTGTTCCGGACGATCTCCTCCATGCGGCCCATATCGAAGTACGCGGTGCGGCCCAGGGTGCGCAGAATGGGGAGGAGCGCCGCGCGGAAGAGGAATGTTTCGCCCGGTGCGGCTTTTCCCGGGACACACACCGAGCTGACGCACACCAGGCGTTCGATATTATGAGCCGCCATGGCGGGCAGGATGTTTCCCAACCCCTCGGAGAATATCGACACCGGCTTCATCGTGTATTTTCCGCCGAGGATGGATATCACGGCATCCTGGCCGGCCACCGCGTTCTCGACCGATTCGGCGTCGAGGGCGTCCACCCGCACAACCTGCAATGAGGGCGCGGTGAGCGGGAATTCATCGGGACGACGAACTGCGGCGGTGACTTCGTAACCTTTGTCTATTGCTTGCTGGATGACCTGTAATCCGGTCGGCCCGCTGGCACCGAATACAACAAACCCCATCGTGTTTCTCCCACCAGCCGGTTCATCTATTTTCTATTTCGCATATCCGGTGAGCAGCGGAAGGATCAGTGCATCGATCACCCGCTCGAAATATGCGCCCTCCATTGGTTCTTCCTTGTCGAGCAGCCGATAGAAGATCATCGCGGGAACGACGTCCGCGATGAGTTCGGTGTCGGCACCTTCGATGATCTCGCCGCGCTCGCGCGCACGCTCCACGATGGCGGCGTAGGCCGCGCGGCGCGGTTGCGAGATGACACGTTCGACGGTTTCGCGCAATTGCTGGTCGCGATTGATCACCGACGCGAGCGCGGACAGGATCGAGTCGCGCCGGCTGCTCGGATCGAGGTACATGGCCCCCACCGCGATCAGGTCGGAGCGCAGGCTGCCCGTATCGGGTATCGGCTCGTCCCAGATCAGGGCCTGGATGGCGTCCCGGACAAGTTCCGACTTGTCTTTCCAGCGTCGATAGACGGTGGCCCGGCCCGCGCCCGCTCTGGCCGCGACGGCATCCATGGTCAGCCGGTCGTAGCCCACCTCGGGCAGGATCTCGGTGACCGCGGCCAGTAGCGCGCGGTCGCGGCCCGGATCCCGGGGTCTGCCACCGGATTTGGCCTTGGCATCGCCGCCCTGTTGTGTCGACACATCGACAGCGTAGCCCCCGAGTGGTTACGAAACAAGCGTGTTCTGTATCGCATCTACAGTTACGAAATGAGTGCGTATCGTTTCGTAATGAATCCCTCGGAAGGAATGAAATGAGTGCAGGTCAGGACGGTAAGGGCGGGTCGTTCGAGCTGAGCCGCCGCCGTTTGCTAGTGGTCGGAAGTGGCCTTGCGGTGGCAGCGTGCACGACGGACGGGTTCGATTCACCGGCTGCTCCGGGCAACGATTCGACGCTGCGATCCGCCGTGCGCGGACGGGTGCTGCTACCCGGCGACGAAGGGTTCGACGTGGCTCGTAAGCCCTGGAATCTGACGGTCGACCAGTCGGTGCGCGCCGTCGTCGAACTCGCCGATGTCGAGGACGCCGCGGCGCTGGTGCGGTATGCCAAAGATGCCGGCAGTACGCTGGCGGTCCAGCCGAACGGCCACAATCCCTCGCCCGCGGTGAACGGGACGATTCTGGTACGCACCAAGGCCCTGAACGAGATTCGGGTCGATCCGGTGGCCCGCACCGCCCGAGTCGGTGCAGGCGTCTCCTGGGGGCAGGTGCAACAGATCGCGAGTTCGCACGGGCTCACCGGTGTGGCAGGTAGCGCGCCGGGTGTCGGCATCACCGGCTACACCCTCGGCGGTGGATTGAGCTGGTTCGCCCGGAAGTTCGGGTGGGCCGCCGACAGCGTCACCGCGTTCGAGATCATCGACGCAGACGGCCGGACCACACGGGTGACCGCCGCTACCGAGCCAGATCTGTTCTGGGCCTTACGTGGTGGCGGCGGCGACTACGCGCTGGTCACCACCATCGAGTTCGGACTGCACCCGATTCCGGGTCTCTACGGTGGCCGGGTGCTCTGGCCCGCGGATCGGGCCCCGCAGGTGATGGCGGCGTTCCGTGAGGTCACCGCGACGGCCCCGGACGAGCTGACGCTCTGGTGGAGCCTGCTCCAATTCGACGGCGCCCCACCGATGGTCGGCCTCGACGCCACCTACCTCGGCGATGAGGCGGCCGGACAAGCGTTGTTGCGTCCGTTCGACGGCATCGACGGCAAGATGCGCGACACCCGCCGGATGATGGCGATCGCCGAACTGGGCACCATCACCGGTGAACCCGCTGACCCCAGTCCGATCCGTTCGCAGATCGAACTGCTGAACGGGCTCACCGACGCCGATGTCGCGACCTTGCTCGCCAAGCCGATGGCACCGGTCGCCGCGATTCAGATCCGTCATCTCGGCGGCAGGCTCGCCCGCCCGTCCGACACCCCGGCGGGCGCTGTCGCCAGCCCGTACTACATCGGCTTGATCGCACCCGAGGTGACCCCGGAGATGGCCGCCGCCAACATAACCAGGATGGAGGAGTATCTGACTGCCCTGGGCTCGTCCCGTAGCCGTCGGACGCCGCTGACCCTGCTCGGTCCCGGTCAGACCGCCATGGACGCCTTCGCCCCCGAGAGCCTGGCCCGGCTGCGCGACATCAAACGCCACTCGGACACACATGGCTTGTTCCGCAGCAACTTCCCGGTCCTCGACTCGAAGTCCGGCCGCTGAACAGAGAATAAATGTCGGCCTGCTCGCACCATCCAGGGCGGGTGTTTCGGTGCAAATACCAAGGGGGACAAGCGAAGTAGGCCGTCTCTGTTGACATGCTCAATTACGCCGTGTTTCAGTCGGGCATGGACTTTCCGCGACGGCCGCGCTCCCATCGAGCCGGTCGCTTCGCCCCCTTCCGGCACGGCAGATTCGGGCTGTTTTTCGCCGCCTATTCGATCTCGTTGTTCGGTACCTCGATGGCCGCAGTCGCGTTGTCTTTCGGTGTACTGGAGAACAATGGTTCGGCGGCAGACCTCGGTTATGTCAACGCCGCACGAATCGTGCCCATGGTGTTGTTCCTGCTCGGTGGTGGGGTGGTGGGCGACTGGCTGCCGCGCCGCTGGGTGATGCTCACCGCCGACTGCGTCAGAACGGTGAGTCAGGGCGGGATCGCGGTGTTGTTCGCTGTCGGTCACGCACCGCTGTGGGCATTGCTGCTGCTGGCCGCGACGGGCGGGCTGAGCGAGGCGTTCTTCAATCCCGCACTGAGCGGCATGATCCCGGCCCTCGCCCCGAAAGACCAACTCCAAGAAGCCAACGGGCTGCTGAGTCTGTCGCGCTCTGCCACGAACGTCGTCGGGCCCGCCCTGGCCGGCGTCCTGGTCGCCGTCGCGGGAGCGCAGACGGTGTTGGCCATCGACGCCGCGAGCTATGCGATCAGCGTCGTCGGCCTGCTGCTGCTGCGGCTGCCGACTCCCGCTGTGCGCCAGCGACTCTCGATGATCACGCAACTGCGGGAGGGCTGGACGATCTTCCGCTCACACACCTGGCTGTGGGCCGTCACCGTGCAGTTCTCATTGTTCAACCTCATCGTGTGGGCCCCTTATCTGATCCTGGGCCCGGTATCGGCGTATCGGAGCTACGGCGGGGCCTCGGCGTGGGGCGCGATCATGGCCGGTTATGGCGCGGGCTCCATCATCGGCGGGCTCGCATTGCTCGGTCGGCGTCCGGCGCGGCCGCTGGTGGTCGCGATCGCGGCCACCTTTTTGTGGGCGGCGCCCTCCGCGTGCCTGCTGCTCGCCGCGCCGGTGGCGGTAGTGGTGGTCGGGGCGGTCTGCGCCGGCACGGCGAGCGCGGTTTTCAACACCTTGTGGTCGACGACCATGCAGCAGCAGGTTCCCGCCGAGGCACTCTCCCGGATCAGCTCGTATGTGTCGCTGGGGGCATATGCCGCGGGCCCGCTCGGCTTCGCCATCGCGGGCCCGCTCGCGCAGGCGGTCGGCAACGCGCCCGTGCTCGCGGTCGGCGTGGGATGGCAACTGGTCGCCAGTGCCGTGGTCCTGGCCCTGCCTGCCATCCGTGCCGTCCGCCAACCGGCGAAGCTCGGCGAGCCCATCAGCCGACCGAGGCCCCACTCACGCTCTGGCTGAACGGTATTGGATTTAAAACACGTCGCGCAGGGTCTCTAGGAGGAGGGCGATGTTGGCCTCGTCGCGGCGGTAGTAGGTCCACTTGCCTCGCCGGGTGGCGACTACCAGCCCTGCTTGCCGCAGCATCGCGAGGTACTGCGAGGTGGTGGACTGCCCTAGACCTACCCGCTGCTGGATGTCGGTCACGCAGACACCGATCTCGACGTCGTCGAGCTCCTGGCCGGGGAAACTCATCGGGTCCTTGAGCCACACCAACATCTGACGGCGGGTCGGGTTGGACAGGGCCCGGAACACAGCCAGCAACTCCGCCTCCGAGAACATTCGGTGATCGTAACGCACCTACATATTGACATTTCGCGATATTTCGATTCAAACTCATCCCATGTCGACTTCGATGCATGTGGTGGAACTCGTCCGCTTCGGTGCCGCGGACACCGCGTTCGCCACCCGAGCGCTGCCGAGACCCACTCCCGGACCTGGCCAGGTGCTGGTGCGCGTGCTTGCCACGTCCGTGAACCCGCTCGACCTGCAGACCCGGCGCGGCGACTACCGCGACCAGGTAGCGCTGCCCGCGGTGATCGGCAACGACGCATCCGGCGTGGTCGTCGAAACCGGCGCTGGGGCAGGCGACTTCGAGCCGGGCGACGAGGTCTGGTACCTGGCGCCGGTGTTCGCCGGGCAGGGCACCTACGCCGAGTTCCACGTGGTCGACCAGGCCCTGGTCGCCCGCAAGCCCGCACGGTTGTCGCACGTCGAGGCCGCCGGTCTCGCGCTCGTGGGCGTGACGGTGTGGGAGGCGCTGGTCGAACGGGCCGGGGTGCGGGCCGGAGAGCGGGTCTTGGTGCACGGCGGAGCAGGCGGGGTCGGCTCGGTCGCCGTCCAGGTCGCCAGCGCGCTGGGAGCCGAGGTGGTAACCACCGCGCGGGCAAGGGATCACGAGTTCGTCACTGCACTGGGAGCCGATGTCGCGATCGACTTCTCGGCCGGTGACTACGTGCCCCAGGTCCGCGCGCTGGGCGGGGTGGACGTCGTGCTGGACACGGTGGGTGGCGACACCCTCGCCCGCAGCCCGCAGGTCCTCGCCGACCGAGGCCGCGTGGTGTCCATCGTGGACATCCCCGAACCACAGAACCTGCTCGCCGCGTGGGGCGTGAACGCGACCTACCATTTCCTCTTCGTCAGCCCCGGCCGGGCGAAGCTCGAGGCCCTCGGCCAGCTGGTCGACCAGGGCAAACTCCAACCCGTGATCGGCGCCGTACTACCACTGGCCGACATCGCACAGGCGCACACACTGCTGGAAGGTGGCTCTGCCGGCGCGGGCCGCGGCCGCCCACGCGGCAAGATCGCCGTCGCTGTGGGCGCACCGCGAGGGGACGAGGAGTTGCCGGTGCCGCGCTAGTGATCAGGCGCGGGCCGGCCCGAGCTCCGCGATGAGCGCCTCGACGCGCGCTTTGATCTCGTCGCGGATCGGGCGCACCGACGCCACGTCTTTGCCGGCGGGATCCGCGAGGACCCAGTCGCGGTAGCTGACGCCTGGGAATACTGGGCAGGTGTCGCCGCAGCCCATCGTGATGACGACGTCGGAGGCTTCGACCGCGTCGAAGGTCAGGATTTTCGGGGACTGGTCGGCGATGTCGATACCGAGCTCTGCCATGGCTTGGACCGCGGCGGGGTTGACCGAGTTCGCGGGCGCGCTACCGGCGGAACGGACCTCGATGGCGTCACCGGCGAGATGGGTGAGAAATCCTGCGGCCATCTGGGAACGTCCCGCGTTGTGCACGCAGACGAAAAGGACGCTGGGCTTGGATGCCATGGGTGGGAACATCTTTCAGCTAATGGGGAATCGTTTGCGCAGGGCCAGCGAGACATAGACCAGGCCGACGAGGACCGGGACTTCGATCAGCGGTCCGACGACTCCGGCGAGGGCTTGTCCGGAGGTGGCGCCGTAGGTGGCGATCGCGACGGCGATGGCGAGTTCGAAGTTGTTGCCCGCGGCGGTGAAGGCCAGCGTGGTGGTGCGCTCGTAGCCCAGGCCCATGATCGCGCCGAGGAGGTAGCCGCCGCCCCACATGATCGCGAAGTAGGCCAGTAGCGGGATCGCGATGCGCACGACGTCCATGGGTTGGGAGGTGATCTGTTTGCCTTGCAGCGCAAAGAGAATGACGATGGTGAACAGCAGCCCGTAGAGCGCCAACGGCCCGATGCGGGGCAGGAACGTGGATTCGTACCAGGCGCGACCTTTGGCGCCTTCGCCGAGGCGGCGGGTGAGGAACCCCGCCAGCAATGGGATGCCGAGGAAGATCAGCACCGATTTCGCGATCTGCCACGGTGAGGTGTCGATGGTGGTTTGTGCCAGGCCGAGCCAGCCGGGCAGCACCGAGAGGTAGAACCAGCCGAGCGCGGCGAACATGATCACCTGGAAGATCGAGTTCAGCGCGACGAGCACGGCGGCGGCTTCGCGGTCACCGCACGCGAGGTCGTTCCAGATGATGACCATGGCGATGCAGCGGGCCAAACCGACGATGATCAGCCCGGTCCGGTACTCCGGCAAATCCGGCAGCAGCAGCCACGCGAGCGCGAACATCAACGCCGGGCCGAGGATCCAGTTCAGTACCAGCGAACCGATCAGCAGCTTGCGGTCGCCGGTGACGGTGTCGAGGCGGTCGTAGCGGACCTTCGCCAGGACCGGGTACATCATGATCAGCAGCCCGATCGCGATCGGCAGGGAAATGCCGTCGATTTCGACCGCGCCCACCGCGTCACCGAGTCTGGGGATCATCCGGCCGAGGAGTAGTCCGGCGGCCATCGCGACGCCGATCCACACCGGTAGAAACCGGTCGAGGGTGGACAGTTTGCCGACCACTCCGGTGCTTGTTCGCACGCTCACGCGGTGGCGCCGCTTTCGGTAAGTAGAACATCGGAGAGTCGTTGCAGGGCACCGGGAACCACTCGGTAGTACACCCAGGAGGCGCGGCGTTCGCTGTCGAGCAGCCCTGCCTCGCGCAGCACTTTGAGGTGGTGGGAGATCGTGGGCTGGGTCAGGTCGATGCCTTCGGACAGGTCGCACACGCATGCTTCCTGGCCTTCGCGGCAGGCGATCGAGCTGAGCAGCCGCAACCTGATGGGGTCCGACAACGCTTTGAACACCCCGGCGAGCTCGCCGGCGGTCTCGGCGGTCAATGGGTCGCGGACGATCGGCGCGGCCGAACACGATTGCACCGGTTCCACCACCAGCTCTGACTTTGACATTCGTCTATATTGATCGAAATCTAATCGATGGGCAAGCAAACAATCCGCGAACGTGTGGTTTCAGGACTGACAGCCGCCGCCGGCCGAAGCTGCATCGTTGGCGAAAGATATTGGGCAGCAGGGGATCGCGCTGCATTCCAGGAGGTTCTCGCAGCCGGCATCCAATGCGGCGGCCAGGGTGTTTCGCACGGCGGTGAGTTCGGCGAGTTCGGCGTCGACCTCGGCGAGTTTGGCCGTGGCATGAGCGCGTAGTCCGGTGTCGGCGCGGCGGTGGCGCCGTGAGGTTGCTTCGAGGAGGTCGGCGACTTCTTCGAGGGTGAACCCGAGCCGTTGGGCGGCCTTGATGACCCGCAGCACCGTCACGGTGTCTTCGGGGTAGCGCCTGTGCCCGCCCAGTGAGCGGTCCGGCTCGGCGAGCAGTCCGCGGCGTTCGTAGTAGCGCAGTGTCTGCACATTGACCCCGGCTGCGGCGGCGAGCTCCCCGGTGCGCAGTCCGGCGCTCACCGTGCACCCTTGACGGTGACAGCGCGCACCCGAGCCTCGAGCGCGTCGAGGACATCGACGTGCGTGGCCGGGGCTTGAACACCCATCACCGCGCCGGTGCTGGTGTCCTCGACGGTGAACGTGAAGAACGAGCAGCACCCGGATTCGCGCGCGGCCAGTTCCTGTCCGGCCTGTTGCGCACCGGGAGTCAGTCGCAGGTCCAGTCTGGTGGGTTCGGGTCGGGCGGTTTCACGCACCGAGCTCGCGAAGAACTCATCGAACTCCGCGACGCGGATCGGGCGTTCGGCGGTGGGCATCGTGCACGACTCCGGCACCCAGTCCTGCGTGAGGTTGATCGTCATAACGTCACGGTAAGGCTGTACCCCAGTACCGAATGCAACCTCGGAAACTACACGCACCACGCGTGTTTCGCGTCTCGTAACACGCACGGGCAGGCACCTCGATCGGCGGGTCAGCGGACCGGACTGCGGCGTTCGAGGAAGACCGTGTCGCGCCATACCCCGTCGCGCTGGGCGATCCGTTCCCGAACGCCGATGGTGCGGTATCCGGCGGAGTGATGCAGGGCGATGCTGGCGCGGTTCTCCGGGAAGATCGAGGTCTGCAAGGTCCACAGTCCTGCCTCGTCGGCGGCGATGACCTGTTTGTGCAGCAGGGTTTTGCCGACGCCACGACCACGCATACTCTCGGCGACGTAGACGGAGTTCTCAGCCACGCCCTGGTAGCAGTCGCGACTCGAAACCGGGCTCAGTGCCGCCCAGCCGACTACGGTGCCGTCGATCTCAGCGACCCACCGGTGCTCCGGAAGCCATTGCCCGTCAAGGGATTTACGGCTCGGGACCGCGGTGGCGAAGGTGGCGTTTCCGGTGGCGATACCTTCCGCGTAGATGCGCAGCACCGCCGCCCAGTCGTCGTCGGCCATCGCGCGCACCGACACATCGGCGGGCAGATCCGCTGGGCAGCACGGGCGCGGGGTGAGGACACCCATCACAGCGTCGGCGGCATGGGGCAGGCCGGTGCAGCACGCCGGGTTCACCAGCACCACCGTGGAGGTGCCGTTCTTGTGCACGCCGACGAAGCCGACATCGGTGAGTTTGCGGACGTGATGGGAGACCGTGGGCTGACCGATGTCGAGTGCCTCGGCCAGTTCCCCGACCGTGATGCCTGCCGGGTGCGAGGCCACCTGGTGCAGCAGTCGCACGCGGGTGGGGTCGGCCAGGCAGGCGAACCATGCCGAGTAGGTGGTCGCGTCGGTGGTCGACAACGCGTCCTCGCGCTCGTTCCGTAGTACCGGCATCTCCAGGTCAGTCACACCCCTACTGTATCGACATCCATCGATGGTTGCATTCATCGACGGCTGTCGATACAGTTCGGGCAGTTAATCGATGGACATCGATGAAAGGATTGTGATCATGACCGAGTTGCCCGTAGTCGTGGTAGGTGCTGGGCCGATTGGCCTGGCCGCCGCCGCTGAGCTGCGCGAACGTGGCTTGACCCCGCTGGTTTTCGAACGCGGCGACACTGCCGGTGCGGCGGTCGCACAGTGGAACCACGTGCGCGTGTTCTCCCGCTGGGCCGAACTGGTCGCCCCAGCCGCCCGACGCCTCCTGGAAACCACCGACTGGTCCGCACCCGATGCCGACACCTATCCGACGGGACGGGAATGGGTCGGCGCCTACCTGAGCCCGCTGGCCAACGCCCTCGGCGACATCGTCCAGCTCAACAGCGAGGTTGTCGGCATCGCGCGTCGTGGCCGTGATCGAGTCGTCGACGCCGGGCGTGACTCCGAACCTGTGTCGGTGCACATTCGCCGTGCGGACGGGACCGAAGCCCGGTTCCTGGCTCGGGCGGTCATCGACGCCTCCGGCACCTGGGGCACCCCGAACCCGCTCGGCGGGGAGGGATTGCCCGCGCTGGGGGAGTCCGCGTCGGTGGCGGTGATCGCCTACCGGGTGCCCGACCTCGGCGACGAGACGGTGCGCGCCCGCTACGCCGGTAAGCACACCGTGATTGCCGGAAGTGGCCACTCCGCGCTCACCGCGATCATCGCCCTGGCGGAGCTGGCCAAGTCGACGCCGGGTACCCGCATCAGCTGGGTGTTGCGCCGTGGCGAGGTCGGCTCCACCTTCGGCGGCGGAGACGCCGACGAACTGCCCGCACGCGGTGCACTCGGCCTGCGCGCCGGCCACGCCCTGGACGCCGGGCTGCTCGATGTCGCCACCGGATTCCGCACCGCCGCAATCGAATCCAGCGGTGCGCACTACGCGCTGGTCTCCGATGCCGGAGCGCGCATCGAGGACGTGGACCAGGTCGTGGTGCTGACCGGGTTCCGCCCGGAGCTGTCCTGGCTGTCGGAGATCCGCTTGGCATTGGACCCGGTGCTGCAGGCTCCGGTCGAGCTGGCACCGTTGATCGACCCGAACGTGCATTCCTGTGGCACCGTGTATCCGCATGGCGTGAAGGAACTTTCGCATCCGGAGCCGGGTGTGTTCCTGGCCGGGATGAAGAGCTACGGACGCGCCCCGACCTTCCTCGCGATGACCGGCTATGAACAGGTCCGCAGCATCGCGGCCGCGCTCGCCGGTGACCATGAGTCCGCCGCTCGCATCGAGCTGACCCTGCCCGAAACGGGTGTCTGCGGCGGTGCCGGTGTCTTCGATGACTCCAACGCCACTGCCGGTTCCGGTGGTTGCTGCGCCGCTCCGGAACCACAACTGATCACCCTCGGCGTGGCTTCCGCTGGCGTGTAGCGCTTTATGAGCGGCGAGTCCTGGCGGTGCGGCGCCGGTAGACTTGCCGCCGAGGGCCTGCGTGGTCCCTGCCGAGCACGCGTACGTCTCTGCCTGGCGTTGGTCAGGTCAGGTCGTCGGCGGCGCGTTCGAGCATGGCGACCATCAGTTCGAAGGCCTGGTCCACCCGATCGCGGTCGCCGGTGGTGATCAGGTCGATCTGCAACCCGCGGATCTGGGCCAGCACGAACGTCGCTGCCTGAGGGGCGATTTCGGGAGGGCAGCCGTAACGGATCAGGGATTCCGCGAGTAGCGTGACCCAATTCGTGATCAGCGTCTCGGGCAGGGTGGTGTCCCGGGTGCCCGAATAGCCTACGGCGGCGGCCAATTCGAACAACACCCGGAATTGCCGCATCTCGCGAGGCTGGCACAGTCGATGCCATATCCCGCGCAGCACACCGACTCCCGACGTGGCGTCGCTCAATTCCTCGGAGAGCAAGCGTGTTTCGAAGTCCGTCCGGATGCAGCCGAGCACCTCGGCGATGAGCCCATCCTTGGTCTGGAAGTGCCGGATGAGCGTTCCGTGGCTCACCCCGAGGGCGGTCGCCAGCGGACGCAGTGACAGATCGGCCACGCCGTGGTCGAGCACGTACTCCGTCGCCGCGGCCAGCAGCTCCGGGCGGCGGTGCTGGTAGCGGAGCTTGCGGCCGTCGATTCGAGGTTCGGTCATCGCCAGCCATCGTAGCTGGTCAGCCGCCGATTCCGAGATAGGCGGACCGATCGGTTGCGTAACCGAGTGGAACTGCTATCGTCGATGGCATAGTTGCTGATCGCGCTCCAGGAGGGCCCATGCGCTACGACGAATACCGGGCCCACGACGCGATCGGCCTCGCCCGCCTGGTCGCCGACAAGCAGGTACACCCCACCGAGCTGGTCGAGGCCGCGCTCGCCCGCTACGAACAGGTCGACCCGGCGCTCAACGCGGTGAGCCTGCTCATGGCCGAGGTCGGCCGCGCCCGCGCGGCGGAGCCTGTCGAGGGACCATTCGCCGGGGTCCCGTTCCTCATCAAGGACCTCCTGCAGGATTACGCCGGCTACCCGACGGCTTCGGGAACCCGTGTGCTGCAGACACTTCCCGCCGAGAGCCACAGCATCATGGTGCGCCGCTGGCTCGATGCCGGACTGGTGATCTTCGGCAAGACCACCGTCCCCGAGCTCGGGATCAAGCTCGTCACCGAGACCTCGGCCTACGGTGCCACCCGCAACCCGTGGAACCTGAACCGCTCAGCCGGCGGCTCGTCGGGCGGTTCGGCCGCCGCGGTGGCCGCGGGCATCGTGCCCGTGGCCGGCGGCAACGACGGCGGCGGCTCGATCCGGATCCCAGCCGCCTGGACCGGACTGTTCGGGCTCAAACCCGGTCGCGGGCTACTGCCGTGCGGTACCAAAGGGGGCGATTACCTGCACGGCCTCGCGACCGAGGGGGTCCTGTCGCACAGCGTCCGCGACACCGCCGCCATGCTCGATATCCTCGCCGGGCCCGATCCCGGCGCACGGTACCAGTACGACGGCCCCGGCTATGTCTTCGCCGAGGCAGTCTGCAACCCGCCCCGCCGACTGCGCGTCGGCGTCGCGCCCGACTCCCCGATCGGCACCACGGTGCACAGCGAGGCACTGCGCGCGACCGAACACACTGCGGCGCTGCTGGAATCACTCGGCCACCACATCGAGTACGCGGCACCCAAGTTCGACGGCGGACAGCTGGCGGCCGACTTCAGCACGGTCTGGGCCGCACACGTCGCCGCCGACGTCGACCAGATCCGGCAACGCACCGGCGCCTCCGAATGCGACTTCGCCTTCGACACAAGGGTATTGGCGGCTGCCGGGCGGACAACCCCGGCCAGCGAACTGGTCGCAGCCTACGAACGCTGGAACGACTACACCCGAGCCCTCGCCGAGTTCCACGAAGACTACGACCTGCTACTCACCCCCACCGTCGCCCGACCCGCGCCACGCATCGGTGAATTGGCGACACCGTCGGTGCTCGAGTTCCTCGCCGGTCCGCTACTGCAACTCGGCGCGGGCCGCCCGATCACCCACAACAAGATATTCCGCGATTTCGTGATCGCCAACCTCGCGGTCGTCCCGTTCACCCAGCTGGCCAACATCAGCGGACGACCTGCCATCACCGTCCCCCTCTACCGCACCCCCGACGGCCTGCCGCTCGGCACCCAGCTCGTCGGTGGTCCCGGCAGCGAGTTCCTGCTCCTGCAACTCGCGGCACAACTGGAAACCGCAAGCCCCTGGGCACATCTCGAACCACCGGAACCGGCGCTCACCGCACGGTGTCGGCGGTCAACGCGTGCGGCTTCTGTGCTTACATTCATCAAGAAACCGCGTTGGCCACCGGAGTCGACATTCGCGAGGTCGCCGAAATCTCCGGCATGGACCCCGATTCCGTCGACGAAGACCACTTGATCGCCGTCATGTGGACCCAGAGTCGTGCCGAGGCCGGGCTCGGCGCGGCGGGTGAGCATCTCGAACGCACCCTGGCGGCACGGTTCACCGATCAGCAGCGCCGAGATCTGGACACCGTGGTCCGAACGATGACGCTGTCGAACCTGGCCGGCAACACCCTCGAGGCATTCGTCCGCCGTGCCCAAGGTCGAAAAGTCCCCGGCAGCAGGCTGTTCGACGAACTGGTCATCGGTGGCGTGTACGTGGCGGGCTCGATACCGACAGGCCTGCGCACCGCCCGGATGCGAGGAAAGTCAGTGCGCGAGGCAGCACGGGAAGCCGCCGCCACGATTCGCGCAAGTGCGTAAAGGGCGTCGGCGGGGGAGCGCTCTACCACGTTTTCGCTACCGCCAATGCAGGTCACCGACCGCCGCGGCTTCCGAGCCTCCGTCGGCGAAGATGATCTGGCCGGTCACGAAACGGTTGTCCGCGCTGGACAGCCAGCAGATGAGCTCGGCGACCCATTCGGGCCGCCCCGGGAATCCGCCGAACGGTTGCGGCGCAGCGGATTCGACCGCGTTACGTATGTCGGCGTCGGCGAAGATCCAGGAGGCCGCCGGTGTGTCGACGACGCCAGGGGCAACGACGTTGAGGGCTATGCCCGAACCAGCCCACTCGGCGGTCGGGGCGACCCTGCGCACCCAGCGATTCAACGCGCGTTTCGCAATCCCGTAGCCACCGGTCGCGCCGCCGAGCAAGGGATCAGCGTCGAGACAGGCGACAGCGGCAGCCTCATTGCCATCCAGGCATGCTTGCACGACGCGATCGTCCGCCGGTGCCAGCGAGGAAGTCGACGACACAGCCACAGCGCGCGGCGCGGGGCTCTGCGCCAGCAGCGGCCGAAGCCCCTGCAGCGTCGCCACGGCACCGAAGTAGTTCGTCTCCAGCAGTCCGGTTTTGCCGCCTCCGGCGATGGCGAGTACCGCATCGATCGGTCCGTACCCGGTCACCTGATCGATCAGTGATCGTCGGCCATCGAGTGTAGACACATCGGCTCGAACCTCGGCGTTGTCCAGATCGCAGCCGATGACCTTGGCGCCGCGTTCTCGAAGCAGCGCGGCAGTCGCCGCGCCGATGCCGGATGCCGAACCAGTCACCACATACGTTCGCCCCGCGAAGCCTGCCTGCGACCCCACTGTTTCCCTCTTCCGTCAGCCCGTCCGGCACCGCTGTGCTGCCACCTCTGCTCCGCTCGAGGGTAACCAGCCCAAACTGCTTCTCGCAGAACGGAGATTCGCCGCCGGTATCACGCCCCCGACGACGACGTGGAGCAGCCGGGCGGAAGTTTCGAGCTTGCTTTCAGATTGTCGCGCCCTTAGGTCGGAACCTGACCTAAGGGGCTTTTATCGTGGAAAACATGACGAACATCGAGCCTTTCCGCATCGACATTCCGCAGGCCGACCTCGACGATCTCAATAGCCGCTTGGCGAACACCCGCTGGCCCGACGAGCTTCCGGGCGTGGAGTGGAGCTACGGCATTCCGACCTCGTATGTGCGGGAGCTCGCCGAGTACTGGCGGACCGGTTACGACTGGCGTGCCCAGGAGGTGGCTCGCAATGCCGTTCCGCAGTTCGTCACCGAAATCGACGGGCAGCGTATTCATTTCACGCATGTGTGCTCGCCGGAGGTGGATGCACTGCCGCTGGTGCTGATCCAGGGCTGGCCGTTCGAGGACTTCACCGATGTGATCGGGCCGCTCACCGATCCCCGCGCCCATGGCGGTGACCCGAATGATGCCTTCCACCTGGTGATTCCATCGCTACCCGGTATCGGGTTCTCCGGCCCGACGCGGCAGGCGGGTGCGGCCGCCACGGAGCGCAGTGCCGAACTGATCGCGAAACTTATGGCACGCCTTGGTTATTCGCGGTATGGCGCACAGGGGGGTGACGCCGGATCGTTCATCGCACCGCAGTTGGGTCGTATCGATACCGAGCATGTGACGGGTATCCATCTCAATGACCCCATCACCATTCCGTCCTGGAACGACGACGGTTCCGGCTACAGCGCCGCCGATCAGGAGAAGCTCGCCGAGCTTCAGGACTGGAGCAGCCGGGAAACCTCGGGGTATGCGGGCATGCACGCCACCCGCCCGCAGACCCTCGCCCCGGCGGTATCCGACTCACCGGCCGGAATGATGGCGTGGGTGCTGGATGTGGTGAACACCTACACGGATCCGGCGAAGTCGCTGCCCGATGAGGCCATCGCCCGCGACATGTTGCTGACGAATCTGTCGGTGCTGTGGTTCACCAACACCACCGCGTCCTCCATGCGTCTCTACAAGGAATCTCAGCAGTGGGGCGCTGAATTGGCGAACTCCGGGGTACCGACCGGGGTCGCGGTATTCCCGAGCGGCAGCGTAATTCGCGGTGTCGCCGAGAAGCAGCACACCATTGTGCACTGGTCGGAGTTCGACCGCGGCGGCCACTTCGCCGCCATGGAGACACCGGACCTGCTCGTCACCGATGTGCGGGAATTCTTCCGCAAGCTCCGCTGACCAATCTGCTGCTGGCACTTGGTCATTGACGACGTCCAGTCCGGCAACGTACCTAGTTTCGGTCGATCGTCCTGAGGCAGAAGTGATGTCGCATGTCGTGGTCGGTGTGGCCGGCGGACTCCGGCTCCGCGATCACCACGATATTGCCGCCCGCGCGTTTTGCTTCATACATCGCGGTGTCGCAGCTGTGCATGATGCGTCGCATAATCGCCGGATCGCGTAGATCGGTGGTGGGGCACAGGGCCGCGCCCACGCTGGCGGTGACGACGACCGGCAGGTCCGGCATGGTTTCGATGGCGCCGCGTAGCCGCTCGGCGATCGCGGCGACCGGCTCGTCGCGCACGCGACCCAGGACCACGAATTCCTCACCGCCGGTGCGGGCGACGACCGCGTCCGGATCGGCGGTGGAACGCAACCGCTCGGCCGCCCGCGCCAGGACCTGGTCGCCGAACGAGTGGCCGAAAGTGTCGTTCACGTCTTTGAACCGATCGAGATCCAGGTTGGCCACGTAGGCGTATTCCGTCGGGTTCGGGTGGAATACGTAGGACAGGTGGTAATCGAGTCCGCGCCGGTTCAGCAGCATGGTCAACGGGTCGAGTAGGGCGTGCTGACGCCACAGCCAGTGACAGAACTGGACGGTGGGCAGTCCGACCAGGTTGAGCGCCACCAGGATCAACATGATGGCGACAGCGAGCCGGACGTCGCCGGCCGCGACGCCGGTGTGGACCGGGTCGTCGGCCACCAGCAGCACGACGAGCAGCAAGCCCGACGCCAGCGACCAGCAGATGTGCAGGCCGAGGATCAGCGGCCCCTGGAAGATCACGAACATGCCGACGACCACCATCAGCGTCGATACGAGGGCGCCGTAGACCCGGTGCTCGGCGGCCAGCGCGCCGAAGGTGATGGCGAGATCGGCGCCGGCGCACCACATCAGCCCTTCCGCTCGGCTCGGCCAGGGCAGCAGCCACCAGCGCGCGGCCCACAGCGCGGTGAGCCCGATGATCAGCCAGCAGCCGACCTCGAAGAACGCGTTGCGCGGCCCGATGTTCGAGATCAGGGACACCGCGGTGACCAGGCACATCACCGCACCACCCGCGCCGATCATCGCCTTGACGTAGCGCACTGCGGCATGGATTTCGAGCACGTCGACCAACCAGTCGTAACCGGCGCGATCGCGCCACCAACTCCGCACCAGCGCTCGACTGTCGGACATCAGAAACCACCGCCTTGTTCCGGCAGACACATTGTCGGCCGTCTTGTGATGCACGTCCTACATGTAGGTAGCGGAATGGTAACTGTTTTGCAGTTCATTTCCAATCGGAATTATTGATTCTCGGTCGGGTCGCGGATGGCGCGGATTCTTGCGGACGCTCAGTTGCCGCGCAGCGACCGCCAACGCTCCAATTTCGTGTGTATCCCCCGAAGCGCCTGATAGGAGTCCACGTAGACCTCGTAGAGCGGGTCCAACATCTCGGTTTGTCGAGGGTCCGGCACGAACGCGCGATCGACTGCCACGGCTTCGCCCGCCGCGGTGAGCATGTCGGGATACAGTCCCGCTCCGACGCTCGCCAGCAACGCCGCGCCGAGGGCGGCGCTGTAGCCGCGGGTCGTCAAACGTTGCAGGGGTCTGCCGAGCACGTCGGCGAAGATCTGCGCCCACAGGTCGCTGTTGGCGCCGCCACCGGCGAGCGTGATCGGCGCAAGCGTTGTGCCGCAGGCGGATTCGACAGCGGTCAAGACCTGGCGACCGGACATGGCCACACCTTCGAGAACCGCTCGTGACATGTCCTGGCGGGTGGTCGACGTGCTGAGTCCGAGGAAGCTGCCGCGTACGGCCGCGTCCCACAGCGGTGCGCGTTCACCTGAGAGATGCGGAGTGAATACGAGGCCGGATCCGTCACGTGCGGACTCGGCGTCGGTCAACACCTGCGCAACCGTCAGCCCGCACGTTCGACTCCACCAGCGCAGCGCATCCCCACCTGCCTGGGTGGGGCCCGCGTGAATGCGCAGGCCATCGACCGGTGGGAAGGTGACCACGCCGGGGGTCGGGCGGGCGCGATCCGAGACGCCCGCGACCACGAGTGAGGTGCCGCAGGAGACCATGGCGCGGCCGGGTGCGGCGAGGCCGCAGCCATGTGCGTCACCGAGAGCATCCATCGTGCCCACCACGGCCGTGGCTGATCGGAGAAGGCGGTCGAGCGGAGGGAATTGCACTCGCCCCAAAGAAACGGCTGAACCCGTCGGCGGAGGTAGACGTTCGGCGAGTCCCGCTGCGAGGTCGACCGCTTCGGTGAGGTAGCCGCCCTCTGCGGCATCGACCAGGCCGATGGAGGAGTGGACATCGGTGGCGATTTCGCCCGTCAGCCGCGCGTTGAGGTAGTCCTTCGGACTGAGCACCCACCGGGTTCGCTGCCAGATATCGGGCTCGTGCCGGGCTACCCAGAGCGCACGCATGATGAGCGCGGAAGCGTCCATGGTGAATGCGTGGCCCCAGATCCGAGTCTTGTCCGCTGCGGTGAGCTTTTCATCGACTTCTCGGGCAATGTCCGCGCAGCGTTGGTCTTGCCAGGTGATGGCGGGCATCAGCGGTCGAAGATCGGCGTCCACGAATACGTGGGTATTGACCTGACTGACCACGCCGATGGCCCGAACAGCCTCGGGCTCAATGTCTTTCAAGACCGACTCGACACCGCGCACGCAGCCGAGCCACCACTGCCGAGGATCCTGCTCAGCCCAGCCGGGACGAGGACGCGCCATCGCATGCCCCTCGGTATGACGACGCAGCGCGGTACCGTGTCCGGTGAACAAGGCCACCTTGACCGCCGTTGTGCCGGCATCCACGCCGAGGACAAGATCGTTCGCGCCGTTCATTCGTCCACCGATCCATCCATCGCCACGGTCGGCCTCCTGTTCGCTGGCTCACCGCCCGCCCATGTAGATATAACTCATCGTAACGTCTAGAACTGTCGGGCCCGACACTGCGACGATTGACTCACAGCTGTCGGCTTGCCGCGAAGCACGTGAACTCGTCGGTGAATCGGAAATCCGCGCGCCGAACTCTTCTTGCCGGCTGGAAGCGGACCGCGGCTACATAATTGACGATGCCGTCGCTGGTGTATTGCCGCGGCCTGAATGCTTGATAAGCGCTCGGACCGAGGAGATGCGTGGAATGGCTGGTAGGTCGGCACAGATCGAGCAGGCACCGGGTACTTTGCTCCATCACGAGCGGTTGCCGGCGGAGTTGTGGCCGGACAGTGCCGCGGTGTCGTATCGGATCCACTACCGGAGTATCGGATACGACGGTGCCGGGCGAACCATCGGCGGATCGGTATTCGTGCCGGCGGGAGATCCACCGTCCGGCGGCTGGCCGGTGGTCGGCTACGCGCACGGCACCTGCGGACTCGCCGACGCTACCGCCCCGTCCCGGGTCGGGTTGTCCAAGCAGGAGCGACTACACGTCGGGGCCTGGCTGGCGGCCGGCTGGGTGGTCGCGGCTACCGACTACGAGGGCTTGGCGACACCGGGACCGCACCCCTACCTGAACGGGGAGGCGGTGTTCGATGACGTGATCGACGCGGTGCGGGCAGCACACGGGCTGGCGCACCCACTGAGCCCGGCGTGGATCGTCGTCGGCTTCTCCCAGGGCGGGCACGCGGCCATGTTCGCCGCGATAGCTGCCACCAAATACGCGCCGGAGCTGGACTTTCGCGGCACCATCGCACTGGCGCCGCCGGTGCACGCGACGATGATCGTCCAATTGCAGACCAGCGACGGCGCCGGCCCGCTCACCATCTTCATGCCCTTTCTGCTGGCGGGTCTGCGCACGGGCCGCCCCGATTTCGACGTGCGCGCCTTCCTGACCCCGGCCGGTCGTGAGATGGTCGACTTCGCCGCGCACGCCTCACTCGGCCAGATGTTCAAGGCGATCGCGGCGGCCACCAACGATCACATCGGCACGACGGATCTGCTGGTGGGCCGTCCGCAGATCGAATCGGTTCTCGACGCGTGCCGAGTCCCGCTCACCCGGCTGGATCGCCCGCTGTTCCTGGCCGCAGGCGGCGCGGACGAGGTGATTCCGCTAGAGGTCGTCGATCGCTTCGCCGCCGACCTGCACGACACGGGTTCGGAGATCTTCTATACCGTGCATCCGGACGCATCCCACGCGGCGATGCTCACCACCGGACTCGACGAAATCCTCACGTGGGCAGGCAATGTGCTCGAGCGTTCGCCGATCAGCGGCACGCGTCACGGATTCGATCTGCTCGACATCACCTGCGATGGTTTCCTCACCCGTGACGACTACGACGCCTTCGCGCTGCGGCTGGTTCAGGCGGCGGGCGAGCCGCCAGGTTCGGCCAAAGCCCGTGCGGTCCGCGACGGTTACCGCGCGTTGTGGCAGTCGGTCTACCTGGCGGCCGACACCGACGGCGACGATCGAGTAAGCAGCGCCGAGTTCGCCGACTGGATCCGTTCCGGCGCCGAACTCGATGCGGACATCACGCCGCTGGCCCGTGCCGTCATCGATCTGGTCGACACCGGCGACGGCGTGCTCCAACCGTGCGAGCTGGACCGGCTGCTGCTCGGCTGCAACTTTTCCCGAGACGAGGCGCGCGCGGAATTCGACCGTCTCGACCTCGACGGAAACGGCGAGGTGAGCGCCGACGAACTCGTCGCCGCCATCCACGATTTCTGCGTGGACCCGAGCCTGGACAAGCCCGGCTATTGGCTATTCGGCAGGTTCTGATTCGTTGGCTTTACGGTGGACACACCACGGATCCGCTGGCCGGTAGACGAGCGCTGTCTGCGCGACACCATCTGACGGAATTTCGCGTGCTGCCAAGGCTATTGGCGTTCCAGCGAGGTGCGCGGACGGCGAATGGCAAGATCGAGCGCAACGTGGTCGTGCGCGCGTTCGCCATACCGATCGACGCAATGCACGACGACGCCGCGTTCGCGAACCAGGTGCGCTCGAAGCCGAACTAAGCTCGGACGCATCCGACCACCCGGCGTCGATTCGCCGGAGAGGAGCAAGGCGATGACCGACGTCACCGAGCCGAAATACCAGCACGGCGACGACGCCGCGGTCGATCTCGGCGCCCTGTCGGAGATCGAGCGCCGCACGCGCTGGCTGGCGGTGGCGATGATTCATCACGCCAACCGGGTGCGGCCGAACCCGAGCGGGTTGAAGGTGGGCGGTCATCAGGCGTCGTGTGCGTCGATGACCACGATCATGACCTCGTTGTGGTTTACCGCCTTGCGATCCGGCGACCGGGTCTCGGTCAAACCGCACGCTTCGCCGGTGCTGCATGCCATCAACTATCTGCTCGGCGAGTTGGACGAGTCCTACCTGACCACCTTGCGTCAGTTCGGTGGCCTGCAGTCATATCCCAGCCGATCCAAGGACCCCGATCCGGTCGACTACTCCACCGGATCGGTCGGGATCGGTGCGACCGCCCCGATCTGGGGCGCGATCGCGCGCCGCTATCTCAACGACGCACTGGGTGCCGATATCGGCACCGGACGGCAGTACTCCCTGGTCGGCGACGCGGAACTGGACGAGGGCGCGGTGTGGGAGGCCATTGTCGATCCCGGCAACGTCGATCTCGGTGAGATCGTGTGGATCGTCGATCTGAACCGCCAGTCCCTGGACCGGGTGGTGCCCAATATGGCCGCGGGCCGGCTGGAGGCGATGTTCGCTGCCGCCGGTTGGCAGGTGCTCACCGTCAAGTTCGGACGCCTGCTGGAATCGTTGTTCGCCCGCCCCGGCGGTCCGGCGCTGCGTACCCGGGTCCTCGACATGCCCAACCCCGAGTACCAGCGATTGTTGCGCTGCGATGCCGACGAGTTGCGGCGCCGACTGCCCGGCAGTGGCGCCGATCATGCGCAGCTGGCGGAATTGATTGCTGGACTGGATGATTCGACGCTGCTGGCGGCGATCCGCAACCTCGGCGGGCACGACATGCCGGCCCTGATCGACGCCTATGCGCAGATCGACGACACCCGCCCGACGGTGATCATCGCCTACACCATCAAAGGCTATGGACTGCCGACGCAGGGGCATCCGCAGAACCATTCGTCGCTGCTGTCGGTGGCCGAGTACGAGTCCCTCGCCGCGGAACTGGGCCGGGATCCGCAGCAGCCTTGGGAGCGGTTCGGCGACGACAGTCCCGCCGCCCAGCTGTGCGCGGACACCGCGGCGCGGCTGCGTCGCGAGCCCGTCAACGTGACCGAACCGCCCACTGTGTCAGGGGATTTCGGCCGCACGCCGAAAGGTACCGCCACCACCCAGGCGGCGTTGGGGCGAACGCTGCTCGATCTGACCCGCGCGGCACCGGAACTGGCGCGACGCGTGATCACCGTCAGCCCCGACGTCAGCTCCACCACCAATCTGGCGGGCTGGATCAACAAGGTCGGCGTGTGGTCGACCGCCGAGCGGCACGACTGGTTCGCCGACGACGCCGAAACCCTGGTGCGGTGGCGCGAGCAACCCACCGGCCAGCACATGGAACTCGGTATCGCCGAGACGAATCTGGTCGGACTCATCAGCGAACTCGGCGCGACCTGGAGCCGCTGGGGCCAGCCCCTGTTCCCGATCGGAGTGCTCTACGACCCGTTCGTCGAACGCGCGCTGGAGCCGTGGACCTACGGCATCTACGCGGGCGGTCAGTCCATTCTGATCGGGACCCCGTCCGGCGTCACCCTCGCCGCCGAAGGTGGTGCCCACCAATCGATTACGACGCCGTCGATCGGCATCGAGACCCCGGGCCTGATCTGCTACGAGCCCGCGTTCGCCATCGACGTGGAATGGACGCTGCTGGCCAGTCTGGCGCGGTTGGGCCGGCCGGACGGGACCTCGGCGTATCTGCGGTTGTCGACCAGACCGGTCGAGCAGCACCTCGCCGAGGTGCCCACCGATCCCGCCGCCCGCGAACGGCGCCGCAAACAGGTTGTCGCAGGCGGATATCCGCTGCGCCGACGCGACGGCGCGGTCGTCACCATCGTTGCGATGGGTGCCGTCATGACCGAGGCGGCGGCGGCCGCCGAGCGTCTCGATTCGGCCGGAGTCGTGGCCGACGTCGTCTGCGTCACCAGCCCCGGACTGCTCTTCGAGGCGATGCAGGCCAGGCAGGGCCGCGGCCATGGCGACAGCTGGATCCTGGATCAGCTGTTCCCGGCAAGCCGGGCCACACCGATGGTCACCGTCCTGGACGGCCACCCACACACGCTGTCCTTCCTGTCCGGAATCAACCGGGTACATCACATCGACCTCGGCGTGACGCGCTACGGGCAGGTCGGCTCTCTCGACGAGGTATACCGCTACCACGGCCTCGACACCGACAGCATCGTCGCAGCCACCCTCGACATTCTGGGCGCCGCTGGCTGACCCCGACGTCGGTTGCGCGTACGAACTCGGCAGGCAGGCAAGTGCGCCAACCGGATTCGCGATCAGGCGAAGTCGAAAATCGGTGGTAGTGCGATGATTACGGCTGCGGCCCAGGCGCCGTAAACCGGCAGGTATTGGGTCTGCCAGCGTTCTACGTCGGCGAATCCGCGTCGGCCACGGACGAATCCGAAGCCGAGCCGGACCGACCATGCCAGGTTCACCAGCAGCACCAGGTTCATGCCGAGCGCCACTGTCTTGTTCGGGGTGAAGCCGAATTCCGCGATGCGCGAGAGCATTGCGGCCAGCATCACCACGTCGACGGCGAGGGCGCTGACGACCAGGATCAGTTGTAGCCAGTCGAAGGTATCGGGGGAGACGTGCGGATCGCGCGCGGAGATCGCGTACAACAGCAATCCGAGCACCACCACGAGGATCAGGTCCATCAGGATCAGCAGATTGCGGTCGATGTCGATGACGCTGCGGTTGGCCGCGAACGCCACCAGCAGCGCGAGCAACATCACGACCGTGAGCGGAGTGAACACGCGGGTGAGCACCGGGGCGATGTTCTCCACCACGTTCTGTTTGGCCTCGACCAGCCAGGCCGCGACGATCACCGCACCCGCCACGCCGAACGGCATCACCCAATCTTGAATGACCCATTCGATGTTCACGTCGAGCGTGCCGAACGCGTTGACCGTCAGCGCCATCAGTACGCCGCCGCCGAAGGCGAGCAGGGTGAGGTAGACAATCCATTCGCCGGTGAATCGGATGAAATCCATTCGGCGCCGGTCGGATCGCCATTCCCCGCCGACGTAGCCGAGGCCGACGACGAACCACAGCGCGATCGGCGCGTGGATCGCGGCGATGATCTCGGTCGATCCATCCGGGTCGAAGGGAAAAACGTTCAGCACGATGGCGGCGAGTGCGAACGGCACCAGCAACGCGGCGGCGAGGCGCGGCGTCAGCTGCCGCTTCCACGCGAAATAGCCAGCGAGGAACGGTAATACGAACAGGCTCACATTGCGCGCTGCCGTGGCACCATCGAGTACCGCGAGGCCGACCTTCAACGTCAGCGCCGCGATGACGGCCAGAGCGAGCACGACGAGCAACTCACGCTTGGGCCGGGCGTGCCCGCCTTCGGGTTCGGCGGGCAGCAGTACCAGCTGTTTCCACAGCCGATCGGAATGTTCGCGCGCGAACTCGCGGGAGATCGAGTCCACGCTGCCCATTCGTTTGACCGCGACCAGAAACGCCTCGTCGGATGCCAGTCCGGCGCCGGTCAGATCCGAAACCTGCTCGCGCAGATGATCTTCCATCTCCTCGACGTCGGCGGCCGATATCGCGTGATGCCGCCGGACATAGCCGCGCCACTGTCCGATCTGCGATTCCAGCTCGGCATCGGTACTCATCACGCCCATCCCTTCGCCGCGGTCGGCGGCTGCTCGACGCTGCGCCAGACCTGTCCGAGTGCCTCGGCCACGACGGCCCATTGGGTGCGGCGTTCCGCGAGCGCGGCCCGGCCCGAGTCGGTGATCGCATAGTGTTTGCGCCGCCGCCCACTGTCGGCGGACTGCCAGGTCGACGTCACATGGCCCAGCCGTTCCAGCCGGTGCAGCAGCGGATAGAGCATCCCGTCGGTCCATTGCATACGCCCGCCGGACAGCTCGTTGACCCGTTTGAGAATGGCGTACCCGTAGGACTCGCCGTCGGCGAGTATCCCGAGTACCAGCGGCGTCGCCGACGCCGCCACCAAGTCTTTGTCGATATGCATCGGACTCCGATACCTAGATCTGCTAGGTATCGACGCTAGCAGAGACCGCTGCGGCCGGCCACGATTCAGCACCTGCTGTGCGTCGACCACGGGTCGTCGGCAGACCGTCCGACCGATTCGGTTCGACTGCGATGATTTTCGGGGCAGTGTCGGGTCACTACATCAGAGCAGTTCGATCCGAGCCTGGAGGAAACCGTGACCGAGAAGACCACCAGCCCCTTGCCCCCCGTCGTCGATCAGCGGACCTGGCAGGCCGCGCTCGACGAACTCCGGATACGGGAGAAGGCCGCCACTCGTGAACTCGACGCCATCGCCGCCCAACGCCGCAAACTGCCGATGGTCGAGCTCCCGGACTACACACTGATCGGCCCGGACGGCCCAGTCCGGTTGGTCGATGTGTTCGATGGGCGTTCCCAACTCATCGTCTACAACCACATGTGGTCCGACGGCGCGGAGTGGCAGTGCGGCGGCTGCACAGGGCTCACGTCGCAGTACGTCCGCCTGGGCCACCTGGACAACTACGATGCTCGCTTCGTGATCGTCACCAACGGGCCTATCGACGAGGCATTGGCGTACAAGGCCAAGGTCGGCAACACAATGGACTGGTATTCGTCGTCGGAAAGCTCGTTCGGCGCCGACGTCGACGCGCCACCCGGTGCGGGCTTCGCGGTGAACGTCTTCCTCCGCGACGGCGACAAGGTCTACCGCACCTGGCACACCAACGGCCGCGGCACCGAGCAGCTCAGCTACACCTTCGCATTGATCGACATCCTCCCCTGGGGCCGCCAAGAGGAATGGCAGGATTCACCCGACGGCTGGCCGAAGTCGCCCACCTACTCCAATTGGCTCGACTCTCCCGACGTCGCCCGGCTTTACGGCCCGAACCACGAAACCCCGTAGCGGAGCGGCAGTTCGGGTGCTGGTATCCGCTGTGAGATCATTCCCACGAATCAACTTTCCAAAGCTAAGGATCTCACCTCGTGCCCACAGAATTTGATTTCCTCGACCCGGTGACCTGGACAGGCCAGATCTTCAGCGACGGCTGGCGTGCGGCGCACGTGACCGTCCCGGTGATCGAACCGGCCACCGGGTCCGAAATCGGCCGCACGGGTGCGGCCCGGGTCGATGACGTCGCCGCGGCGGCGCGATCCGCGGCCGCGAACCAACATGCGTGGGCTGCTCGTCCATTCACCGAACGGGCCGCCGTGCTGCGTCGGGCCGGCGATCTGTTTCACAAGCACGCCGCCGACCTGCGGCACTGGCTGATCCGCGAGGCGGGATCGGTGCCAGGGAAGGCCGCCGTGGAAACCGAAGCGGCGGCGCAGGAATGTTTCGAGTCGGCCGCTTTGGCCTCGACGCCGCCGGGAGTGTTGTTGCCCACCGAGTACGACCGGCTCTCGATGAGCCGGCGCGTGCCAGTGGGGGTTGTCGGGGTGATCGCGCCGTTCAACTTCCCGCTCACCCTCGCCATCCGCTCGGTCGCCCCCGCTCTCGCCCTCGGCAATGCCGTGTTGCTGAAACCGGATCCGCGTACTGCGGTCTCCGGCGGCGTGGTGCTCGCGCGGATCTTCGAGGCGGCCGGGCTGCCCGAGGGGCTGCTGCATGTGCTGCCGGGTGGTGCCGAGATCGGCGAGGCGTTGATCGTCGATCCGTTGGTGCCGGTGATCTCGTTCACGGGTTCGACAGCGGTCGGTCGCCGCGTCGGCGAGCTGGCCGCCCGCCACCTCAAGCGAGCGCATCTAGAACTCGGTGGCAATTCGGCGTTGATCGTCCTGGACGATGCCGATCTCGATGCGGCGGTTGGTCTCGGTGCATGGGGAGCGTTCCTGCACTCGGGTCAGATCTGCATGGCGACTGGCCGTCATCTAGTGCACGAAAGCCTGCTCGATGACTATGTCGAGCGACTCGCCGCCAAGGCCGACGCTCTCCCCGTAGGGGACCCGGCCACCGAACAGGTCGCACTCGGGCCGGTCATCGACGCCGGACAACGCGACAAGATTCACGAATTGGTGACCTCGGCGGTCGATGCGGGGGCGAAGCTGGTGGCCGGCGGGCAGTACCGCGACCTGTTCTATCGCCCCACCGTGCTCGCCGGGGTATCGGAGACGATGCCGGTCTACACGCAGGAAGTATTCGGCCCGGTCGCCCCCGTGCTGTCGTTCCGCGGCGTGGACGAGGCAGTGCGGCTCGCGGCAGGCAATGACTACGGACTCAGTCTCGGCATCGTCACCGCGGACGCGGCGCGCGGCCTCGAGCTCGCCGAGCGCATCCCCACCGGGATAGTGCACATCAACGATCAGACCGTCGGTGGTGAAGCGGTCGCGCCCTTCGGTGGATTCGGTGCGTCGGGCACCGGTAGCCGGTTCGGCGGCATTGCCGCGAACCTCGAGGCGTTCACCGAAACCCGATGGATCACTATGCAGCGCAGGCCCGCGACCTACCCGTTCTGAGCAGCGATCGCGCGATCAGATCAACAGGGTTCTGGCCTCGCCCGCTGTGACGATCGATCCGGTGATCAGCACGCCGCCATCGGTTGCCGGGCAAAGCTGTTGCGCGGCCGCGATCGCGCGGTCCAGTGTCGCTTCGGTGTGCACGCGCTGCTTACCGAAGATCTGCGTGGCGATGACGGCGAGGTCGGCGGCAGGCAGTGCCCTCGCGCTGGCGTTCACGCTGACGACGATGCTGTCCAACACCGGCTCCAGCGCGCGCAGAATGCCTGCGACGTCCTTGTCTCCCATGATGGAAACGACGCCGACGAAGTGGATGCCGGGAAACGCGTCGGCCAGTGCTCGCGCGGTAGTGCGCGCTCCCGCCGGGTTGTGCGCGGCGTCCAGCACGGTCAACGGTGTCGAGCCGACCACCTCCAGCCGACCGGGTGAGGTCACCGACGCTATCCCCGCCCGAACGAGGTCGAGGTCGAGTTCTGTTTTCGGCCGAAGAAAAGCCTCGGCGGCGGCCAAGGCGACCGCGGCATTCTGCGCCTGGTGCGGGCCGTGCAACGGCAGTTCTAGTTCGCCGAACGTGCTGCCTGACGGCAGCCGCACGTCGAGTACCTGCCCGAAGTCGGTGGCGGTGCGGGCTGCAACGGCGAAATCCCTGTCCTCCCACCATGCGGTCGCGCCGACTTCGGCCACCCGAGCGGACAGCACGGGCCGCACCTCATCGAGCTGGCGGGCGATCACGACGGTGCTGTCCGGTTTGATGATCCCGGCCTTCTCCGTGGCGATCTCGGCGGGGGTGGAGCCCAAAAACTTCTGGTGATCCAGATCGATCGGGGTGATGACCGAGACCACCGAATCCACGACGTTCGTAGCATCCCAGGCACCGCCGAGCCCGACCTCGATAACCCCCACGTCGATTCGCGCTTCCGCCAGAGCGGCGAACACCACGCCCATGAACGCCTCGAAATAGGACATTGTCAGCGGTTGCGTGCGATCGACCTGCTCGATGAAGGGTTGCACCCGGCGGTAGGTCCGCACGAAACGTTCGGCCGAAAGCGGCTGACCATCGATGGTGACCCGCTCGGTCAGTGATTGCAGGTGCGGGCTCGTGAAACCGCCTGTCTTCAATCCATGAGCCCGAAGCACCGCTTCGGTGATCCGGCTGGTGGACGTCTTCCCGTTCGTCCCGGTCAGATGCACGACCGGGTAGGCCCGGTGCGTGCCGCCCATCAGATCGGTGAGGGCGCTGACTCGATCGAGACTCGGTTGCGGCGCGGATTCCGGCACTCGGGACAACAGCCCGTGCTCGATGTCCAGCAGCTCTCGATACCAGTCTGTCTCGGTCGCCATATCGAACGACCATAGCGGTCCAGCGGGGGTCAGCGGTCGTGTAGTGAGGGCTAGCACACATCCGACCGGAATGGCACCGCAGGCAGGTAGTGCTCCCACCATTGCCGAGTCAACGTAGCCCGCGCCGCCGCGCACATGCCTGCCACCGCGGTATCCGGGTCCAGGTCCCAGGAGTAGGCGCCCCCGTTCTGGCCCACTGCCACCAGGCTGCGACCGTCGGGCGCGAACTGCAGGTTCCACCGGGTTGGCCGGACCGGCACGATCGAACGCCCGATGGCACTGACCTCGGCCGAATCCGCGGTGTCCCACAGCTGGATTCCGGCGTTATTGCTGGCCGCCGCCAGCATCCGACCGTCCGGGCTGAATGCCACTGAGGATATTTCCGAGGGTGCTCCTGTTGGCGCCAGCGTGGACTGCCGTAGTGGATGAGCCGGATCAGCGAGATCGAAGAGTTGAATCGAACCATCTTGACTGCCCGCGGCCAGCAGGTGGCCTTGGCGGCCGAACGCGAGGGCACTCACTGCGGGGTAACCGACCGTCAACGGTTGCCCGAGCTGCTTGGGGTGGGCCGGGTCGCTGACGTCCCACAGCCAGATTCTGCCGTCGGCCGTTCCGGCGGCCAGCATGCGGTCGTCCGCATCGAAGATCGCGGTGGTGATCCAGCTGGCGCCCTCGGCCGACACCTTGCCGAGGGGTACCGGTCGGCTCAGATCGGTGAGATCCCAGATGGTCATCGACTGATCGGTGTCCCCGGCGACGAGATGCAGGCCGTTGTTGTCGAAGGCGAGCCCGGTGAAGTACTTACTCTGGGTGGGCAGGATGGCGCCGGGCGTGCGTGCGCGTGCCGCATCGGCCAGATTCCAGAGGGTGATATTGCCGCTACCGGAAGCGGCCTCGGCCAGCACAGATCCGCGGGGGTTCACGGCCATGGTCAAGATGGGGCTGTTTCCGGGGATGGGGTACTGATCACGCCGCCATTGCGTCGACCCGTTCGGGCTGTCCCATTTCAGGACACCCGCCTCGCGAGATTTCAAGGCGAGATGCAATCCATTGGGACTGATCGCGGCCATCGCGACCCCGGCCTGCTGGTCCGCGATATGCGCCTTGGGCAGCGACCAGATACGCACCATGCCGTCTTGGTTGCCGGACGCCAGGATGCCCCGAACCGGATCGAAGGACACACTGTTGACACCGCTGTTGTCGGCCAGCGGCTCTGTTGCCGGAATCGGTGCCGCCGGGTTGGCCACATCCCAGATGCTGATCGTTCCGTCCCAGCTACCCACGGCGAGCTGGGTGCCATCCGGGCCGAACGCCACCGACCAGACCGGGCCCGTCTGGTTGGCCAGAGCCGGACCAACAAGCACGGGCGTCGCGGGAGCTGTTACGTCCCAGAGCTTTACCGTGTGATCATCGCTTCCGGCGGCCAGCAGACGGCTGTCCGGGCTGAACGCCACCGAATGGCTGATGTCGGTGAATCCGGTCAGCGGCGGGCCGAGCGAGGTAGGAGTCAGCGGGTCGGTCACGTCCCAGAGGCTGATCGTGGTGTCATTGCCGCCCGCGGCCAAGAGATGCCCGTCAGGGCTGAACGCGAGAGTGCGCACCGCGTTCTTGGCGCCGCTGATCACCCGGGACAACGTCGGATGCTCGCTGATACTCCACAACCGGATGGTCGCATCCCGACAGGCCAGGGCCAATATCGGTAGGCGCGGGTCGAAGGCAACGGTGAAGATCGAACTGCAGCCCGCATCGATCGGTGCGCCTATCGGCCGCGGCTGCGCCGGGTCGGACACGTTCCACAGATAGATCACGCCACTCTCGGTACCGGCCGCGAGGAATTGACCGTCGTTCGAGAAAGAGACCGAACTGACCCACCCCTGCTGGGTGGGCAACGGCGCACCGAGCGGACGGTAGTTGGCGGGATCAGTGGTGTCCCATAGTCGTACGGTGCTGTCATTACTGGCCGAGGCCAAGACTCGACCATTCGGGCTGTGCGCGACCATGTACACGGCACCGGTATGCCCGGGCAGTGACGCGGCCATCGGGTAGTTCTGCGCGGCCAGCAAGCGCGAATAGATCCGCGGGTCCTCGGGGCGCAATTGGTGGGCGACCAGAATCAGCTTCGCGGCCAGATTGGGATCGTTGGCCCGGACGTCGTCGGCTTGGGCCAATAGCGAGGTGAATATCGCGTTGTCCCGTTGCTCCGCCGAAACCCTGGCCTGCCGAACGGCATACGTCGCCGAGGTGGTCGCGACGATCATCAGGATCGTCAGCGCTGCGATGGCGGCGACTTTGAGTCTGGTAACCCATTGCCGATGACGTTGCGAAGCGGACAGGAACTCGCTCGCCTGTCCCGCCAGCTGCTGCCGCGAGCGTGCCGCTTCGCTCCACTCGACGGCTTGGCCCAGGCGATGACCGGTGTAAAGCAGCTGCTTGTCCCGTCCGGCCGAATCCCATTCCTTCGAGGCCTCTTCCAGACGTTGCCGCACGATGTTGCCGCTGCGGTCGGCATCGATGAGTTTCCGTAGCCGGTCCCATGAGGTGATCACCGCTTCGTGCGTGAACTCGACCAGTTCCGCGTCGATCGTCACCAGCCGGGCATCGGTGAACACCTCCAACGCCGCGCGGGTGGCCCGCGGGTCGTTGGAATGACTGATGAGTTCATCGATGGGAACGCGACGACGGGTATCCGCGGCATCGTCGCCGACATGGACCAGCCGTAACAGCAGATCTTCTGCCACAAGCTTGCTCGCGTCGTCGAGCCGAGCCCACGCCTGCTCGCCGGTGACGGTGACCGCGCCCGAGATGCCGCCTGCGTTCCGATAACCCTTGACTGTCAGCCGCACTCCGTTTTCCCGTTGTCGCCAGGTGGCGGCAAGGACATGTGACAGCAGCGGCATGGAGGCGGGTGTGGCCAGCGATTGTTTGGTTCCGCTGACCGCGCCGAAGTCGTGCAGGATCATGTCGACCAGCGCGGGTTCCACTCGCAATCCGGCGGACCGTGCGGGCGACAAGATCACGTCACGGAGTTCGCCGAGGTTCATCGGCCGCAGGACCATGGCCCGCCGCTGCACCGAATTCGCGAGTTCCGGATATCCGAGGCAGTGCGAGTAGAAGTCGGCGCGCACGCCGACCACGACGGCACAGCGGGCGGTCGAGTCGCCCGGCTTCGGAGTCGATGCCGCCGCCAGTGCCGTGATGAAGGCGGCGCGTTCGTCCTCGTCCGTGCACAGCGTGAAGATTTCCTCGAGCTGGTCGACCACGACCAGTACCCGGTCCGTCGCATCGAGGGCCTGCTGGATCTGGTCGCCGAGGGCCGTGAGCGGATCTCGGCCCGGTACGAGCAGGATGGTCGACCACGTCTCCCCGGGCTCGAGTCGCAGCAGGCCTTGTTGGGTCGCTGGTACCAGACCCGCTCGCAGCAAGGAGGACTTGCCGGCACCGGAGGCCGCGATCAAGCTGACGATCGCACCGTCGGACGACTGCGATAGGGCAGCTCTGGTCACCGCGACCAGCTCGGAAATATGCTTACCCCGACCAAAGAATCGGTCGCTGTCCTCGATCTCGTAGGGGGCGAGGCCCAAATAGGGACACTTCGACGGCGTCGGCACAGTGGTGTCAGCCGGTTTGTCGTTGCCCCCACCGGCGGACGTGGCGGAGCGTGCGTGCTCCCATCGCTGCGACCACCACCGCATTTCGTACATCCCGGGCCGGGGCGCGGGGACGGACCTGCTGCGGGCGTTCTTGACGAGAACCTCGAGCACTAGCTGAAAAGCATCGAACCGAGCCGGAACCCGGCGTCCGTTGCGCCACTCGCTGATCCTCGGACCCGTCACTTTGATCGGGACCGCCCCGTGGTACCTGCGCCGCTGGACCTCCGACACCTCGGCCGCCAGCCGGGCCAGTGGCGGCTCGCCTGCGGCCGTATACAGCTGTGCGAAGGACTCGGCCAGGACCTCACGCGGGTTCATGCCCGCGGTCTCGGTTGCTTCCGTATCCACGGGCGTACCGTACCCGCCCGTTCGTTTCCGAAAGATGAAACATGGGTTGACCAGGGGATTCAAGTTGGTCGACCGACCTGTCCCCGCGCAATGACGCCGCTGGTGCCGGGCTACTCCCGCTTCGCTTTCGAAACATCCGAAACAGGCTTTGACCAGCTGTTATCGCGGGAAAAGTGACCGCAGTGCTTGCCCGGTCGCCGACCGTCGATGACGCTGGTGTTCGGTATGCGCTTACCGGGGGGATACGCACTGCCACGAACGTACGAACCACACAGGTGTGTGTCCAACTCACGTCGCCCGGAGGGGAGCCGACGTGGGTGCGGCCCGCGCCGAGAACAGGTAGGCCGTTCTGTCAACACTGTCGAAGTGCCGATGAGCCCAACGAGGCCCAATTCCGCATACCGGCACTCGGTGCACCGTGATGGGGATACTGTCGAGCAGGTCGCGCCTGGGTCGCTTTGCGCGGGCTGTGGACATATCTACTGTCCGCACACCGAAGAGAGGGTGTCCCTTGCGCCGCAAGCTGTTTGCCGCCGTCATGCTCACCGTCGTCGCTGCTAGCGGGCTAAGTGCCTGCGGCAGTGGCGATCCGAACGTGTTGAAGATCGGCACCGAAGGGGTTTACTCCCCCTTCAGCTACCAGGGTTCGGACGGCAAGCTCACCGGATACGACATCGAGGTAGTCCAGGCGGTCGCCGAAAAGCTCGGCAAGAAAGTCGAATTCGTGCAGATTCCGTGGGACGCGATCTTCGCCGGACTCGAGTCGAAACGGTTCGACCTCATCGCCAACCAGGTGACGGTCAATGACGAGCGCAAGGTCAAATACGCGCTGTCGCAGCCGTACACCTTCTCCGAGGGCGTGATCGTCACCCGAACGGACACCAACGGCATCACCTCGCTCGCCGACCTCAACGGCAAGACCTGCGCAGAGTCCGCCACCACCACCTGGGCCAAGGTCGCCACGAACGCGGGCGCGAAAATCGAAGCGGTAGAAGGCTTTGTGCAGGCCATCCAGCTGCTGAAGATCGGCCGCGTCGACGCCGTCGTCAACGACAACCTAGCCGTCGCCGAATACACCAAGAAGACCGGCGATACCAGCGTGCGGATCGCGGGCAAAACCGGCGCCGCCAGCCTGCAAGCGCTCGCGGCCCGCAAGGGTGACGCGCTGATGACCGACGTCGACAAGGCGTTGAACACCCTGCGCGCAGACGGCACGCTGGCGAAGATTTCCGAGAAGTACTTCGGCACCGACGTCAGCAAATAGGCATGGCAGTAAGGACTTAGGCCCGCTCACGCTGGACTATCGGCGGCAGGGTCGGTGTCGAGGGCATCGAGCACCGCTTCGCCGTTTGCCCTCGCCCACTCGGTCAGCATGTGGATCGGGTCGATCAGCGTCATTCCGAGTGGGGTGAGTTCGTACTCGACGCGGGGCGGCACCTCGGCGTAGGCGTGGCGGCGGACGAGTCCGTGCGCCTCGAGTCGCCGGAGCGTCTGGGTCAGCATTTTGCGGGAGATGCCGCCGATCAGCTCGACCAGCTCGCCGTGCCGCACCGGGCCCTCGCTGAGGCCGTAAAGCTCGGCGGTCCCGAGGTACTCACCGTCGTGGACGCGCCCGAGCCCCAGCCGCTCCCGACCGAGGTGCTCGTCCGCGTCGCGGCGATCGGGCTGAACCCGCTGGAGGCGCGCTTGCGCGCCGGCGAGTTCCCGCTGATCGGCCGGCCGCCGTTCATCCTCGGCTGGGACATCAGTGGCGTGGTCGAGCGGGCGCCGCAGACGTGGCGGTTCAGGCCCGGCGACGAGGTGTTCGGGATGCCGCTGTTCCCGCGGGCGGCGAGCGCGTACGCCGAGTTCGTTTCGGCGCCGGCGTTGCACCTGGCACCCAAGCCTGCGTCGCTCTCGCACGTCGAGGCGTCGGCGTTGCCGGTTGTCGGGTTGACGGCGTGGCAGGGCCTCGTCGACCTCGGCGGCGTGACCGAGGGCGACCGCGTCCTGGTGCACGGCGGTGGCGGCGGGGTCGGCCACGTCGCGATCCAGATCGCGAAAGCGTTTGGCGCGCACGTGATCACGACCGTCAGCGCGAGCAAGCGAAAGTTCGTAGAGGACTTCGGCGCCGACGAGGTGATCGACTACACGGCGGTCGACTTCACCGAGGCGGTCCGCGACATCGACCTCGTGCTCGATACGATCGGCGGCGACACCGTCGAACGGTCCCTCGAAGTACTCCGCCCCGGCGGTCACCTGGTGACCGCGGTCGCCGAGGATGATCCGGAGCTCGCCGCCAGGTACGAGGCGGCAGGCATGCGCTTCAGCGGCGTCGCCGTCGACCCCGATCCGGTCGCCCTGCGAGGTCTCGTCGACCTCGTCGAGCAGGACAAGCTCCGGGTCCACGTGCAGGAGACGTTCCCGTTCGACCGCATCGCCGACGCGCACCGGCTGCTCGACGCCGGTCACCTCCAGGGCAAGCTCGTCCTCACCCTCTGATTGCCACTTGGCGCGCGGTCGGCCGACCCGATCAAGCGGCCGGCCGCGCCGCTACTGATCTCCGCGCAGGTACCGGGTCACCATGTCCACCAACTCGTTCTCCACCGTCTCGATCGCGATGCCGCGTGGATCGGCCATGAGCTTGTGCGTGTTCACCTCCACCGTGAACAGGATCAGCTCCGCCGCGGTGTCGAGATCGCGCACGCGCACATCGGGGTGCCGGGCGAGTAGTTCGCGCAGCTGACCGACGCGGAGCTGCCCGTGCCGGTCGACGGTGTCGAGTAGCTCCTGGGACAGCGGCGCTTCCTCGATCATGATCCGCAGCAGCTTCGGGTCGTCGCGGTGGTTGTCGATGGCATCGCGGACCAGCGCCCGGACCGTCGTCTGCAGGCTGCCGGGGGATAGGTCGAGCTGGTCGGCCTGGGTCCACCGGCCGCGGTCGATGTGCTGGACCAGCAGTTCGGCGAGGATGGCGTCCTTGTTCGGAAAGTATTGGTACAGCGAGCCGATGGAGATGCGGGCGCGTTCGGCGATGCGGTTCGTGGTGCCCGCGGCGTAGCCGTGCTCGGTGAAAATGTGAGCAGCCGCGGTGAGGATGCGTTCGCGGGTGAGCTCGGCGCGCACCTGGCGGGGCTTGCGACGTGGGTCGAGACGGCGGCCGGCCGACGGCATTCGGGACCTCCAGGTGAGCGGTAAAAGCGAGTAGCCAAAAGGTGAGCAATTGTTCACAATAGTGTCATGACCTGGGATAACATGTCCATCACCGACTCGGGAGACGTGACCGGCAATTCGCGGGCCTTGCACCGGCTCACGACCGTGGCGCAGGTCGAGGCAACCGTAGGACGTCCGGCGCCGATAATCATGCTCAAGGAGCTCGGTGCGCTCGACGAGGGCTGCCGGGCGGTGCTCGCGCACTGTCCGATCGCGGCCTTCGGCTATCGGGACGTCGATGGTGTCAGCCGGACGACCTTCATCGGCGGCGCGCCAGGGTTCGTGCGAGTGCAGTCGGAGACGCGAATCTCGTTCTCGCTGAACGGGGCCGGCGATCCACAAGGTCCGGTCTCGTTCTTCTTCCTATTGCCCGGTATCGGGGAGGTGCTGCGCGTCAATGGATCGGTGGCCGCGCGCAAGGGCGTGCAGACGACCGTCGACATCGAGCAGGCGTACGTGCACTGCGCCCAGGCGGTCCTGCGGTCTCGCCTGTGGCAGCCGCCCATCCCAGCGGCGCAGGCTGTCGGTGTCGAGGGTGTCGGCCCGCTGGTGCGGCCCGGCGTCGCGGAATTCCTCGCCGCGGCACCGTTTCTCGCGTTGTCCTCGTGGGATTCGTCCGGTGGGAGTGACACCAGCCCGCGCGGGGATCGGCAGGCGGTGGCGCGGATACTCGACGGCCGGACGCTGCTCATCCCAGATCGTAAGGGCAACAAGCGCGCCGACACGCTGCACAATCTGCTCCAGGACGATCAGCTCTCGTTCGCCGCGCTGGTTCCGGGACGCAGTGGCGTGCTGCACGTCCGCGGCCGGGGTTCGATCACCGACGATCCCGCGCTGCTCGAAACGCTGGCGTTGCGCGGGATGGCCCCGCAGGCAGCGCTTCTCATCGACGTCGAGGATGCCGAGGTGCTCGGCAGCGACGCGGTGGTGCGCTCGCGGCTGTGGACGCCGGGCGCACTCGTCGATCGCGGTGCGGTGCCGGACCTGATGGCGCTGGCGGGCAAACACCTCACCGCCAATTCGACAACCGCGAAGGGGGGTCCGCCCGCGTTCTTGCTGAAGGCCATCGGGGCCATTCCGGGGATGAACCGGTTGGTGCGGCTGATCATGAACCGCGCTTACCGTTCGGGACTGGAGAAGGAGGGCTACGAGGACATCGAGACCGGTCGCCGACGTCCTGCCGACAACAGCGCGACGAACAACCCGTTGCGAGAGGTGCGGATCGCCGAGATTCGCACGGAGACGCCGACCACGGTCACCCTGGTGCTGACGGACGTCGACAGTCCGGGTTCGTTCGATTTCCACCCCGGCCAGTTCTTCACCCTCGTCGCCGACATCGACGGCCGCCAGGAGCGACGGGCCTACTCGGCTTCGTCGGCGCCCGGCCGCGACCGTCTGGAGTTGACGGTCAAACACGTTGCGGGCGGCCGATTCTCGACCCATGTGCACCGCGGTCTCCGGATCGGGGATCGCCTCGCGGTGCGCGGCCCGGCGGGCTCGTTCCACCTCGAGCCGCAGCTCCCGGCGCAGCTCGTGCTGGTCGCGGCGGGCAGCGGCGTGACGCCGATGATGAGCATGATCCGTACCCTGCTCGCCGATCCGACGGCCCGCGCCCGGATCGCGCTGCTCTACAGCAGCCGCTGTGCGGAGGAGGTCATCTTCGCCGACCAGCTGGCGCGGCTGGCGAACGACAATCCCGACCGGCTGGCGGTCACCCACGTCCTGACCCGCCGAGACGGACGGCTCGACCCGGACGGCGTGCGCCGCTGGGTGACCGGCTTGTCCCCGGCCGCGGACACGCACTACTACGTTTGCGGTCCCGAACCGCTGATGGAGGCCGTACGCGGCGCTTTGACCGGTCTGGAGGTTTCGCCCGAGCTGGTGCACCACGAGCGCTACATCAGCGGGACGGATCCCGGCTCCGCGCCGACCGCCCCGCAGGAGATGACGGTCGAGCACGACGGACACCCGGTCGGCACAGTGGTCGTCGAGCCCGGCCAGACGCTGCTCGACGCAGGACTCGCCGCCGGGCTGCCGATGCCCTACTCCTGCACGGTCGGCAACTGCGGCGACTGCATGCTGAAGCTCCGCAGCGGCGAGGTCGCGCAGAACGAGCCGAATTGCCTTACGCCGCAACAGAAAGCCGACGGCTACATCTTGACGTGTGTGGGCCACCCGCTGTCGAAGACCACTCTCGACATCACCGACCTCTGAATTCCGCCTTGTCCGCACCGATAAATTTCGGATGCATCCGCCGACGACTGGCCCGAGACCCGGATCGCCAGCGGTGACACCGCCGAGGAGATCGCCAAGCTCAAGGCCGAGCCCGGCAAAGATCTCGTCGCCGCGGGCGGCACCGAGTTCATGCACTCGCTGATCAAGCTCGGCGTGGTGGACGAGTACCGGCTGTGGGTGCTGCCCGCGGCCACGGGCAAGGGCGCGGCGCTGTTCCCCGAGCTGGATCAGCCGGTGAACCTGCGCTTGGTGAAAAGCGCCGCCTTCGCGTCCGGAGTCCTCGAACTGGTGTACACGACAGGCGACAAGTAAGGCGACTGGAAGGTCAGCTGACACCGGCTTCGGTGTTCAGGTACACCACGAGATCGCGGGGCAGGCCGTGGGTGTCGTGCAGGTAGTGGTAGTCGTTCTCGGTCAATGGCCCGGTGAAGCGGGTGTGGGACAGCACCTTTCGTCCCCGCTGGAGGAGCAGGTCGAATTTGCGTTCCTCGTCGAGCAGGATGGTGCGCACCTTGTGTGGGTGAACGGATTGCCGGAAGTGCCCGAGGGTGTGTTCCAGCAGCTCGATCGGCAGGTCGGACAGAGTGCGGGTCGGATCGTCGCGCCATAGCGTGGTCAGGGTGCGGCGGATCAGGCGGCGGAGTACATGACCGCGACCGGACGGGGATGGTGTGACCCG
The DNA here is from genome assembly GCF_044456045.1 of Nocardia sp. NPDC051052. NCBI lineage: Bacteria > Bacillati > Actinomycetota > Actinomycetes > Mycobacteriales > Nocardiaceae > Nocardia > Nocardia sp. NPDC051052. Next base: position 572,486 of record NZ_JBITFL010000005.1, read on the forward strand.
GTCGCCGAGGATGACGATGCTGGAACGCAAATGATCCGACAGCAGTCGCAGCGACCGGTCGTTCAACGGGCCCCAGATGCTGGGCAGGGTGGTCAGCCAGGGCTGGAAAACGTCGATCTCGAAGACGGACCGCGTGTTTCGCAGAATGCGCACCAGCCGTTCCAAGCCGAGGCCGGTGTCGATGCCGGGCCGGCGCATCGGTTCGAGGCTGCCGTCGGAATGCCGGACGTATCGCATCATGACGTGATTCCACACCTCCACCCATCGATCATCGGATGTCGGTGTGCCCTGCGGCTTTTCGTTTCCCGTCCAGACGAAGATCTCGGAATCGGGTCCGCAGAGCCCGTTCGAGCCGTTCGACCACCAGTTCTCGTCAGTGGTCGGTTCGACCGGTAAGCCGAGCTCTTCCCACGTGCGCCAGGATTCGAAATCAGGTTCGACCTGTTCGTCCCCGCCGAACACCGTGATGTGCATCCGGCCCGTGTCGATGCCGAAGCCGTCGCGCAGCAGTTCGAATCCCCAACGCAGGCTCTGCGGGCCGCCGTAGTCGCCCAGTGACCAGGACCCGAGCATCTCGAACACGGTGAGGTGGGTGTCGTCACCGACCTCGTCGAGATCGGTAGTGCGCAGGCATCGCTGCAAGCTGGTGAGCCGCTGCCCCAACGGGTGCGGCCGACCCAGCAGATAAGGGGTCAACGGGTGCATTCCGGAGGTGGTGAACAGCACCGGATCTCCCGGCGAGGGAATCAGCGATCCCCCCGGCGTGCGTTGATGCCCGCGCTCGCGAAAGAAGTCGAGGAAAGTCTGCACGGTTTGGTCTGTCGTGATCATGGTGGTTGCTCCATCGAGGTGAATTCGACCGGAAGCGACCGCGCATGGCGAGACCGACGCACACCAGCGGACCGTTTCCGGTCGCCGGCGTGGGAAAGAGGTCAGGCGGCAGCGACCGGCGAGCTGAAAGCTCGTGCGGCCGCGGCAGCGATTCGTGAATTGACCTTCATGGCTGCACGGTAGCCCCCGGGCCGCAGGAAGTGCGACCGATTATCTGGAGAGCGGCCGCGGCGGCCCGCAGGTTATCGTCGTCCTCGGTCGGGTCGTCGGCGATGCGACCGATGCGCTCGCGGGTTGCGGGGACCGCGGTGTTCGCGTGCGCGATGCCGATCGCCCGGGTCGCGGGTTCGCAGTCGTCGAGGCATTCCGGGGCCCGCTTGTCGGCGAAGTCTGGTGCTAGACGACTCAACGCTTTCGCGCACTGAATGCGTAGGTACGAGTAGGGCGTGTTGTCGAAGATCGCGTCGATTGTCGTGTGGGCGGCGACATGGTTCAGACGGCCGAGCGCGCGGACAAGGTCGTATTGGTCGTGGAGGTGGGTGTTGCCGTGCGATACGGCTTCGGTCAGGAACTCGAATAGCCTTGCGGCGTCGTATGTTTCGGCGTGATCGGCGAATAGAGACAGGGCGGTACGCCCGCTGGTGTCGTCGAAGGTGGCGTGTGTCCGCGCCCAGGTCAAGACATCCGGTGCGGGGAGATCGCGTAGCGCCCTGCGCACTGCGATCTGAATGAAACGCGGGGTTTCCTTGTCCTGGAGTAGGTTTGGTGCGATACGTAGAAGCGTTGCCGCCCAGCGGTCTTCGGTCAGCTCCGGTGCCGATACCGCGGTGACAAGGTTCGCCTCGACCGCGGCTCGCAGCACCCGCTCGCGGTCTGCCGCTGCCTTGGCGGCGCGATCGAGGGCTGGTCGTTCGTGGGACGCCAGGGTGTGCTCCGCCGCTTCGATGGCGCGCTCGATCCGGGCGCTCGCGCGCCGCCAGTCCGGCCACGGCGGTGCGGACGGATCGAGGAGCCGTCCGCACCGAACGAGGGCGGAGCTCAGCTGTTCGTCGTCGGCCACCTCGAGTATTTCGTTGAGCAATCCGTGGGCCTCGGGGTGGTCGACGAACGGGGTCAGGGTGTCCAGCGCCTGGTCGAAGTCGCGTCCTGAGCGCAGATAGTGCCGCAGTTCGGTGACCGCGCCATCGACACCACGGCGGGCAAGCTGTTCGAGAACGCCGGTGGCGAGCCAGGCGTCGGAGTCTCCGTACGGGTCTGCCGGCCTGCGGTATGCCGCGCGTAACCGGGGAAGTTCGACGCCCAAGTCGGCGACGAGTCTCGCGTACAGTCAACGGCGTTGTTCGACTTGATGGTCCCATCGAGGGTCGTGAACTATGCAGTCGACCACGAGGTCGCCCGCCTTCGCGGGCTCCGCCTGCGCCTCGGGGTAGCAGGCGCCGCGCCCGCGTTGGATCATTCCCCGCAACGTGCCCGGCTCCGCCCACAACGAGCCAGCGGACTCCGGGGCGGTCGTTTCGTTCTCGAGCTCGGGCACGAGGTGACCCTAGAGTTGCGGCGCCCCAACAGCCACCGGATTCTCCTGCCTCATCGGACTGTGCGAGATCGTCGGAAACTGATTGCCACGCAGGAGGGGGATGGGTAATCTCCAACCGATTGCAGAGTGCAACCGGAAAGGGTTTCGATGTCACAGTTGGTTCGGGTTCAGAACTTCAATATCTCCAGCGACGGATACGGCGCCGGCGTCGGGCAGACCTTTGAGCGGCTGTTCGGGGACGCGGATGCGAGTGCGTTGTTCGCTTGGTGTGGCCGCACCGCGCATTGGCCGAATCGGACCGACCCGGGCGGAAGCTATGGACTCGACGACTACTTCACCCGCGACTTTCGGAACAATATCGGCGCTGAAATCATGGGGCGCAACAAGTTCGGTCCACAGCGCGGGCCGTGGGAGAACTGTGACTGGCAGGGGTGGTGGGGCGACGAACCGCCGTTCCGGACACCCGTTTTCGTCCTCACCCACCATCTGCGGCCCTCGATCACCCTGGGTGAAACCACTTTTCATTTCCTCGACGCATCGCCGAAGGAGGCGTTGGCACGGGCATTCGAGGCTGCCGACGGCAAGGATGTCCGTATCGGCGGTGGGGTCGCCACAGTCCGTGAGTTCCTCGCCGCGGACCTGATCGATCAGCTGCACATCGCCGTCGCGCCGGTCGAACTCGGTGCCGGGGAAAGGCTGTGGACCAGCCCGGACGAACTCGCGGACCGCTTTCATCTGGAGCGGGTCCCCAGCCCGAGCGGGGTGACGCACCATCTGTTCTGGCGTCGCTGACCGGCACGAAACCCGTTGTTACCCAACGTGATCGATTCAGCCGGTGCAGTAGACCGGCAGTCGGGAATGCCCGTTGGAGATGAAGCTGCGCACCGGCCGCAACTCGGTCGGATCGGCCGCTAGGCGCAGCTCCGGGAAGCGCGCGAACAGGGCGGGCAGCGCGACCTGCGCTTCGAGCCGGGCCAGCGGCGCGCCGAGGCAGTGGTGGACACCATGCCCGAACGCGAGGTGCTGGTCTTTGGTGCCGCGGTGCACATCGAAATCGTCGGCGGTGGGCCCGTGGACCCGGGGGTCGCGCCCGGCCGCGGCGTAGGAGGCGAGGATCGCGTCGCCCTGCGGAATGCGCACGCCGTCGATGTCGAGATCCTCGACCGCGAACCGTAGCGGCAGGTGCGCGAGCGGCGCCTGATAGCGCAGCGTCTCCTCCACCACGCCGGTCCAATCCAACGTTCCGTCGAGCAGGCCAGCCCGCTGCAACGGATGGGTCAGCAGCGCGAAAATCGCTTGGTCGAGCAGGTTTACGGTGGTCTCGTGCCCGGCGCTGATGATCAGCATGAGGGTGTCGACGAGTTCCTTCTCGGTCATCCGAGTGCCGTCTTCGTCGTAGCTGGCGGTCAGCAGGCTGGTGATGTCGTCGCCCGGTTCGGTTCTGCGGTAGGCGACGAGTTCGCTGACCAGCCCGTGCATTTCGAGGTAGTTGGCCGGCGGATCTTTGCGCGTGTCCGAGGTGTCGAAGAAACGATCCACGCAGGCGTGCAGCGGGGCGGCCAAATGATCTGGGACGCCGATCAATTCGCTGATCACGCGAATCGGCACCGGGTAGGCGAACCGCTGTCGCAGATCGACCACTGTGCCGGGTGGGGTCGCCGACAGCTGGTCGAGCAGGTCGGCGGTGATCGCTTCGATCCGCGGCCGGATCGCCATCGTGCGGCGGTGCGTGAACGCCGGGGCCACCAGCTTTCGCAGTCGCCGGTGCTGGGGTCCGTAGGCGGTGAACATGTTGTTGACGCCGACCCACGAGCGCAACGGCCAATCCGCGGGGATCTTTCCCGTGGTGAATGCCGTCCAGTGCTGCCGCGCGTCCTTGGACACCCGCGAGTCGGTCAGCAGTCGGCGGAGCACGGTGGCGTCGGTGACCGACCAGGCGAGAACGCCGCCGGGCAGTACGGTCCGGGCGATCGGCCCGCGTCGGCGGATCCGGGCCGACTCGCCTTGGATGTCGATACCGGTGGTGTCCAGCACAATTGGGTCATGGTCGATCAGGGAGGCGTCCGAATTCTGTTGGCTCACAAGCGTCCTCGTCCGCGTACAAATGCCGCAATCGGCTGATCGGGCTACCTTCGAAGCCTAGGAAGGTCGGCACCGTGCGCGAGTGCACCGCCGCGCCATCTGGATGGAATCCGCACGCCATGATCTCCACCGCATCGCCAGGAGCCTCGACTTCAGGTGGGCTTGAACTGGGGCGAGTGCCAAAATAGGCTTTGAGCAGCGAACACGGAGTGGATCGGCAGGTGATGGACAGTACTGGAGCAGAGGCCGGCGACTCGCGCGGAGGGTTTTCCCTGGACTCCACCGCCGCGGGCGCTGTTTCGCGCGGTTTCGACAACTTCCGGCACGGGTGGCAGACGCAGGTCGGCGACGCCTTCCCGCTGCCCACTTTCAGTCAGGCCACGACCGGTGATTTCCGGGTCCGGAGCCGGGTGGCGAAGGTGCGCGATGTGGCGATCACCGATCTCGACAGCGCGTCCATGATCCGGACGGCAGGCACCCCGTACGGCTATGCCGATCAGGTACGGATGTACGTGGTGCGGCGCGGCATCTGGTCGTTGGGCGGCGTACCCGGTCGCGCCGAACACACGGTGCCCGCCGGGCAATTCCTGCTGCGGCACGGGCCGCCGTTGCATTTCGGGGCGGCGCCACACACCACGGTGCAGATCCTCACGCTGCCCTCCGCCGCGTTCGATCCACGGCTCCGGAACCGCAGCGTCGCCGAATCGGCGGACTCGGCCGAGATGCGCCTGCTGCTGGCCCATACGAATATGGTCCACGCGACCGTGACCGACCTCGGCCCGGCAGGGGTGTACGCCGCGCGTGGTGCCCTGCTCGAGCTGGCGAGAGCAGTGCTGGTGGGCCGGTTCGACGACGTCGAACCCGAACTGCGGCCCGCGCTCGTCCACGCGGCGAAGGTAGCGGCGGACCGCCTGCTCACCGATCCCGAGCTGTCTCCGGCGCTGTTGGCCCGGGAACTGCACGTCTCCGTGCGCACCCTGCAACGGGCTTTCACCATGGCGGGTGAGTCGGTGACCGGCTACATCCGGCACCGCAGACTGGAAGAGGCCCGGCTCGCCCTCGCCACCCGGCCCCGGCCGCCGAGCGTCGCCGAGCTAGCCGCGCACTGGCAATTCTCCGACAGCAGCCACTTCATCCGCGCCTTCAAAAAACGCTACGGCCAGACGCCCGTCGAATACACCCGCTCAGCGAGGACCACCGGGTCCTAGCGACTTCGGGGAAAGCACGCCTCGTGCGCCGACGGCGTCCGCGATGCCCAAACATGTGCCGCCGCCGAAGATTCCGAGCTCATAGCGCACCGAGTCGACATCGAAAGAGCGGACCCGAACGCCGATCTCGTAGTCGCCGGGATAGGTGACCTCGCCGATGTAGTCGATTCGATACGACGAGGGCGACAGATCGGGCACCAGCCCGTCCTCGTCCATCGCCACGGTCGTGAACGCCGCGACGGCCTCGTCATACCAGGTGGTGAGGGCGAGGTAATTGACGTGCTGATTGGAGTCGACGTCGCCGATCCGCGCGCGCAGCGGAGCGAAGAACGCGTAGTGATCCCGTTGCGCTCGCTCGGCGCCCGGACGGGTCGTCGCCGTCTCGCTCGAGTCCGGGACGGACAAATCGGTGAGATCCGCGATCAACTCCTCCGGAAGAGCGAGCGGCCCCGCAGGACCGAGATTCAACACCGTGGCCCCGCCGCCACCCACCCGCTCGCCGCCGGCGAACACCGCTTGTTCATAAGTGAACGACGAACGCCCGATACGACGAATTCCGGTGTGCACCTGCACCTCAGCGTCGGTGCGATAGACGGTTGCCAATCTTTCCGCACTCTGACTGACAAGAATGATCTGGTGCGGGCCGAACCCGCCGGCACCGACGAGCCGCTCGAATCGAGGCGTCCGCACCCGTATCCGAGCGTCCTCCAACCACCGGGCCACCCCCACCGTGCTCGCCGCCCCGTCCCGACCGAGATCGCCCTGCCGTATCCGAATATCGCACTGGACCGGAAACACCGAGCTACTGATGGGACTCATGAAAACACCTTAGGAAACCCACCCCGGCCCGCACTTGAACAACCGCGCCAACCGAATGGAACGCCGACGTCATACCCGCAGATGGAGCCAGGTCACCGGGCTGCGCCGGCGCCTTGAGGTCATGCGCGCACCTCACTCGCATCGGGCGGGCCCGTGCCGCAGAGTACGGCGCGTGTCGATGCTGGCGTATCAGCGTCTCGGTGACCACACTCGGTTGTTGTGTGGAAGCGCTCGCGTCAGGCAGATGTTCTCGTTACTCGCGGAATCTTGGCGCATCAGCAACGCCGCACGTACACACTGGTGCGTCCGCACACTGTGCGCGATGGCGCGCCGTTGGTGCTCGTACTGCACGGGTTCCGGGATTCGGGGGACGCGGTGCGCCGTCGATACGCTGGCGGATCGTTCGACAGTTTTGCCCACCGAGGCGCGGTCGTCGTTTATCCCGATGGTTTTGCGCGCGAATGGAACTCGGCACGCAAGGCGGTGATGCTGTCGCGCCGCGTCAAGCGTGTCGATGATGTCGGATTCCTTCGCGCGTTGATCGAACACCTCGTCGCGACCTGGTCGCTGAACCCCCGGCGCGTGTTCGTCGTCGGATTCTCACTCGGCGGACAAATGGCGATCCGGTTGCTGTGTGACGCACCCGAACTGCTTGCCGGAGCCGCGCTGATCTCGAGCACGCTGCCCGCGCCGAGCAACCGCGTGTGCGGCGACCGACCGCCGGTGCACGTACCGGTGCTCACCTTCCACGGCACCGCTGATCCGCTCGCCCTGTGGCGCGGCGGAATAGTCGGATTACGCACCTCGCCCGCCAATGACCGCGCATTCTTCGGAAAAGGACCACACCTGTCGGCCCCCGACACGCTGCGGTGGTTCGCCGCCCGCAACGGCATCGAAACACCGCCGACCTTCCACTGGATTCGCACCACCAGCGGATGGGCTGGTCGCACCGACTACCACCAGCCCGGACGCCAACCCGTCACCGGCTACACAGTCGTCGGTGGCCGCCACGAAATCCCCGGCCCCGTCGGGCGTCTATTCCTGCCGAATACCACGGTAGGCAACGGGCTGGTCGCCGCAGACGTGATCGCCCAGTTCTTCGAAATCGGCGAGGCCAACGGTAATAAGTAAATTCAAAATCTATTTGCTTGTTCAGCAAGGGTTTACGTATCTCGATAGGTGAAGTTGGCGGGGCATAGGGATCTCCTATGCCGCCTACTGCAATTTCGTCTTTGCCTCCCGCTCTTTTCCGGACGTACCGTGAAACAGCTCGACGAAGTGCGCACCGCGATTCTCCGAAGATTCGCGCTTCACGCACGTCCATTTTCCGTCGGGCCGACTATCACGCAATCGAAAGGACCGGTGGCATGACCACGATCGGAAACGGCTCGGGAACACGGGAATTCGCGGGGAAGCGGGCCCTGGTCACGGGGGGTTCGCGCGGCATCGGCGCGGCCATCGTGCGCCAACTTCTGGACGCGGGTGCCGAGGTGCTCACGACCGCCAGGTCGGCGACGAGCACGGTGCCGGAGGGCGCCGCTTTTGTGCAGGCCGACGTGCGGACACGGGCCGGCGCGGAGGCGATCGCCGCGACCGCGCGGGAGGTGCTCGGTGGGGTGGATGTCCTGGTGCACAACGCGGGTGGGGCGCAACCGTACAAGGGCGCGTCGGACATCCCGGATGAGGTGTGGCAGGAGGCTTTGGACTTGAATTTCCTGGCATCGGTGCGGCTGGATTCGCTGCTGGTACCGGCGATGCGGGAACGCCGCCAGGGGATGATCGTGCACGTCTCCTCGGCCGCGGTGCCCACCGCGTCGCCGCAGTTCCTGCACTACGTGGCGGCGAAGGCGGCGCTGGAATCCTACAGCCGCGGAATGGCTTTGGAGCTGGCCCCGTTCGGCGTCCGGGTCAACACGGTATCTCCTGGCAAAACCGCCACCCCTGGTGGCGAGGAAACGCGGGAACTGTGGGCGCGCGTGGCGCCGGGCGAGAACGACGCCGCGGCGCCGAGCCCGACCGGCAGCACCACGCCGCTGGGGCGCGACGGTCAGCCCGACGACATCGCCAACGCGGTGCTGTTCCTCGCGTCCGATCGGGCGAGCTGGCTGACCGGAAGCAATCTCTTCGTCGACGGCGGCGAATTCCCCAGGGGCTGAAAGTCATTCCCACACTCAGGCATCACGAAAGGTCACAGGACATGGAATTGCAGGGCAAGACGGCACTGGTCACCGGCGGCACTTCTGGTATCGGTCTGGCGACCGCTCGACTGCTGGCCCGCGCGGGAGCCGACGTTGTCATCACCGGTCGCGACGTCGTCCGCGGCAAGAACGCGGAGCACGCCGCCCAAGAGGACGGCGCGGTCCGATTCATCCCGGCCGACTTGGCCGACTTGGACTCGGTCGCCGAACTGAGCCGCCAGAGCGGCCCGGTCGACATTCTGGTCAACAACGCGGGCGCCTTCCCCACCGCACTCACCGTCGAACAGAGCCTGCGGGACTACGAACGGATCTTCGACACCAATGTGCGCGGCGCCTATTTCCTGGTCGCCACGCTCGTACCGCACATGCTCGAGCAGGGTGCCGGCAGCATCGTGAACGTCACCTCGCTTGCGGCGTTCAAAGGCTTCCCCGGCGCCTCGGCCTACAGCGCGTCCAAAGCCGCGCTGTCCTCGTTGACCCGCACGTGGGCGAAGGAGTTCGCCGAGGGTGGCGTGCGGGTCAACAATGTCGCGCCCGGTCCGACCCGCACCGAAGGCGTGGTTGCGGAGTGGGGCGAGGACGGAAACGAGGGCGTGGCAAAGGATTTGGGGCTGACCCGGACCGCCGCGGCACGCGAGATCGCCGAGGCGATCTACTTCCTCGCCTCGCCGCGGGCCAGCTACATCACCGGCGCCACGATCCACGTCGACGCGGGCGGCGCCGTCTTCTAGGACGCCGGTGCGAAAGACTGGGACCAGCTCTCCTGACGCAGCTGTGCGAGCAGGGCTGCCTCCGCCGCGCCCACCGTGGACCGGACCACGGCGATGACGGGCTGGGTCACGGCCGGGGACACCGGCCGCACGAGGTGCTCGTGACTGGGCGGCACCGCGGAGGACGGGACGAGCGTCACCCCCAACCCCTGCGCGGCCCAGCGCACGGCGGTCGCCGTCTGGGATACGCGCGCAGCCGTGCTCGGGGTCAACTCGTTGTCCCGCAACACCTTCAGCAGCACGCGGTCGAGCGCGCTGTCCCGGTCGAACCGCACCCACGGCTCGCCCGCCAGTTCGCGCAGCTCGACTCGGTCCGCGGCGAGCAGTCGGTGTCCGGCGCCCAGCACCACCACGAACTCCTCGTCGCCGAGGTGGTGGGCGTCGTCGGGGGTCCGCTCGCACTCCGCCATCAGCGCGAGGTCGAGCAGGCCCCGACGACACAGCCGATCCAGCTCGGACGAACTCGGCTCCTCGAAGACGGTGACCTCCAGCCGCGGGAAGCGGCGACGCAGCGCGCTGAGCGCACCGGGCAGCTGCCGGGCGCCGAACCCGAGCTGCGCCGCGACCACCAGTTCGCCGACCAGCTCGTCGGCACCGGCCCGCGCCGTCGCCCGTGCCCGCCGCGACGCGCTCACCGCGATCTCCGCCTCGCGCAGGAACGCGTGGCCGACCGTGGTTGGCACCAGCCCGGTCGGCGTGCGATCGAACAGCTGCACGCCGAGTTCCCGTTCCAGGCCGCGGATCTGCTGGGACATCGACGGTTGCGCGACGTGCAGCAGCTCCGCGGCCGCCGTCACCGAGCCCGCCTCGGCGACGGCCAGGGCGTACTCGTACTGACGAAGGCTCATCGGCTCCCGTTCCCTCCGTGCGGTGGACCGCGGTTAGTGACAAGCGCTACAACACGAGACGCGGCACGTTTACTCCACGCGCGCCCCGTTCTCCGGCACCCCCACTGAACCGAGCAACTGCCGCTGCAAAAAGGACAGCTCGGCGTCGACGGCCTGTTCGTGCGCGTCGAGAAACGGTGCGTAATGGCCGCCCGGCAGGCGAACCACCTCCGCCCGAGCTGCCCGGCGCGCGGCCCGCACCGAGGGTTCCGGCGGCGCGGTCTGATCCTGGTCGCCCACGAGTACGAGCAGCGGGCAGGTGATGCGAGCGGCGTGGCGGCCGGGCCGGTACAGGGAGATCCGGAGTCCGGTGCGTGCGGCGATGACCTGCTGCCACTCCGGATACCTGTTGCCCGGGTTGAGCGCTCGGTCGCCGTCGCGACTGTCCGGCGTGGTGAGCATGGCGACCGTGCCCGGCGCTCCGGCGAGCGGCACCAGCAGTGGTCGTCGTCCGAACAGTCCGCCGAGTGCGTCGACGATGCCGCGGCTCAGGAAACGCAGCATGGCGAGCGGCCGCTGATGACGTCCCGACATAGCGGCCGCGACCAATCCATCGGTGAGTGGTGTCTGCGCGATCGCCGCGCCGAGCCGCGGATTCCGGGCTGCCGCGCGCCAGACGTGACCGCCCGAGAGGGAGAACCCCCAGATCGCGATGCGGTGTGCGGCCACGTCCGGCAGCGTCGCGGCGTAGGCGATCGCGGCCTCCAGGTCGACGAGCTGCTCGTGTATTCGGACGACCTGGCGCGGTGTCCCGCCGCTCTCCCCGAGATGCCGGTAGTCGAACGCGAGCACGGTGAACCCCGCGGCGTGGAACCGGCGGGCGAACCGGTCTGTACCAGGCTCTTTGGTGACCGCACCACCGGCCGACATGACCACGCAGGCGCCGTTGCTGCCGGGATAGTGCCAGCCGACGCACTCGGTGTCGCCGCTGCTGAAGCGAACCTTCGTCCGTTCCGAATCCTCGCTGCTGAAGCGAACCTTCGTCCGTTCCGAATCCTCTTGCATGTCTACCTCCGACCAGAGCAAATATCGTATGAGTTTGATACTATACTGAAACCGTAGTTTACGGATGTGATACTTTCCGAGAAGGGTTCCAGGCCATGAACGCAGACAGCCACCGTCGGATGACCAACACGATCAACAAGGTCATCGTCGGATTGCAGCGCAGGGGAGTGGCTTTCGGGCCGATGCAACTGCTCACGGTCAAGGGACGACGGACCGGACTCCCGCGCACGTTCCCGATCGCGGTGAACAAGCTGGGGGACGGCCGATACATCTTCCAGGCCTTTCCGAAGGCCGCGTGGGTGGCGAACGCGCGGGAGGCGGACACCGTCACGTTGACCCGAGGGCGTAAGTCGTCGACCGCCCGCCTGGTCGAAGTGCCGGTGGAGCAACGTCGTCCATTGCTGCGCGAACTGGTGACGTCCAGCCCGGCGAGCGTCGGCAACCGCTTCGTCACCACCGGCCTGGCCGATACCGCCACGCCGGACGGGATCGCCGCGGCGGCGCATCGGATCGCGGTATTCCGCGTCGAACCGGCCTGATCTGACCGGCCGGGTTCGTCGAATACGCGCCGACCCGGTCTCGGTGGCATCGAACGATCCGGCGCCGCGATACGATACGGAATCCATACAAACTGACGTGAGAGTAGTGCTGTGTGAGTTCAGGAGCGGATCGGACCGTGGCGCGGCAGCGACGGCAACTCACTGTTGCCGTCAAAGAAGCGGTGCGCGACTTGAACATTCAGCTGTCGCTGCTCAACCGCAGGTTCGGCAATCGGGTCGAGCTCAGGGACATCGACTGGACCTGCCTCGACCTCGTCAATCGATATGGGCCGATGACCCCGACCGCGTTGGCGCGCCAGGCCGGGCTACATCCGGCGACCCTCACCGGAATCCTCGACCGGCTGCAGAATAGCGGCTGGATCGAGCGCACGCGCGATACGGAATCGACCGACCGCCGCGCGGTCACCCTGCGCGCGGTGCGCGAACGCAATTCCACGCTTTTCGAGGTGCTCGCCGGAATGAACACCCGAATGGACGACGTCTGCGACCGCTACTCCGAAGCCGAACTCGAGGTGATCGCCGACTTCCTACGCCGCACCAGCACGGCAGGACAGGAGTCGGCCGAGGAGTTGGCCGAGAGCTGACACGATCGGTAGTCGCCTCGAATTCGGTTGGCGCAGCTGAACTTCAAGCGCGATTAGGCGGGTCTTAACTTGCCGACATGGCTGCGGTGTTTCGCTACGCTGGCTCCGAAACAGCTGCCGCTGCGCAATGGTGCGCTATCGCCGGGGGTTATGGGGTTCTTGTGGTCGTGCGAGTGGTGCGGTCATGAATGTCGTTATGTGGGAAGGGTTATCGAGTGATGAGGGCGCGGCGAATGTGGGCGGGGATGGTGTCAGCGGTGAGTGCTGTGGTCTTCATGGGTGTGGCGGCGGCGCCTGCACAGGCGGATCCGCTGCCGCAGGTGACGACGGTCGGCACCACGTTGTTCGCGTTCGGCGACGCGAAGGTGTGTGCGGGTGTGATCGACGTGGCGCTGGAGGCGGCGCCGTGGCGGCCCGGTCACGTGCTGGCGCATGTGACGCCGCGGGGGTATCTGGGTGGTCCGTGCGGCAATCAGGTGAAGCTGGGTTGGGTGGGGTCGGCGGGGCCGCGGACTCAGGATGTCTGGGTTGGCGCCGATGCGACGCCGGGGGAAACCGTGACGGCGGATCTATGGGTCGGGATGGGCCCGGCCAAGGTGATGGCGGCGTCTTGGCCCATCAAGGGCACGTTCGCGGAGTGGTACCTGCTGGTGCCGTAGTTCGGCGCTTCCTTGACATACCTTTGAGTCCAAATTAACTTTGCAATCAAAGGTAATCGACGCACGGGAGTATTCGGTATGGTCCACGAAGAGTCGACGCGACCCGCAACGGGCCGCATCCTGACAATCGGTCTACATCCGAAATCCCTTGACTACAGCCAATTCCCGGACCTGGACGAACCGAAGCTGCTCGCGCGCATCGAAATCGGCCACGCCGCGATCCGCGCGGCCGGCTTCGACGCCGTGTCCTGCTTGGTCGGCACCGACCCCGACGACGCCGAGCGCGACCTCCGCGCACACCTCGCCGAAGGCCCGATCGCCGTCGCGATGATCGGGGGAGCGATTCGGATGATCCCGGAGCACACCCTGCTGTTCGAACGCATCGTCAACGTGCTGAGCGGCACGGTCTTCTGCTTCAACACCTCACCGGAAACGACCGTCGACGCACTGCGCCGCGCGGGCGTGCCGACCTCCTGACGCCGGAACAGCCGCGAATTGAACCCCGCCGGAACCCGTTTGGACAAATCCGACCACCTCACCGACGTACCGCAGGCCCACCGCTGATTCCCAGCTGACGTTCAACTTCGCGTGCGAGGTTTGCGGTTCATGCGGGGACCACCTTTGCCACGGTCCCTGGCGCGACGGCAGGCAGCTTGGAGGCCGTGCACGACAACATCATGGACGATTCGGAAACCTTGTGGGGTCAACCGTTCAGGCTCGGCTAGTGCCCGGCTTCCCAGGCGAAACCGTCCGGGTCGGCGAACGGGCCGATGCCGCTGCCGAGGACGATCCGATGCGACCCGCTGCCCTCCGGGTCGACGCCGGCGTCCTTGGCCGCCGCCTTGCGTCCGTACAGCGCCAGCTTGACCGACCCGGCCGGAGCCTCGAACTCGACGTACTTGCTGCCGAAGCTCTTGCCGACGGTCAGGCCGCGGTCGACGTAGAACTGCTTGGTCGCCTTGACGTTGTCGACGCCGAGGAGCACCACGAAATCGTCGACCTCCCTGGTCGCCGGGCCGGTGTCCTTCTTCGCCGACGTCGCGATCTTCCAGATCGCCCCGTCCGGCGCCTGAACCACGCCGCCGTAACCCCAGAAGCTCTTCTTGGCCGGCTTCACCGTTGTGGCGCCCGCGTCGAGCGCGGTGCCGATGAGGCTGTCGACGGTGCTCGGTTGCGACACCACGAGCGAGAGGATGTAGCCGCGGAATCCGGTGGTCGGTGCCTCGGCCGCGCGGATCCGCAGTTGGTCGCCGAGCCCGAACGCGGCGGCGTAGAAAGCGGTGGCGGCCGCGGTGTCCGGCACCTCGAGGGTGACGACTTCGATAGTGGTCTGATCAGTGCTGATGTTCATGGGGGCAACGCTATGCGCTGGGCGGTAACCGGCGCTTCTCGATTCCTGATCACCTGTTTTTCGCGGCCCGGCGATGCGCGTGCCGGTCGTGTACCCGGGCACGTCTGTGGGTATGCCCAGTTGCGGTCCCGCTGGAAAGAGCGCCCGAGCGCCGCTAGCGTGGGGTGGCGCGAACGAAGTCCGATATCTGGGAGTTAGTTTGTCGAGTTCGACCATCGAGAATATCGAGTCCGCCGCCGCCGCGCCGAATGCTTCGCCGCGCACCATCGCGCCGGTGGTGTGGTGGACGATCGTAGTGGCGGGTGTCGTCGCGGGCGGGTACTACCTGGTGCAGATGCTCGAGCATCGGCAGGTGATGCTGCATCTGATCGACCTGAGCGTCTATCAGATCGCCGGCGACCGAGTGAGCCATCATGTTTCGGTCTACGACAGTCCGCTGCTCGGCAACACCCGAGGTGTCTGGGAGTTCGTCTATACGCCGTTCGCCGCGCTGCTGTTCGTGCCGCTGCGCTGGATACACGGTGATCTGTACACGGTCGTCGGTGGACTCGGCAATGTCGTGCTGCTTGCCGCGTCGTGCTGGGTGGCGCTGTCGATGCTCGGCTATCGACGCGACCGCCGGCTGGCCGTCGCGGCCGTCGCGATCGCCGGACTGCTGATGTGGTGCGAGCCGGTCCGCATGACCATGGCCTTCGGTCAGGTCAATATTCTCCTGCTGCTGATCGTCATCGTGGATATGGCATTGCCCGACACGTCGCGGTGGAAGGGTGTGCTGACCGGCATTGCCGCGGGCATCAAACTGACTCCGGCTTTCTTCGTGTTCTATCTGCTGGTCACCCGGCGTTACCGGGCGGCGGCGACCGCTGTGGGATCGTTCGCCGCGACGATGGTGATCGGTTTCGCTGTGCTGCCGAAGGATTCGCTGACCTACTGGAGCGGTGCCTTCATGGACCCGCAGCGCGTCGGCATACCGGCGAACCTGTCGAACGAATCGTTGCGCGGCATGATCGCGCGCCGGGTGGGCGTCGAGGGCGCGCATCAACTGCTCTGGCTGGTCGGCGCGGCCGCGATGGCGGCAGTCTGCCTGTACCTGGCGCGGCGGCTCTCGCAGAGCGGACGCGAGCTGCCCGCCGTGGTCTGCGTCGGCGTCACCATGACAGCGGTGTCGCCGTTCAGCTGGGTACACCACTGGGTCTGGCTCGCACCACTTCTGATCTACCTAGGCGATCTGGCACTACGCCGCCGCGGCCTTATCGCCCCGCTCGGCTTCCTCGCGACAGCCCTCGTGGTCTCCAGCGGCGTACTGACCTTCTACGACCCGACCATAGTCAGCATCTTCGACTACGCCGACCGAGCCCGCCCAAGCCTGCTCTACCGCAACGCCTACCTCTGGTTGACGGTCGTCCTCCTTGCCGCCACCGCCCTAGCCCTACGCCGATCTCCAACCCCCGTTTCCCCTTCAGTCGGCACGCTCTCCCCACGCGCGGAATCCTCCGCCAGCAGTTGACCGTCCTGACCTGAGGGTCGGGGGTGTCGAGATCAGTTCAGCGAGTGAACTTTTCGATGGCCGCCGGGGTTACCGGGGTGAAAAAGTTGATGAGGTTGCCGTCTGGGTCGCGGAATAGCAGGGCGCGGTTGCCCCAGGGCATGGTGGTGGGCTCGTTGACGAAGTCGGTGACGAAGGCGGTGAGGTTCTTGTACACGGTGTCTACGTCGTCGACCAGGAATTCGAGGATGACGCTGTGGTTGGCGGCGGGATGGGCGGAGCCGGGAGCGAACAGCGGGACGGTGCGGGTGCTGCCGATGGCGAGGGTGGCGGAGGTGGTTTCGAGTTCGGCGAAGTCTGCGGTAGACCAGTTCGCTCGGAGTCCGGTGGCGCGTTCGTAGAAGTCGACGAGGCGGGTGATGTCGCCGGTGATGATACGGATCGAGACGAAGTTCATGGGTTTCTCCTGATCGGTCGGTGCTGTTGACCGAACGTTATGACTGATACTGGACAGAATCCGCCCGGTATTCGAGAGAGACTTTCGACATGTCCCGACCTATCGCTCGCGTGCTCACCCTGCTGGAGCTTTTGCAGGCGGGCGGCACCCGGACCGTGGCCGAACTCGCCGACCGGCTCGACGTCGACGAGCGCACGGTGCGCCGGTACGTCGACCACCTCCTCGACCTCGACGTGCCCGTCGAGTCGGTGCGCGGCCGCTACGGCGGCTACCGGCTCGCCTCCGGCTATCGCATGCCGCCGCTCATGCTGAGCGATGACGAAGCACTGGCCGTGCTGCTCGGCCTGGTCGCGGGCCGACGCGCGGGCTTGCTGACGAGCACCGGCTCGGCCAGCGAGACGGCGGCAGCCAAGATCCGGCGGGTGCTGCCGGAGCGACTCGGGCGCAAGCTCGATGCGGTGCTCGGCTCGCTCGCCTTCACCGCGCCGCCCGGCGAGACGACTGCCCCGGAGACCGCGGTTCTGCTCACGATCGCCGACGCGGTGCGCCAGCACTGGCCGATCTCGATCCGGTACGCCGCCGCCGACGGCCGCCGCAGCGAACGCACGCTGCACCCGTATGGACTCGTCGCGCACTCGGGTAGGTGGTACGTGACGGGTGCGGATCCCGCGATCGGCGAAGACCGGACGTTCCGGCTGGATCGCATCGCTGCCGCCCGGACCCTGCCCGGATCGTTCGAGCCGCCTGCCGAAGTCGACCCGGCGCAGCGCGTGCTGACCGGACTGGCCACCGCGCCGTACCGACACGAGGTGACGCTCCGCATCCAAGGCACCGCAGAGCAGATCCGCACTCGACTTCCCGCCAGCGTCGCGATCGTGACGGAGAGTGGCGCGGATGCGAACTGGTCCCGCGTCGAACTGCGCGCGGAAAGCCTCGACTGGCTGCCTGCCGTGCTCGCATCGCTGGACCTGCCCTTTGTCATCGAACGACCCGATGAGCTCCGCACCCTCGTCACGGCGTTCGCCGGCCGACTTCTGCGTTCGGCCCAACGAAATCCCGGGCAGACTGGAACGCATGGCGATGGTCACCATTCGTAAAGCAACACCCTGGGACGAAGCAGAACTCGCAGATCTCAACTGGCGCAGCTGGTCCCCGCTGGCTGAGATCGCCCCCCCGCCCAGCGCGCAACGGCACCTTCTTCGGCGGCGAGAGCGCGCGCTTCGACGACATCTTCATGGCCCGCGCGATCTGAGGGGGAGCGGCCGATGACCGGTTATCAGAGTTTCGGGCAACAGGAACAAGCAGTAATCGACCGTCTAATGCGGCAGAGCGGCGACGTGGGCGCCGTCACCGCCTATGGCGCGCACCCGGACCAGGTGATCGAAGTATTCGGCGAATCGGGGCCAACCGTGGTGTTCGTCCACGGCGGCTACTTTCGACCCACCATCGATCGCACCCACGCCAGGCCGGTCGCCCGCGCCTTGGCCGGTGCGGGTCTGCGCGTCGTGCTGTTGGAATATCGGCGTGTGCCAGGGGCTCCCAGGGCGGCGATCGAGGATCTGGACCTGTTCGAGGCGCGCTTGGACGCACCGGCGTTGTGGGTCGGCCACTCCGCGGGCGGCATGCTGGCACTGACCCGGGCCTATCAACGACCGGCCGCGGTCCTCGCCCTGGCACCGGTAGCGGATCTAGCCCGCGCATCCCGACTCCACCTGGCCGACGACGCGGTCACCAGATGGATGGGCGGGACCCCCGAACAACAGTCGCGCCGGTACACCGACCTGGACCCCCAGGTACGCCTGTCGCCGCGCCCACCCAACGTGCTGCTGGTACACGGCAGCAACGATCAAACCGTTCCCGTCGCGTTGAGCCGGGACAGTCCCGCCGAATCGATCGTCCTACCGGACACGCACCATTTCGATCTCATCGACCCCGAGTCCGAAAAGTGGCCCCAGATACTGGAATTGGTGCGCTCGGCGGTGCAGGAGCTGGCGCCTAGGCAATGAGCTGTCTCGCCGCCGCGATGAAACTTTGCGCCCGGTACGGCGAACATCTCGCGTGCGAGCCGCAGCAGGGTAGACCCGGTGAAATACGGTGTTCTTGCGACAACCTTCCGAACGCGACGCAGGGAGACCCATGCCGAATCGGCCACCAGCCAGTTCGTTGACCAGCGCCGAGGCACTGGATCAGCTGGAAACGCGCTATCAGCGGTCCGTCGACGCGTTGCGCGAGGCGATCCGGGCCTTCGTCGAGAACGGCACGGTGCCCGACGAGGCCACCCGCGACGCGGGCCTGTTCGTCTATCCCGAACTACGCATCAGTTGGGACGGCGCGGCACCGCCGAAGAACCGCTCCCGCGCGTGGGGGCGGTTCACCAGGCCGGGCAGCTATGCCACCACGATCACCCGCCCGGACCTGCTGCGCCACTACCTGACCGAACAACTGGAGATGATCGAGCGCGACTACGAGGTGCGCATCGAGGTATCGCCGTCCCGGCAGGAGATCCCGTTTCCCTACGTGATCGATCGCGCCGATCTCACGCTGGACAGCTCGATGGCCGCGGTGATGGCCCGGTATTTCCCGACCACCGATCTGGCCAGCATCGGCGACGAGACCGCCGACGGCATCTTCAATGCCATCGACACCTTCCCGCTCAGTCATTTCGACGCGCTGCGCACCGATTTCTCGCTGGCCCGATTGCAGCATTACACCGGAACGCCGGTGGACCATTTCCAGCCGTTCGTGCTGTTCACCAACTACACGCGCTATGTCGACGAATTCGTGCGCTGGGCCGGCGAGCAGATCGCCGACCCCGACAGTCCCTATGATGGCCTCTCGTGTCCGGGCGGCACCGTGATTACCGCCGAAACCCTCGGCGCGGCAACAGCTTCGGATCTCGCCTGGAAGAAACACCAGATGCCGGCCTGGCATCTGAGCTCCGCGGATCGACGCGGCATCACCCTGGTGAACATCGGCGTCGGGCCGTCGAACGCGAAAACCATCTGTGATCACCTCGCGGTGCTGCGCCCGCACGCGTGGCTGATGATCGGCCACTGCGGTGGCCTGCGGGAGAGCCAGGCGATCGGCGACTATGTGCTCGCTCACGCGTACCTGCGCGACGACCACGTGCTGGATTCGGTACTGCCGCCCGACATTCCGATCCCCAGCATCGCCGAGGTGCAGCGGGCGCTGTACGACGCCACCAAGATCGTCAGCGGCATGCCGGGCGAAGCGGTCAAGCAGCGTTTGCGCACCGGCACCGTGGTGACCACCGACGACCGGAACTGGGAACTGCGCTACTCCGCGTCGGCCTTGCGTTTCAACCTGAGTCGCGCGGTCGCCATCGATATGGAAAGTGCCACGATCGCCGCGCAGGGATATCGCTTCCGGGTGCCCTACGGCACTTTGCTGTGCGTCTCGGATAAGCCGCTGCACGGCGAAATCAAACTGCCCGGCCAGGCCAACCGCTTCTACGAAGGGGCCATCTCGGAGCACCTGCAAATCGGCATCCGTGCCGTGGAACTGTTGCGCGCCGAGGGCGATCGGCTGCATTCGCGCAAGCTGCGCACCTTCAACGAGCCGCCCTTCCGGTAATCGTCGCGGCCACCGCAGCCCGGTAGATCAGCGTCCCTGATCGCCGGGCTGCGCTGTGTGATCGTCGTGTCGAAGGACGCGCGGCAGTATGCACACCAGGCCCGAGCGCGGCTTGGTCCGCCGCCCAGACAGGCGGTCGGCACGATGTCATCGAGGTCGTTCGTGATCCGATGTAATCGGGGCGTGATCGGACCGTGATCGCCTGTGTCGCTGTTAATCAGCCCTCAACTCGATTTTAGAATTCGGCCTAGAACTCGTGGGTTGCTGCGCCGAGTTCTAACCTCAAACGCGGGATCAACAATTTGGTGGCACCAGCGAGCAAGGCCACCCGACCAACGGTGATCGGTAGGTCCCGACATGCAGCTCGACTCGGCAGCACCGAGCCTGTGCCTTTGGGGGACAGGCGATCCGACACGCGATCGACCAACTCCGAAAGAAGCGTCTCATGGGTAAGCACAGCGCACCTAGCAAAAACCAGATCCCGGCCCGATTGGCAATTCTGTCGACGGCGACCCTGATCGGCCTCGGCGTCTCGGCGCACGCCGGAGCGGGACAGGCCGTCGCGGAAACGGCGACGACCACCACCGCCAACCCGAGCGACCACGTGGCCGCACCGACACCGGCGAAGGCGAAGCGAGTCCTGGCCGCGAACGGGCAGGGTCAGCACCACAGCCGAAATGCGGTGGCGCCGAAGAAGAAGAAGCCCGGCGCCAAGCCGAAGGGCAAGCCCGCCGCCGACAAGGCCGCCGGCGACCCGCTGGAGCTGCTGAACAGCGGCAGTGCCACGCTCACCGGTTTGGCGAAGAGCCTGAACACCGGCAGTGCCGCCGTCGCACCGCTGGCCAAGGCGCTCGGCACCGGCAGCACGGCGGCCGCGGGCAGCGCAGCGACCGGCAGCAAGGCGGCGGGTGGCCTCGCGCCGCTGCTCGGCCTGCTCTCCGGCAGCGCTCTCTGATTTCGAGCGACGCGCGGCCGCCAACCAGCAACAAGAAGGCATTTCATGGGTAAGCACAGTGCACCGCGGAAACTTTCGCCGGCAACAATGCTGACATTGTCCACCGCTTTCGGAGTATCAGCTTTCGCTGCGACTTTTGCTGGAGCTCCTTCGGCCTCGGCGGGCCCCGATTCGCCCGCCGATGAGGTGATCAGCCTGACCAACGCTGCACGCACCAAAGCCGGCTGCTCTGCTTTGAAATCCGAAGAGCATCTCACCGAAGCCGCGCAGGCCCACACCAAGGACATGGCGGCCAGCGGCAATCTGGACCACAACTCGTCGAAAGGTGATCCGGGCGACCGGATCAGCGCGGCGGGCTACAAGGCGCAGACCTGGGCCGAGAACATCGCCGAGGGGCAGACCAGCGCGTCCGAGGTGGTCGACGCGTGGATGAACAGCGAAGGTCACCGCGCGAACATCCTGAACTGCGGGCTGAAGGACATCGGTGTCGGCTACGCCAAGAGCGGCGACGGCACCGCCTACTGGACACAGGATTTCGGCGCGAGCAACGGCTCCGACAAGGACAAAGACAAAGATAAGGACAAGGACAAGGACAAAGACAAGGACAAGGACAAGAAGAAAGACAAGGACAAGCCGTCCGGGGGAGACAAGGACAAGCCCTCTGGTGGTGACAAGGACAAGCCCGGCGGCGGAGACAAAGACAAGCCCTCCGACGGAGATAAGGACAAGCCCGGCGGCGGAGACAAAGACAAACCCTCCGGCGACGACAAGGACAAGCCCGGCGGCGACGAATCCACCGAGGACCCTTCGGATGACGGCTCGCAGGTCCCCTCGGACGGCGAGAGCGATTCGTCCGAGGATCCTTCCGGCGACGGCTCCGACGAGTCTTCGGACGGTGCAGGTGATTCGTCCGAGGACCCCTCGGGTGACGGTTCGGACGAGTCTTCGGACGGTGCGGGTGATTCGTCCGAAGACCCGTCGGGTGAGGGTTCGGACGAGTCCACAGATGACGGAGGTGATTCAGCCGAGGATGAGGGTTCCGACGATTCCTCGGCGGACGGAGGCGATTGGTCCGAGGACTCGTCGAGTGACGGGTCGGACGAATCTGCCGACGACACAGCCGGTTCGCCCGAGGATTCCTGGAGCGACATCTTCTCCGACGACGCAGGCGATTCCTCCGCTTACGGTGACGCGGGCGATGCGTCCGCCGACGGCTTCGATTGGTTCGGGGACGGCGGCGGCGACTCGGCCGACGGTCTCGGAGCGCTCACCGGCGGCGGTGACGACTTCGGCGACCTCCTCGGCGGACTCGGCGGCGCCGGAGACGCGTTCGGCGGACTCGGCGATGCCGGCGACGGCTTAGGCGGACTCGGCGGTCTCGGCGACGCGTTGGGTGGACTCGGCGGTCTCGGCGACGGCCTCGGCGCACTCACCGGTGGATTCTAGCTAGTCGGCTCTTCCTACCCGATCGCCGAACAAGGTTGACCGCCAACCTTGTTCGGCGATCGCCCGTTATATGCCGATAGCGCCATAATCGACGGTTCGGACCGGCAGGCGGCCATCTGGAAGGACACTGGGGCGGGTGCGCGGAAACCGCACCCGAACGAGAACCTTCCGACGTCGAGGCGGTCGATTCATGCCAACTCCATCAGCCCTGCTCGAGCCGACGACGTGGGCAGGCAAGATTTTCCGCGACGGCTGGCGCGATGCCGCCATTACCGCGCCGGTCATCGAACCGGCCACCGGCGCCGAGATCGGCCGCCTCGGCATTGCCGGCCTGGACGACCTGACCGTGGCGACCCGATCCGCCGTTGCGAGCCAACGGGATTGGGCTACCCGGCCGTTCCATGAACGCGCGGCCGTCTTGCGTCGAGCCGGAGATCTGTTCCAGCAGTATGCATCCGACATACAGCACTGGCTGATCCGCGAAACAGGATCGGTCCACGCCAAGGCGACCGTGGAAACCGATGCGGCGGCACAGGAATGCTTCGAAGCGGCCGCTCTGGCCTCGACGCCGATGGGCGTCCTGTTGCCCACCGAATACGACCGCCTCTCCATGACCCGCCGGGTGCCGGTCGGCGTCGTCGGGGTGATCGCGCCATTCAACTACCCGCTCATCCTGTCCATCCGTTCGGTCGCGCCCGCCCTCGCCCTCGGCAATGCCGTTGTCCTGAAACCCGATTCGCGCACCGCCGTGTCCGGGGGAGTGGCGCTGGCCCGGGTGTTCGAAGCGGCCGGGCTGCCCGAGGGCGTGCTGCAGGTGCTGCCGGGTGGTGCCGATCTCGGCGAGGCGTTGGTCACCGATCCGCTTGTCCCCGTCATCTCGTTCACCGGTTCGACGGCGGTCGGTCGCCGGGTCGGTGAACTGGCCGCGCGCCACCTGAAGCGGGCGCATCTGGAACTCGGCGGCAATTCGGCGTTGATCGTGCTGGACGACGCCGACCTCGCCGCCGCAGCCGGTTTGGGCGCGTTCGGTTCCTTCCTGCACGCCGGCCAGATCTGCATGGCGACCGGCCGCCATCTGGTGCACGAAAGCCTCGTGGACGACTACCTCGCCCTACTCGCCGCCAAGGCCGACGCGCTCCCGGTCGGCGACCCGGCCACCGAACAGGTCGCGCTCGGCCCGGTCATCGACGCGGGCCAGCGCGACAAGATCCACCACCTCGTCACCTCGACGGTCGACGCGGGCGCGCACCTGGTGGCGGGCGGCAGCTACCGCGATCTGTTCTACCGCCCCACCGTGCTCGCCGGGGTCTCGGCGACGATGCCCGCCTACGCGCGGGAGGTGTTCGGCCCGGTCGCACCCGTCCTGTCGTTCCGCACCGCGGACGAGGCGGTGCGCCTCGCGGCCGACGACGAATACGCGCTCAGCCTCGGCATCGTCACCGCCGACGCGGCGCGGGGTCTGGCTCTCGCCGACCGAATTCCCACGGGGATAGTGCATATCAACGACCAGACCGTCGGCGATGAAGCCGTCGCCCCGTTCGGTGGGTTCGGCGCCTCGGGCACCGGCAGCCGTTTCGGCGGTACCGCGGCGAACCTCGAGGCGTTCACCGAAACCCGGTGGATCACCATGCGGCACCACCCCGCGACCTACCCCTTCTGAGCGTCAGCCGAGTTCGGCGAGCTGCGGCACCGCCGGCGCCATGCTGTCGATCCACGCGGCGGGTGATCCGGTGGTCGGGCTGATGATGACGGCGTGCACGCCGAGCTTCGCGTAATCGGCCATCGTCCGGACGAATTCGTCGCGGGTATCCGGGGTCGGCCGCGGATTGTTGGCCATGATGGTGATCCGGAGGTCGTCGTAATTCCGGCCGACGTCGTCGCAGTGCCGACGCAGCACGTCCAGCTTGTGCTCGACATCCGAGGGTGCGCTGCCGAAGAGGTTGCACGCGTCGCCGTACTGCGCGACCAGCCGCAGCGTCTTGCGCTCGCCGCTGCCGCCGATGAGTACCTTGGGCCGGTTGATCGGCTGGGGTGCGCAGAGCGTCTCGGCGAGCTGATAATGCTTGCCCTCGAACGGTCCGTTGTTCGCCGGATCCCACATTTGCAGACAGATCCGCAGTGCCTCTTCCAGCCGCTCGAATCGTTCGGCGATCGGCGGGTACGGCACGCCGAGCCCGAGGTGCTCGCGCTCGAACCACGCCGCACCGATGCCGAGGGTGGCCCGGCCGCCGGAGAGCACATCGAGGGTGGTGACGATCTTGGCGAGCAGGCCGGGGTGCCGATAGGTCACACCCGTGACGAGCAGGCCGAGTTCGATATTCGAGGTATGCGCGGCGAGGAAGCCGAGCGTGGTGTATCCCTCGAGCATGTTCGACTCGGCGGGCAGCCCGGTCGGCTCGATCTGGAAGTAGTGGTCCATGAAGGACAGCCAGGTCGCGCCGGACGCCTCCGCGGCGGCACCCACCCTGGCCAGCTCACCGGCGATCGCCGTCGTGCCTCCGTCGATATCGAATATCGGAATATGAAAACCGAGTTCCATGAAAACGATCCCCTCGTGTGTCGGCAACCCAGAGGCCCTACGCTACGACCTGGAGTGCACTCCAAGTCAAGGGTGGCTTAGGGCATTCGCCTCCTCGCAAGCGCTCCGAGCGGCCGACGCCGCACATGTCCCACGGTTGACCGAGCGACAAATGTACGTTCGTAGCAGTTCCTAAACGCTGGGAGCCGGTCGACGAGGAAGTAGGTGCGATGCA
The DNA here is from genome assembly GCF_044456045.1 of Nocardia sp. NPDC051052. NCBI lineage: Bacteria > Bacillati > Actinomycetota > Actinomycetes > Mycobacteriales > Nocardiaceae > Nocardia > Nocardia sp. NPDC051052. Next base: position 597,665 of record NZ_JBITFL010000005.1, read on the forward strand.
CTGGGACCAGATGACCGCCACACCGGACGAACTACGCGAGCACGCGAACCGGGTGCGCCGCGCGGTCGGGCAACTCGGCATCCTCGAGTCGATCATCAACGCGGCGGACGGTCCGTGGCTCGGCGCGATGGATGCCGACGGACGTGGCGCGGCCGAGCTGAAGATGCATCTCGCCGGGCGCTACCGCTTGACCGCGGTCGTGACGACCGCCGGAAAGCTCAGCCACGTGCAGATGAACGCGCCGGCCGACGGGCTCGCCGGTGAGCGGGTGCTCTCCGCGAAGACCGCCGTACGGCGCGGCTGGGACGCCACCGAGGAGATGCCCAAGCAGCCGGACTGGCTCGACTATGTCGTGGCCTGGGTCAGCAAGGCCAGCGAGGACGTCGACCGCCGCGGCGTCATCGAATGGCGCCTGTCCGGCGCCGACCTGAAGCTGGCCGCCATGAACGACACCATCGACAGCATGCGCGCCAGCCTGCTGGAACGCGAACAGCTGCGCGACGAACTCGCCGCCGAGGTCGTCGAACTGCGTACCGAACTCGAATCTCTCGACAAGCAAGCGTGATTCGCCCGCTCGTGGCCGAAAATTGCTGAGACAGGGGCTCGAATATCCTTCCTGCTTGAATTGGGGAACTACTTTCCGCGTGTTTGCTTGACTGTTCGGTGAATTTATCTCACAGTGATCTCGATTCCGCGACCGGCGAGTCGCATTCCCTTGTTTACATTCTTTGGAAACGAGAGGTGAGAGTTGCGTACCGAACGACTCGGTAGGGGTTGGTCGACAAAAACCGGCCGCTCACTAGGTGCTGTTTTTCTCGCGGCAACCGTCCTGGCCGGTCTCGCGATCGGTGCCGCGCCTGCCGCGGTGGCCGAAGACGGATTCGCGCCGGGCGATGTCCCACTCAGCCGGTATGCCGAACCCGGCCCCTACGAGACGGCGCAAACCACCGCGACGCACAACTGCGATTCCTCGCCGTACGGATCGACCATCAACAACACCTGGCGATTCTGGGGTAATCAGTCGGAACTGCAATGCACGAATATATTTCCGTCGGGAACGGATTCACCGGTCGGTGTCACCTTTTACTACCCGAAGGACATCGCGAACATGGACCGGCTGCCGGTGCTCGTCTACTCGCCGGGCACCGGTCAGGAACCCGGGTATTACGACTCGAGCGCGCGCTTCTGGGCCAGCTACGGATACGTGATCGCGATACCGTACGACCTGCTCAATTCGACCCCGGAAATGGGGCTCGGTGGCGTACAGGCACTCTCGAACGCCAACAAGAATCCGGACAGCCCGATGTTCGGCAAGGTCGATCTGAGTCGCGTCATCTTCGCCGGACACTCCGGCGGCGGCGGGGCGACCCAGCTGAACGCGAGCCTGCCGCCCGACACCTGGCATCTGATCGATCCGGACGTGCGGATCATCGGTGCGGTACCCACCGAGCCGAGCGCGGTCGCACTGGGCATCCTGCTCACCGTGCCGACCCTCTATCTCACCGGCTGCAACGACGCACTCGTCTGGCACTGGTACTACCCGATGTGGACCCAATACCACACTGCCATAACGGTTCCGGCCTATCTGGCGTGCATCAGAGGCGGCACGCACATCATGCCCATGGACGACCCGGCGCACAATCCGTTCGCGCCACTCACCCTGGCATGGATGCAGTATCTCGCCAAGGGCGACAAGGACGCGGCCGGGTATTTCGTCGGCCCGCACTGGACGCTGCCCGGTGACCCCGGCGTGGAATACGTGATGCGCAACGCCCTGGCCGACCAGCTCCCCGAATAGCGCCCTACCTACGTCGGGCGGCCCGCAGCCAGCGGGCCGTCGGCGTGGACAGGGTGAGAATCAGCGTCAGCATCAACAACGCCAATCCCACGGCCATCGTCCACCCGGTGGTGCCATTCGGGCTGTCGTATTTGAAACGCACGGGAATCAGGCTGGCCAGATAGCCCAGACTGCCCAGCACCACCAGCACCCGACCGAATCGCCTGCGGGCCAACAGCATTACCGCGCCGCCGAACAGCAGCACCGCCGCGCCCGCGGCCGCGACACCCGCCGCGGCATAGGGCGCGATGTGCGGGTCACGAAACTCGACGAGCGCGCGGATGACATGCACCCGCGGGTTCAGCACGACCAGCGCGGCCACGCAACCGAGCAGAAACGCGAGCACGCAGGCACCCATCGCGCTGCGGCGGCCACTCGCCGGTACCGAACGGGGTGCCGGCTGTGCCGAAGCGGACTGGACAGCAGGTGCCGGAGTGGCCTTGGCGGCCGGTGCCGTAGTGGGCTTGGCGACCGCTGTCGGAGTCGGCGCGCTCTGCCGAGTCTGACCGTTCTGATTCACCGCCGTCGGCGCTATCCGGCCGGGCGGTGGCGTTATTCGCGCCGGAGCCGCTCGGCCGTGCCGCGAATCCCACGCCACCGAGGTGAACTCGCGGCAGCTGCCGAATCGCTCGTCGGGTCGCTTGGCCATCGCCTTGGCGATCACCTCGTCCAGCGCGGGCGGCGCATCGGGCCGAACGGAGCTGAGTCGCGGCACCGGCTTGCTGATATGCCCGGCGACGACCTGCCCCGGATTGGTCGCCGCGAACGGCGCGTGCCCCGCCAGCAGCGTGAACAGGGTGCAGGCGAGCGAGTACTGATCCGAACGGTGATCGACCGCCTCGCCGGAGAGCTGTTCGGGCGAGGCGTAGGCGAGGGTCGCGTTGAACGTCCCGCTCACGGTCAGCTGGGTGTTCGAGTCGAGCAGGCGGGCGATGCCGAAATCGGTCAGCACCGCGCGTTCCGCCCGACCCGTGTCCGGCGACGACAACAGGATGTTGGCCGGTTTGATGTCGCGGTGCAGCACCCCACGGCTGTGCGCGTAATCGAGCGCGGCGCCGGTTTCGGAGACGATGCGCAAGGCGCGGTCGATCGGCACGTCCCTCGGATTCAACCGGGCAGCATCGGACCCGTGGATGTATTGCATGGCGATCCACAGGTGCCCGTCGTGGGTGCCCCGGTCGTGAATCCCGACGATGCCCGGATGATCCAGCCGCGCAACAACATTGGCTTCCTGCTCGAACCGCCGCCGCAATTCCGGATCCGCCGAGACCTCCCGGTTGAGCAGCTTGAGGGCGACCCGGCGCGGTAGCCGCGGATGCCGCGCCAAATACACGGTGCCCATCCCGCCCCGGCCGAGTACACCCTCGATGAGGTAGTCCGCGAACGACTCGTTCACTCCGAGCTGTACCACGCCTACCCCTACTCCCTTCGAGCACGACAGTCCGAGGAGGAGTTAACCACCCTCACTCCCAACCCGCACCCTCCGATAATCAGCGCAGCGTCACCGCCACACTGTTCGCCGCGGCGATCGGATCGGTTTTGACGTGCACGACGCCGCCGCGATCCGTCGGATCGAACCACCAGCCGTTAGGCGCGCGATCGAGGTCGGCCCGGCTGGACCGCTGCGTCAGCCTACCCGCCGCGGTCTGCACGGTCTTCGGGGCCGAAGCGGTGTGCACCGTGAGTTGGTAGCGACGATCGGCGGGCTTGCCAGGATACGAGCCCGTGCCGGCGCCGATGGTCACCTCGACCGAACCGGACTGCGGTGAGCGCACGGCGAAGTTCTGCGAGGCCTGTTCGCCGCGCTGATAGCCGCGGGTCACCCCGTCGTCCTCGACCAGCGTGAAGTTGCCCGCGGCCTGTGGGTAGACGTCCAGATCCAGCACGCTCTTGTCGCGGGTCTGCCACGACTGGGTGCCCTCCGCCCACATCGGCACCACCGCGCCCGCGCGCACGAACAGCGGCAGCGTGTCCAGCGGAGCGCGATAATCGTTCACCGTGGTGGGCCCGGTCCAGGAGCGGCCGCTCCAGTAGTCGATCCAGGTGCCCTCGGGCAGGTAGATGCCGTCGCGCTTTTCCGCGTCGTTGTACACGGGTGCGACGAGAAAGTCCTTGCCGGAAAGGAATTCGTAGCGTGCCTGGTCGCCCCAGGTCGCGGGATCGTTCGGGTACTCCAGCGCGAGCGGGCGAACCTGGCCGACGCCGGTGCGATTCGCCTCGACCGAGTACGAATAGGTGTAGGGCAGCAGTCTTTCCTTGAGCTGCAAGTACTTTCGGTTGATCGAGGTGTAGGGCTCGCCGTAGCGCCATGGCTGCTTGTCGTTGGGAGCCCAGCCGTCCATCGACATGATGGTGGGCAAGAACGCCTTCCACTGCAGGTCACGCGTGTACGTCCGGGGGCTGCCGCCGAAGATTCCGTCCACGTCGCCGCTGTTGTAGGCGATGCCGGACATCGTCGAACCCGCGTAGGTGGGGATCTGCCAGTGGATGTAATCGTAGGAGCCGGACTGGTCGCCACTCCACAGCACCGCACAGCGTTGCGCGCCCGCCCAACTCACCGGGGTCCAGACGAAACCGCGAGCGTCGCTGTTGTCTTCGATGCCGCGGTGCGCGCTGTCGCAGCCGTCCAGCGCGAACTGATAGCCGGGACCGACCCAGGCCACGTCCAGCTTGCGCACTCGCACACCGGCTTTGACCTCCTCGGCCTGATGCGGCAGACCGTTCTCGGTCCACAACCCGAGCTGCATGTTGTCCTTGCGCAGGCCCTCGCCGGCCTGCGGCAGCTTCTCGTACCCGCAGCCGTAGCCGTCGTTGACCAGCATCCAGCCGTTCGGCATCTGATTGCGCACATACCCGTCGGCAATGCCGACCGCGTCGAGGGTGTGCCGCTCACCGCGGTTGGCGTTGTGCAGATAGCAATCGGAGTCGCCCATCTCCAGCCCGTAGATCGGCGGCAGGAACGGCCTGCCGACCAGCCCGGTATAGGCGGAGATCACCGCCTTGGGGCCGTCGCCTACGACGTAGACCGCATCGAAGCGGCGCTCCTCATGGGTGGTGCGGGCCGGATCGGTGAAGGCGTAATTGCCCGGCGCGAAGGTGTTGCGCAGCACGCCATAGCCGTTGCTGGACAGGTAGAACGGTTGCGAGTTCGGTGCGCCACCGTCGTTCCAGTTGTCGTCGGCGAAGATCTTGATGGTCTGGTCGCGGTGGCTGAACCGCCCGTTCTGCTCCCCGCCGCCGAAGAATTGCTCGTTCTTGCCCCGGCCGAGGCTCTGCGTTGTCGCGGTCTTGGTCCAGGACAGCGGGGTGGTCTCGGCCCAGATCTGCCGCGTGTTGGCACTGTCGTAGAGAGCGAAGCGCAGGGGCGATTTGTAGGCGCGCAGGGTGACACCGGAGGTGGCGATCGCCCAGTAGTCGCCCTTGTCGGTCCGTCGCGCGGCGGCGGGTGGGACCTTGGTCGGCGGCATGATCTTGTCGCGGGCCGGGTCGGTGAACTTGCCGTCGGGAGCCAGTTGCACGCGCACCGCGCCGGAGTTGGGGAAGCTCACCCGGACCGCGGCCGCGCCGGAACGCAGGGTGGTCGTCAGGCCGTCGTCGGCGATGCTGTTGAGGTTGCCGAGCCGACCGGCGTCCGCGTCGGCCAAGGCGGTAGGCGTAGCGACCAGGCTGCCTGCCACGATCAGCAAACCCAGCGTGATATGCGTGATCCTGCGCAGGTCGATCACTCCGCCGGACCCGGGCCGGGCGCCGTGACGGTGTCGAGATGGCGGGCTATGGACAGCGATCGCTGCTGCGGCGGCGGCGCGTGCCGCACTGCGATGGGTGCGATTCATGACCAAGTAGAACCACACCCGGCCGCCCATCTCGACTGGGCACACAACTGGGGACCGATCGGCCCGGAGCGTCAGGCGATTCGAAATGCGTTGCGCAAGACTGAGACTGGGCTGGATACCGCGTTACTCGAACAGCACGCAGGTAACCGTGGGTACGTTCAGCGGCGCCGACGGCGCGGCAGGCAGGCCGGTGGTGGGATCGAGGTCGAGCACGGTCACCGCGTTCGACTTCTGATCGGCGGCGTAGAGGCGCCGACCATCCGGACCCAATGTCAGATCACGGGGGAACTTTCCGCCACACGGCGTGCTGCCCACCGGCATCAGCAACCCGCCGACAATCGCGAAGGTCGCGACGTTGTCGTGGCCACGGTTGGCGAGGTACAGGAAACGGCCGTCCTTGGCGACCGCCGGCGCGGACGGATAGTTCCGATTGCCGCCGCCGTTCAGATCCGCGGGCAGCGACTGCCCGGCCCGCAGTTCGCCGCGATCGGCCTGCCAATCCAGCACGGTCACCGTGGAATTCAACTCGTTGGCCAGAAACGCGGTGCGGCCGTCGGGATGGAAGGTCAGGTGTCGTGGCCCGCTGCCCGGCGTCATCGCGACCCGCGCGTGCTGGTTCAGCGTGCCCCCGGCCAGCTGGTAGACGTAGATCGAGTCGACGCCCAAATCCACCACCAGCACCCACTGTCCGGACGGATCGATCGACACCTGATGCGCGTGCGGTGCGGACTGCCGCTCGGGATCCGGTCCGCTGCCGGTGTGCTGGACGACATCGACCACCGCGCCGAGTCGTCCGTCGCCGGCCACGTCGAGCACGCTGACGCTGCCCGACTCGTAGTTCGCGGTCAGTACGTACCGGCCATCCGGGGTGACGCACAGGTGCGTGGGCGCATTGCCCTGCACCGCAACCGTATTCAACACCGTCGGCCGCGGTGCCCGCAGATCGATCGCGGTGGCCGTGCCCGCGCCTGAGCCTTCGTTCACCGCGTACAGGTAGCGCCGGTCCGGGGACAACGCCAAGAAGGACGGATCGGCCACGTCGACAGTGCTTTCCACGATCAGCCGACCGGTGCCGGGATCGACGGTGGCGACGCTGATGCCGGAACCGCCTGCGCCACTGGAGGTATAGGAACCGAGGAAGGCGCGGGTCCCGCTCGCCGCGCCCGCTATCGCGGGCCGCACCGCTCCGGTCGTGACCGCGATACCGGCGCCACCCAGTATTCCGAGGAATCCCCGCCGTCCGAGCTCACCATTGCGCACCGATTTCTCCTTCCGTCGGCAGCGGATCGCTCCGCGTTCGGGTCAGAATGTCGCACGGCATCCGAGTCCGCAACTGGCGCAACAAATATTGCGTAGTTCGCAATCTGGGTTGCCGGGCGTTGCAAGGGATGGGTGGTCTTCGGTCGCCGTCGCGAAAATCCTTGCCGCAGCTCCCCAGTGGAGAGTGGGGAGATCAGAAAACCCGCCGGTCTGCCAGTTGCGTTCGCCTCGAATGGCCTAGTACGGACCAACTTCCCCAGTTGAGTGTCTGGACGCGGCGGGGATCCCAGGGGAATCTTGTGCCTGCCAACATCCCATAGTCACGGCACCTGAGCTCAGGTGCTGCTCGGTGTAATACCGTTACAAGACAGGCGGTTTGAGACATGTCGACTCTCCTCAGCGTTATGGACACCGTTCATTACATTGCCGCGAGCACCGGGTCCAGCGATTCCGGGTCCAGCGACGCCGGCGATTCGCTCAGCGGTGGCGGGTCATCGACCGGATCCCTCAGTACCGGGCTGGACGTGGCCAAATTGGCCCTCAAACTGCTCAGCCTGCTGGTCGGCAATGTGTCCTGACCGGTAATTCGCGTTATTCGGCGCGGCGCCAACGGTCGCCGCGCTGAATAAGCGCGCGCATTGCTCAGGAAACTCCGCGCGATACCGCATCGTCGGCTTTCCTCGTTGTTCTCCGGTCGAATCGGCCGACTCTGCCGTTCGGCGAAGAGCGGCCGACCGAGCTCGGTAGTGAGGTTCAGATGTCAGTCCCGCATTCGTCCAATCGCTACATGGTGGCGACGATCGTGGCCATCGGGGTGGCCGTCGCTTCCGCTACTGTCGCCGCTCCGGCCATCGCGCAGGCGGCACCGGCCGACTGCGCGGAGACCTTCAACCTCTTCATTCCCGGCACCTGGGAAACCAACGAGCACGCCGACCCCGCGCAGCCGATCGGCATGCTCCGCCCGATCGCCGAGGCCATCCAGCGCCAGCAGGGCGCCAAATCCGACATCTACTTCACGCCCTACATGGCCCGCGCCTTCGACAACGGCCACACCTACGCGGACAGCAAGAACACCGCACTGGTGAATGCCCGCAAAGCCTTGCACGACTACGACAACCGTTGCCCCACCGCGAAATTCACCATCACCGGCTACAGCCAGGGCGCGGACGCGGCCGGCGATGTCGCCGCCGAGATCGGCAACGACCGCGGCCCCGTGCCACCGGACCGGGTCCTGGCCGTCGGCCTCATCGCCGACCCGGCGGCAGGCACCAAGGGCGAAACCGCCATCGGCCCGCACACGGCAGGCTCGGGAATCGCCGACCCCCGCCCGCAAGGCATGGGCAAGCTCACCGGTCGAGTCAGCTCGATCTGCGACCCCGGCGACCTGTATTGCTCGATCAAGAAGGGCGACAACCCGTTACTCGGGAAGCTCGGCTCGCTGTTGAGCAAGGTCCTCGGCAATTCCAGCATGGCCAAGACCTTGACCTCGAACGTCAGCAAAGCCGATCTCCCCGGTCTGGCCAACTCCGTCGACGAGCTGTCCACCAGCCTGTCCGCGCCGGGCGGCATCAACGTGACCCGTGTTCGCGATACCGCCGCAAAGCTGGAGGTCACCCTCAAAACGCTGGCGGGTCTGCAAGATTCCAGCGCCGCCGATCGATTGGCCGCCGCCCCGGCCGGATCGGCCGAGCACAACGCGGGCCAGGTGCTGATCAAGGTCGGGGAGTCGGACCTGACCGGCGCCGCGACGGCGGTGAGCACGATTGCCGACACCGCGACCAGCCTGCTGAACAGGGGTATTCGCACGCTCCAAGCGAATTCGCCCGACGCCGCCACCCTGACGATCAAGATCGACGCGCTGGTCGGTCAGGTCGCGCCGCTGGCCGACCTGCCCTCGGCCATGCTCGGATCGGCCGCGAAGATCCTGGCGATGTTGAAACCCACTGTGCTGGTCGACCAGACGCTCGACGTCGTCGGCAACGTGACCGCGCTGGACTTCCGCGCGATCCTCGACAACCTCGCACTGCTGCCGCAGAAGGTCGCGGCAATGGACGCCCAGGGCGCCCATCAGGTCGCCGGTGCGCTGAACAACCAGTTCAAACCGCTGGTCGACCTGGTCGCGAGTGCCGACCTGAAGTCGGTCGCCCAGGTGTTGTCGACGGTGCCGAACTCGCAAGGCTACGTCCAGATCGCGACGTCGATGACCGCGATCCTGTCCAACGTCGACGTCATCCGGATGGCGACCCTCGTCGGCCAGATTCAGGAAATCGCCTGGTCGGTGCTGGAGAAGCTGGCACCGCCGCCCGGGCGGGCCCCCGACCCGGCCGGCGCGGCGGCCGTGCTGTCCGGCTTGCTGCCGGTCGGCTTGGAGTTGGCTACGGTCGCGACCGGCCTGCTCACCAGCAACAACACTCAGCACGTCGACCTCGACGACCTGAGCGGCGCACTCGCCAAGACCGCGCCGTCCAGCAGGGGCGTCAACCTGCTCGGTCTGATCCGCGACGGGCTCAGTGCCGCAAGCTTTTTCGCCTCGAACGCCCATATCAACTACGGCGCCCTGGTGGTCGACGACTCGGGCCGCAACGCCATCCAGTGGCTCGGCGACTGGATGAACGGGCAGATCGGCGAGGGCAATTGACTGAGCGGCCGCCGAAGCGGTTGTGCATCAGGCGCTGTGGTTAGTGTCGGATCATGAGAATTGCTGCGGCGCAGGCGCGTCCTGCTTGGCTCGACCCCACGGCCGGGACGAAGATTGTTGTCGACTACTTGACCCAGGCCGCGGCGGCGGGGGTGGAACTCGTCGCCTTCCCGGAGACATTCCTCTCCGGCTACCCGATCTGGCTGGCCAGGACCGGCGGTGCCCGGTTCGACAATCCGGCCCAAAAGGCCGCTTACGCTTACTATTTGGATGCGGCTGTCACTCTCGACGGCGCACATCTCGCGACGGTGCGCGAGGCGGTCGCCGACCTGGGCGTGTTCTGCTATCTCGGCATCACCGAGCGAGTCCGCGGCACGGTGTACTGCACCCTGGTCGCCATCGACCCGGCCTGCGGCGTGGTCAGCGCGCATCGCAAGCTGATGCCGACGCACGAGGAACGGATGGTCTGGGGGATCGGCGACGGGCATGGGCTGCGCGCGCACGACGTGGGCGAGTTTCGCGTCGGGGGATTGTCCTGCTGGGAGAACTGGATGCCGCAGGCTCGGCACGCGTTGTACGCCGACGGTGCGACCCTGCACGTGTCCACCTGGCCGGGCTCGGTCCGAAACACCAGGGACATCACCCGTTTCGTCGCCATGGAGGGCCGGGTGTACTCGCTGGCCGTCGGTGCCGTCCTCGACTACGCCGACGTGCCTGCCGATTTCCCGTTCCGCGACGAACTTCTCGCCCTCGGCAAGCCCGCGGGCTACGACGGTGGTTCCGCCATCGCGGGCCCGGACGGCAGCTGGCTGGTCGAACCGGTGATCGGCGCCGAGCGCCTTGTCATCGCCGATATCGATGCGGCCGAAGTGGCAAGGGAGCGACAGAATTTCGATCCGACGGGCCACTATTCCCGTCCCGATGTTTTCACGGTGAGCGTGGACCGCCGACGCCGGAATGCCGCGACCTTTATCGAGGATTAACACTGCGCGAACTGTAGCGCGGGCCGCTATCGCGACAAATATATTTCCCTTAGGTTTATTTCCGTGTGGAAATATCTACCCAGTCTGCTCATTCTCCTGACGCTGATCACCGCGCCTGCTCCGGCGTACGCGGCGGACGCTTCGGTCGAAGCGCAGGGCACGGTCTTCATCGACTTGAACGGCAATGGAATTCGCGATAGCGGCGAGAAGGGATTGGCCGACGTTTCCGTCACGGATGGCGCGGTATGGGCGAAGACCGGCACAGACGGCGGCTACCGCTTGCGGATAGATCCCGGTCGCCGGGAAACCGATCTGGTACAGGTCGTTTCACCGGACGGATACACCCCGGTGCTGCGCGAGGACTCGGTCCCACGGTACTTTCGCGCACTCACCGAGGGCGCGACCCGGCAGGACGGCGTCGACTTCGCCCTGGTCCCCGACAAACGCGCGGCCGATCCGCGCGAGCCGTGGCTGATGTTGTCCGACACCGAGACCGACAACCGCAGCGACGCTTCCGCCGTGGCGACCAGGGCCCAATGGACCGGCCAGGTCGAGGCCATGGCACGGAACCGGGAAGCCACCGTCGCCATCGCCACCGGCGACATCACCGTCACCGACTACACCGCGCCTGGACGCCGCCAGGGCAGCTACGACATCCTGCGCACCGGCCTGACCAAGGGGCGCTTCGGCCGCCCGTTCTACCCGGTGATGGGCAACCACGACGCGGGCGGCACCGGAACAGCCACCGGATACTCCGCGAGCATGGAGCTCTACCGGCGCAACATGGGACCGGAGTGGTACAGCTTCGACCGCAACGGCCGCCACCTCGTGGTGCTGGAGAACAACTACGACACCTCCGGTCTCGCTCCGCAGCTGGAATGGCTACGCGAGGACCTGCGCCGCCATGCCGCCGGTAAGCAGGTGTTCGTCTTCGCCCACCGGTCGCTGTTCACCAAATGGGGTCCGGGACAAGCCATTCAACCGATCATCGACGAGCTCGCCCGCTATGACGTGCGGATGTTCGCCGCGGGGCACAACCAGCAGAGTGAGTTCCGCCGCGGCGCGTTCCCGCGCTCGGTGGAGGTGAACAACATGGGCGCCACCTACGGCATCGACGGTGCGCGGCCCGGCTACAAGGTGCTGGACTTCAGCGGCATCACCGACGATCGGGCGACGCCCGCGAACGAGGACGTCGGTTACGTTTCCGGCACGCACCGCCAGTACTTCGTGCGCGACCGGACGGCGTTGGTGAGTCCCGCGCCGGATAGCGCACACCGGGCAGGCGCCTCGATCCCGGTCGACCTGTATGTGGAGGACGCCGGACGGACTCCGGCGAATGCTCAGGTGGTGGTGCGCGACGAGCGCGGCGGCGAGGCGTGGCGTGCGGACCTGCGCTTCGGCAGCACGCAAGCGCCGCCGGGTTGGGTGAACTGCTACACCCCGCCGGGCGGGCAGGCCGAGTCCTGCCCGCCTGTTCGAGCCAATGGGGCTACCGCACACGGCAGCATTCTTTTTCTGCAGCCGGGGACGTACCGCGTCGAGGCGACCGCGACCGACACCGCGGGCGGGCAGTGGCCCGCGCTGCGGGGCACATTCCGGGTGCTGCCCGTCGGCCCGCCACCGGCGGCCGGCGCGGACTGGCCGCGTCAGGGTGGTACCGAATCAGGCGGCTCCACCGCGACCTCCGATCCGGGTGCGGTGCTGGACCAGCGATGGTCGGCCAATACCGGCGAGCAGTTCGGACTGAACGGTGCCGCCGTGGCCGGGGACCTCGTCATCGTGGCCTCCCAGGCCTTCGCCTCGCCCTACAACCAGGTGCTGGCCTATCACCGCGACACCGGCAAGGAACTATGGCGGACCTATCTGGACGGTGACGCCGAGTCCTTCCCGACTGTGCAGGGCGGCCGGGTGTATCTCACCACCGGGGTCGGCCGGGTCTACGCGCTCAACACGCGCACGGGTGCCGTCGACTGGCAGACCATCGATGACGAGCACCGCACCGGAAAGACTGTGCGCCGCTACGGCCGTGCGGGCGGCCCGGTGAACGTCTTCGACCTACCCGAGCAGCATCGCGCGGTCGCGGTCTACCAGGCCTACGACCAGATCGTCTGCCGCGACGCGGGAACCGGGAACCGGCTCGACGGTGGCTTCGCCGCGCCCGCGGGGTGGGGCGAGTTCCACAGCACCGCCGTGCGCGCAGCGGACGCGAAAACGGCTTACCTGCAGTCGGGTTCGAGTCAGTCACTCATCGCGATGGACCTGACCACCTGTGCCCGCCGATACTCCGTCGACACCGCGGGCGGACTGTTCAGCCACTCCTCGCCCGCGCTCACCGAGGGAAATCGCCAGCTGGTCACCATGACCGGCGGTGGTGTCAGCGGCCATGATCCGCGCGACGGCCGGGCGGTGTGGCACGCCGACATCCCGGGCAGCGCTTGCGAACCGGGGCCGCCGCCGGTGACCAGCCCCGCCGTTCGCGGGCAGCTGGTCTACGTCGCGTCCATCGACGGTACCGTCCGCGCGTTCGACACTTCGGCGAATAAACCGGCGGAACCCTTGTGGCAGACCGGAATCGGCTACCTGCCCGGCAACGGCCCGCTCGATGACCCCGCGCGGGTGGCGGCGGGCTGCACGGCCGCGCCGAACGCACCCGCGATGCACGCGCTGACCACCGAGACCGTGGTGTACGTGGGCACCTGGGACGGGCGGCTGGTCGTGCTCGACCGGCGTACCGGGAAGCTGTTGAACCAGTACGACTTCGGTGGGTCGGTCGCCTCGGCGATGTCGGTGACGGGCGACTGGCTGTTCGTGCTGACCACGGACGGCACCGTGCACGCGCTGGCCCGCCGCACGGTCTGAACTCGGGTCAGTGCTGGGTCCAGTCGGGTTGGGTGAAGTGGGCTACTCGGGCGTGCGTGTGCTCGCGCCCGAGTAGTACCACCGCACGGAACTGCCAGAGCATCGCGCCGGTCGGGGCGTGGATGGTCATGCCGTCGCCGAGGCGCATCTGTAGCAGCCCAACGCTTTCCGGCACCGCCGCCGCGGTGTCGCGGATTTCGGGTTGTCGCACCGCCTCGTGCGGTGCGACCCAGTGCGGCACGTCCTCGGCGGCCAGCCGGGCGAGCCGCACCAGGTGTACCGAGTGCACCTCGTCGGGGCTCGGCTTCAGCTCGGTGGCGTCGGACAGCGCGGCGACGAACGGGGTGATCACGAAACCCGAGGCCGCGGGGAAGTCGTCGAGCCTGCCGAGCAGGTCCGAGGGGGTGGCGGTCAAGCCGAGTTCCTCGTGCAGCTCCCGCACTACGGCCTGCGCCGCGGTCTCGCCCGCGTCCAGCCGACCGCCGGGCAAGCCCCACTGCCCGGCGTTGCGTCCGCGGTAGGCCCGCCGGATGACGATCACCGACGGCGCGCCGTCGCTTTCCCCGACGACACACAGCAGCACCGCTGCCCGGCGAATACCCGGGTCGTCCGGAACTTCGGTGTGCGGGAATTCGCGCAACCGGGTGCGGGCGAGGTCGCGGAACGCGTCCACGGTCGCGGGGATCAGCGGTCCGGCGGTGGAGCTCATGCCCTCGATCTTGCCCCACCCGCCCGCCGCTACATCTTGGCCTGGCGTGCCATGACGAAGCTGTAGAGACCGTAGGTGATGATGCCAAGGCCGGCCACGATCAGCAGGATCACGCCATAAGGCTGTGCCCCAAGAGTTTTCAGCGCGCCGTCGAGACCGGCGGCCTTGTCCGGCTGCGCGTGACCAACGGCGAGGATCACCAGCACTCCGATGGCGGCAACGGCAAGTCCCTTGGCGATGTATCCGGCCATACCGAGCCGCCGCACCAGGTCGCCGGTGCTGCCTTCGAGGTCCTTCAGGAACTTGCGGCTTATCCCCTTGTAGACGTGGTACCCGCCGACCCCGATGATGATCAACCCGGCGACGACGAGCGCTACCTTGCCCGCCGTATTCTGCATCAACCGCCCGGTCATTCCCGCGCTCTGCGCGCTGCTCGATTTCCCGCTACCGCGCGCGAATCCGAACGCGGACAAGGCGAACGAGAAATAGATTACGGCCAGCGCCACCGCCTTGACCCGGCGGAATGCCTCCGATTTCTTACTGTCGGCATCGGGTTTCGACGCGCTGCCGAAGACCGCTTCCGCGAGCCGCCACAGTCCCATCAGCAGGAACGCGAAAACGCCGATCCACATGATGACCACGCCGCCCGGCTTGCTGGCCAATTCGGCCATGGCACCGGAGTGATCGGCATTGCCGCCTGGCCCGCCGAGCGCGATCCGAATCGCGATGTACCCGATGATCAGATGCACGATCCCGGTCATGACGAACCCGGCCCGCGCGAACCGCTCGAACACGCTGTTCTGCGCCATCCGCCCCGCCGTGGACGACGGATTACCGCCGCCGGCACGCTGACCGCGCGACCTGTCCGTCCCTGCCGACAACCCACTCATCAGATGCCCTCATCTCCGTCGAACCGAACGTCCGGCAGATACCCGGCGACGAGGGATCGAAACAGCGGACGAGCCGGACTCCGTTAGTCCATGCCTGCTGCGGGTGCTTGCCCGGGCCGAGAAAAATTACGGCTTATTTATGTGGTCGTAATCACCGATGTTCTCGATAAGCAGTTACGGTAGATTAGCTAACGAATACCTGTTTTCGGTGGGAGCGCATGCTTTCCAATCCGACGGAGGGATAACCCGTGTCGGATGCGTGACTATTCGGTGCGATAACCGGAATCCGCTATTCGGGCGTATTGCCCGACCTTCTCGATACCGACAGTCTGGTCGGTCTCGGCCGCGGACGAAAGACGTGATCGATCGCGCGGCCTGATGTACAGGAGCGTTCATGGCAACCATCACTCGCGGCTTCCGTGCCGATCGGGACAACAGCACTCGGCACGGTAGGTCCGCGTCGGCGGCGCCGGTGTATGTCAACCTCACCGACAAAGCGTTCCTGCGGCTGCACCACGGTTACGGCATGCCCGTCGTCACGCAGACGCTGACGGTGCTCGGCCGCCGGCCCAGCGACGAGCAGCTGAATTCGATGTACGCGCAGCTGAGATCCGGGCCGTTGACGCGGCGCGTACACCGCTCCACGGTGCCGTTCGCCCGTGCGCGCTGGGTACACGCCGACACCGCGCTGCCGCTGTCGGTCGGTACCGATCCTATCGACGAGTCCGACGCCTTGACCTGGGCGAACGAGCAGGCGCAGTATCGCCTCGATCCCGACGCGGGGTATGGGTGGCGATTGTCGGCGGTGCCGACGCATTCTGGCGGCATGGTGGTCTGCCTGACCAAGTCGCACGCCGTCGCCGACGGTCACGCGGGATTGATGGCCGAGGCCGGTCTGGTCGACCCGGAGCTCGTGACGAACGGCGGTCTCGATACCGAGGTCGGCGTGTGGAACGAACTCGCCGACGGGGCGCACCGCGGCGTTGCCGTTGTGCGACAGGCGTTTACGGAGATGCGGCGAGCCGCGCGCGACCCTCGCCATCGCGCGGCCGTGCGCGCGGCCCTGTTCTCTCGCGCACCGGAGCCCGAACCCGACCCGCGCGGTTGGCATGAGCAGTCGGTGGTCGTCACCTTCGATGCGGCGCAATGGAAATCGGCGGCCGAACGCGACGGCGGCACGACCAACACGCTGTATCTCGCGCTCACCGCCGATCTGCTGCGCCGCTGCCCCCTGATCGACAACATCCCGCCGGTGCTGACCCCGGCCGTGCGGATCCTGCGGGAACACGATCAGCAGGACGCGAACTCGTTCACCAGGGTGCCGGTCGTGGTGCAGCGAGAATGGCTGGACAACCGCGACCTGATCGCGCTGCGCGCGGTGAGCAAGGCGGCGTTCGAGGCGGTGTCCACGGTCGGTTCCGGCGTGCTCTCGCAGCCACGCCAGATGCCGCCCGATCTGCTCGATGTGCTGCCCGACGGGGTCGTGCATCGCCTGCTGGAGGCGGTGCCGATCACCGTCGGAATGTGTTCCAACATGGGCGTGCTCGACTCCTTCATCGCACCGCAACTCGCCCGCTGCGAGCCCACCCTGCACATGAAGCGCGCCGTGGTGCAAGGCATCGACGTCCCGCGCACCGCACGACAACCGGTCGCGCTGGCGACCTGGCTGTCGGAATCCGGCGGCCAGATCCACTGGGCGCTGGAAAGCCTCAAACCCGAGATGGCGTATACCGCAGCGGAATTGGCCGACCATGCGAAGCGGGTCGCCAGGTCGTGGGGGCTACACCCGGTGCATGTCTACACCGGGGACACCGCTACTGGAACAACTTGAGCAGGTTGACGATCAAGCGGTCCAGCCCGTAGGCGAAGGGCGCGGCGACCCACAGCCAGCTGAAGACCAGCAGCGGAATACGCCGTGGCGCGGCCGTTTCGGTGTTGTCGAGTTCGGTCATGCGGGGGTTCCCTCCGTGCGAACGGCCTCCGTGGGGACCTGCCGATGGTATTTCGCCGCCACCGGGCGAATCAGTTCGTTGGCGAGGAAGCCGACGCAGAGCAGGGTGATCATGATGGCGAACGAGGGCCCGTACAGGTCGGGTCCGCTCTTTCCATGTCGCGCACCGGAATCCGCGATGGCATTGACGATCAGCGGCCCCGCGACACCCGCCGCGGACCACGCCGTGAGCAGCCGGCCGTGGATCGCCCCCACCTGGTAGGTGCCGAACAAATCCTTGAGATATGCCGGAACCGTGGCGAATCCACCGCCGTAGAACGACAGGATCACCATCGCGCCGAGAATGAACAGCGGCTTGCTGGTCTGGCCGACCGACCACACCACCCCGTAGGCGATCGCACCGACGCCGAGGTAGATCCGGTACATGTTCTTGCGGCCGATCACGTCGGACAGCGACGACCAGCCGATCCGCCCCGCCATATTCGCCGCGGACAACACCGCGACGAAACCCGCCGCCGCGGCCGCCGTCACCGGGGTCGAGGTCTGCTTGAAGAAGTCGACCACCATCGGCGCCGCCTTCTCCAGGATGCCAATGCCCGCGGTCACGTTGAAACACAACACAATCCACAGCAGCCAGAACTGCGGCGTCCGGATCGCGTCGTTGGCCGCGACATCGTGTTCGCTGACCAGCTTCGCGGTACTCGCCTTCGGCGCCCAGCCCGCCGGTTGCCAGCCCGGTGGCGGCACCCGCACCAGCATGACGCCGACCGACATGAACACCGCGTAGACCACGCCCATGACCAGGAAGGTCTCGGCGATGCCGACATGGTCCCTACCGAAGGTCGAGAGCAGCTGGGTCGTCCACGGCGACGCGATCAACGCGCCGCCACCGAAGCCCATGATCGCGAAACCCGTTGCCATGCCTGGCCGGTCGGGGAACCAGCGGATCAGGGTGGAGACGGGGGAGATGTAGCCGATGCCGAGCCCGATCCCGCCGACGAACCCGTACCCGAACACGATGAGCCAGTAGGCATTCGCGTAGGCGCCGAGCGCCGAGATCAGCAGGCCGGACGAGAAACACACCAGCGAAACGGTCATCGCCCAGCGCGGCCCACGCCGTTCGACGAGCGTGCCGCCGAAGGCCGCCGACAGCCCGAGCATGACGATGGCGATCTGGAAGGGCAGCGCACTGCCGGTCCCCGAGATGTCCATCGCCTTTTCGAGCGGCGGCTTGAACACGCTCCAGGCGTAGGCCTGCCCGATGGCGAGATGAATGGACAGCGCGGCGGGCGGAACCAGCCAGCGGCTCCACCCCGGCGGCGCGATGACTCGGGAATATCCGGTGGTACCGGCGTTGGCAACTGCGGTCATCGGTTATATGGCGCGGGTACTCCCTTGCTGACGGGGAGGGGAAGCACCATCCTCCTTTTCAGGGTTGGGTCGTGAGTTCTGTCGGTGGTGCCGGTTAGGTTGTCGGTTGTGGAGGAGGTGGTGCGTTACAACTACCGGCTGCGACCTGGTGCGCGGGCAGAGCGGGCGCTAGTCGCGGAGTGGGATCGGTGCCGTTTTCTGTGGAATGAGGCTGTGCATCAACACAAGTCGGGGGCCCGTCCGACCTTCTGCAAGCTGGGGAAGTTGCTGACTGAAGCACGTGGACGGACCGAGTGGCTGCGGGCTGGGTCGCAGGTTGCCCAGCAGCAGACGCTGCGGGCTTACGCGCGTGCTCTCGAGGATTCGTTCAAGGTCAAAGAGCGTGGTCGCCCGACGTTCAAACCACGGAAGAAGGCGCTGCCGTCGCTGGAATACACCGTGCGGGCGTTCAGCATCCGCGACGGCAGGCTGATTCTGTCGAAAGGGGTCAATATCCCGGTCGTGTGGTCGCGGGAGTTGCCGTCGGACCCGACGTCTGTCCGGATCGCGCGGGACAGTTTGGGACATTGGTACGCCTCGTTCGTCGTGCGGCGTGAGGTCGAAACCGCGCCGGTCGCTGAGGGAGGTATCGGTATCGACTGGGGTGTGAGCACGACGGCTACGACCACCGATGCCGAGTTCGATCTGCCGTTTCGGGGTTATCGGAAGCGGTGCGCGGCCGAGCTGGCGAAGATGCAACGCCGGATGGCGCGACGGCACTGCGTCGAACGTGGTCCGCAGTCTCGCGGTTACCAGCGGGCGGTGCGGGAGGCCGCGAAGTTGCATAAGAAGGCCGCCCGTCAAACCCAGCACGATTCGCGGGTGTGGGCGAAACGTGTTGTCGCTGAGCATGAGTTGATTGCGATAGAGGATTTCCGGCCGAAGTTTCTGGCGAAGTCCACGATGGCCCGTAAGGCCGCGGATGCGGCGATCGGTTGTGCGAAGCGGGAGTTGATCGAGTGTGGTGTGCGGGCTGGCCGGAAGGTGGTGTTGGTTCAGCCCGCTTATACGTCGATGACGTGCAGTGATTGTTTTGCGAGAGCCAAGCGACTGGAACTGCGCGAGAGGACTTTCCGATGCTGTGCCTGCGGTTATACAGCGGGTCGGGATCGGAACGCGGCCAGGGTGATTCTGGTTGTGGCAGAGCGCGGCCACAGCAGCGTTGAGGATGTGAGACAAGCGGGTCACCTCCCTCGGGTGGGTGGTTCGGTTGCGGTCTGAGCTGTGGATCCTCTGCCTGCGGGCAGAGGAGGCGTTAAGCGACGATCTCCACTCTCACTGTGTGGCGATCATAGGGCGCGCGACCAGGTTCTGTGGCAACAACTTTCAGGCGCCATCGACGCACCGAAATCGACGCTCGGAATCTTGTTCCCGACCAGCGGAAACCGTGCCCGCCCCTGATGACTACCAGGCGGGCACGGTCCGCTCAGCGGATCAGACGCCCGCGGTCACCGGGTAGTGGTCGGACATGTTGGTGTAGGTGTAATCCTTGCCCTGGCTGGTGACGGTCCAGGCGGGACAGGACTCCTTGATGACGCGGTTCCGCCAGCTCGCGGGCTTGGCGTGGCCCTTGCGGTGCAGGACGTAGTCGAGGTCCTCGCGCGGGTCGCTGGGATAGCGGTAGTTCGCGATCGAGTTCTCCTTGGTGTCGAAGGAGAACGGGTGGCCGGTGCGGGCGGTCGCGGGCTCGAGGCGGGCGTCGGCCAGCATCGAACCGTATTCGGCGCTGTGCGAGTCGACATTCAGATCGCCGGCCAGCAGCACCTGCTCGTTCGCGGGAATATTCTTCGCGGTCAGGAACGCGTCGATCTCCTTGAACTGCAGGGACCTATCGCGCGCCGCCTCGCCGGCGCCGCAGCCGGGATCGGTCGACTGGCTGTGGGTGCCGACCACGTGCACCTTGCTGCCGTTGACCGACAGCACCACGTAGGCGATGCCCTTGTTGGCCCACCAGTCGGCACCGCAGGCATCGGCGAAGATGAACTGCTCCTTGCGCAGGATCGGCCACTTGCTGAGGATGGTGACGCCGCCGTCCTCCGGCGTCGCCGCGCTGTACTTGCCGCCGGTGGCGTCCCAGCCATCCTTCGAACGGCCGACGACCGGCGTCTGATTCAGGTACTCGGCCTTGGCTTTCGCCTTCAGCGCGTCGGAGGCCTCGTTGTCGAACATCTCCTGCAGCACGACGACGTCGTTGCCCTTGAAGAAGTCGGTCTTCGGGATCTCCGCGGCGCGGTGGTCCTGGCCCCAGTTGGGGTACAGGTTCTTGCTCATCAGGAAGGTGTTGTACGTCAGCACCTTGATGTCGGGGGTGGCGGCGGGTGCCGCGTCGGCCTGCGGGGCACCCACCATGAGGGTGGTGGCGAGTGCGGCGATGATGCTGAGCCGGGTCGGCTTCGGTAGCGGCATGGCACTTCCTCGAATCTCGTAGATTCCGGATATGACAGACGTGATAGGACCAGCAGTCGATGACACGCTCATGACATTTTCATGATCATCCGTCCGCCATCGAGCATCCGATCGATGGCAAACTGGGCGAATCATCGTGGGCCGGATAATTTCTCGGGGCTGGTCGGGGTAGCACGCAGTGGCCCAACAAGTTTGACGGCACTTGTTGCGCGGTGAACTGGGGAATATCAGCGTTGACGGACGTGGGTATAAGCGGGCCGTGCCGTGCTGTTCGCGACATCGACGGTGTAGGCGTCGAGGGTGACCGTGCTGCGGCGGATCTTCGCGATCATGAAGCCGAGGCTCGAAAAGTCCTGCCAGAATGACTGATTCGTGATCGCGGACGAGCCGTCGCTGTTCTTGGCCGCAGCGCCGCAGATGATCTGCTGGGTGCCCCGCGCCGTGCCCGCGGTATCCAGGATCTGCAGGGTGTGGTCGTGGCCGGACAGGATGTAATCGGCTCTGCCGCAGACGACTTCTTCGAACAGCTCCTTCAAATGGCGCCCGCTCATGTAGTCGCCGGTACTGATCCCGTCGTAAGCGCCGGCGTTGCCGTGCTTTCCGTTGTTGCGATACGGATGATGGGTCAGCACGATCTTCCACGTCGCGCGGGACGCGGTCAGCGCGCTATCCAGCCGCTGGCGCTGCCTGCGCATGTAGGGTCCGTTCCACTGGTAGTTCGGATCGGTCTGCAGCACCGTCGAGGAGACGGGGACGGTGTCCAGCGCGAAGAACTCGACCAGCGGCTCACCCGAGTTCGGCAGCGCCACCTGGTAATACCGGGACGGCATGTACCAGCGCGCGGAGCGCTGATGGTAGGCGACCTCGTGATCGCCCTTACTCGGATTTCCGCCGCTGCCGGGGAAGGTCCCGCTGCAGTCGTGATTGCCGAGCACCATCAACCACGGCACGTCGATGCCCGCGTTGGGCTGCTCGAACTTGGTGGCGAACTCGTCGTCGTCATCGCTTTCCGCGCCGTCCTCATAGATGTTGTCGCCGAGCCCCACCGCCAGCGACACCCCCTCGGCCTGGCAGATCCGTCTCGCCGCGGTGGCTACCGCGCGCTGTCCCGCCTCGCCGGTGCCCGCGTCGCCGGTGATCAGGAGGTTGATGTCGGCGCCGGTGGGCATCGGAAACTTGTCGTCCGCGTTCGCGATACCGGGCAACGCCAAGCTCCCGGCCAGGACACCCGCGCCGACCAGCAGGCCGCGCCTGGAAAAACACAACTGGGTATAACGATCGTTCACTTACTGGCTCTCCGTCCGGGGATTGGAGTGACAACGTTTAACTGGGCCGAACGAACTGCGCGCGGTAAACGTCGGACGAATCGCCCTCTTTCGGGCAAACAGGAGGTTGCGGACAGCCCGCATGGCGCTGGTCCGGCAATCGAGGCGGGCCAAACGCCTGGCGCAACCGGGCCGCGAGGTGCTTCGATCAGGAGCATGACGGACAACACCGAGCCTTCGCGCACCGTGACCGCCAGCCGTGACATCGCGGCCGCGCCGGACCGGGTCTTCGAGCTGATCGCCGACCCGGCCGCGCAGCCGCTCTGGGACGGCAACGAGAATCTGGCGAAAGCCGCCGCGGAGCAGCGGGTTCGCGCGGTGGGCGACGTGTTCACCATGACGCTCACCACCGGCGCCGACCGGGACAACCGCATTGTCGAGTTCGAGGAGGGCCGGCGCATCGCCTGGCTGCCGTCCGAGCCGGGCAAGCAGCCGCCGGGCCACCTGTGGCGCTGGGAACTCGAGCCCATCGACGAGACGCACACCCGGGTGACCCACACCTACGACTGGTCGCGGTTGACCGACGAGAAGCGCCTCGTCCGCGCCCGCGCGACCACCCCGGCCAAGCTGCGGGCATCGCTCGATCGGCTGGCCGAGATCGCCGAGCGGCAGTGAATTCGCCTGCGGGACAGCTCGGCTCAACCGAACTTGTCGGTGGCCCGGTCTACCGTGGTCGACATCGCCAGCGCCTGTGCGGCCAGTAGAGGAGACCTTTCATGACAGTGCTGTCAGATCGACCCAACACCGCCCTGGTGGTGATCGACGTCCAGAACGGCGTCGTGGCCGAGGCATACCAGCGGGACGCAGTCGTCGCCACCATCGGCCGACTCGTCGACAAGGCGCGCGAACAGGGTGTCCCCGTGGTCTGGGTGCAACACAATTCCGAGGAACTGGTGCGGGGGAGCGACAACTGGGCCTACGTCCCGGAACTGGTCCGCCGTGATTCGGAACCGTTGGTGCACAAGATGTTCGGCGACTCCTTCGAGGACACCGACCTGGAAGCGGTGCTGGCGAAGGTCGGCGTCGGACGCTTGGTCGTCACCGGCGCCGAGACCGATGCCTGCGTCAGGTCCACGATCCACGGCGCGTTCGCCCGCGGCTACGACGTAACCCTCGTCGGTGACGCACACACCACCTTCGACAAGAGCCAATGGGGCGCCCCGCCACCGGAGCAGGTCATCGCGCACACGAACCTCTACTGGCGTTTTCAGGACGCTCCGGGCCGCACCGCGGGAGTAGTGAACGCCGGAGACGTGGAGTTCAGCGGCTGAACGAGCGTGGCCCGCAGGAGATGCGGCCTCATTGCCGAAGGCGGGCGTCCGTTCGGCGGGTGTGCGGTGAGATAGCTGGCGAGCCAACGTAATTCGTCACGGCGGCGAATGCGATAACCGAGCGGGGCGACCTTGTTCCGGATATCCTCAGCCCGCGCGGGCTTGCTGGTAGGTCTCTTCGTCCGTCAGGCCCGAAGAGACGTCAAGTCATCGCCCGATGATCAGCGCATAGTGGCCCGAGGTCAGTACAGCTGAGGAGACGCACGGATGGCACATCCCGAGAGCTCGACCGAGGACCGCGCGGCACTGCCGGATTCGGCAGCCGTACTCGACCCGGGCCCGCACAGCGATCTCCGCCGAGAGCAGTTGCTGATGCGGGCATTTCAGAGCCGGATCGGCGGTCCGCTGCTGCGGCGCTTCGCCGACCCGCAGCAGATCCTGGAGACCGGGATGGGGTTCTGGCCGTCCCGGGTCGTGCTCACCGCGGTGGAGTACGGCGTGTTCACCGAGCTGGCGGTGCGTGCGCTGTCGCAGCGGGAACTGATGGACCGGCTGAACTGGCATCCGCGTGCGGCGGGTCCTTTCCTCAGCGCGCTCGTCGACATCGGTTTGCTGCGGCGCGATCACGAAGGGCGCTACGCGAATTCGCGGCAGGCCGCGCTGTTCCTGGACCGCGCCAAGCCCAGCTACATCGGCGGGCTGATGGAGCTGTCGAGCACTCGGCTCTACGACCTGTGGTCCGGGCTGGGCGAGCTACTCAGGACCGGTCAGCCCGGGGCCGAAGAGGAACAGGGGGAGAGCGAATTCTTTTCCACGCTCTACGGCGATCAGGTAGCGCTGCGGAAGTTCCTGGCGGGCATGACCGGAATCTCGACCGGCGAGGCGATGCTCATCGCCGCGCGTTTTCCCTGGAAGCGGTTCCGGACCTTCTTGGATGTCGGTGCGGCGCAAGGGGCATTGCCCGTGCGGGTCGCACTTACCCACTCACACATCCGCGGGGTCAGCTACGACCTGCCCGCGGTGCAGCCGATCTTCGAGGAATACGTCGCCTCGTTCGGTCTCGGCGAGCGGATCCGGTTCACCTCCGGTGACATGTTCGGCGGTCGGTTGCCCAGTGCGGAGGTGATCAGCTTCGGCCATGTGCTGCACGGCTACAGCGAAAAGGTGCGGCGCGAATTGATCGCCAAGGCCTACGAGGCGGTCCCGCCCGGGGGCGCGCTGCTCGTCTACGACGCCATGACCGAACCCGCCCGCAAGAACAACCTCATCAGTTCGCTGTCCAGCCTGAACATCATGCTGGAGATGCGCGAAGGCTTCGAAGCCACCACCACCCAGTGCGCGGGCTGGCTACAGGACGCGGGCTTCGTGCAGATCAAGAAGCGGCACCTGATCGGGCCGACGTCCATGGTGTTCGGGCGCAAGCCCGGTCGATTGGCGTAGCCCGACCTAGTCCGTCGAACGACGGATACAGGCCGGATGTTTCGACCCCTAACGTAGGCCATATCACATGGCACACCTTAGGAACCGCATGTCAGGACTCATCGCACCCGCGAAGGTCGGCATCGTGCTCACCGCTGCGGCGCCGATTACCACCGTCGCCGCAGCGGTGCACATGGCGGCCACGAAGCATCCATCGTTCACCGAGCGCAGGCTCAAGTACTACAAGACGCCGGGTATCGGCGAGTTCTGGACGGTGCGCGCGCTGAATCCCGGCGAGGCCCGCAGGCTCGTGACCGACCACGAGCCCGCACTGGCGATGTTGATCGACGCGGGCGGCGGCCTGCATATCCAGACAGTGTTCTATCCCGTGGGCAAAGGCACCCTGGTCTCGTTCCTGGCGATCAACTACGACGTGAACGGTTTCCTCCAGATCGCCAGCGCGTTCTGGTGGGCCGACGCGCTGGCGAAGAGAACCGTGGAATTCCTCGCGGAGTCGGATGTGTCCAGCGAGCTGGAGACGAAGCGAATGCGCAGCAGATAGTCCTACGGGACATCCTCGTCGGGTGCGTTCCCGGCAGCCCAGATGCCGCGAACGTGCCCGATGTGCTTGCGCAGGAACTGCTCGAGCTGCTCGTCGTGTCGCTGCTCGATCAGGTCGATGATCGTGTGGTGCTCCAGCGCCGACTTGTCCAGCTCGCCGCGCTCGACGAGCGCGGCGAGGCCGAACAGCCGGGTCTGCGCGCGCAGATCGCCGACGATCTGCGACAGTCGCGGGTTGTGGCAGTAGTCCAGCAGCATCAGGTGGAATTGCCGGTCGGCGTCGACGTATTCGACCAGATCGCCGCGCTTGGCCGCGTCGACGATCTTGTCGGCCTGATTCCGCAGACCCGGAATATCCGACTCGGGGATGTCGCCGACGATCGAGCGGACACTCGGCGGCTCCAGCAGCATCCGGATCTTGGCGATCGAATCGAGGTCGGCATCGGAGATCTCGGTGACCCGGAACCCCTTGTTCGGCACCGAGATCACCAGACCCTGCTTGACCAGGTCCAGCATCGCCTCGCGCACCGGCGTCGGCGACACCCCGAAGCGCTCCGACAGCCACGGCGCCGAGTAGAGCACTCCGGGCTCGAGCTCACCGGAGATGATCGCGGCACGCAGCGCGTCGGACACGTGATCGCGCAGCGTGGGCCGCTTGGGTATCGCCAACCGTTCGATCATCACCGCTCCGGGTTTCTCCTGTGTGCGAGCACGACTGCTCTCAGATTAGTGAGCTCTCATTGTCGTTCAGTTTCGAGTGCCGGTAGCTGAAGGCTACGTATACGCCGAGACCGAGCAGCAGCCAGACGACGAACCGCAGCCAGGTGACCCAGGTGAGGTGGCTGATCAGCCAGATCGAGAAGACGATCCCGATCAGTGGCACCACCGGCACCCACGGCGTGCGGAACGCGCGCTCTACCTCGGGGCGGGTCCGGCGCAGCCGCATGACGCCGAGCGCCACCACGATGAACGCCATCAGGATGCCGACATTGGTGAGCTCGGCGGCCTCCCGGATCGGCAGGAAGCCTGCGATCAACGCCGACACGATGCCGACCGGCCAGATCACCCGCGACGGCACCCTGCGCACCGGGCTCGACTTGGCGAAGTAGGACGGCAGCAGGCCGTCGCGGCTCATCGCGAAGCCGACCCTGGTCACCGCGAGCATGTTGGCGAACGCCGAGGTGGTGACGCCGACGACGGCGCCGACCGCGATGATCAGGCCGAGGACGCCCATGCCGATCGAATCGAACGCGCTGGAGAACGGCGAGGAGACGTTGATGTCGGTGTAATTGACCATCCCGACGATGACGAGACAGACCAGCAGATAGACCACCGACGCGATGCCGAGGCTGATCATGATCGCCTTTGGCATCAGCTTCTTGCCGTCCTTGGACTCCTCGGCGGCGGCGCTCATCGCGTCATAGCCGTAGACCGCGAAGAAGGCCAGCGCCGCACCGGAGACCGCGCCGCCGACGCCGAACGGGAAGAACGGCTGATAGTTGCCCGACTTGATGTGGAATGCGCCCGCCACCACCACGATGGCGACGATCACCATCTTCAGCGCGACGAGTCCCGTTTGCACGCGGGCGGATTCGCGGGTGCCCCGCGACAGCAGGAAGGCCAAGAGCAGGCAGAGCAGGACGGCGAAGAGGTCGACCTTGTGCCCCGACCCGGTACCAGGGGCGCCGAGAGCCCAAGTGGGCAAATCGAATCCGACGTAATGAGTGATGTAGTTCAGGTACCCGGACACCGCGATCGCGACGACGGACACGATGGCGGTGTACTCCAGCAACAGATCCCAGCCGATCATGAAACCGATGATCTCGCCGAGCGCCACATAGGAGTAGGTGTAGGCCGAACCGGCTCGCGGCACCATGCCCGCGAACTCGGCGTAGCAGAGCCCCGCCGCACCGGACGCGATGATCGCGATGGCGAACGAGACCAGCACCGCCGGCCCCGCGACCTCATTGGCCACCACCCCCGCCAGCGAGAACACCCCGGCCCCAACCAGTCCGCCGAGGCTCAGCGCGACCAGCTGCCATAACCCCATGCTCTTCTTGAAATCGCCGGTGTCGGCGACGATTACCGGCATTCGGCGCATCACCCCACTCTTGGTCAACGGCGGGCGTGCGGGTCTGGTGTCGACTGTCTTCATTGACGGGCCTTTCACGGTGGAGCTAGTGGAGCGGGTGGTGATGGTTAGAAGACGAAACCCTCGGGGAAGGGGTCGGTGGGGTCGAGGAGGTAGTTGCCGGTGCCGGTGAGCCAGGCTCGGCCGGTGATGGTCGGCACGATCGCGGGGCGATCGCCGACCGTGGTGGTTTCCACCGCCTGTGCGTAGAAGGTGGTGCCGATGAACGAATCATTCCGCAGCACTTGGTCTTCGGTGAGCAGGCCGCGGGCGTGCTGGCGGGCGAGTAGGGCGGAGGTGCCGGTGCCGCAGGGGGAGCGGTCGAACCAGCCGGGGTGGATGGCCATCGCGTGGCGGGTGTGTGCGGGCTCGGACGCGGGGTCGAGGAACAGGACGTGCTTGCATCCGGCGATCTGCTCGTCCTCGGCGTGCACCGGGCGCCGGAACTCGTTGATGGCGGCCATGATTCGCAGGCCCGCGTCGAGGATCCGGTCCTTGTGCGCGCGGTCGAACGGCAGTCCGAGCTTGCCGAGGTCGACGATGGCGTAGAAGTTGCCGCCGTAGGCCATGTCGTAGCGGACCGTGCCGAGACCGGGGACCTCGACTTCGTTGTCCAGGCTGTCGCAGTAGGCGGGCACATTGCGCAGGGTGACCGAATCCGCGTGGCCGTCACGCACCGCGACCGCCGCGACAACGCGTCCCGCGGGGGTGTCGAGGCGGATCTCGGTGACCGGCTCGGTGACCGGCACCATGCCCGCCTCGACCAAGGCGGTCGCGACGCCGATGGTGCCGTGGCCGCACATCGGCAGCAGGCCGCTGACCTCGATGAACAGCACACCGTAGTGGCCGTCGTCGGTGGTCGCCTGCTGCAGGATCGCGCCGCTCATCGACGCGTGCCCGCGCGGCTCGTTGACCAGCAGCTTGCGTAAGCCGTCGAGGTGTTCGATGAAGTGGATTCGCTTGGCCGCCATGGTGTCGCCGGGGATGGTGCCGACGCCGCCGGTGATCACCCGGGTCGGCATGCCCTCGGTGTGGGTGTCGATCGCGGAAATGATGGTGTTGCTGCGCATCAGGACTGTCCTTCGCTGTCGAGTTCGGCAAGTTCACGCAGGCGCACCGGCGCGGCCAGCGGACGCCATGCGGGGCCGGCCGCCGCGAGACCCGCTGTCGTGGCGGTCTGGTCGGAGTACGGCGTGCCGCGCAACGCCTCGATGTTCGCCGCGCACATGCGGCCTTGGCACGGGCCGAGTCCGGCGCGGGTGGCCAGCTTGGCGGCGCGATAGCCGTCGCCGGTGTCGCTGGACCACGCGGTGGTCAGCTCGCCGCAGGTGGTGCCCTCGCAGCGGCAGAGGACGGTGTCGGGTTGCGACCAGGTCAGTACGCCGGGCCGGATCGGGTGCGCGGCCGCGAGGCGGGCCACGAACTGTTCGGCCGTGCGGTGGTGCGTCCGCAGTGCCCGGTCGGGGAGGGCGCCTGCCGCGGCCAGACCGGCAACCGACCCTTCTAGGGCGGCAACCTGAGATCCGCCGATGCCGGTGATTTCGCCTGCGGCCCAAACGCCTTCGGCGCTGGTCTGCTGGTTGTCGTCCACCTGCACAAACCCGTTCGCGGTCAGCTTCGCCCCGGCGGCTACCGCGAGTTCGTGCTGCGGGGTGAAGCCGTGCGAGACCGCGACCGCGTCCACTGGCACCGTGGTGTGGCTGCCGGGGATCGGCGTCCAGTTCTCGTCGAGCCGGGCAACGGTGGCTTCCTCCACCCGGCCGTCACCCGCGACCGCGACCACCGCATGTGCGGTGCGTAACGGAATCCGGTGCCGCACACCGGATGCCACGTACTCGATCAGTTCTAGAGCTTTCCCCGCGCTGTGCCGGAGCCCCCACGGCCTGGCGGCCCAGTGCCTGGCGATCCTGCGACCAGGGTTGGCTTCGAGCACCGCCCGCACTCGGGCGCCGCCCTCGGCCAGCGACTGCGCGACCGGCAAGAGGAACGGGCCGGTGCCGGAAAGCAACACCGACCGGCCGACCAGCAGGCGCTGCGTCTTCGCGAGAGTCTGTGCGGCACCGGCGGTATAGACGCCGGGCAGATCCCAGCCGGGGAACGGGCACACCCGGTCGTAGGCGCCGGTGGCGAGAACCAGTGCGTCCCCTTGCACTACCCGATGTTCGCGCCGGTCACCCTCGACACCGATCAGCAAACGCACTGCGGGACAACCGCCTTCGAGGTGGCGCTCGATCTGATAGACCGCCGCCCACGCCAGGTACTCGCAGCGTGGGTGCTCG
Organism: Nocardia sp. NPDC051052; assembly: GCF_044456045.1. Classification (NCBI taxonomy): domain Bacteria; kingdom Bacillati; phylum Actinomycetota; class Actinomycetes; order Mycobacteriales; family Nocardiaceae; genus Nocardia; species Nocardia sp. NPDC051052. Next base: position 627,427 of record NZ_JBITFL010000005.1, read on the forward strand.
ATCAGCAGCCGGGCGCGCCGAGCGGCCGCGGCGTATCCGTGCCCGATGGCGAGCGGCCGACGGACCCCGTACGCGGCTGGGATGCGCCGGTTGTACTGCCCACCGAGTGCCTCGTTCGAATCGATCAGCGTCACCGTCGCGCCATGTCGCAGCGCGGATTCGGCCGCCGCCGTGCCCGCCGGGCCACCACCGATGACCACTACATGCCTGCTCATCGTGTGGCCGACCGGGTTTGCGTGGTGACGCTGTCGCCATCACGGGCCGGGCGACGGCACAGCCGAACATCCGGAACACCGTTGACGGTGGCGACACAGTCGAAACACACACCGATGCCACAGAACACGCCGCGCGGACCACCGGTGGGCGCGGTGCGCCAGTGCGAACGACCATCGGCCATCAGCACCGTCGCGAGGGTCTGACCGTGCACACCAGAAACCGGCGTGCCATCGACCGTGACCGTCAGCGGCCGGTCGCGGCGGCCGACGGGATCGGCCTCCGGTCGAATGATATTGGGGCTCATGACATCACCACCCTTGCTGCGGAAGGCCGCGCCAGGTCGAAATGACAGCCGTCGGCTGACGGTCACCTTCAGCGCGTCTGGTCGACCCCTCGGTCGAACGGGCGCTGGCAAGCTCGCTCATGGGGATACCTTCTCGGTGCTCGGTTCGGTAGGACTGGTGATTACGGCGGGGCGGTCTACGGCGAAGGCCGCGATGTCGATGTCGTCCGGGTGACCGGACAGTGCCGACGAAATGAGTTGGGCGGTACCGACGGACAGGCCGATGCCCGCACCCTCGTGACCGGTTGCGTGCCACAGGCCGGGTACCCGCGGGTCGGGGCCGATCACTGGGAGGTGGTCGTCCACGTAGGGGCGGAAGCCGCCGTATGCCCGCATGATCGCGACGTCGGCAAGGATCGGATACAGCCGCAATGCCTTTCGGGCGATGGCGGCCAGGCTGTCCGGCCGTATCCGATCGTCGAAGCCGCACTGGCGACGTGACGAACCGAGCAGCAGCGGGCCGCCTCTGGTCGATTCGACCACCGCCGAGGACTGCAAGGCGGCATTGGAGCTACCAACGGCGCCAACGTAATCCGCGTCGTAGACCTTGTGGAACACCGTCGGCGGCATCGGTGCGGTGATGAGCACGTCGCCCCGGCGCGGCTTGATCGCGATCGGTGCGCCCAACAGGTCCGACACCGCGCCCGACCACGGGCCCGCCGCATTGATCACGACATCGGCATGCCGTGGCCCGCAGGTGGTTTGCACGCCGATCAGTCGGCCGACGTGCATCAGCGGTGCGGTGACCTCGCAGCCGGTCTCGACTATCGCGCCCGCGGCGATGGCCGCCTCGAGCAGCGCTGTCGCGGCACCGGCCGGTTGGACCTGCGCATCGTCGGAGTAGTACACGGCCGCGCACACGTCGCGGGTGAGTGCGGGCTCGGCCGCCGCCAACTGATCCGCGTCGAGGTGTTCGCACCGAACCCCGGCGCCTCGCTGACCGTCGGCGAACTCGGTCAGCGCGGTGGCACCCGCGTCGGTGGTGGCAACGACTATGCCGCCCTTGGGCTCCCATTCGACGGCTGCCGCGCCGGCCGACAGCCGTTCGAGGGCGGCGGGCCACAGTCGCCGAGACAACTGGGCGAGGGCCAACTCGGGCCCCGGCCCCTTGTCCGAGACGAGCACATTGCCTTCGCCGTGCGCGGTGGTGCCGGAGGCGACCCCGCCCCGCTCGCAGACGCGGACCGAGGCACCGTCCATGGCGAGCCGGTCCGCGAGCGCGCACCCGATCATGCCGCCACCGATGATCAGGACGTCGGTTCCCCGCGGGGAGGTAGCGCGGGGCGGGGTTGCGGTCATTGCGCGCGTGCTCCGTTCACCGAACGCGGCACGGAAAGCGGGTTGTCCGTGCGCAATTCGAGCGGTAGCAGCTCCTCGGGCACCGACTGGTAGGTCACCGGGCGCAGGAAACGTGAAATCGCCGCGGTACCAACGGAGGTCGCCGTCGGGGCCGTCGTTGCCGGGTAGGGACCGCCGTGCTGCTGCGCGAAGGTCACCGAGAGACCGGTGGGCCAGCTGTTCCACAGCACCCGCCCGGCCGTGCCCACCGCGGCGGCGGTCAGCGCGCGGGCGGTGTCGTCGACCTGGTCACCGAAGAGCGAAACCGTCAGTTGACCACCGACCGAGCGGGCCAGCTCGAGCAATTCGCCGGTATCCCGGTAGCTGACCAGAAGTGTTGCCGGACCGAACATCTCGTGCAGGAGCGCGTCGGGATCGGACAACACCGTGTGTGCCGTGGTGGCGAGCAACAGTGCCTCGCCGGGCCCACCGCCTGCGAGCAGTGCCACGTTCGGGTGCGCGCGTACCTGCTCGACAGCACGGGTGAATCCGGCGGCGATCTCCGCGTTGAGCAGGTCGCCGGTCGGCACCGGCCGGTTCCGGATCAGCTCGGAAAGCTCGCCGAAAACCGCTGCCCCCTCGGGTATCGCAACCAAGCCCGGCTTGGTACACAACTGACCCGCGCTCGTGCTGACCGCGGTCAGCAGCCCCGACGCGATCTCCGCCGCCCGGGTCCGCGCGGCCTCGGCGGTGACGAATACCGGGTTGATGGAACCGAGTTCGCCGTAGAACGGGATCGGCACCGGACGGCGCGACGCCAGGTCGTACAGCGCCCGCCCGCCCGCGGTCGAGCCGGTGAACGCCGCGGCGGCGACAGCAGGGTGGGTGAGCGCCCGCACCCCGGCGTCGCGACCGAAGACGAGCCCGAAAGTCGCACTCGGCGCGCCACATTCGGCAAGAGCCGCATGCACGAGTTGTCCGACCGCGCGGGAGAGCTCGGGGTGCCCGGGGCTGGCCTTGACGATCACCGGGCAGCCCGCGGCGAGCGCGGCGGCGGTGTCGCCACCCGCTACCGAGAAGGCGAACGGGAAGTTGCTCGCCGCGAAGTTGAGCACCGGACCGAGCGCGATATTCATCCGCCGCAGGTCCGGGCGCGGCGCACCCATCGGCCAGTCGGCGTCCGCGGTGTCGATGCGCACGTCGAGGAAATCACCGTCGAGCACGACCTGCGCGAACAGGCGCAACTGGAAGCTGGTGCGCCGCAGCTCGCCGGCCAGCCGCGGTTCGGACAGGTGCGTCTCCCGCATCGCCAGCGGGATCAGCTCCGCGGCCTGCGCGTCGAGCCGGTCGGCGAGGCCGCGCAGCACCCGGGCTCGATCGGTCAGATCCACCGCCGCCCAAGGTGCCGCGGCTGCCGCGGCCGCGGTGGCAACGGCATCGACCTGCTCGGCGGTCGTGTCGCGAACGGATTCGACCGTGCTTTCGGTCATCGCCGGCTCCTCGTCTTTCGTCTGTACCGGCTACGAACTGCCTACCGGTAACCCTTGGCGAGCACGTCACGGGTGTCCTCGGTGATCTTCGCGATCAGCTCCGGTGCCAGCGGAACCCGCGGCGGACGGCACTTGCCGCCCGGCCTGCCCGCCAGATCCATGGACAGCTTGATGGCGTGCACGAACTGCGGCTTCGAGTCCCAGCGCAGCAGCTTGTGCAGCTCGCGGTACAGCGGAAGCGCCTTGTCCAGGTCCCGGTTGATCGAGGCGTTGTACAGCTCGACCGTCGCCCGCGGAATCGCGTTCGGGTACCCGGACACCCAGCCGACCGCACCCGCGATGCCGAGTTCCAGGACCACGTCGTCCGAGCCGACCAGGACGTCGAGTTCGGGGGCGAGCTCCTTGATCTCGTAGAAGCGCCGGACGTCGCCGGTGAACTCCTTGACTCCGACGATGAGCCCCTCGCCGTGCAGTTCGGCCAGGATGTCGGGGGTCAGGTCGATGCGGGTGTCGAACGGGTTGTTGTAGGCCACGATCGGCAGGCCCACCTCGGCCACCGTGCGGTAGTGATCGAGGATCGAGTCCCGGCCGCCGCGATAGGTGTTGGGCGGCAGCAGCATCACCGCCTGCGCGCCGGCCTCGGCGGCTTGCGCGGCCCACTTACGCGCCTGCAGCGCACCGTATGCCGCGATGCCCGGCATCACGGTGAACCCGTCCGGTGCGGCCTCGATGGCCGTTGTCACCACCCTGGCCCGCTCCTCGTCGTCGAGGGTCTGGTATTCGCCGAGCGACCCGTTCGGGCTCACCCCGTGGCAGCCGTTCGCGGCCAGCCACTGCACGTGCTGAGCGTAGGCGTCGTAGTCGACCGAGTAGTCCTCAGCGAACGGCAGCGTCGTCGCGACCAGGATCCCGTGCCAGGGCTTGGTCCCGGCTGAGGTGATCGGTTCGGACATGTGAAGCCTCCATCTGCGCGTTTATCTGGATTCAAGAAGCAATCCAGATGTGATGTGACGTGTGACATTGCACAAGATAGCGAAGTGATGGGGGTCACGCAAGCGGGGAGAGTGGCTGGGGACATGGCGGGAGCTGCGGGGGCAGGCGCGTCGACGCGACCAGCCCCGACAGCAGCGCTCGTCGTCCACTGTCGAGTGAACGTCGTTGCGGCTGTTCGGCTTTCGAATCAGCGCGCGCTGTGTCAGGGCTGGCTTTACTGCGATTGGCTGATGCTCAGCGGGGGACCGGAGTCACCGCGATCGGCGGGATGGACTCGACACAGGAGGTCGGCCCGGTGGCACCGGTGCGGACGAATCGGGACACGATGCCGGCGACGCAGCCGCTGGGCTCCAGGTCGGGCACATGACCGGTGTTGGGGACCGACAGGAACGTCGCCTGCGGGAATTCGGCCGCTACCCGCTGCCCGTTCGCGTCGGGAGTGATGGCGTCGAGGTCGCCCGACATGACCAGCACCGGAACGTTGGGCAGCGCCGCACGCGGGTGGCCGGGCTGCGAGCGGGTGAAGGCGGGCCAGCGGATGCAGGCGTCGCCGCCGTCGCGTAGCCCGGCGCTGAATCCCTCGGCGCTGAAGGCGCCGAGGCCGTCCTGCCCGGCCGCCAGTCCGTTGCGGTACTGCTGAATCCGCTCGGGCACCGCCGACTGCCGCGACCAGAGGTTGGGGTAGTCGTTGCAGGCGACCGTGATGAAGAGGTCGATGTTCTCGGCGGTCGGCTCCGCGCCGGCGTGCTCGGCCCATTGCCGCAACGCGGTGTCGTCACCGTTGGCGGCCGCGTGCAGTGCGGCGGGCAGCGTGCCCATCAGCGTCGGCTGCTGTGGATCGGCGCCGACGTTGGTGCTTGCCACCTCGAACGCGAGGGTGGCGAGCTTGCCTTCGTCGAGCTGCAAGGGATGCTGGCCGGTGATGACGAGGGGCTGGGTGGCAAGGCGCTGCGCCACCGTGCGCAGATCGGCGACGGCGGTCGCTCCGTCGCATGCTCGGCTCCGGTCGCAGATCCGTTGCAGTGCAAGCGATACCGCCTCGGCATTAGGTCGGGACAGCAGGTCGAAATCGGCCGAGTACGCACCGGACAAGATGATGGATTGCACGTGATCGGGATGGCGTTCGGCGTAGATCGGCATCAGGTAGGTGCCGTAAGAGATGCCGTAGAGCACCAGTTTGGGGATTCCGAGGCGCTCGCGGATCGCGTCGAAGTCGTCGGCGGTGGCCGCCGAGGTGTATCCGACGGCGCGCTCGCCGAGCTGTTCGGCGCAGCGTGCCACCGTGTTCTGCTGGTATTCGCGGGTGCCGAGCTCGTAGCCTGCCTCGTCCGCGCCGCAATCCAAGGGGCTGGACAGCCCGGTGCCGCGCGGGTCGATGAGGAGCAGGTCGTGATCGTCGAGCAACTGGGCGGACAGCTGGGTGGCCTGTGCGGCGTGTGCGATCAGCGGAACGCCGGGCCCGCCCGGATTCGGTGCGATCGTGCCCGCGGCGGGTGCGTCGAGCTTGCCTCGCCGGATGAGCGCGTAACTCACTGCGACGGTGCCCAATTCGGGTCGGTCGGCCACCAGCGGTCGGGACTGCACGCCGCAATCGACCTGATGTCCCGGCACGGTCGGGCACCAGTCCGGGCCGGGTGGTGCTTGGTCGCCGCACGCCGTGACCAGAGTCGTGGCTGCCAGCGCGGCTAGTAGGCCCGCGACTGCCCGCATTCCTTTGCGCATCCTCGAAATCCCTTTCCTCGGTACAACTCCCGCATTCAGCGGGGCGTTGCGGAAAATCCTGGGCGGTCGAGGTCAATGGACTGAGAGGGCTACGGAAGAATCAGGTAAGAATCCATCTTCCGGGTCCCGGCGAGCCGATCACGGTGACGGCGGTCACGAAGTGGCCAGCCTGATACCCGCAAACTCGCTACTCGCCAGCAACAATGACAGCGTGACCACACCGAGTTCGTCAGCACCCGCCGCGTCGGTGCTCGTCGTCGAGGACGACCCGCACGTGCGCAGCACCCTGGACCAGCTGCTCCGCTTCGAGGGCTACACCGTGCACCTGGCCGAGGACGGGCAGCAGGCCCTCGACATGCTGGCGGAAATAACGCCGGACCTGGCCGTGGTGGACGTGGTGATGCCGCGCATGGACGGACTGTCGCTGTGCCGCCTGCTGCGCAGGCGCGGCGATCGGTTGCCCATCCTGGTGCTCACCGCCCGGCAGCAGATCGGCGACCGGGTCGCGGGGCTGGACGCGGGGGCCGACGACTATCTGCCGAAGCCGTTCGCGACCGATGAGCTGCTCGCTCGGCTGCGGGCACTGCTGCGGCGCAGCACCCTGGACGAGGACGGCGCCGTGCTGTCCGTCGCGGATCTGACATTGAATCCGGCCACCCGTGAGGTGTACCGCGGCGATCGGCCGATCGAGCTCACCAAAACCGAATTCGACGTGCTCGAGCTGCTGCTGCGCAACGCGCGAATCGTGTTGACCCGCAGCCGGATCTACGAGCACATCTGGGGTTTCGACTTCGACACCGATTCCCGTTCGCTCGATGTGTACATCGGCTACCTGCGCCGGAAAACCGAGCAGGAAGGCGAATCCCGGTTGATCCACACCGTCCGCAACGTCGGTTACGCCGTGCGTCCCGCGTGATGCTGCGCGCCAGGATCACCCTCGTCGTCATCGTCGCCGTGGTGGCGGCCATTGTCGTCACGCTCGCGACCTCGTATCGCGGGGTCAGCGAGCTGGTCGGCGATCAGATCGATCGCAGCCTCAACGACCGGGTCGATGCCGTCATCGCGGTGTTGCCCGCGGTGTTGCCCGAGCGATCCGACACCATCGAGCAGCTGCTGTCGGCCGACGGTACGGCCCACCCGGTGGCACCCGGCCGGATGCCGCTCCCGGTGGCCGAATCCGATCGCGCCGTGGCCCGAACCGGTAGTGGCACAGCCGAATACAATCTCGATCTGGACGGTGAGCCCTACGGGATCCTGACCAAGCCACGCCCCGGTGGCGGTGCGGTGATGGTGGCGCAGCGATACCGCGAGTCCGAACGGATCGATAACGAATTCCTGTGGCGCACCGGCGGTATCACCGCGATCGCGGTGGCGCTGTCGGCATTGCTGAGCTGGCTGGCCATCGGCCGCATTCTGCGACCGGTCCGCCGCTTGCTCGCCGCCACCGAGCACATCAGCTCCACCCAGGACCTGTCGGTCCCGCTGCCGCCCACCGGCCGCGACGAAATCGGCAGGCTCACCGGCAGTTTCGATACCATGCTCACCGCCCTGCGCCGCTCCCGCGCGCAGCAACACCGGCTCGTTCAGGACGCCAGCCACGAGCTGCGTACCCCATTGACCTCCATCCGAGGCAGCGCCGAACTCCTGCAACGCGCCAAAGGCCGACTCGGGCCCGAGGACGAGACCCAGGTCCTCAACACCCTTGTGCAGGAGTCCGCCGCGCTCGACGACCTGGTCGCCGAACTCGTCGAACTCGCCACCGACCAGCACACCGCGGAGGAACTCGCCGAGCTCGACCTGCCGACGCTGGCCGAAGACTGCGCGCAACGCTTCCGGCACCGCAGCGGCCGTACCATCACCGTTACCTCGGACCAGCCAGGACCCGTACTGGCCAGGCCGCGGGCACTGGCCAGGTGCGTCGACAATCTGCTCAGCAACGCGATCAAGTTCAGCCCGCCGGACACCCCCGTCGACGTGCACATTCACCACACCGAATTGACGGTGCGCGACCAAGGCCCCGGCATCGCCGCCGACGATACCGCCGCTATCTTCGACCGGTTCTATCGCGCCGCGAACACCCAGGGCACACCGGGATCCGGGCTGGGTCTTGCCATCGTCGGGGACATCATCACCGCACACCATGGCACCGTTTTCGCCGAGCACGGATCCGGCGCACGCGTCGGTTTCCGGCTGCCGCCGCTAGCGCAGTCGCCGGGGCGAGGTCGCCGGAGCTGACGGGTCTAGCCCGCCTTGCGGCCGAGGCCGCCGTAGATCACCAAGCGGGTGGCGGGCAGGTCGTCGTCGAGCCATTCCTGAGCGGGCGCCACGCCGGGTTCGATCAGGTCGAACCCGTCGAAGAACGCCGCCGTCTCCTCCCGCGATCGGTACTTGACCTGGGATGGGCTGTTGTTGGTGTCGTCGTGCGACTGGTTGATGAAGTCGGGATGAGTGTCGTTGGAGCCGTGCGTGATCGCGAGGTAGCTGCCCGGCGCCAGCAAGTCGCGGAACTTGGCGACGATCCCGTACGGGTCTTCGTCGTCCATCACGTAATGGAGCACGCCGATGATCAACAGGGCGACCGGTTCGTTGAAATCTATGAGTGAGCCGGTCTTCAGGCGGTCGATAATATCGTCCGGTTGGCGAATATCGGCCTTCAAGGCGGTCACGCCGGGCGAATGCGCCAGCAGCGCGTCGCAGTGCGCGTGCACGATCGGGTCGTTGTCGATGTAGACGACGCTGGCCGACGGCTCGATCTCACGGGCCGTCTCGTGCACATTCGGCGAGGTGGGGATGCCGGCGCCTAGATCGATGAACTGCCGGACGCCCGCATCGGCGGCCAGCCGGACCGCCTTCACCAGGAACTGGCGGATGAACCACGCCAAGGTCTTGGTGTCCGGGGCGATGGCTAGCATGCGGTGCGCGATTTCGCGGTCGATGTCGTAATTGTCTTTGCCGCCGAGCATGTAGTCGTAGATCCGGGCAGAGCTCGGCACATTCGGATTGAGTCCTGGCGCTCGGTCTACGTCCGACAAGGTGTCCTCCCGATCCTCGACCACAATCGTAGCGATCTTCCCGGCTGGATGTTGTGCTATGCCACAGTGGCGCAGTCGCGCCGAAGTCCACTTACCGAATCACCCTTTCGCGGCAAGTGTATTCGCTCGCGCCATCAGCGCGTCGGCCACCGGCCGTGGGCGGCGGCCGAGACCGCACGCGGTGGCCACGCCGTCGACCGATCGACCGAGCGCCCGCTCGATGACCTGCAACGTCTGCAGCTGCTCCGTCTCGGTCGGAATGTCGTGCACCATGCCCGCGTAGAAGTCGGTGCCCTCGGCCAGCGCCAGATTCTTCAGGGGCACATAGAATTTGGGATTCGCGGACGGCGGTATGTCGCCTGCTGCGAACGGTGCGTGCACGAAGGTCAGCGTGCGATCCGCGGGCCAATGCCGGACTATCGAATTGGCAAGATCCACGAACGGCTGAACGTTGCGCAACGTTGCACGGGCCTTGTTGTTCATGCTGCCGAGGCAGAGGTGCACCCCGAACCGGGTACCCGGCGGGCACGCAGCGGCCAGCTCGGCGATGCCTTTGCCCAAACCCAGCGCCAGGTTTGCCAGTTTGTGCAGCGGCTGCGTGTTCGCCATCAGCACCAGTTCCGCGGTCGCCTCGAACTGTATGACGACGTCGTCTCCGGCCAATTCTCGAATCGCGACGATGTCGCGCACCGTAGCGTCGGTGAAGGCCTTCTTGTTTCGCAGCACACCGGCGGCACCCATCGTAATGAACGCCATGGTGAAATCGGTCGGCATCCCGAGCTGCAGGGTGATACCGGACAAATCCCGCTCCGCACGCAGCGCGTTGAATACGGGCACGGCTTCCTCGGCCTCGCGAAAGTATCCGAGATCCATCATGTCGCCGGTGAGCTTCTTGCCGCCCGCGGCTCGATAAATAGTCCGTTCCCGGCTCGTGCGCCACTGGCCGGCTCGCTTCGATTCCAGCGCGCCCTGCTTCACCAGATCCTCGATGATGGGGCGGATGTAGAACTCGTAGCGGGCCGTCTCGCCCGTGGGCAGTGTCCGTAGTTGCGGACCCGCGCTGTCCAGCATCGCTCTCATCGCGGCGTCCGTGCTCTCGGCTGGAAAACTTCCGACGAAGTGCACCGCTCGCGTACCCATGGGTCGGATACTAGACCGACGGTTTGCTGTGCGCGATCCTGCGGGCTGTGCGGTACGACTCGTTGTCGTACTGTTACCTCCAGTGGCAGGCGGGTTGCGGGCTGGCTCCGCTCTATCAGACTTCCGCTGCGAATCATGTTGACGGGTACCATGATTCGACGATTGATGGTTCGAAGCATGACCAGCCGACGCCGAGGAGGCGGTTCGACCATGAAGAAGCTCTACGCCCGGATGATGAAGGCCGCGTGCCCCATCGATCCCGAGACGATGGCCAGCACAGTTCCGTTCCTGCAACACGACACCATCCCGCACGCCATGGCCGATCACGGTGCGCGGCAGATCTTCTTCTTCGTCGATCACCAGGACAACACGGTCTTCTCGATCACGATCTACGACACGCAGGAAGACCTCGACAACGCGATGCGGGAGTCCGGCAGCGAGTTTCGGTTCGCAAGCCTCGCCAAGCTGGGTTGCACGGCGCTCGACGCGCGCGCGTTCGAGGTGGTCGCCGGCGCCGTGAATCCGGACGCCCCCGAGGTCGACTTCGCGAAAATCATTCCGCCGATCAATAACTGAGCATTTGTCCAACTGGTTGCTGCGGTATACGCAAACATCGCAAAGCATCTCCGTCGGCGGTTCCGACAGTCACGAATAGGTGTAGATACTTGTGATAGTCGTTGCGCATCAACCAGTTTGCGGGCTAGCCTCCGATTTATCACTGAAGTAGGGTGCCAAAATGGTTATCCTCGTGTAACTCCGAGGGGAGCGCGTCTCGTGCGGGCCTTCTTAAATGCATTTGTCGTGTCAACAATTCTCTGTCTGGTGCCTGGGGTTGCCCACGCCGACAATCCCGTCCCACCGAATAGCTGTACGGCGGTTTCCTTTCCGGTGCCGCCCACGGGCACTTTGGCCGCAACTCTGTGCATGCCGGCGACGCCGACGAGCACCATCATGGTGTTGATGCCGGGGTCCAACTACAACCACACCTATTGGGATTTCCCGTACGCGCCGGAGACGTATAACTTTCGGCGCGCGATGAACGCCGCGGGTTATGCGACGCTGGTGGTCGATCGGTTCGGCAACGGTGCCAGCACCAGGCCGCCGAGTGCGGTGCTGACGGCCACCGGCTCGGTCATCGCGCTGCATCAGCTGGTGGGTGCGGTACGGCAGGGACTGCCCGGTGTGCAGCCGTTCAGCAAGATCATTACCGGCGGACATTCGCTCAGCTCCGGGGTCGCGGTCATCGAGGCGAGCACCCACCATGATGTCGATGGTGTTCTGCTCACCGGGTTTTCGCACAGTCTCGATCTGCTGGGGACGACGGGCGTCGTGGCCACCTACTATCCAGCGGCCGACGACCCGCATTTCGCAGGCCAGGGATACGACCCCGGCTATTTGACCACCCGGCCGGGAACACGGGCGGCGGATTTCTACGGCGCCGGTGACTACGATCCCGCTGTGCTCGCGACCGACGAAGACACCAAGGAAGTCTTCTCGCTGACGGAGTATCCCGACGGCCTGACATCCACCCTGCCGCCCGCGACCGACCTCATCAATGTTCCGGTGATGGTGACAAACGGAAGCAAGGACCGATTGTGCCTGAACGCGTGCGCGAGTACTGCGGCGTTGGCGGCCGAGGAGGCACCGTATTTCACTCCCGCCGCGAAGCTGCGCACTTATGTGCTGCCCGGTAGCGGGCATTCGGTGAATCTCGCCCTGAACACCGCCGCTTATCAAGCCGCAGTAAAGGATTGGATGGCATCGATGTTCTGACGGCCACACCGCGCGTCGACGCGGAGGTGGGCCACGCGTAGCCCTGAGGGCGGGAGCAGGCCGAGCTCCCGCCCTCAGGCGGCTGCCGCCCGGCTTGCCCGAAAAGCGAAGTCCGGCCGACGGCTCGACCGGCAGAGCCGGTTATCAAGTGCGGCAACACATCTCCTGCCGCGGTGCCGGGCAGCCGGAGTAGCCACATCTTCGCGATAGGTATTGCGCATCGACCTCGGCGCGAGATAACCTCCCGGTTGATGACTCAACTAGGATGCCAAAGTGGTTATCCTCGTGTACCTCCGAGGGGAGCGCGTCGCGTGCGGGCCTCAATACGGGCTTTTGTCATGTCAACAATGCTCTGTCTGACGCCGGGTATTGCCCAGGCCGATCAAGTTTCGCTGCCGGATCGCTGCCAGGAGATTACTTTCCCGGTGCCGCAGGGAACTTTGGCCGGGACGCTGTGCCAGGCCACGGACAGGCCAACAGATGCCGTCATGGTCTTGATGGCGGGTTCCAATTACAACGGCTCTTATTGGGATTTCCAATATCAGCCGGACACTTACAACTTCCGGCGTGCGATGAATGGCGCGGGCTATGCGACCCTCGTGGTCGACCGGCTCGGCAACGGCGCGAGCACTCGGCCGCCGAGCGCGACGCTCACGGCGACGGCCACCGCGGAAGCGCTGCACCTCATCGTGCAGCAGCTGCGCCAGGGTCTGGCCGGCGCACGGTCATATAGCAAGATCATCACCGGCGGGCATTCGCTGAGCTCGGGCACCTCCGTCATGGAGGCCACCAAGTATCACGACGTCGACGGCGTGCTGCTCACCGGCTACTCGCACACACTGAACATTCCCGGGGTGCTCGGCGTGATCAGCACGTACTACCCGGCCGTTCAGGATCCGGCATTCGCCGGACGCGGCTACGACCCCGGCTATCTCGTGTCCCGGCCGGGTGCGCGCCGGGCCGACTTCTATGGGCCGGATAACTTCGATCCCCAGGTGGTCGCGGCCGACGAGGCGACCAAGGAAACCTTCTCGCTCACCGAATATCCCGATGGGCTGCTGTCTACCCTGCCCGGCATGTCCAGTTTCATCACCGCACCCACCATGGTGGTCAACGGCAGCATGGACATCCTGTCCTGTGGGCCGGGATTCGCGATCTGCGCGGACAGCGCGACGCTGCAGGCCGCGGAGGCACCGTATTTCGGACCCGACGCGAGGTTGCGCACCTTTGTATTGCCCGGCAGCGGGCATGCGGTGAATCTGGCACCCAACACCGCCGAGTATCGGGCCGCCGTCATCGACTGGGCGGATTCGGTAGCCCGATAGCCCGATAGCAGTACCGAATCCCGGCGGCACCGATCGGTGCCGCCGGGATACTGATGTGCCGGAACCGACTGTCAGGCACGGGGTTTCGGGTCGCAGCCCGATCCGTTGCCCGGTTCGATGCGCGGGTCGGCGAAGACCTCGACGCCGGGGCCCGCGGTGGTCATGCGCGCCGCGGCGGCGTCGGTCACCCGCAGCGCGTACAGGCCGTTCGCCGGATCTACGGCGACCAAGCCGTAGGCGGTATCGACGTCGTCAGCGGTGAGCTTCAGCTCCCGCAGGGCGGCCTCCAGGGTCGCCTCCTGCGGGAGCCGAATGGTGAGCAGCGGCATGCCCCTACGTTACGCGCGGGCGGCCGTTCGATTCAGCTCCGCGAGGATCGCGGCGGCGTTGGCGACACCGTATCCGTAGTCGTAGTTGTAGCCGCCGGTTTGCGCGATCGCGGTGCGCTGCACCAACGCTCGCAGCTGCGCGGGGGGCAGCTTCGTCGCCGGCCACATGGTCCTGATTGCCGTCACCAGGCCCGCCGCGACCGGCGTGGCCGCCGAGGTGCCGGTGTCCGGTTCGGTGGCGCCGAAGGCCGTCGACCCGAGGAAATGGGTGTAGGAGCAGATATCCGGCTTGCGGTCGGCCAGTCGGCCGGGGCCTTGCGAGGAGTAGCCGACCCGCTGGCCCTTGGTGTCGACACCGCCGATGGACAAGACGCTCGGATGCGAATTGGCGCCGCCGATCGGCTTATCGGGGTAGGCGCAGCGACCGTCCGGGCAGTCACGCCCGCAATTTCCCGCGGCGAAGAGGATGTCGGCACCCGCGGCCTCGAGCGAGCCGACGATCACGTTGAACGGGTGGGACGGATTGTCGGAGTAGTTTCCGGGCTGCCCGACGGGGAAATCCCAACTCGGCGAGAACGATCCCCAGCTGTTGCTGATCACCAGGGCCCGCGCCGCGGCGGGCTGATCGGTGAGCACGGTCCGCAGGTGGGCGTACCCGGCCAGCGCGTCCGACAGCAGCCCCTCCATGACGGTGCCGCCCTGCCGCTTGCTCTGCAGCACCGGGAGGTCGAGCAGCGAAGCCTTCGGCGCGCCGATGAGCGCGTCGAAGGCGCACATCGAGCCGTGGTCCACCGGAAACTCGCCCGGCGTGCCGGTGACACCGGCCGGATTCCAGCTGCGTGCCTTGTCGATGGTGACCTGCCCGCCGCGCACCTGCTTGACCTTCGCGGCGTTGATACCGGTATCGACGATGGCCAGTGCCACCGACGAACCGTCCAAGCCCGCGGCCGTGAGATCGCCGTGCTGCAACAGGGTTTCGACATCGTGCCAGTTGCCGACCGCAGGGGTGCCGCCGCACGTGAGATTGGTTTGAATCACCGGATCCGCGAATACGCCGGTGACGCCGCGCGCTGCCGACAATTGCGACATGTTGTCGGCGATGCCCTCATCGTCGATCTCGCCACGCACCAACACCGACACGTCCGCCGGGTCTAGTGAATAGCTCGACCGGCCGGTATCCGACACCGGCGGAACGGGTTTCGGCACCGCGACCGGAGCGTACGAGCGATCAAGCACGATCCCGGGCAGATGCCCGGCAACATCGGCGGAAGCGACCGGAACCGCACGATCGGCCACTGCGGTAATCAGATCGACGGACGGACGAAGCTGAATAAGTACGCGCATATCTGCCATGATGCCGCGCCGTTCGGCAAAATTCGCGCCTGACGTGCAAAGTGCCGCCCCGTCGATGCGCAACGGCAACCGGGACAACTGCAAGCTGCCAGCAATTACTCCGCCGATCGTGGTACGGATCACATCCGCTACGCCCGGGCGGGTTTGCCGAATACCGAATCAGGCACACCGGACAACGGCGGTTTGTTCGCGAGCGGCGCGCCGCCGAGCGCGGCCGATCGGGGTCTCTTCGCAGGTCATCCCCAGAAATGGTGTGCCCCAAATATATTGAGGTCTTGCTAGTCGAGATCCCTTTTGCTAGAGCATGTTTCGAATTGTCGAACGTTGCCACGCCTGTGTTGTGCTCGCTAGGGTGGTTTCGGTTGCCGACGCTGTCGACCGTTATTCCATAGCGTGGCAACCATGTTCATCCAGTACATCTCGATGATTGATGGGACGGTCCGATGAAATCAGGAACCCGCTTTGGCCTATTGCGCGTCGCCGCGATCGCCTGCCTCGCCGTAACCGCCGCCGGAGCCCCCGCCGCTTTCGCCGCCCCGAACGATCCCTCGGCGCCGATCTGCACGATGAGTTACCCGGTCCCGGTGGAACCGTTCCAAACCCCCGCCGCCAGCGACGTGTTCGCGATCTCCAGCAACGGCACGATCGATCTGAAAGTCCACACCAATGCGGGCACCGATGTCGCCTACGACCAGAAATTCACCGTCAACTGGGCGAATATCACCACCGGCAAGAGCGGCGTCGCCGACACCTCCGCCCAGGTGAAAGGCCCCGACAACACCCTCACCGTCACCGGCATCCCCACCAAGCCGGGCCGAATCCTATTGAACCTCGGCGTCTTCAACCACGGCGAGGGCCAGAACTACACCAACGGCGAGTGCAGCGTGGAGTACCAAGCCAGCTGACCGCCTCGGCGGCACTTCGTGATCGCGTGAGTTGGTGGTCGCCATCACTACGCGTCATCGATGTTATGGATCCAGAACCTACAAGCAGTGTCACGCAGCTGGAACATTGTGCACTACTAGGCCATTTTTGCCGTAGGCAATGTCACGGATACACAACATGTAAACGGTTTTCGGGCCGTGCACGAAGTCGTTGGCTGGTTCGTGCGCGGCAGGGGATGGCGAAGCACCCGGCCGATCGAGCGGCCGGGTGCTCGGGGTTGGTCAGTCGGCCTGGATTTCGCTACGGTCGCCGCTCCACAGGGTGTGGTACTTGCCCGGCATGTCGATGCGCTCGTAGGTGTGGGCGCCGAAGTAGTCGCGCTGGGCCTGGGTGAGGGCGGCGGGGAGGCGCTTGGCGCGCAGGCCGTCGTAGTAGGCGAGGGAGGACGCGAACGCGGGGACCGGGATGCCGAGTTGGACGGCGGCGGCGACCACGCGGCGCCAGCTGTCGATGGCGTTCTCGATGGCCTGCTGGAAGAAGGGATCCAGGATCAGGCTCGGCAACTGGGCGTTGGTGTCGTAGGCGTCCTTGATGCGGTTGAGGAACTGGGCGCGGATGATGCAGCCGCCGCGCCAGATGGTCGCGAGATCGCCGGGGTGCAGGTTCCAGTCGTATTCGGTGCTCGCGGCGGCGATCTGGTCGAAGCCCTGGGCGTAGGCGACCACCTTGGACGCGTACAGCGCGCGTTCGATGTCCTTGGTGAACTGCTCGGCATCGGTGGGCTTGTCGGCGAGCTGCCCCGAGGCGAGGCCGACCGCGGCGCGGCGCTGGTCGGTGGCGCCGGACAGCGCGCGGGCGAACACGGCCTCGGCGATGCCGGTCACCGGAACACCGAGATCGAGCGCCGCCTTGACGGTCCAGCGGCCGGTGCCCTTCTGCTCGGCGGCGTCGAGGATGACGTCGACCAGCGGCTTGCCGGTCTTGGCGTCGACCTGCTCGAGCACCTCGGCGGTGATCTCGACCAGGTAGCTTTCCAGCTCGCCCTGGTTCCAGCCGGTGAACACGTCGGCGATCTGCTTGGCGTCGAAGCCGAGCGCGTCGCGGAACAGGTGGTACGCCTCGCCGATGAGCTGCATGTCGGCGTACTCGATGCCGTTGTGCACCATCTTCACGAAGTGGCCCGAGCCGTCCGGCCCGATGTGCGTGCAGCACGGGGTGCCGTCGACCTGCGCGGCGACCGACTCCAGCAGCGGGCCGAGCACCTCGTAGGACTCCTTGGGGCCGCCGGGCATGATGGCCGGACCGTTGAGCGCGCCCTCCTCGCCGCCGGAGATGCCCGCGCCGACGAAGAGCAGGCCGCGCTCGCGCAGCGACTTCTCCCGGCGGATGGTGTCGGTGAACAGCGCGTTGCCGCCGTCGATGATGATGTCGCCCTCGTCCATCGCGGCGGCGAGCTCCTCGATCACCGCGTCGGTCGGGTCGCCTGCCTTGACCATGATCAGCACCCGGCGCGGCTTCTGCAGCGCGCCGACGAACTCCTCGATCGTCTCGGTGCGCACGAAATCGCCCTCGTCGCCGTGCGCCGCGAGCAGCGCGTCGGTCTTGGCGATGCTGCGATTGTGCAGCGCGACGGTGTGTCCGTGCCGGGCGAAGTTGCGCGCGATATTGCTGCCCATCACTGCGAGGCCGGTGACCCCGATGTGGGCGCGTGCGTTCGATCCCGCCGATGACGTCATGCTGATGGGCCTTTCACTCGGCGCGGACCTCGCCGCGCTCCACCGACTGTTCGACAAACGAGCGCACAGCTGATCGCCCGAGCAAGCATGCGCACCGAAACCGCAGGTAGTGAGGGTTCGGTGGTTCCGCTTGTGCCGCAAGAAAACCTGTCGTCCAACCTACATGGGTGGCTTTGCGCGATTGTCGGGTCGTCCTCGGTTGGCGCGACCAGCCGTTGGGGTAGGTCGCGGTGCGCAGGGCGGCGACAAGGGGCCTTGTCATAGGATCATCCGATGCTCTTATGTCGCTGGATAGTCGCGTTGACGGTGTTCACGACGGTCGCCATGGCGGCCGGTTGTGGCGGCGGGGAGACGTCGAACGCGGCACCGGTCAAAGTCGGTGTGCTGGTCATCACGATGTTCGATCCGGAGGTCGAGCCGTGGCTGCAGCGCGAGTCGCTGCCGATCACCGTGGACGTGCCGACCTCGTACAAGCCGGTGCACTGCAACGCCGATGGACTGTGCGTCGCCGAGACCGGGCAGGGCAAGACCAACGCCGCGGCCACCATGATGGCCGTGCTGGACAGCCCGAAGCTCGACTTCACCAACGCCCACTTCCTCACCGTCGGCACCGCGGGCGCACCGCCGGACCAGGCCACCCTCGGCTCCGCGACCTGGGCCCGCTGGATCGTCGACTTCGACCTCGGCAACCACCTCGTCCCGGCCGAGGCGCCGGGCCTGCCGCACGGCTACCGCCCCGTCGAGAACTACAACACCGCCGCCTACCACCTGAACGAGCAGTTGGTCGACACCGCCTTCGGCCTGACCGAGCACGCCACCCTGGCCGACAGTCCCGAGGCCGCCGCCGAGCGTGCCCAGTTCGGCCAAGGTGACCGGAAGCCGTCGGTGATCAAGTGCGACACCATGACCGGCGACGACTGGTACTCCGGCAAGGAACTCTCCGACACCGCGCGCTACATCATGGGCGTCCGCACGAACGGCCAGGCCAACTACTGCACCACGCAGATGGAAGACAATGCCACCGCCGCCGTGCTCGACCGCCACGGCTACCTCGACCGATATCTGTCGCTGCGCACCGTGAGCAACTTCGACCAGCCCTACCCGGGCCAAAGCGTGCTCGACCACCTCGAGCAGCGGTCCGCGGGTTTCCGCCTGTCCCTCGACAACGGCTACACCCTCGGCCGCACCGTCGTCGACTACTTCCTGAAGAACCGGTGACACCGAGCACGTCGGGTGACGCGAGCGGGTTGCAGGCGATGGTCTGCGCTCGCGGCGCCACCCACCCGAGCGCCAGCCCCACCAGTACCGCGCGTGGCAGCCGGAGTTTGTGAATAACAAGGCGTTCATGTTGTTTCCGCGACCGAACAGGGTGGCAAGCGCGTCAGGCAGCGAGATCGCGAGATCGCCGGTGCCGAGGCTCACGCAACACAGTGCGAAGGTCGCCAACGGCCACCACGACAGAACGCAAGCGCCAGCGGACCGAGAGCTGGGTACCGGGTACTCGCACCGTGGGTGTCGGCCGTCGAGCCTCGATCTGCGCTGTCATCGCGCCCCCGACTTCCGCCACAGGACGACCGCGAGAAAGAACGGCGCACCGAGCAGCGCGACGACGATATCGGCGGCCAGCAGGATGACCGCACCGAGGAGGGCCGAGCACGGCAGCAGCCACCGATAGTCGGGTCCGGTCAACGCGCGCGCCAACCGGGAACCATGAGACCGAGGAAGGCGATACTCCCGCACGCCGCCGCCGCGACCAGGGTGACGGTCAGGATGCCGACCAGCCGACCCCGGAATACCTGGACGCCGAGTGCCGCCGCGACATCATCCAGGTCCAGTGCAAGGAACGCATCATTCGTCTCGATCGTAATCGGTGACGCCGCGTTTCCAGTACCCGGCGATCAATCGGTCCTTCGGGCCCACCCCGAGTTCGGTACTCACCCAGCGGCGCAGCGGCTTCAGCACACCCGCCTCACCGGCCAGCCAGAGGTAGATCCGTTCTCCGGCAGGCACTTCGATGGCACGCAACGTCTTCTCGAAGGCATCGCCGGTACCGGCCGCGGCGTTGCCGCGATGCACCCAGCGCACCTCGAATCCCGCCGGGGCGTCCAGGGGGATCTCCTCGTCCGGACCGCGCACCTCGATGACGGCCCACCCGGCGGACTCGCGGGGCAGCCATTCCAGCCAGCGCGCGATGGCGGGCAGCGCGGTGATGTCACCGGCGAGCAGATACCTGTCGTAGGTGGTGGGAACAACCACGCCACCGGGCGGACCGGCGATGTGCATCGGGGTGCCCGGGGTGGCGGCCAGCGCCCAATCCGAGGCGAGACCGCCGGGATGCACGGCGAAGTCGATATCCAGTTCCCGGTCCTCGGCGCTGAAGCGTCGCACGGTGTACTCGCGCGACACCGGACGCGGCTTGCCCCACTCCAGGGAGAGCCCGTCTTTGCGCGGCAGCCGCAGCACACCCGCCTCGTCCGGAAAGACCAGTCGCACATGCTCATCCGGCACATAGCTGTGGAATTCGGCGAGGTCCGCGCCGCCGAAGGTGATGCGGATCAACCCCGCGCCCACCTGTGCGGTGCGCACCACCTGCACCGCGCACAGACCGATCGGATATCCGACCTTGGCCCCGTGCTCACCCGCCAGCACCTCGACGATGCGATCGGCATAACCGGAACGATCCATCAGGGCTTCCCCTTTCCCAACAGTGGCGCGGCGGCGACGGCCGTCAACACGCCCAATACCAGTACGGACAGCCCGTAGACCACGAGAGCGGTTCCGGGCGTGCAGAATTGACCGACCAGGCCGGCCGTCATCGAGCCGACCGCGGTCCCGGTCACCGCCTGCACCATG
Source organism: Nocardia sp. NPDC051052 (assembly GCF_044456045.1). Lineage (NCBI taxonomy): Bacteria > Bacillati > Actinomycetota > Actinomycetes > Mycobacteriales > Nocardiaceae > Nocardia > Nocardia sp. NPDC051052. The sequence goes on from NZ_JBITFL010000005.1 coordinate 647,895, forward strand.
AGCAGGCCGGAGAGCCGGCCGCGCAGCTCCTCGGGGGACTCTTGCTGCAGGATGGTGTAGCGCAGCACGATGTTCAGTGCCCGCGCCAGACCGAAGCCGGCCAGGCCGAGGAAGACCGGCGCGGCATGCGGCCAGAGTCCGGCGACGATCACGCCGATCGGCATCACCGCCATGGAGATCAGCAGTGCCCGCCCGGCCTGCCTGGTGCGACCGATCCAACCGCTGGTCAGCGAACCAAGCACCGCGCCAACACCGGGGGCGGCGTAGAGCAGGCCGAGAGTGGTTGTCCCGGCCCCGAGTTCGTCGTGCGCGAGCGCGGGCAGCAGCACCAGCGGACCACTCACCAACATGGCGATCGTGCCGGTCAACAGCGTGGCGCGGATGACCTTGTGCCTGGCCGCGAAGCTGATGCCGATGGCGAGTTCCCGCAGTGGATGCGCGATCTCCCGCTGTGGTGGTGGCTGCGGTCCGATGGACCGGATCAGCCCCACGGTGGCGACGGTCGCGCCCGCGCACAGGAAAAACGCAAGCCCTACCCCACTTTTCGCGATCAACAGCCCGGCCAGCGCCGGGGTGATCATGGTGCCCAGATCGGTGGTGAGGGAGGTGAGCGCGCCCGCGGCGGCCACCTTCTCGCGGCCGACGAGCATGGGGATCACCGCCATGAGTGCCGATCCGCTGATGCCGCCGGCCAGCCCGTCTACCACACCGGCGGCGTAGATGACGGCCAGGAACGGATTCGGCAGCAGTGCGTTGAGGCCGAGCGCGAGGAAGCCGAAACCGGCCGCGCTACGCGCCCATTGAATGACATCGCGCCGGTCGTACCGGTCCGCGATCACCCCGCCCGCCAGACTTCCGGCGAACAGGGCGACCGCGGTGACCGCGGTGACGCCGGCGACGTGCAGTGACGAGCCGGTGGCTTGATAGACCTGCACAGGCAGCGCCACCATGAGCAGCCCGATGCCGAGGACCGAGATCAGCCGGGCCGCAAAGGCATTGCGGAACTCCCGGCTGGCGCGCAGCGGCGAGGTGTCGATCAGCAGGCCACCGACCGATGTCACTTGAAGCGCTCCGCCAACAGGTCGAGGGTGGCCATGGCGCTGCGGTAATCCGGACGCTGGCTGGTCGCGGGCAGCTCGTAGAGCTGGCCGTTCTGGAAGGCAGGCAGCTTGGCCAGCATCGGGTCTTCCTTCAGCTGGGCAATGGTGCGGCCGCCGTCGAGCGTGATCACGAAGAGCACCGGGGCGTCGACGACCGTGCTCAGCAGTTCGGGGCTGAAGCTCACCCAGTCGCCGGCCGCGGGCCGAGCCGGGTTGCCCGCTTTCGCCTCGACCTTGTCGTCCATGGTGATACCCACCGAGGACAGCAGCGCGGCCAGCGAGGTGTTGGGGGCGATCAGGGTGGGCTTGCCATCCTTGCGGGACTGCATCACCGCGGCCGCGCCTTGTGGCAGCTTGACACCGGCCTTCACCTTCGCGACTTTGTCGTTGTAGGCGGTGACCAGGCTGTCCACCTTCGCGGAGCGGTTCACGATGTCGGCCACCGACTTCAACTGGTCCTGCCAGCTGGTGGCGGCGGACGGCACCAGCGCGGTGGGTGCGATGGCGGTGAGCTTGTCGTAGTTGTCGATCGACTGCTGGCCGGGGTAGCCGGGCCCGCCGCCGATGATGAGGTCCGGCTGCTGCGCGGCGATGAACTCCAGGTTCATGTTGTCACCGGAGGGCACCGCCGCGGTGCCCTGCTGCTTGGCCTCCGCGGCCCAGGCCGCGGGGAACTCACCGGGCTTCAGCGTGACGCCGAGCATGCGCGGATCCGCGGCTTTCACCGTGGTGCCCAGATCGAAGAGGTATCCGGAGAGCACGCCGTTGACAACCACGATGCGCTGCGGATCGGCGGGCACGGTGACGGTGCCCTTTGCGGTCTGTACCGCCCGGGTGCCGGACTTGTTCGAATCGTCGGTGGCGGAGCTGTTGCAGGCCGCCACCATCGCGACCAGCACGACAATGAGCAGAGCGACGGCCACACGGAGGCGTGTCGTCATTCGGTACAGCGACATAGCGGGGTGTTCTTTCTTGTCGGGGGAGCGGGTCATGGGTGGATCACCGGATCCACGTCGAGGAGCGCCGCGACTTCGGTCCAGCCTGCTGGGGACACGATGTCGAAGTGCGAGTAGGGAAGTCGGCGGACGGTGAGCTCGGCATCCAGCGCACGCCAGCCGGCCAGCTGAGCCTCGGTGCGGGCGGGGTTGGTGCCGTCGTCGGCGGCGTACAGCGCGATCGGGCCGCGATAATCCGAGGCGGTCGAGCGGGTGACCATACCGAGCAGCGCGGTAGCCGCGGTACGGATGGCCGCAGCGAGTTCTGGTGCGTCGCCGGGCAGTTCAGGAAGCAGGCGATCGAGTTCGGCGGGATCGGCCAGCGTCCGTTCGGCCTCATCGACGAGATTGGCCAGCGGATGCGAATCCACCATGCCCGCGTAGGCGATGGACTCGCCCTCCGACGCGAGCAGCGTGGCCAGCGCGTGCACGATCACACCGCCCAGCGAATACCCGAGCAGGTGATACGGGCCATGCGGCTGGATGCCGCGAATGGTGGCCAGGTAGTGCCGGGCCAGCTCGTCGAGGGTATCGGCCTGGAAACCGGTGTCGCTCAGCGTCGGCAACTGTAGACCGATGATCGGCCGGTCGGCGCGCAGCAGGCGCGCCAGCGGACCGAACTGCCATGCCGTGCCGCCCACCGGGTGCACACAGAACAGCGGCGCGCCCGCACCATTGGCGCGCAAGGGCAGCACATGGTCGAGGCGGCTGCCGAGCATGGCCAGGCCCGCTCCGGTAGCACCGTCGAAGGGGCTGTCGGCCTGGGCGATACGTGCCGCCAGCGCGCGGGGCGTCGGGGCGGCGAAGACATCGTCGAGAACGACGGCCAGTCCCGCGCGGCGCAGTCGGCCGACCAGCCGCACCGCGGTGAGCGAATGCCCTCCCGTGGCGAAGAAATCGTCATCCAGGTCGACTTCGGTAACGGACAACACCGCGGCCATGGCCGCGCGGACCGCTTCCGACGTGCCGGCGTCCGCGAATTCCGTTGCTGCCCCGGCGATGACAAAACTCGCGGGTTCGAGAGGGACTGCCGACCCGGTGGGCGCCGGCAACGCCTTGCGGTCGATCTTCTCGCTGGTCGTGCGCGGAATCTCGGCGAGCACCACGAACGCGGCGGGAACCATGTACGCGGGCAAGGTCGTTCGCACCGCATCCCGTACGGCCTCGGTGTCGAGATCGACGCCGGAGCGCGCGATGAGGTAGGCGACCAGGCGCTGATCGCCCGGTGTGTCCTCGCGTAGCAACACCACCGCCTGGGCGACGCCCGCACAACCCAGCAGGGCGGCTTCGATATCGCCGAGTTCGATGCGCTGGCCGCGCAGCTTGATCTGGCTGTCGCCCCGGCCGACGTACTGCAGCTCGCCGTCGGGGTTCCATCTCACCAGATCGCCTGTGCGATACATTCTTTCGCCCGCGCCGTGCGGATCGGCGACAAACGACGCGGCGGTCAGATCCGGCCGGGCGAAGTAGCCGCGCGCCAGCTGCACACCGGTCAGATAGAGGTCGCCGATGGCTCCGGCGCCCACCGGGAGCAACCGCTCGTCGAGCACCCGGACGCCGACCTCGCGTGCCGGGCGGCCGATGGGTACCGACACCTGATCCAGGCTGGTGGCCTCGTGGTAGGTGAGACACACCGCGGCCTCGGTCGGACCGTACAGGTTGTGCACCCGGGCGCCGGTCAATGCGGAGATGCGGTGCGCGGTGGCCGGAGGCAGGGCCTCGCCGCCGGTGAAAACGCAACGCAGATCGGAGTATTCGGACAGGTCGGCCTCCTCACCGAGCACGGTGAGCATGGAGGTGGTCATCTGCAGCGCGGTCACCCGCTCGGCGCGCATGAGCTGCGCCTGGTAGTACGGGTCGCGGTGCCCGTCCGGCCTGGTCAGCACGATCCGCGCGCCGACGTGCAGGGGGAGGAACAATTCCAGCAGGGAGGCGTCGAAGGTTGGCGGGGTGCGGTACAGGACCGTATCGCCGCGGCCGAAACCGTGCTGGCGCTGCAACCATTCGAAGGTGTTCACGATCGCCCGGTGCGGCACGGCGACGCCCTTGGGCACACCGGTGGATCCGGAGGTGAACAGTAGGTAGGCGGTGTTCACCGGGCGCAGCGGCGCGATCCGCTCGGCATCGGTGATCGGGGTATCCGGGAAGCCGGAGATGTCCAGGTCGTCGAGGGTGCCGAGAACCAATGCGGGCGCCGCGGTGTCGAGGATCCGCTGAATGCGCTTGGCGGGCTGTCCGGGATCGATCGGCAGGTAGACGCCACCGGCGCGGACGATCGCGTGCGCCGTGATCACCGCGTCGGGCGTGCGGGGCATGCTCACCGCCACCACGGTCTCGGGACCGATGCCCCGCGAAATCAGCCAGCGGGCAAGGCGGTTGGTGTGTGCCTCGAACTCCGCGAAGTTGATGGTCGCGCCGTCGAAGGTGACCGCCGGAGCCTCGGGGTCGACCGCCGTACCCCAGTCGGCGAGGGTGGCGCCGTGGGTTTCGCGCTGCGTGGTCGCCGCCAGCACCGCCGCGACCGCGGCATCGGGCGCGGTGGTCAGGGCGGTGAGCACCGTGCCAAGCCGCGCTGCCAGCCGGGTGGCCGTCGATTCCGGCACGGCCGCCGGATCGTGGTGCAGCAGTAGGTCGAAGCGGTCGCCGGGCCTGGCGGTCACCGTGATCGGGAAGTGCGTGAGACTGTGCACCGCGACATCGGCGACCCGCAACTCGTGTGAATCCGGCTGGCGTAGGCCGGATTTCGGGAAGTTCTCGAAGACGACCAGGGAGTCGAACAGTCGGCCGAGTCCGGCCGCCTGCTCGACGGTCGCCAGGCCGAGGTAGCCGTGCTCCTGCATCTCGAACGCGCCGCGCTGGAACTCTGCCAGCTGATCGAACAGCGATCGGCTCGAATCCAGCCGCAGCCGAAGCGGAATCGTATTGCTGAACAGGCCGACGGTCTGCTCCACACCGGGCAGATCCGCCGGACGCCCGGAGATGACCGTGCCGAACACCACGTCGGGGCGGCCGAGATGATCCGCGAGCACCATGGACCACGCACCCTGCATGAGCGTGCTCATGGTCAGGCCGCGCGCGCGGCCGAGCCGTTCCAGTGCTGCCGCGGTGTTGTCCGGCAAGGGGATGCGCAGCGGTGCCGCCGGGGACCGCTGTCCCGCCACGCCGACCAGCGTCGGCGCGGACACGCCCCGCAGGTACTCGCGCCACCGCGTGGTCGCCGCCTCGGCGTCCTGTGCGATCAGCCAGGCCAGATAGTCCCCGTAATAGCCAGGAGTAGTGAGGGTTTCACTGTCACCGTGATACAGCGCGAGCGTCTCGCGCAGCATGATCGGCACCGACCACCCATCCGCCAGCAGATGGTGCGCGGTGAGTACCAGGTGCTGCACGGTATCGCTCAACCGGATCAGCAGCACGCGCAGCAGCGGCGGCGCCGCGGTATCGAAAGGTTCGCTGCCCGCGCGTTTTTCCAGTTCCAGCGCCGCGAGCTCGGCCTCCTCGGCCGTGCGCGCGCGGAGATCTTCGACGTGCCACCGCATTCGGCGCTCGCCGGGTATCACCTGGACGGGCTGGTCGAACTCCTCATAGCAGAAGGCCGCGCCCAGATTGGGATGCCGGTCCACCATCCGTTCGAAAGCTTGCGCCAGCCGATCCGGATCGAGCGCACCGGTCAGCTCGAAACGCGCCGTCATGGTGTAGACGTCGGCGTTCCCATCCCGCAGCGCATGGAAGAGTAACCCCTCCTGCAGCGGAGACAGCGGCAGCACATCGGCGATCGTTCCGTAGCGTGCCGTCAGTTCGTCAATGCTGCGCTGCGGCAACGCGATAGCGTGCGAGGACGGCCGATCTGGCGAGGCATCGCGCACCGCTGTCTCGGCGCCGAGGACCGTGGCCGTGGCGGCGAGCTCGGCCAGCGGCCGCCGGGTGAGCAGCTGCTGCGGCGACAGCACGAGCCCCCGCTCCCGCAACCGGCTACTGACGCTGATCGCGGTGATGCTGTCTCCGCCGGCCCCGAAGAAGTCATCGTCGACGCGCACCGCGTCATACCCGAGCGCGGCCGCCACCACCTCGCACATCGCCGATTCGGCCGGGGTGGCAGGCGCCCGCCCGCCGACCTCGGCGGGCGGCTCCGGCAACGCCACGCGATCGACCTTTCCGTTCACGGTGTGTGGCAGCACGTCGACTATCACCAACCGCGACGGCACCAGATGGTCGGGTACCAGATCTGCCAACCGTGATCGCAATTCCACCGAATTCGGCACTGCCCCATTGGGTACGACGTATCCGATCAATGTCGGACGCCCCGAGATATCCCGAATATCGGCAGCCGCTGCCCGCACCTCCAGCATGCCACCGAGCGCGGCCTCGACCTCCCCCAACTCCACTCGATGCCCGCGAATCTTGACCTGATTGTCGCTGCGCCCGACGTACTCGTAGCCTCGGCCCGACACCCACCGCGCCCGGTCACCCGTGCGGTACATCCGCGCTCCCGCGGACCCATACGGATCGGCGACGAACCGCTCCGCCGTGGTATCCGGTCGCCCGAGATACCCCCGTGCCACCTGTGGCCCGGCAAGATACAGCTCGCCTACCTGATTGTCGGCGACGGCCTGCAAAGCGTTGTCCAGCAGATAGATCCGCGCCCCAGGCAGCGGCAGCCCGATGCGCGGACGCTCGTCCCGGACCGCGGCGCAGAGCGCGTCGACCGTGGCCTCGGTCGGCCCGTACAGGTTGACCGCCGTGATCCCGGTGTGCTGAAGCGCCTGCCAGAGGTCGGGCGGGCACGCCTCGCCACCCAGCGCCAGCAGTGCGATATCGGTGAGCCCGTGCTCCAGCAGCGCGGCGGCAAAGGTGGGCGTGCCGTCGACGACATCGATCCGGTCCCGCGCGAACGCCTCGACCAGAGCGCCGGGGTCGCGCCGAATATCGCTGTCGTACACATGGAGCCGGTGGCCGTCGAGGAGCCAGAGCAGTGGATCAATGGCAGCGTCGAAGGCGAAGGAGGTGGTGTGCGCTATGCGTAGTGGCCTGCCGACGCGCGCGGCCGTTTCGGCGTACATCCCGGCGCGGTGGACGGCCAACAGGTGCGCTAGCGCGCCGTGCTCCACCAGCACGCCCTTCGGGCGGCCGGTCGAGCCCGAGGTGTAGATCAGATACGCGCCGTTGCCTGGGAGCGGTTGCGGCTCAGCCACATTCGCTGAGAAGGTGCCCTCCGACATTCCGGCGTGCCACAGGCGGGCCGGGATAATGGGAGGCAGGGCGGCTTCCGCGGCGCTGGATCGGCCATCGTGGCCGGTCCGCAGGTCAGCGGCCAGCGTGTCGGAGCTGAGCACCACTGCCGGTGCGGCGTCGGCGATCACGGCGCGTAGCCGCGATACCGGATGTTCCGGGTCCAGCGGTAGACAGATGCCACCGGCACGCCACACGGCGAACAAAGCCACCACCAGATCGGCCGAGCGAGGCAGTGCCACACCGACGATCACCTCCGGGCCGATGCCGCGATCACGGAGGAATTGCGCGAGTGTGTCGACACGATGGCCGAACTCGGTTGCGGTCCACTGTCCTTCGGCCGAGGCGAGGACGACGGCGTCGGGTTGCTCGGCTATCAGCCTCGCCAACGCATCCGGCACCAGTTCCACCGCCGCAGTCGCCGAGGAGCCGAAACGGCTGTCCAGCAGGCGGCTTCGCTCATCGCGGTCGATGAGTTCGAGCGCGCCTACCGCGGGCTTGTCGCTGCCGGTGAAGTCGGCGATCACACGGGCCAGGCCGTTGAGTCGCTGCTGGACTGTATCCCGGTCATTGCCGCGGGCGTCGGGTTCGAAGCCGAGCAGGACGGTGCCGTCGGACAGCGGGGTCACCGTGAGGCCAAGGTCTTCGGGCGGGCCGCCCGCGATATTGCGCAGGACACCGCGGGCGCCGTCGAAGTCCAGGGCGAAGTCGAACAGCTTGAGGTTGATGCCGACGCCGTGCAGGAGTTCACCGGCGTTGTAGCCGTGAAAGTCCCGGGCCAGGTCGTCGCCGCTGTAGCGCTGGTGGGCGCGGACTGCACGCAGGGCTTCGGCTACTCGAGGGCCGAGTTCGCTCAATCGGTCGTCCGAGTGCACGCGCAGGCGCAGGGGGAGGATGTTGACGGCCATGGCGGGGGTGGTCAATGCCGCGCGGCCGACGCGGCCCATGAGCAGCATGGACAGCACCACGTCGGAGGTGCCGAGCTGGCGGTTGAGGAAGGCGGCGTAGGCGGCGACGAGGACGTCGGCCCAGGTGATGCCGTAGTTATCGGCGCATTCCCGCAGGCGGGCCATGGTTTCGGTGGACAGCGCCGCTTCGGCGCGCAGGGTGCGTTCCACCGCTCCGCCGATATGCTGACCGCGGCCGTCCATATCGGGCCATGGGGTCAGCTGCTCGCGCCAGAATTGGCGGTCCTGGTGGAACTGCTCGCTCGCGCGGTACTGCTGCTGCTCCGCGACCAGTGCCGCGATGGTGCCGAAAGTCTGCTTGGGCGTGGGCTTTCCGCGGCGCAGCGCGGTGTAGTGGGCCGCGACTTTCCGGGAGAGCATGGCCGCGCTGTAGCCGTCGACGATCAGGTGGTGGTACAGCTGCACGCACCACACGTCGCAGTCCGTGACCCGAATCAGCGTGTAGTTGTAGAGCTGTCGATCCACCATGCCGCGGCAGTCCTCGGCGGCGCGGTGGCGCTCCAGCGCCACGGCCTCGTTGGCCAGCGCGAACGGGTCGGCGGCCAGGCGCACATCGATGGCGGGCCGCAGGACGGCCGTCGCCTCGGTGACGAATTGCCGTGGACCGTCGACGGTGTCGCGAAACCGCAGCCGCATATTCTCGGCTTCGGCGACGGTGCGGCGGATGGCCTCAGCGAGCAGGTCCACGTCGACGGGTGTCGCGCCGGAGATCTCGAGCACCTCGCCGACCAGGTAGCGGCCGGATTCCGGGTCGAAGTGCTGGGCGTTCCAGATGCCGAGCTGCGGTCCGGTGAGTGGTAGTCCTTGGTGACCGTCGTTCGAGTTGTCCCGTTCCTCCGGTCCCACGAAAGTTCCCTTCGTCATCACTGTTCCCGCACCCCTCCCTCGGCCCGCCCGGGCTCGCGGAGAGTCCGGTAGTGGAGCGGCGAAAGATAAGGTTAGCCTAACTTTAGTTCTAAGCGGAAATCATGACCAGCGTCACCCGACCGGCCGCTTCCTTCTCGCCATGTCAGCCCAGTCCCGCCGCGTTCTCGGCGAGCGGAATGACCAGTGGTGCACCGGTTTCCGGATCGTCGATGATCCGGCAACCGAGGGCGAAGACCTCCCGCACCAGCTCGGCGGTCGCGATCTCGCGCGGCGCACCGGCGGCGACCACCCGGCCGTCCCGCATGGCGATGAGGTGATCGGCGTAGCGGAAGGCATGGTTGAGGTCGTGCAGGACGGCGACCACGGTCCGGCCGGACTTCCGGTTCAGCGTGCGGCACAGATCCAGCAGCTGGATCTGATGCGCGATATCCAGGTAGGTGGTTGGCTCGTCGAGCAGAATGATCGGCGTCTCCTGCGCCAGCACCATCGCGATCCAGACGCGTTGCCGCTGCCCACCGGACAGCTCGTCCACCGAGCGGGCCGACAGGTCGGTGACGCCGGTGGCCGCCATGGCCGCGGTGACCGCGGCCTCGTCCGCCCGCGACCACTGGCGTAGCAGGGTCTGGTGCGGATATCGGCCGCGCGCAACCAGATCCGCGACCCGGATGCCGTCGGGAGCGGTGGAGGACTGGGGGAGCAGGCCGATGCGGCGGGCCACCTCCTTGGCGGGATAGGCGGTGATGGCCTTGCCGTCGAGGAGCACGGCACCGTCTTCCGGGGTGAGCAACCGAGCCAGCGCACGCAGCATGGTGGATTTCCCGCAGGCGTTGGGGCCGATGATCACCGTGAAGGCGCCGTCCGGAATATCCACCGAGAGTTGGTCGCTGATGGTCCGGCCGCGATAGCCGAGGCGCACCCGGTCGGCCCGCAATCGGACCCGGCCCGCCGGTGTGCCGTGCCGATTCGGCTGCTCCCGCATTCGATCCGCGCCGTCGGCGTCCCAGTCGATTTCGGCGCTGTGTTTCTTGTTCATCGTCGCTTCCCCTAATTCCGTCTAGCCTCGGCGACCAGCACATACGCCAGATACAGCCCGCCAACCGAGACGGTGACGACGCCGACCGGAAGTGCGGTGGGCGCGAATATCCGTTGCGAGATCCAGTCGCAGGTCACCAGCAGCAGCGCACCCATGGCAGCCGCCGGAGCTAACGCGGTGGAGGCCGTGCGAGCCAGGCGGCGGCCCAATTGCGGTGCGGCCAAGGCCAGGAAGGCGATGGGTCCGGCGATGGCTGTGGCGACGGAGCAGAACGCGACGCTCAGCACGATCAGTAGCAGGCGGTCACGTCCGACCCGGACGCCGAACGCCTGCGCCAAATCGTCACCCAATTCCAGGACACGCAAGCGGGGCGCGGCGGCGATAGCGACCACGCCGAGCACCGCGAGCAGGATGAGCGCGGGCGCGACCTGTGCCGAGGTGGCCCCGCTGAGCGAGCCAGCGCCCCAAGCGGCCGCCGACATGGCGGCGGTGAGATCGGCGCGCAGAATGAGCCAGGTATTGACCGAGGCCAGCATCGCGCTGACGCCGATGCCCACGATGATGAGCCGGAAGCCGGTGACATTGTGCCGGAAGGCCAGCAGCTGAATGGCAAGGGCCGCGGCCAATCCGCCGAGGAACGCACCCGCCGAGGTCTGGAATCCGCCGCCGCCCAGCACCAGCATGACGACGAGCGCACCGGTGTAAGCGCCGGTGTTGAAGCCGACCAGGTCCGGGCTGCCGAGCGGATTGCGGGTCACCGATTGCAGGATCGCGCCGCTCACACCGAGCGCCGCGCCCAGCGCCAGCGCCAGCACCACGCGCGGAAATCGCCAGTCCCACACCACAAGTCGGTCGAAACGCTGGTCCCCGACGAACAGCGCGCGCAGCACCCGATCCGGTGGAATCGGGTAATCGCCGGTGCCGAGCGACAATACGGCCACAGCCAGCGCCGCGATGACGAGGATCGCGCACACCACCACGGTGCGAACACTCACCCGGGCGGCCAAGCGGCGGGTCCGGACCACCAGCACCGAATGGCCGAAATCGATCGCGGTCATTGCGCACCCACCCGGGTGCGCCGCGCCAACCAGATGAGGATGGGTGCCCCGAGGAAGGCGGTCACCAGCCCCGCCGCCACCTCATCGGGGCGAATGATTATGCGGCCCAGTATATCCGCGCCCAGCACCAGAATCGGCGCGAGCAGCATGGAGTAGGCCACGATCCAGCGCTGGTCGGGTCCGACGATCCAGCGCGCGATATGCGGCACCGCCAAGCCGACGAAGGTGATCGGCCCCACCGCGGCAGTCGCGGTACCGCACAACAGGGTAAGTGCGGTGACGGTGAGCAGCCGGGTCCGGGTGACGTGCACGCCGAGCGCGTGCGCGAGGTCGTCACCGAGGGCGACGGCGTTGAGCGAGCGCGCCGCGATCACCGCCGCCACCAGACCCACGAGAATAAACGGCGCGGCGCCGGCGATGACGTCGTGGCCGCGCCCGGTCAACGATCCGGCGTCCCAGTTCCGCATCTGGTCGAAGGCCTTGGGGTTCAGCAGTATCAACCCTCTGGTGAGTCCGGAGAGCACGGCCGTGATAGCGACCCCGGCCAGCGTCAGCCGGATCGGATCCGTCCCCTGCCTGCCCGCGGTGCCGAGTCGATACACCACCACCGAGGCGACCGCGGCACCGATGAAGCCGAACCACACATACGACGTGATCTCGGTGACCCCCAGGAAAGCGACCGCCATCGCGATGACGAAGGCCGCTCCGGCATTGACGCCGAGCAGCCCCGGATCGGCCAGTGGATTGCGCGTCAGCCCCTGCATGAGGCAGCCTGCTACGCCCAGCGCCAGTCCGGCGAGCAGTCCGAGCAGCGTGCGCGGCACCCGATACTCGGTGATGACCAGCGCGTCCGCCGACCCGTCGGCACCCGACAGCGCATCCCATACCTGCCCGACTGGAATCGCCTTGGTGCCGATCATGAGGCTGGTCAAACAGACCGCCACCAGCACGACAGCCGTCAGCAGCCACCCCGGCCAGCGCCTAGTCCGCGCGCGCGTACCTTCCATCTGGTAATTTCTCCACGACTTCTGAGCGGTAACAGGGCTTCGGCGAAAGTTCCGCCGGGCAGGAACATATTTTCATCGAACGAGCTAGTATTTAGGTTTGCCTACCCTAGCGTGTGAACTCGTTCGGTAGTAACTGCGATGGCCACCGGTCCGATTGTCGGCAGCGTCGCGTGAGGTATGCCGCAACGACGAAGAAGACGCGATGATCTCTCACACTCGGCGCGATAGGGCTTCGAGCGTGGCGAGATAGGTTGTCGCGGCGTCGGTTTCGGCGGCGTCGAGGCTGCGGTAGCTGTCGATGGCGTGCCGCAGGTGGGTGGTGGCGGTGGCGGTGGCGATCAGGAGGAAATGGTGCAACTGGCTACTCGGCCGATACCAGCACCAATCCCCCTGATCATCTGACCAAGGTGGTCGGTGACCGCTCGTTGGTAGTAGCGGGCGTTCGCGAGATCAACTGTGGGCCATGGCTTGTTCGATCGAACGCCTGCACGGCCGGTCAGGCCATGGCTGCTCGTATCGGCGAAGAGTGACGTCACGGTCGCGGCGTGTCCAGGTAGCCGGACGCGTCGGTCGAACAGAATCGCCGAAGGGCGGAGGCAGCGGCTGTCAGGTGGCGGTCGCGAAGGTGTCGGGGGTGAATACGTAGCGTTTGAACCAGCGATGCATCTGGTGTTGCAGTGCGTGGTCGCCGTGTACTCGGACCCCCGGCTGTTGCAGCAATTGCTCCCAGGACAGGTTGCCGATCCACCACTCGGTCGCCGCTCGGGTCGATGTGGTGAGCCAGACGTCGACGGGTGCGCCGGTGTCGTCTCGGCATAGGTCGATGCCGGTGCGGGACAGGTGTAACCAAAATCTGCTGTCGGGGGCGGGGCGATCGGTGAATTCGATCGCGAGCACGACCTTGCGGTCGGGTAGGGCGTCGGCTTCGATTCGCCTGCGCATGTCCCAGGTGAGGGCGGCGGTGTCGAGATGGTCCTCGCGCAGCGCAGCGCTGTCGGTCGCGATAGCCCATCGCGCCAGTTCCCGGACCACCGGGGCAAGCGCGGCACCGGCTTCGGTGAGGTGATAGTCGTCGACGATGCCTGCCGCGCGCAGCGTGCGCAGCCGCGCCGACAGGGTCGCTCGGGGAATCCGCGGCAGCCCTCGGCACAGGTCGCCGAAGCTCGCCGCACCGAGCAGCAGTTCCCGAACGATCAACAGTGTCCAGCGCTCGCCCACTACATCCAGTGCCCGTGCCACGGCACAGAACTGTCCATAACCAGCCATAACGGCAGCGTACGCACCGCAGACCACAGCGTGGTTCAAATATTGAACTTCCGGTGTCGGCGGGATGTGCCGATGATCGGCAAGCATCAACCCACGCGTCGAACAGGTGAAAAGTCATGAATATCGGTGACAACGTATTGACGGCGATCGGTAACACACCGCTGGTGCGGCTGCACAGGGTGGTACCCGCCGACTGCGCGACTATTTTGGTCAAGGTCGAGGGCCACAACCCGACCGGCAGTATGAAAGACCGCATGGCACAGGCCATGCTGGCCGCTGCCGAGGCCGACGGTCGGCTGCGGCCCGGCGACACCGTGGTCGAATACACCGGCGGCAGCACCGGCGCCGCTCTCGCCCTGGTCTGCGCGGCGAAGGGCTACCGCCTGCGGATCGTCAGCTCGCAGGCGTTCAGCGAGGACAAGCTGATCCAGATGGCCGCGCTGGGCGCCGAACTCACCCTCGTTCCGAGCGCGGAAGGGCGGATCACGAAAAAGCTGATCGCCGACATGATCGACACCGCCGCGGAATTCGCCCGCCACCCTGATACGTACTGGACCGACCAGCTCACAAACATCGACAGCGTCGCTGGCTACTACTCGATGGGCGAGGAGATCTGGGCGCAAACCGGTGGCTGCGTCGACGGCTTCGTCCAAGCGGTCGGCACGGCCGCGTCTCTGCGCGGCACGACCACAGCTCTCAAACAGCACAACCCGCGACTTCGAGTGGTCGCGGTCGAACCGGCCGAATCTGCGGTGCTGTCCGGTGGTCGCCCCGGCGCCCATCTCATTGAAGGCATCGGTATCGGCTACCCACCACCGATGTGGGACCCCGGCCTCGCCGACGAGATCGCCCCAGTGTCCACCGCCGACGCCGAGGCCATGGCTCGACGACTGGCCAGAGAAGAAGGACTGTTCACCGGCACCTCCTCCGGCGCCAACGTCATCGCCGCGATCGGACTCGGGCAGCGACTGGGACCGGACGCCACCCTCGTCACGGTTCTGGTCGACTCCGGCCTGAAATACCTCAGCACGAACGTATTCCGATCAGGCCATGCCTGAAGTGGCTCGACGTGAATGCGGTATCGGCGGCAGGCGCCGGCACAGCAACGCCAGGATATCGAGGACCTACGCGGCGACCGTTGTCGTGCTTGCGAATCCGATCGAGTCAGGTCGCCGACGCTTGCGCGGTGAGGGCGGCGCGTAGCGAGCGGCGGCTGATCTTGCCGACGCCGGTCTCCGGGAAGCTCTCGACCACCTGGAGCAGGTCGGGGATCTTCCAGGTGGCGACGCCGCGTTCCCTGACGAACTGGCGGATCTGACCGAGCGCGGGCGGCGTGGTGGGGTCGGCCGCGAGCACGAACACGCAACTGCGTTCGCCGAGCCGATCGTCGGGCACCGACACGACGATCGCGTCCCGGATCAACGGATGGTCCAGCAGATGCTCCTCGATCTCCTCGGCCGAGATCTTCTCGCCACCCCGGTTGACGCGGTCGCCGAGCCTGCCCTTGACCACCAAGTTGCCGTCCGGGCGCAGGTTGACCACATCGCCGGTGCGGTACCAGCCGTCCTCGGTGAACGACGACGCATTGGCCTCGGGATTGCGGTAGTACCCGCGAATTGTGTACGGCCCCTTGGTGATCAGCAAGCCGTCGGTGCCAGGCGGGACGTAGTTGCCCGCCTCGTCGACCACCGCGACCTGATCGTGCGGGGACATCGGGCGACCCTGGGTGGCGAGCACCACCTCTTCCGGATCGTCGAGCCGGGTGTAGCAGACCAGGCCCTCGGCCATGCCGAACACCTGCTGCAGGGTCGCGCCGAGGGCGGGGCGGATGCGGCGGGCCAGCTCGTCCGGGCAGCGGGCGCCGCCGACGAGCAGCACGCGCAGGCTCGAAATGTCGTACTTGGTACTGGCTTCCGCGCGTTCGACCCACAGCCGGGCCAGCGGCGGCACCAGTCCGGTGATGGTGACGCCGAACCGCTCGATCGCGCTGAACGCGGTGGTGGGGGAGGGGTCGATGGCCATGGCCACCGTGCCGCCCGCGACCAGCGCGCCGAGAATGCCCGGCGAGCTCATCGGGAAGTTGTGTGCCACCGGCAACGCCGCGAGGTAGACGCTGGCGCTGTCGAGCTCGCAGAGCTCGGCGCTGCGGCGCACGCTGTAGAGGTAGTCGTCGTGCGTGCGCGGGATGAGTTTCGGGGTGCCGGTGCTGCCGCCGGACAGCTGCAGGAACGCGACGTCGGAGGCGTCGACCTCCGGCAGATCCCCTGGCGCGGCGCGCATCTCGTCGAGGGCGCGGGTGCCGCCGGGGAGCGCGGCGCCCTGCTGGTCCGGGACGATGATCAGGTGCCGCAGCGCGGGCGCGTTGGCGCGCAGGATCGCGGCGAGCGTGGCGTGGTTGAAGCGTTGGTGGTGATGGCAGGTGACCATCGCCACCGCGCCGCTGGCCTGCGCGATCGGCACCAGCTCGGACTGGCGGTGCGCGGGCAGGCAGAAGACCGGCAGCGCGCCCGCGTAGAAGAGGCCGAAGATCACCTCGACGAACTCGGCGATATTGGGCAACTGGACAAGCACTCGATCGCCCGGCCGCACGCCGAGTTCCAGGAACCCGGACGCGAGCGATGTGGCGCGCGTCTCCAGTTGCGCGTAGGTCCAGCGATTTCGATCGTCTACCACGGCAATCGCGTCCGGCGTCGCCGCGGCGCGGGCGCTGAGCATGCTGCCGAAGGTGTCGCCGGTCCAGTACCCCAACTCGCGATATTGCTCGGCTTCCGTTGCGGGCCAAGGGATTAGGTCGGATTGAGACGGCATTGTCGAGCTCCTTCTTGCCGAAACGTTCATGTTTACTTTTATCGAGAATTAAGGTTAGGCTAAGCATATGTCCAGGGAGAGTAAAGCCGACGGCGGTGTGATCGTCACCGGAGCGGCCAGCGGTATCGGCCGGGCCGCGGCCCAGATCTTCGCGGCCAGGTCGGCGGCGCCGGTCGTGCTGTGGGATCAGGATCCTTCCGTGCACGACGCCGCCATCGAGCTCGGCTCGACCCGGGGCGAGAGCATCACCCATGCCCAACAGGTCGACGTGACCGACGCCGATTCCGTGGACAAGGCGTTCGCCGCGGCCGTCGAACGGGTCGGTCCCATCGAGTCCGTCGTGCATGCGGCGGGCATCCTGGAAACCGGATCGGTGGCGGAATTGACTGGCGCGCAATGGGATCGGTGTATGGCGGTGAACGCCACCGGGACGATGCACGTCACCCGGCGGGCGGCCGCCGTGCTCGCCGCGAACGGCGGCGGCTCGATCGTGGTCGTCACCTCGAACGCCGCGGGCACCCCGCGAGTTGGTATGGCCGCCTACGGGGCCTCGAAGGCCGCGGCGCGCGCGTTCGCCATGGCGCTCGGCCTGGAGGTCGCGGCCCTCGGCGTCCGGGTGAACATGGTGTCCCCGGGATCCACCGACACGGCGATGTTGCGCGGCATGTGGACCGAGGACGCGGCCGAATTGTCCGAGTCTGCCCGCGACCACGTGCTGGCGGGTGACCCCGCGAACTTCCGCCTCGGCATCCCGCTGCGCCGGGTGGCTCAGCCCGAGGACGTCGCCGAAAGCATCTACTTCCTGACCTCCCCCCGCGCCCGCCACATCACCATGCACGACCTGCGCGTCGACGGCGGCGCCACCTTCGACGCCTGACACCGTCCGAATCACTGAACAGGAGAAGACTGTTGGCCATCCCTCCGATAGCGCCGTATTCGATACCGGCGCGCGAGGACGTCGAGGCGAATCAGGTGCCGTGGTCGGTCGATCCGTCGCGCGCCGCGCTACTGATCCACGACATGCAGCGGTACTTCATCGACGCGTATCAGCCGGAGTTGGAACCGATCTCGACCGCCATCGCGAACATCCGGCGCCTGCGCGAGCAGTGCAACGCGGCCGGCGTTCCGGTGATCTACACCATGCAGCCCGGCGACCAGCATCCCTCGCGCCGTGGCATTCTCGCGGATTTCTGGGGCAGTGGACTGACCAACGGCCCGTCCACCGAGGTGGTCAGCGACCTGCGGCCGCGACCGACCGACATCCAGGTCACCAAGTGGCGCTACTCGGCGTTTCAGCGGACTGACCTGCGCGAGTTGCTGAACCACTACAACCGCGACCAGCTCATCGTCACCGGCGTGTACGCGCACATGGGCTGCATGCTCAGTGCCGCGGACGCCTTCATGAACGACATCAAGCCGTTCGTCGTGCTGGACGCGACCGCCGACTTCGGCCGCGATGAGCACGTGATGGCCATGAACTACATAGCCCGCCGGTGTGGCGCGGTGACGACGACCGACGCGCTGGAATTCGCGCTGCGGCAATCGAATGCGGCCTGACTCGGGTTTGCTGAGGTACACGGAGGATGAACATGACCGAGCTGGTTACCATCGGCCGTCAGGACGTGATCGCCGATATCGCGGCCGCGTTGGGGGTGGCACCGCACGAGGTGCCTGAAGACGCCGATCTCACGGACGCGGGCCTGGATTCTGTGCGACTGATGTCGCTGGTGGAGAAGTGGCGTTCCGGTGGCGCGGATCAGGCAGACTTCGCGACCTTGGCGTCCGAGCCGGTGCTGAGCGCATGGCTCGACGTCCTCGTGCCTGCGGGACGGGAATGACCGGCCGACGTCGGTTTCGCTAGCCGTCGACGGCGGCGATTCGGGTAACCCGGTGCCTACCTTGGCCTCCGGGGTGCTGAAGCGCGCCCGGCGCTGGCCGCTACCCCGAAAACGTACCTGTTGACAGGATTAGGCGTGCCTATCCTAAGCTCTCCCCATCTCGACCACACCTATGAAGGACTTGAGAATGCTGATGAGGAAATTCGCCGTGACGACCACGCTGCTGATCGCGGCGCTGGGTGTCTCGGCCGGCACCGTCAACGCGGCTCCGGCCGCTGATACGGACGCGCCGATCAATTTCACCGCCGAGTCCACCGACGCACAGTCCATCATTTCCATCGACTCGGGCTCTATCGTCGCCGAGGATGGCGCGCTGAAGATCAAGGCGGCCAACGGCAATGTCGTCGCGGGCACCCCGCTGAAGTTCCGGCTCGACGACTTCGAGTTCCCCATCGCCGCGGACATCGCGGGCCGCACCGCGACCCTCACCCCGCAGCTCGACATGAGCAAGGCCGTCTACACCCCGGTCGCCCTGCCCTTCGAGGACAAGGCGCCGTGGAAGTCCGAGTACGACCGTGAGCAGGCCGCCTGGTCGCGGATGACCGGCACCATCAGCCTCGGCGCCAGCATCGCGACCCTGGTCGGCGGCATCGGCGGCGCGGCCGTCGGTTGTGTCCTCGGCGGCATCGTCGGCGTCGTCGCGGCGTCGGCCACCATCATTGGACTGTTCGGCCCGTTCATCCCCGCCGCCGCCGTCGGCTGCCTCGGCGGCATCATCGCCGTCGGCGCGCTCGGCACCGTCGCGGGCCAGATCCTGATTACCGCCCCCGTCGCGATCGGCGCGGTAATTCAATACTTCACCACGATCAACCAGCCGTTCAACCCGGCACCCGCGCCGGCCAAGTAATCTCGGTCGCCACTGCTCGGGCCCCGCTTCGGCGGGGCCTGACTTGTTCGCGCACAACGATTGTCACGTCGATGCCGGAACCGCGGGTCGCACGTAGGGGAGGTGTCGCAATCGGCCAAGGCGACTGTGTAGCGACCCGGTAAGCCTGACGCTTACCGGGGCCTTCGTGCATTCGCCTGGCACGGCGGGGATCAGTTGGGCAATGGGCCAACTGGCACCGGTGTGCGGTGCGCCACTTCAGGTTCCGGGCGCCGGATCTCCAGTAGTCCGGCGGCGCCGAACTTTCGGACGAGTTCCGAGTCGCTGATGACCTCGAGGAATTTCTCTACGTGTAGCGATTTGTCCCGCGCGTGCACCGTCAATTCCCGGCGAATCGGGCGGGACAGTCGAATGATGGACAGCAGCCTGGCCGATCCGTGCAGTGCCATCTTCGGCACCAGCGCGATGCCGACGCCGTGTTCCACCAGGCTGAGCGCGGTGGTCACGTCGGGGGCGCGGACGGCGAAGCGGACATGCACGCCCGCGCGGCCCGCCTCGCGCGAAACGGTGTCGGTGAGATCGGAATTCGAGCCGCAGCGGATCCACGGCGCCTCGACCAGTTGTTTCCACGAGCCGTCGAAGCTGCTGCGCTGGCTCGGGTGGCAGACGACGACGAGTTCTTCCTCGCCGAAGCAGTGCACGACCCGCGAGCTGGACTGCTCCAGCGGTCCGACGGCGACGTCGAGCGCGCCCTCTTCCAGTGTCGCGTTGAGCTCGCGGATGTCGGTGAACGACCTGACCTCGATGCTGTCGATATTTCGTTCGTGCCGCATCCGGTAGATGAGCGGCGGCAACAGCTTCTGCGCGATGGTCGGCGTGGTGCCGACGGTCATCACCCCGTCGCCGAATGTCTGCCCCATGGCCATCGCCTGCCGAGCGGACTCGACGACATCGGAGGCCTGGGTGAAGAACTCGCGGCCGAACTTGGTCAGCCTCGACCGGCGCGACCGCGGATCGAAGACCTTTCGGCCGAGTGAGGTCTCCAATGCGTCGATCTGTTGTGACATCGCGGACGGCGTTATTCCGAACCGCCTAGCGGCGGCCGAGAGCGAGCCGAGTTGGACCGCGTTCACAAAGTAATCGAACTGTCGCAGCGTGATTGTATTGGAAGTTAGCAGGGGATAATCAGACATCGGCAACCTTTGTATCGAGCCGTCGGGCTCATCTGCAGCACGTTCGGTCCATCACTGAAAATTAAGTGAGCATTCCGTCACCGAGTCCTGGCACCTGCCGGTCGACGTGGACCGGCAAACACATCACATTCTTTCGTTAACTGTGCGTTCATCCGCGAATTGTGGCGAGAGTCTGAAGGACTGCCTTCGAGGTGTTACGCCGACTTGTGTGCAAGCAGTATCTACTGCGTTGATCGTTACGTCAAACGTTACGCCAGGCTAAACCTTCCTGTTGCCCAGATCACCTTGTTGCTTCAACTGCATAACTCACCGAAGCTCCGACCTGGGGATCACCATTGGAGAACGGTCACTCGCCAAGTGAGGGCGCATGACCTTCCTTCGTGGTCGCAGGATGCTTGTCACGTATACATTTTGACCACAAATGGCCTTGCCTAGGTGCTGATTCAAGGGAAATCTGACATGACTTTAGCTCCTCTAACAATCACTGCTCGACGCCTTTCGTGACCCATGATCTCGGCATTCACGCAGATTCGCTACTGCGGTCGAACAGGGACGTTCGTGTCTGTGCTGTGATGCTGTGGTGATCTGCTGGGGGCAGTGCATGTGATCTGGCTGTGATCAGCTGACTACACGACAGTTAATCGCATCTTGATTCGATGTAAGAATGTCCGTTCTGCTTGTTCGTCACACCCCCGAGTTCTACGCTTCCAGATGGAAGCCGACAGCCCGAATTGCCGCGTACTTGACCGCAGAGCGGCGGTCGAACGGCTCCCGGCCGGCAAGTTCGAACCAGGTCGTACCCAGCGGTGGGCTGTCGGCTTCGCCAGCGAACGGTCATTTCGAAGGAAGGCACTCATGGGCAAGCACAGCGCGCCGCGAAATAACGTCGTCCCGGCCCGATTGGCGATGCTCTCGACGGCGACGCTGATCGGCCTGGCGGTCTCGGCCAACGGCGCTGCGGGGCAAGCCATCGCGGACGACACCAACTCCGCCGCGACGTCCGGTGACGGCGGGTGGGTCGCGCCGTCGAAGAAAACGGTGCTCGCGGCTGTGCCCGCCACCTATCAACAGCAGAGTCGTCCGCATCCCGTCGCGGCCAAGCGGCCCGCGCATCGCGCTGATCGTCCGGCCGTCCGGCCCGGCGGAAATGCCAAGCCGGGCATGGGCGCTCAGCCCGGCGGGGCGGCCAAGCCCGGCACCGGGGCACCGCTGGCCGCCATCGTGGACTCGCTCGCCACCGGCAGCGCGGCGTTGCCCGCCCCGCTGCGTACGGTACTGGAGGACCTGGTCAAGCAGGTCGGCCCGGTATTGGCGAAAGGCTTGATCGAGATGATCGCCAATGGCAATCCGCAGAGTCCGAAGGCCCGGCACGCGACACCCGCGCCCGCCGCGCCTGCCGCCAGCGTCGCCGAGGACGACGCCGACCCCGGTGACGCCGTCGACGGTGGTTTCGACGCCGCGGACGACGAGGCCACCGACGATGACAGCAGCGCCGGAGCCGCGGACGACGACGGTGCCAATTTCGGTGCGGTGGGCGATGACAGCGACTTCGATGCCGCTGAGGACGACACCGCCGACTTCGCTGCCGCGGACGACGACGGTGCCAATTTCGGTGCGGTGGGTGAAGACAGCGACTTCGATGCCGCTGAGGACGACGGCGCCAACTTCGGTGCCGCTGCTGACGATGTCACCGCCGACCTCCCCGACGACGACGCCGACTGGGCCCCGCTCGCGCTCGGCCCGAGCACTGCCGGCTGACCTGTTTTTGTTTCTATAAGTTCGACAACTCTCGAAGGAAATAGTGCGTTTCTCTCCCGCTACAATGCTGTCCTTTTCCACCGCAGTCGGCATCTCGGCTTTTGCCCTCTGTACCGTCGCCGGGGCCCCAGCGGCCATCGCGGCGCCACAATCCCAGTCTGCCGCCGACGAGGTGGTCAGCCTTACCAATAATGAACGCGCCAAGGCGGGCTGCGCACCGCTGAAAGCGGAAAGCCACCTTACCCAAGCCGCGCAAGGCCATTCGGCGGATATGGCCGCCGGCGGCTTCATGGATCACAACTCGTCGAAGGGTGATCCCGGCGATCGGATCAGCGCGGCGGGCTATCACGCGCAGACCTGGGCGGAGAACATCGCGGCCGGTCAGCGCAGTGCGTCCGAAGTGGTCAACTCGTGGATGAACAGCTCGGGCCACCGCGCGAACATCCTGAACTGCGGGCTCAAGGACATCGGCGTCGGCTATGCCAAGGCCGGCAACGGTACGGCCTACTGGACGCAGGACTTCGGCACCTCCAATAGGACGGGTGACGAGAAGCCCGCGGAGCCCGGTAAACCGGGTGACGGTAATCCCGGCGACGGCCAGCCCGGTAAGCCCGGCGGCGGTGATCCCGGTAAGCCCGGCGGCAGTGATCCTTCGGATGGCGGCGACGGTAAGCCCGGTGGCGGTGATTCGCCGTGGGATCCATGGAACCCGTGGGATGGTTCCGATGGTAATCCGGACAATGGCGGCGATCCGTGGGGCGACGGCACTCCGGACAATGGCGACAATTCGCCGTGGGATCCGTGGGGCGATGGCTCCGATAATGGCGGCGACTCCGGGGATCCCTGGGGTGGTTGGAATCCGTGGGGCGGCGATGCCAAGCCAGGTGCGGGCGACACCTCATGGGATCCGTGGAGCAATAACTTCGACAAGCCTTCGAGCAACGGCGGCGATTCGCCGTGGGGCGCGTGGGGACAAGAATTCGACAACCTGCTCGGGCAGCTCGCCGGTAAGGGTGGCTGGTAGCACGCCTCATCAGCGGCGCCGCCGGACTCAACGGGGAGTCCGGCGGTGCCTTTCTGTCCGCTGACCGCGGTGCGGTGGTCAGCGGATTCGTCGTGTCCGCAGTCAATCGTGCCGGGCAGGACGTCACGCACGCATCGATCACAAAGCCCGCCGCGCCGGGGGTTCGGCGCGGCGGGCGATGAGTTGTGTTGTCGTGGTGGGTAGTTCGGACGTCAGCTGTTCGGCGGGGTGCTCGTGCAGGTGGGTTGCGCGGTATTGTTCGCATCCAGCGCGTTGAGCACGAGCTGGGCCACCACCTTGTCGTAGGGCAGCAGCAGGTGGTCGGTCAGATCGCCCGGGCAATAGTCCTGGACGATGTGATTGGTGATGCTCGGACTCTGCACGATCCCGCTGGAGTACGGCACCACGAATTCGTCATGGCTGGTGACGATGTTGGTATAGGTGACGCCGGGAACCGTCGGGCCACTGGCGTTCAGCTTGCGCAGGAAGTCCGAGCCGGTCTGAATCTGCAAGCAGGCGGCGCAGACCGGGTCGACCACGGCCCCCAGCGCGGGCGTCAGCTTCAATCTGGCGGCGAGTGCGGCGAAAAGGGCCGCGAACCCGAGCGAGTTGGTGCCGTTCCAGCCGGGCCCGATCGAGATGAAACGGTCGATCTTGTTCGCGCCACCGAGGAACTTGGCGTAGTAGTCGGTGACCAGGCTGCCTTCCGAATGCGCGACGATGTCGACGCTGTGGGCTCCGGTGGCGGCCCGCACCTTGATGATGAAGTCGCGCAGCTGCTGCGCGCTCTGCTCGATCGGCAGCAGCCCGCCGAGTGCGCCGAGCGGCGCGGGCATGCCGGGGAGCGAACCGTAGGTCAGGGCGTAGACGCAGTAGCCGTTGTTGGCCAGCAACGGTGCGAGCGCACCCCAGTCCAGTCGCACGGTCTCCGGACCACCATGCACCAGCACGATCGGATTCGGGTGTGCCTCGGTGGGTGTGCACGTCCAGTCGTTGGCGCCGGCCGGCGCCGCGCCGGGGTTGTCCGCCTCGGCGTCCACCGCATCGCTGAACAGGTAGGAGACCGGGAACTGCGATCGCGCGTCGGCCGGTGTGCCCGACGCGGCGGGCGCGGCCATGGCTCCGGCGAAAATCGCGGCAACGGTCATCCAGACAACGGGCTTAAGGCGCATAAACTGGACCCCTTTCTGCGATGTAGTCCAGACCCACTATCTGTCCGCGAAGTGACCACGACAACACACCACGGTTGACATCCTGTTGTGTTTGTCACCGCCGCGCAACGAAGATCAGCGCAACTTAATGTGCGTAAGTGGCACAACATATTTGAGCGCTCGGGTTGGTGGACAATGCTGTTGACCGGACAGCATTGTCCACGCGGAACCGGCCGCGCGCTCAGGCGCCGAACACGCCCGCTTCGCCGAAGGCCAAGTCGGCGAAGCGTTCTCCGATGCGGCGGTGGGTGGCGGGGTCAGGGTGGAGTTGGTCGGGCAAGGGCAGATCGATGAAATCCTTTTCGCCGTAGAGGGAGCGGCCGTCGAGGTAGTGCAGGTTGGCGTCGTCGGCCGCGCGCTGTTTGATGATGTGGGTGAGCTCGTCGCGGATGACGTTGAGGGTCAGTTTTCCGGCCGCGCGATCGGCTGGGTCGCCGGTGGCGCGGAAACTCACTCTCGTGCCGTCGAATTCGAGGGCGCCGGGGCCGGGGGTGTCCTCGTGGATCGGGCAGAGAATGGGCGAGACGACGAGTAGCGGTGTGCTGGGGTGTCCTTCCCTGATGGTGTCGAGGAAGCCGTGCACCGCCGGCCCGAAGGCCCGCAGCCGCATGATGTCGCCGTTGACGATATTGATGCCGAGCTCGAGGCTGATCAGGTCCGCCGGTGTGTCGCGAATGACGCGTGCGACGAACGGATCGAGCAGCGAATTGCCACGCAGGCTCAGGTTGATCAGCTCGACACCACCGCGCGCGGCGGCCAGCGCGGGCCAGGTCGCCGTCGGGACGTCGGCGTTGGCGCCGTGGCTGATCGAACTGCCATGGTGCAGCCAGGTTTTGCGGCCGCGGTCGGGTGTCACCTCCACCGGCGCGTCGGTGCGCAGGGCAACCAACTCGGTGATTTCGGTGTGCGGCAGCCAGATTTCGACGTCCTTCGGCTCGGCAGGCAGGTCGGTGAATCGGACGGTGCCTGCCGATCCCTGCTCGGTGACCGTGGACTGGGTGGCCATGTCGAAGACGAGCCTGGTGCCGCCGGGCACGCTGGCCCGACCCGCGTGCCGACCGTCGACGAGCAGTTCGTACACGCCCTCCGCAGGCGGCGGTGCGCCCTGGTAGAAGGTCCGCGTAGGCAGCACATCCAGCTCGATGGCGGTCGCGCTGGTCCGGAAGACCACGCGCACGCCGGCGGGCTGGGCCTCGACCATCGCCAGGTAGTCGTCCGGGAACTGCTTGCGCGCCCATGCCGGAAGGCGGTGCGGGAGTATGCCGTTCGCGGTGCGTTCGAGGTCGAGCGCGCCACGCAGGATGGGGGGTCCGATGGGGGTGGTGATCCAGTTGGTCATGAGGTGTTCCTTAGCGTTCACAAAAGTTACAGCCGATATGTTCGGCGGGCAGTCTCCGAAAACATCGAGGCCAGTTCGGTTGCCGAGGCGCCGGTGGCGAGCCGCTTGAAGGTGTTCCACAGCGTCGCGTATCGAGTTCCCATTTTGTCCACCGGGAAGTTGCTCTCGAACATGCACCGCTGCGGCCCGAAGGCGTCGATGCAGGTCTCGAACCATGGAAGCCACAGGGCGGCAAGCTGTTCCGAGGTCGGCGGGGCCGGTGCGGTCCGATAGTCGAAGGCGGCGGCGGTGGCGAGGATGCCACCGAGCTTGCAGACGACGTTCGGCCGCTCCGCCACTTCGCGGATGCCACGCGCCCAGGTCGCGAAGTGCTCGGCACGGTCGGTGGCGTACGGTCCGAAGCCGAGCGGCGCACCGCAGTGGTTGAGCACCAGCCGCAGCTCTGGAAACGCGTCGGCCAGTTCGGCGGCGTCGGCCAGCTGTGGGGACAGGAGCCACAGATCGAGGGTCAGGTCACGGTCGGCGACAACGCGCACGCAGTCCCGAATGGCCGGCTCGGCGAGCATGTGCGGACGACTGTCGGGATGGCTGAGCTCGAGTTCCGAGCTCGCATCCCAGCTCGCCCCGAACCGCAGGCCGCGAAAGCGGCCCTGACCGGCGGCGAGGTGATGCTCGATGACGTTGTCGACGCTCTCGGCGCCGAGGGCGAAGTCGGCCCGTCCGATGATCCCGGCGGCCACCCTGGTCGGGCCACCGGCCGCATCGCTGGCCGCGGCCAGATCGGCGACGAACTCCGTCTCGCCGACCGGCCGCAATTCCGTCGGCCCCTCGGTGCGGTAGGCCGACATCGCCTCGGCGTACACGGTCGCGATCACGTGGTGCCCGCTGCCCGTGTCCGCCGCGAATTCCTCTAGGAGATAACGGAATCCGGGGTGGTACCAGAGGTGATGGTGCGGATCGATGATGGGCAGCTCGGGCAGCAGGATCTGCTCCCGTGGCTGTCCGGCCAGCCAGCTCTCGTCCGGCGGAAAGATTCGGCCGAACTCGGTCGGGCGCGCGGTCTGGGAAACCGATGCGTTCATGGTGGAGGTCTCCCCTCGGTCGTACCTACTAGCTTCTTTGACAAGTAGGTACGCTAAACTACCTAGAGACGTTAGGCAAACGAGTTAGAGATGTAGGCAATGAGGAGGGTGGCATGGCCCGCGCAAGGATGACCGACGAGAGCCTGATCCAGGCGGCGGCGGAACTGGCCGACGAGGTCGGCTTCGACAACGTGACCGTCTCGGCGCTGGCCCGCCGGATCGGCGTCAAGGACGCGAGCCTCTACTCACGGCTGGAAAACGCGCGCGACCTGCGCGTAAAGGTGGCAGTCCTGGCGCTGGCCGAACTCGCCGACAGAGTCGCGGACGCGCTGGCCGGCCGCGCGGGCAAGGACGCGCTGGTCGCCTTCGCCAACGCCTACCGCGACTACGCCAAGGAGCACCCGGGCCGCTACGCCGCCGCCCAACTCGACCTCGACCCGGCGACGCTCGTCGCCAGCGCGGCGCTGCGGCACTCGGAAATGACCCGCGCGATCCTGCGCGGCTACGACCTGTCCGAGCCCGACCAGACCGACGCGATCCGCCTCCTGCACGGCACGTTTTACGGATACGTCACCCTGGAAACCACCGGCCGCTACGACAGCCATCCGCGCAAAGTCGAGGACTCCTGGTCCAGAACCCTCGACGCCCTCGACGCGGTCCTGAAGAACTGGCCACCTGCCTGAGCCGACCGGAGAGGGGATTTACCTGCGGCGCAGCAGGACTCCGCGAATGAATGCGGCCTGGCCGGAGTGCTGGATGTCGTCGTCGACGACGCTGATCAGCCGGACGGCGAGGGTGACGGGGGGATTCCAGCGGGTGTCGACGACGCGGGGGAGGTCGGCGTCGGTGAGGGCGGAGACGTATTCGATCGTCTGGTCGTGCACGGCGTCGTAGTAGCCGAGGAGTAGATCCGCCGAAACTTTGCCGAGTTGGGCGATCTCGTCCGGGTTGTCGCCGTAGCCGGTCGCGGTGTCGTCGAAGGGCAGGGCGAAGCGTTCGGCCCAGCCTGCCGCGGTCCACACCTGTTCGGTGTCGGCGACGTCGGCGATGTGATCGTCCTGCACGCGGGTCAGATGCCAGATCAGCCAGGCGATGGAGTTGGCGCCAGGATCGAGCTGGACCGCCAGTTCGTCGGGGGTCAGGTCGGACACGGCTCCGTGGACGTTCTCCTGAACGCGGCCGAAAGCATCGATCAACAAGTCAGCACTGGTCATGATCGGGTCCAATCGTGGGGTTGGCGTTCATTATTCCCGCGTCCGGTGGTGCGCCGCACCGTGGTGTGGGTCCGGCTATCGAGCAGCGCCACGGTTCGCGTGACCGATGGCCTGGCGCCCGTGACCCACGCGCGGTGAATTCCGCCGGAGCACTGTGTTAGAACAACATGAATTCTTTGCATCGGTACTTACACAGATAGACCGTCGTTGCCCTCGCTATTACGCTGACCGCACGACAGCAACGAGACAGACAACTCGGGAGCACGCCACGATCGGATAATTACCGATAACCATAGGGAATTCTGTTAAGGAAAACTACATACGATTCAAGTGGGCCTACACAGTGCCCGACGGATCTTTTTTGCCAAGGTCATGGGTGTTCGGATCAATGACGAAAACCCCTGGCCAGCAAGCTTGTTGCGCAAAAAGCCGACACCGTGAGCATTGCCGCACAGTGGGCGTAGCGCAACTTTAATTCGTATTAAGACCGGCATGTAATCTGCGACACTTTCGCACCGGCACGCCCACGACAAGTGGTGATTCGATGACTATTGTCGTTTCGCGCCCGTGAAATGCAGTTCACCGGATCACCTGAAATTCTCGCGATGCAGTGGAGGTATAGCCCAGTGGGTAGACGACTTTTTCGGTTGGCAACCGGTGGCACGAAACTCAGACCGATCCTCGCGGCGTTCGGCGCGCTGACGATCAGCGCGGTCATGGCCACCACGGGCGCCGCCACCGCAAACGCCCAGCCGATCTGGCCGAACCCGGACCCGGACCCGTTCTACGCCGCGCCGGCCGACATCGGCAGCAGGGCCAACGGTGACGTGTTGGACAGCCGCCCGATGCCGCCGCTGTTCTTCTTCCCCAACGCCTCGGTCACCCTGATCAAGTTCCGCTCGACCAACTCGCAGGGCAAGCCGATCGCGGCAACCACCACGGTGCTGACCCCGGCCGGCCACCGCGCGGACGCGCCGCTGCTGTCGTTCCAGCACATCATCAACGGGCTCGGCACCCAGTGCGCGATCTCGCACGGGCTCTACGCCAACGATACGAACTTCATCGTCCCGTTCGCGCCGGCGCTGAACATCGCGCTGCTGCGCGGCTGGTCCGTCGCCCTGCCCGATCACCTCGGCCCGAACAGTGCTTACGGCGCGGCGAAATTGGGTGGCCAGATCACCCTCGACGGTGTTCGCGCCGCCCAACGACTGTCGCAGCTCAGCCTCGGGAAGAGCCCGGTGGCGTTGGCCGGTTACTCCGGTGGCGGCATGGCGACCGCTTGGGCCGCCGCGCTCGCGCCGAAGTACGCGCCGGAGTTGAACATCGTCGGCGCCGCCGAGGGTGGTGTGCCGATGAACCTGCAGACGATGGGCTGGGCCATCGGGCACAACCAGCACCCGGCCTTCGGCCTCGGCTTCGCCGCCGTGCTCGGCCTGGAGCGGGAGTACCCGGACCGGCTGCCGATCACCGACGCCCTGAGCGAGCGCGGGCTCGCCGCGGCCAGGGACATCGCCAACAGCTGCACCAATGACCTGATCGCGCGTGGCGCCGGACACACCTTCGACGATTACGCGAAAGATAATGTGATGGCTCATGATCCGAAGGCGTGGGCGGTGGCGGACGAGAACAGCGTCGAGCTTTACGGCGGTGTGCCCGACGCGCCGATCTTCGAATGGCATTCCCCGCAGGACAACCTGATCCCGCTGGACGCGATCGCGAACACGGTCAACCGTTATTGCCGCGCGGGCGTGCGAGTGGAATCCGAGCTCTTCCCCTCGCCGGATCACCTGACCACCGCTGTCGTCGGCTTCCCCTCGATGCTGAACTGGCTCGACGGTCGATACAGCGGCAAGCCTGCCCCCAGCAACTGCGCGTAGTCAGACCGCAATCGCCCCTGATCGGTAGCTATCGATCAGGGGCGATTCGCTTGTCCGGCAAGGTCAGTCGCGGGCAGGCAGCGCGCATCCGTCCGGACCGCACGCGTCCGCGCCGCCGATCGTCTGGATAACCGGTTCGCGCTCGCCCCACGCCTGATCGAGTGCCTGCGCGAACACCGCGACGGGTTGCGCGCCGGAGACGCCGTACTTGCGGTCTATCACGAAGAACGGAACGCCGGTCGCCCCGAGCTGCGCCGCTTCCCGCTCGTCGGCCCGCACCGCGTCGGCGTAGGCCTGCGGATCGGCGAGCACCGCGCGCACGCCCGACTCGTCGAGTCCCGCGTCGACCGCGAGCCGCACCAGGCGCTCATGGTCACCGAACAGCGACTCCTGCTCCGCGAAATTCCCGCGATAGAGCGCGTCGAGCAACTCCTCCTGCTTACCCTGCGCCAACGCGAAGTGCAGCAGCCGATGCATGTCGAAGGAACTGCCGTAGTCGCGCCCCTCGGTCACATACGGCAACCCGAGCTCGGCCGCCTGCGCCCCGATACCGCGCTCGTTGGCCGCGGCCTGCGTCTCGCTGATCCCGTACTTCTGCGCGATCTTCGTGATCACCGGCCCCGACTCGTCGGCGGCCAGGCTCGGATCCAACTCGAACGACCGATGCACCACCTCGACGTCGTCGCCATGCGCGAACTCCGCCAACGCCTGCCCGAACCGCTCCTTACCCAGGTAGCAGAACGGACAGTTGATATCGGTCCAAATCTCGACCCGCACGCTCATCCTCAGTCTCGTCTCGACCCCCACCCAGGCAACACCCGAGCTACCGTATGTCTTCCCCTCGGCCAACCACTCGGTTGTTTTTCGCGCTAGATATGAGTGAGACAGGCTGTTACTGTAAACGTGTGTCACATTAACCTCGACTGGATATGAGGTAGACGTCATGGCTACAAAGTCGGCAACGGCGCCGTCTGGGACCGCGGCGCGTAGCGCGTACGCGGGGATCCTGACGACGCTCTCCGAAGGGTCGGTGAACAAGCACTTCGATCCGTATACCGAGATCGATTGGGATGCGCCGGAGTGGGCGGTGGTGCCGAACGATCCGCGCTGGATTCTGCCTGCGGACAGTGATCCGCTCGGTGCGCATCCCTGGTATCTGGCGCAGTCCGAGGCGCGCAGGATCGAGATCGGGATGTGGCGGCAGGCCAACGTCGCGAAGGTGGGGCTGCAGTTCGAAGAGGTGCTGATCGGCGGCGTGATGAACTATCTGTTCGCCGTGGTGCCCAACGGATCCGGCGAATTCCGTTACCTCAATCACGAGGTCGCCGAGGAGATCAACCACACCCTGATGTTCCAGGAGATGGTCAACCGGATCGGCGCGGACGTGCCGGGGATGAGCCGGTTCATGAAGATGGCAGGCCCGCTGGTGCCGCTGCTCGGCCGGTTCTTCCCGACCACCTTCTTCGTCGCCGTCCTGGCCGGCGAGGAGCCCATCGACCACGTGCAGAAGTCGGTGCTGCGCGCGGGGGAAAACGTGCACCCGATCATGCGCGACGTGATGCGGATCCACATCGCCGAGGAGGCGCGCCACATCGCCTTCGCGCACGAATACCTGCGCCACCGGGTGCCCGAACTGGGCCGCGTGCAACGTGGCACGCTGTCGCTGGCCTACCCCATCATCATGTTCATCGCCTGCGACCTGATCGTGAAGCCGCCGCGTTCCCTGTTCCGCGAGTTCGACATTCCGCTGCGCATTCGCCGAGAGTTGTTCTGGCGCAGCGCAGAAGCGCGCGCTCGCCGCCGTGACTTCTTCGGTGAAGCCCGGATGCTCGCGTCCGATATCGGGTTGATGAACCCGGCCGCCAAGCTGACGTGGCGGTTGCTGCGGATCAATGGCGGTCGGTCCCGGTATCGCGGCGAACCGGTGCGCACCCGCTCCTGAATTCGCCGGGCCCGGCGCTCACATCCAGGAGCGCCGGGTTCCCGGCATTCCGGTGTGCCCCTGCGAATCCGGCACTACGCCGAGCACCTGGTGCAGCCCGAGCCCGCCGTCCTCGAAACCCAGCGCCGAGGCGGCCATGTACAGCCGCCAGATCCGGGCGCGCCCCTCGCTGGCGAGCGAAACCGCTTGATCCCAAGCGCTTTCCAGATTGGCGACCCAGGCACGCAGCGTCAGCGCGTAGTGCTCGCGCAGCGCCTCGACGTCGCGCACCTCGAATCCGGCCCGCTCCATCGCCAACGCGACCTCGCCGACGTCGACCAGCTCACCGTCCGGAAAGACGTAGCGGCCGACGAACGAGCGACCGCCCATCACGGACCCGCCCGCGGAGGAGATCGCGTGGTTGAGTAGTCGTCCCTCGGGCCGGAGCATGGCACGCAAGGTCTCGAAGTACGCCGCGGCCCGCTTGGTGCCGACGTGCTCGAACATGCCGATCGAGGAGATGGCGTCGAACTGCTCACCGCGCAGATCGCGATAGTCGGACAGCCTGATCTCGACGTTCGCGGACAGCCCCGCGTCGGCGACCCGCTTGCGCGCCAGCTCGATCTGGGCACTGCTGATCGTCACACCGACCACCTGCACGCCGTAGGTCGAGGCCGCGTGGATCGCCATCGATCCCCAGCCGCACCCGACGTCGAGCAGCCGCATCCCCGGCTGCAGATCGAGCTTGCGGCAGATCAGATCGTGCTTGGCGCGCTGGGCATCCGCCAAGGACACGGTGCTGTTCGCGCCGACCTGACCGTCGTCGCCGTCCGCGACGAAGCGCGCACACGAGTACGTCATGCTCTCCCCGAGCACCAGCCGATAGAAGTCGTTCCCGACGTCGTAGTGGTGGCTGATCGCCGCGGCGTCCCGCCGTTTGGTGTGCAACGGTCCGCGCTGGGGCCGCGCCTCTTCCGGCGGCAACTCCGGACGCCGCCCGAGCGCGCCGAGCTGCCTGGCCGCGCCGATGGCCTGCCACGCCGCGACGGCGCCGAGCTTGGCATCGCCGGGCGCGGTCGACGCCAGCGATCGAAGGATCGTGAAGATGTCGCCGTCGAGGTCGACCATGCCGGATACGAAGGCCCGGCCGATACCGAGTTCGCCTGGGGCCCACACCATGTGGCTCAGGGCGTCCTTGGAGTTGATGCGGATCGTCCCGGCGCTCGCACCCTCGGGTTCGATCGAGCTGCCGTCCCAGAACTCGAACCGCACCGACGGGTGCGCCCCGAGCGCGGCCCGTGCCAAGGGTTCGAACACCGCCGCGACCGTCGTCTTATTACCCATGCGTCCACTATGGCCCGAGTCGCCCGCCGACCGGGTCAACGACTGGCGGAAAGTCCGAGCCGTCCGATCGGCGGGTGACTGGAGCGGCGGCCCGAACGTCTCTGCCGCAGGTGCTCGGCGCGGGTCTCCCACCGCGTGTTGTTCTTGGTGTACCAGCAGGCGATCACGCCGCCATTCAGCTTCACCGCAACAGCTCCTGCGCATAGAGTGCGTAAACGGCTGCGGCCGAACGCATCTCCTGCTCGTCCACATACTCGTCCGGCCCATGTGAGACATCGAGTCGGCCCGCGCCATAGGCGAAGGCGGGGATGCCGAGCTGGGCGTACCACCGGGTGTCCAGGATGCCGGCGCACATCTCGAACGATGGTTCCGCGCCGGTCACCCGCGAGATGCATTGAGCAAGAGCATGTCCGGCCTGATGGTTTCGATCGGTACTCGCCGAGGGCTGGAACTGAGTCAGTTCCACGCTCACCTCGGCACCGATGCCGTCGGCGGCGGTCTCGATGATCGTCGTCAGGTTCTTCAGTTCGACTTCGAGGTCCTCCTCGGGATTGAACCGGCTGTCGATGGTGAACCAGGTCGTACCGGGAACCACGTTGAAGTTCGACCCGCCGCCGGACAGCCCGCCGCCGACGACCATCGAGCCGAGCGCGTCCTTATCGTCCATCGCGAACGCCGTGTGCTTGTCCCGCATCGTGCGGACGTACTTCTCCAGCGGTAC
This sequence comes from Nocardia sp. NPDC051052, assembly GCF_044456045.1. Lineage (NCBI taxonomy): Bacteria > Bacillati > Actinomycetota > Actinomycetes > Mycobacteriales > Nocardiaceae > Nocardia > Nocardia sp. NPDC051052. The sequence goes on from NZ_JBITFL010000005.1 coordinate 681,631, forward strand.
CGCGATCCGCACCATGCGCTGGAACGAGTTGATGCCGAAGGTCGCCTGCCCGACGTGTGCCTCGCGCCCGTGCACGGTGACCCGCAGGCTGACGGCCCCGCGGTTGCTCGGTGTTTCGGCCTGAACCGAATCATGGTGACCGTGCCCCCTGCGCCTTCATAGGCTCTGAGCAGTGACGACGAGGAGTGCGAAGATGATGAAAGACGTAGCGGTGCAGTCCAATGGTGGTGTCGCGCTGGCGCGGATCGCCGACAGCGTGGTGGCGGAATGGAAGCGGGGGCTGCGATGGTTGGAATCGACGCGGGCGCATCCGGACGAGCCGGTAGCGAAGGCAAGGGCGGTGCCGCAGAGTGCCAACGAGCTTTTGCTGCGGGTGGATCCGATGATCGCGGTACGGTGGCGAGGTTCTTTGTGAGGAGGTGCCGCTTGCGGTATCGAAGCGGGGCGGGGATCAGGCGAGGCCGGCCGTCCGAACGAAGGCGAGGTAGCCGCGGATGAAGCGGATCTATTTCACGCCGGACGATTTGATGCGCGTCCGCATCGGGGCTCCCCTCGGCGCGATCGCGGAAACGATGCTGGCCACCCGGGTGGTGCAGCGCTGCAATGTCGCCGGTTTCGCGGGCTGGCGCCGTCAGGTGCGCGGCGCGATCCCGGCCAATTTCGGGGTGCTCGCCGACATCCTGCCCGCCGATGATTCGTTCCTGGACCTGATCACGCCCACCCTCGGCGCACGCTCGATGCCGGCGGGCATCGAAGCGCTGCAGCTGGCGTCCCGCGACGAGCTCCGGCTCGAGGTGGAGGGTGTCATCCGCCGCCGCGCGGAAAAAGGTCAGTCACCCTTGCCCGCATGGACGATGGAGCTGGCAGGCCGGGACGGCACCGCGCGCCGCAGTGTCGCGGATGCCGTGGAGGCCTTCCACTCGGTGGCGTTCGCCGGGCGCTGGGCGCACATCCAGTCCTACCTGGAAATGGCCGCCGAACGGATGGCTCGAACCATCGCCACCGAAGGCGTCGAGCAACTGTTCGCCGGGCTGGCGCCCTACGTGACCTGGCGCGCGCCCGCGCTGCAGGTGCACAGGCAAATCCACTGCCACGACGAGCGGCTCGACGGTCGCGGCTTGGTAATCATCCCGTCCCTGTTCGCCTGGCCCGAACCGCTCACCCTGCACTCCGTCATGGACAAGGACGGACCGTTGATGGTGATCGTTCCGGTGCTGCGCGACATCGGTGATTTCGCGGCGGCGTGGGGCCCGCGCGCGACCAACGAGGCATTGACCGCCCTGCTCGGCCGGACTCGCGCCGCCGCACTGCAGGTGATCGCGGAAGGCTGCAGTACCACCGAACTCGCGCGCCGACTGGGGGTTTCGCCCGCGACCGCGAGCGAGCACGCGTCGATCCTGCGCGAGGCCGGGCTGATCGACAGCTGGCGGCACCGCAATGCCATGCGGCACGAGGTGACGACCCTCGGCACGGCGCTACTCGACGGCGATCTCAGCAGCAGCGCCCGTATCGCGTAATGCCTTGCGCGCCAGGTGGATAGCTCAGAAATCATCCGCACAGCCGCAGGAGCCACGGGTCGTCAATTCCGCGCCGAGGCTGACCACGCCCGGCTCGGCCGATCCGGTGTCGATCTGCTTCAGCAAGAGCTCGACCGCGAGTTCCCCCATCTTCCGGGTCGGCTGGACCATGGTCGTCAGGCCGGGTCTGGTGTAGCGGGCGTATTCGATGCCGTCGAACCCGACAATCGCGAGATCGTCAGGGACGCGCAGGTTCGCGTCGTAGGCCGCCCGCAGCATGCCCATTGCCTGCAGGTCGCTGGTTACGAACACCGCCGTGGGCGTGGTCGCGCCGCGCATCAGCTCGTCGAGCGCGTGATAGCCCGCGGCGCCGCCGAATTCGGCACGCACGACCACGCTTTCGGGCAGCCCCGCGTCGTGTAGCGCCTGCCGATAGCCCGCCACCCGCTCGTCGGCGGTCGACACGTGCGGCCCGCTGAGGCAGGCGATATCGCGATGTCCATGGGAGATCAAGTGCTCCACGGCAATTCGCGCTCCGGCCAGGGAATCGCACATGACGTGCGCGCAGCGCGCCGGATCGATGATCCGGTCCACCGCGACCAACGCCATGTCGGCCGCCGCGCAGGCGTCGGCGATGCCCGACTCCCAGGACGACGAAATCGCAAGCAGCCCTTCGACTCGACGGTCGATGAACGCGCTGACATACGCGCGCTCCCTGGCCTCGTCGCCGGCGGCATTCCCGACGATCAGCGGGAAGCCGCGCGCGAACGCGGCCGCCTCGACGACCGCGGACAGCTCGGCGAAAAACGGGTTCGCCCCATCGGGAATGACCATCCCGAGCGCATGGCCGCGGTTCATCCGCAGGCTGCGCGCGGACATGTTGGGCCGGTAGCCGAGCTGCTCGATGGCGGCTTCGATGCGGGCCCTGGTCGCGGGCGCGACGCTGCGCGGGCCGTCGTTGAGGACGTAGCTCACCAGCGCCGGTGAGGTGCCTGCGAGCCGGGCCACGTCGGCTCGGGTGACTGCCATCGGGTCACTCCTGTCGTGCTGGCAATTCGTGCGAGCTGCCGAAGAACCCCTTGACAGTCTCGTGATGCGGGTCACACACTACACATCAACTCGTGTTGTCAACACGAGTTGAACTCGTACAGGATAGGTCGAATACCAGATGAGCACTCGATACCGGATCGGGCTTGTGGCCCTGGCCCTCGTCAGCGCGGCGGCCCTCACCGCCGGATGTGGCCGCGGCGGCGACGCCTCGTCCGACTTCAAGATCGCCGTAGTCACCCGCAACTTCACCAACCCCTACTGGGCGGCGCTGCGCGACGGCGCGATGGCGGAGGGTAAGCGGCTCGGGGTCGACGTCGCGGTGCAGGCGGGGCAGTCCGAGACCGACGCGGACGGCGAGAACGCCCAGATCTCCACGCTGGCGGCGCAGGGCTACGACTGCTTCGCCGTGGTGCCGGTGAACGCGACCAACGTGATCACCCCGCTGGTTCCGGTGGCCCGCAAGAACATTCCCATCCTGAACCTGGACACCCAGATCGACGCGAACGCCTCGAAGCAGGCCGGCGTCGACTACGCGAGCTTCATCGGCTCCGACAACCTCGCGGCCGGCAAGATCGCGGGCGAGAAGATGCTCGACGCGCTCGGCGGCAGCGGCAAAGTGATTGTGCTGCAAGGCATTGCCGGTGAGCAGAACGGCATCAACCGGGACAAGGGCTTCACCGACGCCGTCGCGGGCAAGCTGGAGATCGTGCAGCGCGCACCCGCCGACTACGAGCAGGACAAGGGCCTCACGGTCACCGAGGCGATCCTGAAGGCGCATCCGGACATCACCGGCATCTTCGCGGCCAACGACACCATGGGACTCGGTGCCGCGCAGGCGATCAAGAACGCCGGCCGAACCGGGCAGGTCAAGGTGATCTCGGTGGACGGCATCCAGGCCGCGCTTGCCGCGGTCAAGGCGGGCACCCTGCACGGCACCGTGACCCAATACCCGTACGCCGAAGGCGAACTCGCGATCCAGGCCTGCCTGGCGAAGCATCAGGGCAAGGCCATCCCGGACCGGGTGGTCGCGCCGATCGCGTTCATCGGCTCGGACAATGTCGATCAGCAGATCGCCGCATTCCCCCGGCCCATCACCACATTCGACAATCCGCTGGCCGGGCTGGTGACCAAGTGAATGTCATGACCGACGTCGCCCGCGCCGCGCCCGGCCGGCTCGGTGCGCGGCGCATCCCGACCAAGCTCGCCGACTACGCGGCGCCGATCGCCCTGGTGATCGTGTGGCTCGGATTCTTCATCGCCACGCCGAACTTCTTGACCGCCAGTAACATCGACGATCTGCTCGTCGCGTCGACGATCCTGACCGTGCTCGCGCTCGGGCAGCAGTTCGCGGTGGTGGTCGGCGGCATCGACCTGTCGGTCGGCGCCACGCTGCCATGGTCGGCGGCGCTGCTCGGCTACTTCACCAGCCACGGGTATCCGGTGACGACCGGCATCGTGGTGGCGATTCTGGGCGGCCTGTTGGTCGGGGTGATCAACGGGGTGCTGATCGGGCACTTCCAGATGACCGACTTCGTCGTGACGCTCGGCTCGTTGAGCGTGCTCAGCGGCTGCACCTTGCTGCTCACCAGCGGCAACAGCGTGGCGGTGAATTCGCCGTTCCTGCAGAGCCTCGCGCTGGACGGCGCCGGACCGTTGCGCTGGTTCTGGCTGCTCGCGCTGGTCGCGGCGCTCGGAGTGGCGGGCATCCTGTTCCGGGCCAGGGTCGGCACGCACCTGCTTGCCACCGGCGGCAATATCGACTCGGCCAGGGAGACCGGCATTCCGGTGCGCCGGATCCGGCTGCTCGCCTACAGCGCCTGCGGGCTGCTGTGCGGCGTCGCCGGGGTGATGCTGGTCGCCCGCAACGGCGGCGCCGACCCGTCCCTGCAGACCACCTACCTGTTGAGTTCGATCGCCGCGGTGGTGCTCGGTGGTTCGTCGTTGAGCGGCGGCAAGGCGTCGGTGCTCGGCACCGTATGCGGCGCGATCCTGTTCACCTCGCTGATCAACGGGTTCACCATCCTGGGCATCTCGCAGTACTACCAACCGATCGCGGTGGGTGCGGTATTGCTTCTCGCAGCGGCTATTTCGCGATTCCGGAAGTAGGCATGTCATGACCGAACCAATGCTGGAGGCGCGCGGCCTGACGAAGTCGTTCGACTCCGTCCGCGCGCTCGACGATGTCAGCCTGACCATTCCGGAAGGGGAGGTCACCGCGCTCGTCGGTGACAACGGGGCGGGTAAATCCACTCTGGTGCGCTGTCTTACCGGCGTGCAGCCACCGGATTCGGGGGAAATCCTGTTCCGTGGCGCGCCGGTGCGGCTCGGCTCGCCGGAGGGCGCCCGCAAGATGGGCATCGAGACCGTGTACCAGGATCTCGCCCTCATCGACGATCTGACCGTGTGGCAGAACCTCTTTCTGAACCGGGAGCTCGTCTACCCGTCCTGGCCGATCAAGATCGTCAATCGGAAGGCGATGATCAGCAAGAGCGGGGAGATCCTGCGCGATCTCGATGTGGATGTGCCCTCGGTCCGCACCACCGTGCGCCGGATGAGCGGTGGCCAGCGGCAGAGTATCGCCATCGCCCGTGCGGTCGCCTGGGGCAAGTCGATGGTGATCATGGACGAGCCGACCGCCGCGCTGGGCGTGCGGGAGACCGCCGCCGTCGAGAAGCTGGTGCGCGGGCTGCGCGATCGCGGGGTGACCGTGCTGATCATCAGTCATGATCTGGCGCAGGTGATGCGCGTCTGCGACAACGTGGTGGTGCTGCGGCGCGGTCGCTCGGTGGCCGCGCATCGGGTGGGCGAGATCGATGGTGATCGGCTCGTCGCGTTGATCACCGGGGCCGCGCCGGGCAATCTGGAGGCGAAGCCCGCTGTGGAACAACAGGTCTCGTGACCGGGTGGATCACGGTCATCGGATCGGTGAACCAAGATGTGGTCTGCGAGGTGGCGAGACTGCCCGGCCCGGGGGAGACCGTGCTGGCGATCGGGGCGCGGACGAATCCGGGCGGTAAAGGAGCCAACCAGGCGGTCGCCGCGGCGAAGGCGGGCGGGAGTGTGCAGTTCGTCGGGCGGATCGGCGGTGATTCGGCCGCGGCGCCTCTCCTCAGCTCGATGGCCGAGGCCGGGGTGAAAACGGTTGGGCTGCGGGAGGTTCCGGGTGAGCGAACCGGCCGGGCCTATGTCACGGTCGCCGCGGGGGAGAACCAGATCGTGGTCGACCCCGGTGCCAACTTCGCCTGGGAATCCGACGCCGAACTGGCGGTGCTGGCCGAGGCCGAACTGCTCGGATCGGCGGATGTGGTTGTCGCACAGCTCGAGATACCGCTGACGGTGGTTACCTGGGCCGCGGGACTGGCCCGCCGATTCGTTCTCAATGCGGCTCCGGCGGCAGCGCTCGGCGATGCACTGCTGCGCCGGTGCGATCCGCTCGTGGTGAACGAGTACGAGTTGGCCACGGTCAGCGGCGCACCGACCGAGACCAGGGAACAAGCGGGTCGAGCGGCGCGGTCGCTGTGCTTGCGCGGAGCGGTGTCGGTCGTCGTCACGTTGGGCGCGGCCGGTTCGATCCTGGCCCGGCGAACGGCGGAGTCCATCGAAGTCACGTATCAGCCCGCGCCGCAGGTCAACTCGGTGGATTCGACCGGAGCGGGTGACGCGTACGTCGGCGCGTTGTCGACCGCCCTGGCCGATGGTGCCGAGTTGGGTGCGGCGGTGGCCTACGCCACGGCAGCCGCCTCGCTGTCCGTCCAGTCGCCCGGCACCCACACGTCCTATCCCACTCGCGAGCAGGTCGTCGCGGCGCTCGCCGCGCTGCCGCCCGCCGACTCGAGTCTCGCCACAACCAGAGGGGAAGCACCTTGCGTACCGGTGGATTGATTCACGCCGAACTGATGTCGGCACTCGTCGCCCTCCGCCACACCGACACCTTCGCCGTCAGCGACTCGGGCCTGCCCGTGCCGCCCGGCGTGCCGGTGATCGACCTCGGAATCAGCTACGGCATGCCGCGATTCGCGCCGATGGTCGAGCTGATCCTCGATGAGGTCGCCGTCGAGGCCGCCTGGGGCAGCGCCGACGTGGTCGCCGCGAACCCGGAGGCGGCCGACCTGCTGACGACTCGGTGGCATGCCGAGTTGCTCGAGCACGAGGAGTTCAAGCGGCGGATCGGCCAGTGCCGCTTCGTCGTTCGCACCGGTGAGGCGCGGCCCTACGCCAACGTGCTGTTTCGGGCGGGCGTGCCTTGGTTGTAAGTCGACAAGCACGACAGCCGCGGTGTCCGAAAACCGCGTGAGTTACCGGCGTCGGTGATCTAGCGTTCGGTAAATGGAGCAAGTCGTTCGCTCGGGCGATCGCAAGGCCGTAGTCGCGGCCGCGGTCACCGTGGTGCTGTGGGCTTCGGCCTTTGTGTTCATTCGTGCTGCGGGGGAAGACTTTTCGCCGGGTGCGCTGGCGTTGGGGCGGTTGCTGACCGGTGCCATCGCGCTGGTGGTGATCCTGCTCGTCCGGGGTGAGGGCATGCCTGCCCGTGCTGCCTGGCCCGGGATTCTCGTGTCCGGGGTGCTGTGGTTCGGCGTCTACATGGTGGCGTTGAACTGGGGTGAGCAGCATGTCGACGCGGGTACGGCGGCGATGGTGATCAATATCGGTCCCATCTTGATCGCGGTGTTGAGCGGACTGGTGCTGCGGGAAGGCTTTCCGGCGCGGTTGATGGCGGGGATCGCGGTGGCGTTCGCCGGAGCGGTCGTGGTCGGGCTGTCGAATTCGAATGGCGGCAGTGCCGCGGTGCTCGGTGTGATCCTGTGCCTGACCGCCGCACTGGCCTGGGCGGTCGCGGTCGTCGCGCAGAAGCCCGCGCTGGCGCACGCGTCCGCGTTGCAGGTGACCACCGGCGGGTGCGTCATCGGCACCATCGCCTGCTTGCCGTTCGCGGGCCAGCTGTTCACCGAGGCCGCCGAAGCCCCGCTGTCCTCGATATCGAGCCTGGTGTACCTGGGCGTGTTTCCGACCGCTTTGGCGTTCACCACCTGGGCATACGCGCTGTCTCGCAGCACAGCGGGGAAGATGGGCGTGACCACCTACGCCGTCCCCGCCCTGGTGATATTGATGGCCTGGATCGCGCTCGACGAGGTCCCGGGGCCACTGGCCGTGGTCGGTGGGCTGCTGTGCCTGTCCGGTGTGGCGATCACCAGGTCACGGTCGGACAAGCCGGTTGAGCCCGAAGATACTGCGGCACAAGAGGTATCGAGCCAGACCTGAGAGCCACACCGGCCAGGTATCAGCCGCGGGTCAGTGGTGGCCGAGCACGGCGTGCGGACGATACGGTGCCTGCAGCGTGGCCACCTCGTCCTCGCTCAGCCGTATCCGCGTTGCGGCGATCGCGTCCGCCAGGTGCTTCATCTTGGTCGCTCCGATGATCGGCGCGGTGACCCCGGGCCGACCGAGTAGCCAGGCCAGGGCGATCTGCGCTGGCGGCAGGGCGCGGGCGGCGGCGACTATGCGCACCGCGTCGACCACCTCGAAGTCGTCGTCGGTATACATGGCGTCGGCGATGGGGTCGGCGCCGGATCGCGCGGTGGTCGGTCCGCCGCCGCGCTCGCGGGTGCCTGCCAGCAGTCCCCGCGCCAGCGGGCTCCACGGGATGATGCCGACGCCCTGGTCCAGGCAGAGCGGGATCATCTCCCGTTCCTCCTCGCGGTAGACGAGGTTGTAATGGTTCTGCATCGAGACGAATTTCGTCCAGCCGTGTGCCTCGGCGACCTGCTGTGCCTTGGCGAACTGCCAGGCGAACATGCTCGACGCGCCGAGGTATCTGGCCTTGCCGGCCGCGACCACGTCGTTGAGCGCGTGCATGGTCTCTTCGATCGGCGTCTCGTTGTCCCAGCGGTGAATCTGGTACAGGTCGACGTGATCGACGCCGAGCCGGTCGAGTGAGGCGTCGATGGCGGCCAGGATGTGCTTGCGCGACAAGCCCTTGTCGTTCGGACCCGCGCCCATCGGGTAGTAGACCTTGGTGGTCAGCACGTAGTCGTCGCGGCGGGGGAAAAGCTTGGCGAGCAACCGCCCGGTGACCAATTCGCTGACGCCGCCCGAGTACATGTCCGCGGTGTCGAAGAACGTCACTCCCGATTCGATGGCCTGCCGGACGATCGGTGCCGCGGCATCCTCGTCGAGTATCCAATCCCGGGCGACGGGAGTGCCGTAGCTCATCATGCCGAGACAGAGCCGGGACACGACCAGGCCGGATGTGCCCAACCGAAGGTATTCCATCAGTTCTCCTTGTTTTCCTGTGCTTGCTGGTGGATCGAGACGCCCCCGGCGATCAGCGCGATGCCGATCAGCTCTTGGACGGTGGGGACCTGGTCGAGCACCACGATCCCGATCACTGTCGCGACCGCGGGCAGCAGGCTCAGCATCAGCGCGAAGGTGTGCCTGCGTAATCGGGCCATGGCGAGCTGGTCGGTCACGTAGGGGATGACCGACGAGCAGATGCCAACGCCAATTCCGGCCAGCAGCGCCGCCGGACTGGTGAAGGCCGGGACCGCGGCGCCGAGGCAGTACGGCGTCGCGACCAGCGCGCCGATCAGCATCGCGGCGCCGATCTGGTCGATCCCGGAGATCCCGGCGCCGGTGTTGGCGATGCGGTGGCCGAGAACCACATAGAGCATGAAGAGTGCGCAGTTGACCACCGCGAAAACGAACCCGAGCGGCGCACCGGCGAACTGGATGTCGGTCAACGCGAGCACCCCACCCACGGCGAGCACGAGGGCGATCACGTTGCGGCCGTTGCGCATTCCGATGGCGGCGAGCACGATTACGCCGAAGAACTCGATCGCGCCGACGGTGGCCAGTGGCAGCCGCGCGATGGCCAGGTAGAACGCCGTGTTCATGGCCGCGAGCAGCACCCCGAGCCCGAGCAGCAGCCGCCGCTGCGCCGGGGTGCGGCGCGCGAGCAGCCGCCACGGCCGCCGCCACAGCGCGAACACCACTGCGGCGCTTGCGATCCGGAGCCAGACCACGCCGAGCACGTCCACCCGGGCAAACAGCACCACGGCGAGGGCGGGGCCGAGATAGTGGAAGATCGCGCTGACGCCGAAGTAGGCCGAGGCAGGCACCCGCGAAGCCGTAATCTCGGACGGTGTGATCATGCGGAGTATCTTCCAAAGAAATACCCGCGACCGGAATGGCACTATTCAGGAAGTTGGCGTGAGTTGTCTGGAAAATTAAGGCCAAATGGCCAAGATTCCTTCACCGAGCGATCACGCCTGCTAGATGAGGTGAACGTCCGGCTGCTCAACGAACTGCACGCCGATCCGCGACTGTCCATGTCCGAACTCGCCCGCCGCGTCGGCATGTCGGCGCCCGCGGTCACCGAGCGGGTGCAGCGCTTGACACGGCTCGGCGTGATCACCGGCTTCCGGATGGAGGTCGACCCGGCCGCCCTCGGCATGCCGGTGACCGCGCTGGTGCGCATCCGGCCCGGACCCGGCCAGCTCCCCAAAATCGTTGCGGCGGCCCGGGATACACCGCAGGTGGTCGAGTGCTTCCGGATCACCGGCGAGGACTGCTTCCTGCTCAAGGTGCACGGGCCGTCGATCGGTGAGCTCGAGGAATTGCTCGACGGGTTCCTCATGTTCGGCCAGACGACCACCTCGATCGTCGTGTCCGAGCCGGTGCCGCGGCGACCACTGCCCGTTCCTGTCCTCGACCAGCGATAGCGAGCAGGCACGTGCATTGTGGACCGACTGGAAAGAGGTTGCTGTGGTAGAGGATCGGAAGCTACCGAACGGTGCGAGGAAGCGCAGGCTGCTCGGCGTGATCGTGGTCGCGGCGACGGGACTGGTGCTGGTCGTGGTCGGCGCGAATGTCCGGCTGTGGACGGTGTCGTCGGGCCATCGGTTCGGCCCCGGCGCCGCGCCGACGGTGCCGGTCGTGATCGTGCCCGGGGCAAAGGTCGGCCCCGACGGTGCGCCGATGGCGTATCTGCGTGGACGGCTCGATGTCGCGATCGAGCTCCTGCACGCTGGAAAGGCTCGCGAGATCCTGGTGTCCGGTGATGCGGCCGGTACCTCAGGCGACGAGATCGCCTCGATGACAAAATATCTCGCCGACCACGGAGTAGATCCCGCGCTCGTGCGATCCGACGGCGAAGGCTTGTCTACCCGCGCCACGTGCGAACGCGCGAAGCGGCTTTTCGGGATCGATCGAGCGATCATCGTCACTCAGTACCGCCACGTGCCACGAGCGGTCGCGCTGTGCCGCGCCGAAGGCATCGACGCCGACGGCGTCACCGCCTATTGCGACTGCCGTCGAATGACGCTGATACGCAACAACCTCCGCGAATGGCTCGCCGCACCCAAGGCCGTCGCGGCATTGATCGGGCGGTGACTTAACTGATGCGTCCCGTGGTGGTGACCGTCGGCGCCGACATTTCGGCTGCGCCGCAACGACTCTGGGAATTGCTCACCGATTGGGAGAACCAGGGCGAGTGGATGCGCGAAGCCTCCGATTTCGAGGTGACATCGCCGCTGCGCGCCGGCGTCGGCGTGACGGTAGCGACCACCGTGCGCATCGCCGGAATCGCCACCCGCGACCGAATCCGCGTCGACATCTGGCAGCCACCGGACGAATCGAATCCCGGCCATCTCGGAATCGAGCACCTGGGCTGGGTAAAGGGCCGCGGCGACATTCGGCTGACGGCGCAGTCCCATGGACATACCCGGCTCGACTGGACTGAGCGCCTACAACCTCCGCTCGGCCTGGCGGGTGCGACCGGAATGCGCCTGTTCGCACCGCTGTTCGCCCATACCTTCCGCCGAGACCTCACACTGCTAAGCGCGTTGGCGGAGCGAACACCGCCCTCCCGGTGAAACCTGGATAACAGGACCGCCGGGCCCAGGCGAGGCTTACGCTCTCGGAGAACAGCCAGGTAAAAGCCTTGTCGCGCATTGTATTGCAATGTAATCATGTAACGTCGCCGGAACGCCGTCGACGATTTTCGAGCATTGTGAGTTCGGTGGCAGGTCAGTTGGAGCCCGTCAGTACCCAGGTCAGCCGAAAGGTGCCTGCGGACAAGGTGGCTCGGTTCGAGGGAATTCTGCACGAGATAATCACCGCTGCGCGAGGGTATGCGGGGCATCTGGGCTGCGATGTGTTGCGGCCCGATTCGGGCGGCGTCTATCAGATGATTTTCCGATATCGGAGCCACGAAGAACATCAGGCCTGGATGGAGTCCGCGGAGCGGCATCGGCTTGTCGCGCGGCTCGATGAGTTGCTCGACGACGGTGGCACCGAATCGGTGCGGGCGGTCGACGGATGGGAGGGCTGGTTCGTCAATTCCGGTTACGCACCGCCGATTCCACCCAAGCGCTGGAAGATGGCCGTGATCACGCTGGTCGCGCTGTACCCGACGGTGCTGATCCTCGGCATCGTCTTGCGGCCGCTGACCGGCGGTTGGCCGGTGCCGCTCGGCATGCTGCTGACCATGGGACTGACGATCCCGGCGATGACGTGGGCGATCATGCCCGCGCTCACGAACAGGCTCGGACCCTGGCTTCGCCGCTGAAATCAATGATCTACCTGGAGGTTTGGCATGCTGAGTACACAACCGGTCGACGCGCTGCTGCTGGTCACCGATCTCGAGGTCGCCAGGGAGTTCTACGGGCGGACCCTCGGCCTGGAAGTGCTCTTCGAAGACGGCGAACAATTCATCACCTTCGGATGCGGCGGCGACAGCAGGCTCGTGGTCACCAAGAGCAGCGTCGGCACCAAAGACGAAGCGACCAAGGTGAGTTGGCGCGTCGATGACATCGCCGCCGAGGTCGCCGGGCTGCGTACCCGCGGCGTCGAGATCCTCGAATTCGCCGACCTGAACACGGTCGACGGCATCGCCGACGTCGGCTTCGCCCTCGCCGCCTGGTTCGAGGACCCGAGCAAGAACTCCCTCGGCCTGCTCCAGCTCAAAGGCGACGCCGCACACTGATTGGGACACAGGGAAAGACCCCGCGCTCCGATCATGCAGGGGCGGGGGCCTTTTCGTGTACTGAGGTCCGCTGGCCTCACAGGTACGCGGTCCTCGGTCCGCGTACCTGCGAGGACCAGCTGGTTACTTGTCCGGATTCGGCGGGAACTGGCCCTGTGCCGTGACGGAGGAGCCGTTCAAGGTGAACGTCACGTTGCTCGGTCCGCCGGACGGGCAGCACAGCGCGTCTTCGGGCTTGGCCCAACGGTATTGGACCGAAACGGTGTTCCTGGTCTTACCGAGCATCGTGGTGTAGCCGTAGTACTTCGACGTCGCCGTCCCCAGGTACTTGCCGTCGGTGAAGAACAAGACGTGGTAGCCGGGGTGACTGCCGTTCCAATCGACCAACAGGTAGGACAGGACGCCGGAGCAGCCCGCCGAGATCGGGTCGGTGCTGCCCTCCACGATGGTCCACGGGTAGCCGCCGGCGTTCGGCGCCAATCGGCCTACCGAGGTGTGCGCGAGTTCGGAGTTCAGGTCGAAGCACAGTCCGTGCCCGCTGCCGTAGGGGCTTGGGTTCGCGGGCGGCGGTGGCGGGGCGGGTGCGGGTTCCCGCTGATCGACCGGCACGCTCGCGGGCGGCGCGGTGTCGACCTCGGGTGCGTTCGGTCGCGTCTGCGGTGAGTTGGTTGGCTGGTCGGCCTCGCCCGGCTGCGCCGGGCCAGGTGCGTTACCCGGTGTGCCGGGCGTCGCGGGAGCGGCCGACGGGATCGGCGTCCTGGTCGCCGCCTGCGGTGTGGAGCTGGAACCGCAGCCGGTCGCGCCGAGGACGACGCTGGCGGCTAGTGCGGCAAAAGCCCATGACTTGACGTTCAAGTGAACCCCCGGAATCGGTGTGGTCGGTATGTAGTTAGCCCGTACTGCGGTGTCTTCGCAACTGCGCCGGTCGCCCGGAGCACGCGCGCGGTCCTCCATCCGCGAACCTGCGATGACTAACTGGAAATCGGGCCGATGTCGGTGCGTGTTACTAAGTTTCACGTGATTCGGGGAGAGTAAAAATAGTGCCCCTACTGTCGGGGGCACCGACATGCCGACGCGAATTGCCGCCGCTGCCGAGTGTCGGGTTGCTCCGGCGCGGTCCGCTGGGAAAGATGCTGGACATCGAGCACTGCCGGTGACCTGCATTTTTGTCCAATGACACAGCCCGTCTAGCGACCAAGCGAGGGATGGACGTTCATGCGGAAGTCGAGGGTTCCCCTGGTGCTGTCCGGCCTACTGGTCGCCGGTTCGCTCGTCGCGGCCGCGCTGATGTACGAGCCGCGCGGGGCGGCGCACGAGACGCCGGTCCGCGCGGGCCCCGCCCGCGAGGCGATCGGCGCTCCGCGCGGTTTCGATCCCGCGTTCAAATCCCGCATCGCGCAAGCCGAGGCTTACGCGAAGAGCCGTCCCGGGTTCACCGGGATCGTGGTGCGCGACCGCCGCACGGGCGCGGTATGGCGCAATGCGGATGCGGCGACCCCGATCTGGGCCTGTTCCACGCCGAAGTTGGCGATGGCGGTGGACCTGCTGCTGCGCGACGACCTCGGCTCGATCACGCTCGGCGACGAGGACCGCGAGCTGATGCACCGGATGCTGCATGCCAGCGACAACGACGCGGCGACGACCCTGTGGGAGCGCTACGGCGGCGAGAAGTCGTTCGCGCCGCGGTTCCGGTCGTTCGGCATGGCGGGCATCAAATTCGCGGGCGGGCACCCGGACTCCTGGGGGTGGATCCAGGCCACCGCCAACGATCTCGAGCAGCTCATCGACTTCGTGCTGGAGAAGCTGCCCGCCCGGCACCGCGACTACCTCGTCGGCGAGATGCGCTCGGTCGACGGCGGCGACTCGCTCGACACCAACCAGCGGTGGGGTGTGTGGGGCGCGGGCGACAAGGCGGCACCGGGGAACAAGAACGGCTGGTCCGACGACAACGACGACGGCTCCTGGCTGATGAACTCCGTCGGGTTCGTCGGGCCGCGTGAGCAATTCACCGTTGCCATCATGAACAACACCCAGGTGGTCGACGACGGCTACCAGGTCGGCAAGGAGACCGTCACCAAGGTCAGCGAGATCCTGTTCCGGGACTACTTCAGCTAGCTCAGGGCTGATAGGGCGGCGCTTCGCCCCAACCCCAGTGTGGCATCGGCGCTTTCAGCGGCGGCGTGGCATCGGGCTGGGAGTTCGAGTGGGCGAGGCGGGTGCCCCATTCGATGTAGGCGAAGAAGGCGGAGCGGAACTCGGGGTCGTTGGGCATGCCCACCTCGTCGGCGGCATCCATCAGCAGGTTCACCCACCGGCGGCGTTGTGCTTCGGTGATCGCCTTGCCGAGGTGCTGGCGGACCATATGCGCGTAGCCGCCGCGCTCGGTGCTGTAGGTCTGGGGGCCGCGGAAGACTTCGGCCAGCCACATCGCGACGTATTTCGGATGTCCCGGATCCATGCCGGCGAACAGCGGTCCGACCAGCTCGTCCTTCAGCACCTCGCGGTAGAAAACCTCGGTAAGCGCCTCGAAAGCCGCTGTGCCACCGGCCCACTCATACAGCGTGGGTGTTGCCTCCGTCATTATTGAGCTCCGATCCATAACGGCATGGCAGTATTCGAACAAGCGCCAGCATAATGACCGCAGCCGCAGCAGGCCGAGCGATTTTCATTGCCGGAGGGCCCCGCTCGAGTCTTGCGAGTGGGGCTCAGATCCGTCGAGGGTGGGTTGTCAGTTCCACTGGGACTGAGTGCGGGTCCGGCCGGACGATCCGGTGTTCGCCATCGCCTGGAGGTCGTCCAGGAACTTTTCGACGGCATCGGATTTGATCTGTGGCGATTGGACCTGCTCGCGCACGCTCTCGGTGGTGTGCGCCATCACCTGCTTGGAGAAGTCGGCCTTGAGGTCGCGGATCAGCTGCCTGCGCATCAGCTCGATCTGGTCGCGGCCTTGCTTGCCGACCCGTTCGACCTCGGCGGCAGCGGTCTCCCGCATCTTCACCACGATGTTCTCGGCGTCGGCATGCGCGTCCTCGAGCAGCTGGGCGAGTTCGGCTTTCGCCTCGGCCATGCCCTCGTCGTATACCTTCTTGGCCTTGCTGAGCCGAGCCGAGGCCTGCTCGTTCTCTTCGATCTGTTTCCGAATATCGCCCTGCGCCTTGGCCATAATCTTTTTGACCCACGGCACAATGTATTTGACCATGAACCAGACGATGACCGCGAAGCCGAGCAGCTGGCTGAAGAACACCTGCCACTCGAAATGGATCTGGTAGATGCCTTCGGCAAGGATGTCGCTGCTAGGAGTCATGACGACGCCCGTCCTGTCTGCTGGCCTCGACTCGTCTCGGCCCGCCGCTCTTCATCGACACCGACCACGCGGTTGGCCAGCGATCGAGCGAGTGGCTCGACGGTCTCGCGCAACTCCGCGGCGATCTGATCCGCCTGCGCCCGCAATTGCGCTTCAGCCTCCGCGACGATGCCGTTGGCCTCTTGCTGCGCCTGCCCGCGCATTTCCTCGAGAATGTCCCGGCCCTCGGCGCGCGCCTTGCTCCGGATCGCGGCCGCCTCCGACCGCGTCTTCTCCAGTGCCGCTTGATGCTTGGCTTCGGCCTCGGCGAACAACTGCCTCGCCTCTTTGGTCGTCGCCAGGGTTTCTGCGGCCCGCTCTTCGCGTTCCTCCAGCACCTTGCGGATCGGTGGAACAACGAAGAACCAGATGACGCCGAGCACGATCAGGAAGATCAGCAACTCGACGAAGAAGGTGCCGTTGGGGATAAGGAAGTTCTCCGCGGCAACTACATCGGTTCTCGGAGACATACCCGGTTACTTGCCGGGAGTCGCGAATACGAAGAGTGCCATGAAGGCTAGATTGATGAAGTACGCCGCCTCGACCAGACCGACGGTCAGGAAGAAGATGCCGCGCAACCGACCCTCGGCCTCCGGCTGACGGGTCACACCATTGATCAGCGCCGCGCCTGCCAGGCCGTCACCGATGCCTGCGCCGATGGCGCCGCCGGCCATGATGATGCCGCCGCCGATGAGGGCGCCCTGGATGATGGACGCGGTGGTTGGGTCTGCCATTTTCTACTTCCTATTCTCGGATGTGGACTGAATCGGCAACTCACCGATCAGTGTTCGTCTTCCAACGACATCGACTGGCTGAAGTACAGGACTGTCAGCAGCGAGAAGATGAAAGCCTGAATTGCGCCGACGAACAAGTCGAACAGTTTCCAGACGGCATTGGGGCCCCAGCTGATCCAGAAGGGGAACAACGTGATCACGGAAAGCATGACGCCGCCCGCGAACATGTTTCCGAACAATCGCAGTGACAGCGAAAGCGGCTTGGCGATTTCCTCGATGACGTTGATGAACACCATCGGGCCCCAGCCGGTGTGTCCCTTCAGCAGCTGCTTCACGTGTCCGAACGGACCGCGCCGCGCGATGCCGGCGGACTGGTAGGCGAGGAACACGAACAACGCGAGCGCGTAGACGAAGTTGACGTCGGAGGCGGGCGGCGCGAGCAACTCGCCGTCGCCGATCTGCACCGGCAGCACGGACAGCCAGTTCGACAGCAAGATGTAGACGAACAGGGTGACCGCGAGCGGCAGCGCGAACGGCGCGACCTTCATGCCGATGGCGCTTTCCACCTGGGTGCGCATCTGGACCGTCACGGCTTCGAAGAACAGCTGGACGCCGTTGGGCACCCCGGAGGTGATCTTCAGGCGCAGGAAAAAGGCCAGCCCGAGCACGATGAGCGCGGCGACCGTCGTCGACACGATGGTGTCGACATTGAAGGCCATACCGAAGGCATGCGCGACCGCGTGGTGGCCGACCTTGATCTTCGGTTCCTCGGCGGGAGCCTCTTGCGCGAGGAGCGTGACGTTCGAGGTGAGCTGGGCAAGTGAAATGGCTGGGATCGTCATGGTGTCTGGCGAAGCCCTTTCAATTCAGGCAGGACAGTGTTGAGGACCAGGGCGACTTGAAAGAGCGCCAAGCCGAAGAAGATACCGACGCCGTTGGGGCGCGCGAGGAAAGCCACCAGGAGGGCGACGGCGGTAATGCCGAGCAGTCGTAGCGCGGAGGAACCTACCAAACGCTGCTTGCTCGGGGCTTCGGAACTGGCAATTCGGGTGATGGCCCACAAGGTGAGTTGGGCATTCAACCAACCGACCGCGAGTCCCGCGCACATGAAGGTACCGAGCAACAGTCGGTCGATCAGCCCGGTTATCCCCAGCGCCAGCACACCCAGAGCGATCGCGGCAATGGCCGCGCGCCGTATCTGGATCTTATTTACGTCCACACCGACACCGCCTTCGCCCATACCCCCACCGCATAGTGGGGGACGTGATGAATCCAAAGCATACACATGCCAACCACCCTGCGTGGCAAGGTTTTTGATCTTTCTTGACTCGATCTTGATATTGGCTGCAGGCATCATCTGGTTACTGTCGCGAACCGTTCATTGTTCACATCTTGTACCGGTGCAGCGCCATTCCTGAAGTCCCGCAGAACCTTTTAAGAACCATCTGACGTGGGAAAAGTCTGTCGTGCGTGGAATCGGTGTCGATACGAACGATGGGGCCGGGTGCCGCGTGCGAGGAGTATAGCCACTAGGCTGGTAAATCAGCGGCAACTCGGCGACATCCGTCAGGGGCCTTGTCGATGACGCGTCAGCGCCGATTTCAGTTTGCCCCGACTTACGTATTTTGTCTGTTTTGTCCGTGTCTTGGATGCTGATTACTTGCTGCCGGTGACCGTTTGTTCTTCCGCCGCGGTACGTCCCGCTCGGGCAAGTGCACAAGAATCGGCCCGACCCCGGCGATCAGAAAGTTCTGCGACGTCGCCGGTTGCCGAGCGCGGCGTCAAGATCGACAAACTGGGATCCGACCCCAATTTAGATGCGGCCGCGCTGTGAGTGGTCCCAGAGATGGCGGCGACGCGTGATCTGTTGCATACCTCTGTCTTCGGTGGGCATTCGAGGTTGAAGAGACTTCGAGTTACAGAGAGATGTTCGCGATGAGGCCTGAGTTCGCGGTGGTAGCAAAGGGTTCGCAGGGCGGCGGCGCCGCGTTGGATCAGGTCATCGGGCTGACCGTCGCCGCGCTGGTGATCGCCGCGGGCTTGTTCTGGCTGGCCTATCTGCATCGCACCCGCCGGATCAGCTGGCTGAAGAACGCGGCCGATCGGCTCGGGCAGTGGGGAAACCGGCCCGGCTGGGTGGCGTTGCCGGTCGCGCTGTTCATCACGACCATCATCACGGCGCTGTTCGGCTTCATCTGGGACGTGAGCCTGCACATCGGCAAGGGGCGTGACCCTGGGCCACTGGCCAATCCGGCGCACTACTTCATCCTGGTCGGCCTGTTCTTCCTCTTCATCGCGGGGATGCTGGCCGTCATCCTGCCGCTGGACGAGAAGCCCGGTCCGGCGGCCATCCGGATCACCCGCACCTGGCATGCACCGGTCGGCGGGGTGCTGATGGCGGCGGTCGGGTTGTACGCGCTGATCGGCTTTCCGCTCGACGACATCTGGCACCGGTTGTTCGGCCAAGACGTCACCCTGTGGGGGCCGACGCATCTCATGCTGATCGGCGGCGCCGGGCTCTCGCTGGTCGCGGTGCTGCTGCTGGAGTTCGAAGGCAGGCTCGACCGGCCAGATCCGGAGCGTGTCGACGGCCCGTTCCTGTGGGTTTTCCGGTCGCTGGCCTTCGGTGGCTTGTTGATCGGATTGTCGGTCTTCCAGGTCGAATTCGATTTCGGGGTGCAGCAATTCCGGCTGGTCTTCCAGCCGATGCTGATCGTGGCCGCGAGCACGGTCGCCCTGATCTCGGCGCGATACACCCTCGGGCGGGGGAGTGCGCTGGTGGCGGTGGCGTTCGCGTTCCTCGTGCGCGGTGTGGTCGCGGTGCTGGTAGGCCCGATTCTCGGCGAGCCGCACAACGTATTTCCGCTGTATCTCGGCGTCGCGGTGGTGGTGGAACTGATGGCGCTGCTGCCGCTCATCGACAAGCCGGTGTGGTGGGGCGCGCTCACCGGTCTGGCCGCCGCCACCGTCGGGATCTGGCTCGAATCGCGCTGGGTCGAGGGCATGTTCGTCGATCGGTGGCCGACGAGCATGTGGCCGGAACTGCTGGCGATGGCGGTGCCGGTCGGTGTCGCGGGCGGCGCGCTCGGTGCGCTGCTCGGCATGGTGCTGCGGGGTGAGCCGTTGCCGCGGCCGCCGCTGCGGCGTGGTCTCGTGGTCGCGGCGGTGCTGATCGCCGCGGCGGCGACCGCGAACGGTTTGCGCATCGACGTCCCCGAGAATGCCGGCGCGGCAGTCCGATTGCAGGACGCCGAACCCGTGCACGGCGGGCGGATGGTGACCGCCGACATCACGCTGACCCCGACGGGCCTGGTGAGTGACGACCCAGAGTGGATGCAACTGCTCGCCTGGCAGGGCGGTGTCGGCTCGGCGCGGCCCGGTCGCGGCCTGGTGATCGATCAGCTGCAGCGGGTCGGACCAGGTCACTACGTCAGCACGAAACCTGTGCCGGCCGATGGCAACTGGAAAACGGTGCTGCGGGTGCAGGACGGCCGCACGCAGACCGCATTGCCGGTCTATCTGCCCGACGACCCTGGTATCGACGCCAAAGAGGTGCCCGCGCTCAACGAGTTCACCCGTCCGTTCGTCCGGGAAATCACCGTGCTGCAACGGGAACGCTCGTCGGACTATCCGTCGTGGTTGTTCACGCTGGCATCGTTGATCGTGCTCGTCTGCTCGTTGGTGATCATCTGGGCGCTGGCGTGGGGCGCGGCCCGGATCGTGCTGGCCTACCGCGCCGACGTGCGCGCGGAGCGGATGGCGCAGGCGGTCCGCCGATGAGGTACGCACAGGACGTCGACGTGCTCGCCAGCCATTCCACGCTGCTGGCGATCCCGGCGTTCGTGCCCGCGTTGGCGGTGGTCGGCGTCATTCTCGGCATAGCCATGCGGGATCGGCGGGCCGAACGTCGCGAGGCCGAGCAGTCGGCGCGCGATGCCGTGGGCACCGACGCGCGTGATCGGGAGGAGAATTGATGATTCGCACAGCCGGTGCCCTTGCCGTGTGCATTGTCGCGGCGGTGACGGTGACCGCGTGTGGCGCATCGGTCGACGCACCGGCCGCCCGCACGTCGGCGAGTGTGTCGACCGACGTGCCCGCCGAGGTCACCATTTCGGTCCGCATCGCCGGCGGGTCCGTCACGCCGACGAACACCAGGACCGAGGCCAGGCAGTATCAGCCGATCGTCATCAAGGTGGACAGCGACGCCGCCGACGAGCTGCACGTGCACTCGGAACCGAGCCAGACGTTCGCGGTGGAACCCAAGGCAGGCCAGGAGTTCCGGTTCGTCGTCACCGTGCCCGGGCGGGTCGACGTCGAACTCCATCACGCCGGTAAGACGGTGACCACGCTGCTGATCCGGCAGTGACCCGGTCGCTGGCGCACGGGCTCAACGGCTCGGCCGATCTGCCGATTCCGTTGACCTACGCGCTGATCGGCGCGGCGTGGGCGTTGACGTTCTCGTTCGCGATCCTGCTGGTCGCGTGGCGGCGGCCGCGGCTGGATCCGGACGCGCCCGGTCGGCTGCTGCCGTCGTTCGTGCGGGCGGTAATCGATTCGCGGGTGTGCCGGATCGTGCTGGCGGCGATCGGCGTCGTCGGCGCGGTAGTGGTCGGGCTGGTCGCGGTGTTCGGGTCCGCTTCGCCGCAACACAATCCGGTGCCCGGGGTGTTCTATATATATGTCTGGGTCGGCGTGATGCTGGCGTCGCTCGTGGCCGGCCCGGTCTGGAAGGTCGTCTCGCCGATGCGGGCGCTGCACCGGTTCGGCTGTTTCGTGCTGCGGCGCAGTCCCGACGACGGCATCCGCGGGTATCCATCATCCTGGGGATGCCGACCCGCGGTGCTGGGGTTGTTCGCCTTCGTGTGGCTCGAGCTCGCCGCCCCCGATCCGGGTTCGGTTGCGGCGGTGAGCTGGTGGCTGCTCGGGTATGTGGTGCTGATGCTCGCCGGCCTGGTGCTGTTCGGGACAGCCTGGGCCGAGCATGCCGATCCCTTCGAGGTGTACAGCAGTCTGCTTGCCCGGCTCAGTTCGGTCGGCCGCCGCGCTTCGGGCGAGCTGGTGCTGCGTGCTCCGCTGCGCAATCTGGCCGGCACCCCGGTGCTGCCCGGATCGGTGGCGCTCGCGGCGACCCTGCTCGGCTCCACCGCCTTCGACAGTCTCTCCGCGGTGCCCGGCTGGCGCGACCTCGTCGATTCGCTGGGCGGCGGTTCGGTTTTCGGTGCGACTGTGGTCCGCAGCGGTGGTCTGCTCACCGTCATCCTGATCGTCGGCACCGTCTTCACCCTCGCCGCGCGCGCGACCGGTGGTCTGACCCGTGCCGAACGCGCGGAGCTACCCGGCCTGCTGGCACACAGCATCACGCCGATCATCGCCGGTTATATCGTCGCGCACTACCTGACCTTCCTGGTGGAGAAGGGGCAGGCGACGTTGTTGCTGTTCGCGGACCCGTTCCAGCGCGGTGCGGACCTCGGCGGGCTGGCGCACTATCAGGTGCACTACGTACTGTCCGACCATCCGACGGTGCTCGCCAGCACGAAGGTGCTCGCCGTGCTCGCCGGCCATGTCCTCGGCGTGACGGCCGCGCACGACAAGTGCCTGCGGCTGCTGCCGTCCGAGCATCGGGCCACCGGTCAGCTCGCGCTCATGCTGACGATGGTCGGCTACACCTTCACCGGTTTGTACCTGCTGTTCGGCGGGTGATCAGCCGGGGACGTACGGTTCGCCGTCGGCCTTCGGCGGGCGCACCTGACCGACCGCGCCCGCGACGGCGATCACCGTCAGCAGGTACGGCGTCATCTGCAGCACCTCGGTCGGAATGGGCGTCGCCAGCACCTGTAGCTGGCCCTGCAGCGCCTTGGTGAAGCCGAAAAACAGTGCAGCACAGGTCGCGCCGAGTGGATGCCAGCGGCCCATGATCACCGCGGCGAGCGCGATGAACCCGTTGCCCGCCGTCATCTCCTTGGTGAAACCGCCGGTCGACCCGATGGTGAAGTAGGCGCCGCCGAGCCCGGCTATCGCACCCGCGAGCAGCACGGCCTGATACCGGACCCGCAGCACCTTGATCCCGACGGTGGCCGCGGCGCGCGGATGCTCGCCGACCGCCCGCACCCGCAGCCCCCACCGCGTCCGATACAACACGAACCCGAGCACGGCGACCGCGACGACCATCGCGTACACCAGCGCGGTCTGATCGAACACCGTCGGCCCGATGATCGGGATGGACGACAACACCGGAATGGCCAGCGGCTGCATGGTTCCCGGATTGTTGAACCGGGACGCACCGTCGGTCAGGTTGACGAGCTGATCGAAAAGGAAGCCGGTGATACCGGTCGCGAACACCACGAGCACCACGCCGAGCACGATCTGATTCACCAGGTAGCGGATCGAGAACACCGCGAGCAGCCAGGCGATGAACACCCCAGCGACCACCGCGGCCAGCGCCCCGACGACGAAGCTGCCGCTGACCGTCGCGAGGATCGCGGCCGCGAACGCACCGGCCAGCAGCTGACCTTCGATGGCGATATTGATGACACCGGCCCGTTCACACAGCACGCCCGCCAGCGCACCGAGAATCAGTGGCGTCGACAGGGCGAGGGTGCCCTGAATCTGGTTGGTGAGCGGGAAGATCTTGCCCGACGCCGCCCAGCACACGAACGTCACCACGAACGCGACACCGAACACGGCGAACAGCACGGCCGCCCACCGCCCAGTCAGGCCACGCCACAGGTGCGCGATCGCGATCGCGAGGGCGACCACCGACAGCAGCAGCGCCGCCGGTTTGGCGGGTACGTCGAGATCGGACGGACCCGCCGCATCCGGTGCCGCCAAACGGAAGTCGACGGTGCCCGACTTGGTGAACACCGCGAGCGCGACCGCGGTGACCGCGAGGACCAGCAGCAGGATGCCGAGGCGGAGCCGCTGCTGATGCTTCTCCGGTGACTCGAGCCCGCGGGCGGCGGCGCCGGTTGTGGTCGTCGCCATCAGTTCCACCCTTTCGCGAGTACCGCGTCCGCGCGCTCGGCCCGGATCCGGAAGACGGTGCGCACCAAGGCCGGTGCCGCGACCAGCACGACAATCACCGCCTGCAACACGGTCACCAGGGTGAGCGGTGTGCCGGTCGCCGCCTGCATCTCGTTGCCGCCCGCGTTCAGCGCGCCGAAGAGCAGCGCCGCGTACACCGTGCCGATCGGGCTGCCGCGCCCGAGCAACGCCACGGTGATGCCGTCGAAGCCGAACGACCCGGCGATTCCGTTGGTCAGCGGCAGGTCGGTGCCGAGCACCTGCTGGGCACCGGCGAGTCCGGCGAGGCCACCCGCGATGAGCATCGCCAGCACATACGCGCGGCCGACATTCATTCCGGCCGTGCGCGCCGCGTCCGGGTTGGCGCCGAGCGCCCGCAGCTGGAAACCCAGCGTCGATCGGGACAGCAGCCACCACACGAACACCGCCGCGCCGACGGCGACCAGCAGCCCGAGATGCAGTCGGGTATCCCCGAATCGGGGCAGTTGCGCGGTGTCGTCGACCACCGGGCTGATCGGCTCGTTGCGGCCGGGCCGCTGCAACCACGAGGTGGTGAGCAGCCAGGTGAGCGCGTACAGCGCGACATAGTTGCCCATGATCGTGGAGATCACTTCGTGCGCACCGGTGCGCGCCTTCAGCAACCCGACGATCCCGCCCCACAGCGCGCCACCGGCGATACCCGCCAGCAGGGCCACCACCACGTGCAGCACCGGCGGCAGATGTATCGCGAAACCGACCCAGCCCGCGAACAGCGCGCCTGCGATGAGCTGCCCCTGCGCGCCGATATTGAACAGGCCGGTGCGGAACGCGAGCGTCACCGCGAGGCCCGTGCAGATCAAGGGCGTTGCCGCCACCAAGGTTTCGGCGATCTGATGCTTGCCGCCGAACGCGCCGAGGAACAGTGCCTGGTACGTGTCGCCGACCGCGGTGGCCGCCGCCGACACCGTATCCAACGGCCGCGCGAAGAAATAGCCGAACGCGCCGGTCACCTTCGGGTCGCTGACGATGATGAGCAGCGCGCCGACGATCAGCGCGAGCAATACCGCCAGCGCGCTGACGATCAGTTCGCGCACCCAGGGCCGGTCGGATACACCCCGCTTCGAATCGCTACGCGGTGCGTCAGTCAACGTCCCTCCCCGGTTGCGCGCCCGCCATCATCAGGCCGAGCTGATCGCGCGGGGTGTCCGGGCCGACGATGCCGACGATCTGCCCGCGATACATGACGATGATCCGGTCGGACAGCGCGTAGATCTCGTCGAGTTCGGTCGAGACGATCAGCACGGCGGTGCCCTGATCACGTTCGCGGACAATGCGTTTGTGCACGAACTCGATCGATCCGACGTCGAGGCCGCGGGTGGGCTGGCCGGCGACCAGCACCTCCAGCGGCCGGGACAGCTCCCGTGCGAGGACGACCTTCTGTTGATTACCGCCCGACAGGGTGCTCACCGGATCGGCGGTGGAGCGGACCCGGATGTCGAACTCCTCGACCCGTTGCGCGGCATTGCGTTTCACCGCGGCCGGGGACAGCACGCCGTGCCGGGAGAACTCCGGGCGATCGATCAGATCCAATACGAGGTTCTCGGCGACACTGAAGGTGCCGATGCAGCCGTCGTGCGAACGATCCTCGGGCACATAGCCGATGCCCGCGTCCAGGTGCTGCCGCGGCGACCGGCCGACCACCTCCCAGCCGCCCACCGTAATGGTGCCCGACACCGGGGTCCGCAGTCCGAGCAGCGCGCTCACCAGTTCCGACTGCCCGTTGCCGACAACGCCTGCGATGCCGACGATTTCGCCGCCGTCGACGCGGAAGGACACCTCGTCGACCACCACCGTTCCGGCCGCGTCGACCACGGTCAGGTCGGTGACGACCAGGGTGGGGCCGGTCGGCGCGGCGGGCGTCTTGGCGACCACCAGTTCGACCGAACGGCCGACCATCAGCTCCGCGAGTTCGGCTTCGGGCGTGGCCGGTTCGACGGTGCCGACCACCGTGCCGCGGCGGATGACGGTGATCCGATCGGCGATCCGGGTGACTTCCTTCAGCTTGTGCGTGATGAAGATGATCGAGGTGCCGTTCGCGGCGATGGAGCGAAGCACGCCGATCAGCTCGTCGATCTCCTGCGGGGTGAGCACGGCGGTCGGCTCGTCCAGGATCAGCACTTCGACGTTGTTGGCCAACGCCTTCAGGATCTCCACCCGCTGTTGTTCGCCCACCGAGAGGTCGGCCACCAGCGCGTCCGGGTCCACCGGAAACCCGTAGCGCTGCGACAATTCCCGCACCTGTTTACGCGCCGCCGCGCGATCGAGCACGGCGAAACCCTTGGTCGGTTCCCGGCCGAGGATGATGTTCTCCGCGACGGTGAACACCGGGACCAGCATGAAGTGCTGATGCACCATGCCGATGCCCGCGGCGATCGCGTCGCTGGGCGACAGGCAGGTCACCGCTTTGCCGTCCAGGAGGATCTCGCCGTCGTCGGGCTGCAGCAGCCCGTAGAGCATGTTCATCAGCGTGCTCTTGCCCGCGCCGTTTTCACCGAGCAGGCAATGGATTTCGCCCGGTTCGACCACCAGGTCGATGTGGTCGTTGGCCAGCAAAGTGCCGAATCTTTTGGTGAGACCGCGTAGTTCGAGCCGCATATCGCTCCCGGTGACGGCCGCGGCTCACTTGGCTGCGGGCTGGGCCTTCGACGTGAGGGTGATCTTTCCGTTCGCGAGATCGGTGGTGAGCGCGGTGATTTCGGCCTTCAGCTCGGCGGGGATGGTGGCGTCGAACTCGTGGTACGGGGCCAGGCTGACACCCTTGTTCGCGATGGTGCCGACATAGGCTTGGTTGCTGAACTGCTTGTTGTAGGCGTCGGTGATCGTCTTCGTCACGGCGACGTCCATCGCCTTCTCGACGCTGGACAGCAGCGACGAACAGTATTCCGCGGCGCTCACGCAGCCATCGGTGTCGACCCAGATCGCGGTGACCTTGCCGCCCGAGGAGTGCGCGGCCTCCAGCGCGCCGAGGCCCGCCGGACCCGCCACCGGCAGAATGACATCGGCGCCCTGGCTGATCAGATCGTTGGCCTTGGTCTTGCCGATGTTCTTGTCCTGGAAGTCATTGGTGATCACACCCTGCTGGGTGGCCTCGTCCCAGCCGAGCAGCTGAACCTGCTTGCCCTTCGCCTTGTTGTAGTAGGCGACGCCCTCGGCGAAGCCGTCCATGAAGATGGCGACGGTGGGAATGTTGATCCCGCCGAAGGTGCCGACCTTGCCGGTCTTGGTCTGGGCCGCGGCAAGATAACCGGCCAGGAAAGACGGCTGAGCGGAATTGAAGGTCAGCCCCTGCAGGTTCGGCAGCGGCGGGTTCTTCGAGGTATCGGTGTAGGCGTAGTCGACGATCGCGAAGTCGACATCCGGATTGGCCTTGGCCGCGGCGTAGGTGGCGTCGCCCTGCTTGAAGCCGATCGTCACGATGATGTTGCACTTCTGCCGGACCATCGTGTTGATGTTCGTCGGATAGTCGTTGTCCGACTTCGACTCCAGCTGCGCCTTCGAGATGCCGAGGGCGGCGACCGCGTCGGTGACCCCCTTGAGGGAGGTCTGGTTGAACGACTTGTCGTCGAACTTGCCGGAGTCCGACACCATGCAGGCCTTGAAGTCCTTGGTGCCCGCCGCGCCGCTCTTGCCCTGGTCGGACGGCGGACTACCGCACGCCGCGACGGTCAGCACGAGAACACCGGCAGCGGTGAGGGTGTGCAGCCACCTACCCATATTTGCCTCCTGAAACGCGATACCCCGCAACCCAACTCACCGAACCTGTTGGAGAGTGCAGTGGTGGTGGGAGTTTAAGACGCGGAACCGATCTTGGCTCGGTTTCCGCGCCATCTCCGGCATCCGGTTTGCCCGGTTAGTTGTTCGCGGGGGCCGAGCGCAGGATCAGCACGGTGACTTCGCTGGGGGCGAAAACGCGCAGTTGCGGGCCCCAGAAGCCGGTGCCGCGGCTGGTGTAGAGCTGGGTGTGGGCGCCGTGGCGGCTCAGGCCCGCGACGACCGGTTGGTCGAGGCGGACCAGGTAGTGGAACGGCCAGATCTGGCCGCCGTGGGTGTGGCCGGAGATCTGCAGCGCGACGCCTGCCTCGGCGGCGGCGGTGATCTGCTTGGGCTGGTGGGCCAGCAGCACCACCGGCAGTCGCGGGTCGGCACCGGCCAGCGCGGTGGGCAGGTCGGGACCGTGGCCGGGGAGGCCGACGCCGGTGGGGTCGTCGATGCCCGCGATCACCAGGCGGTCGCCGCCGCGGGTCACCGTCTGGTGCTGGTTGCGCAGCGGCTGCCAGCCGATCGAGGCCATGTGGTCGATCCAGCCCTGCGCGTCACCGAAGTATTCGTGGTTGCCGGTGATGTAGAAGCGCCCGAGTGCGGCATCGACCTTGCCGAGCGGGTCGACCTGCGGGTGCCGCTTCGCGACCGAGCCGTCCGCGAGATCGCCTGCGTGACAGGCGATATCGGGTCGTTGCTCGTTGACCACCGCGACCACCCGCTCCGACCAGCGCAGGCGATCGAGCGCCGCGAAGTGGGTGTCGGTAACGACCACCACGCGCAGTCCGTCGAGGCCTTGCCCGAGGCCGGGAATGGACACCTCCACCGTGCGCACCCGAGGCACCCGCCGCGCCTCGATGATCCCCCACACCACCAGGGCGATCGACACTGCGAGCACGCCAACGGCGACGATGCGGGAGCGGTCCGGATCGTGCACGCCGACGATGGCCATGGCCAATCCGGCGATGTTGCCGATTACTGACCAGCTGAACACCACCCACGCGATGCCGAGCAGCGTGTCGCCCACGACGGACGCGGCATCCGACTGCGCGGGTCCGTGACCGAGGAACATCGACGCGGGCAGGCCGACAAAGGCAAGCGCGAACGCCGCGGTACCGAGCCAGAACAGTGGGCCGGTGCCATCGGTGGGCGCGCCGACCAAGGTCCACCAGGGAACCAGAAACAGGACGGCGAGGATCGCCAAGACCAGGGCAACGCGGGGCACGTATTTCAAGAGACCATCCTCGTCGGCGGGGGGTGTGCTTCGCGCGGTCCCTCCGCCCGGCGCGGGCGTTGTCGACGATAACAGCGCGCAGCCGCGGGCCTACCGGTAGCGGATCGGGTTCAGTGCGACTCTCGGTTACAGTTAATTGTCAGCTATGTGCGCAAGCTATGCGGGCAACGGGCTCAACCGGCCGACGGCACGACGCCGACGCCGGGCCGACACAAGGCGGTGACTCGATGGGTGACGTTCGGTCGATCTTTCAAGCATGGTGGCGAGATCGGGTCGACTATCGCTGGCTGGTCGCCACGTTCCGCGCGCGGTCCGCGCTCGTGCCGATGAAGATCATGGTCGGCTCCGGCGGCCTGGTGATGGTGGTGATCACGATGCTGGCCCTGGTATCGGGCGCGGGCCAGTCCGGGACAGTCGGGGTGACGCAAGCGATCATCGCGGCCACGCTGGCGGGACTCTGGACACTGCGCTGGTGGTTGCTGCCGTGGCCGAGTGCGGGGGAATCGCTGATTTGGGTCGCGGTGGTGGATCTCTCGGTCACCGCCAACAACGTGATGGTGCAGGATCGGCTGCTCGGGGCACTCGGGATCGTCCTGCTGGTCACCACCGGCGGTTACGTGACGATCTTCCACGGACCACGAATACTTGCCATCCACATCGGCTGGTCCGTGCTGTCGATCGTGCTGGTCGCGACCCTGCTGGTGATCGGCTGGCCCGGGAACGATCCGCACGCCACCGGCGACATCGCGCTCGGTGTCGGCGTCGCGTTCGCCAACATCGCGGTGGCCTGCGTCGTACTCCCCATCGTGCAGTTCTCGCACTGGCTGCTGCGGCTGGACGCGCTGTCGGATCCGCTGACCATGCTGCTGAATCGGCGCGGCCTGGACTTCCACCTGGCGAACCTGTCGAGTTCGACCGCCGAGGGCGCGGTGTATGTGGTGCTGGTCGACCTGGATCGATTCAAGTCCGTCAACGACAGCATCGGGCACGCGCTGGGGGACGAGGTGCTGGTGCGGACCGCCCGCTGCCTGCGCGCCGCCGGGCCGCCCGGCGCCGTCGCGGCGCGCACCGGCGGTGACGAGTTCGTCGTCGTCGGTTGCCCAGGGGGCGGGGGCGCCGTCGTCGCCGAGCGACTGCGCGGCGCCATCGAGGCGATGGCCGGTCTGCCGATCACGATCACCGCCAGCGTCGGGGTCGCGGTCGCCGATCCGGTGCTGGACGCCGATCCACGCACCGGTTCGATCTATCGGAGCCTGTTCCGGCGGGCGGACTCGGCGATGTATCGGGCAAAGCAACTCGGCGGCAACGCGGTCGTCGTCGCGGAGGCCGCGCTCATCCCGGACGGCCGGTTGGCGTAGCCGCTTCAGCGCGAAATCATCACGGCCACACCATGTTCGGTTGCATCCGGGTGGTCCGGGGTGGGGTGGACGGGCGGTGTGGGATTCGGGCTTGACTCGGTTGCGGAGGCAACCTAGCCTCGAACGGCCACGCGGCAACCATCGTAGATAGCGTACGTCGATAGCTTTCATTCAGTGGCGTCGCGGACGAGTGGGGGATCGATTGATGGAGTTGAAGGCAGCGTGAAGGGCGAGCGGGAGTTACGTCGCCGCCTGCGTCGTCTGCTCGTCGAGTTGGATATTCAGCCGCCGTTGGACGTGGCCATGCTGTGCCGGCGAGTTGGCGAGCAGCGGGGAAAACCGATCCAGCTGGTGGCGCACCCGATCCCGATCCCTGGCCCATTCGGGGCGTGGATCGCCACCGCCACCGTCGACTACATCCTGTATCAGCAGGAGACCACCAAAGCCCACCAGGATCACATCGTGCTGCACGAACTCGGGCACCTGCTGGCCGGTCACCACAGCGATGAGCAGGATGATTCGCTGATGACCGAGTTGTTCCCCTTCAGCGGCCTGAGCCCCGACGACGTGCGAACCGTGCTGCGCCGCACCTGTTACGACACCGTCGAGGAACGCGAAGCCGAAACGGTGGCCACCATCATCCTGGAATGGGCCTCGGTGCTCGACCACATCAGCACGGGGCCGACATCGGACGCGGCCGCACAACGCCTCGGCTCCGCGCTGAACGACCGCCGGGGCTGGCTGTGATCGGCATCCAGATCGTGGTGGGGCTCGGGATTCTCACGCTGGCGTGGATGCTGTCCCTGGTGGCGCTCAAACCGCGCGATGTGCGGTTGCGCTCGATCACCGCGGTAGTCGTGTGCTGGACCCTGGGTTTGCCCTTTGTGGTCTACGCCTCCAGAGGCGTGGATTTCCTTGGTCTCCAGCCGATGTGGTCCCAGGTGACCAACCATGTGCTGATCATGACCGGCGCGTACTGCCTCGTCTGTTTCTTCTCCTACAGCGCGTTCGATCGTCGGCAGGCCGGGGTCCGAGCCAAATGGCACGCGCTCGTGCTGGTCGTCGTGGTGAGCACGCTGCTCGTGACGGCCGCGTTCATTCCCGCGGCACTGCGAACCATCGCCGCACAGGTGACGACAGGTAAGGGGCAGGAAGCTCGCGGTGTATTCAGCATCAGCCTGTTCTACACAGTCGCGAATTGCTATCTGCTGTCCGCGTTCCTGAGCTCGGCGCTGGCGACTCGGCGCATCGTGCGGCACGCCGAGGGCGGGCTGCGGTTCGCTCTGCGGATCACCATGGCCGGGCTGGCCGCACTGATCCTGGCGTTCACGATCTTCGCGGTCAGTAGCAGTCTGCACTTCGCGGACACCGACCTGCCCGACCCGGTCCGGGTGGCCGGAGTGATGTTGCTGCTACCCGGCTTCGGGCTGTTCCTGTTCGGCATCACCGTGCCCGCCGCCGTCACCAGGGTGGCCGCCGGGCGCATCTGGTGGCGCCATCTGCGGGCGTATCGCACGCTCACGCCGTTGTGGACGCTGCTGCATGCCGAATTCCCCGAGGACGCGCTGACCCGCGTGCCGACCAGCCCGCGACTCGACCGGCTTCGCTTCACCGGTGTGCACCGTCGTTTCTACCGCCGGGTCATCGAATGCCGGGACGGGCTGGTCCGGATCAGTCCCTACATGGCCCATGTTCAGGCCGCCGAGCCCCAAACCGATTCCGCGCCAACGCAACTAGCGCAGCAGCTGCGGCAAGCCCTGCAGGCCCGCGCGTCCGGCGTCGAGGTGCGCGGCCGGCCGATGTCGATCGCCAGTCCGGCGACCGATGGACTCGACGCCGACGTCGACGAACTCCTCGCGCTGGCCAGTGCGCTGCAGCCGGTCGGCGCGTCCGCACGCTGAGGCGATCGTCACGCCGAGGTCAGTCGTGCACCCCAGCTGGTCTGCACCGTGGCGCCGGGCGTCAGCCGGATCAGCCCGTCGCCGCTCTGAAAAGCGTTGGGCGGACAGGTCATCGGCTCGGCGGCCAGGCCGGTTCGCCGATGTGCGGGGGCGAGGGTGTCGGCGGTGAACAGCTGGATCACCGAATAGGAGTCGTCCACCCAGAGCTCGGCGACGGCGCCGTCGTTGCCCCGCAACCGAACCCAGGCGCGGCCGTCGTCGTCGCGGGCAAGGTCGGTGAACGGATGATCTATCGTCAACGCGCCCAGCGGCTTCGGCGTGGTGAAGTCGAACGGGGTACCGGCGACGGATTCGGTGCCGATCGGAAGCTGACGGTCGTCGTCGGTGACGATCCGGGTCGCGGCGTCGAAATGCAGGACCGCGCCGTCGATCAGGCCGTTCCCCGGCGAGAGATACGGGTGCTGGCCACAACCGTAGGGTGCCGCGGTCTCGCCGAGATTGGTTGCGGTGGTGGTGACGGTGAGGCCGTCGTCAGCGAGTGCGTAGCAGATGGCGAGGTCGAGATAGAACGGGTAACCCTTGCGCGGGTGCAGCGTGGTCCGCATGGTGACCTCGTTCTGCTGCGCGTCGGTCGCCCGCCACGGCCGCCAGCGCAGCAGCCCATGGATCGCGTTGTGCTTCGCCGGTTCGGTCAGCGGCAGCTGCTGGTCGACACCGTCGAAGCGATACTTGCCGTCCGCCAACCGATTCGGCCATGGAATCAGCGCGCCGCCGCGACCGCCATCGGCCATCGCCAGCACGTCGTAGGGCTCCAGCACGTCCCGTCCGGCCATCCGGTACTCCCGGATGCCGCCGCCGACCTCGACGATCACGGCCCGCTGGTCGCCATGGCTGATCGAGAACTGCTGTCCGGACGGTGGCGGAGTCATGACCTAGGACGCTACCGTGGCCCGAGTCCTGAACTTGCCCACCGGTCGGTCGCAATGGATCTACCGTGGTGTTAAGGGGGTCTGCGGGTCAGGAGCACCGATGATCGACATCTTCACATTTCGAGGAACCAACGAGCGGCGTAACCCCGACGGCGCACCGACGGGCATGACGGCGGCCGTCACGGGCCTGCTCGATCCGACATATTTCCGCAGTTACGAACCGGATTGGACGGCGGCGATCGGGCCCGACCCGGATCTGTGGGGTCCGTCGCTGGACACCTCGGTGCAGGAGGGCATCGCCGCCGGGGTGCAGGCGATCCAGGATTCACCGAATATCTGCGGGGTGGTGTCTTATTCGCTGGGCGGCATCTGCGCCAGCCGAATCCTCGAGGGGGTTCATTGCGGGCAGTACACCAACACCGACGGCAGCCCGCTGGAGATCGCGTTCGCGGTCAATATCGCCAATCCGCTTCGGAGTGAAGGAGATTCGGTCGACAATCTGTGCCCGCCGTCGACCTTTGGACTGCACGGGCAGCACGGGCCGTGGCCGGAGCAGGTCCAGACGCGCGAATACGCCAATCCGGCCGACATCATCACAGCGTCCCCGGCGGACTCGCCGCTGCGGATCATCGATGTGGGAATCTCGCCGTTCTCGTTCGTGGAGGGTGCGCGCTTCGGCGATGTGGGCTATCTGATCTTCGACGAGCTGCTGCAGTGGCTGCTGCACGACCCGGTGGGCAACCTCGACCGCTACGCCGAGGCGGTGCGCGGCGTTATCGGCCTGCTCACGCCCTGGCCGAACGGCCCGCACGTCGCCTATTCGGCGCAGAACCTGCCCGGCACGAACGTGGTGTGGACGACGCACGCGGCGAACTACATCAATGACACGTTCGCCCAATGATTCCGGCCGATAGCGCGATGACGCCGCCTGCATCGGCTCGGGCCGGTGCCACTTGGGCGCGCTGCCCACAGCTCTGGTGGCCTGAACTCTAACGTCCTGTGGCGCAACCGGGTACGAAGCTACTGTCGCGCCCATGACCCGCTTTTGATGGCATGTCCGTGGGATAAGCGCGGTGGCGGCATTGGCCTCGACTTGCGCGATGCTGACCGCCTGTGGCACCGACGAGCACAAGACAGCCGATCCGCAGCGGCGCGACTCGGCGACATCGACTCCGGCACAGTCGAGTTCGACCGCGTCGGTGACGCAGGCCGCCCCGCAGACGACCGTGCCGATCGGCGATGTCCCCGGAAATTCGGACGCCGTCAGGGCGATTCAGCCGTGGGCGCGCGACCTGGTCGGCGGCGACCTCGACCGGCTGATCCGCAACTGCTGGACCATCGACCCGGCGCGGGCTCGCGAGATGATCTCACAGAGCATGCCGTGTCGAGCACGCTCACTGGAGCTATGGGAGTTAAGCCGTGGACACTCGTCTGTTCGGGATCGCCGAGTGGCGCACGTTCCTGCGCGACTACAGTTCGAAATTCTTGGACAACTCGCGATTGCTGCGTGTGCTCAGGAGAACGGGGCCGGCGAGTTCGTCAGCAGTCATGTCCAACGTGAGGGTTGGATCGGTTACGAGCCGGCCGGTGCGGATGCGGTCGTGGCCGCCGAAGAGCGGCTGGGCATTCGATTGCCGCCGACGTACCGGAACTTCCTGATGGCCAGCAACGGCTCCGGCTATATGGGCCATGTCGATCTGCTCAACTTCGGTGCGCTGCTGTTGCATGCGGCTGGGCGATTGGATATCGATTGACGTCAGGTCAGCGCGCCGAGCCCCCGAGCGATGTGAACAGGCTCAGGCGTACCACCTGGTATGGCTCGCCGACATCCTGCGCGCGTTCGATCGAGACAAGCTGTGGCCCGCGGTTGATTTCGCGAACGTCCGCTACTGCGAATACCGAGCGTCGGCGCGCGCCCCCAAGGCGCAGGGACCGCCTATTACTCTCGGCGGAAATGGTTGCGGCCGTTCCGAATCCAGGTTTCGGAACGGTCGCATAGTCTCTGAGCGTGTCGGCAAGTAGGCGATGCCGATGTAAGCATGGTGCGCACAGACTTTTGACGATGCCTCGATTTATGAACTCGCGCGCCGCATGTTCGTGAAATACACCGCCGGTTCCCGCGTGATCAGCCCGTACCCGCCGTCCGGAATCGCCGCGAACGGAGCGGGCAGGTACAGCACCGGCAGCACCTCACCGATCAACGGCCGCTGCTCCCGCGTGATCCGATAACCGATCTCGACCACCTCGGGCACATCATCATCATCATCCACCACCGCACCGCCGTCGCGCCGGACGCACCGATGCGGTTCGAGCCGCACCGTCCGAATCGCCGTCCGCGCCCATCGGAACAGCACGCACTCGCTCGCCCCCGGCCGCGCGTACTCCACCAACCCCACACCATCACCCCAGAAGACGAACTGCTCATCCTCCATCGAGCTGTGATACCCAGCCTCCACACTCCACTGACCGATGATCTCGTCACCACGCATCGAGCGATTGAACCACCGCGCCCGGCGAGCACGTCCACAAATGCCGCGACCCGCGGGTTCGACAGAGCCACCTGACGCTCCGGAAAATCAACTGGCCGAGACCATCTCGGCCAGTCGAACGTCCGCGACTGCCGAATACCGTGCTTTCGCCTGGTTGATATGCAAGGTTCGACCAGCAGCGCCATGCCACGCCGGCCGATGAATTTGTGGCTCCCGGTCGGTCAAAGCTCATGACACTTAGGAAAGGACACCTCCATGTCGGAGCTTCTCGTCGACTTCATCACCTCCCTCGACGGCTACGCATCGGGAGAGGGATGGCCGGGGTTCTGGGGTCTCGAGGGCCCGGAGTACCTCGCATGGCTGGGCGAGCAGCCCGCGGCCACTCACCTGATGGGTGCGAACACCTACCGCCTGATGTCGGGCTTCGCCGCCGGCGAGGTCCCGACTGGCCAAGACGAGTTCAGGCCCGAAGAAGAGGCGTCTGTCGACGAGCTCACGCAAGCGTCCAAGGTGGTGTTCTCCTCCTCGCTCGAGGAGTCACTGACGTGGGCGAACTCCACGCTGGTCCGCGGCGACGCCGTCGAGGCGGTCCGCGCCATGAAGTCGAGTGGCTCGGGGCTCCTCAGCACGATCGGCAGTCTGAGCCTGTGCCGGTCCTTGCTACGAGCCGGACTCGTGGACCGATTCCGGGTCGTGATGTTCCCGGTGATCACCGGTGCCACGGGCGCGGAACGCATCTACGACGGCTATCCGGACGTTGCCCTCGAGATGATCGAGCACCGCACCTTCGACGGCCGCATCCAGCTGGTCGAGTACAAGCCCCGCGTGCTCGAGCACCCGCCGCTCGGCGCGCCTGCGTGACGCCGGGCGTGGCTTCGATCGGGGGCTGCGCCGGGGTTGGGTCGTCTGGTCCCGGGGTGGCTCCTTGGGGCTGTTTTTGCGAGTTAGGTATCGACCGTGCGTGCCTGGTGTGTGGTGGCGTGGAGGCTGCTCAGTAGGGCGAGGGTGTGGGCGCTGGGTGTAGCGGGTTCGGCGTGGTAGATGATCAGTTGCTGGCCGGGAGTGCTGCGCACGTCGAAGGCCTGGTAGGTGAGGGTGAGCGGGCCGACGTCGGGGTGTATGAGGTGTTTGGGTTCGCGGGTCTTGCCGCGCACCTGGTGGGTATCCCACAAGGCGCGGAAGTGCGCGTTGCCCTCGCTGAGTTCGGCCACCAGGCGCCGCAGAGCGGGGTCGTGTGGGTTGAGGCCCGCGGCTACCCGCAGGTTCGCCACGGTGGCTTGTGCGGTCCAGTCCCAGCGTGCGTAGAACTGTTGTCCTGCGGGGTCGAGGAAGGTCATGCGGGCGAGATTGTCCACCGCGCGGAATGGTGAGAACAGCGCGTCGGCGAGGGTGTTGGTGGCCAGTACGTCCAGGATGTGGTTGAGCACGAAGGCGGGGGTGTGCGGGTAGCCGTCCATGAGTTGCCGCAGTTCGGGGCTCACGGTCTGGGGTACCGGTGTGGGTGTGTTGTCTGGTGTGGTGCCGGCCAGCCGGTACAGGTGCTCGCGGGCGTCGGGGTCGAGATCCAGTGCGCGGCACAGGGCGTCGAGCACCTGCGGTGACGGGTGGGTCTCGCGGCCTTGTTCCAGGCGGGTGTAGTAGTCGGCGTTCACCCCGGCGAGGACGGCGACTTCTTCGCGGCGTAGTCCGGTTACCTTGCGCCGGCCGGAGTAGAGCACGCCCGCGTCTTGGGGCGTCCGTTGTGCGCGGCGCGCTCGTAGGAACGTACCCAACTCACCACTGCCCATGACATCAGGGTAGGTCGCGGTCGGCCCGGCTGGGTGGGT
Source organism: Nocardia sp. NPDC051052 (assembly GCF_044456045.1). Lineage (NCBI taxonomy): Bacteria > Bacillati > Actinomycetota > Actinomycetes > Mycobacteriales > Nocardiaceae > Nocardia > Nocardia sp. NPDC051052. Next base: position 718,812 of record NZ_JBITFL010000005.1, read on the forward strand.
GCGGTACACCCAGCCAACGCACGTCCTGCCATCGCGTTTCGTCGTTGCCGACGCTGGTCGGTATGACAAGCGATATCGACGTGGTCGGCATGTGGGTCACCGCGGACGGGCATATCCGGCAGGAACTGCGCGCCGACGGGCGCTACGACGAAGCGCGCGGCGAACGGCGCAGCCTCTACACCGGTCGCTACACGGTGACCGGAAACCACCTCGACTACGTGGACGACACCGGCTTCACGGCGACGGGCGACCTCCGCGACGGCGTGCTCTACCACGAGCATCTCGTCCTCTATCGCGAGTCCGCCGACGATCACCACCGGCAGGCACAGAGATGAGCGTGCCACCCACCAGCCGTGCACTGGAGGGCAAGGTGGCGCTGGTCACCGGCGCCGCCCGCGGGGTCGGCGCGGCCACGGTCGCCTGGCTGCACGCCCACGGCGCGCGAGTGCTGGCCACTGACCTGCGCCCCGAGGTGCACGACCTCACCGCCCGGTTCGACCGGGTGTCCACTGTGGTCGGCGACGTGTCCCGGGAGGACACCGCGGTGCGGTCGGTGGCCGCGGCGATCGATCGGTTCGGCAGCTTGGACATCCTGGTCAGCAACGCCGGTCGATCGGTGAACAAACCGGTCATCGAGACCACCGCGGCCGACTGGGACGAGCTGATGTCGATCAACGCCCGCGGGGCGTTTCTGCACGCCCGGGAGGCATTCCGGGTGATGCGCGAACACGGCGGGGGTGCGATCGTCACCGTCGGGTCGTTCGCCTGCACCGTCGGGCTGGTCGAGGCCGCCGCCTACAGCGCGTCCAAGGGAGCGCTGGCGCAGTTGACCAAGGTGCTCGCGCTGGAGGGCGGTCCGCACGGCATCCGTGCCAACGTCGTCGCCCCCGGTGTGATCGAGACCGACATGCTCGACAACTTCCGGGCCGACAGCCGGGAGTATCTGCGCTCCTTCGGCGCCGCCCACCCCTTGGGCCGTGTCGCGCAGCCCGAGGAGATCGCCGAGGTGATCGGTTTCCTGGCCTCGCCCCGGGCCGGCTTCATCACCGGCGCGGTCATCGCCGCCGATGGCGGCTACACCACAGCCTGAGTCCTCAGTAAACACAACGAGAGAGAGCAAATCATGCCCGGACGGCTCGCCAACAAGGTCGCGTTGATCACCGGCGCGACCGGCGGCATCGGACAAGCCACTGCGGAACTGTTCGCCCACGAAGACGCCCGCCTGGTCGTCACCGACATCGCCCAGGACGCCACGGAGGAGCTCGCCGCGCGCCTGAAAGCCACCGGCGCCGAGGTCCTGGCCGCCCGTTTGGACGTCTCCTCAGCCGAGAACTGGAGCGAGGTCATCGAGCTGACCCGGCAGCGCTTCGGCCGGCTCGACATCCTGGTCAACATCGCAGGCATCGTGGACTGGCCCGGCATCGAGGACACCACGCGGGACTCCTGGGAACGAGTGATCGCGGTCAACCAGACCGGCACCTGGCTCGGAATGAAGACCGCCATGCCCCTGCTGCGCGCCTCCGGTAACGCCTCGATCATCAATACCTCCTCGGTGCTCGGCCTGGTCGGCAGCGGAGCCGCCGCCGCGTACCAGGCGTCCAAGGGAGCGGTGCGGCTGCTGACCAAGACCGCCGCCGTCGAGTACGCGACCCGTGGCGTCCGGGTCAACTCGGTGCACCCCGGAGTCATCGCCACCCCGATGATCCAAGATCTCCTCGACGAGCACGGCGACCAACAACCCGACATCCTGCGCACCCCCATGCGCCGCGCGGGCAACCCCGCCGAGATCGCTCCCACAATGCTCTTCCTAGCCAGCGACGAATCCTCGTTCATCACCGGAACCGAACTCGTCGTCGACGGCGGACTCACCGCACACTGATGACCAACCCTGGATCCACATCGATCGCCGGATGTCCGCACATGCCGCTGGAGATCGGTTGTGGCTCAGGACATTTCATAATGCCGACTATCGGATATCCAGCGAAGTGGCTTTGACTCGGTGAGCTGAGGCGAGATGATGGAGCCTTGGGAGGGGAGCGCGCGTGGCTGGTGAGCACGACTGGGATGAAGGCGAAGGTCAAACTTCTGGCAAGCGAGCGCCGACGCTATGCGTGGGTGTTGGAACGATATGGGGTGCTGACGTCAGCAGAGGCCGAGACCGAAGCTGCCGACTTCTACTACTACGAGGCACCTGACGAGTCGTGTCGTGGACTGGTCTTCATTGGGCGCGGCGGCACTTGTACGGCCTCTACTGGCTAACCCATCCGGAGTGGTTGAAGCCATCAGCTGAGTATCGACCTATTGATTGACCCATACACGGAATCACAGCCTGTCCCTGCCGGATTGCGCGCCGCTGAATAGCATTGCCGCGTGCGACCGCAGTGGCTCATCGATCTCCACGAGGACTTTCCCGGCTCCGCGAGCGTCGCGGCCGCGCTCGACGACGCCGTGATCGTCGAAGAGCGTGACGCGATGGTGGGGCGCTGGCCTGTCGTTCAACCGGGCCGCACGCTCATCGGGTACGGAACGATGCCGACGATGACGCGGTTGCGTCGCGTACCGCAGCTCGGGGAAGCGGTGTTCGACGACTACACAATGCTGCGCTGCTCGTTTTACTACCGAGACGTCTACGACCTCCTAGGACGCACGGCCGTCCTTGTGCCGTTCTCGGCGGTTTCCGCTCTTCCACTGCGACGCATGTTCGACAGCGACCAAGTATTCATCCGCAGCGATACCAACTACAAACTGTTTCCCGCCGGCGTTCACGCGATCGCGGAGCTGGGCCGCTGGCTCGAGATCTACGACCAGTACCGCGACCAACTCGTCGTCGTGTCCGAGGTCGTCACCTTCGAGCGCGAGTACCGTTGTTTCTGCCGAAACGGCCGATTCGTCTGCGGCAGCTCCTACCCGATCAAGCCGTATCTCCCCGTCCCCGAACACGTCCGTGGTTTCGCGGAAACCGCGGCGGCGCGACTGCTGACTCACGGTTCCACCACGGTCACTGTCGATGTCGGTGTCGCCCCCGACGGCGAGCTGCGCCTCGTCGAGCTCGGCGGCGTGAACAGCTGGGGCATCTACGGCTCGAACGTCGCCGACTTCATCACCGCGATGGAAGCCGAGGCGCTCGCTCGCGCGGGCGTATGACGAAGACACTGCCGCGCAAACGCAACGCGCCAGCACATCACTACCCGTCAAGCGTTGCAGCAGGCGTGGAACGTACTATTCTGCCGCGACCCGCGCGTTCTCGCGACGACAGCAAGTGATTGGTCGAAGATCAACTGGCGGAGAACATTTCAGCTGATCGATGTACTGAACTAGCCGATTCCAGTGCGTCGACCCGCACGCGTCGGCCTACAGGCACCCCGACGCCGAGCGACACGGGCCTACCCCCCGCCAGGCGACACCGCGGCGCTCCTGCTCGAGGTACTGCACCACCGCCAGCGCGGCGGCTGGCCCGAATCGGTCATCCACTGACGCGAGCGGTTCGGCGAACAATCCGGCCGCTAGGCGGCCGGAGGTAGCGCGGGATGTGGATCACGTTCGCGTGCAAAGGTTTTTTTTCGCCGGGTCACGAGGCCGGTGTGATGCGCGTGGCGGCGGCCGCCAGGAAATCGATGAGCCATTCGATCGGGCCGCGTCCGGCCATGCGCAGCCATAGGTACGCCCCCACCACGACCACGGCCAATTCGGTGATCAGCACGGTGGAACGGTCCAGTGTGTCGAGTTGCAGGCCAGCCGTTCCCAGAACGGCTGCGGTGTAGGCGGTGAGGGGCAGCGAGCCGACGGCCGCCACGGGGGCCAGCCAGCGCCGCAACGCTTGCGGAACCGCCAAGACCAGACCCAGGATCAGCGCGGCCACTCCCGCCGACCCGATGATCGCCAATATCGTAGCCGGAGACGGCGGTCCGGCCGCGAGCATCGAATCCAGCGCCGGGTCTGGGGCGTCGGGGACGTACATCCCGATCACGATAGTGGTGGCGCTGTCCAGGTCGGGAACGCGCTCGGACACGATCCTGGCCCAGTCCGAATCCACCCGGGATGCTTCGGGATCGTTCCAGGCGAGCCCGAGCAGCTGGATGGCACCGTAACCCAGCACGGCCGCGCCGAGTCCGAAGCCCAGCAGGCGGTTTCGGACTCGGACGGCCGTCAGATCGGTGCGGCCGATCGCGAGACCGACGAGGAGGAAGGGGGCCCAGATCAGGACGGGGTAGGTGTGGGTGAGGGCCAGCGTGGGGATCGCGCCGATGTTTTCCGACCGGTCCGCCAGTGTCGGGTGAAACAGCTCCACGACCAGCGGTCCGACCAGCCCGAGGACCGCGGCGGCGATGAGCAACCGTCGTGGCCGCCACCCCAGGACTCCGATCGCCAGAGCGACGAGCACCGCGAAACTCTCCAATATCACGGTCTGCGATTCGGTGACCGCGACGAGAACGTCGCCCAGGACGAACAGCAGCCCGGCACGCACCAGCACCGCCAGGCGCGCAGAAACCAGCGACTGCCCCTGCTCAGGCGCGGCCCCACCGGTCGACAGCCCGAGCACGACCCCACCGAAGACCACGAAACACACAGCCGCACGCCCGACCGCGACCGAATGCCAATGCTCGGGCTGCGACCACGACAACGGAAAATTTCCCAGCACATCGGCGACGATCATCCCGATCACCGCTATCCCCAACGCCAGTGCCCCCGCCGCCGCGCTGCGCTGCCCTGCTACCTCCACCGGAGAAGTCTCTCGATTCCGCGACGGCGGTTCAAGATCGAAAGACTACCGGCTTGACAAAACTTCAGAACTGAACCTGCCTCACTCATCCATGGAAACAGCCCCCGGCACTGACACACACCAGCGGTACCGTCACGACATCCATAATCCAAACGTCCGAAAATGCTGCGCCCGGGGCGTTCTCGCGTCGGCAGCGCGATTGGCTGAAGTTAAACTGGCAGAGATCATCTCGGCCGTCGGACGCACGGAAATGCCGAATATCGCGCGTTATACCGGTTCAGCCTGAGGCAATTCTGCGGTCAGTTCACAACGACCCTGACTTGCCACTTCATCCCCGTCCGGGCACTTCTGCTCCGGGGCGGGCACGCATTCGGTGTCGGCACCCCTCGGGGCAAGCTTTCGGGTGTCGGCGATCGATGAAAGTATTCGTTGCTATTTGATAGGAAGGATTGGACCGACGTTCGGACATGCCGATGAGCAAGCGTCTGCTCTACTGGCTTCGGAGTGTCGAGCCGCTGCTCTCAACGCCATCGTTATCACCCGCTGTCAATCGTTCGTTGGTAAGCCGGCCCGGCGTCAACTCCATGCCGTCTGTGCGAAACTGGTGAACGTGAACCAAGATTGGGAAGATCGGATGGCGGCGGCCTGGGCCACGTTCGATGACTACGACGAAGACCACGCGGGCGAGTTCCGTGCGGTGATCGACGCACTGGTCGCCGAATTGCCGAATGACAGCGCAGTTGGCCCATTCCAGCAGGCTGGCGCGTGGGATTCGACGGGCCACTCCGACAAGGCCATTGCGCTGTACCGAGAGGCATTGGCGCGCGGGCTCGACGGTAGCCAGCGGCGGCAGGCCACGATCCAGCTGTCGAGTTCGCTGCGAAACATCGGTCAAGCCGAAGAGGGCGTCAAGCTCTTGACCCAGGAACTTACCGCCCAGTCCGACGAATGGGACGACGCCGTACGCGCATGCCTGGCGTTGTGCCTGTCCAGCCTCGGGCGCGACCGGGAGGGCCTTTCCTTGGTACTCGGAGCGCTTGCGCCCCATCTGCCCCGATATCAGCGTTCCATGGCGAACTATGCCCGTCTGCTTGTGGAGCCCGAGCTATAAGGCCCGTATGACGGTCAGGCCACACATCCGATACGCCGCTTACAAGGCCGTTCGGACCGGTCTGGCCGCAGCCTCCCGAACGCGCCATCATGAACTCATTCCGCCAGTCTGATACCCCGACCCGCACCGGTTGCTGGTGGTCTCATCGCCTGAAGCACCGTGGCCTGGTTGCCGGGTGTAGGACTGGTTGCGGTCGTAGCGGCTGGTGATCATGACACCGGCGACGACGCCGAGCAGCCCACCCGCGAGGACGTTGATCCATGCCGCGTGCAGCCCTGACAGTGGTGTCGAGTGCAGATAGAGAATCGAGCGCAGGCCGGCCACGACCGGCCGCATCGGTTCGAACTTCGCGATCAGGTGGAAGAACCCGGGTGTGGCTTCGGTGGGAATCGTGCCCGCTGAGGATGTCATGGCCAGAGCGACGAAGAAGAACATGTTGACCAGCGGAGCGAGCGACCCGAAGATCGCGAAAACCGTCAGGACGCCGAGCGCGATGGCGCCGATCGTGGTGGCGGAGAACAGATACAGCTGCCATGGCGACGCGACCGGCATGTGGAGGGCTTTGGTCGCGACCAGTTGGATCAATCCAGCGCTCAGCGGGGCCGCGATCAGGGCTATGCACCATTTGACGACTAGCATGTGCAGCCGGGACAGATGGGTGTAGTCACGACGACGTACTGTCGGACCGAGCTCACTGGGCTGAAACCCGCTGGCGGCGTCCACCACCGGATGGATCACCGAGGCACCGACGAAGCCCAGCAGAACCAAGACCACCGCGTAGTAGAAGACACTGGTCCCGAACCCATTGCGTGCCGGCAAGGCTGTCAGCGGTGCGGTCGCGACCGAGAACGGGTTGGCCAACGCGGTAGCCGCCGCAGCGGTCGGCGCGTTCTGCGCCATCTTGGCCCCCAGATTCGCGCTCACCGCGGCGGCTACCGGCGTGAGGTTCCCGGTGAACAAGCCGGTGCTCATGGTTGCGGCAGCCGGATTGGTGTCGAGGTGGATCACCGCGTGGGTGGCAGGACCGGGCGCGCCGCTCATGAGCCGGGCGATCTCGGTATTGAAATCGGCCGGTATGCGGACTGCGCCGAAGATCTTGCCGCCGTTCATCTGCTCGCGTTCCTGTTCGGCGGTCATCGGAATGAGTTGGATTGCCGCCTGGTCGATGCCCTGCGTGATGGCCGCACCGACCCGTTCGGCGGCGTCGATACTGCTGGTTGTCTGAGACTCGACGACCATGGCGACCGCGAGCCCGCGCAAGTTCCCACTCGGATCGAGGGTGCCGCCGAGATAGACCGCGGGCAGGGCCAGTGCCAGGGTCAACATGACGAGCAACGGGGGGAACCAGGTGCCCGGGTGGAGGGCGAATTCACGGGTGATCTTCATGATGGCCGACGCCGCGTCGAGTCGTTCGGCGAGGACTTCTCCAGTGCGGCTGTGGTCGGTCCGGCACGGTGGTCGGCTGAGGACGCATCGCGTTGCTCGGCGATTCGGCGGCTGATCTCGGCCCATGACAGGGGTGTCTCGTTCGCAGGCGTGGTGAAGAACACGAACGTGGCCTCCCGCATAACTTTTCGTTTGCGCGCGACGGTCGACTTGTGCGGCTCGGCACCCGCGTAGGCGTAGATGGCCGCCCTGTCCTCCCACGCGGAGTAGGTCCAGAAAATGCCCTTCGACATCTCGGCCTTCAAGCCTATGCCCAGTGCGCCGGGGGAGCGGCGGGCCTGCCGCCACAGCGCCAGTGAGGCGATCAGGAAGCCGGGTGCATCGAGCCAGGAGTTGACCTCGAGCCGGGAGGCCATGCATTGGACCTCAGGGGTGGTGGGGGTGGCGACTGTCGTCCACGGAATCGTCGGCATTGGTTGCACTTTCGGTGAGGAGGGCGGTGAACTGCGCGTCTGTTCGGGTTGTCGACGGATTCAGCCTCGATCCACCGCGGGAATTGATCAACGGCGAACTGCGTATGATGCGATAAGCCGCCGTGATTGATGGGAAAACCGCATGGACCTGCGTGATCTGGATCTGCGCGACATCGAGATCTTTCTGATGTTGTCCGCGGAGTTGCATTTCGGGCGGACCGCTGAGCGGTTGCACCTGTCGCAAGCCCGAATCAGTCAGGTGATCGGGAAACTGGAACGCCGCATCGGCGCCAAACTCTTCGAACGATCCAGTCGCACAGTGACATTGACACCGATCGGTCGACGGCTGCGCGACGACCTGCAAACCAACTATCGTGACCTGCGGGCCAGTCTGGGCCGGGCGAGCCGCGCCGCCCGCTACGGCGACGTCGGCGTATTGCGGCTGGGAATCACCAGCAGCAACCTCGATGACGTACGTCCGCTGCTCGATGCCTTCCAAGCCAGGCATCCTGACTGCACCGTGCAAATCGAACACGTCCACTTCGGCAACCCCTTCGGGGCTTTACGTGACGACGAACTCGACGCATTGGTGAGCTGGCTTCCCATCGAGGAACCCGATCTGGTGGTAGGCCCCACCCTCTACACCGAACCGTTCATGCTGCTCGTCGGCACGGACCACCCGCTCGCACAGCGTGAGTCGGCCTCGTACGAGGATCTGGCAGACTACGGCGTCTTCGGCGTGCCCCCCTCCGCCCCGGCCAACGTTCCCCCCGACTACTGGACGGCCGCCGCCGTCCCCTTCTTCACCCCCAGCGGCCGCCCGATCGCCCGCACCGCCCACGCCACCAACTTCCAAGACCTGATCCTGCTCGTGGCGGCGGGCAAGGCCATAACCCCGGTGCACGCTCACGCAGCCCGCTACTACTCCCGGCCCGACGTCACCTACATCCCCATGCCCGATGTCCCCCTGGCCCGGTGGGCTCTGATCTGGAGCCGATCCGCCGAAACCGACCTCATCGAAGATCTGGCCGCCGCAGCGTCTGCCGTCTCCCGAGGGGTCGAGATCGTGCAGTGACCGGGTGGCGTGCAGACCTTCGACGCGGGTTGCGGGCGCGGCGATCTAGCGATACCCGCGACTTTCCGGCACGCTCACGAACAAGCTACGAGCGACATCGCGGAGTCCGATACTCTGGCCTCGCGCCGACGACGGTAGGCCGAAACCCGTTGCGCTCTGGCTTTTTCCGGACCCTCCGAACCGTCGAACACATCGTTGCCGTCAGCGGCCCGTTGTCCACCCATCCCGACGGCGAGCGCGACTCGCCACCTGCTGCTGCGCTGCCGACCGCGATCGTCGCCGGCCAGCGTTGAACATTCCCTTCGGGCGCACGCACCGCCACCATCTCACAGTGCTCGTCGTTCGACTAGCCGCTTATCGCGCGGTCGTGAATGCGAGATCTGCTGTGGCTCAGGACATCCTGTGGTGCCGATTTGCGCGCGTTGCTCACGCCGCGCGGAATCAGTGAACTGCGGGTAGAACTGGTTCCGGTATCGTTCCCGCCCGCCAGGGCGGCCCGACATACCCGACCGAAAGACGCGCCGTGACTCAGCAGCAACGCAAGGCCCTCGACGAACTCGTGCGCCAAGGTCCGCTCGACGTCGGGGGCGACATCGCCGAGCAGCGCGTGATCTTCCACGAGATGCTCTCCGCGACTCCCGTACCCGACGATGTCTCGGCCAAGCGGGGCGAACTCGGCGGTGTGCCCGTCGTGACCGTGGAGACTCCGGGGACCGATCCGTCGGTTGCCGTGCTCTACTTCCACAGCGGCGCATACGTCCTCGGCTCTGCGGCCGACTGCGTGGGTCTGGCCGCCGAGGTCTCCCGGCGCGTCGGGGCCAGGGCCGTGTCAGTCGACTACCGCCTCGCACCCGAGCACCCGTTCCCCGCCGCCCTGGACGACGCCGTTGCCGCTTACCGTGCACTGCTCGACGAGGGCGTACCCAGCACGAAGATCGCGCTGGTGGGCGAGTCCGCCGGCGGCGGACTGGTCGCCGCGACGCTCGTCGCTTTGAAGGATGCCGACCTGCCGCAGCCCTCCTCGGCGGTGGTTTTCTCGCCGTGGGCCGACCTGACCGTGTCGGGGGCCAGCATGACTGGAAAGGCCGATCTCGATCCCCTGCTCACCCCCGAGGGCTTGCGCATACGAGCCCGCGACTACATCGGCGAGCACGACCCCGCTACACCGCTGGCCAGCCCCATCTTCGCCGACCTCACGGGCCTGCCACCACTGCTCATCCAGGTCGGCTCGCACGAGATCCTGCTCGATGATGCTGTCCGCCTCGCTTCCCGCGCCGCCGACCACAATGTGGCGGTGGAACTTCAGGTTTGGCCCGAGGTGCCGCACATCTTCCAGGGCTGCGGCGCCCTGCTCGACGACGCCGACCGCGCCCTGCTCGCCGTCTCTGCGTTCATCAAACGCAACTGGCTCACCTGATACCGAGCTGCGGCACAGAACCATCCGGTAGCCGAGTTGCGGACGATCGGAAGCACGGCGTACGGAGGGCGCGACTGCTCGGATGGCGACCGCGATCTCTCGCTGAATCGCCTGTGCGCCTAGGGGGATGGGCCTGCCTTCTTGACTCCTCGGGGTAAGCCGATGGCCAGCGGTCTACTCGCCGCTCCGGTGCCGTTCGGCGGATTCGATGAGGTCTTGGCCGACATCGCCGAGGAATTGGGCCATTGCGCGCAGCCGTATGCCGGCGGGTGTGCCCGGGCCGAGAGTGTCCGCGCCGTCACGGGCCGCGTCGGCGACGAGGTTGTTCAGTTGTGCGCTGGCCAGCATTGCCCGGTACCAGACGTTTTCGTCGATCACGTAGCGGTCGCGGCGGCCGACGGGGTCGCGTTCACGACGGATCAGTTCTTGTGCCTCGAGGTAGCCGACGGCCTTGGAGATCGACGCCGGGCTGACCTGGAGCCGACGGACCAGGTCGGCGGAGGTGAGGCTGCCGCTGTCGGTGGCGTAGAGGCAGGCGAGCACACCGGCCATCATGCGGGGGATGCCTGTGTTGTCCAGCAGGGTGCCGAAGTGCGCGGTGAAGTCGCGCACCACGTCGGGATCGCGTCCGTCCGCGGCGTGGTGTGAAAACGGAATCGGCTGGTGTGGACGACGATTCCGGCGTGCGCGGAGTCCGGCCGCGTGATGAGCGCGATCGGCTCGATAGTCGTTCGGCCCGCTGTTGCGCATCACTTCGCGGGTGATGGTCGACGTGGGGCGTTGCAGGCGCTTGGCGATCGCGCCGTAGGACAGGTTCTCGGCCAGCCCGGCGGCGATCTGCCGACGTTCCTGCTGGGTCAGTCTGCCTCCGGGCATGGGCTCCTCCTCCGGACCGTGCGATCAGACTGCCGCCCGCACCAGTTCATTGCAACATGCTGGCGGCATCGAGGCGCGTTCATCGGCAATATCATTGCAATGATTTCATCCAAATAAGCTGCAAGAACACATCTTTCCTCCTCGCATCCGATTGCCGATATCACGAACGCAACATAGCTTTTCCCTCAGCGCGAAGACGAAATCCAACTCGGAGGAGACCACGATGACCACCAGCACGATCACCGGAACCACCACAGTTCAGAATGTCCTGAACCGGGCGGTGGCCGAGAACGGCTATCCCGCCATGTTCGCCGAGATCCGCGATGGTAAGCAGACCTGGTTCGGTTCGGCCGGTACCGCCGATCTGAGTTCCGGTCGCGCACCGCGGCAGGGAGACCAGTTCCGAATCGGCAGTGTCACCAAGACTTTCACAGCCACGATCGTGTTGCAGCTGGCGGCGGAATACCGGCTGAGCCTCGACGACACCGTGGACAAATGGCTGCCGGGTCTGGTCCGCGGCAACGGGCATGACGGTACCCGGATCGCCATCCGCCACTTGCTCGGCCACACCAGCGGAATCTTCGGCTACACCCTGGACAAGACCATGATCGAACGGTTCTACAGCCCGGCCATGCTGGAGCACCGATTCGACGTCTATCGGCCCGACCAGCTGATCGACCTCGCCACCTCGAACCCGGCCGACTTCGAGCCGGGCACCGAATGGGGGTACTCGAACACCAACTTCGTGCTCGCCGCGATGATCATCGAGCGGGTGACCGGCCAGACCTACGCCGACGTGCTGGATCAGCGGATCGCCCGTCCGCTGGGGCTGACCGATACCTACGCGCCGAGCGGCGAAACCCAGATTCGCGGACCACACGGCCGCGCCTACTCGAAACTGATGTTGCCAGACACCGACGCACCCGTACACGACGTCACCGACCTGAGCGCCACCTATGGCTTCGGAGTCGGCGAGTTGATTTCCACTGCAACCGATCTCAATACCTTCCTCGGCGCACTGCTGTCCGGCCGCCTGTTGCCGCCGACGCAGCTGGACGAGATGCTCACCATGACCCCTGTGCCCGACGGTAAATGGCTCGACGGATACAGCTACGGCCTCGGCATCTCCTCGGTGAAGCTACCCGACGGGACCACCGTTTACGGTCACGGCGGCATGATCACGGGCACCTGGTCCTACCTGTTCGGCACCCGCGACGGACAGCGACTCGTAACCCAGAACGTCAACGGAGACTGGGGAATGCCACCACTGGACATCTTCCCCGAGCTGCTCGCCGCAGCCTTCCCCGCCCAGGCCTGAGGTTCGAAGCCCCCGAGACGATCTCCGTTGCGGTGGGTAACTGAACTAGCCGATGGGCGGGCATTCAATGGTCGGGGCTGGTGTCACAACTGGGTGCCGCCGCCGTCCACGGCGAGCTCGGCGCCGGTGGTGTAGGTCGCCTCGAAGGCGAGGAAGGCGGCGGCGTGCGCGACCTCCTGCGGATTGCCTACGCGCAGCATCGGAATCCGGGCAGCGAGCTGCGCTGATATTTCATCGGCTACTTCGGCGGGCAGGCTCTTGCGTAGAATGCCAGTGTCGATCGGCCCCGGGCTCACCGCATTGACACGCACGCCACGCGGCAGCAGTTCCCGAGCCCAGGTGCGCGCCATCGACCGCAGGGCCGCCTTGCTCGCCGAGTAGACGCTGCTGTCCGGCTCCCCGAGCTCGTCCAAGACCGAGGTGGTCAGCACCACACCACTGCCCTCGGCGAGCAGCGGCAGCAGCCGCTGCAGGGTGAAGTAGGGCCCCTTGGTGTTGGTCGCGAAGATGGCGTCGTATTTCTGCTCGGTCGTCGCCTCGAACGGCACCAAGTCGGTGATGCCGGCATTGAGGAACACCGCGTCCAGTTGACCGAACGTCTCCTCGACCTGCCTTGCCAGCGCGTCGATATCGGCTTTCGAGGTGGTATCGCTGCGAACCGCGATCAGCCCCTCGGTGCGCGCCGTTTCCAGTGCGGCTTCCTGGCGTCCCGTGACCATTACCTGTGCGCCCTCCGCGGACAGCAGACGTGCGATCGACAGACCGATTCCGGTACTGCCGCCGGTGACAAGTGCACGCTTTCCTTCGTGTTTTCCCATGTCTCCATTGAAATCCGGGACCGATGGTGGGGTCCAAGACCTGATCTGCAACCCGTCATACGCCGCCCGCATGCCGGTACGCTCGAAGTGTGCGAATCCCCGGCTCAGACCTCGATCTGCGGCTTGTCGGCTACTTCACCGTCGTTGCCGAGCACGCCAACTTCGGCCGCGCCGCCGCGGAACTGCACGTCGCGCAGCCGTCCCTGAGCCGCCAAATCCAGCGCCTCGAAGCACATCTGGGCGTGCGACTGTTCGACCGCACCCCGCACGGCAGCCAGCTCACCGAAGCCGGTCACGCCTTTCTGCCGCAGGCTCGGGCGCTGCTGAAAGCCGCTCATCACAGCGAGCTCACTGCCCGCGACGCCGCCGCCCCGCGCGAACTCACCATCGGGTACGTCGAGGACCTGGTAGTCACGCACGCCGTACGCCAGCTGCGTCACCGGCACCCCACGGCCCGCATCCGCACCCGGCACCTGGAGTGGAACGACGCCCACGCCCTCACCGACCGTCGGGTGGACACCCTGGTCGCGCGCGCGCCGCTGCCCTTCCCCACCGACCGCCTGCGCCTCGACGAGCTGTGGGCCGAGCCACGGGTCCTGGTCGTCTCGACGAACCATCGCCTGGCCGGAAAGGAATCGGTGATCGTCGACGACCTAGGCGACGAAGTACTTCCGCAATGCCCGAGCGCGGTCCCGCAATGGAGCGACTTCGCCCACCCGGAGGGCGTTCCGGCTCGCAGCGCGCCGATCGACTACGAATCGTTCGAAGACAAGCTCGACCTCGTCGCCGAGGATCGGATGGTATTGATCCTGGCTGCCGGCGACCGACGGCCGCAACTGCGCCCCGACCTGACCACCGTGCCCATCGAGGGCATCGACCCGGTCCGCGTCGTCCTGGCCAGCCGCGCAGGCGATACCAACCCTCTGATCACCGATTTCCTGAGCGCGTGGCCATCCGATGCACTCGCTCCCCGAAGGTATTGAGCAGAGCACTCCGGCAGGCGATCCCAGCACGCTGACTAAAGCTGAGTCAAGTGCACGCACATGGCTCCCCTCTCGTGTCAAGGCGCGGTTTGCAGGTCGGCGTTATTCTGGTTGGTGGTAAGTCCGGGTTGTGGCTTGTCCGAAGTGCCGGTGTGCGGGGTTGAGCCGGTCGCGCTGGAGTCAAGAGTCGTCCCCGATTGCCCTCCCGGGCTTGCCTTTTCCCGTTGTTGCTGGTCGGCGAGCATGCGCGCGTAAATCACGTTCGACAGGCGACGTTTGAGCGCCCGCATCGCTTCCATCGAGGTTTTGCCCTCAGCTTTGCGGCGGTCGTAGTAGGTGCGTCCCGCGCTGGGATTGCGTAGTTGAATGATGGCCATGATGTGCAAGACCCGGTTGATTTTCCGGTTTCCGGCGCGGGAGAGCCGATGTCGTTGCTGCTGGCCAGAAGAAGCATCTAATGGTGCTGTGCCGTTCCAGGAAGCGAACCGGTTGCGGTCTCGGAATCGGTGGAGGTCACCGACATCGGCAAGCAGCCGTGCTGCCCCGGCTGGTCCGATGCCGTTGAGGTCGGCGAGGGTGGAACCACGCTCGGTGATGAGTTGGCGGAGTTCTTTGTCGGAGGCCTTGATCTTTCGGTCGATCGTTTCCAGTTCGCCGATCAACTCGACGGTCAAGCGGCGCCGGACCTTGCCTG
>NZ_JBITFL010000006.1:0-678096 GCF_044456045.1 Nocardia sp. NPDC051052
GTACTAATCGGCCGAGGACTTACCAACAAAGAAGCTACGCGTCCACTGTGCAGTATCTGAAACAACACACGATCCGTGTTCACGGGTTCGGAGTGAGAGTTTCAGAGGCTTGCGCCTTTGAACACCCTCCGGACGGTGGGAACCCCCCTGGGTTCTCATCCACCGGTCGGGGTTTTTAGGGGCCGCGGGCCCCTGAAGAAACCTCTTCCTGGTGAACCTTGGACACGGAGTGTGACAGTTTCATAGAGTTACGGCGGCCATAGCGGCAGGGAAACGCCCGGTCCCATTCCGAACCCGGAAGCTAAGCCTGCCAGCGCCGATGGTACTGCACTCGACAGGGTGTGGGAGAGTAGGACACCGCCGGAACATCATTGCGAAAGACCCCCAACACTGTTGGGGGTCTTTTTGCGTTTACCGAGTAGCTGCCAGCACTGCCGCGAGACCTTCTTGCAGGTCCTTGACGAAATACTCGGGAACCTCCAGCGACGGAAAATGTCCCCCGGTTTCAGGCGACCGCCATCGGACGATCTGCCGGTACCGCTCCTGTGCCCAAGGGCGCGGGCACTTCTCGATGTCGTGGGGATACACACTGATTGCCGACGGGATATCGACCCGGAGTTCAGGGTCGAACGTGTTGACACCGCCGTGGCTTTCGTAATAGATGCGGGCCGCCGATGCGCCGGTCCGCGTCAGCCAATACAAGGTGACGATGTCGAGAATTCGGTCTCTGGAAATCGTCTCGAACGGGCTGTCTTCGGTGTCTGTCCACTCAGCGAACTTGTCGAGAATCCAGGCGAGCAGCCCGACTGGCGAGTCGACGAGCGAGTACCCGATGGTCTGCGGTCGGGCCGCCTGCTGCTTCGCGAATGCCGCGCGGGGGCCGCACCAGAAGTCGCGGGTTTCCTCGGTCCACGCGCGCTCGGCCGTCGTCAGACCGTCGGTTGTCATCCCGGGGGGTGCCTGCGGGGTCAGCGTGTGGATGCCGAGAACGTGTTCCGGAAACCTGCCGCCGAGGACCGTGGTGATCACGCCTCCCCAGTCGCCGCCGTGGGCTACGAACTTGGGGTAGCCGAGTCGTTCCATCAGTTCCACCCATGTAGCCGCGATCTTTCCGATGCCCCAGCCGGTTGTGGCAGGTCTGTCGCTGTAACCGAAGCCGGGTAGCGACGGGACCACGACGTGAAACGCCGGCGCGGCCGCATCTTTGGGATCCGCGAGCTCGTCCACGACATCGGTGAACTCGGCAATGCTGCCCGGCCAGCCGTGCGTCAAGATCAGCGGAGTAGCGTCCGCGCGCGCAGATCGGCGGTGCAGGAAGTGGATGTCCAGATCATCAATGGTCGTGCGGAACTGGCCGATCTGGTCGAGGCGTGCTTCGAACGACCGCCAGTTGTACTCGGTGCGCCAGTAGTTCACGAGATCGGCGAGGTCGGCGAGCGGAACGCCCTGGTCCCATCGGCGAGGGTCGGGCTCGGCGCGATAGACCGTCTCAGCTTCCGGCAGCCGGGCTGCGGCCAACCGTGCGCGCAGATCGTCGAGGTCAGCGTCGGTGGCGTGGGCTTCGAATGCTTGCACGTCGCTGGTTGGGCGTGGCATGCTACCTCCTGGTCATAATAGAACCGGCTAAGACGGTTCTAACATGTCCCGATGCCAGCGTGCAACCAGCTATGGTGGTTCCATGCGTGCTGGGTTCCCTGACTTTCGCCTCGGTAGCGTGCTGGCGACCAGTTTCACGGGCACTCTGTCGGAGCGTCTTGGCACCGCGGTAGAGCGCATCCCCACGCCGCAGCGACTCATCGACTGGTTGGCGGTGAACGGCCTCGCGGTGGACTCCTGCACTACCGCCCAGCTCGAACTCGCCCGGGAACTGCGGGAGTCGATTCACGCGGTCGCGACGGCGGCCGCGATCGGCGATGCCCTGCCCGAGTCTGCTGTCCAGGTCATCAATGATCGCAGCGTGCGGGGTCGGGCCGCGGCGATCCTGACGCCTGAGGGCAATCGGCGCTGGCAACTCGGCTCGGCTTCCCGCGTGGAAGATGCCCTCAGCGTGATCGCCGCCGACGCGATCAGCATCATCGCGGGCGAACGAGACGGAAAATTGGCCTTGTGCGCATCGCCGACCTGCCAGGCCGCCTTCTTCGACACCAGCCAAAGTCGCACCCGCAAATGGTGTGACATGAACACGTGTGGGAACCGTCAGAAGAAAGCGCGCTTCAACGCCAACCAGCGTAAAGAGGCTCTGCACAGATGAGGGTGTAGCGGCGGGGCTCAGTCGTTGGTGGATGACCCTGGTCCAGTCGCGGCGTACCGGGCGGCGATGGTGCGCACAGCCTCGTCGACTACCTGCGCGACGCGTTCGGCGCTCACCTCCCAGCCTGGCACCAGGAGTGTCGGCCAGAAGACGTAGTTGGAGATCATGCCCAGGAACTGGGTGGCTGCGAGGTCCACGTCCTCGACCCGCACCGTTCCCGCCTCGTGCTCAGCCAGGAGGTAGCTGCGTACGGACTCGAAGTAGGGCAACTTCCCGTGCGAGAACTGCGCATGGGCCAACTCAGGGAACCGCGGCAGCTCGGCGATGACGATCCTGAACAGGTCGGTCATCTGGGCACGGCCTAGCAGCTCGGCGTAACGACGGCCGATGATGCTGAGCCCGTCGACGACGTTGCCTGCTGGCGGCGGATCCTCCTCGTCAGCGCGGGACCAGGACTCGGTGACAATGGCGTCGAACAGGGCAGCCTTGCTGGGAAACTGCTTGAACAAGGTGGCTCGCGAGACGCCCGAGCGCTCCGCGATCCGCGCCAGCGACGTCCGGTCGTAGCCCAGCTCGAGGAACAGCGCGGTCGCGGCCGTCACGATCAGCGCGCGCTTCTCCTCGGCGACGCGCTGGTGGTAGGTCGGTAGGACGCTGCTCATGGGACCGAGCATACGAGGTGAGTGGCTTGACTCGCCACCGTCGACGGCCTAGCGTCGACTTGATGGTGAGTCGCTCGACTCACCATCGGTCGCCGTAATCGGCGATGCTCCTGATCAGACACCCACGCACCAAAGGAACGTCTCATGACCCGCTTCGACAATCAGACCGTGCTCGTGACCGGCGGGACCGGTGGCCAGGGCGCGAGCCACGTCCGCGCCTTTCACGCCGAGGGAGCGAACGTGGTGATCGGCGCCATCGACGCTGCCCGCGGCGCCGCGCTGGCCGACGAACTCGGAACCCGTGCTCTCTCAACCCACCTCGACGTCACCGACGAGAGTTCGTGGTTCGCCGCTGTCCGTGCCGCCGAGGACGCCTTCGGCGCCCTGAACGTGCTCGTCAACAACGCGGGTGTGCAGAATCCGCCTGCAACGATCGAAAACACGGAGCAGGCCACCTGGTCGCGCATCCTCGACATCAACCTCACCGGGACCTTCCTCGGCATCAAGGTCGCAGCCCCCGCGCTGCGTCGCGCGGCCGGAGGAGTCATCGTCAACATCGCCTCAACCATGGGCCTGGGCGGCACGGCTCACTATGCGCCCTACGTCGCCAGCAAGTGGGCCGTGCGCGGCCTCACCCAAACGGCAGCACTCGAGCTCGGCCGCGACCACATCCGGGTGAACACCATCCACCCCGGCGTAATCGCAACCTCTTTCATCCACGAACCAGCAGCTGGCGCCACCGCGGCAATCGCCGACTTCTACTCACCCGACCCGTTCGCCATCCCCCGGCTCGGGGAGCCGACCGACGTCACCCGTCTTCTCCTGTTCCTCACGTCATCAGACGCCTCGTTCATCACGGGGTCGGAATACGTCATCGACGGTGGACTCCTCCTCGGCCCCGCCCTTCAGGCCCAGACCGCATGAGCACTTCGGACGCCTGCTCGAGACCGGCGAGTTCAGACCACGACTACACCCTCAACCGTGCAGAGCCCGTAAAGGCTCCACCGAGTTGCCTTGACGCGGAACTATTTCCGGATAGGACGTCGCGTGCCGAGCTCCGCGCTGTCGGCAGCGGCGCGACCGTCGTCCCAGCCATTGGCGTTGGGGATGGAGACACCGCGATTGCGTACCTCCGGGAACAGGGTGTCGAATGCCTTGTCCACCTCGAGCTGATGCGAGGCGAGCACCGGCAACAGCCGTTCCGGATCGGCTGATTTCGCGATGGTGGTTTCGTTCGCCGTCGCCAGCCGCTCACCGATGCGCGTCGCATAGGCGATGAGGAACGACTTCCGATAGGAACGACTTCTGGAGTCGGCACTGCGATCTGCCTGGTTGCCACTGGCGATCATCGCCCGGGTGGCTTGCACGAGCAGCGATGTCGTCAACAGCTCGATGACCTCCAGATCACCCTCGTCCCCGACGATGGTCATGAATCCCCACGCCGACGAGAAGATCGCCCGGCAGCGGTTGGCTTTGGTGACCACATCGACGAGCAGCGCCTTGGCATCGACATACGGTGTGTCCAGCCAGATCCGGCACGCGCCGGGCAGATCGGGGACGGAGGTGTCCGCGTCGACCAGCACGCGGTCGAGCGCGTATTTGGTCATCAACTCTTGAGCTTTCGCCGAAAGCGCCTCGGCCTCATCCGGAAAGGAGGTCGACTCGGCCTTCGCGAGCAACCCTCGGACGCGGCTCAGGATCTTCTCGTCGACATGGTGGTGCACGGCGGCGCTCGGTTGCGCGGTGCCGGGCAGCGGACGAATGAGTTCCAGCCGCGGCAGCCGAATCAGCAGTGCCAGCGCCTGGATCAGGGTGGTGACCGCCTCGATCGGCGTCAGGAGGTGCTTCGCCGCCCACTGACCGAGGTGCGGCGCCGACTGTGACCACCAGGCGACGGCATCGAGGTCGTCGAGCTGTACCCGCCACGTCTCATCGACCGATGCGGCGGCGAAAGGTTGCATGTACGTGGCGATCACGTCGGTCAGCAGCGCGATCGCGTACTCGTCGAGGTGCCGCCGCGCGGCCTGGTGGATGTCCTCGGGCAGCCAGCCGTTCTGGAAGACCCGGGTGATGATGTGCTGACCCGCGAGCTGCGCGCCGTGCTCCACCGGCGCCGTCAACCGGTCACGACCGGTAACCGCCGTCGCGCAACGTTCCGCCGCAGCAGAAACACCCTGTGCCGTCTCCATCGCGGCGGCCATCATGGCGTTGGCGATCTGCTCCGCGTCCGCGGGCGCGGACGGTTGTTGCGCAGACCAGAAACCAGAGCTGGCGGTCGGACCATTCTCCGGACGTCTCCCGGTACGCCCTCGCCGATTCTGCTTACCTATTGTCGCCACCCCTTATGCGTGGTCCGCGTACTGATATCCCGCAACGATAGGCACCCCGCTGGCAGGGCCGCCGCGCGGGTCGGGACGCTCGTCCTCCGACGCACGACCGGACCGGAGCTCGGCCAGCGTGCGCACAACGTCCGCCCCCGGAGCCGGTCGCCCGCGGCGCCCAGCTGTGCGTGCCGCGCACGGCTTCGGCCGCCGCGCGCGAAATGATTAGCGATTCCGTGCGCGGGAGGCCGAACGGCGCGCGGGATGCGACCCGATCCACGTCTTGGCGAGTCGAGCGAAAGAGGTTCGGCTGTCGATCACCGGTGTGACGCACTGGAAAGCGCTGCCGTCAGCTCGCGTGCGGCGTCCAGCGTTGCCGTAATGTACTCTTCGCGTTCAGGTTTGGATGCTTCCGCGCGGAGCGGGCCGAGCTGTACCTCGTAGGCGGCGGTGCCCGTCGCGTCGAATACCGGTGCCGCGAGGTAGCTCAGCGGCAGCGCCTCCTCGGAATCCAGTTCGGCTCTGGTGAACGGCCGCGAGGTGAGCGCGGCGAGCTGGCGGAGGGCGCGGGTGCGCAGATGCGGTTGCAGCAGTTCGGATCCCACGGCGCCGAGCAGGTCGGCCAGTAGGTCGACCAGGCCCGCGTCGTCGGCCCGCGGCCGGAAAACGGCGACTCCGCGGTCACGGACGAGGGCGAGCAACGTGCTCGCTGTGCGCCGGTCCGCGCCGGCGGCGGTCGCGGTCCACGCGTTCTGCTCACTGGCCGATCGCCACGGCATCACGCTCGCCCCGGCCGGGAACTGTAGTGGAATGCGATGGCCAACAGGGATTCCCGGGACAACACGGTCGGTGCCGTGCCGGACGTCGAGCACGGTGAGACGGTCGGGTTCGATGCGGCTGAACGTCGCGCCGGATCCGGTCCGGGCGGCGAGTGTCGCGAGGACGGCACCGACCCCGTGGGGGAGTGCGGCTCCGTTCAGTCCGGCCAGCGCGGGCCCGATCACATAACCCCGGTGTGCGTCGCGGCCGACCCAGCCCGCCGCGTCGAGCTCCGTGAGAATCGCGGTCGCGGTGGCGCGAGCTATGTCGAGCCGCTCGGCGATCCCCGCGATGCTGACCGGTTCCGTCGACGTCGCGAGCAGCGAAACGATATCGACGACGCGTCGGGTCGGCGGGGACGCGGATCGGTCCGGCATGGCGGAACCCCTTGTTTCTGCTCGGGCGGGCAACCTACTATGTGTCGAATATTAGTGCATGAGATGTCGAATATTCGACAACCGCAGGTCTGCGCGGGGTCGCGCAAGGCATGAATGGAGCGCGCATGATTCTGGATCGGTTCCGCCTAGACGGGCAGGTCGCCATCGTGACCGGCGCGGGCCGCGGCTTGGGTGCCGCGATCGCGGTGGCCTTCGCGGAGGCGGGCGCGGATGTCGTTATCGCGGCTCGCACCAAGAGTCAATTGGACGAGGTGGCCGAGCGAGTGACCGCCCTGGGACGCCACGCCCACGTGGTGCCCGCGGACCTGAGCGATATCGACGCCACCGCGGCACTCGCCGAGATCGCGGTGCAGCGCTTCGGCCGACTGGACATCGTGGTCAACAACGTCGGCGGCGCCATGCCGTGTCCGCTGCTCGACACCACACCGCAGGCGCTCGTCGACGCGTTCAACTTCAACGTCACCAACGCGCACGCCCTGGTCCGCGCCGCGGTGCCCCGTATCCTCGAAACCGCCGGTGGCGGTTCCATTCTCAACATCACCTCGACCATGGGCCGGCTGCCGGGTCGCGCGTTCGCGGCCTACGGCACCGCCAAAGCGGCATTGGCGCACTACACCAAACTGGCCGCGCTGGACCTGAACCCGCGCATCCGCGTGAATGCCATTGCGCCGGGCTCGATCCTGACCTCCGCGTTGGAGATAGTCGCGAGCAACGACGCGATGCGCACCGAATTGGAAACCAAGACGCCGTTGCACCGCATCGGCGATCCTGAGGACATCGCCGCGGCCGCTTTGTACCTGGTTTCCCCGGCGGGCAAGTACCTCACCGGCAAGGTGCTAGAACCCGACGGCGGCTTGATCACCCCTAACCTCGACATCCCGATTCAGGATCTGTGACATGACTTATCGAGTAGTGCAGTGGGGCACCGGCAATGTCGGTCGGCACGCCCTCGCGGGCGTCATCGCCAACCCCGACCTGGAACTGTCCGGCGTGTGGGTGTCGGGCCCGAAGAAGGACGGCATGGACGCCGGAACCATTGCCGGGCTGGAGCATTCGGTCGGCGTAGCCGCGACAACGGACACCGGCGCAATCCTCGCCGCGCGCCCCGACTGTGTCGTCTACTGTTCGATGACCGACAACCGCTTGATGGATGCCATCGGCGACCTGCAACGGATCCTCAGCGCCGGAATCAATGTCGTCGCCTGCGCCCCCGTGTTCTTCCAGTACCCCTACGGCGTGCTGCCCGACGAACTACTGAAGCCGATCCAAGAGGCTGCGGCGCAGGGCAATTCAACACTGTGGGTCAACGGCATCGACCCCGGTTTCGCGAACGATCTGCTCCCGCTGGCACTGGCCGGCACCTGTCTGCGCATCGATGAGCTCCGCTGCATCGAGATCGTCGACTACGCCAGTTACGACAACCGCGAAGTCATGTTCGACATCATGGGATTCGGCAAGCCCCTGGACGACATCCCGATGCTGCTCCAACCGGGCGTGCTGTCACTGGCCTGGGGCGGCACCGTCCGCCAGCTCGCCGCGGGCATCGGCGTCACCCTCGACGCCGTCACCGAGACCTACCAGCGAATCCCGGCCAGCCACTCGTTCGACATCGCCACCGGCCACATCGCCGAGGGCACCGCCGCCGCACTGCGTTTCGAGGTGCGCGGCATGGTCGGCGACACCCCGGTCACCGTCCTGGAACACGTCACCCGCCTGCACCCCGACCTCTGTCCCGACTGGCCACAACCCGCGCACCACGAAGGCTCTTACCGCGTCGAGATCACCGGCGAACCCAGTTACGCCATGGACCTGGTGACCTCGAGCCACCACGGCGACCACAATCACGCCACTCTCCTCGCCACCGCCATGCGCATCGTCAACGCCATCCCCGCCGTGGTCCAAGCGCCCCCGGGCATCCTGACCGCCCTTGATCTACCCCTGATCACCAAACCCGCACAGCGGTAACCCTATTCGCGGGAGCGATACCGCTCGAGCAAACGTACGTGTGTCGGCTCGAGTTCCTCGATCGAACTGACACCGAGTAGCCGCATGGTCCGGATGATCTGGGTGCGGAGGATGTCGATCGTGCGGTCGACACCGGCCTCGCCACCGGCCATCAGCCCGTACAGGTAGGCGCGCCCGACGAGGGTGAACCGCGCGCCGAGGGCGAGGGCGGCGACGATGTCGGCACCGTGCATGATGCCGGTGTCGAGGTGGATCTCCATGTCGTCGCCCACCTCGCGCACCACGGCGGGCAGCAGGTGCAGCGGGACGGGCGCGCGATCGAGTTGGCGTCCACCGTGATTCGACAGGACGATGCCGTCGACACCGAGTCCGGCGAGGCGCTTCGCGTCGGCGACCGTCTGCACGCCCTTCACCAGAATCCGGCCCGGCCAGGTCTGTCTGATCCAGACCAGGTCGTCGAAGCTGACGGTCGGGTCGAACATGGAATCGAGCAGTTCGGCCACCGTTCCCGACCACCGATCGAGCGAGGCGAACGCCAGCGGTTCGGTGGTGAGGAAGTCCCACCACCACCATGGCCTGCGCAGGGCGTCGAGCGCACCGGACAGGGTGATCGATGGCGGCACGGTCATGCCGTTGCGCACGTCGCGCAGTCGGTTCCCCGCTACGGGTACGTCGACCGTGACGACGAGCGTGTCGAATCCCGCCTTGGCGGCTCGTTCGATGAGCGCGAGTGAACGATCGCGGTCGGTCCACATGTAGAGCTGAAACCAGTTGCGGGCGTTGGGTCCGGCACCTGCGGCGACGTCCTCGATGGCCGCGGTTCCCATCGTGGACAACGTGAACGGGATGCCCGCGCGTTCGGCGGCCCGCGCCCCCGCCAGCTCGCCGGCCGTGTGCATCATCCTGGTGAACCCGGTGGGCGCGATACCGAACGGCAGTGCGGCGGTCTTGCCGAGCACCTGCACGGCGGTGTCCGTGGTACCGACGTTACGCAGGATCGCGGGCTGGAACTCGATGTCGGAGAACGCTTCCCGGGCCCGATCGAGACTGATCTCGGCCTCGGCGGCGCCGTCGGTGTAGTCGAACGCGACCTTGGGGGTGCGCTTGCGGGCCAGCTCCCGCAGGTCCCAGATCGTCTGGGCGCGAGCGAGTTTGCGCTTTCGGCCACCGAACGGACGCTGAAACCTGACCAACGGCGCGAGCTCGCGGGGCCGCGGCACTCTGCGCGCGGTCACCCGGCCGCCGGTGTCGCGGCCCGCAAGCGCAGGGAATGCATGCCGCCGTCGACCTCGAACATCGTCGCGGTGATGGACGCCGCCGCCGGACCGGCCAGATACGCGACGGCGCCTGCGACTTCCGCCGGTGTGACCAGCCGCCCGTGCGGCTGACGCGCCCGCAACGCGGCCATTTCGGCGTCGGGATCCGCACTGGCCGCGAGCAGCCGCTGCACCCAGGGCGTGTCGACCGTTCCAGGATTGACGCAGTTCACCCGAATACCCTCCGCGAGGTGGTCGGCGGCCATGGCGCGAGTGAGCGACAGTATCGCGCCCTTACTGGCACTGTAGGCCGCGCGATCGGGCAGCCCGGTGGTGGCCGCGATCGAGCAGATGTTGACGATCGCGGCTGCGGGGGACTGTCGGAGGTAGGGGAGCGCCGCACGGGAGACGCGCACCGTGCCGAGGACGTTGACCTCGAACACTCGCCGCCATTCGTCGTCGGAGTTGTCCGCGATGGTCCCCTGCGCGCCGATGCCCGCGTTGTTGACGAGGATGTCGATCCGCCCGAACGCGTCGATGACGCCGGCGATCGCGCCTCGGACCGATTCGTCCTCGGCGACATCGCAGCGCAGGGCGACCTCCGCCGCGTCACCGGGATTCAGATCGAGGACCGCCACCCGCGCGCCCGCCGCCGCGAACGTCTCGGAGACCGCCTTGCCGATGCCGGACGCACCACCGGTGACCACCGCCACCAGCCCGTCGAACGTGCCATGCGATGTCATATCGACCACCTTCTCGCCTCGATTCCGGTGCACGAGTTCGTTTCCGGACAGGTCCGATGTTTGACTCAGGCGAACATAACACCGATCGCCAGTGCTCGCGCCAGATTGCCACTGCGCAACCAGGATTGACGAATCTCGAATCTCCCATTGCGCAGACAGACATCCGATGTATAGTCGTGACCCAGATCACTATCTGGAACGAGGATCACCCTATGGCGCACCTCACGGCGCTGGACACCCTAGACGTCCGGTTCCCGACGTCGCGCGAGCTGGACGGCTCGGACGCGATGAACCCCGACCCCGACTATTCGGCGGCCTACGTGATCCTTCGCACCGACGACCCGGCGGGACCGGCGGGGCACGGATTCGCCTTCACCATCGGCCGCGGCAACGACGTGCAACGCGTCGCCATCCAGTCGCTCGAGCATCTGGTCGTCGGACGCTCGGTGGCCGAGCTCGTCGGGAACCTCGGAGGATTCGCCCGCGACCTGGCCGCCGATTCCCAACTGCGTTGGCTCGGACCGGAAAAGGGCGTCATGCAGATGGCGGTGGGCGCGGTGCTCAACGCCGCCTGGGACCTTGCCGCGAAGCTGGCCGGAAAACCGTTGTGGCAGTTGGTTTCCGAGATGTCACCGGAACAGCTCGTCGACCTGATCGACTTCCGCTATCTCACCGACGCCCTGACACCCGATGAGGCACTGGAGATCCTGCGCCGCGCCGAGCCCGGCCGGGCCGAGCGCACGGCCCGCCTGCTCGATACCGGGTATCCGGCATACACGACCTCACCTGGCTGGCTCGGCTACTCCGACGACAAGCTCGCCCGCCTCGCCCGCCAGGCGGTGGCCGACGGATTCGGCACCATCAAGATCAAGGTCGGCCGCGACGTGGACGAGGACGTGCGCCGGGTCAAGGTCGCCAGGGCGGCGATCGGACCCGACATCGGGCTCGCCGTCGACGCGAACCAGCGCTGGGATGTCGACGCGGCGGTAGACTGGATTTCCCGGCTGGCGCAGGCGAATCCGGCCTGGGTCGAGGAACCGACCAGCCCGGACGACATCCTCGGCCACGCGCAGATCCGCCGCCGGGTCGCGCCGGTGCGGATCTCGACCGGCGAGCACGGGCAGAACCGGATCCTGTTCAAACAGCTGCTGCAAGCGGGCTCGGTCGACCTCTTGCAGATCGACGCGGCCAGGGTCGCCGGAGTCAACGAGAATCTGGCAATCCTGTTGCTGGCGGCCAAGTTCGGCGTCCCGGTGGTGCCGCACGCGGGCGGCGTCGGGCTGTGTGAGCTGGTCCAGCACCTGGCGATGATCGACTACGTCGCGATCACCGGAACCACCCAGGATCGGGTGATCGAATTCGTCGACCATCTGCACGAGCATTTCCGGCATCCGGTCCGCGTGGTCGGTGGCCGGTACCTCGCCCCGCGCGAGCCAGGGTTCAGCGCCGAAATGCTGCCCGACTCGTTACGCGACTACGCCTATCCGACCGGAGCCGCGTGGCGCGCGGATCCGCAGGCCCGCACGACCCAACAGCAGGAGAACCCATGAAAACCGCCAGCATCATCGGCGTAGCCCTCGGCGCCACACTGGTCATCGCCTCGGGCGTCGCCTGTTCCCGGGAGTCCACCGGCACCGGCGACAGCGCCCCGGCCGTCACCGTCGGCGTCGGCGCGGACAACGGCGTCCTCGTCGGCGCCGACCAGCCGCGCTCGGACTCCGACTTCTGGAGCGCCTACGCGGGCTATCTAGGCCCGAAAGCCGCTGCCGCGGGCGTGAAGCTGGAGAACACCTCCTCCGACAACGACGCCAACCGGCTCAAGTCGAACGTCGACACCCTGCTGTCCAAGAACGTCAAGGCGATCATCATGGCGCCGCAGGACACCGCCGCGGTAAAACCCGCCCTCACCGCGGCCGCCGCGAAGAACGTGCCGGTGGTCAGCGTCGACACCCGTCCCGACAGCGGCGGTGTGTACATGGTTGTCCGCGCGGACAATCGCGCCTACGGCACCAAGTCGTGCGTGTATCTCGGTGAAACCCTCGGGGGCGCAGGCAAAGTCGTCGAATTCCAGGGCGACCTGAGTTCGATCAACGGCCGTGATCGGTCGGAGGCGTTCGCGGACTGCATGAAAACGCGCTACCCCGGCATCAAGGTGATCGAGATCCCGACCGACTGGAAGGGCGATCGCGCCGTCTCCGGCCTACAGGACAAACTGCTGACCGACCCCGACATCAACGGCATCTACATGCAGGCGGGCGGGGTGTTCCTGCAGTCGACGATGGCCTTGCTGCGGCGCAGCAACAAACTGGTGAAAGCCGGTGCGCCAGGCCATATCACGATCGTGTCGAACGACGGCATCAAGGCAGAGCTGGACGCCATCGCGGCGGGCGAGATCGACGCCACCATTTCCCAGCCCGCCGACCTGTACGCGCAGTACGCGGCGTTCTATGCCAAGGCCGCCGTCGACGGCCGCAAGTTCACCCCGGGCCCCACCGACCACGGGTCGACGATCATCGACACCGGTGTCGGCGGCGCGCTCGAAGACCAGCTGCCCGCGCCCGTCGTCACCCGGGCGGGCGGCAAGGTGGGCGAACTCGACACCCTGACCCCCACCGCGCCCGGCCTCTGGGGCCACGGCGGATGACCGGCGAACCGATCGCCGAAGCGATCGACGTGTCGAAACGGTTCGGGCGCAACGTGCTCGCGCTCGACCGGGTCGGCCTGCGGGTGGACGTGGGCCGGACCCACGCGCTGGTCGGGCGTAACGGTGCCGGGAAATCGACCCTGGTGTCGATCCTGACCGGACTCGCGACTCCCGATGAGGGGGAGGTGCGGTTCAATGGTCTCCCGGCGCCGTCGCCCGCCGACCGGGACGGGTGGCGGTCCCGGGTGGCGTGCGTATATCAGAAGTCGACGATCATTCCGGATCTGTCGGTGGCGGAGAATCTGTTCGTCAACAGTCAGGGCTTCGGCAGCCGAATCATCAACTGGCGCAAGGTACGCGGGTACGCCCGCGAACTACTCGACACCTGGTCGGTGCCGGTCGACGTCGATACCGTCGCCCGTGACCTGTCCGTGGAGCACCGTCAGCTGGTCGAGATCGCCCGCTCGCTCTCGCACGGTGCGCGGTTCATCATCCTGGACGAGCCGACCGCCCAACTCGACGGACCCGCGATCAAGCGGCTGTTCACCAGGATCCGCGATCTGCAGACGCAGGGCGTCACGTTCCTGTTCATCTCCCATCACCTCGACGAGACCTACGAAATCTGCCAGGACATCACCGTTTTCCGGGATGCCAGGCAGGTGCTGACCGCGCCGGTGGCCGAGCTCGGCAAGAAAGACCTGATCGCCGCGATGACCGGCGATTCGGTCGAACTCGAGACGCCGGTCGCGCGGCGCGATCCCGACGGCACGGCGGCGCCGACGCTGCGGGTCGAAGGGCTTTCGCGGGCGGGCGAATTCGAGGAGGTGGGTTTCGAGGTCAAGCCCGGGCAGATCGTCGGCCTCGCGGGCGGTGGCAGCAGCGGCCGGATCGAGGTCGCCGAGACCATCGTCGGATTACACAGGGCGGCAGCGGGTTCCATTCTCGTATCCGGTAATCGGCTACGCCACGGCGGGGTTCGGGCCGCGCTCGACGCGGGGATCGGCTTCGTGCCCCGTGATCGGCACGAGGAGGGCCTGATTCCGGAGATGAGCGTGGCCGACAATGCCACCCTGACCGTGCCGCGACGGCTCGGGCGGCGCGGGCTGCTGTCCCGTCGCACCCGGAACGCGGTGGCGGGCAGGGCTATCGATGATCTGGGCATCAAAACCGAAGGGCCAGATCAGAGTGTTGCCGAACTGTCCGGCGGCAATCAGCAGAAGGTCGTGTTCGCCCGCGCGTTGGCCACCGAGCCCGCGGTGCTGGTGCTGATCACACCGACGGCAGGGGTGGACGTCCGGTCGAAGGAAACGCTGCGCGGTGTGGTGCGCGACGCCGCGGACCGCGGCACCGCCGTGCTGGTGGTGTCGGACGAACTCGACGATCTGCGCGACTGCGATCGCGTCCTGGTGATGGTGCAGGGCCGGATCGCGCAGGAATTCGAACAGGGCTGGGGCGACAAGGAACTGGTCGCCGCGATGGAAGGACTGTCATGATCGCTACCGCCCCCGGGTCCGCCGCGACTCGACGGCTGCCTGCGTTGCGCTGGGGCGCGCTGCGCGACTTCCTGCTCGTGCCGCCGATCCTGCTGGTGCTGGTGGTGGGCTACTTCATCAACACCAACTTCGTCTCGTCGGCCAACCTCACCAACGTGCTGACCTCGATGAGCGGCATCGCGCTCATCGTGCTGGCCGAGGTGCTGGTGCTGGTGGTCGGGCGGATGGACCTGTCGCTGGAGTCGACCTTCGGGCTCGCCCCCGGCGTCGCCATCTGGGCGACCATGGGCACCGCGAAGGTGGGCGCCTTCACCTGGACCTCGCCGTGGATGGCCATCCCGATCGCGTTGCTCGTCGGCCTCGCCGTCGGCGCGCTGAACGGGGTGCTGATCGTGCGGTTCGGGTTGAACGGCTTCATCGTCACCCTGGCGATGCTCATCGCGCTGCGCGGCCTGCTCACCTTCCTCACCGAGGGTTTCACCCTCACCAAGATCCCGCCGTCGGTCGAATGGCTCGGGAACACAAGGATATTGGGGGTGCCGGTCGATGTGGCGCTGTGCCTGGCGCTGTTCCTCGTCGGCTATCTCGTGCTCACCTATACGACGGCCGGACGCGCGCTCTATGCCGTCGGCGGCAACGAGGCCGCCGCGCGGGCCGCCGGTATCCGCACCGACAATGTCGTCATCGCCGTGCTGGTCGTCGCGGGTGGCCTCGCCGCGATCGGTGGCCTCATCTACTCGGGACAGTTCGCCAGCGTGCAGGTGAGCCAGGGCGATGGGATGATCTTCCAGGTGTTCGCGGCCTGCGTGATCGGCGGTGTCGCGCTCAACGGCGGACGCGGCTCGGTGCTCGGCGCGTTCTTCGGCGTGCTGATCCTCACGCTGATCCAGAAGCTGCTGTCCTACGGCGGGGTCAGCGCCGACTCGCTGAAGTTCATCAACGGCGCGCTGATCCTGGTCGCCTTGGTGATTACCCGCATCGCCAGCGGACGACGGCAGGAGTGAGCGTGCGAATCGCGTTGCACACCAAGCTGAAACCCGGTGCCGAGGCCGAATATGAGGCGGCACATCGTGCGGTACCCGGCGAACTCGTCGCCGCCATCAGGGCTGCCGGGGCCACGTCCTGGACCATCTGGCGCAGCGGCACCGACCTGTTCCACGTGATCGACTGTGCCGCCTACGATGTGCTGCTGAGCCGGTTGGCCGAGCTGCCCGTCAACGTCGAATGGCAGCTGCGGATCAACGAGTATCTCGAAGCGGCACACGACTATTCGGCCGTCGGCGCCGATGCGGCGTTGCCGGTGGTGTGGGAGCTCGATCCTTCGGACGGTGCGGGTGAATGACGTAGCCGACATTGTCCTGGGCGGAGCTGGTTACGCGGGCCTGTTCCGTGCGATCGACGAGGCCGCCGCGCAGGCGGGTATCGCGGCGGCCTGGGATGCGGGCATTCGCGCCTTCGATACCGCGCCGCACTACGGCGCGGGCCTGAGCGAGGAGCGTCTCGGCCGATTCCTGAAGTCACGGTCGGAGTACACGATCTCCACCAAGGTGGGCCGGTTGCTCTACGACGATCCGCTGGCACCCGACGGCGCCGACGACTTCTATGGAGCGCCGAAACGCGCACGGCGCCGCGACTATTCGGCGGCAGGTGTGCGCCGATCGCTGGAAGAATCACTCGAGCGTCTCGGCCTGGACCGGGTCGACCAGCTACTGATCCACGATCCGGACGACTATCAGGACCAGACACTCGCCGAGGCCGTGCCCGAGCTGACCCGAATGCGTGACGCGGGCACAGTTTCCGGCATCGGAGTCGGCGTCAACGACGTGGACGTCGCGCTGCGCTTCGTGCGGGAAACGACCATCGATCACGTCATGATCGCCGGACGGTACACCTTGCTCGACCGGCGCGCGGAAGCCGAGCTACTCCCCGAATGCGCGCACCGAGGCGTTCGAGTACTCGTCGCCGGTGTGCTGAACAGCGGGATCTTGGCTGACCCGTTGCGCAGGACCACGTTCGACTATCGGCCCGCCCAGCGCGCCACCATCGAACGTGCACAGTCGATGGAGCGAATCTGCGCGAAATACGATGTCCCCCTGCGTGCCGCCGCACTCCAGTTCCCACGCCGTAACCCCGCGGTCGCCGCCACCGTCATCGGCGCGGGCACCGAGGATGAAGTCGAAGACACCATCGCGATGCTGAATATCGCTGTCCCGGAAGGCCTCTGGCACGAACTGGACCGGCGCGCATGACCCGCCGTCCGTGGTCAGCCCGCCGCGCGGCGCAGCCACTCCATGACGCCCGCCACGTGCGCCAGTGCGCGCGCCTGCGCCAACTCCGGATCGCGGGCGGCGATCGCGTCACAGATGCCGCGATGCTCGGCGACGGTGCGCTCGAAGGCGCGCTCCTCGGTCATGCCGCGCCAGATCCTGGCTCGCGTCGTCGGCAGCGACAGCGAATCCAACAGGGAGGCAAGCACTTTGTTGCCGGAGGCGGCCGCGATCGCGCCGTGGAACTCGAGATCCAGCGCGACCAGCTCGGTCACCGAGGTGGTCTCGGGCACGACGAGGGTGCGCAGGTGCGCGATGCCGTCCTCGGTCATCGATTGCGCGGCCAACGCGGTGGCGGCGGGCTCGAGGATGCGCCGGATGCCGAGCACGTCCAATACCGAGTTGTCCTGATGGAATTCGAGCAGGAAGCTCATCGCGTCGAGCAGCGACTTGGGCTCCAGGCTCGCCACGTAGGTGCCGTCGCCCTGGCGCACGTCCAGGATCCGGACCAGCGAGAGCGCGCGGACCGCTTCGCGCAACGAGTTGCGCGAGACGCCGAGCTCGGCGGCGAGGTCCGCTTCGCGGGGCAGGCGCGCGCCCGGCTCGAGGTCGCCCGAGATGATCATCGCCTTGATCTTCGCAATCGCGTCGTCGGTGACCGACACCTGTTTCCTTCGCCCTCGAGGATGTGAAGCTATGCCTCCGATGACTGTAGACTCCCACCTCCATATTTGGCGGATAGACGGCGGAACATTCGGCGTAGAGTACGACTGGCTGGACGAGACATCGGATGTTTTGTACCGCAACTACGCCCTGGCGGACGTGCAGCCGGCGTTGGCCGAGCACGATGTCGGCGCGGTCGTCCTGGTCCAGGCCGCCGATTCGCTGGCCGAGAATCGCGCGCTGCTTGCCGCCGCGACGGCCTCGCCGCTGCCGTCCGCCGTGGTCGGCTGGCTGCCGCTGCATCGGCCCGATCTCGTGGCCGCCGAGCTGCCCTGGCTGCGGGCGCATCCGGAGTTCGCTGGCGTCCGCCACATGATCCACCGCGACCCTGACCCGAAATGGCTACTACGGCCCGAGGTTTCGGCGGGTCTCGTGCTGCTCGCCGAGGCGGGACTGGTGTTCGACGCGGTGGCCGAGCGACCGGATCTGCTCGCGCAGGTGCCGCTGATCGCGCGCGAGCACCCCGACCTGACCATTGTCCTGGACCACCTCGGCAAGCCGCCCATCGCGACCGGCGAGTGGCAACCATGGGCCGACCTGCTCGCCGAGGCGGCGGCCCAGCCGAACGTGGTCGCCAAGATATCCGGACTGGCCACGGTATCCGGCGCCGAGATCACCGCCCGGCGCTGGCAACCCTACGTCGACCACGCGCTGGCCTGCTTCGGGCCGGGGCGGCTGATGCTCGGCGGCGACTGGCCTTTCACGCTCACCGCCGCGTCGTATCGGACCGTATGGCAGACCACGCTGGAGACACTGGCCGACCTGACCCCTGCCGACCGCGTTCAGGTGCTGACCGAAGTCGCTTGGCGCACTTACCAACTGCCCCTCGCACCGACCTGGATGACCGAAGGAGAACCCGAATGAAGTTGCAGCGCATCGGCGAGCTGGGCGCGGAGCGTCCGATCGTCGTCGACGGCGACCACGCCTACGACCTGCGCTCGCTCACCGCGGACATCGATGGTGGCTTCCTCGCCGCCGACGGCATCGAGGCCGTCGCCGCGGCACTGGCCGCGGAACGGCTGCCCCGGATCGACCTCGCAGGCGAGCGCATCGGCGCCCCGATCGCCCGCCCGCACGCGGTGTGGTGCATCGGCATGAACTACGCCGCGCACGCCGCGGAATCGGGTTCGGCCCCGCCGCAAACCCCCGTCGTCTTCTTCAAGACCCCCAACACCGTGGTCGGCCCCTACGACGACGTGCTGATCCCACGCGACTCCCACAAGACCGACTGGGAGGTAGAACTCGCGGTGGTGATCGGCCGACGCGCACGCTACCTCGACACCGTCGACGAGGCGATGAATCACATTGCGGGATACACGATCTCGAACGACGTCTCCGAACGCGCCTTCCAGCTCGAACAATCGGGCGGGCAATGGTCCAAAGGCAAGTGCTGCGAGACCTTCAACCCGCTCGGCCCCGCACTCGTCCCGCGCGACCGGCTCGACCCGGGAAACCTGCGGCTGCGTTCCTTCGTGAACGGCGAACCGCGCCAAGACTCCAGCACCGCCGACCTCATCTTCGACGTCGGCTACCTCGTCCGGCACCTGTCCCACTACGCCGTCCTCGAACCCGGCGACATCATCAACACCGGAACCCCTGCGGGCGTGGCGCTTTCGGGTCGTTTTCCATACCTGCGCGACGGCGACGTAGTCGAGGTCGAGATCGAAGGTATCGGCCGGGCCAGGCAGCGATGCCGCGACGCCACCTGGGCGCGCGAATCATCGCCGTCGGCCTCGGTCGAGGTGTGAGTTATTCGGCCGCCAGAACTTCCAGCGCCCGATCGACGTCCTCGGCGGCGTTGTACAGATGGAAGGAGAAGCGCAGCCCGCCATTACGCGCGGAGGTGATGACCTCGGCCTCCGCCAACCGGGGCGCGGCGTCACCCGCACCGGGCACGGTGACGATCGGCGAGCCGTTCGGCACCACCGACAGCCCGATGTCGGTCAACCCGACGCGGAACCGGTCGGCCAGCTCGAGGTTGTGCGCGTTGATCTTCTCGACTGTCAACTCCTCGATCAGGGAGATCCCCGCGCTCGCGGCGATGACGCCGAGCCAGTCCGGCGTGGAATCGAAGCGCCGGGTGGTGGTCGGCAGCTTGACCGGGTTGTACAGCTCGGCCCACGGATCCGCGGCCGCGTACCAGCCCGGCGATACCGGCCGGAGCGATTCGGTCGCCTCCGGGCCCGCGGCGAAGAAGGAGACGCTGCGCGCGCCGATCAGCCACTTGAACGTCGAGCACACCCAGTAGTCGGCGTCGGCGAAGGTCATCGGCAGCCAGCTCGCCGCCTGGGTGGCATCCACCAGCAGCCGCGCGCCGTGCGCTCGGGTGGCGGCCCGCAGCGCCGGTAGGTCCGTCATCCGCCCATCGGCCGATTGCACCACGCTCACCGCGACCAGCGCGGTCTCCGGCCGCACCTCCTCGATCAGCCGCTCCAGCGGTACCACCCGCAGCACCAGATCGCCGCGGTGCAGGAAAGGCATGGTCACCGAGGAGAATTCGCCCTCGGCGACCAGCACCTCGGCTCCCGGCGGCAGCGCGATGGCGACCGGACCGATCAATTGGGAGGCGGCGCTGCCGAGCGCGATGTCGTCCGCGGTGGCGCCGGCCAGCAGCCGGGCGAACGACTCGCGCAGCCGGGGGATCAGGTAGTCGTTCGTCATCGGACCGCCCCGGCCCGCCGCCCACTGCGCGTTCGTGTCGCGAATAGCGGTCAGCGCTCGCGCGGACGGAAGCGCGTAGGAGGCGGTGTTGAGGTAGGTGACTTCGGACGAGAACTCATCGGGCGCTAGGGAAGACATAGTAGGAGCATCCGCTGACACGACCGCCCCGTCCAGCGCCACCACCTCGAAAGTGGACCGATCCGCGTGCCCGCGTCGGGCACAACGGCGAGCAGACCCGAGATCTATACCGGCTGATACCCCCGCGGCCGTGACGATGTTGTCCTCCAGGGGCATAAAGTCCTTCGAGTCGCAAATTCGGCAAAGGGCACAAAATTATTCAGCCCGCAAATCTTTCAGAGGGCATATAGTCCCTTGGGCCGCAACTATTGTGACAAGAAATTCTAAGATTGACGGCGCGGTGGAGTTTGCTTATGGTCCAGTCGTTCAGTTCTCGCCGATCGATATCCGAAGGTGTTTATGACCGCGTCCCCAACACTGCCGAAGTCCAGGCAGTGGTTGATCCTTGCTGTCCTCATGTTCTCCCAGCTGGTGATCTGGGTGGACAACACCATCCTCAGTGTCACCTTGGAAACCCTGACGGACCCGGTCAACGGGCTGGGTGCCAGCCCGGCTGAGCTTCAATGGGCCACGGGCGCATACACTTTGGTCTTCGCCACATTCATGTTCACCGCAGGCGCGCTGGGCGACAGTTTTGGCCACCGGACTGTGCTCGCAACCGGAGTGGTGATCTTCGGCGGGGCCTCGATATGGGCGGCGTTCGCAGGTGACCCAAGCCAATTGATCGCCGCCCGAGCCGTGATGGGAATCGGCGCCGCGCTGATCATGCCAGCTAACTTTGCCATTCTTTTGTGGACCTTCACCGGCCCCGTCCGAGTAACCGCGATCTCCATTTCCGCAACAGCCGCCGGTGTCGGAATGGCTGCGGGCCCGGTGCTGGCCGGGATCCTGCTCGGTCATTTTTGGTGGGGCTCGGTTTTTCTCGTCAACGTCCCGGTTGTGGTGCTGGCATTGATCGGGATCGCCATGCTGGTCCCCAATTTCCGCAGCCCCACCGTGCGGCCGCTGGACCCGGCTGGGATGCTGCTTTCGATCAGTGGGCTCGCGGCGCTGGCATACGGGCTGATCCGTGCGGGGCAGGTAATCGACTGGGGCCGCCCGGACGTCTGGGCGCCGATCGCCGTCGGACTGGTCTTGCTGACAGCTTTCGTGCTCGTAGAACTGCGAATCAAGGAACGCAGTTTCGATCCCCGACTGCTCGCGCAACGGGTATTCGGCGGCGGCAACGCGGCCATGGCATTGGTCTTCTTTTCGGTGGCCGCCATCACTTTTTATAATGCGTTTTATCTGCAAGGTGCACTTGGCTTCTCGCCGCTGAAGGCAGGCTTGGCCAATATCCCGACCGCGGTCGGCGCGATCGTGGGTGCGCCCCTTGGCGCGGGTCTGGTACGCCGATGGTCACTACGTGCTGTCGCCGTGCCGGCACTGATCGTGGTGGCGCTATCCATGGGCGCGTTCGGGTTGCTCGGACTGCAAACCCCACTGATCTGGATCGAGATCTTGTTGTTCGTCCAGGGCCTTTCGGTCGGCATGATGATGCCAGTGACGGGAGCACTGATCAGCACCCTGCCGATGGAACGGGCCGGTGCCGGGTCGGCCGTCATCCACACCGCGCGACAGACCGGCAGCGTGATCGGGATCGCAGTAGGCGGCACGATCATGTCGATCGCATATCGTCGCGCGATCGAACCCGCGCTGAGCGATGTACCGGAGGCCGTACAGGAACGAGTACGGGTCTCCGCGGAACAGGCGCGGCATGTTGCCGCCGAGATCCACCAGTCGACTCTTGCGCAGGCTGCCGATCACGCGTTTATCCACGCTATGCACGTCGGCGCGGTCTGGATCATGCTCGCCGCACTTCTCGGAGTAGCTGTGCTGGTGTTTGCCTTGGGACGCGTCGGAAAATCCACGGTGTCGGCACCGGAGCCGGACCGCGGTCGAGTTGGCATCCGCTCCGCGACTGGGGCCGCCCCCCGCTCCGGGACGGATAATCAATCGGCTTACGAGGGCGCTGACCTGGGCAGCTGACACAGTGGGAATCGGTAAGACACTGCAATCAGGAAGCCGTCGGAATAGAGTTGAATTCCGTGTTTGCAGACACTATTTCGGTGTCGGTGTGGCCCACATATTGGTCAGCAGTTGATGGCTGGGGGTGTCTGCGAGGGACTGCATGGATTCGTAGATTCGCTGGTAACTGGTCGAGGTGATGCGCCAGTTGCCGTCGGGGTCGCGGCGGTAGGTGTCGGCGTAGTACCCGGCGCCGCGGATGAGCACGCCGTGGTCGGTGGCGAGCACGGTGTCCTCGAAAGCCCATGAGCCGGTGGCGATCTCGCCGTCGACGGCGATCTCGGGATGATTCGCGATATGCACCGTGACGATCGATGGTCCGAGGTTGTCGCGCATGAACGCGGTGATGGCCGCGCGGCCGTCCAGGGTGAGGGGTTCGCCGAGCGCGTGGGTGCCGTAGCGGCCTGCGGCGTCGACGGCGAGGGTGTCGGCGAATTCGTCCCACCGTTTGAGGTCGAGCGTCCGGAAGTATCGGTACTTGAGCTGACGGACGGCTTCGATGGCGGCGAGATCCATGCCATCAGGGTGGCACGCGGCCGCGCGGCAGACAAGAACCTGTTCTATTCAGCAGGGTCGGGGCGGCCCAGATGTGTTCGGCGTTGGTCGATGGGTACTCGACTCCATGAGGCATGCCGACGCTAGCGCATGCGCTCATCGCACCTCGTCACGATCGGGAGCCTGCTGTGAAGAGCCCTGTTACCTCGCCCAATCCGCACGATCCGTCGCTCGATCAAGCGGTCGCCCTGCACGCCGCGGCCACCCGCCTGGCGGCGGAGTTCGACGGACTCGTCGACGACGCTGCCATCGAACAGTTCCTCCGCTCGGCCTACGACCATGTTGCCGCCCACGCCACCATCGACAACTTCCTGCCGCTGCTCGCCGAGCGCTACACGCGAGAGTGGTTGTACGCCTTGGTGGGTTAGCGGGCAGCGCGGCATAGCTGTCAAGGTTCGTTCCCGGCTACCGAGAAGATCCGTAGTGGTCTCCGTAGTTTCCGGGATTCCACTTCGCGCGCGCCGAGGCACTGTGATGGGTGACACAAACGTGTTCTAAGCTCTAGGCGAGCACCAGTGGAGGTGAGCTATGACGGTCGAGGCGGTGACCCCTCCCCAGTCCGGCGAGTTGTATACGGGACAGGTGTCCGCCCGGCCGCCGCAGCCGCCGGTGTCCATGATCGAGCGAATGACGTTGATACTGGACGCTTTCGACGGCGCGACACCCACCCTCACCCTGCTCGGTTTCTCCGAACGCACCGGCCTGCCGCGCTCGACGGTGCATCGCATCCTCGACCAGATGATCCGGCTACGCTGGCTCGCGCACGCCCCCGGCGGCTATCGACTAGGCATGCGCACGCTGGAGCTGGGCGGACTTGCCGCCGACCACAACGAGATTCGCGATGTGGTCAGCCCGCTGCTGCACGATCTCTGTCAACGCACCGGCATGGTCGGACATCTCGGCGTGCTCGACGGGCGCGAGGTGCTCTATCTCGACAAGGCGGGCGGCCGGTTCGCCGCCACCGTGCCCACCCGGCTCGGCGGCCGGATGCCCGCGCACAGTACGGCGCTCGGCAAGGCACTGCTCGCGTCGCTGGAACCGAGCATCGTCGAAACGTCGTTCCGCGATCACCTGCCGCAGCTGACCGCCCGAACCATTTGCGACAGAGCCGAATTGCATCGCGAACTGGCCCGCATCCGGCAACGGCAGGGCGTCGCGGTGGACAACGAGGAGTCGGTGGCGGGCATCGCCTGCGTAGCCGTTCCTATTCGCGGTCGCGGTGCCGCAGTGGCCGCGCTGTCGTTGTCCGGCCAAATCGGTAGCGAACGAGCAGCTTTGGACACCGCGCGGCTGGCCCGCGTCCTCGTCGAGGTCGCGCACGAGGCCGGTCGCTCCCTGTTCCCGCGCCACGCCCGCTGGCGCTGAGCCGCGAGCGCGCCTCGCTCAGTGCGGGATCGCGTCGATGATGGCGCGAGCACCCTGGCGGAGCAGGTCCGCGCCGACGAAGAAGCCGAGCGCCTGCGGGTCTTCCGGCACACCCCACTGGTGGGAGTCCAGCCACTGGGTGCCGTCCAGGTTGAACACCTTGCCGCGCAACGTCAACCGGCCGGTGGGCTCGGTGCTCGCATAACCCGCGATGGGGGAGTTGCAGTGCCCTTGCAGTGCGTGCAGCATGGCACGCTCGGCATCGGCCTGCCGGTGCGTTTCCGGGTCGTCGAGACGGACGCCGAGGTCGAGAAGTTCGGTGTCGTCGGCGCGGCACTCCAGGGTGATGATGCCCGCGCCGATGGGCGGGCACATGGTGTCCAGATCGAGGGTTTCGGTGATCCGATGCGCCTGGTCCACCCGGTGCAGGCCGGAGACCGCCGCGATCAGCACGTCGATGTGACCCTCTTCGAGACGCGCCAGCCGGGTATTGACGTTGCCGCGCAACGGCCGCACCGTCAGGTGCGGGTAATGCAGCAGCAGCTGAGCCCGCCTGCGCACCGAGCTGGTGCCGACCACGGTGCCCGCGGGCTGGTCGGCGAGCGGGGCGCCGTTGCCGGTGATCACCGCGTCGTGCACGTCGTCGCGCGGCAGATAGCCGGCGAACGCCAGTCCCTCGGGCACCGGGATATCGCCGGGGATGTCCTTGAGGCAGTGCACCGCGAGGTCGGCCTCGTCGACGAGGAGCGCGTGGTCGATTTCCTTGACGAAGGCACCCTTGCCACCGAGCTTGGCCAGGTCACCCATCCAGCGGTCGCCCGCGGTGGTGACTTTGACCAGCTCACTGTCCATCCCCAACGCGCCGAGCAGGGCGGCAACCTGCTCCGCCTGGGCCAACGCCATGGGGCTGGATCGAGTGGCGATCCGAATAATGCGCGAACGCGACATGCGAGCGACAGTACTCCAGCCCGCATCGCTCCTATCGCCAGCCTCCGGAGAACAGAGGTGCGGGGGCGGGGCGGCGGCGACAATGGGGGTGGGTACGGCTGGGACGAGGAGCACCGCATGATGTACAGCGACGAACATCAGGAATTCCGGGCGATGGTCCGGCGCTACGTCGAGCAGAAGATCAACCCCCACGTGGACGAGTGGGAGCGCGCCGAAATGATGCCGCTGCACGAGATTTTCGCCGATATGGCGAAGCTGGGCATTCTCGGGCTCGAATACGATCCGGCCTACTCGGGGCAGGGCGCCGACCATCTGTTCACGGTGGTGCTGTGCCAGGAGCTGGGTCGCGTCGCGCACGGGTCGTTTCCGATGGCGCTCGGCGTGCACGTCGCGATGGCGACGCCGTCGCTGCACGCGCACGGCAGCGAGGAGCTCAAGCAGGAGTATCTGGCACCTGCCATGCGTGGTGAAACCGTTTGCGGGGTGGCGGTTACCGAGCCGGAAGCCGGTTCGGACGTGGCGGGTATCCGGACCACCGCGCGCCGGGACGGCGACGACTGGGTGATCAACGGGTCGAAGGTGTTCATCACCAATGCCGTGCAAGCGGATTGGCTGTGCACCCTGGTACGCACCTCGCCGGAGAGCGGGTATCGCGGGATGAGCCAGATCATCGTGCCCACCGACGCGCCGGGCTTCCGGGTGGACCGCAAGCTGGACAAGCTGGGCATGCGCGCCTCCGATACCGGGCTGCTGACCTTCGAGGACGTGCGAGTTCCGGTGCGCAACACCATCGGCGAGATCGGCCGCGGCTTCCAGCAGCAGATGTCGCAGTTCGTGATGGAGCGGATGTTCGCCGCCTATAGCGTGCCGATCAGCTGCGCCCTGGAGCTGGAAATGACCCGCGACTACGCGAAGCAGCGGAAGGTGTTCGGTCAGCCGCTGTCCGCGAACCAATACCTGCAGTACACCTACGCCGAGCTGGCCGCCAAGGTGGACTTGCTGCGCGTCTATACCGAGGCCACCGCCCAGTCCTACACCGACGGCGGCGACGTCACCCGGATGGCCACGATCGCCAAGCTGGAGGCGGGCAGGCTCTCGCGTCAGGTGGCGGACTGGTGTCTGCAGATCCATGGCGGCATGGGTTATATGGAGGAGACCTGGACGTCCCGTGCCTTTCGGGACAGTCGCCTGCTGAGCATCGGCGGCGGGGCGGACGAGGTCATGCTGCGGGTGCTCTCGCTGATGGATGGCTTCGCATAGCCCAGTCGCGCCTCGTGACTTGGGCTTTCGCGCGGAGCCGGGCATCGGCGGCCGTTGATTTTCCGGTGGCCTGCAAGAGTGTCCAACAGTGTGCTGGGCATTTGCCCCATACTTGCTGAAGCGTGAGTCTTTCACTGCGGATAATTTTCGTTCCCGACGTGCGACGACCGCTCGGCTGCTTTCCTAATGGACGTCAGGAGTGACAGTCCGTGATCAGGTGAGCCGTAGTCGGGGAGCGATGCACCGGATACCGATCAACCAGCGACACTTTCGTTCGGGGTGGCTGTGGTCCGCGATCGGCTTGGTCGCCATCGCGGGCGTGGCCGTGTGGCTGACCCGCCCCGAGCCGCTGCATTGCGATAAGCCGAACGCGCTCGCTTCCTCGGCAACGTCGAACGTGCTGGTCCAGTCGGCGACCTCGCGAACGCCGGTGGCTACCAGCAGTATTGGGCCCACTGCCGCGCCCGAGCGGGAACCGCAGCCGGTCGTCGCGGGGGAGGCCCGCTTCTATTCGTTCCGCCCGGGAGTTTCCTGTTCGTTCCCCGGGCTGCCGATGGACGGCTTCTATGTCGGGATGTCGACACCGGAATTCGGCAAGGCCGATCCGTGCGGCGCGTACCTCGATATCCAGGGGCCGCGCGGCGATGTGCGCGCGCTCATCGTGGACCGTTGCCCGGCATGTGCTCCGGGACAACTGGATTTGAGTGTCGCCGCCTTCACTCAGCTCGCCGACCTGTCCGACGGCGTGGTGAAGGTCCGCTACAGCGTGGTGCGCAATCCGGAGCCGCCACCGGAGCTGTTCTATCAGGTGAAGCCGGACTCCAGCAGCGCCTGGTTCGCGATCCTGCTCAGCGGATCGGGAAACCCGTTGCGGGAGGTCGCTATTCGCCCGAACACCGGCGGCGCGTGGCAGAACCTCACCCGGGGCATGGACAACTACTGGTCCATTTCCGGCGCCGGGAATGGGCCGTTCGACGCGCGCGTCACCGACGTGCACGGCGACCAGGCGACGATTCTCGGCATCACCTTGCAACCGGGCGTGCGCGCGACCGGTACCCGGCTCTATTCCGAGACGCCGCCGTACGCCGCACCGGAAAGCACCCAGCCGTCGGTGATGTCGCCGCCGACCAGCCTGGCCGCCGCGTCGCAGCAACCGTCCGCGAGCTGCAAGCCCTAACGCAGCTTCGCGGCGAGCGCCTTGCCCGCGGCGCGCCCGGAGAAGATGCAGCCGCCGAGGAAGGTGCCTTCCAGCGCGTTGTAGCCGTGCACGCCGCCACCGCCGAACCCGGCCACCTCGCCCGCCGCGTAAAGACCGGGGAACGCGGCGCCGTCGGGGCGCATCACCTGGGAGTCGAGGTTGGTCTGCAAGCCGCCCAGCGTCTTTCGGGTGAGGATGTTCAACCGTACCGCGATGAGCGGGCCCGCCTTGGGGTCCAGGATGCGGTGCGGCTTGGCGACCCGGCTCACCTTGTCGCCGAGGAACTGGCGCGCGTTGGTGATCGCCATCAGTTGGCTGTCTTTGGAATACTTGTTCGCCACATCCCGGTCCCTGGCGACGATCTGCCGTTCCAGCGCCTCGTAGTCGAGCTGCGGGCCACGCGCGATCTTATTCATCCCGGCCACCAGGTCACGCAGGTTGTCCGCGACCACGAAATCGATGCCGTGCTGTTTGAACGCCTCCACCGGACCCGGTGCGCCCTTGGCGAGCCGGCTCTTGAGGGTGAATTTGAGGTCCTTGCCGGTGATGTCGGGGTTCTGCTCGGAGCCCGACAGCGCGAACTCCTTCTCGATGATCGACTGGGTGAGCACGAACCAGGAGTAGTCGTAGCCGGTGGCCAAGATCTCCTTCATCGTGGATATGGTGTCGAAACCGGGGAAACACGGTGCGGGTAACCGCTTTCCGTTCGCGTCGAACCACAGCGAGGACGGTCCCGGGATGATCCGGATGCCATGATCGGGCCAGATCGAATTCCAGTTGTTGATGCCCTCGGTGTAGTGCCACATGCGATCTCGGTTGACGATGGCGCCGCCCGCGGCTTCGGTGATGCCGAGCATCCGCCCGTCCACGTGCGCGGGCACGCCGGAGATCATGGTCTCCGGGCACTTGCCGAGACGCTCCGTGGGCCAGTTGCGCCGGATCAACTCGTGGTTGTGTCCGATGCCGCCGGAGGTGACGATCACCGCCTTGGCCCGGAACTCGAACTCGCCGACGATGTTTCGCGACGACTCCTTGCCGCGCTCCAGGTCGGTCTCCTCGAGCACGCTGCCGCGCACCCCGACCACGGCACCGTCCTCGACGATCAGCTCGTCGACCCGATGCCGGAAGCTGAAGCCCACCAGTCCGTTTCGCTCGCCCGCGAGCACCGGCTCGGCGAACACCCGCACCACCTCGGGCCCGGTGCCCCAGGTGAGGTGGAAGCGCGGCACCGAATTGCCGTGCCCGTCGGCGAAACTGCCGCCGCGTTCGGCCCAGCTGATCAGCGGCGTCACCCGCAACCCGAGTTCGTGCAGGTACTCGCGCTTCTCGTCGGTGGCGAACCGCACGTAGGCCTCGGCCCACTGCCGTCCCCACAGGTCCTCGTCGTCGCGGTCGAACCCGGCGGAGCCGAGCCAATCCTGCAGTGCCAGCTCGTAGGAGTCCTTGATGCCGAGGC
Source organism: Nocardia sp. NPDC051052 (assembly GCF_044456045.1). NCBI lineage: Bacteria > Bacillati > Actinomycetota > Actinomycetes > Mycobacteriales > Nocardiaceae > Nocardia > Nocardia sp. NPDC051052. Next base: position 29,131 of record NZ_JBITFL010000006.1, read on the forward strand.
GTCGCTGCTCCGGTGAGTCCACCATGAACAGTCCGCCGAGCGACCAAAAGGCTTGTCCGCCGAGGTTGTTGCGATTCTCCTGGTCGAGCACGTGCACCTTGCGGCCCGCCTTGACCAGCTCGTGGGTCGCGACCAGGCCGGCCAGGCCGGCGCCGACGACGATGACATCGGCCTCGGCGGCGAATGCGGAATCGGACATGTTCATCCTTCGGTTTCGGTGCTGTAGGCCAGCACGACGTGATAGATGAGGTCGGTACGCCTGCGCCGCGCGACCCGGCTGCGCGGTTCCATCAGGACCTGCACGCTGGTGCCGTCGTGCACGGCGACCAGCGCCTGGCCGAGTGCCTCCGGGTCGGGCACCGTGCGGCCGATTCTGGCCAAGCCTGCGACGATCGTCGGCATCAGCGCGTTGACGATGGCCTCTTCGCGCGCGGCCATCACCCGGCGCAGCGCGGGATTGCGCAACGCGTGTGTGGTGAACTCCGCGGTGATCCGATACCAGCCCTCATCGACCGGGGCCGCGCGCTCCAGGCGTTCGATCGAGGTGCGCACGTCGTCGGTGCCGACCGGGATCTCGTCGAGCATGCGCCGGACGCCGGCGAGCATGGCGGCCGAGCGCTGTTCCCACATGGCCAGGAACAGCTCGTCGAGCGAGCCGAAATTGGAGTAGAAGGCACCCCGGGTGAATCCGGCTCGCTCGCAGACGCGTTCGACGGTGGCCTTGCCGAAACCCTCCTCGGCGAACGCCTCGTACGCAGCGGTGAGCAGTCGCTGCCTGGTCTCGGCGCGGCGGCGGGTGACCCGGGTTGCCGAGGTCTTGGCTTCGGTGGACGACGCCAATGGCCACCTCCTCGGGTGCGACCGGCGCGTGCCGGTCAAATGGATACAGAAATGTATTCAATACATAAATGTATCAGACGCGGAGCTGTGACGTGGCGAAATCGGACGAGTAGGGTGAGCGCAGCTCGATACGACCGTGCATCCTGACGAAAAGGGGAGATCGGTATGAACGAGGTTGCCCGGACCGCATCGATGACCGGCTGGCGGGTGCGCCGCCCCGGGCCGATCGACGAGGGGCCGCTGGACCAAGTGCGTGAGCCGGTTCCGGAACCCGCCACCGACGAGTTGCTCGTGCGTGTGCTGGCGTGCGGTGTGTGCCGAACCGATCTGCATGTGGCGGAGGGCGACCTCCCTGTGCATCGGGTGGGGGTGGTGCCCGGGCATGAGGTGGTCGGCGAGGTTGTCGCCGTCGGCTCGGCGGTCGGGTCCGACCCGGACGACTGGCGGTTCACCGATACCTTTGCCGTGGGTGACCGGGTCGGCATCGCCTGGCTGCGTCATACCTGTGGTGCCTGCAAGTACTGCCTGCGTGGTGCCGAAAACCTTTGCCCGCGTTCGGCTTACACCGGCTGGGACGCCGACGGTGGGTACGCCGAATTCGCCACTGTGCCAGCGGCTTACGCGCTGCGGCTGCCCGCGGGCTACGGCGACGCCGAACTGGCCCCGCTGCTGTGCGCGGGCATCATCGGCTATCGCGCACTGCAACGAGCCGAGCTGCCGCCAGGTGGCCGCCTCGGACTCTACGGTTTCGGCGGCAGCGCACACATCGCCGCGCAGGTCGCGCTGGCCCGCGGCGCGGAACTGCACGTGATGACCCGCGACCCGGCCGCGCGGGAACTGGCCAGGGAGCTCGGTGCCAGCTCGGTGCAGGGTGCCGCGGATCCGCCTCCGGCGCAGCTGGATTCGGCGATCTTGTTCGCGCCCGTCGGCACCCTGGTGCTCCCCGCGCTCGAGGCGCTCGATCGCGGCGGCATCCTCGCCATCGCGGGCATTCACCTCAGCGACGTCCCGGCCCTGAATTACCAGCGGCATCTGTTCCAGGAGCGGGAAATTCGCTCGGTCACCGCGAACACCCGCGCCGACGCCCGCGAATTTCTCACTCTCGCAGGCGAACATCGCATAGAAGTGACCACCCGTGGGTACTCCCTTGGGATGGCAAATGAGGCCCTCGCCGACCTCGCGCACGGACGTTTCACGGGCGCAGCGGTTCTCGTGCCATAAAAAAGGTACAGCAGGACACGATTCGGCGCTGAGTACGCATCGTTCGGGTCGTTTTCCTTGACGGCACGCTTCGCCGTTCTTACCTTCGCAGATATAGCCGAATGGCACTTGTCTTTGACAAGTGTCATTCGGCTTCTCACAACGGCGTGAGCGGGTGATCACGATGGCAAACCGGAAGGTAATTCATTTCGAGAAGTGGCGGGTGGTGCAAGCATTCGTGGTGCTACTGCTCGTCGCGGGATTCGGAGCGACGACGGGATTGCCCGCGCTGGCCTCAGCCTGCGCGGCCGTCGACGTCGTAGTCGCCAGGGGCACCCAGGAACCCGGGTATCTCGGTGCGGTGGCCGGTGACCCGCTCTACGACACCCTGCTGCGCACGCTGCCGGTCAGTTCGGTCGCCTACCGCGTCAATTACCCTGCGGACCTGCTGGATCCGGCGTCGATCAGCCGGGGCACCCAGGACGTGACCGCGCACGTGCTGTGGCAGGCCGCGGCCTGCCCGGACCAGCGGTTCGTCCTGGTCGGCTACTCGCAGGGCGCGGTCGTCACGCACGGTGTGCTCGGCACCGGCCTGGTGGCGGGGCTCGGCGGCATCAGCTCGCTGCCGGTCGATCTCGAATCACGGGTCGCCGCAGTGCTGTTGTTCGGTGATCCGCTGCGGCTGACCGGCTCGAACGTGCCGGATCTGTATGCGTGGCGCACCGGAAACTACTGCGCGGCCGGTGATCCGGTCTGCACCGGCGGCGGCGACCCGACCCAGCACTCCAACTACGGCTGGGCCATGTGGCCTGCGGCGCAGCTGGTCGCGAGCCGGGTGTAAGTCTGTTGCCGGAGTGGGGGCCGACGTACGGTCGGCCCCCACTGTCGGCTGTTCGGATGCGAATTCCGCGCCCGCACAGCGCATTCTCTGAAACGCTCGCTGTCCTTTTCGATTCGGATACGCTGCGGCGAAATCCCGTGAAACGCGCAGAGTTCCAGTGGTGCGCCTCGCCCGCGCATGATAGGAACAGCAAATGTCCGATGATCCCGACATCGCACAAGCCCGGGTATTTCTGGACTTGCTAGCCACCCACGCCCGCACCCTCGCCCGCGCCATCAATACCGCCGAAAGGACATACCAGGCACAGCGCCTCCGCGAACTACACGCCGAACTACACACAGTGCGCCACTGCATAGCCCGAATCCACTACCGCTATCCCGATATCACGCCAACAAACCGAGCCCGAATCTGATCGCCCGAACCCCCGATCGCGCACAATTAGCGCAACGCAACACCCCCACCACCTCGCGCCCCCTACCTCCTATCCGCGCCGCGCACGAAATTGCCGACTGATTCGTGCGCGATGTGCTGATCGGTGCGCGACGCGGTGAGCCGGGCGTCGTCGTGTTCGGAGGTTCCGGATCGCGAGGAGGAGGTGTTGGGCGCCGCGCACGTTCCGCCCCGCCGCGCACAATAACGCAGCTGACCCACGCGCACCGCACCAACCGGTGCGCGCCTACCTCCCGCTGCCCGAACCCCCGCGCGCTGCGCATGTTCCGTCCCGCCGCACACGAATTATGCAGCCGACCCGCGCGCAGTGTGCCAACCGATGCGCGCCTAAACCGGCGCTGCCGGACCCCACCCCCCAATCCCGCAGAGCACCCCCACCTCCCACCGGGACCTGAACCCCTGCGGAACCCCCGACAGACCTCCACCCGCCCACCGAACCCGCCACCAGCAGTCACCTCACCGGCCCGCCCGCAACCCAGCGGCCGGGAGCAGAATCCGCACTCTCACTCGGGTCCCGCACTGAGACTTTAGGGCCCTATTCCGGGTGCGGATCCCGAGGAAGAGTGCGGATCTTCAGTGGTACCGCCGGGGTACGTTTTCGCAGGTCTGTTGACGACCCAACCGGCGCTGACCGACCGCTCTTGTCCAAAGCGCTTGGGACGCAACCACAGCCAGGTGACCACCTCTGGAGCTGGGCGTTGCGGGCCTGACCGGTGACTAAAGCCGGGTACGGCAGGCGACGTGCTCAGCACTACTTCACGGGAAAACGTGGACAGGTCTTCAGCTTCCTTGGAACTGTTCGCACTGGGAGTTCTAAGTAGCGCTTGCCCGGGTCGGTACACCTTGACGGGGATCTTTGCGTGTACTGATCCGGATTCGTGTACCGAGAGACCTCCGAGGGTGTACTGGCCCAAGGTTTTCGACTGGTCCGTGGGATGACCGGAGTAGTGCTGGGCACGTGAGGTGGGGTCCCCGGCCTTAGTTATCGGTCAGGTGCGTGATGTCGGGTTCCAGCGTGGTCATCTGGCTGTGGTGCTGTTCTCGAGCGCTTCGGAAGAGTGAGCATGTCCGGTAGGCGTTTTGGGGGTTGCGGGGGTGTCCGATCCGCACTGCTTGTCCCGGCCGCTCACCGTATCCGCACCGCTTGTTTTGGCCGCTCACCGTTTCTGTGACCCGCACACCAGGTATAGCGAGTGTGCGGGTCACAGAAGGGGTTCGGATTTCGGTAGAGGGTGTGCGGGTTGGGCCGCGCGGCGTTGTTGCGCTGCTGGACAACGAGGTTGGGGGAGTTATGCGGTCAGTGGGCCGGATGCGCTTGGGTGCGTCCGGGGTTCATGGCGTGGCTACCACTGGAGGCCGGGGACGACCCTGGCCACTCGGGCGGCGGGGGCGGGGAGGGTCATGAACGGCATGAGGACCGGGGCCAAAACCTTCAATGGGCTGCGGGGTGATTCGGGGGTCGGCGCTTTCGGGGTGGTCGGCGTCTTCTTGCCCTGTGCCGCAGTGGATTCGCCGAAGAGGCGGAAGCCCTGGTGCAGGATTGTGCGCTTGACCGACGGCATCAGCAGGTCGACGGCTTGGGCGAAGGTGCCTACGGGGGTGTCGATGCGGTGTGGGCGGTCCTCGAGTGCGCGAACGACGATGGTGGCGGCCTGGTTGGGGTCGGGGACCGGCAGGGACTTGTAGAGGTCGGTGGGGGCGATCATGGGGGTGCGCACCAGTGGCATCCGGACCGAGGTGAAAGTGATTCCGGCGTCCCGGTTTTCGACTGCGGCGATCTCGCTGAAGTTGTCCAGTGCGGACTTGCTCGCCACGTAGGCGGCGAAACGCGGCACCTTGGTCTGGACGGCGATGGAGGAGATGTTGACGACGTGGCCGAAGCGCCTGGCGCGCATCGAGGGCAGCAGTGCCAGGATGAGCCGCACCGCGCCGAAGTAGTTGACCGCCATCGTCCGCTCGAAATCGTGCATGCGGTCGGTGGAGTTCAGCACCGAACGGCGAATCGACCGGCCCGCGTTGTTCACCAGGTAGTCGACGTGACCGTGCTCGGTGAGGATGGTCTGGACGAGCGTCTCGACCCCGTCCGCGTCGGTGATGTCGCACGGATAGTCATGGGCGACACCGCCTTCCGCGCGCACCGAGTCGGCGGCGTCGGCTAGGTCGTCCTTGCCGCGGGCCACCATCAAAACCGTGGCGCCGCGCCGGGCGACCGCGTGCGCGGTGGCCAGGCCGATGCCCGAGGACGCACCGGTGATCAGCACGATCCGGCCGTTGAGCGGCTCGCTGGATATCGTGGGCCGGTCACGGTGGGTGTCGAGGTGTTCGCGCCAGTACTGCCAGAGCTGTCCGGCGTAACTGTCGAACGACGGCACGGACAGCCCGGTGCCGCGCAGCTGCGCCCGCGTCGAGTCGGAGATGAACTCCGCCGCGAAGGAGGTGTGCGGCGCCACGGCGGCGGGAATGCCCAACTGCTCCAGCAGGAAATCGCGCACCGCGGGAACGCCGGGCAGCTGCGCCAGCCCGCTCAACGCACGGGCGCTGAGCGGCACGACGCCGATCCCGGCGGGCGCGCCCGCGGCCGTGGCCAGCGCGCCGTACACGTCGCTGAACGGCTGCGGCTCGGGGTTGACCAGGTGGAAGGTGCGGCCGTCCAGGCCGGGCCTGCGCACCAGTGCGGCCATCGCGGCGGCCACGTAGTCGACCGGGACGATATTGGTCGCGCCGAGATCGGGCAGCGGCATCGGCAGCTCCGACGGCAGCGCCGCGAGCTTGGCGATGGCGGCGAAGAAGTAGTACGGGCCGTCGATCTTGTCCATCTCGCCGGTGCGCGAGTCGCCGACGATGATCGCGGGCCGGTACACCCGCCAGCGCACGCCGCGCGATTCGCGGACGAGCTGCTCGGCCGCGAACTTGGTCCGGTGGTAGGGCGAGGTGAGCCGCTGGCCGAGGTCGAAGTCCTCCTCGAAGAACTTGCCCTTGTGGTCGCCCGCCACCGCGACCGACGAAACATGGTGCAGCACAGCGCCGATCGAGCGCGCCAGGGCGAGCACCGACCGGGTGCCCGCGACATTGGCGGCGTGTGCGGTCTCCTCGTCGGCGGTCATGTCGTAGACCGCGCCCAGGTGGATCACGTGGTCGGCCTTCGGCGCCTCGCGGGTCAGGCCGAGCCCGTCCGCGGTAAGGTCGCCGACCAGCGAGAACACTCGCTCGCCGCCGTTCCATCCGGTGGCGAGGTCGGCGAACTTCTGCAACGACTCCTCGCGCACCAGGACATGAACAACGGCGTCGGGCTCATGGTCCAGGAGCTCCTGAACGACCCGCCGTCCCAAGAATCCGGTACCGCCCGTCACGATGTAGGTAGCCATCGCCCTCTCCTGCTGTTCATTCGAACCGTGTTGTCGCACAAGTCATCCAGCATGCAACGGTGAATGCGGAGATTTGGTTCGGCCGCGAGACGCGGTAACAGCGATCGGGCCGAAAGTAGGAACCCCTTCGTCCTGACTTGTACCGAACAGTAATGTGTCCTGATCTGCTCCGGCAAGCGTTCTGGGCTGGATCACTCTGTGTGACTGATCACCCATCGGTGCAGGTCAAAGGGTAAGTGTTACAACGATTTCCAGGTATACCTTCACTGGTCAACCGTCCAGTACGCCAGGGCTACTGTACAGCTATCGCTTCTCCACGCGGGCGGGCGGTAGCTGGACGGGCGAGGAGTCGCGGAAAAGTGCTTCGAAGGCATCGAGATCGGTCGGTCCGGGGACCTTGTCGGTGCCCTCCGTGAAGACGGTGAAACCATCGCCGCCGGCGGCGAGGAAGCTGTTGGTGGTGATGCGGTAGGCGGCGGCCGCGTTGAGCGGCTGGCCCGCGATGCGCACACTGTCGCCAATTATCTTGGCGCCCTTGGGTGCTGAGTCCGCGAAGGCATAGGTGAGGCCCGCGAGCGACAACATCGCCGGCTTGCTGGCATTGGTCCACTGCTGCTCGAGCAGCCGCAGCACCTGCTGGCCGGTCAGGGTCAGCGTGACGACCTGGTTGCCGAACGGCTGCACGGTGTAGATATCGCCATAGGTGGCCGGTCCGGCCTTGATATCGGCGCGGACGCCGCCCGGGTTCATGAAGGCCGCCACCGCGCCGGCCGGTCCCGAGGTCGCCGAGAGCATCGAGTCCGCAATGACATTGCCGAGGGGCGAGACGCCCGTCGCGTCCGGATCGTGCGGCAGCGTCGCGGCGGCCGTGCCCACCACCCGGGCTGTGCGCGGGCGGGCCTGCTCGGTGTAGAAGTTCACCAGGGCGGTGGCGGCCGGGTCCGGCGTCACGTCGCGCGTCACCACCCGGTTGATCGCCGAAGCGTGCACACCGTCGGGGGCGAAGTTCAGCGTGAGGTCGGTGATGAGCCTGCCGTAGGACGCGGCCTGGGTGACCGACTTGCCATCGATCGTGCACACGTAGGCCTGGTGGCTGTGCGCGGTGAACAGCGCCGTCACCGCGGGGTCGACACCTTTGGTGAGGTCGGTGACGTTCGGGCTGATGTTCGCGCAGCCGTTGTAGTCGACCTGCGCGTCCTTGTCGGCGCGCTGGCTGCCGCCGTCGTGCAGCAGCGCCACCACGGTCTCGGCGCCCGCCGCCTTCATCTCTGGCACGTACCGGTTGATCGCCGCGACCTCGTCACCGAACGTGAATCCCCGAATGCCCTCGGGGAAAACAAGATTCACGGTGTCGGGCGTCACGGTGCCGACCACGCCGATCTTGTGCCCGCCGACCTGCAGGATGGTCCACGGCTGCAGCGAGGGCGGCAGCTTGCCCTCGGCGTCGGTGACATTAGCGGCCAGGTACGGAAACTTGGCCCCGGTGAACGGTTCTCCCGGCGAACACCCGTCCACCGCGCAGCCCCCCTGCTGCAGCCGCGCCAATTCCAGGACGCCGTGGTCGAATTCGTGATTGCCGACCGAGGAGGCGGCGACCCCGATGGTGTTCATGAACGTGATGGTCGGCTCGTCGTGGAACAGCCCGGACACCAGCGGGCTCGCCCCGACATCGTCACCGGCCGCGACCACCGCGCTCGCCGGGTACGCCGCCTTCAGCCGCGCCAGGTGCGTCGCCAGGTAGGCGGCGCCGCCCGCGTCGTAGCCGGACACCTTGCCGGTCGAGCCGACCGGCGGCTCTAGGTTGCCGTGTAGGTCGTTGAGCCCGAACAGGTGCACCTCGCCGGGCTTGGCCGCGGGCAGGTCATTCGTCGAAACCAGGGGAATGACCCCGGGCGCGCTCGATGTCGTCGGCCCACTGCTCTTTTCACTGGCAGTGCCACACCCCGCGACCAATGCGATGCTCATGATCCCGGCGACAACAGCGGCAATGCGACGACGCGCGTTCATGGTGAGACTGTGCCACGCGCGGCCCGCCGCTGCCACCACACACGCACGCCGGTGTTCACGCGGTAATCGTGTCGGGTTCAGGTGCATTCCGATGTGGCCGATGGCTATGTCGAATGCGGCACACCGAGGGGCGCTGGGATGCCCCAATTTCGGCGACGGTGAGTGACATACTGCCTTGTCAAAGGGACAGGCATGTGAAGTTCACGACCACATGGAGGCTCGGTCTTTGACATCCTCATACAAAACCTGGGTGGTGACGTGTGCGCTCGCTACCGCGTTGGCGCTGCCAGGAACGCCAGCTCAGGCCGATGGTTCGCTGTTCGGCGTCGCGCCCGAGGTCGAGAAGCAGATTTGCGACGGTAAAGACCACGACGAGCGCTGGTATCAAGAGGTCGGTGAATGGCTGGAGCTGTCGCCCGCCATCTTCGACAAACCGGTGCACACCGAAACCCGCGCCGAACTGTTTCAGAATCCCGCGTTCGTCCCGGACACACGGAAGAGCACGTGTGAAAAGGAGGAGCCCTATAACGAGAAACTCAAAGAAATGATCACCAAGTACTACCGGCAAGGAAATCTGATCCAGGACTGCGGCACCACCGCGGGCCTGCAGCGCTTTATCGATCGCAGGCTCGCCGTCTTCGGCTGGATCGCCGCCAACGACTGGAACGCGCCGAAGCCGCCCGCGCCGACCTGCTCGGCCTGAGCATCGCACCGGGCGAGGCACGGTGTGCCGCAGCATGTTTCGCCCGGTGCCGGTCAGCGGAGGGTGTAACCGCCGTCGGGATAGAGGGTAGAACCGGTGGTGAAGGTGTTGGTGAAGAGATAGACGACGGAGTGGGCGATCTCGTCCTCGGTGGCGGGGCGGCCGAGCACCGTCTCGCGGCGATACTGGTCGAAGGCGGCCGCGCGGGCGGCGTCCGGGCGGTTCGACCACAGGTGGCCGTCGACCGTGCCCGGCGAGATGACATTGACGCGGACCGGCGCGAGTTCTACCGCGAGGCCGCGACCGAGCCCTTCGATGGCGGCATTGCAGGCGACGTACGCGGGAGCGAGTCCGGCGGGACGCGCCGACGCGGCGCCCGCCATCAACACCACCGATCCGTCCGCGGCCAGCTTCGGCGCGGCCAGTCGGACAGCGTGGTACTGACCCCAGAACTTGGACTCGAACGGTGACGCGGCCTCGGCCGCGCTCAGTTCGCGCATCGGCCCGACCTGGTAGGACGCCGCCGTGGTGAAGAGATGATCGACGCGCTCGATGCCATCGAAGAAGGTGGCCAGCGACGCGGTGTCGCCGGTGTCCACCGTCCGCCAACTGGCCGCGTCACCCAGTTCCTTCGCCGCCGCGGCCAGACGCGCAGCGGTGCGGCCGCCCAACACCACCCGGCCACCGGCCGCAACCACTCGACCCGCGACCCGCAACCCGATACCGGAGCCACCGCCGATCAGGACGACTGTGCGGCCGCGCAGCTCTCCGGCATCGCTCGGTGCGTCGGACCCCTCGGCGGTGGTGTCGGCCATGACCTGCGACATACTGCTGCCTCCTCGCGCCCGGTGATTATTCGACCTTCGCCCGCAACCACCGGGCGACCGGCCCTATTCCCGCGATACGAGAGTCAGTGCAGGAACTGTGCGACGGTGGCGGCCATCTGCGCGCGGAAGGCGGCCGAGGAGAACGTCTCGGCATGCGCGCGAATGGTCGCCGGGTTGTAGGCCGCCGGATCGAAGTCGAGCATCGCTTCGGCAAGGCGGTCGACGACAGCCTCGTCGGCGCCGTGCGGGATGTGTTCGCCGGTGCTGCCGGGCTCGACCGTGTCGAGGGCGCCACCCTGATCGATGGCGAGAACTGGTGTGCCACAGGCCATTGCCTCGACCGGAACGATGCCGAAGTCCTCGACACCCGGCATCAGCAAGGCTCGACAGCGGCGGTAGGTGTCTTGCAGCACGTCATGAGATGTCGCACCGAGGAAGGTCGTTTCCGGTCCCGCGAGGGATTGCACGTGGGCGCGGAACCGGCCGTCGCCGAGAATGACGAGCCTGCAGCCCGCTCGCTGTGCGGCGAGAACGGCCAAGTCCGGACGCTTGTAGGGCACGAGCCTGCCCGCGAAGAGGAAGAAGTCCTCGCGCGGGATCGTCGGTTCGGGGGTGAAGCGATCGATCCGAACCGGGGGATAGGTAACCGTCGCGGGTAGCCCCCACCAGTCGTTGACGCGGGCGGCGACGGCACGCGAATTGGCGACGACGTGGGAAAGCCTGGGCGCGGCGCGTAATTCGCCGCGGCGAGCCAGCCGTCCCAGCGCGCCGAGGGCGAGTTGGCCCGCGCGTCCGCCCGCCTCCTGCGCACGAAAGTCCCTGTCCCAGGCCCATCTGGCCGGACTGTGCACGTAGGCGATGACCGGGGCGTCGGTCGCGAAAGACGCCTGGGTGGCGAAGGCGTGATGGCTCACGACGACGGCGTCGAAGCGGTCCCGGAGGGGAAGGCGGCGCAGCGCGCGAGGCACGAAGGGGAGCAGCGGCGCGTGCGAGCGGCGACCGGAGGCGGCGTAGGCGCGGCTGAGCCAGGTGTCATGGACCGTGCTCAGCGGCGGGCGCACGCCGGCCGGGTCGACGATGGGCGCGAAAACCTCGCTCCCCGACCAGGTTTCGGAAAGCTCGCCGACCACCGCCTCGGATCCGCCGAACTCGGTGAACCGCTCGTGCACGATGGCGATGCGGGGCTGCGTCATTCGTGCTCCGGCGAAATCTGGCGCGGTGCCGCGCGGCGGCGGATGGCGGGGGCGACCGGTCGGCCCTCGAGCAGGCCATCGACGCTGCCCTGCTCGATCGCCTTGCGGTAGACGGCGGCCGCCTCCCGACAGGCCGCGATCGTCTCGTCGATGTCGGCGTCGGTGTGCGCGGCCGAGGTGACGAAGGATTGACCGAGCACCCCCCGATGCAGGAGCTCCTGGAGGAATAGGGTGCGGAACGCCTGGGAGGGCTGACCGTTCAGGTCGCGGGTGACGAAGATCAGGCAGGACGGGCGGCCGAGCACCTGAAGGTAGTCGGCGATGCCGAGCTCGGTGGCCACCGCGTTGACGCCCTCGGCGAGGCGGCGACCGGCGTGCTCCATCTTGGCGATGGGGTCGCCGGTCCTGTATTCGTGCACGACCGCGCGGAAGGCGGCTAGGGAGCCCGATTCCGGGCCATGCGTGGTGGACAGGAGGAACACCCGGTCCCGCTCGGTGCGCAGGCCGCCGAGCTCCATGAACTCGCGTTTACCCGCGAGCGCGGAAAGCGGGAAACCGTTGCCCATCGCCTTACCCCAGCAGGACAGGTCGGGCCGCACGCCGTACACCGCCTGCGCGCCGCCCGCCGACCAGCGGAAGCCGGTGATCATCTCGTCGAAGATGAGCAGCGTGCCGTGGCGGTCGCAGAGGTCCCGGACACCTACCAGGAACCCGGGTTCCGGCTCGGTCAGTGCGGTGGCGGCCTCCAGCACGACCGCGGCCACCGTCCCCGAATCCAGCACGGCAGCCAGCGAGGGCAGATCGTTGTAGCGGAATCGCACCGTGCCCGCCGCGATTTCGGCGGGAATGCCGCTGTCCATCGCGGTGGTGCCGATGAACCAGTCGTCCACCGAGAAGAACGGCTGATCGCAGACGGCGATGGCGGTGCGGCCGGTGGCGGCCCTGGCCAACCGGACCGCGGCGGTGGTGGCGTCGGAGCCGTTCTTGGCGAACTTCACCATGTCCGCACCCGGGACGAGAGCCAGGAAGTCTTGTGCGGCAAGCAGTTCCAGCTCGGTAGGGCGGCTGAAGCTGATGCCGTCGGCGATGGCGCGATGCACGGCGTCGAGCACCGGTCGGCAGCCGTGACCGAGGGTGACCGAACGCAGGCCCATGCCGTATTCGATGTAGCGGTTGCCGTCCGCGTCCCAGACCCGGCAGCCGCTGCCGCGCACCAGGATCGGCGCCATGAACTCGGGATACTGATCCGCGCCCCTGGCGTAGGTGTGCGCGCCGCCCGGTACCAGATCGTGCAGCCTGGCCTGTAGCTCGTTGCTGCGGGTGAAGCGGCGGGGTGCCGCCGGATCCTCGGAAATAGACTCCATGGTCGGGCTCCTGAAGAGTCGGGTCGCACACACACGGCAGACTGCCTGCGCGAATCCTCCCTGCGCGCACCGGTTCTGCGCATCACTGTACGTCGGCGCGATCGGCTTGTCCGCGCAACAGTGTCGCTTGTCGGTCGTTTGATATACAGCCTGTCGCTTGTGCGCCGTTACGGCGGAACCCGTTCCGCCATAGATCATCCGGTGATCCCGCGATGTCGAGCTCGCGTCCCTCACTGACGTTCGGTGGGCCTGCTCGCGGACGGCGCCGAGGCTTCCCCGTCCGGTTCGACCACCGGGCCGGTGGTGACCGCCCACAGGTCGTGGTCGCCACGGCGACCGGTGGCGCCGACGTAGCAGCGCATGCGCCCCTCGCGGGTCAGGCCGGCGCGCGCGGCGACGTCGGCGGAACGGCCGTCCCCGGGCTCGACCGCCGTCGAGACCCGGCACAGGCCGAGCGGGCCGAAGGCGTGGGCGAGCAGCAGCCGGGTGGCCGCGGTCCGGACGTCGTCGCCGTGACCCGGCTCGGTCCAGACGAACATGCGGGCATTGCGGTCGAACATGTCGAGGCCGAACAGCCTGGCCTCGCCGACGTACCCACCCTCGACCTCGATCGCCAGCACGAGCCCACTCTTCGCACGCAAACCCGGTCGGGCGCCGAGGAATTGGCGCAGCCACCGGAGCCTGCCGTGTTGCCGCGTCCACGTGTCGTCGGCGATCAGCGGATCGGGCGCCAGCGCGGCACGACTGGACAACCGCGCGGCGCGCCACCGACGCCAGTCGGTGAGTCGCCGACTTCGGAGGACCACGTCCTGGCGTTCGGGATCGACGAGCCGGATCGGCCGGGCCGCCCGCAGCGGATCGAGCAGATGCAGAACCCGTCCCGCGTAAAAGCGCGCGGCAGCGGCGAACACCGCGATCCTGGGGAACGAACCCTCCGTCGCTTCCTCGGCCGCGGGCGGTTGCGGGGCCCGCGTGTCGTAGCGGTCGAGCCAGGAGCCGACGAACCCGTTCGGTGGCACATCCGCCCGGGTTACCGCCCACAGCTCGTGGTCGCGGCGCGCGCCGCCCACGTCGAAATAGCGGCCCATCAGCGCCTCTCGCTGGAACCCGAGCTCGGCGGCACCGTGCGCGGCGGCGACATTCTCCGGCGAGATCGGCGCGGTGATCCGCTCCAGGCCGATCTGCTCGAGGCCGTAGTCCATCAGCAGCGCCGCCGCCATGCCGCCGATCCCGTGCCGGGCCACCTCGATGTCCACCCAGATGCCCAGTTCCGCGGCGCCGGTGGCGGTGTCGATCGAGCCGAGCTCGACCTGACCCGCGAACCGGCCGTCGACCTCGATCACCGTGGCTAGCCGACGACCCGCCCTCGCCTCGGCGCGGCTCGTCAAACACTCACGGACCCAATGAGTTCCGCAGTGCCGCGCCGCCCAATCGAGCGTCGAGCTGTACCAGAACGGCTCGATATAGCGCCGGTCCCGCAGTCGGATACGCCGCCAGTGTGGGTAGTCCGCGATGCGCGCCTGGCGCAGCACGACGGCGTTGCCGTGCAGCGATACGGGACCGAGACTGATGCGCGCCAACGAGGTCGGGCTGTTCGACATGGCGCCTACTCGCGCGGTCGGGTTTTGCCCAGTGACATCGTTTTGAGCACGCCCTCGGTGGAGACGGACAGCCGCCAATATGTCCCGGATGCGTCTTTGAGTACGATCCCGCCCTCCGTCTGCTCGGAAAGCCAAGTGCCGCTTGCCAGCACGGCGGAGCGTAGCGCGCCGTCGGCGGACTGTGCCTGGAAGACGTCGCCGTCGCCGCGCCCTGCCTTGGCCACGATGGTCCCGGTGAACTGCGGCGCGTGGGTGCTGGTGCGGCCGAGCACATGCCAGCGTGGCGGGAACTGCGCCGGATTGAGATCGTCCGCGGCCGTGGAGATCAGGTTCACCGCGGTGCCCTCTGGGCAGCCGTTCGGATCGATCCGCAGTTCGATGGGCGGCTTTTCCAGGTCTTTGTCGAACTGGACATTGGCGAGATACGGCTGGCGGCAATAGATCATGTCGATGCCGACGGTGCGCGCGGCGACCTTGCAGTTGATCATGCCGAATTGCGCGGGCCCGCCGCCGCCGGCCTTGCCGACGGACAGCGCGATATCGGCGCCCTCGAACCAGACGTTGGTGAGCCACCAGTCGTTGGCCGCACCGTCGATGAGGATGTGCTTGTCGGTAGTGTGCGGATCGGCGTCGGAGACGAATTCGACGTTGGTGAGCGCCAATCCGGCGTTGTGATCGTTGCCGGTGCCGAGCACGCCGATGTAGTTGCTGGTCAGCTTGGACGAGGTGACGTAGTTCTGAATACAGGAGGTGACGATGCCGTAGCCGAAATTGTTGATGTCGCAGTTGAGGAACGCGGTGCCGCCGGTGTTCCCCTCCATCACCACGCCGCGCTGCTCGACATAGCGCGGATAGTTTTCGCTGATGTGATTGCCACGGATCACCACGGAATCGAACGAGCACCGAAAGCATTCGGACAGCAGCACGCCCGTCGCCTTCGGCCCGGCCAGGTAGAAGCCGAGGCGGGCGAAACGCACCCGGCTGCGCTTGCGTAGCGCGACGAGGGTGGTATCGACCATGCAGTTCACCACGCTGACATCGGCGCCGTCGCCGAGAACCGTTGCGTAGTCGCTGAGTTCGGGCCAGGCCGTCACGTTGTAGTGGCCCGCGGGCAGATACATCACCAGTGGTACGCCACCGGGCACCGCGGCCGCCGCGGCGATCGCGGCTGTGTCGTCGGCGACACCGTCACCGATCGCGCCGAAGTCGCGGACGTTGCGCGCGGCCGGTGCGTCGGTGACGTGCGGGGAACGGAATTCGATGCTCGGGGACGCCTGCGGGGAGCTGGTACACGCGGCGAGCACCGGCGCGGCACCCACCGCGCCGATCGCCGCGGCGAGCATGCTGCGCCGGCCAACGGTTTCGTTCATGATCGAGCCTCGCTAGCGCTCGGCCGCACCGGGCGCGGGACGCGCTGTACCACGGTTCGTTCGCTGGGCTCGCTCATCGCCGCAGCCTCCCGGTAAGTCGCTGCAGCCGGTTGACCGGCTCGCTGTACGCTACCGCGCCGGTCAGCTTGTTGTCGCCGAATGTGGCCAGGGCGCCGCGTAATTGCGGCGCGCTGGTGCTGCCGAGCAACACCACGCCGATGGTCTGTTCGCACAGCGGGGCCAGCGCGATGGCGTCGGCGGCATGGGTGATCGGTGCGGTCTGCACCACGACGTGGTCGTAGTCGGTCCGGAGTTTCGCGACGATCGCCGCGAAGCGGTCCGAGGCGAGCAGATCCGGTGTCTGGCCGTCGATTTCGCCCAGCGGCAGCACGGTGACGCCGGTTTCGGCCCACTCGGTCAGCGCCTCGTGCACGGGCATGGTGCCGCGCAGCACCGCCGCCAGACCGGCGCCGGTGTCGGCCAGGGCGCGCGAGCTTCCGGCGCCGGAGGTGTCGGCGTCGATGAGCACCACGTTGCTGCCCATGTCGGCGAACGACTTCGCCAGTGTCATCGGCACGTCCGGCTCGGAACGCGACGAAAGACTGGTCAGCAGCATGGTTCTGGCTTCGCCCTCGCGCAGTAACCTGGTGCGTAGCCTGCGGGTCTCGTCGGGGGCGCCGGGACGGCCCGCGTCGATGATGCC
Source organism: Nocardia sp. NPDC051052 (assembly GCF_044456045.1). Lineage (NCBI taxonomy): Bacteria > Bacillati > Actinomycetota > Actinomycetes > Mycobacteriales > Nocardiaceae > Nocardia > Nocardia sp. NPDC051052. Next base: position 45,595 of record NZ_JBITFL010000006.1, read on the forward strand.
CAGGATCGGCACCGGCAGAATGGCTTCCAGGCTATTGGAGGTGCGCAGCGTGCGGTCGGTGCGATCGCGGAGGAAGGCGCCCGCGCAGCCGAGCGCCAGCCCGGCCAGTAAGCCAAGGGCCAGAATGCGTGTCGTCTGCGGCCCGCTCGGCGCGGTGGGCACCTCGGCGCGGTCGACCACGGTGATGCGCGCGGCCGGCGCCGCGTCGCGCTCGATGGTCTCCAATTCGTCGACGAGGCGCCGGAATTGGGCCGTGACCGAGTTGGCGAAGTCGCGCGCACCCTCGGCGGTCGACGATTGCACGGTGATGATGATGTTCGTGGTCGCGGGCGGGGAGAACGCCTTGATCTTGCTCTGTACCTCGCTGACGGACATCTTCAGCCCGAGGTCGTCGATGACGCGTTTGGCGACGGTGGCGCTGGTGGCCAGGTCCAGGTAGGAGCGGACGCGCTGCTGGGCGGCGAGCCCACCCTGGTAGGAGTCGTTGACCGAGGTTCCGGTCGCCATCGACACGTACATGCTGCTGGTGGCGACATAGGTGGTCGGCTGGGTGCTCAGATATCCGGCCGAAGCGCCTAGGCACAGCACCACCACCGCGACGATAATGACCCAGCGCCGGCGCGCGATATGCCAATAGTCGATCAATCCCATGGGGATTCTCTCTTTTCGATGGTGGATGCCCCGACGAATACAGGTGCGGCGGTGCGTGCTGACGCCGCGGTGGAAAGTGGTTCGGACTGCGTGCGCCGCCGGTACTCGCGTACCACCAGCGAGATGAGCCAGGCGAGCACGGCGGCCTGCAGAAACTTGCCGAGATTCTCCATGCTGCCGAGGATTCCGCGTTCGAACAGCGCGGAGGCGCCGGTCATCGCGAGCCCGAGCACCACGATCGGGAAGAAACGCGAATACAGCGCCTTGGCCCAGGCGAGCAACAGCAGGAAGGTGAACGCGGCGCAGACGACCACGCCCGGATAGCCGCCGAGCACAAAGCCTTCGTTGAGATTGCCTTCGGCCAGCGACACCGACACCTTGGTCATGTCGACCGAGGCGCCACGCACCTCCATGGCCCACTCGGTGCCGGACTGGAACTTGGTGGTACCGAGGAGCTGGCTGGGAATCAGGCTGTAGACAGCATGTTGCAGCGCCTCGGCGGGGGTCAGCCAGAAACCCGGCTGGTGGAAGTAGGCGTCGGTGGCGGCCTCGAGCAGATCGAACCGGCGCAGGATGCTGAGGAATGGCTGCACGACCGGCGGATAACCCGAATCCGTCAGCGAGGCCTCGGCTTTCGCGTACTGGGTCTGCTTCAGCGATTGCAGCCAGCCGAACCCGCCGATGCCGAGCACCGCGATGGCCGCGACGGAGACCGCCTTGCGCTTGGTCCAGCCGAGGATGGCGAACCGGACCGCGATGGCCATCGCCGCGCCGATGATCGGTGTCTTCGATTCGACGATCGCGGTCCAGGCCAGCTCGCCGAGCAGCAACCCGCCGATGATCAGCCAGGCGGTCCGCGGGCGTTCGGGCCGGACGAAGATGATCAGGCCGAGCGCGGCGATGGTCGCCAGGATGGCGACGAAGGCCAGGATCGGATTGGCGCTTTCCACATCGCCCGCGCCGCCGATGGAACCGGAGGCGTAGGACGCGGCCCGGCCGAGCAGCCCGACGCCGTACATCGCGGCGAGCGTCGGCACGAAATTCGGGTCGTCGGTCAGCGACGGTAGTTTGAGCGGCGGATGCCGCCTGGCCCAAAAAGCATAGGCGACAACGAATGCCGCATACACCCACAGTCCGAAGACGACGTGCTGGAGCACCAGGGCGATACCGCGGTCGTAGCCGAACTGCGCCAGCCTCGGGTCCGGCACATTGTCGCCGAAGTGCGGTTCCGGCTGCACCCACAGCAGCACCACCGGCCGCGCGACATACGACAGCGACCAGAACGCCGCCTGCGCGATCAGGAACACCCGGGCGACGCCGGGGACCACGGTGGCCGCGCCCGCGATGGTGACGAGCGCGAGGGCGATCAGCAGCAACTCGGTAGTGGCGGTCATGACTGCGCCTCAGCTGATCGCATGGATGATCTCCCGCGCCCGGTCCACGTAGCGGTGGTTGCCCGCGAGGATCCGCTGGTACCCGGCCTCGGCCACGGCGGCCGCCTTGTCGGGATGGGAGGCGCACCAGTCGAGGACGGCGAACAGCTCGTCGGCGGTGGCGAACAGAAAGCATTCGCTGGTGTCCTGCAGTAGCTCCGCGTGCTCATCGGTGCGTTCGCCGACGAAAAGTCCACCGGCGGCGGGTACTTCGAAGGTGCGGCAGGTGTGGGTGTCGCGGTTGCCGGAGTTGAGCAGCACCAGATTGGCGGTGACGCTCGCGACCACCTCCGAGTATCGCTCGCCGTAGACGGCACCGCCGACTTCCGCTCCGGTGGAACGCAATTCGGGTACCCGCCGCCAGCCCGGCCCGCGCACGAGCAGGTGGGCGCCGTGCGTGCGGGCGAGGCTGACCAGGTCGGCCCGCCGGTCGGGGCGGCACACGCCGATGAAGCCGACCAGGAACTGTCGGGTGCCGCGGCGCGCGGTGGGATGATGCCAGGCCGGGTCGTAGGCGCTGCGCACGAAGGTGACCGCGCGGGCGCCACGGTCACGCAGCTCGGCCACGTTGTGCCGCTTGGTGGTGACGATGTGGTCCCATTCCGCCTCGTGCGCAAGGTATTCCGCGCTGGTGTTCGCGGGGTTGGCGACATCGTCGGGGCTGTAGTGCACGTGCCATCGGGCCCGGAGATCGAGCAGCCTGCGCTGGTCGAGGTGGATGCCCTTGAACGCGAACACCATGTCCGGCCGGAATTCGGCGGCGGCCCTGTCGATTTCGGCGTGCAACCCGGCGACGTTCCACGGTGCGCGGCGCCGCGCCAGCTTCGAATAGACCCAGGGCGCAGACAGTCTGGACGGCAGGGTGACCCGGGTGGTGTCGATGACCACCACGTCGTGCCCGGCCTGCCGGAAGCCGTCGGCGAGCGAATGGGCGTTGCTGCCGACCCAGTCATCTCCCAGATAGAGAATTCTCATGAGCCGCCCTCCTCCCGCATCAGCACAATCGCGGGACCAGGGGGCGGTGTTACTCGCTCGCGGTTGATCAACGTGCGGATTCGGAGCAGATACCAAGAGGCGACGGTGAATTCGACGACCACGGTGCCGTAGACCAGTGTCCACACCGAGTGGGTGCGAAACGCGATGGCCAGCGCCACCGCGGCCACGCAGGTGCCGAGCACCGCGCCGATCAGCACGCCGGTGGTGTCCTGGCGCACCGGCAGCACGGCGGTGGTGACGAACGAGGTGATCGCCGTCGCGGGCAACACGAAGATCTCCACCCGCAGTAGCCCGATCGCGGCGGCGAAGTCCTCGCCGAACACCAGGTGGATCAACCACGGCGCGGTCAGCCATACCGCCGCGGCCGCCACCGTCGCGGTGCAGACGCAGGCGATCAGCGCCTGCAGCGCGTGCCGCCAGAAGTTGTCGTCGGCGCTCTTGCGCGCCATCCGCGGTAGTAGCGCGAAACCGATGGGGTCCAGGGTGGATTGGATAGCGCGGACCAGGCGATCGCCGGCGGAATACAGACCGAGCGAGACGGCGTCGAGTACCGCGGAGTAGACCGCTGCCGCGCCCTGGCCGTACGTGGTCACCAAGAGCCGGGAGATGAAAACCGGTGCACCGGTACGTAAGACGGTGCGCACGCCGCGCGGCCGGGTCGGCGGCCCGAAGGTGCGCAGCGAGTCCCACCAGGTCAGCACCACGGTGGGAATGGACGACACCAGCAGGCACAGCACCGCGACCTGCGCGTTGGGCATGCGGGGCAGCACGGCGACCAGCAGCACCAGGTAGCCGATTCGGCCGACACCCTGGTAGGCGGTGGAGGCGCCGAACCGGCCCTGCCCGATGAGCAACCAGTCTTCGGAGGCCGACCAGAAGCCACCCGCGAACAGGCCGAGCAGGATCATCTCCAGATGGATGGGTGCGCCCAACGCGTAGCTGAGTAGCAGCGCGGCCCCGAGGACGCCCAGGGAGCTGGCGCGGATGGCCAGGTAGTCGCCGCGCAACTGGTTGATGTGCCGTAGGCGGTCCCCACCCAGGCTGGCGTCGTGCACCCGCGCGGCCAGGTACGAGGTGATGCCGAGGTCGACGAGCAGCGAGCCGATGAAATAGGCGGACATGCCGATCGCGAGCAGGCCGAGGCCGTGCGTGCCGAGCACCCTGGCGGTCAGCGGTACCGTCACGATGGTGACGATGTACTGCCCGTACTTGCCGAAGCTGACATAACCGATATCGCGGATGATGCCGAGAAAACCGATGCGGTGCTGCGGATTTCGGTGCTGCGCCGCGTCGGGCGCCGGTGGCTGGTCGGGGACCTGCTGGGTCGGGTGTTCAGCCATGCGGGGCTCTCTCCGATGAGTGTGGTGTGCCCGCGGCGTCGTTGCGTTGCGCGATGTCGTCGAGGAAGGCGGCGACCGTGTGCGCCGTTTCGGTGATGCCGAAGTCCTTGGCGCGCAGGCGGGCCGCCATGGCCAGCCTGGCGCGCAGCGCCGGGTCGCCGATGAGGGTGTCCAGCGTGGTGGTGAGTTGGTGTTGGTCGCCGCTCTCGACGAGCAGCCCGTCGACGCCGGGGTCGATGATCTCGGCCGGACCTCCCGGCACCGAGGCGATGACGGCGCAGCCCGCGTGCATGCCTTCGACCACGACCTGACCGAACGGCTCGGGCAGCACCGAGCTGTGCACCAGGATGTCGGTGTCGCGCAGGTATGCGGCGGGGTCCTCGACGTGGCCGGTGAAGGTGACCGGCAAGCCGAGTTCGCCCGCGAGGCGTTCGAGTTCGGCGCGGTAGGGCTCCTCGTCGAAAAACGTACCGCCGATCAGAAATACTTGGCGTGGGCGCACTTTCGTCGCCGCGAGCGCGCGGAGCAGCACGTCCTGGCCCTTCCACGGGGACAACCGGCCGACCACGGCGACCACGGTGTCGGCGGGCGGGCGCTGGTCGGGACGCGGTGCCTCGGTACCGAATTCGACGCCGGGATAGGCGACGAGTGCCGGCGTGCGTCCGATCGGCAAGGTACTCAGCGTTGTCCGGCTGTTGGCGAGGTAGCCGCGGCTGCAGAGTCGGCCGAGTAGCCGCAGCACGAGGGTGGGCAGCCGACCGAAGTAGTCGGCCGAAATGCGGTCGTGCACCTGCCAGACCAGGGGGATACGGGCGCGGCGCGCGGCGACCGCGCCCATCACCAGGGCCTTGCTGCTCTCCGCGACGAGAACGTTCGCGCCGAGCTCCTTGGCGGTGGCACCGAGCGACCAGCCGAGTCGCAGCAGCCGGAGGAGCCCGGCGACCAGGCCGAGCGGCCCGGAGTCGATGGTCATCGCCCGGCTCTCGAATCGGCCACGCAGCACCCGGGTCTCGACCCCGCGTGCGCGCATCCGCTCGACCATCGGGCCATCCTCCGTGTAGACCATGGCGACACCTAGCCGTCCCTGGTCGCGTAAGGCGGACACCAGCCGCAGCGTGGCGAGCTCGGCGCCGGACGGCGCCGCGGTGTGCGCGAGAAACAGGGCCTTGTTCATTGCCTGATTGCCCGGTACATCGCGAGATGCCGCTCGGCTGTGACATCCCAGGAGAAAGTTTCCGCGTGGGCCCGGCATTGCGCGGGGGTCGGCACGGTGCCGCGCAGTGCGGCGGCGATACGCGCGCCGAGCGCGTCGGCGTCGCCTGCGGGCACAATGAGCGACGGGTCGAGCCCGCGCACCGAATCCGGTAGTCCGCCACAGTCGGTGACGATGGGCGGGCGGCCCGCGGCCAGCGATTCGAGCGCGATCAGGCCGAAGCCTTCGAGGGCGGTGGTCGGCACGACGGTCAGCTCCGCCTGTTCGTAGAGTTCGGTGAGGCGCTCGTCGTCGATGTGCCCGGCGAACTCGACGGTAGCATCGAGTGGTATTGCGGCGGCGCGTAATTCGGCTTCCGCCGTGCCGGTGCCGACGATCACCAGCCGCGCCGTCGGGTGTTCGGCGAGCACGCCGGGCCACGCGCGAAGGAGCTTGTCGATGCCCATGCGGCGTTCCAGCCTGCGCACACACAGCACGGTCCGGGTGGGCGCCTCACGTATCGGTGCGGCGTGGAAGCGAGCCAGATCGACGCCGGGCGGGATGACCGCGATGCGATCCAAGGAAACCCGGTAGTCGGTATGTAGTACGTCGCGAAAGTGGTTGGACAACACCACGAATCGGTCCGCTCCGGAATATCGGACGCGCTCGAGCAGATACTTCGCGCGCACCGCCGTTTCACTCTGTCCGGTGAGCCGGCTCTCGGCGGCCCACGGTCCGTGGAAATGGACGACGAGCGGTAGGCGGCCGCGCCGGGCGATGGCGGCGGGACCGTAGAGACAGAAGTGCCGATCGAGCACGGTGCCGGGACGTAGTTCGGTGCGATCGAGGAACGCGGTCCGCGCTCGTCGCAGCGTGGAACCGCCTAAGCCGCCCCATGATTGGGCTCCGGAGGTGGTGGGGGAGTCGGCACCGAACGCCACGGCGGACACCTCGGCATCGGGTTGTTCGGTGAGCGCCTGGAAGAGCTCGGTGAAGTACCGGTTGAGCCCGCCCGGCGCGGACGCGAACCATTCGGAACCCGTCATGTGCACCCGGACTGTGTCGGTACATCCCGTCACCCATGCCCCCTACTGGCGGTGGTGGCGGACGAGTCGCTGTCGGTGAACTCGCCTCTCCCGCAAAAGTCTAGGGGACGGAGGCCCTTCTGGTCGGGCAGTCGGCGAGCTACCGACGGGTCACCCCAGATCGAACAGATTCGGCTGCCCGGCGCGGTAGCGCGCGGCGTCCGCCTGCCGCAGCGGCTCGAAGGCGGGAATCGACTCGCGGGTGAACATCTGGACCCGCGCGGTGGGCGAGCCCGCGGCGTCGAGCAGCGCGTTGACCGCGGTGCGGCCCGCCTCGTTGGCGCCCTCCATGGTGGCCAGGTCGAAGTTGGTGCGCACGTAGTCGGCGGCGAGAAACAGGTTGGGGATCTTGGTATGCGCGTTGGGCCTTGCCGCCCACGAGCCGATGGTGTTGATCAGCAACGGTTCATCGCTCTGGTTCTGCCCGTTCTGCCAGGTGATACCTGGGTCGAGCAGCCAGTCACGGACGATGCCGTCCTTCAGCTGGATCTTGCCGTCGTCGTTGAGGGCGGCGGCCAGCTGGGCCCAGGTCTCCTGGTAGATCTCGTCGTGGGTGCAATTCTTGGCGGTTTTGCCGAACAGGATGCCGGGGGTGTCCCAGTCGGAGATGTCGATGGTGAGGCCGTCGTTGATGGCGCCGTCGCCGTACTTCGCGGCGTAGTCGACATCCCAGAACGCGCACTGGGAGTACGAGGTCAGCCGCCACGGTGCGTCGAGGTAGATGTTGTATCCCGCGCCGAGTTCCAGCTTTTCGGTGACGAACATCTGCATGCCGCTCATCCAGTCGACGGTGAGTTCGTCCATGCGCGCGAGATCCGGGTCCAGGCCGCGGATTTCGGGCGTCCAGAGGCGCCGGGCGCGATCCGTCGGCACGGCACAGACATACCAGTCGGCTTGGTGCAGCTGAGTAGATCCGTCCGGCATACGGATTCGGGCGCCGCCGATCTGATCGCCCGCGATCTCGAAGCCGTCCAAGGCGTGTCCGGGCCGGAACCGCACACCCATGTCGGTCAGCATGGCGAGCCACGGATCCAGCCAGGCCTCGTTGGTCGGCCCGTTGAGCACCTCGTAGACCTTGGGGCCGCCGGTGAGCTCCTGCAGCAGGGCGAGGAAGAAGCCCTCCATCATGTTGCCCATCGTCCGAGTGCTGGCGAGGTACTCCTTCGCGGCGACCAGTGCGCGCGTCAAACCCGTTGCGGCGAGGGCCTGGAACTGTGGCGACCGGGTCGCGGCACCGACGAAGTCCCACCAGCTGACGTGCTCCCACTGGCCGAAGCGGCGGTCCTCGCTGGAGGTCAGATAGGTGACCACCCGGCCGGCCATATGGATGGCCTCGGGCAGCGGGATGAGGTTGTTCTTCAGGAACCCCTCGACCAGGATGCGCTGCAACCCTTCCGGCGTGAGCGCCTGTCGCGGATCGAAGTAGAAGCCGAACATCAGCGGAAAGCCGTCCGGCAGATTGTTCGCGCGTGGATAGCGCGGGTCGTTGACCGAGAACGGAATCAGGTTGTCGTGCACCGTATTCCGAGATCCGGGGAGTGGGATGCGGCGCATGGTGTCGTGCACGTGGTGATAGAACGAGGTGAAACCGCGGGCGCCGTGCTCGCCGGGTAGCGGTGCCCGGCCGTCGACGCCGGTACCGGGCAGCGGGATCGTGCGTGACTTGCCGCCGAGCTCCTTGCGGTCGAACACGGTCACCTCGAAGCCGCGCTCGGCGAGCTCGTGTGCCGCGGTGAGCCCGCCGATACCGGCGCCGAGCACCGCGACCGTGTTGCGGGGTGGGCCGTTTCGCCTGCGTGGCACCTGTGCCGCCGCCGGACCCGCGGTCGCCGCCAAACCGGCGGCCCCGGCCAAACCCGCCGCGCCACGCAGCACCGATCGCCTGCTGACCGCGCTGTCCCGATATTGAGCTGTCACTGCACGACCCCGTTCACATTTCTGACTATCCTGATAGTCATATTTAGCAGATGGACGCGCGCGATGGGAGACAATGCGGGGATGACGAGCAGGGGCCACTGATGAGTGAGGACGCCAAGCAGCGACGGCCGGTGCGGCCCTACGGCGGGGTCGGGGCGGCGGACCGCGTCGCGGCGCGGCGCGGCAAGCTGCTGGAAGCAGGCCTGGAACTGTTCGGGACCAAAGGCTATGCGGCGACCGGGGTCAAAGACCTGTGCCGCGCGGCCGGGCTCACCGACCGGTACTTCTACGAATCGTTCGGCGGCACCAAGGAATTGTTCGCCGCCGTGTTCGACCGGGTCATCGCGGAGCTCTTCGCGGCGGTGGCCGTCGCCGTCGACGCCGAACGGGCCGAGGGGACCCGCAAGCTGCGCGCGGGCATCGGCACGTTCCTCACGGCGCTGGGCGCGGATCCGCGCATCCTCCGCATCGTCTTCGTCGAACCCACCGGCGCGGGCGCGGAACACCGCATGCGCGAGGCGCTGTGGCGATTCGCCCGGCTGGTTGCCGCGACCGCCACCGACGCGCGGCCCGAAACACGCCCGCCCGCCGAACTCGTGGACATCTACGCACTGTCGGTCGTTGGCATGCTCGAGCGCGTTCTGGTCGAGAAACAGGGCGGGCGGTTGGACGTGCCGATGGACGAACTCGTGGACTATTGCACGGCATTCGCCGGTGCCTCGCTCAGCGCGCTCTACACCGGGCGGATAACCAAACAATCCGGTCGGCACGAAGTACCTTCGCGCGCAACGGAGTAAGTTGCCCGGAGCTGTCGGGTAACTCTCCGAGCGGTAGCCGCGATGCATAGCGTGGGGTAGATTTCACAACGAGTTCGTGCTCGGCACGGACCGACCCGCGGGGGGCGGCGGGAGGGTATGGACAGTGGGGACCGTAGGTTCCGAGGCCGAGCGCGCCGATATCGCAGCGGGCGATATCAGGGTGCTCGTCGAAAACGGCGAATATTGGCTGCGCAACCGCGGCGATATCGCGATGATGGCCGTGACGGTCGAGCGGCTGCGCGCACGCTGGCCGCGCGCCAGGATCGGGGTGCTCACGCACCAACCGGGCATCCTGCAGGCGCTGCTACCCGAGGCGGAGCCGCTCTGCGGACCCGACTGGAGCTGGGGCCGCGACGGCTGGTCCGGACGATTAAGTCGTTCGGCGGGAACACGATTGGTCGGTCCGGCGGCGCTGCGCTGGCGGGCGGCGACCGACGGGCCGAAGGACCGGCTGCGCGCACTACGCTCCGCGGCACGGCGACGGTCCGCCGGACCGGGCATCACCGAACACGTCAGCACGCCGGAGCAGACCGAGTTCCCGGTCGAGATCCCAGCTGCCGTCGAGCAGGCGTCGCTGGTGCTCGCGCTCGGCGGCGGGTACATGACCGACGTCGACCGCTACCAGGCGCACCGCACCTTGAACCTGCTCGAACACGCGCGCTCGCGCGGCATTCCGACGGCGCTGGTCGGCCAGGGCCTCGGTCCGCTGCGCGACCCGGCGCTGGTGCGGCGCGCGGCCGAGGTGCTACCCGATGTCGATTTCCTCGCGCTGCGCGAGGGCCGGCGCGGCCCGGAGCTGCTGTCGCGGTTCGGCGTCGCGCCGGGACGGGTACTGGTCACCGGCGACGACGCCGTCGAATTCGGTTATCGCCTGCGGCAAGCCAGGATCGGCGCGGATATCGGGCTGTGCCTACGGGTGGCGGACTACTCGCGCGTCACCGCCGCCGCGCAGGCGACCCTTGGCCGGGTGGTCCGCGCCTGCGCCGGGCAACTCGACGCCGGGGTGGTGCCGCTGATCATCTCCGAATACGCCTCCGAGGATCGCCTTTCCACGCTGCCGCTGCTCGCGGGGGCGCCCAGTGCGCGTCCCGCCGTAGGCCGGGGTGGCACGCCGCACGATGTGGCCCGCCAGGTCGCCGGCTGCCGGGTGCTGGTCACCAGCGCCTACCATCTCGCGGTTTTCGCACTGTCCCAAGGGATTCCGGCGGTCGGCATCACTGCCTCGGAATACTACGACGACAAGTTCCACGGGCTGGCGCAGATGTTCGGCACCGGGCTGCGGATCGTGCACCTCGACGACCCGGTACTGGACAAGACGCTCACCGAGGCCGTACGGGCGTCGTGGGACGAGGCACCGACGGTACGAGAGGCCTTGCAGCAGAAGGCCATCGAACAGATCGAAGCCAGCAGGGCCGGGCTCGAACGGGTCTTCCGCCTGGTGGAAAGCGGACCGGTGCGCCCGGCCCATCAGCTAGGGGGATAACTCATGACGAAACTGTCGGTTTGCGTTCCTGCCTATAACTCGGGACGCACCCTGGCCACCACCCTGCGCTCGGTACTCGACCAGGACGTGGACTTCGAACTCGTGGTGCTCGACAACGCGAGCACCGACGAGACCGGCGCCATCGCGCACGCGATCGACGACCCGCGAATTCGGGTGCTGCGTAACGACTCCGTGCTACCGATCGGCGACAACTGGAACAAGGTGATCGCCGCGTCCACCGGCGATCTGATCAAGGTCGTCTGCGCCGACGACGTGCTACGCCCCGGCGCGCTGGCCACGCAGCTCGCGGTGATGGCCGACGACCCGACCATCGCCATCTCGTCGAGTCGCTTCGAGGTGATCGACGAGGACGGCGCGCTACTGGAGAGCGGGCTCGGGCTGGCCGGACTGCTCGGCAGGCAGAGCGCGCGGGCGCTGGCCAGAGTCATCGTGCGGCGCGGGCCCGCCGATTTCGGGCCGACCGCGGCGGCGATGTTCTACCGCAAGCACTTCGACCTGGTCGGTGGCTTGCGCGGCGACCTGGTGTTCCCGATGGACGTCGACCTTTTCGCGAGGGTCTCCTCGTTCGGGGTGTTCTTCGGCATGCCGGAAATCCTTGCCGCCTGGCGCAATTCGTCGTTCAACCTGTGCAGCCGCACCTCGACGGTGAGCAAGCTGACCGACATGTACCGCTTCCATCACCGCATCGCGGGCGACTACCCGCACCTGGTGAGCCGCGGCGACGTGCTGGCCGGCGATACCCGGTTGGCGCGGGCGGCGCTGTACCGGCTACGGGTTCGCACGGTAGCGACCGTGCGGAACCGCCCGGATCTGCTGGTCTGACCGCACAGACACCGAAGCCGCCCGGACAGTGTCCGGGCGGCTTCGGTGCGTTGGACGGGCTTCAGATGGTCCAGAGCCGCCCGTAGGTGTACACCGTGTCACCGTTGCCGCTGACGACCTTGACGAACGGCCGGATGGTGGTCTGGCCGATCACGCCCGTGACGGTGCCGTGGAAGCCGCCGATCCGGATCAGGCCCCCGGTGCCGGAGACGTCGCCGCCCGCGAATTCGATGGTCTGGATGCCGGGACCGAGGCCGACCTCCAATTCGATGCCCGCGCGCGGAATCAGCCCGTTCAGCTTGAGCAGCGCACCGCTGTCGCCGCCGAGATCCAGCCCGAGATCCGGTGTCGAGTAGCCGAACTTCAACCGTCCGCTCAGCGTCGCCGGATAGCCGACCTGATAGCCGACGGTGATGTGCCCGCGCCAGTCGCTCGCGTTCGGGCCCGCGACCTTGAACGACGCCTCGCCGGTGTGAAACCACTCGCGGGTGAACGGATTTCCGTCCAGCGGCGGCACGAAATCGATCCTCGTGTCGGACTGGATGGCCTCGATCGAACGTTCCTGCTGATCGATGACCTGGTTACTGCTGTCGACGACCGCTCCCGCGGTGCCGGCTCCGAAGGCCAGTCCCGACGCCAACACCGTGGCGATCGCGAACATTCGGACACTTCGGCCGCATTGCTGCGTGTTTTCCCTCATCAGGTTGTCCCCTCTGCACACACACCTGGCCGAGCGTGGTAGTTCGCTCGACGCCCGCTCCCCAACACACGGGAGCGAAGAACTTCATCGATCATCGGGGGCTGTCAGGTGTTCGGTAAACGAAATCATGTCAGAACAAGCGCATAGAGCAAACGGACAACAAACGCGCTGGAGGACAGCGAATTCGAGGCAACTTCATCCTCCCTTGACGGTCGAGTCGGCCGGGTCGTCGACGATCCAGCAACCGTCGAGTTCCGGATAGCGGGCGCGGACCTCGGGCAGCAGATCGGGCAGCGTGAGCAGCACGAGATCCGGTCGGGCCGCGACGAGTTCGGCGGGCGCGATGATGGGCACGTCGGTGCCCGGCATCCGGCGTCCTTGCTTGGCAGGCGAGGCGTCGGCGACGGCGGTGATCAGCCCGCGATCGACACCCGCCAGGCTGAACAACGCTACCGCGCGGGACGCCGCACCGTACGCGAAGACCCGATCACCTTGCGCCGCATGCCTGGTGAGCCAGCGGCGCAACACCTCGGCATGCCCGTCCGCGGCCTGCTGCAGGGTGCGCACGGCGGCGTGCTCGGTATATTCGCTTTCCCGCGTGCGGATCTCGCGCGCCGCGGCATCGGGTTGATGGGTGCCGTGCCGCGCGGCGACGAGCACGGTGCCGCCGTACAGGTCGAACTGCCACGCGGTGGTGACACTCATGCCCGCGGCGGCCAGCAATCGGCTCAGCGCGGACAGCGAGTAGTAGGCGAAGTGGCCGTGCCGCAGCGCGTTCCACTGACTCGCCGCGACGATGGTTGCCAGCGAATGGAACTGGATCAGCAGCAGGCCGTCCGGTGCCGTCGCAGCGGCCCGCTCGGCGAACGCCGCGCGCTGATCCGGCTCGTGCATCAGGCCGAAGCAGTCGAGCACCACGTCGGCGACACCGTCGGTCGGGGAGTAGCCGCGGTCGGTCAGCAACGGCACCCAGGTGCCGCCGTGCGGGCTGCCGAACTCGCGCACCGTGTTGCCCTGCAGCAGACCGGCTTTCGCGACCCTGGCGACCGCGTCGGCGGCCTGGTCGCGCAGCGCCGCCGGTTCGATGCCGCGTGGCTCCTCGGCTCGGGTGTCGTCCTCGGCCAATTGGGCGAGACCGCAAGGGCCGCACCGGTCCATCCGGAGTGGATGGGCGGTCTCGGCGAGGCCGACCGGGGAGGTGGCCGGTGGAAAGTAGTCGGCGGCGGGGACCATGCCGAGATCGAGCACCGGGCTGAGATCGATGCTCGCGCAGCCGCGGCAGCGGCGTGCGTTATCGGAGGGAAGCACGGCAGGCCCCTCCGTTGGGCACCGGAGACGCGGGTGCCCGTGGCACCATGGCGTGGTGCGCATCGAGCAGACCGAGCTTGCCGACGTCCTCGCGTTGATCCCCGAACCGGTCCGCGACGATCGCGGCCTGTTCACCAGAACCTTCGACGCGGCGGAGTTCGACTCCTATCTCGGCGCCGCGGGTGCCGCGGCCGCGTTCCAGCAGGATTCCCAATCCCGTTCCGCCGCAGGCGTTGTCCGCGGCATGCACGGACGCTCCGGGCGCGGTGAGGCGAAGCTGGTGCGCTGTGCGCACGGCGCGGTGCACGACGTGCTGATCGACCTGCGGCGTGGCTCGCCGACGTTCGGCAGGCAGCAGGCGTTCCTGCTCGACGACGTGACGTTCCGGCACCTGTACGTGCCGCCCGGATTCTTGCACGGCTTCCAGGCGCTCACCGACAGCGCCGACGTCTGCTACCGCATCGATCGCCCGCACGACCCCGCCGAGGACATCGGCGTCGCCTATCACGATCCCGACCTGGCCATCGCCTGGCCGCGGCCGGTGACCCTGGTGTCCGCCCGCGACGCCGCCGCGGGCAGTTGGCAGCAGCTGCTCGCGGCGTTGTGACGGCGGCCGGTGCCTAAGTAGCCGGAACACGGGCGGTGCCTGGCTGCACCCGGCGCATCGACTCGTCGAGCACGCCGGAGTCGCGCAGCCTTTCCAGCTGCGGCAACCGGGTGAACTTCTGAAAGAAGTCGTCGTAGGTGAGGCCACGCGCGGTGTACTCCTGGAACAGCTCGTCCGCCCCGGCCTGCACGGTCCACAGCGCGCGAAACCCGATGGCGGCGCGGGCCGCCGAGAAGTCGACTCGATAGGAGCGCGGATCGGCCCCGCTCTCGCCGGTGATGTTCAGCCGCGAGCCGGGCACCGCCTCCACCACCGCGCGGGCGATGTCGGCGACGGTCAGGTTGTTGGCCTCGGTGCCGATGTTGAAGGCGCGGCAGTGAATTGCGGCGGGCGGCGCGGTGAGGCAGTTGGCGAACGCCCACGCGATATCGCGGGCGTGCACCAGCGGCCGCCACGGGGTGCCGTCGGAGAGCACCTTCACCTCGCCGGTCAGCGCGGCATACCCGACCAGGTTGTTGAGCACGATGTCCGCTCGCAAACGTGGTGAGAAGCCGAAAGCCGTTGCGTTGCGCAGGAATACGGGAGTGAAGCCGGAGTCTGCCAGCGCGGCGACGTCGTCCTCGACCCGCACCTTGCTCTCCGCGTACGGGGTGATCGGACGCAGCGGCGCGTCCTCGGTGACGAGGTCCGCGCCTGCGGCGCCGTAGACCGAGCAGGTGGAGGCGTAGAGGAATCGCCGCACGCCCGCCTCCTTGGCGAGCTGGGCCAGCCGCACGGACGCGTGATGATTGATGGCGTAGGTGATTTCAGGCGCCAGCGCGCCGAGCGGATCGTTGGACAGCGCGGCGAGATGGATGACCGCGTCGAAGCCGCGCAGCTCCTCGACAGTCACGTCACGCAGATCCATGGTCAGGCCGGGCGGATCGCCGGGCAGCTCGCCGAGCACGCAGTCGGCGAAGAAGCCTGCGTCGAGCCCGACCACCTCGTGCGCGTTGGCGCGCAGGATCGGCGCCATGACGGTGCCGAGGTACCCCTGGTGACCGGTGAGCAGAACCCGCATGGCTAGGAACCTCCGAAATCGATGACAGCCTTGTCGAGCACGAACGCCTCGGCGTGCCCGCTGTGACACTGCACGCCGCGTAGCCGGGTCAGGGCGCTGAAGGCCTGCTCGTCGAACCAGTCCCGGTGTGCCTGGGACGGATAGTGTTTCAGCAGTAGCCGCGACTTCTCCTCGGCGAGTGCCGCGCTGAGCCGGTGGTACGCGCTGGGCGCGGGAGTGTCGCTCTCCCACTTGAGAATCTCGTAGCCGAGCACCAGATGATCGCGGAACTCGGTCGGCACCAGCTCGGCGAGCAGCCGGTGATCCTGATGCGCGTCACCGCGTTGCGGCGCGAAGACCAGGTCGGGATCGATGCGGGCACGAAAGGTGTTGAGTTCGTTCTTGATTCGATCCCAGTGCGCGGGAGCCCTGCCGTCGGGCAGGTCGAGCACGGTGAGGTCGACCTCGGCGCCGGGGCAGAACGCGTCCAACGCGCCGCTTTCCTCGTCCGCGCGCGCGGTGCCGCCACCGGACAGCACCAGGGCGCGCACCCGCAGCCCCCGGTGCGCGCGGGCCAGGGTCAGCAGCGTGGCCCCCATCCCGATGGCGATGTCGTCGCAATGCGCACCGAGCACGGCGATCTCGGCGACCGCCCCGACGTTGAGCCGGATCACGCGTTTTCCCAGACCATCCACGGCCGGGTGCCGGACTGGTAGCCCGCGTCGAGTTCGGCCCGCTCCTTGAAGGTGTCGGCGGGCTTCCAGAATCCGAGGTGCTGGTAGCCGAAGAGCCGTCCCTGCCCGGCTAGCGTGCCGCACGCGTCGGCGACCAGATCGCCGCCCGGCGGCAGCAGGTCGAAGATCTCCTGGTTGAGCACGAAGTAGCCGCCGTTCTCCCACAGTGGCATTCGCGACACCGGCATGATCTCCTTGACCTCACCGGTGGGTTTCATGTCGACGCAGTGGAATGAGGACTGCGGCGGCACCACCATCATCGAGGCCGCCGCGCCGGAAGCGGTGAACTTGTCGATCATTTCATCCAGGGGTGCGTCGGTGAGTACGTCGGCGTAGTTGGCCAGGAACGTCTCATCGCCCGCGACGTGCTCGCGGACCCGGCGCAGCCGCTCGCCGATGGGCGATTCCCGGCCGGTGTCGACAAAGGTGATCTGCCAGTCGCTGATGTCGGAGCTCAGCATCTCGACCTGGCCGTCCCGGATGACGAAATCGTTGGACACCGACTCCTGGTAGGTCAGGAAGAAGTTCTTGATGTGCAGGCCGCCGTAGCCGAGGCACAGGATGAATTCCTTGTGGCCGTAGTGTGCGTAGTAGCGCATCACGTGCCACAGCAGCGGCCGTGGGCCGACCAGCTGCATGGGTTTCGGGATCATGTCATCGGTGCCATCACGCATCCGCATGCCGTATCCGCCGCAGAACAGCACAACCTTCATCGCGCTCCCCTCCCTGTCATTTCCTTATGTCGTGCGCTGTTCACGTCGTTGTGACTGGTGAGGTCGGCACTGTGCAGTGCCGGGAGCGGGTAGACCAATCGGCCGCCCCACGAGGCGATGTGGCGGAGCTGCTCGGTGATCTCGGTTTCGAGATTCCACGGCAGCACCAGCACGACGTCGGGTTGATCCAGGTCGATCCGGTCGGGCGGGTAGATCGGGATCCGGGTGCCCGGGGTGAATCGTCCGTGCTTGTAAGGGTTTCGGTCGACGGTGTATTCGAGCAGGTCGCTACGGATGCCGCAGTAGTTGAGCAGGGTGTTGCCCTTGCCCGGCGCGCCGTAGCCGACGACGCGCTTGCCCGCGGCGCGCTGGTCGAGCAGGAACCGGAGGAGGTCGTGCCGGACGGCCTCGGTGCGTGGACGCAGCTGGCGATAGCCCTCGACCTGATGCAAGCCGGCTTCCTGTTCCAGTCGGAGCACTTCGTCGACTCGAGTACTGGGGACCGCGCCCACTTCGGTCGGCCTGGCCCACAGCCGGATCGAGCCGCCGTGCGTGTCCAGCAGTTCTACGTCGACGACGGAAAGATTCGCCGCCGCGAGCGCCCGCTGCGCGGAGTGCACGGTGTAGTACTGGAAGTGTTCGTGGTAGATGGTGTCGAACTGGCCGAGCCGCAGCAGGTTCAGCGCGTGGTGCACCTCGATGGAGAGCCAGCCGTCGTCGGCCAGCAGCGTGCGCAGCGAACGGGTGAAGCCGCGGAGGTCGGGCACGTGGGCATAGACGTTGTTGGCCACCACCAGGTCGGCCGGGCGGTGCGTCGCGCGGATCTTCGCCGCGGATTCCTCGTCGAGGAAGGCGGTTTCGGTGGGCACGCCCGCCGCCCGGGCGGCGTTGCCGACGTTCACCGACGGCTCTACACCGAGGCAGGGGATGCCCGCCGCCACCGCGTGCCGAAGCAGGTAGCCGTCGTTGCTGGCCACCTCGACCACGAACGAGTCCGCGCCGAGGTCGAGTCGCTGGATCGCCTGTGCGACAAAGGTTTCGGCGTGCCGGACCCAGCTGTCGGAGTAGGACGAGAAGTACGCGTACTCGGTGAACGTCTCCGCCGGGGTGATCAACGCCGGAATTTGCAGCAGCAGGCAGTCCGCACACAGCCGAAGATGTAGCGGGTACGTTGATTCCGGAAGATCGAGTTCGGCTGCCGTGAGGAACTTCTCGCACGGTGGCGTCGCCCCCAAGTCGAGCACACTGATCAATCGTTCGGAATCACACAGTCGACATAACAACGCAGCCCACCATTCTGCCTAGAGTCGTACCTCCGGCGCATTGCCGGCGCACCCCTGACGTCGACCCGATCCAGTGAGACGTTACAACGAAAGCCCCGCGTGTCGTAGCCGAAAGCGGCTGGCCGGGAAGTAATTTCCGGTACTTTTCAACCGTTTCCGGCGAGTAGCTTCCACGCCGCTACCTAGGTGCTTAGTGGATCGGCCCGCATGGGACGAATTCGCCTGCGGGTAGCGAAAGTTCGCGACCTGGCCTCATATGCGCGCGAGCACCGAAAACATACCGGGGCGGCAAACCGACCGTTCCCTTATCCGCTACCGCGTGGAACACTTTGCCGCTCGGATGATTCGACATGTGAAACGGATTGTGTTCTGTAACAATCGGCTTCTGGGTGCCGACGGATGTGACACCCGACGCGGTCAGGATGGTGCCGCGGGGACCGATCGATGTGGATCGGGGGGCTTCTTTCTTCACTCCCGTGGGTAGGTGCGTTTCCATGAGCTTTGAGCTCGCCGACGACGACGATCTGGACTATCGCCGATCGCCGATCACCCTGCCGCGCTCCGAGCGCGAGCGTTGGCAGGCCGAGTATGTAAGGCGCTTAGGCGCAACGGATTGCGGTGTGATCGTGGCGGCCATGGTGCTCGCCCAGATCATCCGTTTCGGCGGACCCGCCGCGCCACCGCTGGCGTGGCATCTGCCCTATGAAGTCGGGTACACGGTGGTCTCCGGCGCGCTAGCGCTCGCCTGGGCCGCCTTCCTCGCGATCGGTCACACCCGATCGCCGCAGGTGGTCGGCAGCGGCACCGAGGAGTACCGGCGGCTGGTCTCGGCGACGCTGCGATTATTCGGCGTGCTGGCGATCCTGTCGCTGGTCTTCCAGATCGAGTTCGCTCGTGGCTATTTGGCGATTGCGCTACCGCTCGGTCTGTTCGGTTTGATGCTGAGCAGATGGCTCTGGCGGATCTACGCACGACAGCTACGCGGGCGAGGGGAGTACCGGACCTCGGTGCTCGTCGTCGGCTGCGCGGAGGCGGCCCAGGCGATGGCCAATGCCTTCGCGGGCGACCCGGCCTCGGGATACCGGGTGGTCGGTGTGTGTATCCCCAACGGGCTCAACGAGATCACCGAGTACATCCGGGAACCCTCGGGGCACACGTTCTCCGTGGTCGGCAGCGACCGCACCGTGCTCGACGCGGTGCGCCGCAGCGGAGCCGACACGGTCGCGGTGACCGCGACGGATCATCTCGGTCCGATCGAATTGCGCCGGATGGCCTGGGAACTCGACCCGCTCGGCGTCGAGCTGATCGTGGCACCCGGCGTGGTGGATATCGCGGGTACCCGGTTGACGAATCGATTCGTCGCAGGCGTGCCGATGCTGCACATCGCCAAACCGCAATACGATCGCGCCAAGTCGACCGGCAAGGCGGTGTTCGACATGTGCTTCGCGGCCGCGGTGCTGGTGGCGATCGCGCCGACCATGCTGGCCATCGCGATGGCGGTGAAGCTCACCAGTCCGGGTCCGGTGTTCTATCTGTCGGAGCGAATCGGGCGCGGCGGCAAGCCTTTCCGGATGATCAAGTTCCGCAGCATGTACCCCGAGGCGGAGGCGGGCGCCGACGCGCTCATCGTGGGCAACGGGGGCAACCCGGTCTTCTTCAAGATGAAGGACGACCCGCGAATCACGCCCATCGGCAAGGTGATCCGCAAGTTCAGCCTGGATGAGCTGCCACAGTTCTTCAACGTGCTGCGCGGTGAGATGAGCGTGGTCGGCCCGCGCCCGCAGGTGCAGCGCGAAGTCGACAGCTACGACGGCGAGATGCGGCGCAGGCTGCTGGTGAAGCCGGGAGTCACCGGGCTGTGGCAGGTCAGCGGCCGATCGGACCTGTCGCTGGAAGACTCGGTGCGACTTGATCTTTCCTACGTGGAGAACTGGTCCATGGTGCTGGATCTGCTACTCATCGCCAGGACGATCGGGGCGGTGACGCGCGGGGCAGGCGCCTACTGAGCCGCCGGAAATTCCTGAGCCAGTTCCATGAACACCGCGGTGTTCATGGAATAGGCGCGCTGACCTTCGTCGAGCACACGGCGGCGTTCGAGATCGTCGAGCGGCAGCACGTCGAGCATGGCGCGGTATTCGCGCTTGAACGCGGCCGGGTTGGCGACGGCGTCGAAGACGTAGAAGCGGACACCGTCGCCGCGGTGCGGCAGGTTCCACAGCCGCTCGGCGGTGTCGCGGACGATCTGCCCGCCGGACAGGTCGCCCATGTAGCGGGTGTAGTGGTGGGCGATGTAACCGGCGGGCCAGTCGCGGGCGCACTCGTCGATGCGCGCGGTGTAGGCCACGGTCGCGGGCAGTGGCTCGAGCTCGTCGCGCCACCGCGGACCGATGAGGTGGGCGAGGTCGCGCTCGAGCTCGGCGGTGCGGGCCAGCTCGGTGCGGATGAACGGCCCGGCGACCGGGTCGGCGGCGAGGCTGTCCCAGCGGGCCTCGAGCGCGCAATAGACGAACCAGAGTTGGCCGGTGTAGCGCTGATACGAGTCGATGCCGAGCGCGCCGCCGAGCATGTCGGTGATGAATCGCGAGCTCCGCGCGTCGGCGTGCTGCTCCTCGGTGGCACTGCGGATCTGCTTCGAGAACGGTGCTGCCTCTGACATGCCCGAACCACCTCACCTGTCTCGCCTGCGGGCAGCCAGCAAGTATGGCTACCCTAACTAACCTGTCTGACGATACAGGTTTCGAGTGCGGGACGCACCCGCTTGGTTCACTGAATGGGCGGCGGCCTGCGCCAACCCCTCGGCCGGATCCGCCGTACGGTCGGGCGGCGCAGCGAACCGAAGCGACGCATGATGCGCGGCCGCCGAACGGTACGGTCGAACCATTCTCCGAGGGTGACGCCGGCGGCCAGCGCGCAGCCGACGCCGAACGCGGCGAGCAACTGGTTTGCACCGATCACCAACTGATCGTTGAGTAGTGCGTTGAGGCCGCGGTACAGCTTGAGACCGGGCAGCAGCGGCGTGATGCCGGCGACCGCGACGACCAGCGGCGGAGTCAACGCCCGTCGGGCCATCAGGCCACCGGCCATGCCGATCACCGTCGCCGCGACGCCGGAGGACAGCACCGGGCCGAAGCCCGCCTGCTGCACCATCAGGAAACAGATCGTGCCCGCCGCGCCGCTGCCCGCCGCCGCGGCGAGCGCCCGCCGCTCCGCGTAACAGGCCAGCGCGAACGCGAGCGCCGCGACGGCACCGGCGACGATCTTGACGGGCAGGTCGTTCATGGCGCGCGTCGTCAACAGGAACGGCGGCACGGTGGCGCCGAGCATCGAGCCGACACGCAGCGCGATCGCGATGCCCGCGATGATGCCGCCGGTCATCATCATGACCTCGAGCATGCGCGCGGTCGCGGTGATCGGCGCACCGGTTATGCCGTCCTGGACCGCGCCGACTAGTTGTAATCCACTGAGCAGCACGGTGATTCCGGCCGCGATGATCAGTGACGGATCCACGTCGATGCCGAGTGGGCCCGCCAGCGTGGCCAGCACGACGGCGGGCGTCGCGGCGATCACGCCACCCACCATGTGCTGGAAGAAGAACGGCAGGCCGTAGCGATTGAGCACCCGATTCGACCGGTCGATGGCCAGCGTGGTGCCGAAACTGACTGCCGCGACGACGGTTCCGCCGCCGAGCAGCGCGGCGATCGCCGCGGCGAGCAGCGACCAGCCGAAGGTGGCCGTCCAGCGGTGGTAGGGATGCGGCGCCTTGGTGATGGTGTCCAGCGCAGCGCGCGCGTCCTCCGGTGCGACCACCTCGTTGCGGATGCGCCGGGTCAGCCGGTCGACGGCGGCGAGCCGGGTGAAGTCCAGCGATCGGTAGCGCACGATGCGCATGCTGCTGGCCGGCGACAGCCTCGGTCCGCGATCGGTCCAGATCCTGATGGTGTCGTAGGTGACGTCGACGTCACAGCGGACCAGTCCGTAGGTGGCGGCGATGAAGCGGACCTGGGTGGTCGTATCGATCACGCCGGTCCCCGAGGCGAGCACCACCTCGCCGACCCGCACCGCGAGATCCAGCACCTCGGCAACCGCCGCGTCGTCGGTGAGGTCGATCGGTTGCAGCGGTGAGGGTGCCGCGACGATCGTGTCCGCGGTCGCCGGACGATCGGCCACCAGCTTTCCGACCGCTTGACTCACCACCGGGATTCGTCGTCCGCGTCGGAACAGCCGTCGCCGACCGAGATGATCGACCCGCGTCTCCGTGCTGTCGCCTCCCTGCAGCGTGCTTGAATCCATGCACGCGAACGTAGTCACCTTTCGGCGACCTTCGCATCCGGGCTGGCACAACGGCCCGCCGGTCGCGTGTCGAACGCCCGAGCCGACGGTGCGCCCGGACGACGAAGGGCCGCCGTCCGGGCCGGGATCGATCAGACCCGGGCGTCTTCGCGGGCGAGCAATCCGGTCAGTGCGAGCCGCAGTTCGTGCTCCGGCTGCTCGGGCAGATCGGTGGCGCGCCAGGCGACGAATCCGTCCGGCCGGATGAGGCTCGCGCCGGTGGCGGTGATGCCGTATGCCGGGTGGAACCGGTCGTCGACATCGTCGAAATCGGTGCCGATGCGGTAGACGCCGAGATCGAGATCCATTGCGGCGGAGACTTTTTCCGCCGCTGCAAGCCATTCGCTCCCGGCCGCGCCGAGCAGCAGGGTGAACGTGCCGTCGAACAGATCGAGGGTGGACAGCGTCGTCTCGTCCTGGCGCAACCAGAGGTGCGGAGCGCGGACGCCGGGGCGACCGCTGGGGTGGCGGGGGTCTTCGACGGGCTCGTCCGGGGTGCTGGTTTCGGAGTGGATCGCGGCGGAGCGGTACCGATAGCCGAGGATCATGGTGAGGTCGTCGATGGTGGCCGCGTCGTCGCCGGTGCCGCTGTGCCTGCCCTGCAGTCGCTGCATCGCCTGATCCAGTGTGACGAATGCGACAGGACGGCGTTCGTCCTGATAGCTATCCAGAAGCGACTGGCCTGCTTGGCCTTTGAGGACCGCGGCGAGTTTCCAGGCGAGGTTGCCTGCGTCGGCGATGCCGGTGTTCGCACCGAAGGATCCGGTGGGCGGGACGACGTGGGCGGCGTCGCCGACGAAGAAGACGCGCCCGGCCCGGTAGCGGTCCGCGACCCAACCGCCGATTCGTGTGGTGGCGACCTTTCGGTTCGATCCGGCCATCAGCGGCACGAGGGTGAGTTCGAGGTGCGGGTCGCCGATCGCGCGGCGGGCCAATTCGACGCAGCGCTGCTCGGTGAACTCGGCAGCGCTCTGGCCTGTCTCGGGGCTGAAGGGGATGCCGAGTGACCAGCGGCCGAATTCGCGGCCTGGCACGAGCGCGGTGCCCTTCGTCGGCTGGTCGAAATAGCCGAGCAGGAATCGGCGGTCGCGCAGCGCGGCGCCGAGGTCGGCGTCGAAGACGAAGCTGGCGGCGTTGATCAGTTCGCCGGGTCCTTCGGCGCCGATGCCGAGTTGGGTGCGGATGCCCGCGCGATTTCCGTCGGCCGCCACCAGGTAGTCCGCGTGGATCTGCCGCTCGGCGCCGGTCGCGAGATCGCGGACCACGGCGGTGACGCCGTCCGGCGTGGCGTCGAAGGAGATCAGCTCGGTGCCGAATCGGATGTCCGCGCCGTAGTTTTCGGCGTCGGCGCGCACGACGCGCTCGAGTTCGTCCTGGTCGATCATGGCCCAGTCGGTGGGGCTGAGGGTGGCGGGCGGGCGGACCTGGGTGAGGATGTCGACGCGGAAGCGTTCCTGGCCGGCCAGGGTGTCCGCGCCGATCATCTCGGGGAAGTCGGCCAGGATCGACGTCCGGTCGCGGATCGCCTGTTCGAGTCCGAGGGCCCGGTAGATCTCCATCGAGCGCGGGTTGAACGCCCGGGCCTGCGGTTGCAGTGCGGTGGACGAGTGTCGTTCGACAAGGGTGGGGCGGATTCCGGATCTGGCGAGGAACAGTGCGGTGGACAGGCCGGTGATGCCGCCTCCGACGATGAGGACCTTGGTCTGCTGGACATCTGAGGGTGTGTGCACGGCGAGCTTCTCCTGAGCGACGGAACGGTTCGCTCATCATTCAATCGATTGAACTTCTATGTCAACTGTTTGATTGATCAACTCGCTTGGATGACTGAAACTGCTATGCGTATGTAGAATGACGTCGTGCCGTCGCCGAAACCCCGCAGGTCGCCCAAGCCGCAGGAGCGCCAGCGCGACCCCGAACGCACCCGCCAGCTCATCCTGGACGCGGCCGAGGCCGAGTTCGCCGCCCACGGATTCCAGGGCGCGCGGACCGCCGCGATCGCCACCCGCGCCGGGGTCAACCAGCAGCTGATCTCCTACTACTTCGAGGGGAAGGAAGGCCTGTACCAGGCCATGTCGCAGCGCTGGCAAGCGCGCCAGCGCGACCTCGTCCCCCCGGAAACCCCGCTGTCCGAACAGTTACGCCGCTACGCGCTCGAAGCGACACACAACCCCGACGGCGTCCGATTGATGGCCTGGGGTGGACTCCAATACAGCGGCCCCGACAGCGACCCGGACCACGCGCCGCGCGCGAAAATGCTCGAACGCAGCGTCGAGGAATTGCGCACCATGCAGGCCGCGGGCCGACTCCCCGCCGAACTCGACCCGGCCACCCTGCTGGTCATGCTGATGGCCGCCGCCATGGCCCCGACCACGCTGCCGCACGTCATCGAGGGCGTCTGCGGAACCGACCCGCGCACATCGGAATTCATCGACCATTTCGCCGACCAGGTCGCGCTACTCGTCCAAATGCTCGGGCGGGCAAGCGAATAACGCTTCGACGGGTCAGGCCGTGAGCTTCAGGATGTCGATGCCCCGGTTGTTGTCGGCTACGTAGGCGAAACCGCGGTGCCAGTACGGCGCCCAGGCGGCCGCGTCGGCCGGGCGGTAGTAGGCGATTTGCTTGGGGTTGGTCGGGTCGCTGACGTCCAGGAACCGGGTGCCCTGCGCGTAGAACGACTGGACCAGGACCTTGTCCTGAACGTCGAAGTAGTGCGCGGAGCAGTCGGCGGAGGCGGGGTCGCTGCCCTCCTGGCCCGCGACGCCCCAGGTGCCAACGGTGTTGAGGCGGTACGGTTTTTGCGGGGTCGAGCGCCAGCCCTCGCCGCCGTAGGAGCCTTCGAGGGAGGCGATGACCAGGACGCCGTCGCCCGCGCAGCCGTCGACGAAGCTTTCCTCGGTGGCGTAGATGAGATTGCCGTTGTCCCAATGTCCGCTGCCGCCACCGTCTTTCGAGCGGCCACCGACCGGACGGAAGCTATTGTGCATGAACTTGGACGGTGCGGCCGTCTCCTTGATGCCGCCGCCCGCGTAGGGGACCGGTTCGTTCGGTGTCGCCAGCCGCAGTTTGCCGGTCACCGGATCCTTGTGCATACCCGCGGTCCAGTAGCCGCGCACGCCGCCGCGGCCGGAGGCCCAGGCGACGCCGGACTCGTCCACCTGAACGTCGTGCACGTAGTCGGTCTGACCGTCGTTGCGCGCCAACTCGATCGGGTTGGGGGAGACCTTCGGCTTGCGCGGGTCCCTGACGTCGGTGACCCAGATCGGGCGGCCGCCCCAGTCGGCGGGCATATTGTCCGCCTTGGCCGGGCCGCCGGTCCACAGGTACTGGCAGTCGTTGATGCAGGTGGTGGTGTGGCCCGCGGGGACCTTGACGTAGCTGAGCACGGTCGGCTTCTCCGGCTTGGCCAGGTCGACCACGTAGATGCCGGACTCGCCGTTGTGCACATTGCCGCCGAACGCGCGTGGGTCGCGGGACAGGAAGACCCGCTTGCGCACCGGGTCGACCTCGGTGTCCTCGGTTTCCCACATGCCGGGCATGTTGAGCTGGCCGATCAGCTTCGGCGCCGCCGGGTTGGCGGTGAGGTCATAGGTCTTCAGCCCGAACTCGCCAGAGACAACCATGACGTCCCTGGGGCCGTACTGCAGGAACCGCAGCGAAATCGCGCCCTGCGCGTCGGGGACATTGCCGACCGCCTTGACGTTCTTCTCCGCACCGGGCGTCCCGGTGAGTTGCGGAGCCGCGCCGTGCGGGCCGTCCTCCTCCCCGCAGGCAGCGGCGGGCAGCACGGTGGCGGCGAGAGTCGCCGTGACGGTGATCAACAGCAAGGACGACCGGAGCAACAAGCGGCGCACAACTACCTCCCGGCGAGACGCGATCGCTATGTGACCAGGGATTCCTGGTCGTCGAGTTGACCTCACTGTAAGTGCGATGCGGGTGCGCACGATCCCCATATCGCGATAAGTCGAACTGGGGAACAACTTTCGCGTGGTGGGCCGGGAAATACCGGGTATGGCGGTGTTTTTCACGCCACGGAAAGTTAATGATGTTGGTATGCAGGGTGTGCCGCGCCACGAGTCATGGTCAGCTGTCCTTACGCGGTGGAGCCGAATGACCGGTAACACAGTGCCGCGCCTTGTTGTCGTGTTCGCGATGCTCTTGCTCGGCAGCACCGGCTGCGGCGAATCGTCAGCACCCGCACAAGCTGGCGTGCTGACGGTCGGTGTTCGCGAACCGGCCAGCCTGCTTCCCGCGGACTTGCGCGACCAAGCGGGCCGGATGGTGGTCGGCGCGCTGTGGACCCCGCTGGTCGACTACGACGCGGCCAGCGGGAAGAGCACGCCGCGGGCGGCGGAATCGGTGTCCAGTACGGACCAGACGACGTGGGAGATCAAGCTACGCGCGGACGGCCGGTTTCACGACGGGACACCGGTCACCGCGAAATCCTATGTGGACACCTGGCATACGCTCGCGGACGAGCGGTGGGCGGGCGCTGGCGCGCTCACCGAGGTACTGCGGCCCGTGGCGGTCTCCGCGCCGGACGACCACACCGTGCGGATCGTGCTCGATCGACCCTTCGGTCAGGTGCCCGCGGTGCTGGCTTCGCCTGCGCTGCTTCCCCTTCCGGCATCGGTACTGGCCTCCCGGGACTGGGCGGGCTTCGCAGCCAACCCGATCGGCAATGGCCCGTTCCGGATGGCGGAGTCGTGGCGGCCGGGCTCGGGCGGCCGGCTTGTCCGAGTCGCCGAAGCGGCCGGTAAGGCACGCGAGATCCAGTTCCGGGTGGGTGATTCCGCCGCGCAATACGACCAGGTGAAGTCGGGCAAGCTCGACCTGGCCAGCGAGGTGCCCGGCGATCGGCACGACGCCATGCATCACGATTTCGCCGATCGGCACGCGATGTGGGCGCTGCCGGAAGTCAGCTACCTCGCATTCCCCGTGTCCGATAAGCGATTCGACGACGCGCCGGTGCGCTATGCCTTCGCCATGGCGGTGGACCGCGAGGCTATGGCGGCGGATCCCCTTGCACACCAGGTCGATCCGGCGCGCGCGATACTGCCACCCGGCGTGGCCCCTGGCGAACGCTCCGGCCCCTGCCGACCATGCGTGCACGACCAGGCCGCCGCGAAGTCGTTGCTCGGTCAGGTCACCTTCGCCGGCCCGGTCGCGTTGTACTTCGATGCCGGACAAGAGCAATGGGGACGGACACTCGCCGACCAGATCGGCATCGGGCTCGCGGTCGAGGTGACCGCGAAACAGCGCGGCGACGAGACGACGCCACCCGGCGACGGTCCCTTCCTGGTGACCCGTTCGCTGAACACGTCGAGCCCGCACGAACCGCTTGCCGCACTCGCGAAGGCGGTCGGGTACGCCGACGACGGCTTCGCACAGCTGTTGGCCGCCGCCGATTCCGTTGGCGCATCGGCGGACAGCGGTCAGCTGTACCGGCTCGCCGAAAACCAGTTGCTCCGCGATCTTCCGGCAGCGCCGCTGTGGTCCGGCCACGGTCATGCGGTCTGGGCATCGCGCGTGCGTGACGTGGCGGCGATGCCGCTGCGGGGGATAGACCTCGCCTCGATCTCCATGTGAATCGGTCTCGTCTCGGCTGTGATGCAGGCCACATTTGATCTTCGGTGGAACCGTACGCGGTCTCGAGCGTCTAATCCGATGACAGACAACGTCATTCGAAGAGGGGAATTCATATGAGACTTCGCACGGCCGTCGCGTTCGGTTTCGCGGCGATCATGGGCGCGAGCCTGATTGGCGCCGGAGCGGCGGCGGCGAACCCGCCGGTGCCGTCCGACGTGCAGGTATCGGAGAACGGGTGCCCGATTCCGC
Source organism: Nocardia sp. NPDC051052 (assembly GCF_044456045.1). Classification (NCBI taxonomy): domain Bacteria; kingdom Bacillati; phylum Actinomycetota; class Actinomycetes; order Mycobacteriales; family Nocardiaceae; genus Nocardia; species Nocardia sp. NPDC051052. The sequence continues at coordinate 73,901 of NZ_JBITFL010000006.1, forward strand.
CGCGAGGTCTGGACGGCAAGCCGCTGCCGCCACCGGCCGGACCGGATGGCAGGCCGCTGCCGCCCCCGTCCGACTACGACGGCAACCCCTGCCCGCCGCCTTCCTGACGGAGGTCGATGGGTAGGCGGGCCCGGACGCGGGGATCCGGGCCCGCCTACGGGGGTGCGTCCCTGGCGAAAACGTCCGATCATGGGCTGTCCCTGCGCGATAGTCGTACCGGGCAATTCGGTACGAGCAAAGGGATACGACGATGGGCAACCCGGACACCCCCACCGGCACGCGTTTCGCGCGGATCGTCGCTGCCAGTGTGGCCGGGACGACGATCGAGTTCTACGACTTCTTCCTCTATGGGCTGGCCGCGGCGCTGGTCTTCAACAAGGTCTTCTTTCCGGTAAGTGATCCGCTGACCGGTGTGCTGCTGGCGATGGTCACCTACGCGGTCGGCTTCCTCGCGCGCCCGCTCGGCGGCGTGCTGTTCGGGCACCTCGGAGATCGGCTCGGGCGGCGTCGCACGCTGTCTGTCACGTTGCTGCTGATGGGCGGCGCGACCGTGGCCATCGGTCTCATACCGTCCTATGCCAGCATCGGGATCGCCGCGCCGATCCTGTTGGTGCTGCTGCGATTGGTGCAGGGCCTCGCGCTCGGCGGGGAATGGGGCGGCGCGGTGCTGCTGGTCGCCGAGCACGGCTCGGCGGCGCACCGCGGGTTCTGGAGCAGTTGGCCGCAGACGGGTGGACCGCTGGGGAACCTGCTGGCCACCGGCGTGCTCGCCGCCCTCGGTCTCGGCGTCTCCACTACCGAATTTCAGGACTGGGGCTGGCGGATCCCGTTCCTGCTCTCGATAGTGCTTGTCGCGGTAGGGATCTGGCTGCGGCACGCGGTGGAAGAATCCCCGATCTTCCTGGAGGCGCAGCGGCGCAACGCAACCCGGGACGGCCAAGCGCCGGTACGGATCGTAGTGCGTCGCTACCGCAAACAGGTGCTGATGGCCGCGCTCGCCGACGTGGGGGAGAAGGCGACGTATTACACGTTCAGCATTTTCCTGCTCGCCTACCTCACTCAAGTCGTGCACGTGCCGAAATCCACGGCACTGACCGCGATTACGATCGCGTCCGTCTTCCAGGCCATCGCCATCGTGCTCGGCGGCGCGGTCGGCGACCGGTACGGACGACGAGTGTCCAGCGTGTTCTTGGCCGTACTGACGGGAGCGTGGGCACTCGCCGCACTACCCTCGGTCAACAGCGGCAATGCGGTGAAAATCACCGTCGTCGTCACCATCGGCCTCACCCTGCACGGCCTGCTGACGGGCGCGCAGGCCCCGTTCTTCGCCGAGCTGTTCCCCAGCGAAGTCCGCTACACCGGAGCATCATTGGGCTACCAACTCGCGACCATCGTCGGCGGCTCACTGACCCCGATCATCGGCGTCGCACTGCTGCACCGTTTTCCGTCGACCGTCCCGATCACGCTGCTCCTCTGCCTGATGCTGGCCTGCACGGCAACCGCATTCCTCTGGGCAGGCGAAACCCGCAACCGCGACTTGCGCACTGTCACACCAGATTCGACGGACAGCGCACCAACCGCCCAGCACCGATCAACACCCGCGCCCTGAGCTTGCCAACCGAGGACTTCGCGCGGTGGTGGCGGAGGGGTGTGGCTCGACTAGTGAGCCTCCGTCAACAGGCGGAGGCTCACTAATATCGAGCTGGCACAACGAGTTTGGAACTACCCGCGCTCGAACACGCTCGCGTCGTCCAGCATGGCCGCGCGCAGCATGGATTCCGGGACACCCATGCCCTCGACGAGGGTGAGGGCCTCCGGGCGGAGGCGGTCGACGAGTTCGTTGACGCCGCGGCGCACCGCCTTGGCCCGCTCGACCGACATGAACCGGTGCATGATGTACCAGTCCAGGTTCTCCTCCAGCGTGGCGTATACGTAGAGGTCGCAGACGGTTTCGGCGAGCTCGCGGGCCTCCTGATCCTGAATGCCCTCGATGCCTTCGATGAACGCTTCCAAGACCAGCCGGTCGATGTGCGCGGTGCCTGCGGTGAGGATGTGGTCCTGGGCGTTGTTGAACGCCTCGAACGGGGTGGTGTCCTTCGCGCGGGCGCGCAGCCGATGACCGGCGGTGCGCACCAGGTATTCCTCGCGGTCGGCGAACAGCTGCAGCTGCACGGCGCGCCGGGCGAGGTCGCCCTCGTCGACGGAGTCGTTCGAACCGTCCCGCAGCCGTTGGATCAGCTGACGTACGCCGGTCACCTTGCGGACCTCGTCGCCGGCCATGGTGGCGGCGAACTTCACCCAGCCCAGCGCGTCGAGGTCGCGCACCTCGTCGGAGTACGCGGTGAGCAGTTCCTTGGCGACCAGCTGGGTGAGCACCACATTGTCGCCCTCGAAGGTGGTGAACACGTCGGTGTCCGCCTTGAGGGTGACGAGCCGGTTCTCGGTCAAATAGCCTGCGCCGCCGCATGCTTCGCGGCATTCCTGGATGCCGCGGGTGGCATGGCGGGTCTGCGCGACCTTCAGGCCTGCGGCCCGCTTCTCCAGTGCCCGTTGCGAACTCGGGTTCAGATCCTGGCCGGTCTGCACGAGGTGCATCCGGCGCACCAGATCGTTCTGCGCGAAGGCCAGCGCGTAGGTCTTGGCGACGAGCGGGAGTAGCCGGCGCTGGTGGCTGCGGTAGTCGAGCAGGACGGTTTCCTGCCCGCTGTCCGGGTCGGAGAACTGCCTGCGCTTCAACGCGTATCGAACGGCGATGCTCAGCGCGACCCTGGTGCCCGCCGCGGCGGCGCCGCCGACGCTGACCCGCCCGCGCACCAGGGTGCCGAGCGTGGTGAAGAAGCGGCGGCTCGGGTTCTCGATCTCGGAGGTGTATGTCCCGTCCGGTTCGACGTCGGCGTACCGGTTGAGCAGGTTCTCCCGCGGGATGCGCACCTGATCGAACACGATGCGCCCGTTGTCGACGCCGGGCAGGCCGCCCTTGAGGCCGTCGTCGAAGGTGGTGACGCCGGGCAGGTCGGCGCCGTTCTCGTCGCGGATCGGCACCAGCAGACAGTGCACGCCACGGCCCTCGCCCTGGGTGATCAACTGCGCGAAAACCGCTGCCATCCTTGCGTGTTCGGCGGCACCGCCGATGTAGTCCTTGCGCGCCGACGGCGTCGGGGAGTGGATCACGAACTCCTGCGTGTCCGGGTCGTAGGTCGCGGTGGTCTCGAGGTGGGCGACATCGCTGCCGTGCCCGGACTCGGTCATCGCGAAACAGCCGAGCAGATCGAGCGAGATCAGCCGCTTGATGTACTCGCGATGCCGCTCGGTGCCGAGGTTTTCCACCGCGCCGCCGAACAAGCCCCACTGCACGCCCGCCTTGACCCACAGCGACAGGTCCGCGTACGCGAGCATCTCCAGCCCGGTCACCGCGGCGCCCGGCTCGCTGGTCCCGCCGTTTTCCCTGCGGAAGCCGCGCTCGGCGTAGCCCATGGTGGCGATGGCCCGCATCTGGTCGAGCACCCGCGCGCGGGCGGCCTTGTAGTCGAGGTAGGAGTCGCCGGCGAAGGTGTCGCCCGCGAGCTGGGTTCGGGCCTGCTCCCGGATCTCGCCCCACGGTCCGTCCAGTGCCGCGCGTAGGTGATCCGCCGTCGTTGCGATGCCGGTTGTCATAACTCGACATTAGCCCGCGCCACGACGGCCAAACCGTGACTGTTGACACGACATTCCGGACGGGGCTCTTGTGGCCGATTGAACGAGTGTTTAGTATATTGAACATGTGTTTAACGAACAGCCCGTACCGCAAGGACCCGCCACGGATCTGACCACGGCAGCGCGAATACGCGACGCCGCCATCGAGGTCTTCGGCGACGAGGGTTTCCAGGTCGGCGTGCGTGCCATCGCGAAGGCGGCGGGCGTCTCACCGGGTCTGGTGAATCATCACTTCGGCTCCAAGGACGGCCTGCGTGCCGCCTGCGACACGCGGGTGCTGCAGCTGATCCGCGACGAGAAGCTCAAGGCCCTCACCGCCAGCAGTGTCGCGAAGGGCATGCTGGCCGCCCTCGCCGAGATCGAAGCGTATGGACCGCTGGTCGGCTACATGGTGCGCAGCCTGCAGGCGGGCGGTCCGATGGCACGGTCGCTGTTCGATCACCTGGCCGAAGACGCCGAGGTCTACATCCAGCAGGGTGTCGACGCCGGTTCGATCAAGCCGAGCCGTGACCCGGCCGCGCGTGCCAGATACCTGATGACGCTCAACGTCGGTGCGACGCTGCTCTGGATGCAGATGCATCAGCAACCCGGCGAAAGGCTCGATTTCCGTAAGGCAATCCGTGAGTTGACCGAAGAGCTCACGGCTCCCGCTCTGGAGTTCTACACCCAGGGCATTCTCACCGACTCCACGCTTTTGGACGCCTTCATCAAGGAGCAATGATGTCCGAGGTCATTCAAATCGAAGATCTCCGTAAGACATTCGGCCACGTCGCCGCACTGGACGGGTTGAATCTCACTGTCAGAGAAGGGGAGATCCACGGCTTCCTTGGACCCAACGGGGCAGGTAAGTCGACGACCATCCGGGTGCTGCTCGGCATCCTGCGCGCCACCTCCGGCCGGCCCGAACTGTTCGGCCGCGACCCGTGGGCCGACGCGGTCGCCCTGCATCACGAACTCGCCTATGTGCCAGGCGATGTCACGCTGTGGCCGTCGCTGTCCGGCGGCGAGACGATCGATCTGCTGGCCAGGATGCGCGGCGGCATCAACAAGGAGCGTCGCGAGGAGCTGATCCAGCGCTTCGATCTGGACCCGCGCAAGAAGGCGCGCACCTACTCGAAGGGCAACCGCCAGAAGGTCGCGCTGATCTCGGCGCTCGCCTCGGACGTGCGGCTGCTGCTGCTCGACGAGCCGACCTCGGGCCTGGATCCGTTGATGGAACAGGTCTTTCGGGAATGCGTCGAGGAGGCCAAGCAGCGCGGCACCACGGTGCTGCTGTCGAGCCACATCCTGTCCGAGGTGGAGGTGCTGTGCGATCGGGTGACCATCATCCGGGCCGGACGTACCGTGGAGAGCGGCTCGCTGTCCGAGATGCGGCACCTGTCGCGAACCTCGATCACCGCCGAATTGGTCGGTGACCCAGGCGATCTCGGCCGGATCGACGGTGTCGACGACATCCAGTGGGACGGTACGACGCTGCGCTGCCAGGTGGACAGCGGACATCTCGGCGAGCTGATCCGGGTGCTCGGCGACACCGGCGTGCGCAGCCTGACCAGTGCGCCGCCTACCCTGGAAGAACTGTTCCTGCGGCACTACCACGTCGACGGCGACGCCTCGGCGCGCGCGGCGAAGAGCGGGGAGAAGGTGCGCGCATGAGCGAGCGAAGCGAGCCATTGAACACAGCACCCCCGGGGGGCATGCCGGAGCCGAGCGTCAGCGAGGCGCAGGCATGACTACCATTGCCGCGGGCCGACACTACGCCGCCCCCGCCGTGCGCGGCGCGGCCGACTTCGCGGGGACCGGCCAACTACTGCGCCTTTACCTGCGCCGCGACCGAATAATCTTGCCGCTGTGGGTGATCGCGTTCGGCATGCTGCCCGCCTTTTACGTCGCGAGCACCAAGAAGGTGTACGGCACACCGGCCGATCTCGCGAACTACGCGAAGACCATCACCGACAGTCCCGCACTCGTCGCCATGTACGGACCGGTGTTCAGCACGGATATCGGCTCCATGGCGTTGTGGAAGGCGGGACCGTACTTCGCGATGATCGGGATCGCGACGATTCTCACGGTGATCCGGCATACCCGGGTCGAGGAGGAGACCGGGCGGGCCGAACTGGTCGGCGCCACCAGCATCGGTCGCTTCGCGGGGCTCACCGCGGCGCTGCTGATGACGGCGACGGGCTGTGTGCTCGTCGGAATCCTTTCTACCGCAATGCTGTACAGCAACGACCTGCCGATCGCCGGTTCGGCGGCGTTCTCCGTGGCGCTCGCCTGTTCCGGCCTGGCGTGGGCCGGGGTCGCCGCGGTGGCCGCCCAGGTGAGCACCGGCGCGCGGATCGCCCGCGGCGTCGCGCTCGGCGCCCTCGCCGCCGCTTTCGCCGTGCGGGCGATCGGTGACGCGGGAAACGGTGTGCTGACCTGGTTTTCGCCGCTCGGCTGGTGTATTCAGATGCGGGCGTTCGCGCAGGAACACTGGTGGGTGCTGATTCCCTTGCTGGCACTCGCGGTGCTCACCGTTGGTGCCGCGTACGGGTTGCTCACCCGGCGCGATACCGGGTCCGGGCTGCTCGCCGAACGGCCTGGCCCACCGGCCGCGGCCGCCGGGCTGTCCGGCCCGACCGGGTTGGCCTGGCGCTTGCAGCGCGGCTCGCTGCTGATCTGGGCCATCGGATTCCTGCTGTACGGGCTGCTGATGGGTGGGGCGATAAAGAGCGTCGGCGACATGCTGGACAACAATTCGTCGATCAAGGACATGCTCACCCGGATGGGTGGATCAGACATGTTGCAGGATTCGTTCGTCACCTTCGCGCTGTCGCTGCTCGCCATGGGCGCGGCCGCGTACTCGCTCTCGGCGACGCTGCGACTGCACGACGAGGAAGCCGGCCAGCGCGCCGAGTCGACGCTGGCCGGTTCGGTCAGCCGGGAGCGATATGCGTTGAGCCACATCGGCTTCGCGCTGCTCGGTCCCGCGCTGCTGCTCCTGCTCGCCGGTCTGGCGATCGGTATCGTCTACGGCGCGACCGATGGTGACCTGGCGGGTAAGTTGGCCGACTCGTTGGGTGCCGCGGCGGTTCAGGTGCCCGCGGTGTGGGTGTTCACCGGCATCGCGGTGGCGATCTATGGGATCGCGCCCCGCTTCACCCCCGTCGTCTGGGGCATTCTCAGCGTCATGCTCGTGATCTTCTTCGCGGGCTCGCTGGACGGGCTGCCGCAGTGGATCGTCGACGTGGTGCCGTTCGTGCATCCGCCGAAGGTGCCCGGCGCGGAATTCCAGGTGGCTCCGGTGCTCTGGCTGCTGGTGATCGCCGCGGCGCTGCTTGCGATAGGCATCGGTGCGTTCCGCAGGCGAGACCTGCGCTAGCGGTGCGAGAGCGGCCCGCGCGTGCTGGGTGCGCGCGGGCCGCTGTCGCGTCCGTATCGCTCAGGCGGTGATGCCGAGCTTTCCGGCGAGCCGGTCGAGGTAGGCGCGCACTTCGTCTGTTGATCGGTCGGGCATGCCGAAAACGGCCTCGGTGACGCCGGCCTCGGCCCACTGCGCCAACTGCGCCGGGTTCGGTTTGCCTGCGAGGGCGATGACCTCGGGCGTGCCTTCGCGGCCTTGCTCGCGCCAGATACGGTGCAGCAGTGCGATCTTGGTGTCCACGCCGTCTTCGGTGGGAGTGGTGATCCAGCCGTCCGCGTTCTTGGCCAGCCAGGTGAACGACTTCTCGGTGCCCGCCGCGCCGAGATGCACCGGGATTCGCTTCTGGATCGGCTTGGGCCATGACCAGCTGGCGCCGAAGTTCACGAACTCGCCTGCGAAGCTGGCCTCCTCGTCGGTCCAGATGGCGCGCATCGCGTCCAGGTGCTCGCGCAGCACCGTGCGGCGTTTGGCCGGGGGCACCCCGTGATGGGCGAGTTCATCGGTGTTCCAACCGAATCCGACGCCGAGGCTGACTCGGCCGCCGGACAGGTGGTCCAGCGAGGCGATGGTTTTCGCGAGGGTGATCGGGTGGTGTTCGGCGGGCAGCGCGACCGCCGTGGACAGGCCGATCCGGCTCGTGACAGCGGCCACGGTCGCCAACGCCACCCACGGATCTAGCGTGCGCAGATACCGGTCGTCCGGCAGGCTCGCGTCACCGGTCTGCGGATGCGCCGCCGCGCGCACCACCGGGATATGCGTGTGCTCCGGCACGTAGAACGTGTCGAAACCGGCACCCTCGGCGGCTACCGCCGCGTCCTGGGGCGTGATGCCTCGATCGCTGGTGAACAACACAATCCCGTACCGCACCGTACGCGCTCCCATCCAGTAAACTAGAACAAGTTCTACCATCTTTCTCGACCGGTACCAAGGGCTTGCGGTTCATCGGCCTGCCGCGTTCGTGTTATCGATGAGTAGTTGAGCCGCCCAGCAGAGCGCGAGCACCATCGCGATGGCCACGGCGGCACCCCCGATGATGTCGGTGGGCAGGTGATAGTCGAGTCCCACCATTCCGACCGCCGCCGCGAGCAGCGCCACCACCGCCACCGCGAACGTGCTGACCCGAGCCCGAACCGAATCGACGAGCAGAATGAACGTGGTCGCGATCGCGACCAGATGCACGGTGTGCCCGCTGGGATAGGCGAGGTAGTCGTGCAGGTGCCGATCCCAGAGCGGCTTCCACAGCGCGGCGTTGAGGCCGGCGGCGAGTTCGGGAACCGCCACCATGATCGCGGCGCGCCGCCAGTGGCCGCGGTAGCCGAACCACGCGCCCGCGAGCAGCAGCAGTGGCACGAGAATGTAGGCGTTGCTGGGAATCACCAGCGCCTGGTAGATGCCGGGCCGGGTGTCGAGTGCCGCGTGGATCGGTGCGGCGAGCGCGCGATCGAACGCCGTCGGGCCGCCGTCGGGCGGGAACGTCAACGGCACCAGCGCCGTGACGGCGCCGCCCAGCGCGATGCCCCCGAGCCGGAGCAAGCCCTCGAGGCTGGTGTCTTGCCGTAGTCCGAACACCGGTCGACGATAGCTACTGACGCGTTCTTGTTATCCGACCGAGGGTCGGCGGAGCAGTCGATGGTCATCCGGCAGCGCACGGTCGGATCGGGGGTGACCTTCGAAATCTTCGCGGCCCCAGGTCAACTCGGAGATTCGGTTAACGCCTCGCGACGCTGCGGGGACTTGGTATCGTCGTATTCGATCGATGAACATTCGGGTTCGTCAATCGAAATTCTCGGCTCGGTCGGCCTGGATGCAACGTGGCTCGGGCGTATTTCGTGCCGTTGTCGCAGCCGTGGCTGTGACTGAGAGGTACCCATGGGCGATGACGTCCGGCCTTCATTGGCCGGAACATATCGGCTACCGGCCATCGTCGGCCGGACCGCCGAGCTGACCGAGCTCGGTCGATTACTCGTCGATCCTCGGGTCCGGCTGCTCACGCTCACCGGAACCGCCGGGGTGGGTAAATCCAGGCTAGCTCGAGAAGCGCTGTCGGACAGCGCATTCCATGGAGAACGTGTCGTCTTTGCCGATCTAGGCGTGGGCACCGATCGAGCAGGCGCGTGGAACGCGGTGCTGGAGAAGGTAAACCGGCGCCCGCTCGCCACCGCACCCCCATGCCTCGACCCGGTCGAAGCATGGGACGCTGTGGCCGACACATTCGGTACCGGCCGGACAATGCTGTTGCTGGACAACTGCGATCGAGTGGTCGAGCGGATTACCGCCGATGTGGCCCGGCTGTTGGAGCACTGCCCGCACCTGGTCCTCGTGGCGACCAGCCGCGTCCCGTTCCACCTGTATCGCGAATGCGTGGTGTGCGTGCGCCCGTTGCGCACCGGCCGCGACGGCGGTGACTATTACGCAGGCTCCGCACCCGCCGCCCAGCTGCTGCTCGACAGCATCGACAGCCATTACCGCGGCACGGCCGCGATGGCCGATCGGCCGGTGCTCGACGAGATCGTGCGGCAACTCGACGGCGTGCCGCTGGCCATCGAGCTCGCGGCGGGTTCGATCGCCAGGATCGGCCCGGTACGCACCCTGGATCGCATCCGGGCGGGCGCGGACCTGCGCTCGCTGTCCTATGTGGATGTGCCCGAGCGGCACCGGACCCTGCACGGCGCGGTCGAGTGGGGCCTGGACGACGTCACCCCCGAGGTGCTCGACCTCCTGCTGCGACTGTCGCTGTACGAGGCGGTGATCGATACCGACATCGCCTGCCTCGCGTCCGGGACGAGCGAGGAGGCGGCGGTCACCGCGATGGCGGAGCTGGTCCAGCGCAGCCTGCTCGAGCACACGTCCAGCGGAACGCATGGACACGGCTATCGGCTCTTCGCCACCGTTCGCGCCTACTGCCGCCAGGTACTCGCCGCTGACCCGTTGCGCGCCACCGCGATCCGTGACGATCACGTGGACCGGCTGTGTCAGCTGGCCGAGGCCATCCGTCCCCGATTCGACCAGCGCGAGCATCGGGCCGCGGCGCTGGCGGCGGCGGGCAAGCAGCTGGCGGACTTCCGCTGGGCGGTGCACCATCTGATCGACATGGGCCGGCCGGAACGGGCCGTGCGCCTCGCTGCCGACCTGGAGTCGGCGTGGATCCAGCACGGCTACCAGGCCGAGCTGGAGTCGGTACTGGCCAAGGCGCTGGAGATGAGCGACCGTGGCACCCGGTCGCACGGCGTGACGGCACCGCTGTGCCTGGAGGTGCTCGGCACCTGGGCGGCCCGGTCGGGGCGGTTACCGCGGGCGACCGAACTGCTGACGAATTCGATTGCGGCGTATCGCCGTTTCGACAGGCACGCGGACGCGACCCGGGTGAGCGTGGTGCTCGCCGCGGTGTTGATCTCGCTAGGAGACCGGGTGGCCGTCAAGGAACTGCTGGACACGGCGGTGCGGTATGCCGACGAGCTCAGTGGGCCGTGGCCGAGCCGACTGCAGGGCGCGCTGATGCTGCTGCGCATCCCGGATCCGCCGACGCGCGACGCCGAGCTTTTGGCCAAGCTGCGCGATCGTGCCAGGTGGCTGGACAGCACGGCGCGGTTGATCGGCCTGAACGCGTTGGCGCGCACGCAGATCGGACGCCGGACCGCGGATCGGGCCCAGTCACTCTACCGCGAGAACTTGGCCGACGCCGATCTGGAAACCCAAGTGCTGCAAGCGATCATCGCGCTGGAGGGCTGCGCGCTGGCGTACGACGCGGCGGGTGCCGAGTTCGCCGAACCGACGCTGACGTTGCTGCTCGCGGCTCGGCGGCTGCGGGTCGCGCACGGCATACCGCCGCTGGGTGGCGGTGATCGGGCACCCCGCGAGTCAGAGCACCGAAACACTGTCGGTGAGAGCAAGTTTCGCGAGATCGTGCGGCGGGCCGGGGAGATGACGATGGCCGACGCGGTGGCCTATGCCAGTACCGGCCCGACGCTGCCCAACCCGGACGTGTCCCCGCTTGCCGCACTGACCAACCGGCAGCGCGAGATCGCCAGACTGGTCGCCACCGGCATGACCAACCGGATGATCGCCACCGAGTTGGGCATCTCGGAGTGGACCGTCGTCAATCACGTGCGTCAGGTGATGCTCAAGCTCGGCTGTCCCTCGCGGCTGCACGTCGCGCTGCTGGTGGAACGCGACTCGCAGCCCGCGCCGGACGACACCGTCCGCGCCGAACCGGTGCTCGACGAGCCGACCACCGAGCTGCCCCGAATCACCGTGGCGCGCAAGGCATGAGGCGGCTCAGGGGCCATAAGTCAAGATCGCGCTGATGACGAACCACAGCATCCAGGCGAAGGCGATCAGCATGCCGATCGCCAGGGTGATCCGCATGAAGGCGCGACCGAAATCCATGTCCCTGGTTTCCCGCGGATACAGCTTCCACGGGCTGTACCAGGGCGCCTCGACCGCGTAGACCGGCCGGTGCGCCTCGCGCTCGGCGTGTGCCAGCTCCTCCGCGTAGGCCTCGGCCTGCGCCTGGTTCGGGCCGCCGTGCCACAGCGTGATGTCGATCGGGCCGAGGAAACCCTCGTTCAGCAGTTCCTGCGGGGCGGGCAGGTAGGGCAGGATGCCGAGGCCGCGGAAGGCGATGGCGACATCGTTGGCCGTCCACAGGTGCTTTTCCTGCTCGGCGAGCGCGTCGAAGTAGTGCCGGAGTGTGCCGGGATCGTCGCCGAGGATCACGTCGAAGCTGGGGTCGCTCCATGCCTGCTTGATCTTCAGCTCGGCACCGCGCAGCGGGACGACCAGCGCGAGCCCGTGCACCGCGCGCTGACCGAGGCCGCGCGCGGCCAGCCAGTTCTGCAGCGCGAAGGTGTGCTCGCGGGACTTCTCCAACGGGGTGCGCCGGTCCCGGCCCTCCATCACGGCGGGGTCGCCGTTGATCGTCCACTGGCCGTTGAGCGGGATCTCCAGCACGCCGTCCTGCCGGGCAACAAGCGCCTCGGCCTCGATCACCACGCAGCTGGTCGGCGTCCACACCACCGCGTCGAACTGGTGCAGCCGATCCTTGTGGAACAGACTGCAGTTGATCGTGGCGACGCCCTTCGGACTGCCCGCGTCTTTCCAGGTGCGTAACCAATCGATCAGCGCCCGCTCGGCATTGGTGCCTGCGGCGTTCTGCACTCGCACGAGCATTAACGACCGCCCTTCACGTCGACACTCGACAGTGCCAAGGATACGAGGTGTGCGGGCGAATTCGCCGCGCTCATGGCAACAGTCGGCGTGTTGGTATCGAGATCACTCCGGTTGTTCGGCCGCGATCTTGCCCGCCTCGACCGCCTCGACCAGTGCGGCGTGGTCGGATTCGGTGCGGTCGGCATAGCGGACCGCGAAATCGGCGACCGCGTCGTCGAACCGCTCGTCGTCGCCGAGATAGCCCGCGAGCAGGCGTGGGTCGAGCGAGCGCGCATGCGCGCGGGCCAGCAGCGCGCCGGCCAGCCTGCCATAGTCGTCGAGGTCGGCGGCGGACAGGCCGGCCGGGTCGATGCTGCCCTTCAGATTGCGGAATTGCCGGACGATGAACGGCAATTCGATGCCGTCGCCGGTCGGGTCGACGCTGGTCCAGCCGAGCAGGATGTCGCTCTCCGACTGAACGAGCCTGGCGCCCCGCACGATTCGCTTGCCCTCGTGCTTCGGCGGCGGCGCGGGCAGGTACGGCGCGAGCGCGGACGGGTTGGCCTGCTTGATCTGCAGGACCAGCGCCTCACCCTCGTTGCCGTGCAGCAGCGCGACATAGGTGTGCAGGCCGACGCTGCCGGTGCCGACGATGCGGAAGGCGATGTCGGACACCGCGAATCGGGCGAGCAGGTGGCGCCGCGACCGCCGCAGCGTATCGGCGTAGCGCTGCAGCCCGTCGGTGATCGCGTTCGTGACGTGTTCGTCGACCGGGGTGAGAATCGGTGGGTCGCTGATGAATCGGTGCTTCTTGATGCCGGTGTTGTGGTCCTCGAGGTGTTCGGTCCACTTGGCGACCACCTTGGCGCTGGTGTTCTTGCGCGCCTTCTTCGCGGCCTTCTTGAAGTCGTCGATCAGGTCGTGCGCCGCGGCCTGGTCGAGCACCGACTCGTCGGGCAGCGCGCTCCACGATTCCAGGAACGGCTGCTCGGCGAGCTGGTCGGCCGCGAGGCGGTAGGCGCGGGCCGCGTCGTGCGCGGCCGCGCGGCAGTCGTCCTCGCCCGCACCGCTTTCCCGGCCCGCCAGTACCAGGCTGGCCGCCAACCGGTCCAGATCCCATTCCCACGGCCCGGCGATGGTCTCGTCGAAATCATTGATGTCCATGATGATTTCGCCGCGCGGCGTGCCGTACAGGCCGAAATTCGCGGCATGCGCGTCGCCGCAGAGTTGCGCGGTGAGTCCGGTGTCCGGTCCGCCGGCCAGATCGGCGGCCATCAGCCCGGCCGCGCCGCGGTAGAAGGTGAACGGGGACGCCATCATCCGGCCGATCCGCAGCGGCACCAGGTGCGGGAGACGGCCCGCGTTGCTCGCCTCGATGAAGTCGAGCACCTCGGGCCGCCGCGCTCCCTCGGCCGCCCGATCGCGAGCGGTGACCGGGACTCGGTCGCGCAGCGCCTTGCCGCGGGCGCGCACCTCCGCCGCGGGGACATAGGAGCGTAGATCGAGAGGACTGTCTGACACGATGCTGACGCTAGCGGGTGCCAGCGCCTGGCACGGTGTCGGTTTCGCCACGTTCGACGCTTACCGGGCATGCCGCCCGGGTGTCTCAGTTCGCGGGCACCGGCGGATCCACCGGGCTGATCGGCAGGCGCAGCGCGCCGGGTGCGGCGGAGGGCACCGTCGGCTGCTTCGGCAGCACGGGGGCGATGCGCTGGTACGCGGCGCCGAGCTCCGGGCGCGGGTCGGCCTCGTTCTTGTTGGGCCAGAACGCCATTGCCCGCTCCGCCTGCGCGGTGATGGTGAGCGACGGATTGACGCCGAGGTTGGCGGTCACCGCCGATCCGTCCGCCACGTGCAGCCCTGGATGGCCGAACACCCGCTGATACGGGTCGACCACACCGGTTTCCGGGGTGTCGCCGATGACACAGCCGCCGATGTAGTGCGCGGTCGCCGGGATGTTGAACACGTCCATCACCAGCCCGTGTGTATCGCCGCGCACCTTCTCGCCGAAGCGGCGTCCGATGTCGTGTGCCATCGGGATCCAGGTCGGGTTCGGCTCGCCGGTGCCCTGTTTCGTCTTGAGCAGCCCGCGCCTGCGGAACGAGGTGAGCGAATTGTCCAGCGACTGCATGACCAGCAGGATCACCGACTTCTCCGACGCGTGCCTGGCATTGAGGCTGCGCAGGAACACCAACGGATGCAACACCATCGCCAGCAAGAAGCGCAGGAACCGGAACGCGCCACCGTCCACGATCGGCACCGACATCGGGAACAGCGCGTTCTGTCCCTTGCCGTAGTGGCATACCTCGATGTGGGTGTCCTCGGCCGGATGGATCGAGGAGGTGATCGCGATGCCTTCGGCGAAGTCGCGGCGCGCGCGGCTCACCACATTGAGGATCGCCTCGGAGTTACTGCGGGTGAGCTCGCCGAGTCGCGGCGACAACTGCGGCAGCACCGCGTCGTCGCGCATCTTGTGCAGCAGCTTCTGGGTGCCGAGCGCGGCACCGGCGAACACCACCTGCTCGGCGGTGAAGGTCTTGCGCTGCTTGCGGATCCACCGGTCCGAGCGTTGCGTCTCGACCGCGTAGCCGCCGTCCGGCAGCGGTCGCACCACTGTCGCGGTGGTCAGCGGGTGCACCTCGGCCCCCGCCTGCTCGGCGAGGTAGAGGTAGTTCGTGGTGGTGGTGTTCTTGGCGTTGTTCGGGCAGCCGGTGAAACACCGCGCGCAGTGCACGCAACCGCGCCTGCGCGGGCCGACTCCGCCGAAATAGGGGTCGTCGACCTCGGTGCCCGGATCGCTCTCGTTGAAGAACACCCCGACATTGGTGGGATGGAAGGTGTCGGCGACGCCGAGGTCGTCGGCGATCTCGCGGATCACCTCGTCGGCCGGGGTCAGCCGCGGGTTCGGCGCGACGCCGAGCATCCGCTGCGCCTGGTCGTAATACGGCGCCAGCTCGGCCCGCCAATCGGTGATGTGCGCCCACTGCTTGTCGGTATAGAAGTTCGACAGGGGCTCATAGAGGGTGTTGCCGTAGATGAGTGAGCCGCCGCCGACGCCGGCACCGGAGAACACCGCGCACTTGCCGAGCACGCTGATCCGTTGTGGCCCGGTCAAACCCAGTCGCGGCGCCCAAATCGACTTACGCACATTCCAATTGGAGCTCGGGATGTCGTCGGCATGCCACCGCCTGCCCGCCTCGAGCACGCCGACCCGATATCCCTTCTCGGTCAACCGGAGCGCGCTCACGCTGCCGCCGAATCCGGAACCGATCACCACCACGTCGTAGTCGAATGCGGGCATGACTTCCTCTCGCTCACCGGACGTTCACCGTACCGACAGATGAGATAATTTCATACTCATTCTGTCACCGCCGGCCTGTGGTGCAAACCATCCTTACCCGTGGATATCGGGAAAACCGGCGTGCCCGGATGGCGTCGACCGGGGTCGGTGCGGTAAGCACGGGGCGTGACAACCGAATCGGGCACTACGGAGCCGGGGGAGCGCGCCGACACCGGCGGCGTCTTCGACGACCGCATCCTCACCGTCCCGAATGTCCTGAGTTTCGTGCGCCTGCTGGGTGTTCCGCTGTTCCTGTGGCTGCTGCTGGTCGAGCACGCCTACGGCTGGGCGTTCGTGCTGGCGTTCGCCAGCGGTCTGACCGACTTCCTGGACGGCAAGCTGGCCCGCCTGCTCGATCAGTCCTCGCGCCTCGGTGCCCTGCTCGACCCGTTCGTGGACCGGCTGTACCTGGTGACGACCCTGGTGGCGTTCGTGATCCGCGGCCTGATCCCGTGGTGGGTCGCGGTACTGCTTGTCGGTCGCGATCTGGTCCTCACCCTCACGCTTTCGGTCTACAAGCGGCGCGATCTGCCGCCGCCCGAGGTCATCTATCTGGGCAAGGCGGCGACCTTCGCGTTGATGTCCGCGTTCGTCTGGCTGCTGGCCGGGGAGATGGATTGGGCGCTCGACGGTTTCGGACGGGCGTTCGGCGGGGCATTACTGGTCTGGGGCACGGCGGTGTATGTATGGACCGGCTTGCTCTACACCGGTAAGGCGATCGCCATCGCTCGCTCGATACCGGCTGTGCCACACCGGACGACCTGACCGGCGGTCGAGTCGAACATTGTCGCAACCCTCGCATAGAGTTGCGCGCACACGATCACAACGGAAAGGACGGACGGCCTGTGACCCAGACCCCCGAAGATCTGCGCTACACCGAAGAGCACGAGTGGGTGCAGCGGATCGGCCCGACCCGGGTTCGGGTGGGCATCACCGACTACGCCCAGTCCCAACTCGGTGACGTGGTGTTCGTGCAGCTGCCCGAGACGGAGAAGGACGTCGCCGTCGGAGACAGCATCGCGGAGGTCGAGTCGACCAAGAGCGTGTCCGACATCTACGCGCCGATCGCGGCGAAAGTTGTTGCGGTGAACGAGGTTCTGGTGCAGGAGCCGGAGACGTTGAACACCGATCCGTACAGTGACGGATGGCTGTTCGAACTCGAGGTCGCGGACGCCGCCGGCCTCGACAAGACCCTTGATGAACTGTTGGATGCGGCAGGTTATCAAGGAGTTATCGGGGGCTGAATCAGCCTTCCCGGTTCTACCTGCACGGGCACGCCCTGGCAGGGTACGGTCAATGCCAACAGATGCGCCGACAGTCATTGTCGGAAATCTAGGGACTCGACGGCAGGTCGTGGTGCCACAGGTATCACCTGCTTGCATGGATAATCAGGTTCGAGGAGGAGAGAAACGGTGAGCGAGAACAAAGACCCGGGTTACGGGGAGACCGCGGCCGAGACGACGTCGGTCTTCCGCGCGGATTTCCTGAACGAGGTCGACGCGTCGCGCTCCGGAGAGCCGACCGGTGAACAGCCGGTCCAAGGGGTCGAGGGTCTGCCCGTTGGTGCGGCCCTCCTGGTCGTCAAGCGCGGCCCGAACGCGGGCTCGCGGTTCCTGCTGGATCAGCCGACTACGTCGGCGGGCCGCCACCCCGACAGTGACATCTTTCTCGACGACGTCACCGTCAGCCGTCGGCATGCCGAGTTCCGTCAGGACGACGATTCGTTCCAGGTTGTCGATGTCGGCAGCCTGAACGGCACCTATGTGAATCGGGAGCCGGTGGACTCCTCGGAACTCCAGAACGGCGACGAGGTACAGATCGGTAAGTTCCGTCTCGTGTTCCTCACCGGACCGCGGGCCCAGGTCAACGAGCCATCTGCGGGTGCAGGGAGCCTATGAGCACGCGGCGCTGGGTTCTTTCTCGACACGAAGGGCTCGGGGTCATGAAGGAGCTCGGTCTGTCGAGGGGCTCGGCGCTGTGACCGGCGCGGCGCAGTGGGCACGCGGAGGCATGTCGATCGGCTCCGTGCTCGACCTGCTGCGCCCGGATTTTCCGGACGTCACCATCTCGAAGATCCGCTTCCTCGAAGCGGAGGGCCTCATTCGGCCGGAGCGCACGCCCTCGGGCTACCGCAGATTCTCCATCGCCGATTGTGAACGGCTTCGGTTCGTGCTGACCGCGCAACGCGATCAGTACCTGCCGCTGAAGGTGATCAAGGAACAACTCGAAGCGATCGACAGCGGTGCGGCGACGCTCGGCGTGCGGGAAGCCCGCGCTCGGGCGCACTCCGGCCGTACGGATGCCTCGGAGTCGGCGGTCGCCGACTCCGAGCACCCGGCCGCGTCTGGCGGGAACCGGAACGGCGCCGCGGTGCCGAGGAGGCTCGGCGTGGTGCCCAGCGAGATTTCCCCCGACGATCTGCGGTTCGACCACGAAATCCGGCTCACCCGCGCGGATCTGCTCGCGCAGGCCGAGATCGATGAGGCGTTCCTCAACGATCTGATCCGGGCCAACCTGATCACCCCCGGCGCCGCCGGATTCTTCGACGGCGACGCCGTGACGCTAGCCAAGACCGCCAAGGCGATGGCCGAATTCGGTTTGGAGGCACGGCATTTGCGTGCGTTCAAGCTGGCCGCCGATCGCGAGGCCGCGCTGGTCGCGCAGATCGCCGCCCCGATCGCGAAGAGCCGCGACGCCGGTGCGCGCGCCAGGGCAGAGGAAACGGTGCGCGAACTCGCGGCGCTGTCGCTGACGTTGCACGCCTGCCTGGTGAAGTCGTCGGTACGGACGTCGCTGGGCGGCTGAACATCCCGTTGAACCGCTGACACGGGATCCGCGTCATGTTTCGGTCATCCAACACGCCGATTTCGGCTGTGCACACGGACCGCTGCACTCGCGCGGGTTCGCCTAGACTCGTGGTACGGCGAGCTCTGCGGTGGTCGTGCCGGGCGGCCGGCGTGCGGCTGGTGTGAAGTAATGGGAGGCAGTGCGATGAGTGAGCGAAGCGAACGAATCATGTCACAGCGTGCATCGCGCATGCCGGAGCCGAGCGTTAGCGAGGCGCAGGCATGAGTGAAATGCGTGTGATCGGCATTCGTGTCGAGCAGCCACAGAATCAGCCCGTGCTGTTGCTCCGTGAGGTTTCGGGGGATCGGTACCTACCAATCTGGATCGGGCAGGCCGAGGCGACCGCGATCGTGCTGGAGCAGGAGGGGGTGACCCCGATTCGCCCGCTGACCCACGATCTGATCAAGATCCTGATCACCGAGCTCGGGCACACCCTCAAGGAAGTGCGCATCGTCGATCTGCAGGAGGGCACCTTCTACGCCGATCTGGTGTTCGAGAACGATCTGCACATCTCGGCGCGGCCGTCCGATTCGGTAGCGATCGCGTTGCGGGTGGGTTGCCCGATCTACGCCGAGGAGCCGGTGCTCGAGGAGGCCGGGCTGGTGATGCCGGACGAGCGCGAGGACGAGGTGGAGAAGTTCAAGGAATTCTTGGAGTCGGTCTCACCCGACGACTTCAAGGCCACAGATAGCTGAACAGGATCTTTCCGGCAATCCGGCGTTTTCGCGGGATGACCGGGGGCTCAGCCCTTAACCAGAGCTTGAGAGTTTAACCGCGCGTCGCGTTTGGCCTGACGATGGTGCTCCCTGGACAATCAGGGGGAGTAATCTCGATAGTTGGGCCACGTCCGTTTTGGCCAGGTCGTCAGCACAGCAGTGGTCGAAACGGAGCCGGGTCATCGATGAGGCTAGCCGTCGGCGAAGCAAGGGAGTGGTCAGTGGCAGAGCAATCGCAGGATGTGGTACAGCCAGGCCTGTTCCCGGACGACTCGGTTCCCGACGATCTGGTCGGCTACCGGGTTCCCAGTGCATGCCAGGTGGCCGGGATCACCTACCGGCAGCTCGACTACTGGGCGCGCACCGGATTGGTCGTGCCCTCCATCCGCAGCGCCGCGGGCTCGGGGAGTCAGCGGCTGTACTCGTTCAAGGACATCCTGGTCCTGAAGATCGTGAAGCGGCTGCTCGACGCGGGCATCTCGCTGCAGAACATCCGGATCGCGGTCGACCATCTACGCAGCAGGGGAGTGCAGGATCTCGCCGGGATCACGCTGTTCTCCGACGGCACCTCGGTGTACGAGTGCACCTCGGCCGAGGAGGTAGTCGATTTACTGCAGGGCGGGCAGGGCGTTTTCGGTATCGCCATCAGCGGTGCCATGCACGAACTCACCGGCGCTATCGCCAATTTCCCCGCCGAACGCGCGTCCGCGGTGACGGAACGGCCGGAGGACGAGCTGTCCTACCGGCGTAAGGCGCGGATGAGCCGCAAGACCGGTTAAAAGTAGACAACTGACATAGCACCCCGCCTCCCCGACATGTCGAGGGTAGCGGGGTGTTGTGCTGGGTGGCACCTGGTTTTCGAGTGCGGGACGGCTTGGTTTGAAACGTATCAAAAACATTGTGTTAAGTAGATATGCGCATCTATATATGTTCCTAGCTGACAGCCCGGCGCACGAGCGTGACCAGCACGACACCCGCAAGGGCGGGACCAGTGACACGTTCCGGCGTGTCGTCGGCTTAAACTGGTGGCGCGCCAACGCCGTGCGGGAGAGTCCCGGGTTCGACAGAGTCCGGGCGCCGAAGGAGCAGCACCTCCCCGTCAATCTCTCAGGCATCAGGGACCGTGCGGGCTTGGGCGCCTCTGGAAAGCGGTGGCTTCGGGCCGCCCGCCCATGGGGAAAGGGGCTCGACCTTCATTACGGTCGCGCGCCCGAATCTCTCAGGCAACACGACAGAGGGGGAGGGCTGGTACCCGTCGACCGCCCGTCG
This sequence comes from Nocardia sp. NPDC051052, assembly GCF_044456045.1. Taxonomy (NCBI): domain Bacteria; kingdom Bacillati; phylum Actinomycetota; class Actinomycetes; order Mycobacteriales; family Nocardiaceae; genus Nocardia; species Nocardia sp. NPDC051052. The sequence goes on from NZ_JBITFL010000006.1 coordinate 94,317, forward strand.
ACCCGCCCGACCCACATGGGAGCTGCCGTGACTCGTTCATTCGCCGACCGCCATATCGGACCCGATCGGGGCGAAATCGCCCGGATCCTGGACGTCGTCGGCGTCGACTCGCTCGACGAGCTAGCCACGAAGGCCCTGCCCGCCACCATCATCGACGGATCCGGACTAGCCGGATTGCCGCCTGCCGCAACCGAACACGAGGTGCTGGCCGAACTCGCCGGGCTGGCCCACTCGAACACCGTGGCCACCTCGATGATCGGGCTCGGCTACTACGACACGCTGACCCCGCCGGTGCTGGTGCGCAACCTGCTGGAGAACCCGGCCTGGTACACGGCCTACACGCCGTACCAGCCGGAGATCAGCCAAGGCAGGCTCGAGGCGCTGCTCAACTTCCAGACCATGGTGTCGGAGCTGACCGGCATGGACGTGGCCAACGCGTCCATGCTCGACGAGGCCACCGCGGCCGCCGAGGCGATGACGCTGCTGCAGCGGGCCAGCCGGTCCAAGTCGGCGCGGCTGGTCATCGACACCGACCTGTTCCCGCAGACCAAGACCGTGCTCACCACTCGGGCCTATCCGCTCGGGATCGAACTGGTGCCCGCGGATCTGTCCGCCGGTGAGCTGCCCGAAGGTGAATTCTTCGGTGTGCTCGTGCAGACGCCCGGTGCGTCCGGCCGCGTGGTGGACTGGACGTCGCTGATCGGCGCGGCGCACGAGCGTGGCGCGTTGGTCGCGGTGGGCGCGGACCTGCTGGCGCTGACGCTGATCGCTTCGCCGGGTGACCAGGGCGCGGACGTGTGCTTCGGCACCACCCAGCGTTTCGGTGTTCCGCTCGGGTTCGGCGGCCCGCACGCCGGGTATCTGGCAGTGCGCACGGCGTATGCCAGGCAGCTGCCGGGCAGGCTGGTCGGGGTGTCGGTGGACGCGGACGGCGATGTCGCCTACCGGCTGGCGCTGCAGACTCGTGAGCAGCACATCCGCCGGGAGAAGGCCACCTCCAACATCTGTACCGCGCAGGTGCTGCTCGCCATCGTCGCGGCGATGTACGCGAGCTACCACGGTGCCGACGGCCTGCGCGAGATCGCTCGTCGCGTGCATCGGCATGCCGCCGCCATCGCTGCCGGTCTCGATGGTGCGGTCGTGCACGATACGTTCTTCGACACCGTGCTGGCGCACGTGCCCGGCGGTGCGGAAGCCGTTGTCGCGAAGGCGAAGTCGCGGGGGATCAACCTGCGCCTGGTCGACGCCGATCATGTCGGTATCGCGTGCGACGAAGCGACGACGGAGTCGCACGTCGCGGCCGTGCTCGAATCCTTCGGCACCGCACTGTCTTCCGAGCAGTCCGCACCGGCGCCCGCCGTCGCGATCGAGAACCGGACCTCGGAGTTCCTCGATCACCCGGCGTTCACCAAGTACCACACCGAAACGGCCATGCTGCGCTACCTGCGGTCGCTGTCCGACAAGGACATCGCGTTGGACCGCAGCATGATTCCGCTCGGCTCCTGCACCATGAAGCTCAACGCGACCGCCGAGATGGAGGCCATCACCTGGCCCGGCTTCGCCCGCGTGCACCCGTACGCGCCGGTTGAGGACGCGCCGGGCCTGCTGCAGGTGATCCACGATTTGGAGCGGTGGCTGTCCGACATCACCGGCTACGACTCGGTGAGCCTGCAGCCGAACGCGGGCAGCCAGGGCGAGTACGCCGGCCTGCTGGCGATCCGGCGCTACCACCTGGATCGTGGTGACACACACCGGGATACCTGCCTGATCCCGTCCAGCGCGCACGGCACCAACGCGGCCTCGGCGGCGATGGCCGGGCTGCGCGTCGAGGTGGTCAAGTGCCGCGAGAACGGCGACGTCGACCTGGACGACCTGCGTGCCAAGATCGCCGACCACGCGGATCGGCTGGCCTGCATCATGATCACCTACCCGTCCACGCACGGCGTCTACGAGCACGAGGTCGCCGAACTGTGCGCGCTGGTGCACGACGCGGGTGGTCAGGTGTACGTCGACGGCGCGAACCTGAATGCCCTTGTCGGGCTTGCTCGTCCGGGTCGGTTCGGCGGCGACGTCAGCCACCTGAACCTGCACAAGACGTTCTGCATCCCGCACGGCGGCGGCGGTCCGGGTGTCGGCCCGGTCGCGGTCCGTTCGCACCTGGCGCCCTACCTGCCGGGCGACCCGCTGGTGACCGACTCGCACGCGGTGTCGGCCGCCAACTACGGCTCCGCCTCGATCCTGCCGATCACCTGGGCCTACATCCGGATGATGGGCGCGGACGGCCTGCGCGACGCCACCCTGACGGCCATCGCCTCGGCCAACTACATCGCACGCAAGCTCGATGAATACTTCCCGGTGCTCTACACCGGTGAGCACGGCATGGTCGCGCACGAGTGCATCCTGGATCTGCGGGAGATCACCAAGCGGACCGGCGTGACCGTCGACGATGTCGCGAAGCGGCTGGCGGACTACGGTTTCCACGCGCCGACCATGAGCTTCCCGGTCGCGGGCACGCTGATGGTCGAGCCGACCGAGAGCGAAAACCTGGCCGAGCTGGACGATTTCATCGAGGCGATGATCGCGATCCGCAAGGAGATCGATCAGGTCGCGGCCGGCGTCTGGCCGGTCACCGACAACCCGCTGCGCGGCGCGCCGCACACCGCGGCCTGCCTGGTCGGTGAGTGGGACCACCCGTACACCCGCGAAACCGCCGTGTACCCACGCGGTCTCGGCCACGCACGCGCCAAGGTCTGGCCCCCCGTCCGCCGCATCGACGGCGCGTACGGCGACCGCAACCTGGTCTGCTCCTGCCCCCCGCTGGAGGCGTACGCCGACTGACCAACCCGACCGAAGACGCCCGTCAGCCCCCAACACCGACTGACTGCGCCCTTCGGTCCAGTGGCAACCCGGCATCGACCGAAGGCGCCCTTCATCGGCTGAGGCCGGGCGAGGGGCGCCTTCGGTCAGGGGGTGGTCAGGGATTGGACGATCGCGGAGCCGAAGGCGATGTCGTCGGAGGTGGCGAGGCGGGTGTAGGTGCCGCCGGTCTGCTCGGAGATGCTCTTCAGCGTCTGCGTGCCTTGGCCGCCGATTACGATGATGTCGACTCGGACGGGGTGGTCCTTGTCGATCGCGGCCGCCATGTCGCTGGCGAGTTTGGCGCCGGTGACCGTCGAGTCGTCCTCGGGTCCGTCGGTGATGAGCAGTACCGAATTCGTCCGGCCCGCCGTGTATCCGTTGATGGCGCTCTTGTACGCGGCGATCAGGGTCGGGTACGCCTGATCGGATCGTAGGTCGCTGGCCTTGACGGCTTCGAGTGCGTTGCCGAGTTTCGTGCGCTGATCGTTGGAGAGTGCGGCGGTGGCGGCCTGTACCTTGTAAGGCGATGTGCCATCGAGGTTCTTGCCGTAGGTCCAGAGGCCGAGGCCGAAGTCGGGTGGCATCACGGTCAGCGTGGAGTTCAGTGCGGCAAGGACATTCGCGAGCCGGGTCATCGAACCGTCGGAGGTCGCCATGGACGCCGAGACATCCACCAGGACAGTGGATTGCACACCGAGCACCGGATGGGCCAGGGTGGCACGGACTTTGTCGAGTGCGGCGCGCGGCGGCGCCGGGGTGGCGGCGGGCGCGGTGGTGAAGCCGGCCGCGGTGAAGGCCTGGGCCTGCTCGGGGGCGCGCAGGTAATCGGCGAAGAGGCCGCCGATCAGATTCTGTGTCTTGTCGACCCACGGTCCCGACATCAGCGCGGCCGGGTGATCGGCGGTCGGTGCGGCACCGCCCGGGTGGAAGACGGCAAGTCCCGCTTGGCTTTTCACCTGCTGCTCGGTGGTGGCGACGGCGTGCACGGCGGCGGACTGCGGTGTGCCCGCGATGATGCCGAAGGCCGCGGTGGTATCGGCGGCGTCCGGTGCGTTGGCGGCGAGCCCGGAGACGGCGGAGACGGCCTGCCCGGAATTGGCGGCCTGCTCGCTGAGCGGTTCGGCGCCCGACACCGCGGAGCCGACCGCGACGGCGGCGGCCAGTGCGGAGTCGCCGGGCGGCAGTGCCATGCGCAAGCCGCCCCAGCCTGACAGTCCGACGTCGTTGAGCGAACCTTGTTGCAGGCGTGGCAGATCCGCCCAGGTGGTCTTGGCTTGTTCCAGCGCGCCGCGCAATTCGTCCGGCACCGCGAGCACGATCGGGCTCGCCGCGATAGGCGCGGGCGTGCCTTCGATCAGGCCGGGCACCCGCATGGACTCGATGGAGCGCGTCGAATCGGGGATCCACAGCACCGGCTGCGGGCCGAGGTTCTGATCCCACGGCTTGCCGTCGGTGAACGCGGCGACGATCGCGGCCGACGGCTGCGCGGTCACCACCACCTGCGCGCAGTGGTCACGCACCTTCGGTTTGGTCGCGTTGTACCGGTCCGCCGCGCCGCGGACCTGCGCGGCGATGTCCGGGTCGGCGGTCACATAGAGCGTCGCGGGTCCAGAAACACATTCCGCCGCGGCGGCGCTGTCCTCGTCGGCCGCTCGGTCGCGTAGCTGAAACCACGCGACGACGCCGAGGACCAGCAGCACGATGGCCACCACTGCGATAACCGGACCTTTGCTGACGCCCCGGGTTTTGGTTCCGCTGCGATGAGTACCCACGCCGCACAGTCTATGTTCACCTGCGGTTTGCAGGCTCGGTGAGTCTTGCCTTCGGCGGCGAGCCGTAGCAAAGTTCGCCGCCGTGTCCCGGCGGGACACCGCGGCGGTGCTCACGGGCGGATCAGCTGCCCGCGGTCGAACTCGTGGCCGCCCCACACCCCGGACTGGCCGGTGCGGGCGGCGAACTCGCCGCAGGCCGCGCGGATCGGGCAGTCCGCGCAGATGCCGCGCGCGTAGGCGAAGTCCTGCGACGGGTACGGGAACCACGCCTCGTGATGCGGGTCACCCCGGCAGGCGGCCCGATGCCACTCTCGGGAGTCCGAGAGTGGGAGCAGCTCGGCCAGGGTCAGCTCCACGACCGCGGTGGTCTCGGTGCGAACGGTCATCGCGATCCTCTCCTTTCTCGGATGTTCAGGTTGCCGCGAGCTGCTTCCAGATCCGCCGCTGTTGCTTGGCCTGGTGGTTGGGTGCCTTGGGCTGCCAGAGCAACCGCATGCCCGCTTCCTCGGGGGTGCGGTCGGCCTTGGTCGTATTGCACGGTCCGCAGCAGGCCACGAGGTTGCTCCAGGTGTTCGGGCCACCCCGGCTGCGCGGCCGAATGTGGTCGACGGTGCGGGCCCAGTCGGCGCAGTAGCCGCACCGGTGGGCGTCTCGGCGCAGCACACCGGCCAGGGTGGCCCGGCTCTCGTCGTGTACGCGCGTGGTGTGCTCGAGGTAGACGTAGCGGTGCAGCCGGATGGTTTCGGGCAGCAGTAGCTCGGAGTGCTGGGAGCGGATCGAGAAGTGCGGGGTGCGGTCGGCGATCGACTCCGCCGCGCCTGCCATGAGCAGCACGATGGCCCGGTCAGCGCTGATCTGGGTGAGGGCCTCGTAGGAGGCGTTCAGTACCAGCACTCCGGCGTGTATCCAGTTGTCGGCGGTTAGTGCCGCGGGGTCGGCGGCATGGCGGAATGTCATGGGAATCACCATGTTTCGGGAGGAGTCGAGCGAGGAGGTGGCGGGGCGGTCAGCGACCGGCCGGGAGGTGGCCGTCTTCGCGTCCGCCGCACAGCTGTCGATCGACAGCGGGTTTCCGGGTCGACAATCGTTGTGCCGCCTCGATGTTCGCCCGCATCGGGTTCTTGGGAATCATCGCCACCTCCTCCTTTCCTCGTGCTCGTGGATCACCGCTACCTGGTGATCATCGTCGAATCCCATGGTGACATAACCGACCTACCGCTGTCGGGTCATTTATTTCGTGGTCAGCCGGGCGGCGCCGAAGGAGACGTGGAACCGCTGGCACCAGATGGTGACGCTGGTGAGTGCGGTCAGGTCGGTTCGGAGGACGCGGCCGCCGTCGGGAGCTGCAGGATGCGTACGGTTCCGGAGGTGTCGTGAAGGCCTGTTGCCGGGTGTAGAACTGTGACCAAACGCTGACGGATGTCGTAGGTTTCCGGAGCGAGCGCCGGTGGTGTGTGTGCCGATTCCGCCGTTCCCGAAAGGGTTTCGCCCGCATCGGGGCCGCGGGCGATATCAGCCGATCGGCGTGTGTCCGAGCAGAACTCGGCCGGTGAAGCGGGTCTGCTTGGCGCGCGGCAGCGGGTGGAACAGGCAGCCGTGTATGTCGCGGTAGCGCATCTCCAGCTCGCAGGCGCGCGAAAAGCCGAGCCCGCCAACGGTTTCGATGGCCAGGCGGACGGTATTGATGAGCGCGTCGGCGGCCGCCGTCTTGCGGCTGAGGGTCTTGCTGGCGTGGCTGTCGGTGTTGTCGAAGTGCAGGTTGTCGGAGCCGGTGAACATGGCCTCGATCAGGTCGGCGGCGGTGGTGTGCGCGTTGACCATTTCGCCCGCGAGCTGGAAGGTCGGTGCGTCGGCGCGGTCGGCGACCAGAGCGGTGGCCAGGTCTACCGCACCGTCGGCGATGCCGAGGTAGGCGGCCATGACCAGCGGCATCGCCGCGCCCATCACGACATTCAGCACCGGCGGCCAGGTGTCGGCGCGGCGGAGCAGCGAGACGGCGGCGTCGGGGACGAAGACATCCTCGAATATCACGGTGTGCGATCCGCTCGCCCGCAATCCGAGTGTGTCCCAGGTCGTTTCGATGCGCACGCCGGGAGTGTTCACCGGGATGGCGCAGTGCAGGACGTGCGGGCCGTCGGGTGCGTCATCCCAGCGAATGCTGGTGACCAGCACGGTGCCCGCCTCGACGCCGCTGGCCGGTGCCTTGCGCGCGTGCACCCGGTAGCCGCCGTCGACCTTCTCGGCCCTACCGCTGGAGCCGACCCAGTCGGCCGCGCCGGTGCTGATCAGGATCGCCCCGTCGACCACCTTGCGGAACAGCGGTGTCGCGTCGATGCCGTGCTGGTGCCGCCACACCTGCGCGGCGACGAGATGGGTGTGCATCGCGAACGCGACGGCGGTCGAGGGATCGTGGCGGCCGAGTTCGCGCAGAATCGTGCCCATCTCGCGGTGGGTCGCGCCGCCGCCACCGAATTCGGCGGGCACCATGGCGGCCGAAAGCCCGGTGACGCGCAGTATTTCGAACGCGGTGCGGGAGAATTCGCCGCTGCGGTCGCGGTCGGCGACCTCGGGGCTCAGGGCTTCGCCGACGGTGCGCGCGAGGGTGAGCCAGTCGATGGTGGTGTCAGGGGAGATTGTCGTCATGTTTCGAAGGTAGGAACGGCCGCGATAACCGCATAGTCCAGAAAGTGGACTCTGCCGGTCCACAAAGTGGACCCCGACCACGAGGTGACCATGACGACACCGGGCTACGGCCAATATTGTCCGATCTCGCGGGCGCTCGACGTGCTCGGCGAGCGCTGGTCGCTGCTGATCGTGCGTGATCTGTTCCTGGGCACAACACGTTTCAACGATCTCGCACGCGGTCTACCAGGCTTGTCGCGCAGCCTGCTCGCCAAACGGCTGCGCCAGTTCGAACGGGCGGGGCTGGTCGACAAGATCGGCTCCGAGTACCTGCTCACCGAGGCGGGTCAGGAACTCGAGCCGATCCTGTTCGGCCTCGGCGAGTGGGGCGCCCGCTGGACCTTCGGCGACCCGCAACCGGAGGAGCTCGACCCGGCGGTGCTGGTGTGGTGGATGCACACTCGCCTCGACACCTCATCGTTCCCGGGTAAGCGCCAGGTCCTGGCCGTGCGGTTTTCCGATGTGCCGGACCGATTTTGGATCGTCATCGAATCCGGCGTGCCGTCGGTCTGCGCCGCCGACCCCGGCTACTCGGTCGACGTGGCCATCATTTCCGACGTCAGCTCGCTGTACCTGATTTGGCTCGGCAGATTGTCACTGGCACAAGCGCTTCGGACGGGCAGGTTGAGCTTTTCCGGGCCCTCCGCCCTGACCCGCCGCATGCCGTCGGTGCTTCGACTCAGCCCGATGGCGCCGTACACGAACCCGATCTCGGCTGACTTCGCTACTCGCGCTTCGTGATCGAAGTGGAACCTATCTGTCGCTTGGTCTAGAGGTTGCCGACGATGTGTTCGAGGCGGTCCGCGACGAGCTCGCGGGCCTTTTCGCGGAGTGCGGGGCGGTAGCCACTGGGGTAGACGGGGTCGCCGGGTGCGTAGTCCTTGAGGACTTCCTTGGCGAGGGTGATCTTGTGGACCTCGGTGGGGCCGTCGGCGATCGCCATTACCTCGGCGTAGTTCATCATGTCGACGAAGGGGAGGTCGGTGCTGACGCCGATGGCGCCGTGCAGGTGCAGGGCGCGCTGGGCTATGTCGTGCATGACCTTGGGCATGGCGACCTTGATGGCGGCGATGTCCTTGCGCACCTTGAGGTAGTCCTGTTCCTTGTCGATGCGCCATGCGGTGCGCAGGACCAGCAGGCGGAACTGTTCCATCTCGATCCAGCTGTCCGCGATGCGTTCCTGGGTCATCTGCAGGCCGGCCAGGGGGCCCTTGCGCATCGGACGGGAGACGACGCGTTCGGCCATCATGTCGAAGGCCTTGCGTACCAAGGCGACTGTGCGCATGGCGTGGTGCACGCGGCCGCCACCGAGGCGGGTCTGCGCGACGATGAAGCCCTGGCCCTCGGCGCCGAGCAGGTGGTCGGCGGGTACCCGGACGTTGGTGAAGCGCAGGTGTCCCTCGTGCTCGCTGAAGCCATGCACGTGGAAGTTCTTGACGATCTCGAGGCCGGGGGTGTCGGCGGGCACGATGAACATCGACATGCCCTGGTACGCACTGACATCGGGGTTGGTGACCACCATGACGATGTGGAAGCTGGCGAACTGCGCGTTGGAGTTGAACCACTTCTCGCCGTTGATCACCCAGTGGTCGCCGTCGCGGACCGCGCGCGTTTTGAACGTCGTCGGATCCGAGCCGCCGGTGGGTTCGGTCATCACGTAACAGGAGCCGATCTCACCGGCCAGCAGCGGCGCGAGGTACTCGGCCTTCTGCTCGTCGGTCCCGTAATGCGCGAGAATCTCGGCATTGCCGGAATCCGGTGCCTGGCAACCGAATACCGACGGCGCCCAGAACGACGTGCCGAGTACCTCGTTGAGCAGGGCCAGCTTCATCTGCCCGTAGCCCTGGCCGCCGAGCTCGGGACCGAGGTGGCAGGCCCACAGTCCCTGCTCCTTGACCTGCTCCTTGAGCGGGCGCATCAGCGCCATCGCCTCTTTGTCGGTGCGGTCGTACGGGTTCGGGTAGAGCAGGTCGAGCGGCTCCACCTCGGTGCGGACGAATTCCGCCGCCCAGTCCAGCTTCTGCTGGAAGTCCGGGTCGGTCTCGAAATCCCAAGCCATGGTCAGCCTTTCGTGTGGTTGTCGGTGGTGGTCACCACGCCGTCGAGGAACGTGGTCGCGAGTATGTCGGCGATCTCGGCGGGGGAGTGCCCGCCGTGCGGTCGGTACCAGAAGGTCACCATGTTCAGCATGCCGAGCACGCTGTTGGTGACCACGTGGTCGTCGGTGCGCAGCAGTCCGGCGGCGTGGCCCGCGTCGATCACCCGCTGCCAGCAGTGTTGCACGCGATCACGCAATTGCTGCAGCTGCGCGCCGCGCTCGCCGCTCAGCGCGGTGACATCGCGCAGCTGGATGGCGACCTCGCGGCGGTGGTCGATGATCAAGCCGACGTGACTGTGGATCAGCTTGCGCAGCTTGGTGATCGGGTCGTCGGCGCTTGCCGCGATCTGTTCGGCGTCGACCAGCATCAGCTGAATGTAGTCGTGCAGGATCTGCCAGAGCAGTTCCTCCTTGGAGCCGATGTGGTAGTAGAGCGCGCCGCGCTGGACGTCGGCGCGGTCGCCGATCTCCGCGACACCGGTGCCGTGGAATCCCTTCTCCGCGAACAGCTCCACCGCGGCCCGCACGATCCGCTCGCGGGTGTCGCCCGCCGTGGATTCGGAGGCTGGTGGGCGGCCGCGCCTGCGGGTGGGCGCGATGTCGCCCCGCAGTGAATCACTGCGGGTACTCATCGGGCCGGATCCAGCACTACCTTGCTCACGCCGTCCGCGCGCTCGGCGAACAGCTGGTAGGCGTTCGCACCGTCGGACATCGGGAAGGGATGGGTGACAACGATTTCCGGGCGTAAGCGGCCTGCCGCGGTCAGTTTCAGCAAGGTCGGCAGCTCGTATTGGATCGAGCACAGCCCGATGTGGAATTCGAGCTCCTTGACCTGGGCCAGCGGCATATGGAACGGGTACGCGCGGTTCTGGTTGACGCCGATGACGCTCACCCGCCCGCGATGCCCGACCGCGCTGATGGCCAACTTGATGGTGGCATCGGCGCCGACCGCTTCGATCGCGACATCCGCACCGCCGCCGAGCATGTCGCGGATCGCGAGCTTCGGGTCGTCCGCCTCGATCGGCTCGGCGCCGAGCACGGCGGCCTGCTTGCGTCGTTCGGCGATCAGGTCGACGCCGAGCACCCGCGCCGCACCCATCGCGAACGCCGACTGGATCGCCATCAGGCCGACGGGGCCGAGGCCGATCACCACCACGGTCTCGCCGGGCGCGATACGGGCGCGTCGAGCGCCGTACCAGGCGGTGGGGGCGTTGTCGGTGAGCACGACCGCGGCTTCGTCGCTGACACCCTCGGGTAGGCGAATCAGGTTTCCCTCGGCGTGCGGGACGGCGAGCAGCTGGGCTTGGCCGCCGGGCAGCGAGCCGCCGAGGCCGTAGCAGGCGTCGATCGGTGCGGGCGTCCGCTCGCAGGCGGCGACGATGCCCACCCGGCATTGCGCGCATCGATCGCACCCTGCCGACGCCGACACCAGCACCCGGTCGCCGATCGAGAGACGGCGCACCTCGGGGCCGAGTTCGACGATCTCTCCGACGGCCTCGTGCCCGACGCTGTAACCGACCTTGTCGCTGAACCCGTGTCCGCCGTAGATATGCAGGTCGCTGCCGCAGATGCCGCTCGCGGTGACCCGGATGATCGCGCTGTCCGGCGCGGTGAGTATCGGGTCGGGCACGTCGGAGTACGAGATCTGCCGCGGGCCTTGGTAAGTCAGTGCCTTCATCGCCAGCCGCCGTCCAGTGCGAGGGTGGCGCCGGTGCAGAAGGCAGCGGCGTCGGTGGCGAAGAATAGCGCGGCGCCGACGATCTCGTCGGGTGTGCCGACGCGGCGTTGTGCGTTGAGACTGCTGATCTGGGTGCGCATTTCGTCGGTCCATGCCTTGGAGATGTCGGTGGCGAAGGCGCCGCACTGAATCGTGTTGACCCGCACCGTCGGTCCGAAACTCTGCGCCAGACCCACGGTGAGCGTGTTCAATCCGGCTTTCGCTGCCGCGTAGGGCAGCGCGAACGGCGCGGGGCGGACCGCCTCGATCGAGGAGATGTTGATGATCGAACCGCCGCCGTCGGCGGCCATCCGGGTGCCGATCAGGGCCGAAAGCCGGAACGGCCCTTTGAGATTCACGCCGATCACCTTGTCGAACAAGGCTTCTGATACCTGATCCAGGCTGGGGTAGAGCGGCGAGAGACCGGCGTTGTTCACCAGCACGTCGACCCGGCCGAACTCCGCGTACACCGTCTCCACCAGTGCATCGCACTGCGTCCAGTCGCTGACATTGCATTCCACCGGCAGTGCGCGCCGGCCGTGCGTGTTCTTCACCTCGTCTGCCAGCGCCACGCACCCGTCGAGTTTGCGGCTGGCGATCACCACGTCCGCGCCCGCCGCGGCGAACGCGAGCACCATCTCCTTGCCGAGTCCCCGGCTGCCGCCGGTGACCACGACGACCTTGTCCGTGAGCGACACGCACACTCCTGTCGATGAGAAATGTTCCGATCAGTACATTAATTCCCCACGCCGATAGAATCAAGGAGTTGTCCGGCCGACGCGTTTGACCCGCTACAGGGTGGTATCACTACCCACGGGTAACATGTACGCGTCTTTCCCACCCGGCTTTCTCAGAAGTGAGGCAGTAGATGACAGAGCGGATTCAGGTCGGCGGGCTTGCGGTGGCCAGCGTTCTTCACGAGTTCATCGAGAACGAGGCGCTCCCCGGAACCGGCGTAGATTCCGCCGCGTTCTGGGCCGGAGCCGAGCAGATCATCAACGATCTCGCGCCGCGCAACCGCGCGTTGCTCGCCGAGCGCGACGAGATCCAGGGCAAGGTCGATGCCTGGCATGCCGAACACCCCGGCGCCAACTACGACAAGGCCGCCTACAAGAGCTTCCTCGGCGAAATCGGCTACCTCCGTCCGGAGCCCGCCGATTTCCAGATATCCACCCAGAACGTGGACACCGAGATCGCCACCACCGCGGGCCCGCAGCTCGTGGTGCCGGTGATGAACGCCCGCTTCGCGATCAACGCCGCCAACGCGCGCTGGGGTTCGCTCTACGACGCGCTCTACGGCACCGACGCCATCTCCGAGGCCAACGGCGCGGAAAAGGGCAAGGGCTACAACAAGGTTCGCGGCGACAAGGTCATCGAGTGGGCGCGTAACTTCCTCGACGACTCCGCGACGCTGATCACCGGCTCGCACATCGGCTCGACCGCGTACAAGATCGTCGACGGCGAGCTCGAGGTCGGCCTGGAGGACGGCACCGAGATCGGCCTGGCCGATCCGTCGCAGCTCGTTGGCTACCTCGGTGATCCGGCGTCGCCGACCTCGGTGCTGTTGCGGCACAACGGTTTACACATCGAGATCCAGATCGACCCGTCCTCGCCGGTCGGCAGCACCGACACCGCGGGCGTGAAAGATCTGGTGCTGGAGTCCGCGATCACCACGATCATGGACTTCGAGGACTCGGTCGCCGCGGTGGACGCCGAGGACAAGGTCCTCTGCTACCACAATTGGCTCGGCCTGATGAAGGGCGATCTCACCGAGAAGGTGAGCAAGGGCGACAAGACCTTCACCCGCACCATGAACCCGGACCGCGTCTACACCGCGCTCGACGGCAGTGACCTTGTGCTGCACGGTCGTTCGCTGCTGTTCGTGCGCAACGTCGGTCATCTGATGACCAGCGACGCGATCATCGACAAGGACGGCAACGAGATCCCCGAGGGCATCCTCGACGGCCTCGTCACCTCGCTCATCGCCACCCACGCGCTGCGCGGTGACACCGAACTGAAGAACAGCCGCACCGGCTCGGTCTACATCGTGAAGCCGAAGATGCACGGCCCGGACGAGGTCGCGTTCACCAGCGAGCTGTTCGGCCGGATCGAGGACGTGCTCGGCGTGCCGCGCAACACCCTCAAGGTCGGCATCATGGACGAGGAGCGCCGCACCACGGTGAACCTCAAGGCCTGTATCCAGGCCGCCGCCGAGCGCGTCGTGTTCATCAACACCGGCTTCCTCGACCGCACCGGCGACGAGATCCACACCTCGATGGAGGCCGGGCCGATGGTCCGCAAGGCCGACATGAAGGCCCAGCAGTGGATCAAGTCCTACGAGGACTGGAACGTCGACACCGGCCTGGCCACCGGGCTGCCGGGCAAGGCGCAGATCGGCAAGGGCATGTGGGCCATGCCGGATCTGATGGCCGACATGCTGGTGCAGAAGATCGGCCACCCCAAGGCCGGCGCGAACACCGCCTGGGTGCCGTCGCCGACCGCCGCCACCCTGCACGCGACGCACTACCACCAGGTCAACGTGCTGGAGCGGCAGCAGGAGATCCTGAAGGGCGGCCGCCGCGCCACCGTTGATCAGATCCTGGAGATCCCCCTCGCCGCGACCCCGAACTGGACCGCCGAGGAGAAGAAGCAGGAGCTGGACAACAGCGCGCAGTCGATTCTCGGCTACGTGGTGCGCTGGATCGACCAGGGTGTCGGCTGCTCCAAGGTGCCCGACATCGAGGATGTCGCGTTGATGGAAGACCGTGCCACCCTGCGCATTTCGAGCCAGCTGGTGGCCAACTGGCTGCGCCACGGCATCGTCTCCGCCGACGAAGTGGTGCAGAGCCTGGAGCGGATGGCGCCGGTGGTGGATCGGCAGAACGCGGGCGACGCGAGCTACCGGCCGCTGGCGCCGGACTTCGCGGGCAGCATCGCCTTCCAAGCGGCCAAGGAGCTGATCCTGGAAGGCACCAAGCAGCCCAACGGATACACCGAGCCGATTTTGCATCGGCGTCGGCGGGAAGCGAAGGCGGCCTGCAAGTAGCGTGCCGTTCAGTGCTTGAAAAGTAGCTCCTAGCAGCTCTTTTCGGCTTGAGGCCCCGCACCGGAGACAGCCGGAGCGGGGCCTCTTTCATTACTGGAGATCAGCACGAATAACGGTCCGTCACGCTCAAACGGTCACAAAAGGAGTGCGTAGCCTCAGCTGGCGAAGCCTGCCTACCAGCGGATTTGCGCCCATAGTTGGGTCGCCTCTGTCGGAGAGGCATGCTCTTCACCCCAGACCATCGAGCTGCGGATTCGTAGCTGGTGTCCCCGGGCAGCGATACCCGATGCCTCTACTGCTGCAGTCACAGCAGATGGCCGCTGGATGTCCAGCTTCAGTTTGTTCGGAAAAACGTTCGCAGCGACCCGGGTCTCCGGCGTGTCGTTCAGCGACGCGCCGGAGAAGTTTTTGGACCGGCAACTCTTCAGCGAATGCTTCGAACAAGCAGCAGCAATCCACCAGCGTGGATCGTTCTTCGCGTGCCGTAGCCTCGGGCGGAAAACACCGGGTGACAGATGCCCCCACGATTGGTCCACTGGCCGCGATGCCCCTCGCAACTGGTCACGAAGGTCGGCTTCAAGCCCCTCCTGGTGGGCGGCTTCGTGCTCCTCATCCTCGCCCTGCTCTGGCTCGCTCAGATCGACCTCGCCCGGCTTCGCTCTCCTCGGGTTCCTAACCGCCGCCCTGGTCACAACCAGTACTGCTGGCCAGGCCCTCAACGAAGCGCAACAGATGGCGCGGCATTGGCCAAGCACACGTCCCGCCGGAGGAGAACGCCGAGGCCCCCGCCAGCCCCGCCACACCACTGTGTGGCGAAGCTTCATCCCGAGACAGGCCCGATAGTTACACCTTTAGTTATCTGGACAGTCGCCCTAATCTTGCTACCACGCGAGAGGTAACAGCTGTTACATTTTCCGCCGTGTCAGGAACGCGGAGTGTGGTGCGGTGGCTGGTGCTGGTCGTGCGGATTCCGGCCGAGCCGTCGCGGCATCGGGTGGCGGTGTGGCGGGAGCTGCGCCGGGTCGGGGCGTTGCAGATCGGTCAGGGCGTGTGGGTGGTGCCCGATGTCGCGGTGTTTGCCGACGGGGTCGCCCGGGTCATCGAGCTGGCGCGCCGTGGGGAGGGCGATGTGCTGGTCCTGGACGCGGCGGGGCGCGCTGAGGGCGACGCAGACCGGTTGGAGGGGTTGTTCACCGCCGAGCGTGGCGAGGAGTGGGCGGAGTTCCTCACCGAGTGCTCCCGCTTCGACGCCGAGATCGACAAGGAGATCAGCACCGCCAAGTTCACGATGGCCGAGCTGGAGGAGGAGGAACACAGCCTGGAACGGCTGCGCCGCTGGCATCGCGATATCAAGGCCCGCGACGTCTTCGGTGCCCCGGCCGCCGCCGACGCCGCTGCCCAGCTCGAACACTGTGTCGGCCGGTTGGCCGACTACACCGAACGGGTCTTTGCGGCCCTGCACCAGATGTGACCGCCGAGAGACCAGGAACCAGCCGATGAACCTCGATACGCGAATCTTCCTCGATATCAACGACTTCGCCCGCAACACACCGTGGCTGCACCCGATCATGTCCGGCTACGCGAACTACGGCGTCGCGCTCTTCGCCGGATTGCTGCTGGCCGGGTGGTGGGTCGCCCGTCGGCAGGCGAGCGTGGAGCACATGGTCGCGGCCGTGTGGGCGCCGATCGGTGCGCTCGCCGCGCTGGCGATCAACCAGCCGATCTCGGGCGCGGTGAACGAGACCCGCCCGTGCATCGCGCTGCACGAGATCGTGGTGTTGCACTGCAACAACGACGGGTCGTTCCCCAGCGACCACGCGATAATGGCCGGCGCCGTCGCAACCGGTCTGGTGTTGGGCGCGGTCGTGAGCCTGGCCGGGTTCTGGTTGGCGCGGCCCGCGCTGGGATGGTTGCTCACGCAGATCGCGCGCACTCCGCTGCAGAACCTGGTCACCGCGCCTGCGCAATCGACTGCCGCGCAGGGTAACTCACGATGAGCATGCCCCCGGCGGTGCAGGCTGTCGTGCCACGGGCACGGCTGCTGCCGCTGTATGCGGCTGGGTTCGTCACCGCGTTCGGCGCGCACAGCATCGCAGCCAGTCTCGGCGGCTACACCCGCTCCGAGCATTCGAGCCTGTTGACACTTGGCCTGCTGCTGGCTGTTTACGACGGCGCGGAAGTGCTGCTCAAACCCGCATTCGGCACGTTGGCCGACCGCATCGGCCCGCGCCCGGTATTGCTGGGCGGCCTCATCGCTTTCGCGGTCGCCTCGGCGGCGTTCGTACTGGCAGGCAACCCTGCCCTAGTCGGGTTCGCCCGGTTCGGTCAAGGTGCCGCCGCGGCGGCGTTCTCCCCGGCGGCGGGCGCGATGGTGGCGCGGCTGACCCGCAGCGGCGGTCTCGGCCGCGCGTTCGGCGGGTACGGCGCTTGGAAAGGGCTCGGCTACACCCTGGGCCCCCTCCTCGGCGGTGCCGCGATCACGATGGGCGGCTACAACCTGCTGTTCGCCGTCCTCGCCGTCCTCGCCGTCGTGGTCGCGGGCTGGGCGGCGATCGCCGTTCCCACCGTCCCCGCCCTGCCACGCCCCCGCCAGACCGTGCTGGATCTGGCGCGGCGCCTGGGCAGCGCAAACTTCCTGCGTCCCACCGTCGCCCTCGCCGGAGCGACCGCGGCCCTGGCGGTCGGGATCGGGTTCCTTCCCGTCATCGGGGCCGGTCACGGCCTCGGTCCACTGGCCACCGGTGCGGCAGTATCGTTGCTGGCCGCCACCGCCGCGCTCGTCCAGCCCCGCGTCGGCCGGGCCCGCGACGCCGGAGGGCTGCGCGACGGCGCGACCATGGCGACCGGACTGGTCCTGGCCGGAATCGGCATCGCCGCGGCCACCGTCGTTCCCGGGATCGCGGGAATGATGATGGCGGCGTTCGTGATCGGCGCGGGGACCGGACTGGTGACCCCGATCGGATTCGCGTACCTGGCCGCCACCACGGCACCGGAACGGCTCGGCCAGACCATGGGAGCCGCCGAAATCGGCCGCGAACTCGGTGACGCCGGTGGCCCGCTGCTCGTGGGCGCGATCGCCGTGGCAGCCACCCTCAACGCCGGACTCCTCACACTCGCCGCCCTGCTGGCACTCCTGGCCGTCCTCGTCGCCGTCGCGCTCACACCACCGGACGACCGGAAAACAGACGCCGCAGAATGAACCAGAATCCGTACTGCCACAGTCCTATTGGTGACTGTTCCTCGGGAGGCTGTCGCGTTCGAGGTTGCGGTAGATGGTTTCCCGGGACACGGGGGGTCGAGGAGCATCCAGGAGGAAAGTCACACTCAGCAGACAGGGCAATCCTGTTGTTGTGCTGATGATTTAATGTCGACGTGACTGATGAGGGTAGCCCGGTTCCGGGCGTTTCGGTGTGTTGGCTCGGGGGCCGCCAGTGCCCACTGCTATTGAAAAGGCGAGCGGCGGAACAGAACTCGAAGGCAGACCTTAGACATGCCTAGCTGGGCGGAGCTAGCTTGGTCAGGCGGGCTCCGGCGCGAGTCCAGCAGGCGGCCAGCCGACTCTGCGCGTCGGGTTCGCAATGAAGCATCACCTGAAACCCTCTCGGCGTCGGTGAGACAACACCTGTCTCGGTGGAAACCAGCCCTGACGGCTCCGCTAATTCTTCCTGAATGAACTCCAGGCTTCGAATGAGTGTTTCCAACGCTGTCTTCTCGTTGCACAAGACGGTGTCGGCGTTCCACACTGCTACGGCATATCCCTGCTGGCCCGCCGGCAGCCATTCGTCGAGATCTCTCATGCATTCATCGAAGGCAGCCCAATTATTCCCGAAGTACCAGGGGAACTGGAATGCCGCAGCGAGCTCGGCAAACAGTTCCGATGTAGTGCGCATACGCTGACCTCGGACGTGCACGACCCGGTATCCCGAGTTCAGCCGTTGGATCTCTGCGCGGCCGAAGTCCTTGAGGCTGGAAGCCACCACGTCGAAGCGCAGTCCTTGGGTCTGGTCCATGTGTCGGCTACCTCATCCGTTCGAAGGCAGTCGGGCGTAATGCGCGGCGGCGCGAATAGTCTGGGGTCGAGTGCACGTCAGGTCGGTGCGCACCTGTCGGTACCCGTGCGCCGAGCCCTGCAGCAGATGGTCGCCCGGGCACCCGGCAGACTGAGGGAATGGGTTCTGGTTCGTCAGCTCGGCCGTCGCCCCTGGATCTGGCCGCGGCGCAGGACAAGACTATTCCCGATGTGATCGGGCCCGGCTTGCATGTGCTGTTTTGCGGAATCAATCCGGGCCTGTGGTCCGGGGCCACCGGATATCACTTTGCTCGTCCGGGAAATCGGTTCTGGCCGGCATTGCATCGATCCGGCTTCACGCCGCGCCTACTGCGGCCCGACGAACAGCGAGAACTGCTCGCGCTGAGCTTGGGGATAACGAATGTGGCCGTACGCACGACCGCCAAAGCCGAGCAGCTGACCGCCGACGAACTGCGCGCCGGCGGGCGCGCCCTGGTCGATCGGGTCGAGCAGTATCAACCCCGAGTGCTGGCAGTACTCGGTATCGGTGCCTACCGCACGGCTTTCGGTCGTCCGCGCACCACCATCGGCCCCCAACCCGAGCGGGTCGGTGCTACCGCGGTGTGGGTGCTGCCCAACCCTAGCGGGCTCAACGCCCACTACACACTCGACGCCCTCGCCTCGGAATTCCGCGCGCTGCGTGAAGTGGTCGAAACCGGCTGACCTATTTCCGCGCGAATTCGCGCAGGTGCAGGGCTATTTCGTCGATCGCGTGCTTGGCCTGGGGGAACATGGCGGGGCGAGCCTGGGAGGCATCGATCTGGACAAGGACGGCGGGTGGGGTGGGTGGCCGAAGGACATCCGTGACTCGAGTTGGGTGCGCCGATATTGATGGCCGGGATGATCTCGGATGCGGCGGGACTTCTACAGTGCCGTACACGTGAACGTCCTCATCCGGCCGATTCCACCACACGCCGAAGGAGAGCCAGCGTGGTGCGGCCGTCCGCACCTGCCCTGGTGGCGTTGACGGCGATGGTGATCACCACGTCGGCCTGCGGGCCAGATTCCGCTCCGATTGCTGCGGCCGAGATGACCAAGGTGCCGAGCGAGGCGATCGCCGTGGTCACGGTCGGGCCGTCACAACCTCCGATCATGACCAAGATCGATCACACCTCGGCCTTCGCCATCGACGCCAACGGCAACCTCGTCGGCAAGCTCGAGGGTGGCGCCATCGACTCGGCAAGCATTGTCGGCTGGAACCGCGGATTCACTTTTGCCACAGCTGATTCGGTGACAACCGTCGGTCGATCCGCCCGCACCGTGCTCGCGAACGACGAGGAAGGTGGTGCGGTCAACGGAAGTTTCCGGCTGGTTTCATCATGATGCGCTGCGTCGTATCGAGGACCTTCGTCACGACGAATTCGGCGGTCGTTCCGACCCTTGGCGGATGGTCCGTCCATGTGATCCTGCTCCAGGCTTCGCCGAAGGTGACTGTGTACCAACGGTTTCCTGGAGAAATGCTGGTAACGGTAGCCGTCACCAGCGATCCGACCTGATAGCGCGCCTTGATGGTCGGCCACGCCTCATCGCTGAACCCCCAGTGTGTGGAGATGGGATTTCGGAATCGGGGTTCCAAGGGTCAGAGCCTGACTTGACACACGCCGTCGCGTCGACGGGATATCGTGCCGGAGAACCTCGAACATGGTCACGGAATTGATCAGAAGCCTGCCCGACCCCGTGGCCGCGGGGTCGTGGCCCATTACAGGCCTGCCTCGAAGTACTCCGTCCGGGCCGACGCCGTCCAACGACGTCGCCCAGCACGCGCTATCGGTTGTGGCCACCGCGACTGGTGCCGCCCTCGACCAGGCAAGCTTCCCTGCGAGCACGGCCGG
The DNA here is from genome assembly GCF_044456045.1 of Nocardia sp. NPDC051052. Taxonomy (NCBI): domain Bacteria; kingdom Bacillati; phylum Actinomycetota; class Actinomycetes; order Mycobacteriales; family Nocardiaceae; genus Nocardia; species Nocardia sp. NPDC051052. Next base: position 114,392 of record NZ_JBITFL010000006.1, read on the forward strand.
GCTGGATCGAGCCCGAACATGGATCACACGCAGGGCTGGTGAACGAGCCACCCTCGTGGTCATCGAGGGCATCGGCTCCTACGGCGCTGGACTGGCAGAACGCCTGCTCGCGGCGGGGGTGGCGGTGGTCGAACCCTCCGCGATGGCGGCCGCAGACCAGCGTGGAACCGGCAAGACCGACGCGCTCGACGCCGTGCGCATCGCCAGATCGGTGGTGTCCGTCGATGTCGGGCGACTGCGCCGACCACGAGCAGACGGACCCCGTGTCGCTATGCGCGTTCTCGTGATCGCCCGCGAACAGATGACATCCGAACGCACGCGCGCCGTCACTGCGTTGACCGCTCTGGTCCGCACCGTCGAGCTAGGTATCGACGCCCGGAAACCGTTGACGGGCAAGCAGATCGAAGCCATCGCGGCGTGGCGCACGCGCTCCTCCGATGACGTCACTGCTCGGACGTGCCGGGCCGAGGCGGTGCGGATGGCAACCAGAATCCGGGTACTCGACGCCGAGCTGCGTGACAACCGCAAAGCCCTCGACGCGCTCGTCGAAGCCACCGTGCCGACGCTGATCGCGGTGCCAGGCGTCGGTGCCGTCGTCGCTGCGTCCGTCCTGATCGCATGGTCACACCCGGGACGAGTACGTTCCGAGGCCGCGTTCGCGGCACTTGCTGGAACGTGCCCGATCCCTGCACCATCGGGAAACACGGTGCGCCACAGGCTAAACCGCGGTGGCGACCGCCGCCTGAACCGTGCACTGACCACCGTCGTCATCGTGCGGATGCGCATCGACCCTGCCACCCGCGCCTATGTCGCGCGTCGACGATCCCAGGGGCGTACGACCAAGGAGATCATGCGAAGCCTGAAACGCTACATCACCAGGCAACTCTTCCGGACCCTCACCGCAGCCCATCAATCACCGAGTGCGCCTTGACAAATATAGAAGCATCCCGACTTTCCGGCCGGCCGGAAAGTCGGGACGGTACACGCAAACACCGGTGCCTGGCTTTGGCGTTCACCGTCCCTTGCGTACCAGGGCGGTGACTTCGAAACCCTCCGTGAGAGTCAGTGGGCCGGTGCTTTGTTCGCCTGCGACGCCAAGGGCTTTTGCCAGCAGTCGGGCGTGCAGGTCGAGTGCGGATTCGGAGAGTGTGGTCAGGTCGGCCACCGCACTGCGCCCGTGCGCACGCCCGACGAGGGACACGACGACGCCGATCAAGATGGCAGGCCACCAACGTATTCCGAGGAAAAGGTACGGCCAAGCCCAGGTTCCGGTCGCCACTGCCGCGGCGAAAGCTCCATGCGTGGTGGCGATCTCGGTGCGGGTCGCGTCGGGGAGCACCAACCACAGGCGGGGCCAGGTGAACGGGAGGTCGAGTCCATAACGGTTGAGCGCGACGCGTTCGACGGCATGGATCCGGTCGCCCATCCAGGTGGGCCTGCCGGGTTCGGCCATCGCAATTCTGTTCGCGCGACCGGCTGCTACGTCTATCGCATCTTGCTGTTCGGTCGTGCGGGTCGGTCGTGGTGCCGCCTGCTCCAACCGCTGCCGTCGCTGGACATGGCCATGCCAGCGGTGCCGTCGGCGGCGAATCCGCCAGCGCTGCCATGGTGCCAGTACCCGCGGCCACTGTCCGAGCCAGATCAGTCGTGTCCACCCGGCCAGCGCCTGCGTCGCCGCACCGGCACCGGTAGCCGCCAGCAATACCGCGACCACGAGAACAGCCTGGGTTCCCGGTGATTGGCGCGAGATCGACGCCGCCGTTGTGGACACGATGCCGTTCAACCGGGACCAGTCCAGCGCGTGCCGTTGTCCCAATCTGCTACCCGCCCAGGCAATCATCACAAACAGCGCACCCGGCAACATCAGCAGGACAGCCCAGCGTTCGGCCAATTTCTTGGCCAATTCCTGGAAGAAGTTTCCCACCACGTCAGAGCCGCCGCCGCATCGGCTCGCCGGTCAGTGGGCATCGTGGGACCGGGCCCGCTGGCAGTGCGTGACACATCCGGTCACATGCGCCGTCGGAGCAGCCGAAGCGTTCCTCGTCGGCTTGCCCGTGGCTCGACCCCGGCAGGCCTGCGCTCAACACTCGGGCCGTCTCCTCCTGGACTCCGCCGAGCAGCTCACGCAGCAGACCGAGCACAGGGCGCCGGGCGCGCGCCTCGATCTCTATGCGCGTGAGCAGATTTTGGCGCTCCTCGTTTTGGAGCGCGCATTCCGCGCGGAGTTCGGTGATTTCACCGCACAGCACGGTGAGAGCGTGTCGTTCCCTCGCTTCCACCATTCCTCATCTCCGGGCAAGTTTCGTGGGAGTCGATCGGCAACCGTTGACGCTACTCGGGATCGGTCCCGCGTAAATTGAAGTTACCCATCATGATTGGAAACCGAGGTCGAAGGATGCGATTCTGGCGGCGCGCCCCGGAGCCTGCACCGGTCGACCCTGACGAGGATCGGCAGCGCAGCCGCACCGCGGAACAATGGTTCGAGGACGGCAAGAAGAAGTTCAGCGATGAACGCTACGCGCAGGCCGCCCAGGCGTTCGAACGCTCGACCGCGCTGGCTCCGGACACGCCCAATGGCCAATATCTGTTGGGCGCCAGCCATTTCAAACTCGGCGACTACCACCGTGCTTTGCTTCCTATCGCCTACTGTCTCAGTCTCGCGCCCGATCATGTCGACGCCCAGCACGTCTTCGGGGTGACATTGATTCGGCTCGGGCATCACGATCGGGGATACCTGCACCTGGCCAGGGCCGCCTTCCTCGGGCATTGGCAGGCTCGGCAGATGCTGTCCGACGCCGACACCGATTTCTGCAGACAATGCGGCACCGCGGTACTGGCCTCGAACCACGACGAGCCCGTGCAATGCGCATCCTGCGGTGGCACGGGTGTCGTGCTGCGCTGGCGCCAAGCGGCTCAGCACACGCGGACCACCGATCCGGCCCGATTCGGTACCCGGGGCGCGCTGCACGAACTCCGCTCCGTCATCATCGACAGCACCGATCACACCGCGTTCGACGCAACGATCAGCATGTACCAGGTGGTGCTCGACGGCTCGGCCGGGCATCCCGACGAACACCTCCTGCACGCGGATCTCGGCCGAACTTATCTGTTGCGCCACCGTCGCACCGGTGTGCGAACCGATCTGGACGAGGCGATAACTCATCTGGAACACGCGGCGGCTGCGGCAGCCGAGGGCTCCACCGAGCAGGCGCTGACCTCGAGCGATCTCGGCATCGCCTATCGAGAGCGCCATCGACAGACGGGGGCGATCGCCGACCTCGACCGGGCCATCCAGTACCACGAGCAGCGACTGCGCGGTGTCGCACTCGGATCCTCGGACGGCGTCCGGAACTCGAGCAACCTCGGTATGGCGCTACTGAGCCGATACTTGCACGGTGGTGCGGAGGCAGACCTGAGCAGCGCCATCGGTCATCTCGAGCAGGCGGTCATGGGCGCCGAGGATGACGACGTCGCATCGATCTCGGCCAATCTCGGCAGCGCGTACCTGGCACGCTACGAACGATTCGGCGCCGCGAAGGATCTGGATCAGTGCATCGCCCTCCTGGAGCGAGCAGTCGCCGCAACCACTCCCGCCGACGTCATGTACGCGACGCGATCGACGAATTTGGGCAACGCCCTTCGCAGGCGCTTTCAGATCGGCGCGGCAACCGACGACCTCGACCGGGCCACCGACTGCTACCAGCGGGCAGTGGCGGCGACCCCGCACCGACACCACGCACGGCCGATCCGGCTCGCCAACCTCGCCGTCGTCCATCGTGACCGCTTCGGCGTCAGCGGCCTACTCGCCGACCTCGACCAGGCGATCGACTACCACCAGCAGGCGCTCACCGCCATGCCGGACATCCACGCCGAACGCCATGGTTTGCTGTTGTCGCTCGGACACGCCAGACAATCCCGTTTCCATGCGTCCGCTGCACCGGGCGATCTGCGGGCGGCGATCGAAAACTATCGGGAAGCCCGCACTCTGCTGCCCGAGGACCATCCGCACCGATTCGGCGTGACGAACGATCTGGGCAACGCGTACCTCGACCTCTTCAACGCCACCGGAGGATCGGCGACCCAGGTGCTGCGGCAGGCGATCGACCTGCTCGAGAACTCGGTCGCTACCGGCCCCGACGGACACCCGGCCCTCGCGTCGGTGCTGTGCAACCTCGGCTCCGCCTACACCATGCGTTTCGACCACGGCGGTTCGATTGACGATCTGCGGCAAGCGATCTCGATCCTCGAGCGAGCGGCCCGCGACACCGGACCCGGCGGTCCGCGCACTGTGGTGATCGGCAACCTGGCCAGCTCCTACCGGCTCGCCATCGATACCGGCCTATCCATCGGCTCCGACCGATTGCGGGCACTGGTCGATCAACTCGCCGTAGTGAACGAGCTACCGCAGGACCGTGTCCGAGCCCACCGGTCGGTGGGTGTCCTCGCCGATATGCTGAGCGAACACGAGATCGCGGTGAACCAGTTCGACGCGGCGGTCCGGCTGCTGCCATCCGTCATCCCGAAGGCAGCGCCACGGGCAGACCAAGAGCAGCGGTTCCGCCAGCACCTCGGACTGAACCTCGACCTGACCAGTGAGGCGGTCGCCGCGCACTGTGCACTCGACGATCCCATCGGCGCCGTGGAAGCCGCTGAACAAAGCCGTGGCATCCTGCTCGGGAGCGCGCTCGACGCGCGCACCGATCTGTTCGGCCTCGACCGCGATCGCCCGGAACTCGCGGCCGAATTGCGGCGCATCCTCGACTTGGTGAACAGCCCCGACCCGCCTGCGGATACCGCACCGGTCGATGTCATCCAACGCAGCCGGACACGCCAGCGATGGTGGGTCGACCTCGAGGCGCTGCTCGTCGAAATCCGCGGCTATCCAGGCTTGGAACGATTCCTGCTACCGCCCGAACTGACCGAGTTGCGCTGTGCCGCGGCCGGTGGTGCTGTTGTCCTTGTCAATTCGGGTCGGCGACGAAGCGATGCCATCATCGTGCCCGCCGACTCTGACCCCATCCTGATTCCATTGCCCGCGCTCACCGCCGCGGACGTCCGCTCCTATGCGATCGACTTGCACGACGCGACCACCGCGGGTGCGCACGCCGGGCTCACCCGTAGCTTGCGTCGACAGCGCGTCGTCTCAGAGATCTTGGGCTGGCTCTGGGACACGGTCGTCGAACCCATCTCGGCCGTGCTCGCGACGCAATTCGAAGCGGGACAACAGAAGCCACGCGTGTGGTGGTTGCCCACCGGCCTGCTCGGCCTGTTCCCGTTGCATGCCGCCGGTCACGTCGGCGGCGCCTGCGCACTCGACCACTGCGTGTCCTCCTACACGCCGACGCTGCGCGCCCTCGCTCATATCCGATCCCGGCCGCCGTCGAACTACCGGCGGCAACTCACCGTCGCACTCGAACGCACACCCGGCCTGCCCGACCTGCCCGGAACCGTTGCCGAAATCACCCAGCTACTGGCGGGAGACGCCGGCGCGTCGGCGCTGATCGACCAGGACGCCACAATCGGTGGAGTGGTCACCGCGCTGCACACCGTCGACTGGGTCCATTTCGCCTGTCACGCCTACGCCGATCTGACCACCCCATCGCTGAGCGGGCTGCTGCTGCAGGATGGAACTCTTACGGTGACAGACATCAGCAGACTGCGGCTCGACGGTGCCGAACTGGCATATCTGTCGGCCTGCTCCACCGCACATCGGGGCTGGGACCACGTCGAGGAGTCGATTCATTTGGCATCGGCGTTTCATCTGGCGGGGTTCCGGCATGTCGTGGCCAGCCTTTGGCCACTCGATGACGCCGTCGCCGCGCAGGCCGCCACCGACTTCTACCGCCACCTACCGCCTCCCGCCGACGCCACCGAGACCGCAGATGTCCTGAATCGAGTGACCCGCGAGCTACGCGAACGCTTTCCCAACCGGCCGGACATGTGGGCGTCTCTGATTCACAGTGGTCCGTGATCGGTCGGCTCATCCATACCGAGCGAATAGCCGAGCCGATGAGATCGGGCACCCAACCCGGCAAAGCAGGACCGGCAGCACAGCCAACCGCCGATATCGGAGCGCGGCAATGGTTCGGGATTGCACTCGAGAATCCCGTGATCACGGCAGGCCGAAACCACGGCCAACGGCAAGGTCGCCGACAATTCGAAGGACCGAATCGGCTTCCGGCACAGGTCACACCGATCGAGCACCGCGAGCTCGACAAACCCGGACGGCCAGCTACCGTGAACTCGCTGCCATGCTGCGGCCGCGTATCCGGCCGCGAGCGGCACGGTGGCTGGACCGGTGCCGAGTGGGCGCGTGTTCTCGACAGCGTGCTTGCGCGCCAGGTCTCGGTCGAAGACAAACAGCTCGCTGCACTCCTCGCAGATACACCACGGCGTGCGATCATCAATGACGACCCGCACATCATCCTCGAACATCGAAGAGTCGGATTCGACTGAACCGCCGGTTAATTCGGAGAAGGCCGCGCTCATCGCGGCAATCGACCGGAACCGCTTCACCCAATACCCTTCGGATTGCACCACTTCACTGGTCGTCAGGAAATAGCCTGCGACACGCTCGAGGCGGATGCCGCACGAATCGCATACACAGATGACCGCCGCACCGGGCCACTGCCGACGAAAAAGCCTGTCTCGCAACCAGCCCACAGTTCGTCCTCCTCACGGCTGTCATCCCGTCGCGCAGTGCACTGTGGTCAGGAAGTGAGGGCCGAGTCGCACGGATACTCGGCGCGACTCACCGGCACCGCGTCAGTCGCGGCCGAACAGCCACCACCGACGGCGCCTTGGCGCGCTGTCGATGCCGAGCGTCGCGAAAATACTCTGCTGGCTCTGCAGTCTTTTCCGCCGGTAGTCGTCGACGGTGCCCGTGATGAAATCCCAACCGGTGGCCGGACCGCACGTCGGGCATTCCGGTAGCGGGGTGCCCGCCTTGAACCGACCTACACTTTCCTTGTCGGACAGAGGTGTCTTTGCGTTCGGTTTTCCGGAAAGACCCCGCGTGCCGCGAACCAGAGTTTCCCCGAGTCCCCCTGGGCCGCAGTACCCACACACATAAGTACCATCGGCCGGAGCCGGTGTGCCCGGTTGAAGGTTCTCGCGCCCGCCCACGAGCGTCATGGTAGCAGGGCTCGCACCAGCATCGGATGCATTCAGCCAGACTGCACAGGCAGTCGGTCGACGACGAATCCGCCAGCGGGCCAGCGAAATTCAACGAGCGCGCGTCTGACGAACAGCGCGGCGAGTTCCTCCACGGTGCCGATTCGCGGACTGCGCGACCTGGTGGGGGACTCGGTTCGAGGATGTTCCGCCAGTGCGGCAGTTCTCGAGTTTCACGGGACAGAAAGTCTTTCCGGGTCTCCTGCCGCAACGGCCGCTAGTTCGCCCGGATGTGTTGCATTCCAGCGCAACGCTATTGAGAATAAGAGGATGCGGTGGCCGTGGACTGCTCGACGCGAGGCACGAGCGGCGTTGAAGGAGGAACGTCAGCGCCACGAAGTCAAGCGAAACCGCCGTCTCGACGAGGCTCACGCCAAGCTGCTGGCAGAGTTCCTGCGTTCGGTGGAGCCCGGAGAAGAGTTGATCCTCAACATCGAAAACGCTCGATACGTTAGACGGCTGGCCGTCCTCGCCGCGCGGAGCTTGGACGATGCCCTCGAGCCGCTTGCCCGCGAAGCGGCCGAAGCCCTCCGGACCCTCGAGGGTGACAGCGGGCTCTGGAGCCTCGGCGACCCCATCTCCACCGCAGCTGGACTGATGGGACAGTCGCCCAAGCCAACGCCGGATCAGCAGGAGATCGTCGACCGGCTGGCTGACATCAAGGACTCCCTCGGACAGGCCGGTGGCTGGCAGTTGCAGATGTTGGTATCCAAGCGAGCCCGCAACATCGGCAACTACCACGGCGTTAACGGCACAATGTTCGCACCGAACTTCTGGGACGCCATCCAGGCTAGGCAGTTGAAGATCGATGACCCATGGTTGGACGACGAGGCTGTCAGGCACTGGAACACCGACGTGTTGTCCGGGAAGGTCCCCAGTAACGTCGATATCGTCGGTCTCCCGCCATACCCTCATTGACGATGGACGACCACGATGTAGGGGGCGGCGCACGGATTGTGGTGCACTCGGCGAAGGACATCGGGTGGCGCAATGTCGATGTCAATGGTGAACACGCGGAAACCGCGAGCGTCGGCGTCGAAGCCCTGACCGTAGGCGCTGTCACCTGGCTCGCACCACCGGCCGAGCGGTAGAGATGAAAGATCAGCGCCTCGACAAGATCCGTCGCAGGCCGGCTCGCGTGCCGAGATGGGTCACCGACCTCGCCGGGCTGCTGGTCGGTGTGGGGCTGTGCCTATACCTGCAACCGGTGCTGGCCAGTATCATCGTCGCCGGTATCGGCTCGCTGATCGTGATGGCGCTGACCATCGCCGCGCGTCGCAGCGGGCCCCTGCGGGCGCTACTACCGGTCACGTCCAGTTTTCTGGTGGCGGTGATGGTGTTGCTGGCCATCAAGGCGTCGCTGCTCGACGGCGCGTTACGCACCGTCCTGAGTTTCGGTGGCTGCTGACCGGGCACACCGACACCGTCAAATCGGTGGCGTTCAGCCCTGACGGCCACAGGCTAGCTACCGCAAGTTCCGACCACGACGTGCGGCTATGGGACATCATCGCACCGGAACGGAGCCTTCAGGCTCGTATCCTGGCCGGGCACACCGATATCGTGTACGCGGTGGCGTTCAGCCCCGACGGCCGCACCCTTGCCTCAGCCAGCGCAGTCCGCCGCATCTGCGCCACGGTGTCCCCACCCATCAGCGGCGAGGAATGGCACCGGCAAATCCCCGAACTCACCCGCAATCCCCCCTGCTGACCCGAGTCCGCAACCCGCTCGAGTTCGAGGAACGGTCGCCCGCGCGCCGGACCGATCCCACCAAGCGCACCGACCCACGCCAACGCACTGGCAGTGCCGGCGCCACCCGCGTGGACGTCGATCAGCCATGTTATGGTCCCTCTCATAATTAAGAGGTATGGCATAACCCATATCTTGGTTGATGAGATGCCCTCGTAGGCAGCATCAGGCAGGTCACGGAGGTTTCGATGCCCGAGGCAGAGTCCAAGAACACCGCGTGCGTGTTGTGTGAGTGCAACTGCGGCATCTCCGTCGAGCTCGAGGGTCGCCGGTTCGCGAAGATTCGCGGCGACAAGACCCATCCAGCCTCGGCGGGCTATACCTGCGAGAAGGCCATGCGGCTGGACCTCTATCAGAACGGCCCGCATCGACTCACCTCCCCGCTCAAGCGGGCTGCCGATGGCGCCTATGTCGAAATAGATTGGGACACAGCGCTCGACGAGATCGCCGCCAAACTTCTCGACATCAAGACTCGACACGGTGGAGACAAGATCTTCTTCTACGGTGGTGGCGGTCAGGGCAATCACCTGGGGAACGCGAATCAACTCGCTCTGCGCGGTGCGCTGGGATCGGTGTACCAGTCCAATGCGCTCGCACAGGAGAAGACCGGGGAGATGTGGGTCGACGGGCGACTCTACGGCGGTCATACCAAGGGCGACTTCGAACATGCCGAAGTGCTGGTATTCGTCGGCAAGAACCCCTGGCAGTCGCACAGTTTCCCCCGCGCCCGGCCGGTCCTCAAGCAGGTCGCCGCCGACCCGGAGCGGTCCATCATCGTAGTGGATCCGCGGGTGAGCGAGACCGCGGCAATGGCCGATCACCACCTCCAGGTCACCCCGGGCGGCGACGCCTGGCTCATGGCGGCACTGGTCGCGGTTCTGGTGCAGGAGGGCCTCGTCGACCGAGACTTCCTCTCGTCGCATACCGAGGGATACGCCGAGGTGGCTGCCGCGTTCGCGGCCGTAGATATCGCGGCGTTTGCGCACACCAGTGGTGTCCCGGAGCCGCAAATCCGTTCGGCGGCAAGAAGAATCGCTACTGCGGCGAGCGTGTGCGTGTATGAGGATCTAGGAATCCAACAGGCGCCCAACAGCACTTTGGTGTCCTATTTGAACAAATTGCTGTGGATCCTCACCGGCAATTTCGGCCGTCCCGGAACGATGTTCCTGCACTCCTCCTTCGTCGCGCTCGCCACCGGTGGGGCGGGGCAGGCTTCGGGCCCGCGCAAACCGCCGAACGCGTTCGCCAGGGCACGTACCAAGGCTGCGGCACGGGCCTTGCGGACCGGCGCGACCGTCCTGAGCAGGGCATTGCCTGCGGTCGCGAGTATTGCTGCGTTGCGGCCCGCCGTTGCCGCGGGTACTCGACTGACGCTCGAAGCGTTGACCCCTTTCATGGGCGGTGCGCTCGGCGGAATGAACAGCGGCATGCGCGGTGACGGTGGCGGGCGAACCACGCCGGTCACCGGGGCGAAGATCATCGCCGGATTGGTCCCGTGCAATTCCATCGCCGACGAGGTCCTCACCGACCACCCTGATCGATTCCGGGCAATGTGGATCGACAGCTCCAATCCAGCGCATTCACTGGCAGATTCCAAACGGTTCCGCGCCGCTATGCGCGCCCTGGAACTGTCGGTCGTGATCGATGTGGCGTTCACTGAAACCGCCCGCCAAGCCGACTACGTCCTGCCCGCGTCGAGCCAGTTCGAGAAACCGGAAGCCACCTTCTTCAATTTCGAGTTCCCGCGCAATGTGTTCCATCTACGCAAACCCGTTCTCGACCCACTACGGGGGACGCTGTCCGAGCCGGAGATATACGCGCAGTTGCTACGCCGCATGGAAGCCGTCGATCAAGCCACTCTCGACCGGCTCCGGCGGGCCGCACGGGGCGGCCGCGATACCTTCGGTGTCAGTATGTTCGCCGCCGTGGCGGCTCGCCCGGCCCTCGCGAAACTACTGCCCTACCTGCTCTATGAGACCCTCGGCGAAACGCTGCCCCCACGCATGCGCGGTGCTGCGGTGTTGTGGGGTGCCGCGCAGTTGTGCGCGATGGGGAATCCGAAGGCTGTTGCGCGGGCGGGGTTCGGCGGGAAGGGACTCGCGCCGGGCAACAAACTGTTCGACGCGATCCTCGACGCCGATACCGGTGTGGTGTTCACCGAGGACACCTGGGACGACGTCTGGCATTACGTCAAGGGGCGGGATCGCAGGTTCACCATCGCCATCGATCCCCTCCTCGAGCAGGTCCGCGGGTTGGATACCGCCCAATCGGTATGGACCAGCGATGAATTCCCTCTCGTGCTCGCCGCCGGTGAGCGCCGTTCGTTCACCGCCAACGCCATCTTCCGCAACCCTGATTGGCGACGCCGCGACCGCGACGGCCACCTACGCATCAACGGCGAAGATGCCCAGCGCCTGCACATCGCCGACGGGGCTCAGGCCCGCCTGACAACCCATGGGGGCTCGGCACTCGTCACGGTGGAAGTCAGCGACATGATGCGCCCCGGCAATATCGCGTTGCCGAACGGCCTCGGCCTGGACTTCCCCACCGAAGACGGCGGGGTGATCACGGCAGGCATCGCGCCCAACGAATTGACCAGCACACACTTCAAAGACGACTTCGCTGGCACACCCTGGCACAAGTACGTGCCTGCCCGCTTGGAGCCCACCCCGGCCGATACCGCGACGTAGCGCATCGGGGTTCACTGCCCCAGACATTGTCCGGTGGATGCGCCCCTCGAATCGCGGAACCACCGTTGGAATCGCCGGGGTGCGGCATTGCCCCTCGGCGTACGGAACGGTCTCTATGCTCGGTCGGGTGACATGGGTGGGTGTTGATGTCGTTGCCGGCAACCTCGCTGCTCGCGGGTCGGCGGGGTGTGCCTTCGAGAACGTTGACCTCGAGATCGCCGCCGGTGAACTCGCCGTGGTGGTCGGGTCGGCGGGCTCGGGGCGCACGTCACTGCTGTGGGCGCTGGCGGGCCGCTTGCGGCTGGTGACCGGTCGCCTTCTCGTCGGCGGTCGGCGTTACGACGAACAGCCGCGCGCGATCCAGGATCTCGTTGCGGTCGCGCGGCTCGATCCCGGCTGTGCGCTCGATCCGCGGCTTCGGGTCGGCGAGGTGATCGACGAGCGCGTGCTGATCGGGGGACCGCGGTTCACCGAGCCGGACTTGGCCGCGTCCTACGCCGCGATGGGTGCGCCCATGCCCGCCGCGCGGTTGCTGATAGGTGAGCTGGCGCCGGGCGAACAGGTGGTGCTTGCCGTGGCGTTGGCGGCCGCGCAGCAGCCGGGCGTGGTGGTCGTCGACGATGTCGGCGAGGGCTGCACGAGCGGTGAGGCGCGGTGGGTCTGGGAGTGCTTGCGCGCCTTGGCCGAACACGGCTGCACCGTGATCGCCGCCGCGTCGGAGCCGCCACCGCTGGATGGCGTCACCGTGATCACCCTCGCCCACCCCCGCGATGCCGAGTTGCCCGACCTCCAGGAGAATGTGTGAAGGCACTACGTCTGGCGCTGCTCGAATTCCGGCGATTCCGCGGTCCGCTGTTGCGCAGGCTCGTTCCGGTGGGACTCGCGCTGGTGCCGCTGCTGTACGGGTCGCTGTATCTGTGGTCGAACTGGGATCCCTACGGTAAGACCGACCAGATTCCGGTCGCCGTGGTCGTGGAGGACCAGCCGGTCACCGCGAACGGTCAGGTCGTCGACGCGGGCAAACAGTTCGAGCAGCAACTGCGCGCCACCCCGAAGTTCCAGTGGCACTTCGTCGATCGGCACCAGGCCCGGGACGGACTCGTGCACGGACGGTTCTACTTCACCATCACCGTCCCGCCGGATTTCAGTCGGAAACTGATCAGCGCGGAGCACCCGATCCCCGAACGGGCCACTCTCGGAATCACTCTCAATGATGCGAACAACTTCATCGTCGGTGTGGTCGCCGACGTCGCGCGCTCCGAACTGCAGAACCAGGTGAACAGTGCCGCGCACGCGGCCTACGCCAAAGCCATCTACGGCGACCTCACCCTGGTCAAACAACAACTCGATGTCGCGGCGACCGGCGTGCACGCCCTGGTCGACTCGTCGGTGCTCGCGCAGCAGGGCACCACCGCGCTGGCCGCGGGATTGGACGGGTCGACCGCCGGAGCGGCCCAAATCACCGACGGCGTACAGCAACTCGCGCAGGCGAGCAACGAGGTGGACGTCGCGGTGAATCAGCTCGTCGACACCGGCACCGCGACGCTGCCGACGGCGGCCGGGGCGCTGTCGAACGCGACCGGCGCCGCCGCGCAGTCGCTCGAACTCGTCACGGGCGGTGTCGATCTGGTGCGCCAGCAAGCCGGCCAGGGCAACGCCGAGCTGCGTCAACTCGCGGTCGCGCACCCGGAATTACTGGCCGACCCGGTATTCCGGCAAGCGCTCGACCATGCGCAGACGATCGCGACGACCGCGGGCAACGCGGCGGACACGGCCAGGCAGGCCCATGACGCCGCTGTTCAGGCCAGCGACAAGGCCGGCCAGCTCGCGGGCAATGTCGATGTCGTGCAGCAGAATCTGCGTGCCGCCGCGGCGCCACTGCACGCGCTCACCGCGGGTGCCACGGTCGTCTCCGGTGGTGCCGTGCAGATCACCAACAGCCTCGCGTCGTTGCAAGCGAGCAGTCGGACGTTGCAGACCGGTGCGGACCAATTGCATTCCGGCGCAACCAAAGTCGCCGACACCGTCGACATGGCCGTGGCCAAGATTCCCGATACCAGCCCCGAACAGACCGCCGCCGCGGCCGATGTGCTCGGCTCGCCCGTCGGCATCGTCAGCCACAATCTCAACCCGGCCGGGTTGTACGGGCGCGGTTTGACGCCGTTCTTCTTCGCGATCGCGCTGTGGGTCCTCGGACTGCTGGCGTACCTGTTCATTCAACCGCTCAATCAGCGCGCCGTGGCCAGCCGGATCAGCCCGCTGACCGTGGCCGTCGCGGGCTGGCTCCCGGTGGCCGGGCTTGCCGTCGCGGGCGGACTCATCCTCTACGGCGTCGTCCAGGTCGGGTTGCGGCTCAATCCCGTGCACCCGATATGGACGGCTGGATTGATGATCCTCGCGGCCGCCGCGTTCGTCGCGATCGACCACTTCCTGCGGGTCGCGTTCGGCGTTGTCGGAGAGGGCCTTTCGCTGGTATTGCTGATTCTGCAACTGACCTCGTGCGGCGGCCTCTATCCGGTCGAAACGACACCCGCGCCGTTCCGCATGCTGCACCCGCTCTTGCCGATGACCTACCTCGTCGACGGCCTGCGAGTCACCGTCTCCGGCGGACTCACCGGCAATCTGTTGCGCGACATCGCGATTCTGCTCGCCTTCCTGTTGGTGTCCCTCGGCTGCACGACGTTCGCCGTGTACCGGCAACGAATCTGGACCCTCGACCGCCTCCATCCCGCCGTCGAGATCTGAGTGCCTTGCCTTGGGATCAGCCTGTTTGTCGGGTACCGCTCTCGGAGTGGGAAGCGGCCATGTTGACGCCGAGTCCTAGTCTGATGGCTTCCTCGACAGGTGAGTATGCACCGTCGAGGCGATCGAGTTCCAGTGGCACGACCGGTTCCAGGGTGGGGGTCCCCATGAAGCGCGGCGTGGTTCCCCGGTGTGCTTGGGCGGCGTGGATCAGGAACGGGTGACACAGGTAGACATCACCCGCGGCGCCGGTGGCTTGGGTGACCGGCAGTTCGGCGGTCGCCTCGAGGACTCCGGTTTCATCGATCCGGGTAGCGTCGATGCCCTCGTCGCCATAGCGGAGTAGGCGAGGTGGCACGGCCAGATGGGAGCCGACGCGAATTCGGGTGGGCGCGTCGAGGTCGGTGACGTCGGTGAGCAGAACAAACATGAATAGGGCGCGAGCGCGGGAGCGGTAGTTGGTGAACGAGTGACCTGTCCATCCCTCGGGTAGGTAGCTGCCCTCGAAGTGCCAATAGTCATCGCGCGGCGGGTCAGCGTGCGGAAAGCGAACCACGATGGCACCGATGCCGGACCTGCGCACCCACCGGCCGGGCCCGACCAATTGGTCGAAAGCCTGTTCCAGCACTGGCATCTGGGCTGCTGTACGGAACGGCTCGGTGTCGTAGCCGGGCAATCGGATCATGGGCGTTATCCAGCCGGCCCGATCGTCGGGGTCACATCCGGTGTCGGGCCACATGATCTCCAAGCACTGCTGCGCGATCTCACGCGAGAAAACCCCCTCGATGCGGACAAAACCGTCCTCGATGAATCTGCTGATCTGTCCACGATCGAGTGTCACCTTGCCCACCTTTCGCCTGGTGCGGACCGGCGTTCTCTTCCATTCAACGGGTAACTGATTGTTGAAACTGATTTCCTGTTGTCGGGCGGTTGGCGCTGCCTCTATGGTCCAGTCTCCGCGCGATGAGGGGAAGCGCGCGAACCGTCTGACCTTCGGTGACGAGGGAGATTCCGTTTACGGCGGTACCTGTCGTGGGTGTTGGTGACGCCGGACTCCGTCCGGTTGTGATGGGCTATTTGGCTGCCGCTCGGATCGTTGAGCCCTGGTTAGTGTCGTCACAGTTCGAGGTACTTCCATTGCAGAGGGGCAATTCGACGGTAATGCTGGGGACACGCGCGTGGGGCCACTGCTGTCGGGGTTTGGCGCGAGCGGCCGGGTACCCTCGCGGCATCGTCGCTGGTTTCGCCATCGCATCCGTCCAGGCGTGGATTGGAGATCATGCCCAGCGCTATTGATGTGTACCGGGAAATTCGCGCATGCCGTAGCGCAGTCGACGATGGGCAGATCATCGACCACGCTGTGTCGGTAGGCGCACCGAGGCGACGGCGCGGGGCATACGGACGGGCCGAGTAGGCCGGTATGGGACGCATCCGTTTCGGACGCTTTCTTAAACCAGCCGACCGCGTCGAGAACGACGGTCGCGGCTCGGCACGCGCGATAGCACCGGGGCTGCGGCCTCGCAAATCGGTCGCCAAGCACCCTGATGACGTGCGGCAGCGTCGGCCACGGGTGGTGACGGCCGAGCAGCGGCGCGATATCGCGTTGCTGCTGCGTGGGAGCATCTATTCGGATGTCTCGCCTTCACCGACCGCGACCGGGGAAGAATATTCGGCCCGCCAGGTCATCGACTTCTGTCTGGATCTGGGGGAGGTGATGTTGTCGTCGGGAGCTGACGCGCGAAGCGTCGAGGTGGCTATCGTGGCGGTGTCGGCAACCTGGAATCTGGCAGCCGTGGAACTCGACTTTCCCGGCTCATCGATCCATATGGTGTATGCCGTGCCCAATGAGCCGACCATCACCGGATTGCGGGTTGTGCGTGACGCGGGCGCCGACCTACATCGGCTCAATAATGTATACGGGGTTGTCGACGATATTGTCGGCCATGAAACCGATATGACCCAGGCCAGCCAGCGATTGGTCGAGGAGATTCGGTCGGCTCCGCGATGGCCGCCTCGAGTTGTCGCCAGCGCTATGGGAGTTCTCGGTGTTGTCGTCGCACTGCAGGCGGGCGGAACCTACTGGTCGGCCGCTGGCGCATTTGTGCTGATGGTCGTGCTGATGTATGTCGGCAAGGTGCTGGGCAGACGTTATCTTCCGGCATTTTTCGTCGCCGTTGTGCAGATGGCGCTGGCGACGATGGCAGGCAGCCTGGCGATGGCTTACAGCCCGTTCGATCCGGGCGAGGCAGCAAGTATGGTCGCCGCGTGTGTGGTGCTGCTCCTGCCGCATCCGTCGATCGTCGCGACGGCGCAGGACGCAATTTCCGGATTTCGGAGCCTGGCCTTGATACGCGGCCTCGGCATCGGCCTGGTGGTGCTCGGAATGGTCACGGGTATTCAGACGGGCCTGATTTCGACCCGGTGGGCGCACCTCGAGGTCGTTCCGTCGGCGATCCATTTGACCGGCCTGACGCTGTGGTGGGCGCTATTCGCCTCGGCGATCGCTGCCGCAGCGAATGCCTTCGCCCAGGGAGCCACCGCGCGGGTGGTGCCGATTTCTATGGTGGCAGCGATATTCACCCAGATTGTTGTGCAGTTATGTGCACATGCACATATCAATCTGCAGTTGTCTTTGATGCTCGGCGCGGCGATGCTCGGCGCGGTCAGTACGTGGACGGCGGCGCGTATGCGGATTTCGCCGGCGTCGATAGTTGTGCCGGCATTCTGTGGTGCACTACTGCCGTCGCTGACGGTTGCCCATTCGCTACTGCAGTTCATCGGACATGCACCAGGATCAGGGGTTTCGTTCGCGATTTCGGTGCTCACCACGTTGGCGATAGGCGCGGGACTGGTATTGGGCGATATCGTTGCGACCGGCGGGGCGCGTCGTGCGGTCAGCACGCGAACTCGGATACGTTCGGCGAGTCTCGACACCGAGCCTCGCCGGACTGCGTCGGGGCACGACGGGCAGCCGGACTCGTAATTCTCGTCCCCGGAGATCAGCAACTTGCCGTAAGCAGCGATCGACCGTTGCGGACTTACTGCTCGGGAGGCTGGTCGAAGGTGACGGTGATGTCCTCGATGTCCTTGTTGCGCTGGGCCTGTGCCTGGTCGGTGTAGGTGCGTCGGTCCCCGGTGGTGAGGCTGACACTTTCGGTGAACGGCGACAGCAGTGCCCGGGGATAGAGCTTGTCGACCCGAACGACGTTGATCTCCACACACAACACGACGCAGAACGAGGCCAGGTAGAGAAAGCCGAGCAGACCGAGCACCACCGCGAACACGCCGTTGGTGTCCGAGGATTGGTTCACCACCCGGCCGACATAGAGAGCGCCGAACCGCTGCAGCAACTGCCATGCGACGGCGGCGACCACCGCGCCGGGCGCGACCTGCCGCCAGCTCAAGGGGCGCACGGTGGCCCATTTGAACGCCATCGCGAATAACCCCGCGTTGAACATGACCGAGGCCAGCACCAGCAGCCAGGCGAACCCGAAGCCGATCTGCCACGCGGCGCCGATCTGTGACAACACCGTCGATCCGAGGATCAGGGGACCGAGGACGAGCAGTCCGATCAGCCCGCGAACGCGGACCATGAACGGATTCGGACGTTGGTTGACCGGCACCGCCCAGACGACGTTCATCGCGTTCTGCACGGCTACCGATACGCCGAGACCACCGAATGCCGCGACGGTGATTCCGGTAATCAGACCCGCGGTGCCGCCGCTCAGCCGCTCCGGGCGGCTGATCTGGCCGCCGATCACCGGGAATTGGCTCAACGCCGAGTCGAGAATGCGCTGCTGAAGATGCGGGTCGGCCTCGAGGAGCACGCTGAGTACGGTCGTCAGAATCAGCAGCAGCGGAAACAGTGATACGAACGCGTAGTAGGTGATCAGGGCAGCGAGGTACCCGCCCTGATCGTCGACGAACTTATAGATCACTGCCAGCGCAAACCCCGACCCGCGGTGGCGTCGCTGGAACCGATCGACTCTGGCGACCAATTCGGCTACTCATCTCTCGCTCGGCTATTCCAGGGCTCGTGCGGCCTACATAGGAACGCAGGCGTGCGGCGAGTATTGCTGGGATGCTTGGTGTTCGAGCTGATCGATGATGGTATCGGCGTCGAGGCCGGTCTATGCGGCGTTCGCCACGCCTGGTCGGGATCCGGTTGCGGTGTTCCTGCGGACCGTTTCCGGGGCCCCGACCCCAGCAACCGCATCGCAGCCCACTTCGACTCGTGCTGCTCAGCCGTATCCGCATCCCGATGTCGCGGCACCGATATCCTGACGATGTGCTGTCCTGCCGGATCCTCGGCCCGGTGGTAGTCGGGATCGACGGTACCGTCGTGGATCTGGGCGGTCCCACGGGTCGTCGTATGCTGGCAGCCCTGTCATTCGGTGACGGCGCACCGGTCAACGACGGCCGCCTGGCCGAACTGGTGTGGGGAGACGACCAGCCCCAGCACATGGCCAAAGCGTTGAGTGTCGTCATCTCCCGGCTTCGTCTCGCGCTCGGTCCGATCGGGCGGCGATACCTGGAACGCACGACCGCCGGTTACGCGCTGGTGATCCCGCCGGACTGGACCGACCGCGGTCAATTCGTCGCCGCGGTGGCGACGGGGTTGCGACAGCTGGCCGAGGATGACGCGGCCGCCGCGGTACAGACCTTCGAGTCGGCACTGACATTGTGGCGCGGCGATCCGTGGTGCGACCTCGGCGATTCAGTGGCACTGGCGGGCGCCCGGGCCAAGCTTGTCGAACTTCGTGAGGTCGCCGTCGAGGAGCTGCAGGCGGCGCGGTTGGCCTGCGGTGATATCGCCGGGGCGGTCGCGTCGTTGAGCGAGGCGGTCACCGAGGCGCCCTATCGGGAGCGGCGGTGGGAGTTGCTGGCGCTGGGCCTTTATCGCAGTGGGAGACAAAGTCAAGCGCTGGCCGAGCTGCGTCGCGTGCGGGAACTGCTCATCAACGAACTAGGCATCGAGCCGGGGCCGGTGCTGCGCTCGCTGGAACAGCAAATGCTGGCTCATGAACCGCGCCTGCTGGCCGTCGGATCGCCGAAACCGCCACCGGCGCGGCCCGAGTCCGCCACCCCGGCGGTCACCAAGCCGCTGTCGACGTTGATCGGCCGATCACGTGAGCTGCAACGGCTGGCCGAGTCGGTGGCGGAAAGCCGGATGGTGACCCTGCTCGGCCCCGCGGGCGTCGGCAAGACCCGGCTCGCGGTGGAGCACGCCGCTAATTCCGATCGCGAGGTGTGGTTCGTGCGACTGGCCGACGTGCGCACCGCCGAGGCGGTCATCGCTGCCACGGCGGAGGCCGTCGGGGTGGTCCACATCGATGACGCAGCCGTCTCGCAGCTGCGCAGGGTGCTGGAAAACCGCACGGGCCTAATGATTTTCGACAACTGCGAGCACGTCGTCGACGCCGCGGCGCAGCTGGTCCTGCCATTGTTGAACGGCTGTCCCGGGCTACGTATCCTGACCACCAGCCGGCGCGTGCTCGGCGTCGACGGCGAGCACATCATGCCCCTCGACCCCTTACCGATAGTCGACGAGCACGGCGGCGATGGCGCGGCGGTCGAACTGTTCCTCGATCGGGTACGGTCCAACCGCGCACGGTGCGACCTCGCGCCGGTCGAGCTCGACGCGATCCGCGAAATCTGCGGCTTGCTCGATGGTCTCCCGTTGGCGATCGAACTCGCGGCCTCGCGCGCACGAGCCTTCGGACCGCGCGACATCCGCACGCATTTGCGCGATCGCCTCGACGTCCTCGGCGCCACTCCGCTCGGATCGATCTCGCCGCACGCGAGTTTGACCGCCGCGATCAGCTGGAGCGTCGATCGGCTCGCGGCCGCGGACCGGGCATTCTTGTTGCGGCTGTGGCCGTTCGAGGGTGGGTTCACCTGGCAGGCCGCGATGGCGGTGCAGCCACCGGAGCACCGCGATCGCGCCGTCCTCGCGGTGCTTGCCGCACTGGTCGATTGCTCGGTCATCGGCGCCGACGTGACCACTCGGCCGACCCGATATCGCATGCTGGAGACCGTCCGGCGTTACTGCCACGACATCGACAAGGACCCGGCCGCCACCGAAGCCGCACACGCCGCCTGGGTGCGCCGCCTGATCGCCGGGTTCGTCGCGGAGGGGCCGTTTCTGCGGGTCGGCTCGGCGTTCCCGGCCTTGAGCGCCGAGCTGGCCAATATCCGCGTGGGCATCGAATACGACATCGAGCACGACCCGGTCGCGGCAATGTGGACCGCTTCCTCGGTCGAATGGGTCGAGATGGGTCTCGATGCGTTGCCGGGCGGAAAGCACTTGCTCGAGACAGCGCTGACAGCATGCCCGAGTTCCGCCGTCGTGGCGCGGGCTCGCGGGCTGATCGCACTGTCGTCCATCTGCTTCGAACGCGGGTACTCAGCCGAGGCTGTTCGCTTCGCCGATATGGCCATCGTCGAGTTGGGCGACGATCCGGCCGGTGATGAAGCGGGCCGAGTGCTGCTCGTCGCGCTGCTGAGGCGAGTCGGCGGCGCCTTGGTGCTCCGGGATGCGCGGCTCGCGCGAGCCACCGTCGACTGGTTCAAGGCCGAGAGCGCCGATAGGCCTATCGATCCCTGGATGCGGGCGAGTGCGATGCTCTGCGAAGGCTCGACGCTGCTGCTGGAGCGCAAACAGGCCGACGGTGAGGCGATGCTCAGCGCGGCGCGGGAGCACGCCGCGAAATGCGGGTTCACCTGGGTTCAGGGAACCGCCGACGTGGTGCTCGCGCGCAATCTGCTGCGCGCCGACCCGGACCCGGCCCTGGCCAGGACCGCCCTGCTCGCCATCGAACGCGCATGGACGGTCTTCGCGAAGCGAGGCAACGCCTTCGACTTGCTCGGCGTCATCTACGCCGGCGCCCACGCGTTGGCGACGCTGGAGCTGCGCGAACCCGCGATCGCGTTGCGCGCGTGGGTAATCGACCAAGCCATCCGGATCGGCGACGACCCGCAACGGTATGCCCACCTCGCCGGTCACGCGGGCGAGGAGCTTATGCGGTCCCTGCAGCAGGAGCAACACGGCTCCCCGGCCGAGCGAATGGGCCGCGCGTCGACCGCGGCCGAGCTCCACCAGATGTTCAGCGAAGCGGTGCGCAGCGTGCGCTGATTACGACCCGCTGTGGCGTCGGTGCGCATCAACTCTGATGGTGGCATTGTGGATTGGGTGAGCAGCTTGCCCTTTACCACTGACAACGACTTTCGCGTTTGGCGATACGGGGTCGGTCATAGCGAATTACTGTTACGCAGCAATGCCTTTGGGGATCTCGAGTACCGGGATGAGATCTTTTTCGAACGTGTAGAGCGGATGGAACTGGACTGTAATTTCACCGGCGGGTTGACTATCGCGCCCGTGCCCAGCCACGGTGACCTGGATGACGGTGCCGCTGTGCCCTTGTTGCTGCTGGAGCTGATAGGCGGCGTGTTCGGATCCGGTTTCGTCGCAAGTTCCAAGGTCACTGTTCGGCGCTTCCGGCGGGAAGGTGATGACGTCGTGTCCGACAGCGAGCTGTTCTCGGAGTATGCCAGTAACTCGGTGCACGGCGTGGGTGGCCTACCTCCCCGCCCAGGGGAGAAAGTTTTCGGTGTACCGGTGCTACGCAGGTTCGCACCGGAAAAACGCACGACAGCCCGGTACCCGCCGCCGCGGAACGGTCGAGGTCACGAGCCGCATGTCAGCTGAATCGTTCGCCGCCCCGGCTTCGTCGTGCTGCCGCGCCGCTGGTTGGTGGAACGCTCGCTGGCTTGGATCGGCCTGCGCCGCAGATGCATTCGCTACTACCAACGACTTCCCGAACATCCCGAAGAGCTGCCCCGCCCGGCACGCAACACATCGGCGTGGTCGATGCGGTCGGCCCCGGCCGGCATCGCGCTGATCGGCGCGGTCGGCTTGCCGTCCGGCCGAGTGCTCGGCGCAGGACGACCGATCGGAGCAGCATGATCTGACCGTCCCCATGGAATTGCTGGTCAGGAGTGGATGCGGGTCGCGACCGCTAGTCGGAGGTTGGCGCGCTGCAATGCGGCTCGGGCGGCGGCATTTTCGCGATCGGTCGTCAGGCGCTGTGCCGCGTCGGACTGTGCCGCGCGGGCCCTGGTCACATCGATGCGATCGGCGAACTCCAAGGCGTCGGCCAGCAGGCGGACCTCGTCGTCTCGCACTCGCACAATTCCACCAGTTCCGCGGCGGATATCCAGGCGTTTCGGATGCCGCGCCGGGGAAGATTGTGATGAGTTCGCCAGGGTATTCGTGGTCGAGGAGGTGATCGACATGCCGAAAGAATGGACAGCGAAACAGGATCGGCAGTACGAGCACATCAAGGATTCGGAGAAGGAGCAGGGCGCGTCCACCAAGCGGGCGAAGGAGATCGCCGCGCGCACCGTGAACAAGAATCGAGCCCAGGCTGGGCAGACCAAAACAGCCAGCCGCTCCTCGGTGCAAGACAAATCGCCGCAGCAGCGCGGTGGCGAGCGGTCGGGCACGAACAAGCCGAAAGGCCCGACTCGGGACCAGCTCTACAACGAAGCGAAAAAGAAGAACATCGACGGCCGTTCGAAAATGTCGAAGGCGGACTTGGCCCGCGCACTCGGCCGAAACTGAGTGACACACCATCGTCGGCGTACGGAGCCACCCGACGGGCGGCTCCGTACCGATGGGGTAACTCAGTCCGGCGGTTCCTGTACGTCCTCGGGGATGGACCCGGGAATGTTCGCGGCCAAATCATCGCTCCCGTCATAGCTACCGGGACCGAGGTCGCCGGCCGCGCGGCGGACCCCGTCGGGTGGTTGTGGTGCGGCACCGGTACCTGCGAGATCAGGTGACGCGCCGGGGCCGGGATCGGCGTTGTCGATCGCATCGATCGCTGCGCTGAGTTCATCGCGCAGGCGATCGGCCGTCGGCTCGTCTCCGGCGTCGGCGGCGGTGGTGATGTCTTGGCGTAGCTGGGCGATGACGTCGTGGGAAACCATGATGCTCCTCGCTTGTGGGCCTTCGTGGACAGGGGACCTGCCCGCGTCGGCTTCGGACGCGTGCTCATCGGATCGATGAATCCCGATCAGCCGCAGTTACGCGCTACCCACCGCGCTCAGGGGTAACCGGAGGGTCGCGGGAAAGTGGTGTGATCGTCCTCATGGACCAGGCGTGCACGTCCGACCAAGGCGATCAGATCTTGTCGTTACCTTCGTTGGCCGAAGGGTTGCCGGTGGAGAGCGACGTGCCACGCCGTTTGCCCCACCGTTTGCGCGACACCACTACCGCCACGACGAGCACCACCAAGGCGATGATCACGAGTATTTCCATGAGATGGCCCTACCCCGCACACCCATAGTTATTCATTGGGCAACGCCGATCATCGAGGGCGACGTACGCGTGGCGCATGCTTGACTCATTCCAGAACGCGGACAAGACTTTCGTGCGTGCCCACGGCCACGGAATTCCAGCAGATGCTCCGGGGGGTTTCACTGCGCGTCACCGCGCCTCGTGTCGCGGTGCTCAGCGCCGTGCACGAAAACCCGCACGCTGACACGGATTCGATCATCCACGCCGTGCGAGCCCGCCTGTCGGCGGTGTCGCATCAGGCGGTGTACGACTCGTTGCACACCCTCACCGCCGCTGGCCTGCTCCGATGCATCCAGCCGTCCGGCTCGGTATCCCGCTACGAGACGCGGGTCGGCGACAATCACCACCATGTCGTCTGCCGCGCGTGCGGCGTGATCGCCGACGTGGATTGCGCCGTCGGCGAGGCCCCGTGCTTGTCCGCGTCCGACGACAGTGGCTTCACGATCGACGAGGCCGAGGTCATCTACTGGGGTTTTTGCCCCGCCTGCGCGGCAGCACGTGCCGCCCCCACCGCTCCCTGACCACAGCCCGCACCACCCATGTAGGAAGGAATGCCGTGCCATCCGACAGCCGCCCACCCACTCCTGACACCGACACTCGAAGCGCAAGCGAGAGTGAGAATCCGGCGATCCCGTCTCCGACACCGCAGACCGACCATCGCCCCCGCACCAACAAAGACTGGTGGCCCGAGCAGATCGATGTCTCGGTCCTGCATGCTCATTCGTCCAAGTCGAACCCGCTCGGTGCGGACTTCGACTACGCCGCGGAGTTCGGCAAGCTCGACGTCGACGCGCTGAAGGCCGACGTGGCGGCGGTCCTGACCAACTCGCAGGACTGGTGGCCCGCCGACTACGGAAACTACGGCGGCCTGTTCATCCGGATGAGCTGGCACGCGGCGGGCACCTACCGGATGGCCGACGGACGCGGCGGCGGCGGTCAGGGCGCACAGCGCTTCGCACCGCTCAACAGCTGGCCGGACAACGCCAACCTGGACAAGGCGCGCCGCCTGCTGTGGCCGGTCAAGCAGAAATACGGCAACAAGATCTCCTGGGCCGACCTGCTGGTGTTCGCCGGCAACGTAGCCCTCGACTCCATGGGGTTCCAGACCTTCGGCTTCGGCTTCGGCCGCCCCGACATCTGGGAGCCGGAAGAGGTCTTCTGGGGTCCCGAGGACACCTGGCTCGGCGACGAACGCTACAGCGGTGACCGGGAATTGTCCGGCTCGCTCGGTGCCGTCCAGATGGGCTTGATCTATGTGAATCCGGAGGGACCGAACGGCAGGCCGGACCCGGTCGCGTCCGCACGGGATATCCGAGAGACGTTCGGCCGCATGGCGATGAACGACGAGGAGACGGCCGCGCTGATCGTCGGTGGTCACAGCTTCGGTAAGACCCACGGTGCGGGTGACGCCGATCTGGTCGGCGCCGAGCCCGAGGCCGCGCCCATCGAGCAGCAGGGTCTCGGCTGGAAGAGCGGCCACGGCACGGGCAAGGGTAAAGACGCCATCACCAGCGGTCTGGAGGTCGTCTGGACCGCCACCCCGACGCAGTGGAGCAACGGCTTCCTGCAGAACCTGTACGGCTACGAATGGGAGCTGACCAAGAGCCCCGCCGGTGCGTGGCAGTGGCAGCCGAAGGAGGGCGCGGGCGCGGGCACCATCCCGGATCCGTTCGGCGGCCCCGGGCGGGTACCCACCATGCTGACCTCGGACCTCGCGCTGCGCGAGGACCCGATCTACCGCGAGATCACCCACCGCTGGCTGGATCATCCCGAGGAACTGTCCGTGGCGTTCGCCAAGGCCTGGTACAAGTTGCTGCACCGCGACATGGGTCCGGTCAGCCGCTACCTCGGTCCGTGGGTCCCCGAACCGCAGCTGTGGCAGGACCCGGTTCCCGCCGTCGATCACGAACTGATCGACGAACAGGACACCGCGGCGCTGAAGAGCAAGGTGCTCGAGTCCGGCTTGTCGATCTCGCAGCTGGTGAAGACCGCGTGGTCGGCCGCGTCGAGCTTCCGCAGCACCGACAAGCGTGGCGGGGCCAACGGCGCCCGGATCCGCCTGGAGCCCCAAAAGAGCTGGGAGGTCAACGAACCCACCGAGCTCGCCAAGGTGCTGCCGGTCTTGGAGCAGATCCAGCAGGACTTCAACAGCTCGGCGGGCGGCGGGAAGAAGGTGTCGTTGGCGGACTTGATCATCCTCGCGGGATCCGCCGCGGTCGAGAAGGCGGCCAAGGACGCGGGGCACGACGTCACGGTGCCGTTCGCGCCCGGACGCACCGATGCCTCGCAGGAGAGCACCGATGTGGAGTCGTTCGCGGTACTCGAGCCGCGGGCCGACGGGTTCCGCAACTATGTGCGGGCCGGCGAGAAGGCGCCGCTGGAGCGCCTGCTGCTCGAACGGGCATACCTGCTCGACGTGACGGCTCCGGAGCTGACGGTACTGATCGGCGGCCTGCGTGCCCTCGGTGCCAACCACGGCGGCACCGAGCACGGCGTCTTCACCGACCGGCCTGGCACGTTGACCAACGACTTCTTCGTGAACCTGCTCGACCAGAACACCGAATGGAAGGCGTCCGAGTCGGCGGAGAACGTCTATCAGGGTTTCGATCGGTCCGGTAAGTCCACCTGGACCGCCACCGCCAATGACCTTCTCTTCGGGGCACATTCGCAATTGCGTGCTATTTCGGAGGTCTACGCGCAGCAGGACGCCGGCGCGAGGTTCGTGAACGACTTCGTTGCCGCCTGGGTCAAGGTGGTCAACAGCGATCGGTTCGACCTCGCCTGAGCATCGCGACAAGTACCGGGCCGGTCCTTCAGGGCCGGCCCGGTCTCGTTCCGATCAGGCCTGACGTGCGCGATTGCCAGATAGCGGGCCGGGTAAGCGGCGGGTATGGAGCGGCGAGATCGGATAGCGGAGCCTTGGGGTAAGCGCACGCCGTACGGTGCGGGCGACAGCTGGCCTGCCCGTGTGGATTTGTACCTCGCCGCTGGCGTGGACGCTGCCGCTGTTCGGTGGGTGCAGTCGGCATCGGTGTTGCATTCCAACGGTGACGGCTTGGATATCGCGGTCCAGGACGGCGCGATCGTCGGGGTTCGTGGCCGCGTGGCCGATCGGGTGAATCGCGGTCGATTGGGCCCGAAGGATCTGTTCGGCTGGCAGGCGAACGCCGCACCCGATCGCCTTACCCGTCCGCTGATCCGCCGGGACGGCGAACTGGTGGAAACCGATTGGGACACCGCGATGGACCAGATCGTGCGGCGGAGCACCGCGCTATTGGCCGAACGCGGAGCCGAGGCGATCGGTTTCTACACCTCCGGACAGTTGTTCCTCGAGGAGTACTACACCTTGGGCGTGATCGCGCGCGGCGGTATCGGCACCAACCACCTAGACGGCAATACTCGACTGTGCACGGCGACCGCGGCCGAAGCGCTGAAGGAGTCCTTCGGCAGTGACGGCCAGCCCGGCTCCTACTCCGACATCGACCACGCCGACGTGATCGCGTTGTACGGCCACAACGTGGCCGAAACCCAAACTGTGCTCTGGTCGCGAATGCTGGACCGGCTCGCCGGACCGAACCCGCCGCGCCTGATCTGCGTGGATCCGCGGCCGACGCCGGTCGCCGCCCACGCGACGGTGCATCTCGCGCCCTTGCCTGGTACGAACGTGGCGCTGATGAACGGGCTGCTGCACGAGCTACTCGCCAATCACTGGATCGATGACGACTACATCGCCGCGCACACGGTCGGGTTCGCTGAATTGCGCTCGTGCGTGGCGGATTACCCGCCGGAGGCGGTGGCGCGGATCTGTGGCGTCGAAGCCGCCGCACTGCGCGAGGCGGCCCAGATACTCGGTACCGCAAGGCGTCTGCTGTCCACCGTGCTGCAAGGGTTCTATCAGTCGCACCAGGCGACGGCAGCGTCGGTGCAGGTCAACAACATTCATCTGGTTCGGGGGATGCTCGGCAGGCCTGGTTGCGGAGTGCTGCAGATGAACGGCCAGCCGACCGCGCAGAACACCCGTGAGTGCGGCGCCGACGGCGACCTCGCCGGTTTTCGTAACTGGGCCAACGATGCTCACGTCGCCGAGCTGGCCGAGCTGTGGAATGTCGATCGTGCGCACCTGGCCCACGACGAACCGCCGACCCACGCGATGAAAATCTTCGGCAAAGCCGAGGACGGCAGCCTCGGGATGCTGTGGGTCAGCGCGACCAATCCGGCGGTGTCGCTGCCCGAATTGGCCAGGGTCCGTGCGATTCTCGCGAAGGAAAGCCTGTTCCTGGTGGTGCAGGACATCTTCCTGACCGAGACGGCCGAGCTGGCGGACGTGGTCTTGCCCGCAGCGGCCTGGGGTGAGAAAACCGGGACGTTCACCAACGCCGATCGCACAGTTCACCTGTCCGACAAGGCCATCGAACCACCGGGGGAGGCCAGATCCGACCTCGACATCCTGCTGGACTACGCACGCCGGATGGAATTCCGGGACAAGGATGGCGACCCGTTGCCGGCCTGGCACGATCCGGAGTCGGCGTTCGAAGCATGGAAGAAATGTTCGGCGGGGCGGCCGTGTGACTACACCGGGCTGACCTACGCCCTGCTGCGCGGCGGATCGGGCATCCAATGGCCGTGCACGACAGCGCATCCCGAAGGAACCGAGCGTCTGTACGCGGATGGGAAATTCTGGAGTGCGCCGGACTACTGCGAGACCTATGGGAAAGACGTTGTCACCGGCACACCACTGGACGCCGAGGAATACCGTGCGCTGAATCCGGACGCGAAAGCGATAATCAAGGCGGCCGAATACCATCCGGCCAAGGAACGTCCGGGCGCCGAGTTCCCGCTGGCGTTGATCACCGGCCGCACTCTCTATCACTTCCACACCCGCACCAAGACCGCCCGCGCACCGCAGCTCGAGGCCGCCGCTCCGGAAGTGTGGGTGGAGATCTCACGCCACGACGCGGACGAACTCGGCATCGGCGAAGGCGACCTCGTCGAGGTGTCGTCGCCGCGTGGCAGCCTGCACGCCAAGGCGCGGCTCAGCGGGATCCGCCGGGGCGTG
Source organism: Nocardia sp. NPDC051052 (assembly GCF_044456045.1). Taxonomy (NCBI): domain Bacteria; kingdom Bacillati; phylum Actinomycetota; class Actinomycetes; order Mycobacteriales; family Nocardiaceae; genus Nocardia; species Nocardia sp. NPDC051052. The sequence goes on from NZ_JBITFL010000006.1 coordinate 143,160, forward strand.
CTGTTCGTCCCGTTCCACTACGGCTATTGGGACGGCGATGGCTCCGGCCATCATCGTGCGGCCAACGAACTCACCCCGACGCTGTGGGATCCGGCGTCGAAGCAACCGCTCTTCAAGACCAGCGTGGCCCGCGCGCGACGACTCGAACGTGCCGCCGGGCCGTCGCCGGCGCCGACCACCGCGGCATCGGCGCCGCTCGACCCCGCGATCCCAGCGACCGTAGGCGGCTCGGCCGCCGCGGTTTACGAGGCCTTCCCGGCTGCTGCGCGATAAGCCACTATCGCGGGGCGCCGACCAGGTCCCATCGCTGAGCCGCGTGGTCATAGCTGATGTGCCCGGCCGTGGCGAAATCGTCGAGCCAGCCGCGCATCGGCCAGCGACCCCAGCGGCGATGGAAAGTTGTTGCGTTGGTGAGGATGTCGGCGAGGTGCTCGATCGGCGGGTCGGAGACGGGGTGGTGCTGGTGATAGGCGTCCGCGCCGCCGACCCAGCGCAGGCGTGCGCCCACGGCGGCGGCCTTGTAGGCGAAGTCGGTGTCCTCACCGCCGTAACCGTGATAGCGGGTGCAGAAGCCGCCGATGCGGCGCCAGGTGTCGGCGGTGACGGCGAACGACAGCGACCAGAAGAGGTCGAAATCGGTGCTGTCGCTGTGCGTATGCGGCGGTGGGTCCGGCCGCGCCGGATGTGGGGCCCGCTGACGGCGCAGCGTCGAAAGGTCGTAACCGCCGAGCGGAGCGGGCGGCAGATAGGTCACCGGTCCGCACAGCAGTAGCGATTCGGCGGCCGCGGCGGCCTGGTAGCGGTCGATCAGGCCGGGGTCGGGGATGCAGTCGACGTCGAGGAAGACGAGGAGTTCGGCGCCGCCCCCGATCGCGGTCGTGGCACCCAGGTTGCGGGCTTGCGCCAGCGGCAGTCGCGGTGGCCGCGCGTCCATCCAGACGCCGTGCGCGGCGTGCCGCCGGCAGAGGTCGAGGACTTCGGGATCACCCATGGCGACCACGATGTGCCGAAGCGGCGTCGTCGTGCTCTGGGCGAGCCCGCGGAATTGGTTGCGCAGGTGGTTGATTCGGCCCGACGCCAGGGTGATGACCGTGGTTTTCACGCGACCGGTGCGCACGCGGTGGGCTGGGCACCGGCGCGGGCCACCTGTTCGATGACGGCGGCCGCTCGGGCTGCGGCACCCTGCGTGCGCCACTCGCACCAACGTCGCGCGTCCAGGCGCAGCGCGGATTCGATGAGCGCGGGCCACTCGTGCGGCGCGGGCCATGCGTCGACCGTGACCGCGAGGCCCGCGTCGGCGAGAGCTGTCGCGGTGGCGTGCTGTTCGCCGAAGGGCCGGTCCGCGGGAATGAGGACCGCGGGTTTGGCGGCGGCCGCGATATCGGCGACCGCACCCTGCCCCGCGTGCGCGATGACCACGTCGGCGACACAAAGGCGCGGCCAGAGATCGTCTACCCAGTTGTCCAACCCGGCTGTGCGCCAACGATATTGCGGATGGCGGTCGGCGCATTCGCGAACACTGGCGGCGGTGAAACGGCTCCCGCCGGCGCCGGCGAGGACCAGCACGGTCGGCCGCGCGGGGCGAGCGCGCCGCGCGCTCGGTTGCCGCGCCGCGAATCGGCTGACGCCGCCGAGGTAGTGGGTTTTGTCCGCGTAGGCGTGCAGCCAGGACGGGTCGTAAAGCGCTCGTGGCCAGGCGGCCAGTAGCGCGTCGGCGATGTCGTGCACAAGGTTGTGCGGGGCGTCGGTGCGGGTACCCGGCAGGACCATGGTGATCACGGGCACGCCGTGCAGCCTGGCCAGCAGCGCGACTTCGACAGACACGTCGACCACGATGGCGGCGGGCCGTTCGGCGGCGATCCAGTCCGAGATGGTGGTCATCCGATCACGCAGTCCCGCATCGCCTTTGGGAACCCAGTGCAGGCGGTCGGCGGCGGTGGGGTCCAGCACGTCGGCCGCCGCGTCGTCCGCTGGTAGCACGACGGTCCGAGCGAAAGCCGAGTCGTCGATCGATCGGGACGTGAGGGCGGTGACGGGCGCCGCGAGTTCGGCGCAGATGGTGCGAGCGCGGATGTGATGGCCGGCGCCGTGATGATGGATGTAGTAGCCGATCATGCTGCCCCCTCGCGGGTTTCGCTGTAGTCCGGGGTGGCGATGAGTTGGTGGTAGTGCTGCAGGTAGGTGTCGACCATGGCGGTGATGCCGCACGATGCTTCGGCTCGGTCGCGTGCGTCGGCGCGCGCGAGCGTCGCGGCCTGTGCCGCGCCCGCGGCCAGGGCGTCGATGTCGCCGGGCGCGACGAGCCTGCCGCAGTCCGAATCCACGATCTCCGGAATCCCGCCGCGCTCGAACGCGACGACCGGCGTGCCGCAGGCGAGCGCCTCCGCGACGACCAGGCCGTACGGCTCGTCCCACAGCGGGGTGACGAGCGCGGCAGCGCACGATCCGACCAGACGGGCGAGCGCGGCCTGGTCGAGATGACCGTGATAGCGCGTGTTTTCGTCGAGCTCGGGCTCGATGGTGTCGCGGAAATACCGGGCATCGCTGATCGGGCCTGCCAGGTGCAGCCGCCGCCCGGCCCGGCGCGCCGCGGCGACCGCGAGGTGGGCGCCCTTCTCCGGGGTGAGCCTGCCGAACCACACCAGGTCGACGCCACCGGAACCCATCGGCCACGCGCGCAGGTCGATCCCGTTGGGCACGACGCCGGCGACCCGCACGACCTGGCGCCACGCTTGCGCGGTGTGCTTGCTGACGGCGACGAAAGCCGAGCCGAGCCCTTTGCTGACATCGAGTGCCGATTCCAGCCAGGGTGTCGGCGGCGTATGCAGGGTGGTCAGCATCGGGACGCCCAGCGTGGGGGCCATCGCGACCGGCAGATAGTGCAGGCTGTGGTTGTGGATGACGTCGAACGACGTCGGCCCGATCGCGCTGAGCTCGGTCATCACCGTCAGATAGGCGTGGTGGTCGGCGAGAAACTGTCTCGGCGGCATCGACGAATCGGCGGCCGCGGCGGCACTCGGGCTGAACGCGCGCACCCGCAACGCCGAATCCGCGGCCGCGCCATCGCTGCCGTCGGCGGCGAACAGGGTCACCCGGTGACCGCGCGCCTGCAAGGCGCGGGCCAGGTGCCACACGTGCGCTTCGAGCCCACCGGCGAAGGGTTGCTTGATCGGGTGCCGGTTGGAGGCGAGCAGCGCGACGGACAGACCGCTGGCCGCCGTCATCGGGCCAGTGCCTGTTCATAGATGGCGCGGTGCGCGGCGGCCAACTCGGTACGCTCGGCTCGGCGTGTCGGCCAGTCGGCACGGTCGGCGCTGCCCTCGTACACCGCACGGACCGCGCGCTCCAGCGAACGGGCGTCGAACTGGGCCTCGTCGAAATCGAAGACCGCACAAGGCCGTTGCTCGGCATAGCAGCCGCAGCTCGGCGCGATGACCGCGGTGCCGAGGTCGTAGCAGGCCTCCAGCCACCCCGAATGGGTGCCGAAACGGTACGGCAGCAGAGACGCGGTCAGCGACGAAAGATACTGCCACAGTTGATCATCGGTGAAGTATTCGTGGATGCGGACCTCGACTCCGGTCCGACGGCCGACATCGACGATGGCCGCGCCCGCGTCCGGGTCGTACCAGTGGTTGCCCGGATCGAAGAGTTCGTCGTGCAGGTCGACGCGCAGCACCGCGCCGGGCAGTGTGGCGATGGTGTCGGCGAGCACGTCCAGGATCGGCAGTGGATCCATATTGGCGCGAAGGCTTTTCGCGTGCACGCCGAGCACGAAGGGCTGGGCCGGCCGGGGCAGCTCGACGAGTTCCTGCCGCACGACGTGCGGATGGCGCAGCACGTCCGGTCGCCGACCCCATTGCCGCTCGATCTGCGCCGCCGCGGTAGGGGTGAGGGTGATGATCCGGTCGGCGGCCGGAATGAGCACGTCCAGCTGTTCTCGATGGCCGCGCGGATCGGGTTGGTGCGGGTTGCGGAGGTCGTGCGCGGTGTAGATCAGCGGCTTGCCGTGATCGCGCAATTCGCCGACGATGTCGGCGAGCATCTCGGTCTCGACCGAGTCGAAGCCGAAGTGCACGTGGAACACATCGAAGCTGCGGTGATTGCGGCGGATCCACTGCGGGTCGAGCATGACCGGTGGCCACCAGCCGCCCGGAACCGTGCGGCCGTCGGCCGGTCGCGGATCGGGCAGCCGCACCACGCCGTCGTGCCCGTCGACGGGCGACAGATGCCGGACGTAGACGTGCGACGCGGGCACCGACGCGACCCGCAGTGTCGTAGTGCGCGCGTGCGGTTGCGCGCTGGCGACGGCGGTCATCCCGACAACGATTCGGCGAGAACGACATCGGACTTCCACGGAGCACCGGTGTCGATAGTGGGCCGTTCATCTTCGAGGATCGGCATGGCTTCGCACCCCTTTCCGGATGATCGTGTGGCTCGTTTGCCGCGAGGTTGATCTAGGTGCGCCATTCCACCCTGCCGGGGTGGTTAAACCGTCGAACCGTTTGCGGTGCCGGATGTGTTCGCGCTACGCCGGTGACGGTCCGGGAGGAGCCAGGGCTTGTCCACGTAGCGAGCTCAGGATGCTCCGGGTGCATTTCCGCGGCGGCGGGCCGAGTCATCGAGGGGATCCCTTTTTCGGACTTCGCCGAACCGGCGGTTTGTCGCACTGACACACAAACCCTGGCCTGGTTGGAGCGGCGATCACCGGGTAGGCGGTGCGGGAACAGGAATTGTCTGCCGTCAGGAGGAGATCGACCATGGGTTTTCCCGAACAGCAACAGGAAGTTCCGGGCGTGCAGTCGCGGATGTCGCCCCCGCCGGACTGCGGCGAGGCGAGTTACCGGGGTAGTGGGAAATTGACCGGTAAGGCAACGGTGATCACCGGGGCCGACAGCGGTATCGGCCGTGCGGTTGCCATCGCGTTCGCGCGGGAAGGTGCCGACGTATTGATTTCCTATCTCAATGAGGACGGGGATGCCAAGGAGGTCGCCGAGCTCGTGGAGCAAGCCGGTCGCAAAGCGGTACTGGTCCCCGGTGACATCTCCGATCCCGGCCACTGCCGGGAGGTGGTCGCCCGGGCCGTCGCGGAATTCGGTCGCATCGATGTACTGGTCAGCAATGCCGCCTACCAGATGACGCACGAGACGCTCGAGGAGATCCCGGACGAAGAATTCGACTACACGTTCAAGGTCAACGTGGGGGCCTACTTCTATCTGGTGAAGGCGGCCTTGCCGCACATGGCGTCCGGCGCGTCGATCATCGGTAGCTCGTCGGTGAATTCGGACATGCCCTCGCCGACCTTGGCGCCGTACGCGGCCACCAAGGCGGCCATCGCCAACTTCTCGGCAAGTCTCGCTCAACTGCTGGGGGACAAGGGCATTCGGGTCAACAGTGTCGCGCCCGGGCCGATCTGGACGCCGCTGATTCCGTCGACGATGCCGGTGGAGAAGGTGACCCAGTTCGGCGACGACACGCCCCTCGGACGCGCGGGCCAGCCCGCCGAGCTCGCCCCGGCATACGTGCTGCTGGCCTCGGACGACGGCAGCTACATCTCCGGCGCGCGGATCGCCGTCACTGGCGGCCGCCCGATTCTTTGATCAGTGCATTTCCCCGATCACCCAGTCAGGAGACCGAATATCATGACAAATCCGACCGCCCTCGCGTTGGTGTGTACGTTGCAGAAGTCGCCCGCGGAATCCAGTAGCGACCTCATCGCCCGGCACGCGCTGGACGCGCTGGCCGAGAGCGATATCAAGGGTGAGATCGTGCGCGTGGTGGACTACGACGTGCACCCGGGGGTCCGCACCGACGAAGGTTCCGGCGACCAGTGGCCCGACATCAGGGCACGCATTCTGTCCGCGGACATTCTGCTCATCTCGACGCCGACGTGGGTGGGGCACATGTCGTCGGTCGCCCAGCGGGTGCTCGAACGGCTGGACGCGGAATTATCCGAAACCGGGGACGCGGGAAGGCCTTCCATGGTCGGCAAGGTCGGCATCGCCGCGGTGGTCGGTAACGAGGACGGGGCGCACAAGATCGTCGGCGACCTGTTCCAGGCCCTCAACGACATCGGATTCTCCGTTCCTGCCCAGGGATGTACCTACTGGAACGGGGAAGCGATGGGCGGCACCGATTATCGAGACCTCGACCCGGTGCCGGACCGGATCGTGTCGGCGACAAAAGCCATGGCGCGCAACGCCGCTCATCTCGCACGGCTGCTGGGCGCGGGGGTTTACCCCGCCTACGAATAGCAGTCGCCGATGCCGCTGCGGGGAGGGGTTTTCGGGCCGACACTTCCGCCGGAGGTCGGCTCAACCGACTTCGATCGCGCTCTCCCGCCGGGCGCGCGCCGCGTTCACGACCGCGAGCACGCCGCCCAGGGCGACCAAGATGAGTCCGCGCAGCCAGACTCCGCCGTCGATTCGAGTGAACAGGAAGAGGCAGGAAGCCAAGCCGAGCCACGGAACGACGGTCGGGATCCGGAAGTGGCCGGGTTCGCCCGCTTCGCGACGCAGCACGAGCACCGCCGCGTTGACGCCGGTGAAAACGAACAGCAGCAACAGCACCAAGGTGGCGGCCAGCGAGTCGACCTGTCCGGTCAGCGCCAGGATCAGCGACAGGGTGGCGGTCGTGAGGATCGCCACCCATGGTGTTTGTCGCCGGGGCAAGATTCGCCCGAGGACCGGCGGCAGCAGGCCGTCGTTGGCCATGCCGTACGCCAACCGCGAGGACATGATGCCGGTGAGCAGCGCACCGTTGGCTACAGCAACCAAGGCGATCACGCTGAACAACCATTCCGGTACCGCACCGGCGATCCGGACGACCTCCAAAAGGGGCCCGCTGGACCGGGTCAACTGTTCGGTAGGTACGCAGGCACTGGCGACAACACCGATCAGCACATACGCCGTACCGGCGGTGAGTAGCGCGCCGAACAGCGCGATCGGATAGGACCGCCGTGGATCTTTGACTTCTTCGGCCAGGTTCACCGAGGTCTCGAACCCGACGAACGAATAGAACGCCAATACTGTGCCGGCCAGCACCGCGCCGACCGCGCCGTGCTCCGCGGTGCCCACCTGGGCGAGCCGATCCAGATCGGCGTCGCCTCGCAGTATCACCCACGCACCGAGTCCGATGATCAGGACCAGGCCACTGAGTTCCACCAGCGTGGCCGCCACGTTGGCGCCCAGGGACTCTTTGATGCCGCGGATGTTGAGCGCGGCGAGCAACACCAGGAAGACCACGATGACGACCAGGGTCGGCAACGTGACCAGCTCCTGGAGGTAGTCCCCGGCGAAGGCCCTGGTCAGCGCGCCTACCGAGACGATGCCTGCGGCGAGCATACAGAAACCGATGAAGGAGCCCGCCGCGGGACCGAACGCGGTGGTGACATAGTGCGCCGAGCCGCCCGCCCGCGGATATTTAGTGGCCAGCTCGGCGTAGGAACCGGCGGTGAGCGTGGCCAGCCCGAGGGCGACGAGCAACGGCAGCCAGACCGCGCCACCCGATTCGCGGGCGATCGATCCGACCAGTACGTACACCCCGGCTCCGAGGACGTCCCCGAGAATGAAGAAGTACAGCAGGGGAGTGGTCACCGCGCGCTTCAACCCGACAGTCATGCGGTGTCAATACCCAGCAGTTCTCCGTCGAAGCTGAAACGGCAGCGGATCATTCGCTGCCGCGACTGCGTCGACGGTGACTGGTGTCGCAGAGCGGGTAGTTCTTCGAACGTTTGCACAGGCACAAGGCGACCTGGAATCGGTCGCAGGTCATTCGGGTGCCGTCCGCGCGAATCACTTCGACCGGGCCTTCGATGAGCGCGGGCCCGTCGTCGGTGAATGTTATTCGCCGCCGGTCATTTTCGGGTCTTGTCGGCACGGATCACCACCAATTCCTCGTACTCTTGCCCGGTCTGGATCAGCCCCGACGCGAGCAGGTGGTTCGAGCACCGGCGCATCACCGGTCCGAACGGGATGGTCGCGCGGGCGACCGCGGCGGCTTTCAGCCCGCCGTCGCGCAGTTGGGAAATGGTCAGGTCAGGGTCGGAGACCGTGGAGTGCACGATCAGTGCGGTGCCGTTCGCGGACAGCAGTGTGGGAGTCAGGGCGCAGAGCCGGTCGAGAATCGACCTGCCGTCCTGGCCGGCATGCCAGGCCCGGGTGCGTCCCCGCACCGGCTCTCGATGGTGCGCGGGAACGTAGGGCGGGTTGGCAAGTAATACGTCGAATCGGCGGTGTGCCAAGGTCTTTTCGAAGTCACCGCAGAGTATTTCGGCTTTGATGCCGTGCAGGCGGCAGTTGAGCCAGGTGGCGGCGGCCGCTGCGTGCGAGATATCGACCGCGGTGACCGAGCTCGCCCCGGCCAGGCCGGCGTGCACCGCTAGTGCGCCGGTCCCGGAGCAGATATCCACGGCCCGGCCGCCGCGGGGCAGCGCCGCTTCGGCCAGCGCCTCCGCGAGCAGCCAGGTGTCCGACTGGGGCCGGTAAACGTTTGGGGTGCGGATCAACATCACCTGGCGGAAATGCCCTGACGTTCGAGGTCTAATCACGGTCCCCGAGCGATGTCAGCAATGAGGTGCCGTCCGCGCGCCATCGGCCGAGCACATGATCGGCGAAACGGTCCTCGAGCAGGTTGGTCACCTGAATTCCGAAGACCACGGAGGCCCGCAGCTCGGGTTCGCGAGCCAACAGGTCGTCGATCACGGCGCGCATCACCTGCTCGTGCACCGCGTCGGCTTCGACGTGTTCGTGATAGAACAGCGCGCAGGCCGGGTCGGCGTCCCAGCGGCCCAGTGCCTGGGCCATCCGGGCGGCACCGGGCGGGGAGGTGATCTCGACGGTCGCGAAATGCCCGACCAGCGCGCCCCGCCAGGCGCGATGCAGACCGAACAACGACATCATGTCGACCAGCGCGAGCATCGGCGCTGGCACGATATCGAGATAGTGCAGATAGCCGGGGTGCAGCCCGGCGCCGGCCAGCAGGTCGGCGTAGAGCTGGGCATGTACGCGCTCGCCGCGCCCGCCGCCGAACTCGTCGAACTCCACCGCGACCAGCGATGCTTTGGCTTGACCACGCAACCGGGGAATCACCCACGCGTACGGATCGGCTTCTTTGTGATGGTAGATCGACCGATGCACGAAATACTCACGCAGCTGCCATAGTTCGCCCTCGTCGCGCAGGAACACGCTGAGCCCGGTTTCCTCGGCCGGGACCGTGAGCAATTGCTCGAGCTCGGCGTGCAGGTCGGTCCCGCCGACGACGTCGTCGTGCAACGCGCGCAGATAGTGCTGCTCCATGGCCGCACGCAACGCGAGCAATCCCGGATCCCACTCCCAGCCCTCATCGACCGCGCCGTAGCCGTGGTAATGCAGCTCATAGCAGGTGTGCAGAGCCAGCTGGAAGTCCTCGCCGTAAGGGTCCAGGTCGGGCAGTGGCGGCGGAGTGCTGCCGGGAGCCCGGGACAACACATCGATGACCCCTGCGGACAGCTCACCACGTGGTGCGGGCAAGGTACCGATCTCGGTGACGTGGGAGGTAGTCATAGCGTCGGCGTACCCCAGCGCAGGCGTTCGACGCGGCGAACTCCTGAGACCTTGCCCGCATCCGCGGGATCAGTCGCCGTATTCGGCGGCCCTTGCCCAGACTCGATGCTCCGGCAGGAGAGCGGACAAGGCATCGAAGGCGGTGGCGACGGTGTCGGCCGCTTCGACACCGGCGGAGCCGTCCGCGATCCCGGCGGCGCGTACCGCGTCGGCACCGGCCGGGGTGTAGGCGATGCCCTTGAGGTGGCGGTGTGCCTCCTGAAGGAGCAGGGCCAGCCGAGGGTCGCCGACGGTGCTCGCGATCACGAGCGAGTCGAATTCGACGGAGCGGGCGGTGTCGAGGGTGCGCGACACCACTACCTGCTGTTTGCCCTTCACGAGTTCACCACCGTGCGAGGCGATGACCAACGGTGTCATCGACTGACCGGCGATGGTGACGAGCGTGTCGGACAGGTCCGCGAGGTCGGTGCCTGCGTCGGCGAAAATGCCGATGATCCGGCCCTCGCTCGGCCAGGTGCCACCGATCTGGGAGAGCGCGGGCGAGACCGCCACCTTGATCTTTTTGCCTGCCTTTCCCGGCAGTGGCAGGCCTAGACCCGCTGCCACGGTCTGGGCAAGCTGCTCGTCGATCTGGCGCAGCACGGTCACCGCTCGCTGTTTGATCGCCTTCTCGTAGCATTTGCCCAATTCGAAGGTGTAGGCCTTGGCGACGTGCGCTTGTTCGATTGATGTCAGGCTGGCGTAGAACATTCGAGCCGAGCTGAAGTGGTCGTCGAAACTCTCGGGAGCTTCGCGCACCTTCTTTCCCGCGACCGCTTCGGGATATTCGATCAGCGCGGCGTCCTTGTTGCCTGCCAGGAACGGGCAGCCCCCGTCGAGACTGTTGGGGCGGTACGGCGCGACGCCGGAATGCACTGCGGTCTGGTGCATTCCGTCGCGGAACATGTCGTTGGTGCCGACGTGCGGCCGGTTGATCGGGAGTTGCGCGAAGTTGGGCCCGCCGAGGCGCGAGATCTGGGTGTCGAGATAAGAGAACAGGCGACCTTGCAGCAGTGGGTCGTCGGTGTGGTCGATACCGCGCACGAGGTGGCCCGGGTGAAATGCGACCTGTTCGGTCTGCGCGAAGTAGTTGGCCGGGTTGGCGTTCAGCGTCATCGTGCCGATCACCTGCACCGGCGCCAGCTCTTCCGGGACGAGCTTGGTGGGATCGAGCAGGTCGATCCCCTCGAAGGTCTGCTCCTCGTTGTCGGGAAACACCTGGACGCCCAGATCCCACTGCGGGAACGCGCCGGATTCGATGGCGTCGGCGAGATCGCGGCGGTGCATGTCCGGATCGACGCCCGCGGCGATCTGGGCTTCTTCCCACAGCAAGGAGTGCACGCCCAGTTTCGGCTTCCAGTGGAACTTCACCAGGACGGTCTTGCCCCGGGCGTTGATGAGGCGGAAGGTGTGGACCCCGAAGCCCTCCATCATGCGATACGAGCGCGGGATCCCGCGGTCGGACATGTTCCACAGGGTGTGCGCGGTGGCCTCGGTATGCAGCGTGACGAAATCCCAGAAGGTGTCGTGGGCGCTCTGCGCCTGCGGGATCTCGCGGTCCGGATGCGGTTTCGCCGCATGCACGATGTCGGGGAACTTGATGCCGTCCTGGATGAAGAACACCGGGATGTTGTTGCCGACGAGGTCGAAGACGCCCTCGTCGGTGTAGAACTTGGTCGCGAAGCCGCGGGTGTCGCGTACCGTGTCGGCCGAACCACGGGATCCGAGCACCGTGGAGAAACGCACGAAAACCGGTGTCTCCTTGCCCTTTTCGAAGAGCGAGGCGCAACAGATCTTCGCCGCGGCACCGTTGGCGGTGAACACTCCGTGCGCCGCCGCGCCCCTGGCATGCACGACCCGCTCGGGGATGCGCTCATGATCGAAGTGGGTGATCTTCTCGCGCAAATGGTGATCTTGCAGCAGCAGCGGCCCGCGCGGGCCTGCCTTCAACGAATGATCGGTGTCGGTCAGTCGCGCACCCTGCGCTGTGGTCAGGAAGGCGCCTTGCTGACCCATCGCCTCGGCCGGCGCGTCGACCGGCGCGCCCGTGGGGGTGCTCGGTCGGGGAGCCGCCTGGTCGGGTTTCGGCGGCAACGGCTCGCGGGGCTTGGTCGGCTCGGTGGCCTGCGCCGCCTCGCCGGCAGGTACGCCTGGGGCAAGGGGCTGCGGAGCGGCCTTCGACGGGCGGGTGGATCCGGGCATGTGCTGACACCTCCTGTGCAGAACGGGCTGAAAGGCTCTCATCGGCGGTCGCGAACTCGGCGTACGCAGTCCTGACTGCCGGACCGGCTATGCCCTTCCAGGTGGAAAACAAACAGCTGCGTGCCCGGACAACGACTCTCGGACTTGCATCGTTTTCTCATCGTTTTGTCGCGGCATCGACGGGTATGCACGTAACGTCCACGGCCGCAACACCTCACAACTCGGGCCGTAGTGGTCCCAGACCCCGGCCACACGCCCGCTATGGCGGCGAGCAAATTCCGCGCCGCCGCACGAACGATCAGCTGGATCGTTCACCGGCCGACAATCCGATGCATGGGAGTTGCCTGATGAGCACTATTACCGAATCCGTCGATGTGAAGGCCACCGTCTCCACGGTCTACAACCAGTGGACCCAGTTCGAGTCGTTCCCGCGCTTCATGGAGGGGGTCGAGGAGATCCGCCAGCTCGATGACACCCACACCCACTGGAAGATCAATATCGCTGGCGTGCAGAAGGAATTCGACGCGACGATCACCGAACAGAACCCCGACGAACGGGTCGCGTGGGCGTCGGACACCGGTCCTACGCACGCCGGGGTGATCACCTTTCATCGGCTCGACAACGACACCACCCGGGTAACCGCCCAGCTGGATATCGACCCGGACGGGTTCGTGGAGAACGTCGCGGACAAGCTCGGCATCCTCGACCACCGGGTGAAGGGCGATATGAAGCGATTCAAGACGTTTATCGAGAACCGCGACGGTCACGAGACCGGCGCGTGGCGTGGCGACGTAGGCCGGCCCGCCCAGAACTGAGCACCGTGGTTCGGCCCGTGCACGGCGGGCCGAACCGCCCACGTCAGAAGAGTTTTCGCGATGGCCCGCCAGTCCGGGCGGACGCTGTCGCCCGGTATCGAGCGAATTGATAGTTCACCGTTTTTTCCCAGGTGCGCAAGGGTATTCCGTCAGTAAGCGGATGTGTCTGCGGCAAGGCGGTATTCGGCGAGCGAACGGAGGGTGACGGTGCACGCTGTTACAGGGAGCCCGGCGCACGTGGACAAGCTGGAGTTCGACCTCGAGACAGTAGGTTTGCGGGAGGTCCGGGCGGCGGCGCGGCGCCTGCTGTCCGGTTGTCCCGGTGTAGTGGTCGAGGACGCGGTGCAGGTGTGTGACGAATTGGCCTGCAACGCACTGCGGCACGCCCGCCCCGCCGGCGCCTGCCGGTTACTCATGACCGGCGCCGCGCGGTTCCGGGTGGAAGTCGACGACGCCTCGCCCGTGCGGCCGTGGATCCGCAGGCCCGATCACACGGGTGGTCGCGGGTTGCTCCTGGTCGAGCGGTTGGCCGCGTGCTGGGGTGTCGACTATCACGGCGACGGTAAGACCATGTGGGCCGAACTCGGGGACCGGTGAGCCGCTCGATTATCCGGCTCGCTCGTCGGGAGTCGCTTCGTGAGCGGGCTTTCCGTATGCCTCGGCGATACCCGCTCGACGGCAAATGATGCAGTAGTGATGCGTACGAAGGTGCGGCGTTCGGCGCGCGGACCGCGCGCCGAACGCCTTTCGATCAGTTGAGTCCGGTGACTTCCTGGGCGATCGCCGCGAGCCTGGTCTGCGCGGCCGAGACGACACCCTGCCGGTTCTTGTTCGCCTCCTCATAGGCGAGGATCGCGCGCACCTCGCCGGGATCGGTCAACTCCTTGATCGCGGCCACCGCCGCCGCGACGTTCAGCTCGTCGTAGTCGTCGACCGGCAACTCCCTCGACTCGAGGGTGCCGGTGGCGGTTCGGAAGGAATGCAAGGCGTCGGCGGCGGTGCCTGCCCCTTCGCGGCGGGTGACCTGCTCGGCCCGCTCGAGCGCCGCGTCGCGGGACGCGGTGAGCGTCTTGACGGCGACATCGCCGAGCTGGGCGCCCCGGTCGAGCAGTTCGCCGAGCGCGGGCGGCGCGGCGCGGAACACGTCAAATGCCCGATCCAGGCCGCGCGCGGTCCAGGTGACCGGGATGGTGGCGAACTTGACCACCGTCCCGGTGGCCGTCTGAAATGGCGTGTGGCGCAGGGCAGCCGGGCCGCCGAGCGCCTCCTCAGCCAATACGGTGGTCAGCCAGGCCACGGTCGCCGAGTGCGCGGTGATCAACCGCTCGGCCAGGTCCACCACCTCGGGGCGCTGGGCGGTGGTCGCCAGCGCCTTGATGTAGCGGGCCCGATCGAGCAGCTGATGCTCGAGCGTGAGATCGCCGAGCAGGGCTTCGTCGAAGGGTTGGGCCTGCTCACCTACCGCCTTGACCGCGGCGGCGGCCCGCCCGAGCAGGGGGCCGACCAGCGCGGGGACGGCGCCGAGCTCGCGGACGGCCGCCTCGATGGCTTCGGCCCTGACGCGGGCGTTGTCCGCGTTTTCGGACAGCTCGCGCCGCACGGCCTCGGTCCTGGCCTGGGCGATTCGAGTCTCGGCGATCTGGATTTCGGTGTTGGTCAGATCGCGGACGGCGCGCAATTGCGCCAGCAATGTAGCGGTTTCGGGTGTACTCATGGGGATCTCATCCTTGAATCGACACATCGGATTGATCGGCGCAACAGTGCACCGTTAAAGGTCTACCCAGTGCTGCTGTCTGAAACCTTGCGGCTCAGACAGTTTGGTTGTCGAGGGGCTGAGCGTGCCGCGCAGGCGAGTTGGCGGGGGCGCCGCATCCGTCGTTGCGTGGACCAGCGCCTGCCGCACCATGTTCAGACGTTCCGCGAGAATCGGGGTCGATTGCGCGGGTTGGCCGGGCGGATCGCCGGCACATCGAATATTGTTGATCGGCGCGACGGTCGCCCTCTAAAAGCGCAGGGGTCCGACCCGGCCGCGGCTAGGAATAAGGACGTATTGCGCATGACTTGCGACTACTCCAACGATGCCCGTGCGGTGCGGGCATATTTGCGCGAGGTCGACTTCGCGGCGGTGCTCACGGTCGACGGCGAGGTGGATGCGGCATCGGCGCCGCTGCTGCGGAACGCGATCGACAACGCGCTGGGTAACACACCGTCGGTGCTGGTGGTGGATCTGTCCGGAGTGCGATTTTTCGGTTCTGCCGGGCTGAGCGTGTTGCTGGCCGGGGCGGCGGCAACGGGGGGCGGGTTGCGTGTGGTGGCTTCACCGCCGGTGCGGCGGCCGATCGAGGTGACCGGACTCGGCACTGTCCTCAATGTGTTCGATGACCTAGCGCAAGCGTTGGGGACGCATGACGAGTCGGACGCCCCTTCCGAGGCTGCGATTTAGCCGGGTACGCGTTCGACGATATCTATGCCAGTTGGCATAGGTTATCTGACCGTTTAGAATAAGAACTGTTCGTCGGATTATTTCCGTCGACGGGTGATCCGGGTCGTTCCGGGCTCACCCGGTCTTCGCAGGCCTCGACCATCTGAGGGAGGACACCGTAATGACAACCATCCCGGCCGGCAGCGCCCTCGACCGCGCCGGACAGCGCATGCTCGCCGACGACCGCGATGCCGGGTCGGCCGCCACGCACCAGTTGGCCGAACCCGCACCTACCGGGTTCGCCGATCGCATCGACCAGGTGTGGCTCCCGCCGCCCGGCGATGACGACTACTACTGCCTCGCTTACTGATCACCTCGACCCGCCCGCCCGACCGGCGTCGATGCCCTGCAAGCAGTGCGGACATGGCGCTTGGTCGCATAGTAAAGATCGGAGATTTTCGTGACAACGCCCGACCTCGCCAGCCGTCCGAATCGCGATTCCCGGGCTCCGATAACCCGCCAGAAGTCCACAGCCACAACCGATCCGGCGGACCCGGTCGTGGTGCACTGGCCCGAACCCAGCCACCTGGAGTCGTGGTGGAACAGTGTCATGAAATCCCCCCGCCCCCTCGCCGGTTAGCGATCGGTCGTCGAGCGGGCACTCGTTGCCGCCGTTGACAATTCGAGATCGGCCGGTCGCTGTGAATGCGGCAGGCTATCTCTTGCCGGTCGGTGCCCTCGCCCCGGATTCGAGTTCGTCGAGAAACTCGATAACGCGGTGCCATGTCAATTCGCTGGCCGCGTGGTCGTAGTCCGGCAGGGTGTCGTCGGTGTAGAAATGTCCGGCACCGGGATAGGTGTGGACTGTCGCTGCGGCACCCTTACGGTGAGCGGCATCTTGCCAGGTAGTCAGTTGCTCGGCCGGTGTGAGCGAGTCGGGTGCGGCGATGTGCCCTCGCACCGGCAGACCTGGTCGCGCTCCGGTAGGAAGGTCGGCGAGTGCGTGGAGCAACAGCACGGCCGCCGTGTCCGGTCGAGACGGCAGCAGGTCGTGAATGACCCCGCAGCCCATGGACAAACCAGCCAAGACCGCGGTGCCAGGAAGCTCGGCCAGCACCTGGCCCGCACGACCGGCGACGGTATCCCAGCCTATCCGGTCCTTCAGCGCGAACCCTGCTTCGAGTATCGCCGCGGTCTGCCCCGCATACAGATCCGGAATATGTACTTCATGGCCGAACGCCCGAAGTCGCTGCGCGGCCTGTCTCTCGACCTTCCGCAGACCATAGACGGAACGAAACAGCACGATCATCACCACCCCATCATCGCCGATCAGGACCTGCGGGTCGGATACCCGACGACCGCACCCGCCGCCGAGCGCGCCGCCATCCAGAATCATTGGCCGACAACCCTTCGCACCGCCTGAACCCGCACCGCTGAACGGACGTTCCCGTCGACAGACCCCTGACCGCAACCGCTTCAATCGGACGCCTGCGCCGCCGAGCCCACGAGGCGCTGTTGGTCGGGCGATCACGGGGAACTGGTGTCAGTATCGGTCGAGAGGGCTGTGCCATCAGTTCCTCGTGAGCGACTGTCCAGCAGTACATTTCGGATGTCGTCAGCCGGATGTGCGCACAGTCGATGGGCCCGCACCAGGATGTGCTGAAGGGTGCCCGTGGGTTATTCGGCGAGGTCGGCGGCTTGTTGGCGAAGGGCGTGGATGAGGGCGTCGGTCGCCGCCGTGGTGGGGCCCGGCAGGCGGGCCAGGCTGACGCGGCGCCGCTCCTCGGGGACGCCGTCGATGGCGATGAGGCGGACGCCGGACGGGACCGCGGGCAGGAGCGTCGAGGGCACGGTGGTGATCCCGGCTCCGGCGGCGACCAGGCGCAGTTTGCTCAGCCAGTCGCGGGCCGTGTGCTGAACGCGGGGTCGGCCGGGCAGGCCCGGCCAGATGCCGAGCAGGGGCTCATCAACTCCCGCCGGACTGGCGATCCACGCCTCGCCGGCGAGGTCCTCAGCGGTGAGGTTCGGGCGATCGGCGAGCCGGCTACCGGTCGGCACCGCCAGGACCAGGCGGTCGTCCAGCAGCGGCTCCACGTGCAGGGGTGGATCGTCGGTGTCCGGTGAGCGATGCGGCGGTCGAGAGGTCAACACGGCGAGGTCGAGGGCGCCGGTGCGCAGCGTCCTGACCAGGGACGGGGTGGGCGCCTCCCTGGTGAAAACCTGGACGCGAGGGCGTTCCCGCCGCAGGGTTTCCAGGGCAAGGGCCACCAGGACCGCGCCGGCGACGGGGATGAAACCGAGCCGGACACGCCCGTCGCCGTCCGGTGCGCCGCGCAGTTCCTGGTCGGCCGCCTCCAGCGCGTCGAGCGCGATGACGGCATGGCTCAGTAGAGCGTGTCCCGCGGTGGTCAGCCGGACTCCGCTGGGGTGGCGATCGAACAGCCGGACGCCGGTGGCCTGTTCCAGCGTGGCCATCTGACGGGAGACCGCCGACTGTGTGTAGCCGAGCGCATCCGCCGCGGCCGTGAACGTGCCACGCTCGGCCACTTCGCGCAAGACCCGTAGTCCCACGAGCGTGAAGTCCATGAGTATTCATCATATCGGGTATGCGAGCCATTCGCTGGCCAAATGTCTTGGGCGCTCCTTACGTTGGACCTATGCACGAGCAGACCACCACTGACGATTCCGGCTTGGGTGGCCGGTTACCGCTACTTCCGCCCGCTGTGCTGGATCAGGAGCAAAAGGCGATACACGACGGCCTGCGAGCCACCCGGGTCCGCACCGCGGCCAGCCTCGGCTACCCGGCGATGTTGCCGGACGGGCAGCTCATCGGCCCGTTCAATGTCATGCTGCGCGCACCGCAAATCGCCGGCCCCCTGCTGGAGTGGGCACAGGCCCTCTCCCGGTCCGGCATTCCGAAGGACGTCCGCGAGGTCGTCATTCTCACCGTTGCCGCGCACTGGCGCGCCAAGTACATGTTGTTCGCACATACGGCGGCCGCCGAGCGAATCGGTTTGTCCGAGAGTGTGATTGCGGCACTTCGACAGGGCGAGCCATCGAGCGACCTACGCGCCGAGGCTGATGTCGCGCGCCGTTTGACGCTCGCCTTGGTCCGCGACCGGTCCGTGCCGACCACCCTCTATGACGAGGCCGTCTCGGCATTCGGCGTCGAAATGCTTGTCGCGCTTGTCAATCTCATCGGCCAATACGTCAACACCGCAGCGCTGTTGACCTGTTTCCGGGTACCGGCCCCGCACGGCGCCGCGTAAACCCGACACCACCTCGCAACGCGCCAGAAAGGGAAAGATCATGCCGTTGATCAATATTTACCTGCGCCAGGGAACCACCCCAGAATATCGTCACCTCGTCTCCGAGGCACTGCACAAGTCCATGGTGGACGTGCTGAAGATCCCTCAGGACGATCAGTTCCACGTCTTTCACGAAGTTGCGCCTGGCAACCTCGTCACTCAGCCGGTCGTATTCGGCCTGCGGCGCAGCGAGCGCATCATGTTCATCCAACTGTCTTTCAACCAGCGCACACCGGAGCAGAAGAACGACCTGTTCCAGGCGATCGTGGCCAACCTGCGGCTGTTCGCCGATGTCCCCGAGGAAGATCTCATGCTGGTGATTTTCGAGACAGCCCGCGAAAACTGGTGGGGCGCCGGCCGTGTCGTCAATCCCGACACCGGCTATGACGAACGCATGACCGAGGTCGTTACCGCACCCTGACCGACTGGTGCGAGCCCGCGTGATTCGCCACCGTCGCACTTGCTCACCGATTGTCCCGCCGAGCTCGCTCGAATTCATGTCCACTCGAAGCGGATTCGTCATACAGGGCCAAGGGCATCGACCGGGGCGGTGAGGTGCGGCGATAGCGCGCTGTCGTGCTTGCCAAGCTCTAGAGCTGTCCAGCTGGCGGCCCTCCTGGATTTTGCCGCTGCATGGTGGATAGAACAACCATGGAGCCGTCGCGCCCAAGGAAATGCCATCAGGCGGGGGAGACATGGTGAGGGAGGTGCGGCTGAACCGGCCACACGGCGCGGTATTTCGCGTGACCGCGCAGGTCAGAGGTTTGCGCCGAGTCGATCTTGCGCCGACGGGAGGCCGAGGCGCCCGACCACCTGTGCTGGGTAGTGCGTTAGGCGGCAGAGAATCCGCTGGTCAGCAGGAGCGGATCAAGGGGATCGTCGTCCGCGCCGAGGTCGATGAAATGCCGATCGACTACCCTGGGCGCTGCACTGGAGATTGTCGGATGTGAGGAAGATTTATGGGAAGCGTTGTCCTAGACGTTGTCGCGTTGCTCGCCAATCGTGCGGCGATGTTCTGGAATTGGATGGCCACCGGGTCGTCCGGGTTTCCGCCGCTGTAATGCCGCGATGAAGTGTGCGAACGCCCTGGTCTTCCGGCCGGGGCGTTCGTGTATTCGCCGGGCTTGTCGCACTTTCCAGCGCGGGTGGGCGTCGATGACTACCGTGTTGTCCGACAGCGATGTGTCTGATTGTTAGGAAGATCGATGGGAAGCACCGCCCTCGACGTCGTCAACCTGATCATTCTGCGGGCCGCGGCCTTCTGGAACTGGATGTACACCGGTTCCGCCGGGTTCCCGCCACTGTAGATCCTCGGCTCCGCGCGGCCCGGCGGCTCCTGATCGCAGTCGGGTTAGGGGTTTTCACTGTCGATCGGGGTATGTCCCCCGTATGTTGACCACCGTGAGAACCGCCGGTACTACGCGCCGCACCCCAGGTTGGTTCGTTCTTTGGATGGGCCTGCTGACTGCCCTGATCGTGTTGTGCTGCCTAGGATTATTCTGGCAGTTGGCGGCCGAGGGCACCTTCCCGATCCAGGTCATCCTGTGGGTGGCCATCGGTGTGCTCGGCGCGATCGCGCTGCTCTTCGCGCTGCTCGGCCTGTTCCGCTACCACTCCTTCTTCTACAGCCTCATCGGCCCCCTCGTGATCGGCGTCTTCGTCGTCCTCGTCTGGCAGAACGTCCCCGAAACCACCGGCTGGAAAGTCTCCCGCAACATCCTGCAAAACCAAGCCGCCGACTGCGCCAACCCCGGCCACCGCACCCGCCTCGGCATCTACACCATCACCTACATCACCCGCCGAGACGGCGGCTGCCTCTTCTACACCCAAGGCGGCGAATCGAATTCGTCCCGAGGTTTCGCCTACTTCCCCGACGCCGCCCCGCCCTACATAGGCACCCCAACCTCCGGCATCGGCTACGAGCCCTTCCACGGAAACTGGTACCGCTTCACCGAAGAGTCCTGAGCGGCACCAACATTCACCCGCGTGCTCGGCCGTCGCCACCCAGGCAACGGCCGAGTGCCCGCTTGACCTGAAGCGTCGCTTCTCCACAACCCGCACCCCGACTTGACGTGCGTTGCGTGTCTTGACTGATGTTGCAGCGTGACGTATGTTCCCTGCTCTTGACGCAGGTTGCAGCGTGCGTCAAGAGCAGGGAACGTACGTCAAGTGTGCTTGAGGCTAGGTGGCTAGCATGCCGCCATCTATGGTGATGATTTCGCCGGTTACCCAGGAGTTGGTGGGGTTGGCCAGGTGGGTTATCCAGGGGGTTATGTCGGCGGGGTGGCCTATGCGGGCGGCGGGGGCTTTGGTGGCGTAGTTGGTGCGCCATTGGGTTATTTTTTCGGGGGAGAGGCCGCCGGTGGCGAGGATGGGGGTTTGGACGTTGCCGGGGGCTACGCCGTTTACGCGGATGCCCTTGGGGCCGAGTTCTACTGCGGCGCTTCGGATGAAGCTGTCGATGGCGGCTTTGCTTGCCGCGTATGCGGATTGGTGCGGGGCGGCTAGGCGGGCGGAGATGCTGGAGACTACGACGATGTTGCCGCCGGGGGAGCGTAGGTGCGGAAGTAGTTTGGCGGTCAACAGGATTGGGCCGAAGACGTTGACTTCGAATTGGCGGCGGACGTCGGCCGGGTCGAGGTCGTCGAGT
Organism: Nocardia sp. NPDC051052; assembly: GCF_044456045.1. NCBI lineage: Bacteria > Bacillati > Actinomycetota > Actinomycetes > Mycobacteriales > Nocardiaceae > Nocardia > Nocardia sp. NPDC051052. The sequence continues at coordinate 164,135 of NZ_JBITFL010000006.1, forward strand.
GGCGTGAGGCCGAAGACGCCGGCGTTGTGGACGAGGACGTCGAGTGTGCCGCCGCGCGCTTGGACGGCCGCGGCGATGGCGTCGGTGCCCGCGTCGGTGGCGACATCGGCGACCACCGGGATCACCGCCGGGTGCAGCGCGGCGACCTCGTCGAGTGGTTCGCTGCGCCGCCCGGTGATGGTCACGCTGGCCGCGCCCTGTTCCGCGAACGCCAGTGCTGCCGCCCTGCCGATTCCGGTGCCGCCGCCGGTGACGACAATGTGCTGCTCCGCGAACGTTTTATCGGACAACGCCGTACCTCCCTGTCGCCAATCGGTCAGCCGCGCCGACCCTCGTTGTTGGCAACACGACGTCGTCGCCGCGCATTCCGGGGCACAGATACTCCCCGGTCTCGGGCGGACGGGTGACGAATCATGATCAGATCGTCGTGCGGCCACTCGGACGATGCCGCTTTGTCTCGTTGATCATGAGATGTGTCCGGCGACAGGCCTCTCCGGTCGGTGGGTGACCGGACGATCGCGGACCGAGCGAATCACCATGCCTTGGCGATCAAGTGAACACGGTGGTGACGACGGCCTGCCTCGTCCGGTGCGTGACCGGATCGCGGGTCGCGAATGGCGGGCGGCCGAATCATCAAGCCTTGGTAATCAAGTGGCCGTGGTGGCGACAGGCTCGCCCATCCGGTGCGTGGCCGGATCGCGAATGCGGACGGTCGAATCACCACCCTGGCGATTAAAGGGAAGTGGTGGGGCCCTCATCCTGTCTCGTCGATAACGAATGGGATGTGGTGCCGTGGGTTGCCCGGCGAAGCGCCGAGCGTGCGCGTTGCCGAAAGGTGACGACCCAGACGATGAGCATCGTCGTGCTGATTCAGCAAGGCCACGGTGAGTAGATGGGGCGGGTTGTAGTGGACGGCAAGCCCGCACAGCGCGAGTTCGATACCGGCGGAGTGCCTGGTTGCGGGTGGGTTGGAATGTTGCTGGGTGGTGGCGTGTTGGCAGGGAGTGTGACGAAAGCTGGAATGAACGTACTTGTCGTGTACGCGCACCCGAAGCCCGACTCACTGACCGGGGCGTTGAAAGACGTTGCGGTGGAACAGTTGCGGGCTGACGGGCATCAGGTGCGGATCACGGATCTGTATGCGATGGGGTGGAAGGCGCACGCGGATATCGATGACTTCGGTGCGGTCGAGGAGCCGAATTTCATGTTGGCCTCCGGCGAGGCCTATCGCGAGGGGACGCTCAGCCCCGATATCCGTGCCGAGCAGGAGAAGCTGCTGTGGGCCGACACCGTGCTGCTGCACTTTCCGCTGTGGTGGTTCAGCATGCCCGCGATCATGAAGGGGTGGGTTGATCGGGTCCTCACCTGCGGATTCGCTTACGGGGCAGGCGGGGACGCGATACCGCGATACGGCGCGGGTGTGCTCGCGGGCCGCCGAGCCATGCTGGTGGTGTCGATCGGCGGCAAGGCGCCGTCCTACTCCGATCGCGGCGTCAACGGCCCGGTCGAGGACCTGCTGTTCCCGATCCAGCACGGCATCCTTTACTACCCGGGCATGGACGTGCTGCCGCCGTTTCTGGTGCACGGCACGATCAGGCTCGGCTCCGAGCGCTTCGACGAGGTCGCCGACGACCTGCGCGAACGCCTGTCGAATCTGGAAAAGATCGAGCCGATCCGGTATCGACCGCAGGGTGGCGGCGACTACGACCGCAGCCTGCGACTGGAACCCGGCCGGGAGTCGGTGGACGCGACCGGCTTCGGATTACACGTCACCGGTTGAGGTTTCAGGGCAGCGGTACCGCGCCGCGTTGCGTGAGCAGCACGCCCATCAGCCCCGCCTCTTGCCCTTGCGCGTGGATCATCGAACGCGCCGTCTCCTTCACCGGCCCCGAAGGTAAGAGTTCGTCGGCGGCCTGAGCCATCGCGATCCCACCCTGATGGTGCCGAAACATGAGCTGCAGGAACAGGATTTCGGCATCGCGGCCGTGCGCGGCGGCGAGCGCGTCGAGTTCGGCCATCGTCGCCATTCCCGGCATCAGCGGGTCCTTCTGCTGATCCGACATCGCGACCGGCGCCGAATGCTGATGTGGCAGAGCCTCATCCGTGTGCATCCAGGCCATCGGGTGCGTCGGCACCGGAGACGCGTTCGCCAGTCGTAACCAGCCGAGCATGGTGCCGATCTCGAGGCGCTGCGTGTCGTCGAGCTGATCGGCCAGGCGCACGATCACGGGATCGACGGAACGGTCGAGGCGCTGCACCATGGTCAGCGCCTGCTGATGGTGTGCGGTCATGTCCTGCACGAAGCCGATCTCGACCGCGCTGAGAATCGGTGTGGCCGTGTGTGTTTCCGGCAGCACGAGGGGGCGCAGCGCCGCGCCGAGCACCAGCAGGGCGAAGGCCAGCGAGGTGAGTGCGGCACCGCGCATCCAGGGTGGCATCGTCAGGACCCAACGATCGATTCTTGGTCCGCCGGCGGCGAATACACGTCGTTGTCGAGCTGCAGCACCATGAATCCGTTGTCGGAGCAGGTGACATACAGTTGCGAGCCACGCCATTCCGGCGGCGAGAGGCACCAGTCGGTGGAGACGTCACCGAAGGCAAGCCTGCCGGTGCGCGGGGTGAGCGCGTCCAACGGATTGAACTGTCCCTCCAGCACCGAGCGAATCACCGGCGGCGTGCTCATCAACGGCACGCCGATGATCGACGCGAGCGCGTGCGGCGAATTCCACAGGCTCAGGTTCTGACCCGTGCGGGCGGGCGGGTTGTAGTACGCGATCTCATGGATGTTGAACGGGTCGCGCACATCGAAAACCCTGATGCCGGAGGAGATCCAGCCGCACGCGAGCGCCGTCGGATTGTCCCTGCGGTCGGCGGTGCAGTAATGCGATTCGTAGGCGAAGGCCGAACCACCCATGGACGAACCGATATTGCTGTCGATGTTCTGCGGCAGGTTGATTTCCAGCTTGATCTTCGCGGCGACCTTCGGCTGGGTGTCGTCGGCGATATCGATGAGTTTCACACCGCCGGAACCACCTTCGTCGACGGTGTAGAGGTAGGGCTTGCCGTCGTAGGTGACCGGGATGCTGTGCTGGGTGGCCCAGCCGTCGGTCCAGAAGACCCGTCCGATGTGCAGCACCTGCGGGTTCGGGTCGCGGCGCTGCACCGCGCTGACGTCGAGCACGGTGAAACCGCCGAGCGCGGACAGATACATCCGGTTACCGTCCGCGCTGACGCCGAAGCCGTGCGCCTCGATGCCGGTCAGACCCTGCCACACGACGTGCGGATTGGCCGGGTCGGTGAGATCGACGGCGCTGACGAAACCGGGCGCGATGCCCGAGGCCCAGTAGGTGTTGCCGTCGGGCGAGAAGCCGCCCTCGTGTGTCGTAATCGGCAGGGGCATCAGCATATTCGTGCCAGCACCAGGATTGAGCAGGCGTGGATGCGCGCAGTCGGAGATGTCGTAGACCGACAGGTAGCCGACGCCGGTGCCGACCGGAACCCCGGTGCCGACCAGCAGCTTGCGCGCGGTGTTGACCTTCAGGCTCTCCCAGGTGCCCGCGAGCATGGCGGGTTCGGTGAGGGTGGCGGTCGGTCGCGGGTTGGCCGGGTCCGACACGTCGAGGACCTGCACGCCGCGGCCCTCGCTGATCAGGTCGCCGGGGAAGAAGGAGCCCATGTAGGAGCAGTGCTCGAAGCTGGTGGAGGTGATGCCCGCGCCGCGACCGGCGAAGCCGCCGACGAACGACATATTGCAGCGGTAACCCTGGGTGCTGCGGCCACTGTCCCGGTCGGCGGCCGTGACGTCGCCCTGCATGCCGTTCTCCGGCGACGAGCCTGGCCCGCACTCGGCCCGGGGGACCGCGGTGCGGCCGACGTCCAGGAATTCCTGGACGGCGTTCTGGAGGTCGGACTGTAGATCCGCCGATGCGCTGCTGGGCAGCATCAGCACGGCGGCGAGGCCGACCGTGACCAGGGCCAGCGGCTTGAAACGGCGCAAGCTCGTCAGTGAGCGCATCGGCGGTTACCCAACCTTCATCATTCATTGATCCGTCATCCCTCGGCTGACTGGGACAGCTGAGGAAACTGACTGAATGGTAGTAACTGCCGTTAACTTATGTGAAGGGTTTCGCGGAAATCCGGCAAAGTGGCTGGTCGGCGCGCGTTGTCGTGGTCGCCAGCGTGGTTAGTTGGTAGGTAGTTGCGCGAGGTCGTAGACGAGGAGCTCATCGCAAGCGGCCAGTAGAATCTGGCGTAACCGCGCCGAGCGTTCGGCTAGCGCGGACTGGGTCCGCACGTATTCCGCGCGTCCGGCGGGTGTTTCGATCCGCACCGGTTCGTACCCGTAGTCGGAAAGATCGTAGGGGCTGGCTCGCATATCGAGTTCGCGTGCGGCACAGGCGAGTTCGAAGCAGTCCAGGACCAGCGCCGACGAGATCAGCGGGACCAGTTTGAAAACCCACTTGTACAGGTCCATATTCGCGTGCAGGCAGCCGGGTTGTTCCCGGCTGACCTGGTCGTCGCGGGTCAGCGGCTCGATATTGCGGCCGACCGCCTCAGGGGTGAAGAAGCGGAACGCGTCGAAATGGGTGCAGCGCAGCGACATCGACTCGACGACCGCATCGGTGCCCGACCGACCCAGACGTAGCGGCACCTGCTGATGCCGAACGTCCTCGGTCCGATAGACCATCGCCCATTCGTGCAGCCCGAAGCAGGACAGCTGCGCAGGCCGTGACGCGGTGGCGCGCAACAGTTTCGCGATGAACTCGATGGTGTCGCGGCGACGCGACAGGTAGGCGGGGTCCGCCGTGCAGACGATGGTGGGCTGCTGGTGTGGACCAGAATCCGCACCGGGTGAGATCCGGTGGTACCCGCGCGCCCCGTCGTATTCGCGAGCACCAGCCATCCCGACGCCGAACCCCGGATGCCAGCGCCGCAACTGAGCGGGCTTATGCCCGTAGTAGGTGAACAAAAAGTCGATCACCGGATGCGACGAACCCGCCGCCCGCCGTTCGACATACGGACCGACCAGCCGATCCACCCGAAGAAGGTGGCCCGCCGCCTCCGCGCGCCACTGCTCTTCGGCCAGCACCGCCACCTTCCGCCCGCTCACGCGGATTTCGGGCAGCCGGTTCCCCCGCACGCTCATTCGATGATCCGGTGCGTCCCGTCGCGGACCGTGCCGACGAACTCTTCCACCAGATCTTCCAGCGCCACAATGCCCGTGGTGTTGCCGCGGGTGTCCACGACCCGGCCCAGGTGACTGTTGGTGCGGCGCAGCCTGGCGAGCGCTTCGTACAGCGGGGTGTGCATGCTCACCGTCGGCAGCGGGCGAATGTCGGTGCGCGGGATCGGCGTTCCCGGTCCGGCACTCTCATCGGCGACCTTGTCCAGCACGTCCTTGACGTGCAGGTAGCCGACCAGCGAGCCGTCGCTCGCCTGCACCGGGTAGCGGGAGAAACCCGTTTCGGCGACGGCGGTTTCGATGTCGCCGAGGGTAGTTCCGTTGCCGCGCAACGGAACTGTCCTGGTGGTGTCCAGCGACACCATCACGTCGGCGACCACGCGGTCGCTGGTGCCGAGCGCCTGGGTGAGCCTGCGGTGTTCCTCCTCGTCGAGCAGGCCCTCGGAGCGCGACTCGCCGATCATCTCAGCGAGTTCCACCGAGGAGACGGTGGCCTGCAGTTCGTCCTTCGGCTCGATCCGCAGCAGTCGCAGCGTGAGGTTCGCGGCCAGGTTGTAGAGGGCGATGAGCGGGCGAGCCAGCCGCAACCACATCAGGTGCACCGGAACAAGCAGCAGCGCACTGCGTTCCGGCCCGGCCAGCGCGATGTTCTTCGGGATCATCTCGCCGAACAGGATGTGCAGGACCACCACGATGGCGAGCGCGAGCGCGAACGACACCGGATGCAGCAGCTGTTCGGGCATGCCGAGGACATCGAACGGCCCTGCCAGCAGATGCGCCACCGCGGGTTCGGCGACCCGGCCGAGCAGGATCGAGCAGATGGTGATGCCGAGCTGTGCGGCGGCCAGCATCATCGACAGGTTCTCGCCCGCGCGAATCACCAGGTCGGCGTTGCGCTTTCCCTGCGCGGCCAAGGCCTCGAGGCGGTCGCGGCGAGCCGAGATCAGCGCGAATTCGGCGGCGACGAAGAACGCGTTGCTCAGCAGCAACACCACGGTGAGCAACACGCCGAAGAGGTCACCCATGGCTGTGCTCCTGCTCGGGTTCGACCTGCAGCTGGCGGAACGCGAGATCGTCGGGGGCGACCGGGATCAGGCGAACCCGGTCGATCCGGCGTCCGTCCATCCGGTCCACCCGCGCGATCCAGCCGCCGGTGCTCGGTTGTTCGTTCGAAGACCATTGCTGCGAGCGCGGATTCGGCAGGACGACCTCATCGCCGGCCACCGGGATGCGTCCCAGGCGGGTGAGCACGAGGCCACCGAGCGTCTCGTATTCGCCTTCGGGGGCGTCGTATCCGGTGGCCCTGGAGACCTCGTCGATGCGCAGCAGGCCGGAGCAATCCCAGCCGTCCGAGACCCGGCGCACGTCGAGTTCTTCCTCGTCGTGCTCGTCGCGGACGTCACCGAGGATCTCCTCGATGATGTCCTCCATGGTGACGATGCCCGCGGTGCCGCCGTATTCGTCGACGACCAGCGCGACCTGCATGCCGTCGGCCCTGATTCGCTCGAGTACCTCGTCGCCGTCCAAGCTGGCGGGGACGATCGGCACCGGATGGGCGAGCATCTGCAGCGGGATGGTGCGGCGCACGTTCGCGGGATGGGTGAACGCCTGCTTGATGTGCACCACGCCGAGGGTGTTGTCGAGGTCGCCGTCGATCACCGGGAACCGGGAGTAGCCGGTGCGCCGGGCGGCGTCGATCAGGTCGGCGATGGTGTCGAGCTTGTCGAGCGCCTCGATCTTCACCCGCGGGGTCATCAGTTCCTCGGCACTGCGCTCGCCGAACTGTAGCGACCGATCGATCACCAGGGCGGTGCGCTGGTCGAGCGCGCCGCGCAGCGCGGACGTACGCACCAGCGACCCGAGTTCCTGCGGTGACCGCGCGGAACGCAGTTCCTCGGCCGGTTCCACGCCGAGCCTGCGGACGACCCAGTTGGCGGTGTTGTTGAGGAAGTGGATCAGCCACTTGAAGACGACCGAGAACGCGACCATCGGGGGAGCCGTGGTGCGCGCGGTCGCCAGCGGCTTCGCGATGGCGATGTTCTTCGGCACCAACTCGCCGTAGATCATCGACAGCGACGTGGCCAGTACCAGGGCGAGGGCCAGTGAGATGCCCTGCGCGGCGCCGTCGCTGAGGCCGAGGCCGCTGAACAGTGGGTCCAGCAGCCTGGCCAGCACGGGCTCGGCGATGTAACCGGTGATCAGGGTGGTGATGGTGATGCCGAGCTGGGCGCCGGAGAGCTGGAACGACAGCGTCCGATGCGCTTGCCGCACCATTCTGGCGCGGACGTCACCGTCGCGCGCGTGCGCTTCTACGGTGCTGCGTTCCAGCGCGGTGAGGGAGAATTCGGCGGCGACGAAGAGGGCGGTGCCTGCCGTGAGAGCGACGAATCCCAGCAGGCTGAGCACCGTGAGTGTGACCGACATCGTCAGCACCCGCCGAACGGTACTGGGAACTGGCCGGTGGGATGTGGGGCTGGGGGAAGGAGGACGCCGGGTTTGTCACCCGGCTCGGTAGAGGAGCCCTCCTGTGCTGCGCCCTCGGACGCGGGTGACAACTGGATCCTTTCGCAAGCCGGAGATGTTGGGCCGGAGACCGGCAACCCCTATGCTACCGGCCCACGCGTCGGGTCGCGTGGGCCGGTGGTCGTGCCGTCATGGGCGTGTCGGACGACGATCACTCATGCGGCCGGGGTGTATCGCAGATCGAAGTACCGTCTTGCCGCGAACTCGCAAGTGCGGCAATTGGTTACAGATCACCAACCGCTGGGCAGCGGGCGACCCTCGGCGAAACCGGCAGCCGACTGCACGCCGAGCACGGCCTTGTCGTGCAACTCGGCCAGGCTGCGCGCACCCGCGTAGGTGCACGCGCTGCGCACGCCAGAGCAGATGTGGTCTATGAGGTCCTCGACGCCGGGGCGTTCCGGATCGAGCCGCATGCGCGAGCTGGAGATGCCCTCCTCGAACAGGGCCTTGCGGGCCCGGTCGAAGGCGCTGTCGGTGGCGGTGCGGGCGGCGACGGCGCGCTTGGACGCCATGCCGAAGCTCTCCTTGTAGGCGTTGCCGTCGCGGTCGGTGCGCAGGTCACCGGGGGATTCGTAGGTGCCGGCGAACCACGAGCCGATCATCACGTTGGACGCACCGGCGGCCAGCGCGAGTGCGACGTCGCGCGGGTGCCGCACGCCGCCGTCGGCCCAGATGTGCACGCCGAGTTCCTTGGCCGCGGCGGCGCATTCGGCGACCGCGGAGAACTGCGGGCGGCCGACGCCGGTCATCATCCGGGTGGTGCACATGGCGCCGGGGCCGACGCCGACCTTGATGATGTCGGCGCCCGCGGCGGCCAGGTCGCGAGTGCCCTGCGCGGACACCACATTGCCCGCGACGAGCGGCAGGCCGAGTCCGAGATCGCGGACGGCGCTGAGGGATTCGAGCATCTTGGCCTGGTGGCCGTGCGCGGTGTCCATGACGAGGACGTCGGCGCCCGCGTCGGCGAGGGCCTTGGCCTTGGCGACCACGTCGCCGTTGATGCCGACGGCCGCGGCCACGCGCAACTGGTTCTGATCGTCGACGGCAGGCTGGTAGATCCCGGCGCGGACCGACCCGGTGCGGGTCATCACGCCGGCCAGCGTGCCGTCCTCGGCGGTGAGCACCGCCAGCTGGGTGTGCTTGGCCTCGAGCAGTTCGAAGATGTCGCGCGGCGAGGTGCTGGCGGGGGCCTGCACGAAATCGGTGATCGCGACGTCACGCAGCCGGGCGAACCGGTCGACATCGGTGCACGACGCCTCGGTGACCACACCGATCGGCCGGCCGCCGTCATCCACCACCACAACGGCACCGTGGGCGCGCTTGTGCATCAGGGCGACGGCCTCGGACACCGAGTGCTCCGGGCCGAGAATGACCGGGGTGTCGGCGGTGAGCGAGCGGCTCTTGACGAACGCGATGGTGTCGGCGGCCGCGCTGATCGGCAGATCCTGCGGGAGCACCACGAGGCCACCACGACGGGCGACCGTCTCGGCCATCCGGCGACCCGCGACCGCGGTCATATTGGCCACGACGATGGGAATGGTGGTGCCGGACCCGTCGACGGTGGCGAGGTCGACGTCGAACCTCGAGGCGACATCCGTCCGATTAGGGACGAGGAAGAGGTCGTCGTAGGTCAGGTCATACGGCGGCTGATGGCCAGGGAGAAACTGCACTTAACCGATGATAACCAAGTCCGCCCGGTACCGCGCAATTCTCCAGCACTCAGCGGAGACGAACTTCACAGCCGACCACGACCCCGCTGGCAGCGACAACACCGCCTTCCGGCCCGTCAGTGGACCTTCCGTCCGCAGCTACCATCCGCCGCGCACGAATCCTCCGACGCGCGCAAACCTGCCAGCAATCCGTGCGCAGCGGGCAATTAGGTGCGCGTCGGTAGCCAACCGCATGGCCGCTCGCCAGCGGGCGACGCCGGGCTGCGGATCGGTCGCCGTGCTTGGATTCGCTCGCTGCGCACGAATCTGCCAGCAATTTCATGCGCGGCGGGCAGGTTGGTGCGCGGCGGGTGAGGAGGTGCGCGGCGGGCGATGAGGCGCGCGGCGGGCGATGAGGCGCGCGGCGGGCGATGAGGCGCGCGGCGGGCGATGAGGCGCGCGGCGGGACAGGAGGTTTGCGGCGGGACAGGAGGTTTGCGGCGGGCGAGGAGGCGCGACGTGGATCAGGGGGTGGCTTGGGTGCGGGAGAGGCGGATTGTGGTGGCGCACATGATGATTACCGCGAGGGCGGTTATTGCCAGGCCGAAGGTGTTGGTGCGGAAGCGTTCGTCCAGGACGGTTACGCCGATGAAGGCCGCGGCGAGGGGTTCGGCGATGGTGACGGCGGGTAGGGATGCCGAGAGTGGGCCTGCTTGGAATGCTCGCTGTTGCAGGTAGACGCCGGTGATTCCGGCGACGACCAGTGCCCAGGTTTGCCAACTGCTGAGTACTTCGCCGATGCCGTGGTCGAACAGGGAGGTGACGTAGGAGGTGAGGGCGGCGGCCAGTCCATAGAGCGAACCGCTTGCGGTGCCGAGGAGCAGGGCGCGGCGGCCGGGGTCGGCGCTGCTGATGCCGATGATCGTGGCCGCGCCGATGAGAGCGACCAGGATGATCAGGGGGAGTAGCCAATCACGCAGTGGCGCAGTGGTGTTGCCCTCGGACGGATTGCCGACGAGCAGGAAGCAGACGAGTGCCGCGGTGAGTGCGAGTGCCGTCGCCCAGGTGCGGGCGGTGATGCTGCGGCCGTTGAGCCTTGCGGCAAGGGGGAGCGCGAATACCAACGCGCTCACCAAGATCGGCTGAACCAGTAGGACCGCGCCTAGGGCGAGCGCGGCGACCTGCATCGCGTAGCCGCCGATATCGCCGACGATGCCTGCCCACCAGCGTGGATTGCGGAGCAGCGCGCGGACGAGCGAATCACCCTCGGGAACCGCGGCCGCCGCGCGTTGTTGCGCGACCGCCGCCACCGCGAAGAACAGCGCTGCCAGCAGTGCGCAGGCAATAGCGCCCACTGGATGATTGGACACGACCGTCAGTTTGCCCCACGATTGCGGGTCCCCGGCGCGCGCTCCGGGCGGACGGCGCGTCGACGTGCACTCCCGGGCGTGTCGCCGCTGGCGTTGCGCCCCGAGCCCGACCCGCCCGAGCCACGACCGCCGCCCGCGCCTGTCGCCGTGCTCGATCCGCGAGTGGTGCCCGTCCCGCCCTTCGCTGAACCCGCTCCGCGCGCGCCCGCCGCAGACCGACTCGACGAGCCCGCATCACGCGACGACCCCTTGATGGACCCATCCTTACGACGTTCACTCGCCGAAGCTTCGGCCCGCACCGGAGCACCACCCCCGCGAGTCTCCGTGGTCCGCCGCCCCGAACCACCACGCCGCCGACCGGTCCCCGTCTTCGAACCACTGTCCGCCACCGGCTGTTTCGGCGGCGCCGGCGCCGCGACCGGTATCCCCGACGGTTGCCGCGCCCCGGTGATCTCGATCAACCGACGATCCCCCGGACGCACCTCGACCCCGACGATCTCGACGCCCGCCTTGCGCGTCATCGCCTCGACCTCGCGCCGCTCCTCGTCCATCACCAGCGTGACGACCACACCGTCCTCGCCGGCCCGCGCGGTCCGTCCGGCACGGTGCAGGTACGCCTTGGACTCCGCGGGCGGATCGACGTGCACCACAAGGGAAATGTTGTCCACGTGAATACCGCGCGCCGCGACATCGGTGGTGACCAGCACCGGAATCGATCCATCGGCGAACGCCGCGAGCGTGCGCGTCCGGTTGTTCTGCGCCTTGCCGCCGTGCAGCGCGCCCGTCGCGATTCCCGCGCCGCGCAACTGCTTTGCCAATCGGTCGGCACCGTGCTTGGTGCGCACGAACATGATGGTGAGCCCGTCGCGTGCGGCGATCTCGGCCGCCACGGTCCGCTTCGCCATCTTGTCGCGCACGAAGAGCAGGTGGTGCGTCATCGTCGCGACCGACGCGGACGCGGGCGCGGTGGAATGGGTGACGGGGGAGCGCAGGTAGCGCTTGACGAGCTTGTCCACCTCGCCGTCGAGCGTGGCCGAGAACAGCAGCCGCTGACCATCTTTCGGCGTCTGATCGAGCAACTTGGTGACCTGCGGCAGGAACCCCATGTCGGCCATATGATCGGCCTCGTCCAGCGCGGTGATCCGCACATCGTCCAGCGCCGCCGACCCCTGTGCGATCAGATCGGCGAGTCGTCCTGGCGTGGCGATCAGCAGATCGACGCCACGCGCGAGCCGCTCGGCCTGCCGCCGAATGGGCGCGCCGCCGACCACGGACGCGACCCGCAAACCCATCGCGAGCGCGGGTGTGTCCAGTGCGCGTTCGATCTGCGCGGCCAGTTCGCGAGTGGGCACCAGCACCAAACCCCGTGGCCGGCCGGGCTTCGTCGCGCCGCTGGCCAGCCGGGTCAGCATCGGCAGACCGAAAGCCAGGGTCTTCCCGGATCCGGTCGGCCCGCGCCCGAGCACGTCCTTACCCGCGAGGGCATCGGGCACCGCAGCCGCCTGAATCGGGAACGGTGCCTCGATGCCGTCGTTCCGCAGTGCTTGCACGAGCACGGCGGGCAGGCCGAGGTCCATGAAGGTCACGGGCGCAGCGGCGACGGGGGTCGAGGGGGTCACGGGTGGTGTGTGCCTTTCGTAAGACGACGCGCTCGGGCTCGCGAAACGCGCTGTGCGTTGGATCGGGGCGGCGACCGGTTCGGTGCAGCGCGAAAAAGGCTATGTGGCCGACCGGGTGGCAGGCCAAGTGTTCAGGATACGTCCTACGACTGTCTAGCCGCGGAAGAGTCGGCCCAGCTCAACCAGCCACGGCACCGCGACGGCCATCGTCGGAACGACAAGGATGGCGGCCGAGCCGAGGTAGGCGGCGCTGGCGACCCGAACGTCACCGATCTGCCCGGTGAGGCGTTGGATGCGAATCAGGGTGGTCGGCCCGCCCGCGGCGAGCGCACCCTGTGGCGCGGTGGATTTCGAGCACGCGACGAGCGCGCGGGCCAGCGGCTTGGGCCCGGTCACCTTCACGGCGGAATCGTCGGCGAGCAATTCGATGAGCAGCTTCACCGAGCCGAGCGCGGCCTTGCTACGCACGAATCGCGGAAACGCTTCGTGCACAGCGGTAAACGCCTCGAGCACGAGGTCGTGCCTGGCCCGCAGGTGCGAGCGTTCGTGGCTGACGATCGCGGTGATCTCGGCGTCGTCGAGGTTGGTCAGCGTGCCCTCGCTGATCACCACGCGCTGCCGCAGGCCGGGTAGGCAATACGCGATCGGCTCGGTCGCGGCGAGCACCCGGATGTCGGAGGCGCGGCGGCGCGGCCCGCTTTGATCGAGCAGGTCGACCAGCATCCGATGCCTGGCGCGTCGCCGCCGCGTGTGCACCCCGACCCGGACGATCGCGTAACAGAGCCGCGCTCCGACCAGCAGCGTCAGCGCGAACACAAAGACATACGCCGACCACAGCGGTAGCCCGAGCGCGTCGATCTCGCGGGTGGGTTGGGTGGTCGGCCGGCCGTCGAGGCCGGGCACCAGCAGTTCGGCGGCGATGGCCAGACCGGACCCGAACGCACTGAGCACAGCCGCAAGCGCGATGGCCTGCCAGAGCACAAGTGCGGCGCGGGGCGTCCGGTATGTCCAGGTCGCCCGGCTGAGCAGGGCCGGGGCCGGTCCCGCGAGAAGCAATGCGAGTCCGGCGAATACCGGCGCGGTTGCGTTCATCGACTCAGCTCACTGCGTTGGGGGCAAGGTCGCGAGGAGTCTACTGCGGGGGCGGTGTGTCCTCGGTTGCTTCGAGCTTAGCGAGTGCCTCCCGCAGCGCGTCAGCCTCATCCTTACCGACCTGTTCCACGAAGTGCACCAGCGCGGCGGCGCGGCTGCCCGCGGCGTCGGCCTGTTGCAGTGCGTCCACCATGAGGCTGGCGACCAATTCGTCCCGGGTGTGCACCGGCGCGTAGCGATGAGCACGGTCGTCACGCTGCTGGACCACGAGGTTCTTCTTCGCGAGTCGTTGCAGCACTGTCATCACCGTGGTGTACGCGAGCTCGCGGCGTGCGGCCAATGCCTCGTGCACCTGCCGGACTGTCTGCGGTTCATCGGTCGACCACAACTGGTCCATGACCGCCTTCTCGAGTTCACCAAGTCCTGCCATTCCCTGATTTTACGGACTCAACGACGCGCATGCGTACTACAGGGTGTCGTAACTATGGAATAGCTGGTGTGTCATTTGTCATACGGCGGTGGATTCGGGCATGACGGGCCCGCCTGCTTTGCCGACAACGTGCCGCGTTCCGATGGGAACCACCATCGGCCGGCCGGAGACCGGATCCTCCAGAACCGAGGCGTCGAGGTCGAAAACTTCGCGCAGCAGCTCGACGGTGACGATGTCGGCGGGACGGCCCTGCGCGACGATGCGTCCCTCGCGCATGACGATCAGTTCGTCGCTGTAGCGGATCGCCAGATTGAGGTCGTGCAGCACCATCACCACGGTGCGGCCGAGCTCGGCGTGCAGCCGGTCGACCAGGTCGAGCACGTCCACCGCGTGCGCGAGGTCGAGGTAGGTGGTCGGCTCGTCGAGCAGCAGGATGTCGGTGCCCTGCGCCAGCGCCATGGAGATCCAGGCGCGCTGGCGTTGGCCGCCGGACAGTTCGTCGAGCGCGCGGTCGGCCAGGTCGGCGATCCCGGTCTGCGCGAGCGCGTCCAGCACCTCGTCCTCGTCGGTGGCCGACCACTGCCGGAACCAGGTCTGATGCGGATGACGCCCGCGCGCGACGAGATCGGCGACGGTGAGCCCCTCCGGCGCGACCGGCGACTGCGGCAGCATGCCGATCACCCTGGCCACGTCCTTGGTCTTCATCGTCGAAATGGCCTTGCCGTCCAACAACACTCGTCCACGCTGCGGGCGCAGCAGGCGACCGAGCGAGCGCAGCAGCGTGGACTTACCGCAGCCGTTCGGGCCGATCACGGTGGTGATCACGCCGGGGGCGATGTCGAGGGTGAGCCCGTCGATGATGACCCGGTCCCCGTAGGCGAGCGTGACGTCGTCGGCGGCGAGCCGCGTCGGCTCCGCCTTGGTCGCAGTCATGACAGTGTCGCCTTCCGATTCATTCGCACGAGCAGATAGAGCAGGAACGGTCCGCCGAATGCCGCGGTGACGATGCCGACCGGCAGCTCCGCCGGAAACACCGTGCGCGACGCGACATCCGCCCCGGCAACCAGGATGGCACCGATGAGCGCCGACCCGATCAACGGTTCGCCGGGGGTGCGCAGCAGTCGTCGCGCGATCTGCGGCGCCGCCAGCGCGACGAAACCCACCGGGCCGACGGCCGCGGTCGCCACCGAGGCGCCCACCACCGCGGCGCCGATCAAGATCGCCTGCTGGCTTTGGATCCGCACGCCGAGCGAGCGGGTGGTGTCGGCGCCGAGCCGCAGCGCGGCCAGCGTGCGCGCCGAACCGAGCGCGACCAGCACCACGACGGCCAGCGCGAATGCCGCGGGCAGCAAACCGGATCGACTGGCGTTGTTGAGCGACCCGTTGAGCCACAACTGCGCTCGCTGAGCGTCGAGCAGCGTGGCCCGGGTGAGCAGCCAGCTGATGCCCGCGACCAGCACCGCGTTCACTCCGACGCCGATCAGGACCAGTCGCAAGCCGGTGACGCCCCGATCCCCGGTCGGGCTGCGTCCCCAAGCCAGCAGGTAGATCGCCGCGGCCGTGAGCAGACCACCCGCCAGCGCGGCCAGCGGTGCGCCGAACGTCGCGAGCACGCCGGTGGTCCCGCCGGCGCCGACCACCACCGCGACCGCGCCGAGGCTGGCACCGGAGGTGATGCCGAGCATGTCCGGCGCGGCGAGCGGGTTGTGCAGGATGGACTGGGTGATCGCCCCCGAGAGTCCGAGCGCCGCGCCGACCACCACCGCGGTGAGCGCCCTCGGCAGCCGGGAGTCGAGCACGATGAACCGCTGTGAGCGCGTTCCGCCGCCGGTCAGCACGTCGAGCACCCGACCGAGCGGGATGTGCGATTCGCCGGTAGCCACGTCCAGGCAGAAGCACAGCAGCAGCAGCGCGACCAGGGCGATCACGATCGTCACCATTACCGGCCGGAATACCACCGAGGCGGGCCCGATCCGCAGCGCGGGCCGAACGCCGTCGGTCTTCAGCGACACGGTCACAGGCTCACCAACTTCCGGCGACGGACGAACGCGATGAAGAACGGCGCACCGAGTACGGCCAGCATCACACCCACCTGCAGTTCGCCGGGGCGGGCCACGACGCGGCCGATGATGTCGGCGATCAGCAGCAGCAACCCGCCGATCAAGCCGGAATACGGGACCAGCCAGCGATAGTCCGGCCCAGTGATCACGCGCGCGAGATGCGGCACCACCAGCCCGAGGAACGCGATCGGCCCGACGGCCGCGGTCGACGCACCGGACAGCAGCACGATCGCGGCCAGCCCGAGCGCGCGACTGCGCCCGATGTTCACCCCGAGCCCGCGCGCCACGTCGTCACCGAGGCTCAGCAGGTTCAGTCCGGGCGAGGCGATGAGCGCGAGCAGCACCCCGAACGCCAGGAATGGCAGTACCTGCCAGAACACCGCGGCATCGCGGCCCGCGACCGTGCCGACGACCCAGAACCGGTAGGTGTCCAGCGACGCGGGGTCCAGCAGCACAATGGCATTCGTCATCGCCTGCAAAAATGCGGTGACTGCCGCGCCGGCCAGTACCAGGCTCAGCGGACTCGCCTTGCCGCCGCCGATCGCCGACGCCCCGAACACCACGACGCCCGCGATCAACGCGCCCGCGAACGCGAACCAGATGTACTGCTCCGGCGCGCTGAACGCGAACAGGTAGATGCTCAGCGCCGCAAGGAATGCCGCGCCCGCGTTCAAGCCGAGCAGTCCCGCGTCGGCGAGCGGATTGCGCGTGTAGCCCTGGATCAGCGCGCCCGCCATGCCCAGCGCGATTCCGGTGACCAGCCCCAGCGCCGTGCGCGGTAGCCGAAGTCCACGTACGATCTCCTCGGCGGTGGATCCGGCTGCGCAGCTGAACGGCCCGCCCGCACAGGCGATCGCGTGGTGCACGGCGTCGTAGACGGTGCCCGGCGCCAGCGACCTGGTACCGATCGCGACACTGGCGAGCACGGTGAGCAGGAGCAGAACCGTCAGCGCGAGCAGGCCGGAGAGGCGTCGCCGCCGGGTGTTGCCGAGCATGGTCACGGTGACGAAATACTCCTGAGATTCGTTGTAGCAGAGAACCGATTGGTCTGGTAAGCCTAACCTATCTTGCGGTGTGCACCGCTATGGCCAATCCTCGAGGAGGTTCAATGCCCGAGCTCATGACCACCTGCCCGCCGCGCCATGCCCACATGGCGTTCGATCGCACATGTGACAGGTTGCGTGCACTGCAACCTGAGCATCCGCGTGTGTACGCGGTGGCGGCGATGGTCGAGCAGGGCAAGCGTCGATGGTGGCGGCTCGCCGACGGGGTGCGCGAGGGTCGCATCGAACGGATGTATCGCAGGCATGCCGCGGAGATGATTCGCGCCGACGTCGCCGCGGAGGTGGTGGCCACCGCGTTGATCCACGCGGTGGTCGGCCGGGTGATCGCGCTGCTGGTGGCCGAGGGGCGGGCCTGGGATCCGGGCCTGGAGAACCTGTGGATCCACACCGACAACGACGGCGGCATCGACTGGGCCGGCTTGGGCGACACCACCATTCGCGTGCTCGACGGCGACCCGCTGGCCGACGAGTCCGGTGCGGTGAGCCTGCCGTGCGAGGGCGCGATGTACGTCTGGCTCGCGCATCGCTGCGAGCCCTCGCTGACGCTGATCCAGTCGAGCATGGCCCGCTACTCGGGTCTGAGCGCGCGCCGATTCTGGCTGCTGGTCGGCGAATCCATCGCGGGCGCGTCCACCTACGTGCCCGACCTGGCGGGCACCGACGCGGAGATCGGCACCCGCCGTGGTCAAGGACTCTTGGCGGCGCTCGAGCAGCGTGGATTACCGGTTCGTCGCGCGACGGCCTTGCTAAGTTAGGTAAGCCTGACCTATAGTAATAACCGGCGTTAGGATTGGTCGAGAGTCCCGAGGGCTGCGGTGACCCCCGATCCATTGCCGCGATGGGCTCCACGTCTAGCCGTGGAGCCCATCGCTTTATCTTCTTGCGGCACAAGACGCGACCGGCCGCGCCGAGCCAGCGGTAATCGGGTCCCGGCCACTGTGCAAAAGTGGACCGCATGACAGATCAGGAGACCCGGGCGGCGGATTGGCTCGTGACCATCACGCCGGAGCAGATGACGAAGGTCAGCGAAGGCACGTTCACCGACCTGATCGGCCTGCGCTACACCGAAACGACCGCGGACCGGGTGCGCGGTGAGTGGACCGTCAAGCCGCACCTGTACCAGCCCGCCGGCATCCAGAACGGTGGCGTCTACAGCACCGTCATCGAAACGCTGGCCAGCGTCGCGGGCGGGATCTGGTATGGCGCCAGGGGGACGGTCGTCGGAGTGAACAACAACACCGATTTCCTGCGTGCGGTCCGCGACGGCGATCTCCTCGGTGAGGCGACGCCGATCCATCGGGGCAGGTTGCAGCAGTTGTGGCAGGTGGTGATCACCGATGCGGAGAATCGGGTGGTCGCGCGCGGCCAGGTTCGCCTGCAGAACCTGCCGGCCAGGAACTGACCCGACGGCCCGCCCGGCCAGGCGCTCGTTCCGCGTCGCCGGAACGGGCGTGCCAGAATGACCGTCACCCATCAACCCCGACCCGGTGAGGAGCCCGGATGCGACTGTCGCCGCATGAGCAGGAACGGCTGCTGCTGAGCTACGCGGCCGAGCTGGCCCGGCGCAGGCAGGCGCGCGGACTCAAACTCAACCACCCGGAGGCCGTGGCGCTGATCAGCGATCACGTGCTCGAGGGCGCGCGCGACGGGCGCTCGGTCGCCGAGCTGATGTCTTCTGGGCGAACGGTTCTCGCGCGCGCCGACGTGATGGAGGGCGTGCCGGAGATGATCCATGATGTCCAGATCGAGGCCACCTTTCCGGATGGCACCAAGCTGGTCACCGTCCACCATCCGATCGGTTAGGGGACCGGATGAGAGATCGCTTGGACCGGGTGCGTGCCGATTTCAAGGGGACGTGCGCGGCATGATTCCCGGTGAATACCGCTGTGCCGAGGGCACTATCGAGCTCAACGCGGGTGCGCGGCGGATCGAACTCGACGTCGTCAACACCGGTGATCGTCCCGTGCAGGTCGGCAGCCACGTGCATTTCCCGCAGTCCAATGCCGCGCTGCGCTTCGACCGCGCCGCCGCGCACGGCCACCGGCTCGATATCCCCGCGGGCACCGCGGTCCGCTTCGAACCCGGCCTGGGGCAACGAGTTTCGCTGGTCCCGCTCGGCGGCACCCGCGAGGTGTACGGCATCAGCCTGCCGCCGCCCGGCCACCTGGACAAGACGCAGTGAGTAAGACCAGCGGCCTGCCCGGAGGGACACCATGACTGAGTTGAGCCGCGCCCGTTACGCGGAACTGTTCGGACCGACGACCGGCGACCGAATCCGGCTGGCCGACACCGATCTCTTCGTCGAGATCACCGAGGACCGCAGCGGCGGACCGGGACTCGCGGGCGACGAGGCGGTCTTCGGCGGCGGCAAGGTGCTGCGCGAATCGATGGGCCAGTCCCGCGCAACCCGCGCCGACGGCGCCCCCGACACCGTGATCACCGGTGCGGTGATCATCGACCACTGGGGAATCATCAAGGCCGACATCGGCATTCGCGACGGCCGCATCTGCGCCATCGGCAAGGCGGGCAACCCCGACACCATGAACGGGATCCACCCCGACCTGGTGGTCGGCCCGTCCACCGAGATCATCGCGGGCAACGGCCGCATCCTCACCGCGGGCGCCATCGACTGTCACGTGCACTTCATCTGCCCGCAGCTGATGGACGAGGCGCTCGGTGGCGGCATCACCACCCTGATCGGCGGCGGCACCGGCCCCGCCGAGGGCAGCAAGGCGACCACCGTCACGCCGGGCTCCTGGCACCTGGCCCGCATGCTCGAGGCCACCGACGGCTGGCCGATGAACATCGTGCTGCTCGGCAAGGGCAACACGGTCAGCGCCGAGTCGATGTGGGAACAATTGCGTGCTGGCGCGGCGGGTTTCAAGCTGCACGAGGATTGGGGTTCCACCCCGGCGGCGATCGACGCCTGCCTCACCGTCGCCGACGCGGCGGGCGTCCAGGTGGCGCTGCACTCGGACACGTTGAACGAGGCCGGTTTCGTCGAGGACACCCTCGGCGCCATCGCGGGCCGCGGCATCCACGCCTATCACACCGAGGGCGCGGGCGGCGGCCACGCGCCCGACATCATCACTGTCGCAGCACATCTCAACGTGCTGCCCAGTTCGACCAACCCGACCCGCCCGCACACCGTCAACACCCTCGACGAGCACCTCGACATGCTCATGGTGTGCCACCACCTCAGCGCGGCCATCCCGGAGGACCTCGCGTTCGCGGAGAGCCGGATCCGACCGTCCACCATCGCGGCCGAGGACCTGCTGCACGACCTCGGCGCGATCTCGATGATCGGCAGCGACTCCCAGGCCATGGGCCGCATCGGCGAGGTGGTCATGCGTACCTGGCAGACCGCGCACGTGATGAAGCGCCGGCGCGGCGCGCTGCCCGGCGACGGCGCCGCCGACAACGCCAGGGTCCAGCGTTACATCGCGAAATACACCATCTGCCCGGCCGTCGCGCACGGCCTGGACCACGAGATCGGTTCGGTCGAGGTCGGTAAGCTCGCCGACCTGGTGCTGTGGGAGCCCGCCTTCTTCGGCGTCCGCCCGCACGCGGTGCTCAAGGGCGGCGCCATCGCCTGGGCCGCGATGGGCGACGCCAACGCCTCCATCCCCACCCCGCAGCCGGTGCTGCCCCGCCCCATGTTCGGCGCGGCCCCGCTGGTCGCGGCCGCCACCTCGCTGCACTTCGTGGCCGAGCAAGCCATCGACGACGGCCTCGCCGATCGTCTGCGGATCAACCGAAAACTGGCCCCCGTCAAGAACGTTCGCGACCGCAAGAAGACCGACATGCCGCACAACGACGCCATGCCGCGTATCGAAGTCGACCCCGACACCTTCACCGTCCGCATCGACGGCGAGGTCTGGACCGAACAGCCCGCCACCGAACTCCCGATGGCCCAGCGCTATTTCCTGTTCTGAGGGCTAGGGGGACAGGTCGACCATCATGGTTGCCAGGTCCAGTGCGGCCGCGCAGGGGTCGAGTGTGGTTGTGTGCGAACGCTTCTGGACGCGCCAGGTGATGGCGCCGTTGGCGGCGGCGGTGACGGCGCAGTCGCTGGTGTCGTGTGGGTTGCGGATGTAGAACGCGGTCGCGGTGACCGTGCCGAGGGCGTGCTTGGTGATCACCATGTGCTCGGTCTGGAAGCCATCGGATCTGGCGCGGTCCCACAGCTGCTGCAGCGAGTCCTGCGCGGAGTAGGTGAAGCTGACGGTCGCGTCGCCGTCGCCGACCTGCGCCTCCCAGTAGCAGACCTGCGGCGAGTGGTGCGTGGTGAGGCTGTCCGCCTGGACGGCGTCGCTGATCTGCTGGTTGGTCAGTGGCGCACAGTCGGCGAACGGGTTCGCGGGCGCCGCGGGGGCGGCGTCCGGCGTGCTGGCGGTGCTACATCCCGTCACCAATCCGGCCAGGGCGATAACGGCAAGTCCGGCATTACGGACAGAGAACGGGTTCATCACCGCTCCCTTTCTGGATCATCAACGGGTCAGACCAGGTCACGGTACCCAGCGATCCGCCGACACGCGACCTGAGCAGGCGCGATCTTGCTCTCAGTCGGCCAGGCCGTTCAGTCGCCCAGGCCCTCGGGCAGCTGCCCGCCGTGCAGCCGGTGATGCCGGAAGGCGAGCCGGACGATGTCGGCGATGCCGGGATCGGCGATCGTGTAGACATTGCGCCGACCCTCTTTGCGCATGTGGACCAGACCGGCCAGTTTGAGTTTGGCGAGGTGCTGGCTGACCGCGGGCACGGTTTGGCCGATATCGGTGGCCAGTGTGCCGACATCGCGTTCGCCCTGACCGAGCAGCCAGAGGATCTGCAGCCGGGCGGTGGCCGCGAGCATACCGAAAACCGCTGCCGCGTCCTGTAGTTGAGCCGCCGGGAGGGGGCCCGGTTCGCTGTGCTCGGTCACGTCCGCCTCCAACCGGGAGCGCTGGCGAGCGCGAATTCGCCAGGCCGCTGGGAAGGCTCGCGGAGCGAAGGCGCGAGGCCGCTGGGAGCGAATGCGCGAGGCCGCGTGTCCGTAGCGTGGCACGCAGTCGAATACTTGCGCAACTGATTGACGAACGTACGGCGGCGGGTTTCTAATAATGGGTGCGCAATTCTGCGTAGCTGAACAACCAACGAAGCGGGGTGAGCGGCTGATGCCGGTTGACAGTATCGACGTCTCTAGCCGGACCGCCTTAGCGAAACGGGTTGTGCCGGTTCGTCGTTGATCTGCCCGCGCGATCCGTGGCCGAGCTGAGCGGCCGCCCGATCGCCTGACGCGGCACCAATTCTCAACATCGTTCGACCCGAAGGGCGGCGCGCACGGCGTCGGCCCGGGTAAGTCGGTGCGACCGTCCCGTGACGGCCGTACAGAGCGCTTGCGAAAGCGTGCAGCCGCACCGATCTTCGGGCGCGGCCACGTGCTGCGCCCGTGTGGTAGCGGGCGCTGTCACCACCAGACCTACGAAGCATTGGAGTTCCGCCATGGCGATCATGTTCAAGAGGGCCGAAACATCGCACCGCGCACCGAATTTGGAGCGCCAGTCGATCTGGTTCACGATCGGTCTCTACCTGTTCATCAGCGCGGGACTGCTGACCATGCATTACGCCCATCATCAGGCACCGGTCGGCTCGTCGTCGGTCTCGCCCGCGCACTCGTCCTACGGTCAGTAGCGATGCGCGCACTCACCAGCGCCGTGCCCGGCGACCGGTTCGACACCGAAGTCCTGCAACAACATTGGATTCCGCTGGCGGCCGGCGACGCCGACACCGCCGCGGTGCTTCGCGAGCGGCTCGGCGTCGACTTCGCCGCCGCCCGCAACCGGGTCTGGGAGACCGACAATTTCCTCTACCTGCCGGTCGTGGCCAACTACAAGCGCGGCGACGCCATCGAACGCGAAACCATCGTCTTCGCGCTGGGCGCCGAATTCCTGGTGACGTTGCAGCCGGACGAGCACTTCATCCCGTTCGACAAGGCGATCGCGAAGATGCGCCGCACCCCGACCCTCACCGGTTCCTCGCACGGCGTGATGTACGCGCTGCTCTGGGCGCTGAACGAGGCATCGGAGCGGGTCATCTACTACGCCAGCGACGCGCTGGAGCCGATGAACGACGAGATCGAGATGGCCACCAACGGCTACGACCAGCGCGGCCGCGAGATCGGCGTCGCCGACATGCGCGGCACCATGTCGCGGATGAACGCGGCCGAGGAGATCGTCTCGCGCACCCAGGAGACCCAGCTCCAATTGGCCCGTGCCGCAAGACATCTGATGGCCGACATCACCGTGCGCAGCGCCGAGATGGAGAGCCTGCTCGCCATCCTGATCGCCGACATCGACGGGGTGAAACAGCACGCGGGCTTCGAGCACGACAAGGTCCGCTACCTGCAGCAGTCGGTGATGACCTGGCTCGACGTCAAACAGAATCAGATCGTCAAGGTGTTCACCATCATCACCGCGGTCTTCCTGCCGCCCACCCTGATCGCCACCTTCTACGGCATGAACTTCACCTGGATGCCGGAACTGGAATGGCAGCACGGGTTTCTGGCCACCACCCTCATGACGCTGGTGGCCGCCGTGATCCCGCTCGCCTACATCAAACGGAAGGGCTGGCTGCGCTGAGCGAGGAGCGGCCCGAACGGCGTGGCCGAGGTCGCCATTCAATACCATGACAAGTATGACGGCCGCCGGTAGCAGCTCGCCCGACGCGCCGCGTCCGGATGCCAGGACCGAACGATGGCGTGCGCATCGGGAGCAGGTGCGCGGCGAATTCGTCGACGCCGCCTTCCGCGCGCTCGCCGAGCACGGGCCCGACGTGAGCATGGACGACATCGCGCGCGCCGCGGGCTGCGCCAAGCCCAAGCTGTACCGGCATTTCGCGGACAAGACCGATCTGTACCTGGCGATCCTCGAGCGGGTGCAGAGCGTGCTGTGGGAGCGGGTACTGGCGAAGATCAGTCTGACCACCGATTCGGTGGCCGAGCTGATCCGCACCGCCATCGCGGAGTACGTCGCCGTGGTGGAGGAGCAGCCCGACGTGTTCCGCTTTCTGGTACACAGCAGGCTGGCGCAGCAGGCCGAGCAACCCGAACGCGCCATCGAGGTGGCGCAACGGTCGGCGCTGCTGGCGGCGCAGATGGTCGAGGAGCGGCTCGAAGGACAGAACGTTGACACCGGCAGCCTGGAGTTGACCGCCTACGCCATCTTCGGCGCGGTCGGCTCGGCCACCGACTGGTGGCTCGGCGCGAACCGGGCCAGGGCCGAGGTGATGTCGACCGAGCGGTTCGCCCAGCATGTGAGCATCATCGCCAGGAACATGCTCGACGGGGTCGCCGAGCTCAACAATCTGCCGCTCGACGTGCACAAGCCGGCGCACCTGGCCTTCGAGCCGGAGTAATCACTGGTCGAAGGCGACGTGGATTCGGGGTGACTCCGGGAGGGTTTGGCAGGCGAGGGTCAAACCGAGGGCGAGCTCGTCATCGATGAGTGCCTCGTTCTGCCGCATCCGGGTGCGTCCCTGCTTCACCGAACAGACGCAGGTGCCGCAAGCGGATTCACGGCAGACGTACGGGGCGTCGATTCCGTTGTCCAGCAACACATCCAGTAGGGGAGTGTGTGTGGGCCAGTCCAGGACATGGGTTTCGCCGTCGATGTCCACTTCGACAACGGCCGCGTCACCGAGTGGGGTTGCGGCGGGCGGGCTTGCGTCGACTGTCTCGAATGGATTCGACTGCAGAGACCGGTATTCCTCAGTGTGGATGCGGGATATCGGCACGTGCAGTGCGGTAGCCGCGGCACCGGCCACGTTCATGAATCCAGCTGGCCCGCATAGAAACCAGTCACGGTCGGAATACGGTCGCACCAGTTCCGCGACCGCATCCGAGGTGGGTAGCCCACGCTCCGATTCGAGCCAGTGCAACACCTGTAACCGGCCGGGGTAGCGGTGTGTCCAGTCGTCGAGGGTGTCCGCGAAGATCACCGACCGCCGATCCCGGTTGGCATACAGCACAACGACATTCCCGCCGCCGACCATCATGGATTTGATGATCGACAGGACCGGTGTGATGCCGCTGCCCGCCGCGCACAGCAGCACCTCGGTGTTCAGATCGCGCGGCCCGAACGCGCCGGACGGCTCCAGCACCGTGATCAGGTGACCGACCGCGACGGTGTCGCAGATGAGGTTCGAGGCATAGCCGTCCGCGATCCGCTTGACCGTCACCGCGATCCGATCATCGCAGTGCGGGCTGCTGCACAACGAATAACACCTGGCCACCGAGCCGGTACGCGCGCTGGGCACCCGCAGGGTGAGGAACTGGCCGGGACGGTATCGGAAACGCTCGGTCAGCTCGGCGGGCACCTCGAAAACCACCGTGCGGGCATCGTCGGTCTCCTCGATCACCGCGCCGACCTTCAGCACGTGCCCGCGCGCCCCGCTGTCTTCGCTCAACGTGCTACCTCGGCGCCTCGACCGGCACCGAAACAGGCTGCGCCGCTGCGGGAGTGGCCGACACCGGATCGGTCAGCCGGAGCACCCGACGACCGAGCCGTTCGATTCGCTCGACATCGAACGGCTGGGTGATCCGTCGATTCACGCCCGGCGCGATCCGCAACATGAAGTAGCCAAGCCATGCCTCGGCCCGCACCGGCACGACGGCAAGGTCGTAACGCACCGCGCGCTGTGCCGCCCGTGCCACCAGATCCGGACTCATCGGCGAGAACGGCAGTTTCGCCGCGACGTCCTGCACTCGACGCGCCAGCTCTTTGCCGCGCGCGATCAACTCTTGATCGACACCGACCGTGACGGCGTGCTCGCCGATATTGGTGTTGATCACCCCGGGACAGATCGCGCTGACCCCGATGCCCTTGGGCCCGAACTCGAGTCGCAGGCACTCGGTGAGCATCTTCACCCCGGCCTTGGACACCGAATACGCCGACATCACCGGCGTCGGCGTAAAGGCCGCCGCCGACGCAATATTCACGATGTGGCCGCGCTTGCCGTCGTCGATCATCTGCTGCCCGAACACCCGGCAGCCGTGCACCACGCCGAGCAGGTTGACGCTCAGCTGGCGATCCCAGTCGGCCGGTGTGAGATCCACGAAGGCGCCGCTGACCAGCATGCCGGCATTGTTGACCAGCACATCCGGCACGCCGTAATCCGCGCGCACGTCCCGGCCGAACGCTTCCCACGCGGCCGGATCGGTGACGTCGAGCCGGGCCGCGGCGGCGCGCCGACCGCGCGCGTGGATCATCGCCTCGGTCGCCAGGGCGGAATCCAGATCCAGATCGGAAACCACCACGTGCGCACCCGCCGTGGCGAACCGGATGGCGATGGCCCGGCCGATGCCGCTGCCCGCACCGGTCACCACCACGAGTTCGGGGTGAATATTGGTGAGTTTCATACGGATTCCTCGAGGATCGCGCCGGTCCGCGGTGCGGGCACGGGCTGACGGTAGTGGTAGTCGTCGAGATCGAAATGCCGGTTCTGCCAGTACATCTCGCCGTGCGTCGAGGGACGGAACGGCGAATCACCGTGACTGTTGATGTAATAGGTGTTCGACCCGTCGCAGGCGGAGGTGAACAGGAAGTTCTTCTCCTGGCGGCGCAGGCATTTGGCGAAGTACTCGTCGTGCGCGTGCTGGCTGATCTCGCACACGGTCGCACCGCGCCGCTTGGTCTCGGCGATGGCCCGGCTCAGGTGCGCGGCCGTGGCCTCGATCATCCAGATGTAGGAACCGAGCACGAAACCGTAGGGCCCGGTGATGGTGAACATATTCGGGAACCCGGGCACCGAGACGCCGTGATAGGCCTGGAATCTCTTGCTGTCCCAGAACTCTCCGAGATCGAGCCCGTCGCGGCCGGTCACCGGGAACGGCGGTATCGAATCCTTCTCCCACAGCTTGAATCCGGTAGCGCAGATCAGCACATCGACCGGATGCCGCACCCCGTCCTCGGTGGTGATGTCGTGCTCGCCGATGCGGCCGATCGGCTCGGTGATCAGGCTGACATCCGGCCGATTGAACGTCGACAAATAGTCGTTCGACATCGACGGCCGCTTGCAACCGAGCCCATAGGCCGGAATCAGCTTCTCGCGGATGGCCGGATCGTGTACCTGGGCCCGCATCCACCGCCGCGCCGGAATCTCCGCCAGCCGACGGCCCGCGTCACTGAGCCAGGCGGGACCGGCCACCATGCCGCCCATGCCGATCTCGGTCGCGAGGGTGCCCAGCATCCGGATACCGGAGCGCACCCAGGGCCGCTCCAGCACCGCGCGGCCGAACGGTCCCACGACCGCGTCGGATTTCGGGAACACCCAGATCGGCGTCCGCTGAAACACATTCAGGTGCGCCACTTGGTCCACGATGGCGGGCACCAGCTGCAACGCGGTCGCACCCGTCCCGATCACCGCGACCCGCTTGCCCGTCAGCGCGACATCGTCGTCCCACAGCGCCGTGTGCATCAGGGTGCCCTTGAAGTCTTGCAGGCCCGGAATGTCGGGCATCTTCGGTCGTTCCAGCCCGCCGATCGCCATCACGACATAGCGCGCGGTGAGCGTGCGGCCGCCATCGGTGCCAAGCAGCCAGAGGCTGTTCTCGGCGTCGAACACCGCCGAGACGATCGTCGTGTTCAACCGCAGTTTCGGCCGAAGGCCGTACTTGTCGACCATCCCCTCGGCGTAATCGCGCAACTCGGTGCCTGGCGCGAAGATTCGCGACCAGTCACCGCGCTGCTCATAGGAGAAGCTGTA
Organism: Nocardia sp. NPDC051052; assembly: GCF_044456045.1. NCBI lineage: Bacteria > Bacillati > Actinomycetota > Actinomycetes > Mycobacteriales > Nocardiaceae > Nocardia > Nocardia sp. NPDC051052. The sequence goes on from NZ_JBITFL010000006.1 coordinate 191,864, forward strand.
GATGAACGACGGGATGTCCACGGCGACACCGGGGTAGGTGTTCGCGTGCCAGGTGCCGCCGACGCGATCCCACTTGTCCACGATGACGAAGTCGTGGATGCCCTTGCGTTGCAAGGCGATCGCGGCGCCGATGCCGCCGAACCCCGCCCCGATCACGATCACCTCGTGCGGCCGCGCGCTGTCGCGACTCGCCCGCGTGCCATGGTCGGGCTGTGCCGCGCTCATCGGACGCGATCCACGAGCGCGCCCTGGGCGCCGAATAATTCGGTCTGCCACCGCTGAAGCAGGGCCGCGGTGTCCACCTGGTCCGGGTGGAAGCCCGGCTTCAGGTACACCTGGATCTCGCCGAGCAGGCCGCGCACGATCGGTCCGCGAATCAGCCGGTAGGACTGCCTGGCGACCGTGATCGGCTGCCAGGCAGGGGGATCGGCGATGATCGAGGCGAGCACCCCGAGCCCGACCACCGGAATCGTGAAGAGATACATCACCGACATGATCGCGATCCGCAGCCACTCCGGGCCGTCGATCGATCGATAGACGTCGAAGGTCACCGATTTGTGTTCGAGCTCTTCGAGCGCGTGCCAGTTGAGCAGGTTGCGCACCTCGGGATCGCCCGCGAGGGACTGGATTTCGGGGCTGGACAGCACCCGGGCCGCCAGCACGGCGGTGTAGTGCTCGGCGGCGGCCGTGATGGCGAGATGGGCGGCGGGTGGCGCCAGCCGTTCGGCCCGGCGCACGAGTTCGCCCTGCCTGCTCACGAATCGCGGCAGGGGATAGCCGAGCGCGAACAGCTGCTCGTTCAAGCTGCTGTGCTGCTGACCGTGGACGGCCTCCTGGCCGATGAACGCCGCGACCCGCTTCTTGAGCACCGGATCGGTGATCTGGTCGGCGAATCGGCGCACCGATCGGATGAACGATTCCTCGCCGGGTGGGAAGGCGGCCGAGAGCAGCGCGACCAAGTGGCTGAGCACGATGTCGTCGCCCGCGTAGTACTTGGTCATCGGTTCCGGGTCGCCGAAGCGGAATTTCATCCGGCGCACCTTCGGGTAGCCGCCGGATTTCTGCACACTGGTGGTCATGTGAATCTCCGTTGATTCCAGGGTTGTTCGGGTGAGGGGATCGGCTACTTCAGGTGATCGACGAGGGCGCCTTCGGCGCCGAAGAGCTCTTTCTGCCAGCGCTCCAGCAACTCTCGCGAGTCGATGTCGTCGGGATGGAAGTTGGGCCGTAGATACAGCACCAGCTCGCGGCCGAGGCCGCGGAACACCGGCCCGCGGAACAGCGTGAAGGCTTCCCTGACCAGGCTCAGCGGGTAACGCCGCGCGTCCGGGTCGCGGCTGAGCGACGCGGTGAGTGTGACGGCCGTGAGCGGGAGGGTGAGTGCGACCAACGTCGCCATCGTGAGGATGCGCATCGTCTCCGTGCCGCCGACCGCGCGGTACACGTCGAACGCGACCGACTTGTGCTCGAGTTCCTCGAAAGCATGCCAGTTCAACAGGTTTCGCACTTCTTCGTCACCGGCCAGCGCCTGGATCTCGGGGCTGGACAGCACGCGTTCGGCCAGCACCGCCGTGTAGTGCTCGGCCGCCGCGGTGGCCGCCAGGTGCAGTCGCGCGGGGATGCGCTGTTCGAAACGCTGCTGCCGTTCGACGGCCGCAGGCGCGTCCAGCCATTCGATGGCGTAGCCCATCTCGATCAGCTTCTCGTTGAGGCGCCGGTGTTCCTGGCCGTGCATCGCCTCCTGGCCGATGAAACCGGCGACCCGCTTCTTGAGCACCGGATCGGTGATCTGGTCGGCGAAGCGGCGCACCGATCGGATGAACGACTCCTCGCCGGGCGGGAACGCCGCGGACAGTCCGGCGATGAAATGGCTGAACACCATGTCGCCGCCCGCGTAGTACTTCGACATGGGCACCGGCTCGCCGAAGCGGAATCTGATTCGCCTCGCCCTCGGGTATCCGTTGCCCGTGCGGTCCTTCGTTCGCACACTTTGCTCGGTCATCTCGCACCTCATTGAGCTCGGTACCGTCAGTATGCGGTACTACTAGTACGATACCGTCTCAGACGGATAGGGCAAGGGGTGTTCGAGTTGACGTAGGTAGACGGAATTCTGTTGCGACTGTGGGTCAGCCGTGTCTGGTAACGCTGCGGGCCAGGTCGGTCAATCGATTCGCGCGGGCGTTCTCGGCCGGGGTGAAGGGTTCGTCGGGGCGGACGAAGAGAAGTGGGCGGTCCGGCTGCCATGGCACCACCAGGGTGGTCCCGTCGAACGTGAGGTCGCGGTGAGCGAAGGTGCCGGGGGTCAGGTAGCGGGCGCCGAGCAGTTCGGCGATGGCGAGGGGGAGTTCGTCCGGGTCGGACGCGACGCGGGTCGCGATGCCGAGCGCCTTGGTCTGGCCGTCGATCAGGGCGAATGCCGAGGCGGGCCAGACGCGGACCGCGGATCCGCCCGCGTGTGCGACCGTCGACGACAGGGTATCCGAGGTGATTCCCGCGGGCGCGGCGATGACCAGTTCGTTGAGCACACCCGATTCGAGTTGGTGCACATGGACATTCAAGATGTTGGCACCGCGGCGAGCCAGGTGTCTGGCGAGCGCCTCGAGCCGGCCGGGGCGATCGTCGACGCGGACGCGAATGCGCCACAGGGTAGGGGCGCGGTCGACGTCGTCGCGGCTGCGTAGCTCGGGGCCGTGCAGCCACGCGCCGAGCATGCGCGTTGCCGAGGGCTCGACGACCCAGATGATGAGGGTCGTCGTGCTGATCGTCAGCAGGGCAACGGTGAGCAAATAGGGCGGGTCGAAGTGGACGACAAGCGCGTGCAGCGCCAGTTCCACCGGAAATACCGCGGCCAGCTTGGCCAGCGTCAATCGTGCCCGGCGCGGGTGCGGCAAGCGGCCGCATACCTCACACGCCAGCACATGTACGCGATGTCGAGCACGCATCGGACGCATGCGCACAGCGTCCGGCTCGAACATTTCCGTTCCCGTGCCGAATGTGTAACGCGGCGGTGAAATCGGACGGGAAAGCCGTTGAGCGGCAGGGGTTTCCGTGGTGATGCTGAGCACAGGCGGCGGGGTGCGTGTTCGAGCGCACAGTTACCGGATAAGTCGGCCGACTTCGCGGGTGGCGACCGAGCGCCACCCCGGCTCAATAGTCCGAGCGGACCGGCTGGCGTGGCCCGCAGAGTTGAACCCCGAGCGACCGCCTCGTGACTAAATGTTTGCTCAAATGTTGCGGAGTTGCGCGTGTCGGGCTACGTTCATAGCGAACGGATAGTCGTAAGTGCCCTGCCTGTTGAGTAATACCGGGAGCGTCCGATGAGGAACCGACTTGTAGCTGCAACATTGCTTGTACCGGGTCGTGCGTGACATGACCATGATCATCACCCCCGCCGACGACCTGCTGGCCACCAACGAATTCCTCCGGGACGGCGTCCGAATGAGCGTCGTGATCGGCCGCCCCCAGCCCTATCCCACCGGCACAGGCTGGCGCTGCCGCGTCCGCATCGAATGCGGCACCACCCGCATCGAACAATCCCAGGTCGTAGCCCCCACCGCCCAAGAAGTCCTCCGCCTAGCCCTCGAACTGATCACCAGCCGCCTAGGCATGACCGAATCACAATTCTTCGAAGGCGCCACCATGAGCCCCGCCGCCTAACCCCCCAAGACCCAGTTGATTGTTTGTGCCCCTGGTGAACACGGTGCGCCCTGGGCGGAGTGCGGGCATGCTGGAGGGGGGTTGGTGTGAACGTGTAATCAGGGGTGGTGGTCGACGTGGACGATGACGCTGCGATGGATGCCTATTCGCGCACGGTGACCAGGGTTGCCGCGTCGGTTACGCCGCATGTGGCCAGCGTGCGAACCAGACGGGGTAGCGGGTCGGCGGTTGTGTTCACCGACGACGGTTTCATGCTGACGAACGCGCACGTCGTCGGGTCGGCCAGCGGCGGCGACGTGGTGTTCGCTGATGGGGTGGAAGCCAAGTTCGACGTTGTCGGCGTCGATCCGCTGTCGGATCTCGCGGTGCTGCGCTCCCGTAACGGCGCGCCGGGGGCGGTCACCCTCGGCGACGCGGACGACCTCGTCGTCGGCCAACTGGTCGTCGCCGTCGGTAGCCCGCTCGGTCTTGCTGGTTCGGTCACCGCGGGCGTGGTGAGCGCCCTGGGCCGAGCGGTACCGGTCGCCTCCCGCCGCGCGGGGCGAGTAATCGAGGACGTGATCCAAACCGATGCCGCTCTGAACCCCGGCAATTCCGGTGGCGCCCTGTCGGATTCGGCGGGCCGGGTAGTCGGCATCAACACCGCCGTCGCGGGCATCGGCCTCGGCCTCGCGATCCCGATCAACGCCACCACCCGCCGCATCATCGGCACCCTGCACACCGACGGTCGCGTCCGCCGCGCCTACCTCGGGCTGGTCGGTATGCCCGCCCCGCTGCCCACCACTGTCGCCGCCCGCACCGGTCAGGCCGCCGGGGTCCGCATCATGGAAGTAGTGCGCGGCGGCCCAGCCGAGGCGGCCGGCCTGCGCCGTGGCGACCTGGTGCTCAGCGTCGCCCGCGCCGAAGTCCGTGACGCCCAAGGCATTCAACGCCAACTGTTCGCCGACGCCATCGGCATCCAGCTCCCGGTAACCGTGCTGCGCAACGGGGCGATGGTCGACGTCATCGCCGTCCCCATCGAACTGACCGTGGACTGACGCTATTTGGAGACGATCGCCGGTTCCTCGGTGCGGGGGACGGCGTCGGTACCCCAGCGCGCGTCGACCACCAAGCCGATCACTCCGACGGCGATCAGGACAGCCGAGAAGACGATCAACGCGGGGTGGGTGGTGCCGGTGAGGGCGTCGCCGAGGATGACGGTCCCGATGGTGCCGGGGAGGACGCCGAGGAGGGTGGCGATCATGTACGGCCAGAAGCGGATCGAGGACAGGCCGCAGCAGTAGTTGATCACCGAGAAGGGGACCGCGGCGATCAGCCGCAGTGACCCGACGGCCAGCCACCCGCGACGCTGGAGTCGATCGTCGACGGCGCGCACGGCGGGATGGGTCAGGCGGGACGCGACCTGCTCGCGATCGAGCGCGCGCACCACCAGGATGGCAAGCGCGGCACTGATCGTCGTCGCGCCGACGGCGAGCGCGATGCCGAGCACCGGCCCGAACAGCAGCCCGGCACTCACCGTGAACACCGTCCGCGGAATCGGCGCGACCGTCACCAGCGCGTGCACCACGAAAAACAGCACCGGAAAGATCGGCCCGACGGAGGTCGCCCAGTCTTGGATCTGCCGCGGGCTGGGTAGCGGGACCAGCATCGCCGCCACGAACAACGCGACGACACCCACGATCAACGCGAGCACACGCGGGTCACGGATCAGCCTGGTCACCGGGGCCAGATTACCGGGTGGTAGTGGTACTAGGGGACAACGCGTTGCAGTGTTGCCGCTAGCATCAGAGGAAACGGGACGAATGCTCGTTAACCAAAGTACTCGCTGAACTGGGCGAATACGGCGGTTTCGGCACACAATCACGGGTGCGCCTGCAGTCGAGTGGAAGAGGAAAGCAAGCTATGCCGATTGCTTCAGAGCCCGGACCGGGATCGGCGCCCACGGGCGTGGATCCGGTGCCGCAGTTCGCCGCGTGGCGCAAGGGTGTGGCCGGGGTGCTGGCGAAGGTCCGGCGGGTCGAGATCGCCGAACTGCCGGACGAACCAGAGCACCTGCTCGATGAAACGACCTACGACGGGCTCACCATCGCCCCGCTGTACACCCGGCAGGACGAGCTGCCCGAGCAGCCGCTGCCCGGCGCGTATCCGTTCGTCCGGGGCAGTGACGCCACCCGCGACGTGCACCGTGGCTGGCACGTGAGCGCCCACTTCGGCGGGCCCGACGCCGCCGCGGTCAACCGGGAGATCATGGCTGGTCTCGGCAACGGCATCAGCGCCGTATGGCTCGGCGTCGGCGAGCGCGGTGTGCCCGCGGCCGAGCTGCCCGCCGCGCTGTCCGGTCTGCTGTTCGATCTCGCGCCGCTGACCCTGGACGCGGGCACCGCGACGGCCGACGCGGCCGCGCACCTGTACACCGTGCTCGACGGCTATGACGCGGCCTCCCGCAAGGACATTCAGGTCTGCCTCGGCGCGGCACCGCTCACCAGTAGGTTCGCCGGAACCGCCGACATCGAACTCGCGGAAACGGTGACCGTGGCCGCCACCGCGGTCGCGCGTGCCGAGGCGGTGCGCGCGATCACCGTGGACGGCACCGTATTCCACAACGCGGGCGCCTCCGACGCCCAGGAACTCGGTGCCGCCGTCGCGGCGGGCCTGGCCTACCTGCGCGCCCTCACCGAGGGCCTGGACATCGCGGACGCGTTGGCGCAGCTGACCTTCCGGTTCGCCGCCACCGACGACCAATTCGCCACGATCGCCAAATTCCGTGCCGCCCGCCAACTCTGGGCCCGCGTCGCGCATGCGTGCGGCGCACCGAATTTCGGTGGCGCGCCGCAGCACGCGGTGACCTCCGCGGCCATGATGACCCAGCGCGATCCGTGGGTGAACCTGCTGCGCACCACCCTCGCGGCGTTCGGCGCCGGTGTCGGCGGAGCGGACGCGGTCACCGTGCTGACCTTCGATTCGGCGCTGCCCGCCGGTGAACTCGGCGTCTCGAAATCGTTCGCGGACCGGATGGCGCGCAATACCCAGCTGCTGCTGCTCGAGGAATCCCACCTCGGCTTCGTGCAGGACCCGGGTGCCGGCTCCTGGTACGTCGAGGACCTGACCGGCGCGCTGGCCGCGAAGGCGTGGGCGTTCATGCAGGAAATCGAGGCGGCCGGTGGTTATCTGGCCGCGCTGGATTCCGGGCTGCTGGCCGAGCGCATCGCGGAGACCAAGGCGGCGCGGGATTCCGATGTCGCGCACCGCAAGACGTCCGTCACCGGGGTCAACGAGTTCCCGAACCTGGCCGAGCGCCCGCTGTCCGAGGCGGCGCGCCAGGACGATCGGGTGGCTCGTTACGGTGCCACGTTCGAGGCGCTGCGCAACCGGTCCGACGCCTACCTGGCCGAGCACGGCGCGCGGCCGAAAGCGCTACTGGTGCCGCTCGGTTCGGTCGCCGAACACAACGTTCGAGTGACCTTCATCGCGAACCTGCTGGCCTCCGGTGGTATCGAATCCATCAATCCCGGACCATTGGAGGTGGGCGCGATCGCCACGGCGGCAACCGAATCGGGTGCGCCGATCGCGGTGCTGTGTGGTTCGGACAAGCGGTACGGCGTGGAAGCCGGTGCGGCGGTGGCGCAGTTGCGGGCCGCCGGAGTGGAGACGGTGTTGCTGGCCGGTGCCGCCAAGGCGGTCGCCGAGCTCGATGACGCGCAGCGTCCGGACGGATATCTCGCGGCGAAGATCGATGCGGTCGCCGCGTTGTCCGCCCTGCTGGAGAAGGTGGGAGCCTGAGATGACACTGAGTCATACGCAAAAACAGGGTGAAATCAAGCACGTCATCGGCAGTTTCGCCGAGGTGCCGCTGACCGAGCACGCGCCGGAACCTGCCGCGGTGGACTCCGCGCAGGTCGACGCCTACATCGGCGAGGCCGCGAAGGCCAACCACTACGCCCCCGAACAGCTGATGTGGTCGACACCCGAAGGCATCGACGTGCCACCGGTGTTCACCAAGGCCGATCGGGATGGCGTGGTGGCCGAGGGCTATCCGCTCGACAGCGTGCCCGGTGTCGCGCCGTTCGTGCGCGGCCCGTACCCGACGATGTATGTCAACCAGCCGTGGACCATCCGCCAGTACGCGGGCTTCTCCACCGCCGCGGACTCGAATGCCTTCTACCGGCGCAATCTTCAGGCCGGGCAGAAGGGCCTTTCGGTCGCCTTCGACCTTGCCACCCACCGCGGCTACGACTCCGACCATCCGCGCGTGCAGGGTGACGTCGGGATGGCCGGTGTCGCCATCGATTCCATCCTCGACATGCGCCAGCTGTTCGACCACATCCCGCTCGACCAGGTCAGCGTGTCGATGACGATGAACGGCGCGGTGCTGCCGATCCTGGCGCTGTATGTCGTTGCGGCAGAAGAACAAGGCGTCGGACCGGAGCTGCTGGCCGGAACTATTCAGAACGACATTCTGAAGGAGTTCATGGTCCGCAACACCTACATCTATCCGCCGAAGCCCTCGATGCGGATCATCTCCGACATCTTCGCCTACACCAGCGCCAAGATGCCGAAGTTCAACTCGATCTCCATCTCCGGCTACCACATTCAGGAAGCGGGCGCGACCGCCGACCTGGAGCTGGCCTACACCCTCGCCGACGGCGTCGAGTACATCCGGGCCGGTATCGACGCGGGCATGGAGGTGGACAAGTTCGCGCCGCGGCTGTCGTTCTTCTGGGCCATCGGCATGAACTTCTTCATGGAGGTTGCCAAGCTGCGCGCGGGGCGGCTGCTGTGGAGCGAGCTGGTCGCGAAGTTCGAGCCGAAGAGCTCGAAATCGCTGTCGCTGCGCACTCATTCGCAGACCTCCGGGTGGTCGCTCACCGCGCAGGACGCCTACAATAACGTCGCGCGCACCTGCATCGAGGCGATGGCCGCGACTCAGGGGCATACCCAGTCGCTGCACACCAACGCGCTGGATGAGGCGCTCGCGCTGCCGACGGACTTCTCCGCCCGCATCGCGCGCAATACCCAGCTGCTCATCCAGCAGGAGTCGAAGACCACCCGCCCCGTAGATCCTTGGGGCGGTTCGTATTACGTCGAATGGCTGACCCATCAGCTGGCCAATAGGGCCCGCGCGCATATCGCCGAGGTGGAAGCCCACGGCGGGATGGCGCAGGCGATCGGCGAGGGCATCCCGAAGCTGCGCATCGAGGAGGCCGCCGCGCGCACCCAAGCGCGAATCGACACCGGGCAGCAGCCGGTGATCGGTATCAACAAGTATCAGGCCGAAGAGGACCAGCAGGTCGAGGTCCTCAAGGTCGAGAACTCGCGGGTGCGCGCCGAGCAGATCGAGAAGCTGCGGCAGCTGCGGGCCGACCGTGATTCGGCCGAGGTCGAACGCGCGCTGGCCGAATTGACCCGTGCCGCAAACTCTTCCGCGGGCGGCATGGAGAACAACCTGCTGGCCCTCGCCATCGACGCCGCGCGCGCCAAGGCGACCGTCGGTGAGATCTCCGACGCGCTGGAGCAGGTCTACGGTCGGCATCAGGCCGAGATCCGTACCCTCTCCGGTGTGTACCGCGACGAGGCAGGGAAGGTCAGCAACATCACCAAGGCGAGCGAGCTCGTCGAGGAGTTCGGCGAGGCGGAAGGTCGTCGCCCGCGTATCCTCGTCGCGAAAATGGGGCAGGACGGTCATGACCGCGGCCAGAAGGTGATCGCCACCGCCTTCGCCGACCTCGGCTTCGACGTCGACGTGGGCCCGCTGTTCCAGACCCCCGAAGAGGTGGCGCAGCAGGCGGCGGACAACGACGTGCACGTCGTCGGCGTGTCCTCGCTGGCGGCCGGCCACCTCACGCTGGTGCCCGCCCTGCGGCAGGCACTGGCCGATGCGGGTCGGCCCGACATCATGGTGATCGTCGGCGGCGTCATCCCGCCCGGCGATTTCGACGCGCTCTACGAGGCCGGTGCCTCGGCGATCTTCCCGCCGGGAACCGTCATCGCCGACGCCGCGATCGACCTGCTGAAGAAGCTCGCCACCGAACTCGGCCACCCCGGGCTTGGTTCGGAAAGCGGTAGCGGCGCCGAGGGTTCCGCCGAGGGCGAATGAGCGAGCACAACGCCGCAGGGTCGGTGTCGCGGGCTGACCGTGCACCTCGGTCGGCGGGGCGGAGTCGGACGATCGACGTCGAGGCGATGGCGATGGCGGTGCGGGCGGGGGAGCGGGCCGCCTTGGCGAGGGCGATCACCCTCGTGGAGTCGACGCGTGCCGATCATCGGGAGTCGGCGCAGCAGTTGTTGCTGCGGCTGACGCCGGACAAGCACAGTTCCGAGACCGCGGTGGTGTCGAATCGTGTTGGCATCACCGGTGTTCCGGGTGTCGGCAAGTCGACGTTCATCGATGCGCTCGGGATGGATTTGATCGGGCAGGGGCATCGGGTCGCGGTGCTCGCGGTCGATCCGTCGTCCACCCGGACCGGCGGTTCGATTCTCGGCGACAAGACCCGGATGGCGCGACTGTCGGTGGAGCGCAACGCCTATATCCGTCCGTCGCCGACCGCGGGCACCCTCGGTGGGGTGGCCAAGGCGACCCGCGAGACCATCGTGCTGCTCGAAGCCGCCGGGTATGACGTGATCCTGGTGGAGACCGTCGGCGTCGGCCAATCCGAGGTCACCGTCGCCAATATGGTCGACGTCTTCTGCTTCCTCACGCTGGCGCGCACCGGAGATCAGTTGCAGGGCATCAAGAAAGGCGTGCTGGAACTCGCCGACCTGGTCGCGGTCAACAAGGCCGACGGCAAACACGAACTGGAAGCCAAGTCGGCCGCCCGCGAACTCGCGGGCGCGCTGCGCCTGATCCACCCGCACGACGCCCTGTGGCGCCCACCGGTGCTCACCATGAGCGGCTTGGAAGGCGTTGGCCTCGACAAATTCTGGGCCACCGTCCTCGAACACCGCCGCGTCCTCACCGACGCGGGCGAATTCGACGAGAAACGCCGCCGCCAGCAAATCAACTGGACCTGGACCATGGTGCACGACCAACTGCTGCGCCGCCTAGCCGACAACCCCGACGTGAAAGCCATTCGCGCCCAAGTGGAAAGCCAGGTCCGCGACGGAACCCTCACCGCCGCCCTGGCCGCCGAAGAACTCCTCCGCGCCTTCGACACCCACTAACCCGCACCGAAGGGGTTGATGACCGCGGCCCCGGTCTCCTCGAAGTGCTTCACATTCCGGGTGACCACGGCGAGGCCATGCGTCAACGCGGTCGCCGCGATGAGCCCATCCGCTATGTCGATCGAGTGCACGCTGATGCGCGCCCAGGCCCGGACGACCTCGGTGGTGACCGGGAGTATCCGATCCCCGTGCCTGCTTTCGATGTCGGCGATCGCCTGCTCGAACTTCTCCGCCCGCGCTATCCCGCCTCGATGCCGCAGCAGTGCGACGCCGCGGCGAAGCTCGCCGATCGTGACCACGCTCAGCCACTGGTCGGCGAGGCGAGCCCGCGTGAACCAATCGAGGACCGCGGGCGCGGGCTTGGGCCGCATCACTTCGGACAAGACATTGGTGTCGATGAGGTAGCTCACGACTCCGCCTCGCTAGCGCTCGGCTCCGTCGTGCGCTCCGGCGCGCTGTGTATTTGGTTCGCTCGCTGACGCTCGCTCACGACTCCGCCCGCTACCCTGCGGCGTCGTCGAACAGATCGACATCGCGCGGCAGGCTGTGCTGTCGCTCGCTCTCGACCTCGTCTAGCACGTCGGCGACTTCATCGCCGAGCCCGGAGAACGTCACAAGGAGATGGTCGACAAAGCTGATGTCCGGTCGGGTCAGCCTGCGGTACTCCTCGATATCGATGACCACCGCCACCGCATCGCCGTGCCGGGTGATGGTCTGCGGGCCGTCGGACTCCGCCGCGCGGAGCACCTCCGAGAACCGTTGCTTGGCCTCCTGAACCTGCCATTGCACCGTGTCCGCCTCCTGCTTTACCTGTGGCATCCCCATCTGGACAGTCTAGACAGAATTTCCTGCGGTGTCGACCGTCTGATCGTGGCTGTCCGCCGTGCTGACCAGCTCGCGCCCATCGGACTCGGAGTCACGAAAGAAGCTCGGTGCCAGGACTATTGGACAGGGTGCCGCATGCGTGGGATGCTGCGAATGTTCCGCAGCCGCGGGACTATCCAGGAATATCGTCAGCGCCAGGTAGGTCGGTGGAGCGCGTTGGCGTGCTCGTCGGTGGCGGGCACGGCCGACTCTCCGCTGTGTGGGTTGTGCTGTGTTCGAGACCGGCGATGTCTCGAAGGGACGCAGTATGAACACCGACCGTTTCGGCCTTGCCGGAGACGATTATGTTCCCGATGTGGCGGGCGACTCGACGGCGATCGTCGAGGCCTTTTTCGACCATCTCGCGAGGAGTTTGCGGGACGCGGCCCTGCCCGGTGGTCTGTTCAGCGGTATGCGTGCGTCGCTCGTCGAGCTGACCGCCGCTGATGCGGAGCGCTGCGTGGATGAGCCCGCGCGCTACAACCTGGAAATGACGCTCGCCTTGGTGGTCGCCTACCGGGCGTTGCAACCTCGGCTCGGGCGGGAGGTCACCATCGCCGCGCTGCGGGCGGCCTTCGTCGAACCTCTCGGGGAGGCTGTTCAGGCCGGCACGAGGGCGATGCTCGATGCCGCCGAGGATCCGTTCGCCGCGCTGGTCGCGGTGTCGAAGACCCGCGAGAAGTATGCCTTCGGTGCGGGATTCGGCTTCGCGCGCACGGTGGACGATGCCGAGAGCTACCACCTCGATATCGTGCGCTGCTTCTATCATGAAGTGCTGGTTGCGCATTCGGCGGCCGAGCTGACGCCGGTGATGTGTGAGTTCGACGCGAATTGGATCGGCGCGATTGATCCGGCGAAGCACGGGTTCCGGTTCGATCGAGCTACCACGATCGGACTCGGCGGGACGCACTGTCCGTTCCATTGGGATCGCACCGAGAGCTGATCGGTCGCTGACCTATCGAGTCGGTGGCCTGCCCGCCGCCTCGGTAGGTCGGTCTACCTGCGTAAACATCGCGTCCGATGGATATTTGCGGAAGATCTGCTAGTTGTCGAGCCGTATTGACGAGTAGTAGATTGGAAGGTTCCTCAGCTGGCGATGACGCGGCGACGAGGACTCGCCAGCCGATGTGATGCGGGGGGATCCTGCCCTCCGCAGGGCGAAGGAGGTGCGGCGATGTCCGATGAAGCGATTGCCCGACCGTCCGAACCGCGTTTGGTTCGGCCACAGTGGATTTCCGGGCCGGAACCGCCTCCGCCGCAGTGGAATTCGTTCACGCCGTTGCCGGTTCTGGTGACCGTCGGCGATATCGGGTGCACGGCGACCCAGGTCATGACGCCCTCTGGGCAGCATCCGCTGGCCGGGACCACGTGGATTGTCACCAACCAGACCAGCGTCAACCAGCGCATCCCGTCGTACGCGATCGTGCTCGCGGTGCTGCTGATGGTCTTCTGCCTGCTCGGCCTGTTGTTCCTGGCCGTCAAGGAGGACAAGATCCAGGGCTTTGTGCAGGTCAGTGTTCAGGGGCCCGGTTTCTACTACGCGACCCAGGTCAAGATCGCCGACCGCGCGCAGGTCTTCGACACCGAGCAGCGCGTCAACTACATCCGCGGCCTGGTCGCCGCACTGCCAGCCGCCTGATCCGCGCACCGATCGGCCCGGCGCGCGCCGCACAACTAACGATTTCATGCGCCTCGTGCGACGGCGGATCAGGTTGCGTCGCCGAGGGATTCGAGCAACGTGCGCAACGCGTCGGCGAGTGCGGCGCGCTGTTTCGGGGTGAGTGGACTGAGTAGTCGTTCCTCGGTGGCGACATGATCGGGAAGTGCGGCATCGATGAGCTTGTGCCCGGCGTCGGTGAGGGCGACGTGGATGCCGCGACCATCGGATTCGCTGCGGGACCGGCGCACCAGGCCGCGTTCCTCGAGACGATCCAGGCGCTGGGTGATCGCGCCGGAGGTGACCATCGCCGAACGCATCAGCTCGGTGGGGGTCAGGCTGTGCGGCGGTTCGCCGCGCCGCAACGTGGCCAGCACGTCGAAGGACGCGGCGTCGAGGCCGTGCGCGGCAAAGGTCTTGCGCAGTTCGGCGCCGCTGAGTTGCGTCAGCCTGGACAGCCGCCCGAGCACGGCCATGGGGGAGACGTCCAGGTCGGGGCGCTGGTCCTGCCACTGCGCGAGAACGTGGTCGACGTGATCGGTCACCCACGCACTCTAGCGAATATCTCAACGGTGAGGTATCTCATCCGGGAATTACTCAGCGCTAAGGTAAGTTGCTTAGAGCTAAGCAATCGAAAACGGCACGGAGGAGGACGAATCATGCGCATCACGGTGTTCGGTGCGACAGGTGAGGTGGGTAGCCGGGTGGTGGCGGAGGCGTTGTCGCGCGGCCATGAGGTCGTCGCCGTGATGCGGAACCCGGCCGGTGCGGCCGCCGTGCCGCTCGCGGCCGAGGTCAGGATCGGTGACGCGATGAATCTCGACGACGTCGTATCGCTAAGCGCCGGACAGGATCTCGTGATCACCGCGACCCGGCCCGCGACCGGTCAGGAACGCGAACTGCCCGAGATGACGTCTGTCCTATTGAAAGTGCTGGCGCACAATGGTGTTCGCCTGCTGGTAGTCGGCGGTGCGTCGACGCTTCTGGTGCCGGGCGCCGATGGCATGACGCTGCATGAAACCCCCGACTTTCCCACGGAATTGCGCTCGATCGCGCAGGCATGCGCCGACCAGCTGGCACTGTGCCGGGCCGAAACCGTCGCGGACTGGACTTATCTGAGCCCGCCTGCGCTGCTGGAACCAGGGGAGCGCACCGGCACCTACCAGACCGGCGTCGATGAACTGCTCGCAGGCCCCGACGGCGAATCGGCCATCTCGATGGAGGACTTCGCCGTCGCCCTGCTCGACGAGGCAGAGCGGCCCGCACATCGTCGCACCCGGTTCACCGTCGCGTCGGCGTGAATGCCCCGCAGCGGCCTACTCGATACCGAACAGATCCGCCGCATTGCGGTAGCAGACCTTGCGCAACCATTCGTCGCCGAGCTCTAGACGTTCCAGTGCGAAGACGGCGTGCCCGTAGGTGTAAGGGATGTTCGGGAAGTCGCTGCCGAACAGGATGCGGTCACCGAGGGAACGCAACCTGTCGCGTTCCGCGTCGGGGAACGGATCGACTTCCTCGAAGAAGTCGGTGAACGTCATGGTGGTGTCGAAGCGGATGGCCGGGTATCGCTCGGCCAGGTCGAAGAATTCGGTGTACTCGGGCGCGCCCATGTGCGCGACGATCAACCGCAGGCGGGGAAAGCGCCGCAGCAGTGCGGCAATGGGCCCCGGCCCGGTGAATTCGCCTGCTACGGGACCGGATCCGCAGTGGATCACCACCGGGATGCCCGCGTCCTGAATCGACCCCCAGGCGGGGTCGAGCAGCGGATCGCCGGGATCGAAGCCGCCGACCTGGATATGCACCTTGAACAGCTGGGCGCCGCGCTGAATCGCGGCAGCCACATAGGTTCCGGCGTCCGGCTCCGGATAGAACGTGGCGGTGTGCAGGCAATCCGGTGTGCGCGCGGCGAATTCGGCGGTCCATTCATTCAGCCACGCCGCCATCTCCGGCTTGTGCGGATAGACGAGGGCGCTGAAGGCGCGAACACCGAAGCCGCGCAACGTCTTCAACCTGACCTGCTCGTCCGCCCGGTAAGCGATGGGCCAGGCGCGGGCGGTGAGCGGACCGGCCGAGTCGAAGTAGGCCCATACCTTCCGCATCACCGGCTCCGGCATGAAATGTGTGTGGACGTCGATAATTCCCGGCAGTCCGAGCCGGTCGCGGAACTCGGTGAGATAGGCGTTGTCGTCCTTGTCGCCGAGCACGGCGTCTCCTGTCTCACACATTCGGCGGGTACACCGTCCGCGCGAAATCGCCGATCCTGGTGATCAGCCGGTCGAAGAACAGCTGCTGATCGGTGCCGATCACGATGTCCGCGTTGGGTTCTCGGCCCCACATGCCCGCCCAGTCGGCCACGGTCGTCGCGCGCGTCAAGGTTCCGGTGAGCTCGACGTCGACCGTCGCCGGACGCGTGACGGCCAGGGCCGGGTCGAGCGCCACCGCCGCCGCGAACGGATCGTGCATGTGTGCGAGGTAGCCGAGGTCGTAGAGCTGGTGGAAGTCGAAGTAGAACCGCACCGCGTCGGTGGCATGCCGGACAATGGGATTGCTCGCCGCCGACCTGGCCTCGGGCGGATCGGTCTCCGAAACCGTCTCCACCGGAACGCTGCCCGCGCGTTCGGCCAGTAGTGACAGGTGCTTCGGCCGCATCTCGATGGTCTCGGTGATGTCGAGCGCGCAGACGATCGGCCTGCGATCCGGCGGCGCGGCGGAGAAGGCGTCGAAGACCTCCTTGGCGGCCTCCGGATCCACGTGCACGTTCCACTCGTTGGTGGGTGTGGTGTTGCCGGGATGATTGAACGCGCCACCCATGATCACCAGCCTGCGCAACAGCGTCGGCAGCGCGGGCTCGAGCCGGACTGCCAGGGCTAGATTGGTCAGCGGCCCGGTGCACAACCCGACGATCTCGCCGGGATGCGCGCGCACCAGATCGACCCACATCTGCGCGGCCGACCGCGGCGAAAGGACGCGCGCCGAGAGCGGCAGCTCGGCATACCCGACCCCCTGCGGCCCATGCGTGTCCTCGGTGGTGCGCAACGGAATCGCCAGCGGCTCGGCGGCACCGAGCGCGACCTCGATCTCCGGCGCCGCACACACGTCGAGCCACGCGAGGTTGTTCGCCGCCACCTGCGGCGCGGGCACGTTCCCCGCCGTCGACGCGATCCCGACGATCTCCGCCTCCGGCGACGCCAGCAGGTAGAGCAGCGCAAGAGAATCATCGACCCCGGTATCGACATCCATAATGATCTTCTGCCGCACCCAACGAGACTAACCGCCGGTCTCGCATCGGTTCCGCGCGCACCGTTCGCCATGCCCGCGGCTCACTATGGGCGCGGCGGTCAGTGGGTCTTCAGGGGCCAGGCGGGGCGATCACCGCCGAAGGTGGGGGCGGGCCAGGCGTAGGCGGGATATTCGGCGATGGCGGGGGTGGCGGTGATGACGTCGCCGTGCGACACGACCTCGGTGGGGTCGGGCAGGGCGGCGGGTGGGTGACGGGGGGTGCGGTCGGGGGCGGCGAGGAGCCAGGAGGCGGTGCGCGCCAAGGAGACTCGCACGTCACGGCCGATGCCGTCGGACGCCCGAGCGGCCAGCGCATCGATAACGCCTGCGGCGAGTAGGTAACCGGAGGCGTGGTCGAGCGCTTGTGCGGGCAGCGCGCTCGGCACCGACGGCGCACCCTCGGCGATCGAAATCCCGGACGCCGCTTGCACAATGCTGTCGAAACCACGCCGCTCGGCCCACGGTCCGGCCTCGCCCCAGGCGCTCACCCGACCGTGCACCATTCCCGGCCGCATCGCGGCGGTGAGACCCGCGCGCTCCAGCGAACCCGGCCGATATCCGGTGACCAGCACGTCGGCCGAGGCCAGCAGATCCCGGACCAGCGGCAGTTGCGCCCACAGATCCACCAGCGTCGACCGCTTACCCTGCCCGGTATCCGCGTACTGCCAGGAGATTTCCGGCAGGTGCGGCGGATCCACCCGCAGCACATCCGCGCCGAGCAACGCCAGCGTCCGCGTCGCCACCGGACCGGCGATCACGCGCGTCAAATCGAGCACCCGCAACCCACGCAACGGCTGAAAAGGCGCGGCACCGACCGGCAATCCGGGCTCCCCGCGATCGGCTCGCCGGTCGATCGCGACCAGCGGCCCCATCGTGGCGGCCCACCCCTCGGCGCTACCCAGCCACTCCTGCTCG
Organism: Nocardia sp. NPDC051052; assembly: GCF_044456045.1. Taxonomy (NCBI): domain Bacteria; kingdom Bacillati; phylum Actinomycetota; class Actinomycetes; order Mycobacteriales; family Nocardiaceae; genus Nocardia; species Nocardia sp. NPDC051052. The sequence goes on from NZ_JBITFL010000006.1 coordinate 209,394, forward strand.
GTCCGCACCCGCACCGCGATCGCCCCGTGCGCGGCGGCATGATCCTCGATGTCGGCCGCGCGACTCATCGCCATGTGCGCGACAGCGAGATCGAACGGCGCGTCGAGCGGCAGCCCGAGCGCGGTGAGCAGCCGATCACGGTGGTGCGGATAGTTGGCGTGCGTGCGCACCCACCCGTCGAAGGTGGGGAAGAATCCGGAGAGGTCGCCGAACATCGTCGCGGGGCGACCGCCGATGCTGAGTAACCGTTCACTACAGAACGCGGCGGTGATGCGCGCGGGGTCGATGCGGTGCGCGACCGGGTCGAGCCCGCGGACGCCGCGGATCCGGTTGGCGGCGGCGATCAGTGCGGCGACCGACCCGGCCGACAGCGACCAGACCGGCAGTGTCGCAGCCAGATTGCTGCCGGGATCGGGTGCGGGCGTAATGGCAGAGGGGGTGACACCGATTCCGGCTTCGTAGTCGTGGACCAGCCGTGTGTGCGCGTTCACGCGAAAGAGCGTAATAGTTCCGTCTGAGGAGGAGTTATACATGGGCAGATCCATCGAGTCCGGTGACTGGCTGCGGAGCCTGCGTCCCGACGCGACTCCCCGGCACCACCTGCTGTGTTTCCCGCCGGGTGGTGGTCCCGCGACCGCCTATCGAGATTTGGCGAAGCAGTTCGGTGCGGGCATCGCGGTGTCCTCAGTGCAGTATCCCGGACGGCAGGATCGACTCGGCGAGGCGCCGATCACCGAACTCGATACGCTCGCCGAGCGGATTGCCGGGGAAGTGCTGAAGCTCGGAATCATTGACAGGCTAGCGCTATTCGGTCATAGCATGGGTGCAACACTGGCGTTCGAAACCGCGCGTCGGCTGGAGCGCGAGGGGCAGGCGTTGACGGCATTGTTCGTCTCCGGCCGTCCCGCACCGACTTTCGTGGAGACTCAGCGCGTCCATCTCGGCTCCGACAGCGACCTGATCGCCGAGCTGGAGCGGTTGGCCGCCGACCCCGTGCCGATCCAAATGCTGCGCGACGAACCAAGTCTCGCGGAATTGGTGCTACCCGCCGTGCGCGGCGACTACCAGGCCGTCGAGACCTATCGGTACACCCCGGGCGCCCCGCTGGCCGCCGACATCGTCGCGCTCGTCAGCACCCAAGATCCGACGATGACCCCGGACCAAGCGGACGAGTGGCGCGAGTTCACCACCGGAACCTTCGACCGCGCGACGTTCCCCGGCGGTCACTTCTATTTGGACGAGCGCCCCGCCGAGGTGGCGAAGGTCGTCGCCGAGCAGCTCGCGCACAATCGATCGGGTATGTGAAAGCGGCTGTCGGCCAATCTATTCGGATGTGTAACTAGTGGGATGCCGAAAGGCGGGTGGTCGACCCGGCCGCCCGCCGCCGCAGCCACCCATAGCCAACCCACGACACCGCGACACACACCGCGACGAGCACCCGAACCAGCCCGAGCGCGTTCTCCGGATAGATCACGCCGGTGATGTAGTGGTCGATGAACCCGCTCGACGGCAGCCCGGCCTCGCCGGCTCGATGCCGCGCCCAATTCTCCAAATACGTCAGCGGACAATCCAACCCGAACAGCACCGTGCTGAATCCCCAGCCGAACGCGATCAGGTGTAGCCAGATGCCGCGCGGCCAGCGCCACGCCAGGAAACCGCCGACGACCACGTACGCCACGAACACGAAATGCACCGCGGCGGTGGCGTCGGCCAGCAGCCGATACAGCATCCTCCCAGCGTAACCGTCAGCCGAGGTATTCGGATTCGAGTACGAGATCGGCGACCAGGGATTGGTATTCGAGGTGCGTCTTGTGCTCGGTGGTGCGCCAGTTCGTCCCTTCGTGCTCGCGCATGTACCGGCGGTACCCGGGAGCTCCCGGAATTCGGACGTTGTCGGCGACCACGATCGTCCCCGGATGCAGCCAACTCGCGTCCAGCATCGACTTCAGATCCGGCAGATACGCGGTCTTCAGATGGTCGATGAACACGAAATCCAGTGCGCCGGGCCCGAAGTCGTGCTCGATGGCGAGGTGCCGCATGGTCGCGCCGCCGTCGCCGATCTTGCCGATCACCACGCTGATGCGGTCGGCAAGGCCCGCGTGCTCGATCACCGCTCGCGCGATCTCGGCGTTGTCGGGGCTCGCCTCGACCGACACCAGTCGCGCGCTCGACGGCATCGTCCGGCCGGTGCGCACCGCGCTGTACCCGCAGTAGGCGCCCAGTTCGAGCAGCAGCGTCGGCTCGGCCCGCTTGATGGCGTTGTCCAGAAGCAGGCCCTTTTCGTCGCCGATGTTCATCAGCAGGCTGCGATTACGGGCGAAATCGTCGATCGCGGCGAGCACACTGTCCGGATCGCCCGCCGTGGCGGTGGCTCGAACGTGCTCGAGCAGGGCCCGCTCGCGACCGTCACCCACCTGCCCGGTGCGCAGGACGTTGCCCATGCCGAGCCCCATCCGGATAGTCGACCAGCGCAGGAATGGCAGCCGATCGCGCATCCTCGCGCCGAGCCCAGTCTGATTCACCATGCAGCCCCTTAAGCAGGTCGGATTGCGGCCGATTCTGCCCGGGGAGCCGCCGGATTACCAGGGCGAAGGCCGGTAATCCTTCAGGAAGCAGCCGTACAGGTCGGTGCCGTGCTCACCCTGAACGATGGGGTCGTAGACGCGGGCCGCCCCGTCGACCAGGTCGAGCGGCGCGTGGAAGCCCTCCTCGGCGAGCCGGACCTTCGTGTAATGCGGCCGCTCGTCGGTGATCCAGCCGGTGTCCACGGCGGTCATCAAAATGCCGTCGGCTTCGAGCATTTCGCCAGCGCTGGTGCGGGTCAGCATGTTCAGCGCGGCCTTGGCCATGTTGGTGTGCGGGTGCCCCGGTCCCTTGTAGGCGCGGGCGAACTGGCCCTCCATCGCCGACACGTTGACGATGTACTTGCGCCGCGCCGCGGCGGCGGCCATGGCCGGGCGGAGCCGCGATACCAGGATGAACGGCGCGACCGAATTGCACAGCTGCACTTCGAGCAGCTCGGTCGGGTCGACCTCGGCGACGGTCTGCACCCAGCTGTTGGTGTGCGCCAGATCCGGCACCAGGCCGCCGGCATCGATCGCCACGCCACGCGAAATGCGTTCGGGGGTAGCCGATCCCGCGACGAGCGCGAGCTCGGCGACGTCGGCGGCGGTCAGCGTCGGCGTGAGCGAGGCGGTGAGCGCGGTGGGGTGCGCCTGCATCGTCTTACCGAAGGTCACCACATCGGGCAGCGCACCGGCGGGCAGCGCACCGGACTCGGCGTCGACCAGCGCGCTGTACGCACCGGGGGAGCGGCGGACCGTCTGTGCCGCGTTGTTGATCAGGATGTCGAGCGGACCCTGCGCCGCGACGTCGTCCGCGAGGGCGACCACCTGCGCCGGATCGCGCAGGTCGATGCCGACGACGCGCAGCCGGTGCAGCCACTGCGCGCTGTCGTCCATGGCGGCGAACCGGCGGATGGCGTCGTTCGGGAAGCGGGTGGTGATGGTGGTGTGCGCGCCGTCGCGCAGCAGCCGCAGCGCGATGTACATGCCGATCTTGGCGCGCCCGCCGGTCAGCAGCGCGCGCCGGCCCGTCAGATCGGTACGGGCGTCCCGCTTGGTGTGGCTGCGCGCGGCACACTCGGGGCACAGTTGGTGATAGAAGGCGTCGACCTGCGTGTACGGCTGCTTGCAGATGTAGCAGGGACGCGCCCGGATCAGCGTGCCCGCGGTGGCGCCGCGCGCGTTCGAGGCGAGCGGGATGCCCGCGGTCTCGTCATCGATCCGCTGCGGCGATCCGGTGGCCGTCGCGGCGATGACCTCGCGGTCGGCATCGGCCACCGCCGTCCTGGCCTCGATCCGGCGCCGCTGCTTGAGCATCTTGAACATGTGGCCGACCGCGCGCTGCACCGCCACCGAGTCGGGATGTTCTTTCTCCAGCTGTCCGGCCTGGTCCAGTACCCGCAGACAGGTCGCGAGCTCGTCCGGATCGATCATGCTTTCGGCCATCGGTGGTACAGGCATCCTTCGGTGAGCTGGGAAATCGACCGGACCATTGTCGCAAACTCCGCGACCAGGTTGCCGCCCGGTTGCCTCTCGATGGCCTACGCGCGAAGCAGCGCCATCGTGGTGGCGGCGGTTCGCTTCAGTAATTCGATGACCTCCGGCACTTTGATATCGGTGGTCGTGACCACCGAAGGCGGGTGTAACCAGCTGATATCGAAGGTGGTCCAGCCGTCGCGGACGGCCAGGGTGACCCCCGTGTTCGGCGCGTGCTCGGTCTGCTTGCGGACGAGGTACGCCTCGTCGCCGAGACCGCCGATCTTGGTGACGTCGTCGTGCGCGGCGAGGTCGGCCTGCGTCCAGGTCTCGAACCGCGCGGTGAACTCGGGACCGGGATCGGCTCGCTTGTGCACCAACGCGTTGACCACCAGCGTGGTGTCGTCGGCCCGCTCTCTGGATCCCGGCGAAGCGAGACGGATGGTGCACGTCATCGAGTCGAGCGCGGGGTGCAGGCGGGTTTGGTGCAGCGGATACTTCAGCGTCGCCGAACTCGACGGCGCCAAGACGAATCCGGCGTGCAGGTAGGGCGCGGTATCGGTAATCGCGCAGAGATTGTCGACGTAGTGGTAGCCCCGCAGGTCGGGCACCGGATCGGCGGGCCTGCTGTCGGATACCCCGAGCACGCCGACCACCACCAGCGTCGAGACGCCGATTGCGGCGCCGAGCAACCACCATCGCCCCCGGTGACCGCCCGGCTGCCGCCATCGGCCGAGCGGCTGCGGCGGCACCGGGCCGTCCGGGTACGGCCGCATCGCCCCGATCGGCGTCAACGGCTCGTGCAGCCATCCGGCGTTGCTGAGGCTAGGAGGCCTCTGACCAGCCGGTCCCATCATGGGGCGAAAGTATCACTTCACCGGTGGCGCCGCCGGTCGTTCGCGTCAGGCTGGATCCGCGCGCAGGCCGTCGGCGACGGCGGTACGCCCGCAGTGCCGCGCGCGGTCGGCCAGCCGAATGCGCAGCGCGGCGGGGATTTCCGCGTGCACTTCGATCAAGCCCTGCCACACCACCGCTGGCGTGTCCGGCGTCAGCGCGGCGAGGAACTCGTCGAGATCGTCCATCCCGTCGATGATCTCGAGCACTCGGGCCCGGCCCTCGGCGTCCTGCGCGAGCGCGATATCGACGAGGGTGTCGATGTTGTCACTGCGCGTGGCGACGAGCACGGCGGCCAGCATCTGGTCCGTGCTGAGATCGCCGATACACGAGGCCAGGATCGGCGTCGCGGAGTCGGGCAGCGCGTCCACCAAAGGCAGTGCCTGCGACCAGAGTTCGTGCTCGGCGGTGGTGTTGATCACCGCGCGCAGCACGTCCGGGTCCCGCATGATCGGCAGACCGGCCATCCGGCGACGATCGGTCTCGGTCATCGCCAGCGCGATCGGCAACATGGCGCTCCACAGGCCCGCCGTATCCGCTTGGGCGACAAGGTCACCGAGCTCCTCGTCGGACTTGTCGGCCAGGCGCGCGGCGAGAATGGCGAGCTGCGACGGCTGCAGATGCACAACGAGCGGCAGCAGGTCGAGCCAAAACCCTTTGTTCAGCGCGGCATTCATGATCGCGGCGAGCACCGATTCCTCCTGTACCGCAGGCCGTTCGGCGAACGCGCGCAAGCTGTCCGCGTTCATCGCGGCGGTCACCGGGAGCAGTGAGTCCCAGGCGTCGAGCGTCCGGACCGTCTCGATCAGGCCGTCGAGTACCTCGCCACCGAGCCCGGCGGCGATGTCGCCGAGTGCGGCCCGATTCTCGGGTCCGACACTGTCGAGCAGGTCGAGTCCCTCGGCCCACAGGTCTTGTTCGTGCGCGGCGCGGATGACCCCGGCGAGCCGGTCGGTGACCAGGCCCATCAGCCGGTCCAGCGCGGACTTGTCCTCCATCAGGAACCCGACGCGCAGCAGATCCGCGTCCCCGAGCGCGGGCGCCGCGGCCCGCATCGACTCCTCGGGCACCACGCCGACGAAACGGCTCATCGTCACGTGATCGTCCCGGCGCAGCAGCTCGCGGGCCACCTCGACGACCAGCCGCGGCGGCACCGCGGCGATGATGTCGGCGGTGCGCCGCGGGTCGAGCTGAATCGCGGTCTCGGCGAGGAAGCGGGCGGGCAGCGCCTTGGCGATGTCCACCGCGCGGGCGGGTTCGACCGAACCCGCGACGGCCGCGCACAACACCGGGCCGAACGCGCGCTCGGCGGCCTTGGCGCTGATCGCGGCCGGCACCAATTTCGTCGCCGCGGCAACGCGTTTCATGCGGGCGGCGTCGCCGTTGAACAGCAGATCGGTGGCCCGCTCGCGGAATTCCCGAATCGCTTCCGGCGAAAGGCCGTTGAGGAAGTCGAGCTCTGCCGGATCGGAAATGTCAAGCAGGCGGGCGAGTTTGGTGGTCTCGGCACGAGCCATCAGTTGAGCGCTCATAAGCCGAGCGCCCGCTTCACGGTCGGTCGCATCAGCCGGGGAATGAGCTGGAGCGAGGACTCGACCGCCGCGGCGAGGCGCTCGCCGCGCGCGGTGACGGCGTTGCGCAGCAGGCGGTCCAGTTCGGCGAGATCGGAGTCGGTGAGCCGGTCGAATTCGTCGGGCAGTGGGGCGCCAAGGGTGCGGATCAGCGGCTGGGCTGCGTCCGGCATGGGATCTCCGTATCGATGTCGAGTTATCAGGTAGGTCAGCTGCTGCGCGGGGTGATCGCGGCGTGGTCGGCCCGCATGTCGTCGACGAAATTGGCGATCGCCTCGGCGACCAGCAGCGGCTCGGTGACCGGCAGCCAGTGGTCGGCCGGCACGGCACAGCGCCACAGCCGGTCCACCCAGCGCGTCGAGGTGTCGTAGATGGAGGCGGGCACGAACGGGTCGGTGGTGTCGACGAGCAACTGCACCGGCACCGCGGTGCGCCGAACCCTCGGCCGCTGTAGGTGATGCAGCAGGTTGGCCTGCGCGATGCGGGCGCCCGCGAGCAGATCCGTGCGCCAGGTGCGCGCGATCCTGGCCGGCACCGGCGAGAGGCCGCCCAGTCGTTCCACCAGCAGCGTGCGCACCCTCGGCGGATACAGCCTGCGAGCGACGGGCACCGGGCTCAGCGTCCAGCGCGCCCCGCTCAACCACCAGCCGAGATCGCCCGCGTGCAGCCGGGCGTGCGGCGCCATGGCGCGCAACCACAGACCGAGGTGATCGAGATTCGGGCCGGAAATGGCGGTGAACGAGGCGATTCGGGTGTTCGCCCGCGGATCGCAGACCGCCTCCCACAGCTGCACCGCGCCCCAGCCGTGCCCGCAGGTGTGCACCGGTCGCTTCGGGCTCGCCGCGTCGATCACCGCGAAGAAGTCGGCGGCGAGCCGGTCCAGGCGGAAGCCGGAAAGCAGTGGCGGAGTGGCCGATCGACCGTGGCCGCGCACGTCGTAGGTGATCACCCGGAATCCGTCGGTCAGCAGCGCGGCGACGGTGGCCCACACGCGGTGGGTGTCGGTGAGACCGTGCACCAAGACCAGCGGTGCGGCGGCGGGGTCCCCCCATTCGAAGACGGCGAGTTCGGTGCCGTCGGTGGTCACCGTCCACTCTCGATCCGGGCGGGGCGTATCGGTGTCGAGCTCGTTGGTCATTCTTCTTGCCTCGTTCGGGTGCGGGCTGCCGGACGGTCATGCGGTGGTCGGCCGGGCACTGGACACTGGCGACTGCATGCAGTTCGCTGGAACCGGCCCGTACCGGTAGTACGTTTTCCGATACTGACAGTACGAAGAAAACTCCCGGAACGGGAGAGCTAACCGCATAGTATGGCGTACCTCACGCTAATTAACGTACCGCCGGTACGTGTATGCTGCGGTCGTGCCACGTCCCAGCGTCCATGCGACGACCTCCCGTGCGGAGATCGTCGATGCCGCGATCCGGGTGATCGACCGGGACGGGCCGCGGCCGAGCATGGACGACATCGCCCGCGAGGCGGGCATCACCAAGCCCCGCCTGTATCGGCAGTTCGCCGACAAGGCCGATCTCTACACTGAGATCGGCCACCGGATGGCCAAGGCCGCCGCGGCCGCCGCAGGCAACGATCTGACGCTCATGCTGCAACCGCCACGGACCGCGCTGCGGCGGGTGCTCACCGGCTACGCCGACAGTATCCTGCAGCATCCCAACGTTTTTCGCTTCCTGGGCCAGGCGCAGGTGACCCAGCAGTCCGACGGAACGGTGCTGCAGTTCGACCTCGGCCGCGCCGCCTCGGACCGCTTCGCCAGGCAGGCGCGCGACATCGCCGAGTCCATTCCGATCGACACCGCGGGCATCGACTATCTGTCCCGCGCGGTGGTCGGCGTCGTCGTCTCCATCACCGACCTGTGGCTCGCCGATTCGACGCTGCCGCACCCGGATCGCACCGCCGAATTCATCGACCAGGCCACCGAATTCGTCTGGGGCCTGATCGACGGTTTCCTGCGCAGGCAGGGCATCTCGGCCGATCCGGAAACGCCGATCTTCACCTCGCTGGCCGCCGTCAACCAGGCGCAACAACCCGCAAGCTGACCACCGCGGGCGCGGAGTAGGTGTCACGCGTGCCAGGCTTGTTGACAAGCTGCCAATAGTGCGAGAATCTGATGGCGATGACCGGCGTCGACGCCGGAGCGGCGCGAACGGGTCCTGGCGGCGGCAGCTTGCGTCACCACGGACGACCCGGGAGCGCCGACATCAGGCACAGCAGCGAGCAAAGGATCCGATGATGGCACGCGCCGCATGGAGTGACGACGAGGTCGAGGCGGTACGCGACCTGGCGAAGGCGTTCTTCGAGAAGGAGGTCGTCCCGCACGAGGAGAAATTCGTCGCGCAGGGCCACCCCGATCGCGCGCTGTACCACCGGGCCGGCGAGCTCGGCCTGCTCTGCACCGCCATCCCCACTGAATTCGGCGGTGGCGGCGGCACTTTCGCGCATGAGGCCGCCATCATCGAGGAACAGTCCCGGGCGGGCGACGGCTCGATGGGCATGCCGGTGCACACCTCGATCATCGCGCCCTACATCAAGGAGTTCGGTGCCGCGGAACTGAAGCAGCGCGTGCTGCCCAAGGCGGCCAGCGGCGAGATGGTGCTCTCGATCGGCATGACCGAACCGGGCACCGGCTCCGACCTGCAGAACATCAAGACCCGCGCGGTCCGCGAGGGCGACGAGTACGTCATCACCGGCTCGAAGATCTTCATCACCAACGGCTGGCTCTGCGACGGCATCATCATCGCCGCCAAAACCGACCCGACCAAGGGTGCGTCCGGCGTCTCGCTGATCTTCGCCGACGTCTCCGACGACACCCCCGGCTTCAAGCGCGGCCGCATCCTGAACAAGATCGGCGGCAAGGCCCAGGACACCGCCGAGCTGTTCTTCGACGGACTGCGGGTGCCCGCGTCGAACCTGCTCGGCGAGGCCGAGGGCCTCGGCTTCTATCAGATGATGCAGATGCTGGCCCAGGAACGCCTGGTCACCGGCATTATCGCGGTCGCGATGATGGAAAAGGCCGTGCAGCTGACCATCGACTACACCAAGGGCCGCGAAGCCTTCGGCAAGCCGCTGTTCGCGATGCAGAACACCAAATTCGAGCTGGCCGAGTGCGCCACCATCGCGAAGGTCAGCCGCACCTTCCTGGACAACTGCATCATCGAACACCTGCGCGGTGAGCTCGACATTCCCACCGCGGCGATGTCGAAGTACTGGCTCACCGACCAGCTGGGTATCGTGGTTGACCGCTGCCTGCAACTGTTCGGCGGCTACGGCTACATGACGGAGTATCCGATTTCGCAGCTTTACACCGGCGCCCGCGTCTTGCGCATCCTGGCGGGTAGCAACGAGGTGATGAAGGATCTCATTGCCCGGTCTCTCTGATACGACAAGCGAGACCGGCGCGCCGGACGCGCCCGCGCCGCCGGCCGATGCCGCGCCGTCGCGCCGCCGTCGGCTGGAACCCGACGAGCGGCGGGCCGAGATCCTGGCGTGCGCGATCGACATGTTCGGCGAGCGCCCGTACGCGGCGGTCTCGACCGCCGAGCTGGCCCAGCGCGCCGGGGTGGCCCGCGGTCTGATCAACCATTACTTCGGCAACAAGCGCGATCTATACCTCGTGGTGGTGCGCCGGATGGTCACCCTGCCCAGGCTCGACGACATGATCGTGCCCACCGGCACCGAGCGCGAACGTGTCGATGCCAGTGTGCACTGGCTGTTGGATACCATCGCCGAGCACGGCAGCACCTGGGTGAAGGTGACCAGCCACGAGGGCGTCGGCAACGACCCCGAGGTGCAGCAGATCCTCGACCAGGCCGACGACGCGGCCGCCGAACGGCTGCTGCTGATGGTCGGCCTGGCCGATTCCGCACGCAGTGCGGCATTGCGCGCGATGGTCCGCGCCTACGGCGGGCTGGTGAAAGTCGCGGGCCGGGAATGGATCACCCGCGGCACACTGACCCGCCCGCAGGTGCACGAGCTGCTCGCCGACATGCTGATGACACTGGTCACCGAGTCGCTACCGAGGGTGGACCGCCGCCACTGAGCGAGCGGCGGTCCCCGTTCGCTAGGTGAGCGCGTCGGGTGCGGTGTCGCCCGGTTCCATGCTGTAGCGCACCGGCCGCCGATGGCCCGGAGCGTGGCCGAGCCTGCCGTGCTTCAGCTCGATCACTTCCTCGCGGCGATGCTCGACCAGCAGGGCGCCGATGCCGAGAATCCAGAGCGCGGCCGTGACGATCGCGCCGGTCTGGGTCCAGTCGTGGAAGCCGTAGCCCGCGGCGGTGAGCGTGCACGCCAGCGCGACGATGCCGAGCGCACACAAAATGAGGCCGGGAACGTTGTAATTGTCGCCGAGCAGATCGCCGGCCTGAGCGTGCCACGGCCGATTGTCCCGGCCGTCGGAGTTGGTGCTACCGAACATGGATCCTCCTGTGGAGTCAGCGCAAGATCAGTGACACTTTCCGATCATCATGGACCTCCAGCGGGGAAAACGGCTAGTAATTGGACGTTTCAGATGATGTCGCGCCGTTGGGCCCCTATTGTGGGTCGGGATATCGGGGCGGGTCCGGGCAGTCCGAGGTTCCTGCACGGTTTGTTGGTGTGGAGAGGGACCTGGCATGGCACGGGCGGAACGCCGTGAAAGTGAACGTTGGCCTGCGGCAGGGCAGGACGACCGGTGGCCTGCGGCAGGCGAAGAGGAACAGTGGGCCGATCCGGAGCCCGAGGAGCGGTGGCAGGAACCGGTGCCTGCGCGGCGTCGGACCGGTCGGTTGCGGGTGGAGATTCCGCCCATTGTGAATCCGTACGCGATTGTCGCCCTGGTGGCCGCGCTGGTCGGGTTGTTCCCGGTGGCCATTGTTTTCGGCTTCATCGCGTTCTCGCATCCCCGCGGCCGGGTGATGGCGATGTTCGCGCTGCTGATCGGCGTCGCGGAGGTGACGGCGCTGGCCGGGGTCATCGTGGTGTCGGGAAATATGTTGCCGGACTCGCTGACTCGCGCGAACAAGCCCGCAGCGAGCGTCACGGCACCGACGACCGTGGACCAGCTGCCGCAGCCGACGGTCACGGCCGCGCCGCCGGTGGCAACCACGACGGCCAGCCCGTCGACGGCGAATCAGAGCAACCTGAAAAAGGGCGCATCCTGCACCGAGAGCCAGGTCGGGCAGATCGGCAGCGCCGCGGACGGCGGCACGCTGATCTGCCTCGGCGCGGGGAGCACCTATCAGTGGGCGGGCCCGTACACCGTGGCCACGGCGGTCCAGCAGGCCGGGGCGAAATGCGATGGCACTACGGCGAAGACAGGCCGCACCGCGGATGGCCGCGCGCTGGTGTGCGAACCTGCGAGTCGCAGCGGCACCTGGGTGTTATGGACGGAGTAGCCGGGTCGACTACTCCTCTTTCTTGGCACGGCTCGGCTGAACGCGCGGCGGCTCGTTCGGCATCTTCGGATATTGCGGCGGCCACGGCGCGTCCATGAGACCCGACGCCATATCGCGTTCCGACATTTCCAGCAGTGGCGCAATGGATTGCGGTGCGCGATCGGCCCACGGGTCGCCAAGCTCGGCCAGCCGGGCGGGCACGGTGGCGATGGTCAGCTCCTCGGGGGCGACGTTGTCCAATTCGGACCAGGCGATCGGCGTCGACACCTGCGCGCCCACCTTCGGGCGCACACACCACGCCCCGAAAACCGTTTTGTGCGGGGCGTTTTGGTTGAAGTCGACGAACACGCGGTTGCCGCGTTCTTCCTTCCACCACTGCGCGGTGATCTCCTCGGGATGGCGGCGCTCCAGCTCGCGCGCCAGCGCGACGGAGGCGGCGCGCACCTGGTAGCCATCCCAATTCGGTTCCAGCGCAACGTAGATGTGCAGGCCGCGGGAGCCGGAGGTCTTGATCCGCGACTCGATACCCAACTCGACGAACAACTCTCGGGTGAGCACGGCGGCGTGCTCGAGGTCGTCGAATGTGATGCCGGGGGAGGGATCGAGGTCGATGCGCAGTTCGTCGGCGATCTTCAGGTTGTCCGCCCGGTTGGGCCACACGTGAAAACCCAAGCAGCCCTGGTTCACCGCCCACAGAATGTGCGCGAGATCGTGTGCGACCAGCGCGTCGGCGGTGGTGCCGTTCGGGGTGGACACCTCGACGGTGTGCAGCCAGTCCGGCGCCGATTTCGGCACCCGTTTCTGGAACCACGACTTACCGGAGGCGCCGTCGGGATAACGCTCCAGCAGTAGCGGCCTGCCGCCGACCACATTCAGGAACGGTTCGGCCACCGCCTGGTAGTAATGCACGAGGTCGAGTTTCGTGTCGCCGCGCTTGGTGAAATACACCTTGTCGGGATTGCTGATGGTGACGGTCCGGCCGTCGGTCTCGATATCGACTGACGCGGTCACTGTGCCTCACTGAAGATCGCACTCAATTCCGCGGGCGGTGCCTCGTCGAGTTGAGCGTAGGTACACGATTCGGGGGTGCGGTCGGAGCGGAAGCGAACCAGCCTCCCGCCGTGGCGGAGCCGCCCGGACTGCACGTGCTCGTAGCGGACCTCCGCGACCAGTTCGGTGCGCAGCGCCACCCAGGACAGGTCCTTGCCGCCGGTCCAGCGGCTGACCCCGCCGGGCATCTTGCCGTCGGCCTTGGCCTGCGCGGCGGCGTCGGCCCATTCCCGCCACGGATGGTTTTCCAGCGCGTTCTCGCGCAGCGGTGCCAGTTCGTCGACCAGTTCCTTGCGCCGGGCCGCGGTGAAGCTGCTCGCGACGCCGACGTGGTGCAGGTGGCCTTCGTCGTCGAAGAGCCCGAGCAGCAGCGATCCGACGCCCACGCCGTCCTTGTGCCAGCGGAATCCGGCGACCACGCAGTCGGCGGTGCGCTCGTGTTTGACCTTGAGCATCACCCGTTTGTCCTGCAGGTAGGCCAGGCCGTTGGCCTTGACCATGACCCCGTCGAAGCCGGCACCCTCGAACCGGGTGAACCAGTCCTCGGCGACCTCGGGATCCTGGGTGATCGGGGTGAGGTGCACCCGCGCGAGCTCGGTGTCGAGGATGGTTTCCAGCAGTCGCCTGCGTTCGGCGAACGGTTCCTCGGTCAGATCCTGGTCGCCGAGGGCGAGTAGATCGAAGGCGACGAAGCTGGCGGGCGTCTCCACGGCCAGCTTGTTGACCCGGGAGGCGGCCGGATGCAGCCGATTTTGCAGGGTGTCGAAGTCGAGGCCCTCGTCGGTGACCACGACGATCTCGCCGTCCACCACGCACCGCTGCGGCAGCGCCTTCTTCAGTAGCTCGGCGACCTCGGGAAAATACCTGGTCAGCGGACGATCGTTGCGGGAGCCGAGCTCCACCTCGTCGCCATCGCGGAAGACAATGCAGCGGAAGCCGTCCCACTTGGGCTCATAACTCAGCCCGCCCTCGTGTGGCACCCCGGACGTGGTTTTGGCCAGCATCGGTTTAACGGGTGGCATCACCGGTAGGTCCACGTGATCCTCCTCGGATTCGGTTCTCACCGGTACCGACGGACTGACCACGCAGAACTCATCGGTACTTGCCGATGATCGTAAGCGCCGCATCCGACAAGATCATCGAACTCGCGGATGCGGCGGCACGAGGACCGCCTATTCGTCCAGCCAGCCGTGTTGTTCGGCGAAGACGGTCAGCCGGTCGCGGATGGTGAGGATCTCGCCCGCGGTGAGTGCCGGGCTCGCGTCGAGGAGCAGCTCGGTGATCAGTCGTTTGTGCTCGGTGGCGTTGAGCTGACCCGAGTTCGACCTGTGCTTGGTTTTGTGCGGCACCGGCGGCGGACTGGGCTGGCCACCGACCACGCTCAGATTGACCGCCTTCGGCCCACGATCACCCTCTGTCATGTCGAATTCGAACACCCGCCCCTGCCGCAACTCGTCTTCATCCAGACCGATGTCGTTGACGTGCACGAATACGTCCGGCCCGCCGTCCTCCGGTCGAATGAACCCGAATCCCCGAGAGCTATCGAACGACACCAATTTCCCGATGGACACCAACACCCGCTCCTCGTCGCGCCGTCGCTACCCGGCCACCTTAGCCCGCGTTATCGTCACTGTTGGACGAAAGCGCCTTTTGCAATGAATTGAAAACGGTGAGTCCCTGACCCACCATTCCGTTGACGAGTTCGCTCACCCCGTCCGGGCCGTTCAGTACGGTCAGATTCGCGTTCGCCAGCCCGTTCGAGGCCTGCTTGACGATTTCCGGAAGTTGTTCGATCAACAACTGGTCCAACGCGATCCGGTTGTTGGACGCGGCCGCGGCGGCCTGAATCCTGGTGCGGTCGGCCTCGGCCTCGGCCAGGATGCGCACCCGTTCCGCTTCTGCCTGAGCGGGTTTCACCACTTCGGTCTGCAGCTGTTGCTCGCGCAGCTCCGCCGTTTTGCGGGCCTGCTCGGCCTGTGCGGTGAGCACCTCCTGCAGCGCCATCGCCTCGGCGAGCGGACCCGCCTGTGCCGCTTCGGCATTCGCCTTGTCGATGTCGTGCTGATACTGCGCGCGCAGGATCGCGGTCTCCCGCTGATACTCCGCCTGCCTGCGCAGCGACTCCTGCTCGGCCTGCGCGGACAGCTGCGCCGCTTGCGATTGCGCGATCTGCGCGTCGCGCTGGACGGTGGCATTGTGCGGCGCGGCGAGTGCCTGAATGTAGCCGAGGTTGCCGTCGTCGATCGACTGGATCTGGAAGGAATCCACCCAGAGTCCGATATTGCCCATCTCGACTTTCGAGGCGACGAGCACTTCATCGGCCAGTTTCTGGCGTTCCCGGATGATCTCCTCGACCGTCATCGAACCGACGATCGAGCGCAGATGGCCGGAAAAAATGCGGCCGGTCAGGACCGACATCTCCTTTTCCTGCTCGGACAGGAAGCGTTGCGCGGCATTCACGATCGAGGTGGTGTCGTTGGCGACCTTGAACGCGATCACCGCGCGTACCTCGAGCTGGATCGCCTGCTTGGTGACGCAGCGCTCCTTGATCTCGGCCTCGAACATGGCCAGCGAAAGGTAGCTGACCTTGCGGAACAGCGGCACGGCCCAGGTGCCGCGTCCGATCACCACCTTGAACGGCGCGTTGTCTTTGGTCTTGGCGCCGCTGATCAGCATCGCCTCGTCCGGGTCTGGTACGTGGTAGCCCAGCACGGTTGTCTCCCTTACTTTTTCAAATGGTTTCGGCCGGATCCGGCGTCAGCGGTATCCAGGGCACCACATCGACGATGCGTCCCGGACTGACGGCGATGACCAACACGGTGGTGCCCGCTGGGATCGCTTCGACGGCACGTGCGATGTACAGCTCGGTCCCCCCTCGAATTGCCACCAGGACTTCCCCGAGCAGCCCCGCGCCTCGGATCGGCGAGGTGAGCGTACCCGTCAGGCCGACCACGGGGTCGCTCATCGCAACGATCTCCTCCCACTCGTATCCAGGCCCGCCACACTACGTCTCGGATAGCACGTTTCGATATAGGAACGGCTCGGCGAACGTGACGCGATCGTTGTGACGACGGTATGCCCAGGTTGCGGGTGTGTGATCCGTTTCGGTAGCACGCGGGTATGTTGCTTGCATGGGAGGACGACTCGCTTTGGTTGTCGGGTCCGAGTGTGCGGCGCTGGGGGAACTGGGGTTCACCGGCGAACTCGCGACGGGGTTGTACGCGAGTTTGACCGAGGCGGGCGGGTGGCGCTCCGCGACGGAAGACGACGGCCCGGTGCTGAATCCGACTGCGGCGCAGCTGGTCACGGCGGTCGACGCGGCATTCGAGGCGGCCGGGCAGCGGCAGGCGACCTTGCTGCTCGCGTTCATCGGACACGGCGTCGCGACCAACGCCGAGGACTTCTATCTGCTCGGGTATGACTCGCCCGCGGTGCCCAACTCGCACAACGCCTTTCACCTCACTCAGGAGATCAGGGAGCGACTGGATCAGTCGGCCGTCGACGGCCTGGTGGTGCTGGTCGACGCCTGCGAGACCGGGCAGGGGGTGATCGGTGCGGCGCGCCGGTGGACCGATCTGCTCGCGCAGTCGGCGGGCCGGATGGAGATGCTGGTCGCGGCGGGGGACGGGCCCGCGTTCTCCGGGTGCTTCACCAGGACCATGCTGTCCACCTTCGATGACGGGTTGCCGCTGCGTGGTGAGAACCTGCTGCCTGCGGATCTGGTCGACCCGATCGCCGGTGAATGCGTTCATCAACAGCCGCAATACCTTTCGTTCACCTCGGGCGAGGCGTCGGCGGCGCACGGTGCGGATCCGGGACTTTGGCTGGTGCCCAACACCGCTCGGCATCGCGATGCCGTAAGTGGGCGCTCCGCAGCGGGTTTCGTCGACCAGCTGACCCGTGGGCTGCTGGTGACGCCCGATGTCCGTGAGCATCTGGACACGATCGTGGACGCGGGCAGTAATCGCCTGCGGGTGGTGATCGGCCCGGCCGGTGCGGGCAAGTCCACCCTGCTCGCTATGCTGATCCGGCCGAGCCTGGTGGAGGGCCTGGCGGTGACCCCCGAATACATCACCGCCGCAGTGTTTCTCACCGCCGCCAGCTCGATCGAGGCGGTCGCGGCCGAGCTCGCCGCGCAGTTGAGCGCGCGGGTACCCGGTTTCGCGGAGGCGGCGCAGGCGGTGCACGCGCATCTGGCTCGAGACGAGTTCGACATCTTCGACCTGTCGGTGCGGCATCCGCTGGCGCGGCTGTCGACCTCTGGTCGCCGGGTGACGCTCGTGCTGGACGGATTGAACCAGCCGCAGGAAGGCACCAGACGCCTGCTGATCTCGGCCATCGCCGATCTCACCCGCCGCCACGACCTGCGGCATGTGCGGGTCATCGTCGGCATCCGGGACGGCACCGGCATAGAGGACGATCCCGCGCTGGCCCACATGTACCGGATCGACGTGGGCGAACCCGCCGCCGACGACATCGCCACCGTCGTCGGTTCGGCGCGCGGCAGCGGTGCGCCCGCCGATCCGGCGGACTGGGTGAACTGGATCCAGTCGTTGCTCACCGAAACGCCGACGGACGCCGAGGGCCCGCACGTCGTCTCCGGCGGCTGGCTGCTGGCCAGGATGCTGCTGGAGGTGGCGTCGAGCATCACCGACGGCGCGGTGGCGGCCGGTATCGGGCTCGATCGGATCGTCGCGCTGCGGGTCGATGCGGGACTGCGCGGGATGTATCCCGAAACGGCCGGTGCGACAGGCACTTTCCTCAGCATTATGGTCGCGGCCGGTGTCGGGCCGGTGCTGCCGATCGAGCTCCTCGACGCGGCGTTGACGGCGCGCGGATTCGATCTGCACATCGCTCGAATCCGGGACATGACAGTGGCGCTCGGCGCGCTGGTGACCCGCAGCCGTCCCGGCACGCCGCGCGAGTCGCTCGGCGTGACCCACAGCGCCGTCCTACCCGGACTGCGTGCCGAATGCGGAAAGCTGGGCGCGGAACTCGAAGACGCGCACCGGGCCATCGTGACGGCCATCAAGCAGAGTCCCGGTGACCGTGCAGCTGACTATGCACGCGGATCAGCCGTGCGCCATTGCCTCGCGTATCGGGACTCGGCCAGCGCCCTGCATTTCCTCGAATTGCTGCAAACCACGAGAGCCGCGGACAACCGGGATCTGTGGGCCGCCTGGGTGCCCGCCTTCGTCGAAACCCTCGGTCCCGACCACCCCGATACGCTGACCACGCGCAGCCGCGAGGCATACCATCGCGCCGAAAGCGGCGACCTGGTCGGCGCTATCAGCGACTTCGAGCTGTTGCTGGCCGACCGGCTGCGCATCCTCGGCCCCGACCATCCGAAAACCCTTGGCACGCGCACGAATCTGGCCACCTACCGGGCCCGCTGCGGCGATTACATCGGTGCCAGAAGCGAATACAAGCGACTGGTCTCCGACCAGCGCCGCCTCCTCGGCCCGGACGACCCCGATACCCTCCGTACCCGAAATGACCTGGCGTCCAACCGTGCCGACCTCGGCGACCTCGCCGGTGCCATCGCCGACTTCGAACATCTACGCCTCGACCGCTGCCGGGTGCTCGGCGCCGACGACCCGCAGACCCTGCGCACCCGCAACAGCCTGGCCTACTGGCGCGGCGAAAACGGCGATGTCACCGGCGCCCGAACCGAATTCGAACAACTCCTCGCCGACAGCCTGCGCATCTTCGGCCCCGACCACCCGGCCACCCTCGCCGCCCGCAACAGCCTGGCCGCGTTCCGCGCCCGCAGCGGCGACCTCGCGGGCGCCGCCACCGAATTCACCCACCTCCTCGCCGACCGCCTACGCGTCCTTGGCCCCGACCACCCCGACACCCTCACCACCCGAAGCACCCTCGCCGACTACCACGCCGACACCGGCAACCTGCCCGACGCCATCGCCGAACTCGAACAACTCCTGGCCGACCGCCTACGCGTCCTTGGCCCCGACCACCCCGACACCTTCGCCACCCGCAACGACCTGGCCACCCGCCAAGCCGAAAACGGCGACATTTCCCGAGCGATAGCCGACCTGGAAGTCCTGCTGGTAGCCGAACTCCGCGCCCTCGGCCCCACCCACGCCGCCACCATCCGCACCCAAACCACCCTCGCCCACTGGCGAGCCCAACTCGTCAAGTAGGCGCGAGTATCTTTCTTGCATGGGAGGACGGCTCGCGCTGGTGGTGGGATCGGAGTGTGCGGCGCTCGGCGAGCTCGGGTTCACCGACTCGCTGGCCACCGGTCTGTACGCCGGGCTACGGGATAGCGGAGGGTGGGAGTCGGCGACAACGACCGATGGCCCGGTGCTCGATCCGACTGCCGCACAGTTGGTTACGGCGATCGACGAGGCGTTCGACCGTGCGGACGAACAGCGGGCTACCCTGCTGATCGCGTTCGTCGGTCACGGAACTGCCACGAATTCGGGTGATTTCTATCTGATGGCCAGCGATTCGCCGTTGCTGCCCCGCTCGGACAACGCTTTTCACCTGACGCAGGGCATCAGGGAGCGGCTCAACACCTCTGCGCTGGACGGATTGATCGTGCTGATCGACGCCTGCGACACCGAACAAGGTCTCCGAGGCGCGGCCCGCCTGTGGACCGGACCGCTCGCCCGCGCGGCCGGGCGGATGGAGCTGCTCGTGGCCGCGAGTGATGGACCCGCGTATGCGGGATGCTTCACCCGCACAATGCTTTCCACCTTCGGCACCGGCTTGCCCCGGCGCGGTGAGAATCTGTTGCCGTATGACCTGGTCGATCCCGTTGCTCGTGGCTGCACCTTGCAGCAGCCGCTGCATTTGTCCTTCACCGCGGGCTCGGTGTCGACGAGTCCGAGCGGTGACGCCGGACTATGGCTGGTGCCCAATGTGGCTCGGCGCCGGGACGCGCTGACCGGTCGTCCCGCCGCCGGTTTCGTCGATCAGCTGACGCGGCGACTGCTGCTGACCGACCCGATGCGGGTGTGTCTCGCCGAGGTGATCGATGCGGGTGGTCAGCGGTTGCGGGCGGTTGTCGGCCCGCCCGGCTGCGGTAAGTCGACGCTCATGGCATTACTCATTCGTCCGAGCGTGGTCGACGGCCTGTCCATCGCGTCCGAATACGTCACCGCGGCAATATTTCTCACGGTGAGTAGTTCGGTCGAGTCGGTCGCGGCGGAATTGTCCGCCCAGCTGGTCGAGCGGGTCCCCGGCTACGCCAAGGCGCTGCGCGCTGCCCAGGATCGCACCGACGCCGCTGACCTGGACGTCTTCGACATCTATGTTCGGCAACCGCTGGCCGACTTGTCGAGGCCGGGCAGTCGGATCACCCTCGTCTTGGACGGACTGGACCAACCGGAAGCCGGTAGCCGAAAGCTGTTGGTCGCCGCGGTCGCCGAGCTCACTCGTCGCGATGACCTGCGACATGTGCGCGTCATCGCCGGAATCCGCGCGGGCTCCGGCACCGACGAGAGCCCGGATCTCGCCCACATGTACCGCGTCGAACTGTCCGAACCGACCGCTGCGGACATCGCCGCGCTCGTTGGTGCCGGGTACCGCGAACTGGTTCGGCTCGGCCCGCCGACGGATCCTGGCTGGGGCGGTCCAGCGCCGACCGGGCCCAAGCGCAGGCCGAGGCGCGTGCGCGGGATCCCTAAGTGGCTGAGCAATCCGGGGGCAGGCGAGCCGGCGGAAGATCTCGTCGTCGTGGCCGGGGGTTGGCTGCTGGCGCGGTTGCAGAGCGAAGTGGCCCCATTTCTCGTCGAGCGTTCAGTGGTCGGCAAGGAACTGGAGTCCGTTGTTGCCCAGCGTATTCGAACAGCGATGTACGCCGCCGGATCCGCTACCGCGGACGCGATCGGTCCCTTGCTGGCCATCCTCGTCGCGGCAGGTGCGGGACCGGTACTGCCCATCGAGCTGGTCGACGCCGCGATGTCGTTATTTCGGGAGAACATGAGCCAGGTCCGGATTCGCGATATCGCGGTGAGTTTGGGCGCGCTCATCACCCGTAACCGTCCCGGCACCGCCCAAGAATCGCTGGGCATCGCCCACAACGCGCTGCTGCCGGTCCTCACGACCCAGCTCGACCTCGATGTCAAAGACGCGCATCAAGCGATCATCGCGGCCACGATGCGCAGCACCAGCGCCAGGGTGGCCGAGTACGCACGCGGATCGACCGCCCGCCACTATCTCGAATGCGGCGAGAGCGGGCGCGCGGTTGCCTTTCTCGCCACCCTCGAGAGCTCGCGGGCCGCCGACAACCGCGATCTGTGGTCCGCGTGGTTGCCCTCCATCGTGGCAGCGGTCGGTGCGGACCATCCGGATGCGTTGCACGCCAGGGAATACCTCGCGGTACGGCGGATGGAGAGCGGCGATCCGCGCGGTGCGCTCGCCGAGTACGCACGCCTGCTCGACGACCAGATCGGCCTGCTCGGCCCGGACCACCTGAACACCCTCGCAACGCGGCATAATCTCGCCGTATGTCGTGGTGAGACAGGCGATCTGGCGGGCGCCACGACAGAACTGGCCGGCGTGCTCACCGACCTGCGCCGCGTCCTTGGCTCCGAGCACGAGGCGACGCTGGCGACTCGGAGCAGGCTCGTGTCGCTCCAAGCGCTGCGGGGCGACCTGTCCGGTGCGATCGCGTCGGCACAGCATTTGCTGGCTGACCGGCGTCGCATCCTGGGCGCCGACCACGCCGACACATTGGCGACACGCAGCAATCTCGCGGGCTACCGCAGCGATAGCGGGGACCTGTCCGGTGCCATCGCGGATCTGGAAGAGCTACTCGCGCACCAACTGCTGGTGCTCGGCCCAGACGATCGGCGGGTGCTGTTCAATCGGGTGAAGCTCGCGTCCATCCGGGCGCGTAGCGGCGACATCGCGGGGGCGATCGCCGAGTCCGAACCGCTGCTTGCCGATCAGGTTCGCGTGCTCGGTCCCGACGACCCGAGCACGCTGCGCGCGCGCGCGGATCTCGCGGCATTTCGGGCGCACGCGGGCGACCTCGAGCGTGCGCTGATCGACCTGTCCGGCGCACTGGACGACCGAATTCGGGTGCAGGGGCCGGACCATCGCGAAATCCTGTACAACAGAGGCAATCTCGCCTTCTTCCGGGCGCGCGACGGTGACTTGCCCGGCGCGATCGCCGAGGCCGAACAAGTCCTCGCCGATCAGCTACGGGTACTCGGCCAGGACCATCCGGACGCACTGATCACCCGAGGCAACCTCACCTCGTACCGCGAGCAGGCAGGCGACACCACCCGCGCCGTCCGCGAGACCGAGGACCTGCTCACCGACCGCCTGCGGATCCTCGGCCCCGACCACCCCGACACCCTGCTCACCCGCAACAACCTCGCGGCCTACCGCGCCAATTCCGGCGATATATCCACCGCCGTAACCGAATTCGCGCAATTACTCACCGACCGCGAGCGGATCCTCGGCCCGGACCACCCCGACACCACCGTCACCCGAAATCACCTCGCCCACTGGCGCGCCGAGCTCAGCGAGTAGGACCGTGACTGTCCGGGCTCACCACGGGACGACGCCCTCGTCGTCGAAGAAACCGCCGCGTGGGCCGTCGTCCGGCAGGGTGGCGAGTTGGATGGCGATCGCGGCACCTTGGTCGGGGGTGCGCGGTGAGTTGAAGCCGGTGAAGTCGGTCGCGACATAGCCTGGGCAGCAGGCGTTCACGATGATGTTTGTGTCCGAGAGCTGGCGGGCGTACTGGGTCGTGAGGCTGTTGAGCATGGTCTTCGAGGACGCGTAGGCGGCCAGGATCGGGCCGGTCTGCAGGGTCAGTGAGCCCATGTTGCTGGAGATGTTGACTATGCGTGGTGCGGGTGCACGGCGGAGCATCGGGATCATGGCGTTGGTCACCCGGACGGCACCGAAAACGTTGGTGTCGAGGACGGTTCGGACGACGTCGAGGTCGAGCGTGGTCGGATCCTGTGCGCCGCCGTCGATTCGACCGGCGATGCCTGCGTTGTTGACGAGTACGTCGAGTCGTCCTGCCGTCTGCTCGATGGTTGTGACTGCGGCGGTGACGCTGTCGTCCGAGGTGACGTCGAGGGCGACGCCGATCGCGTCGATGCCTGCGGCGCGCAGACGGTCGACGGCTTCCTTGCGCCTGATGTCGTCGCGAGCGCCCACCGCGACTGTGTAGCCGATCGCTCCGAGGCCCTGTGCGATGGCGAAACCGATTCCCTTGTTCGCGCCGGTGATCAGCGCGATCTTCGTGTCGTTCACGCGATCCATCCTCGGCGCGCTCCGTGCTCGGCGTCCAAGACCGACTCAGTACGCCGTGATACTCGAGGGGTATTAGCGTTGGCTCCGTGCCTGATCTCGAGACCCGTGAGCTCCGATACTTCGTCGCCGTCGCCGAGGAGTTGCACTTCGGCCGCGCCGCCGTCCGGCTCGGGATCGCGCAACCGCCACTCTCGCGGGCGATCAGCCAGTTGGAGCGGCGGCTCGGTGTCCAGCTGCTGGACCGGGACCGGCGAGGGGTGGCGCTTACCGAGGCGGGCCGGGTGCTGCTTCGAGAAGCCGGGGCGGCTCTCGACGCGGTTGCGACTGCCGCGCGTCGGACGCAGCGGGCCGGAGATCCGCAGCGGCCGCTGGTGCTGGTGACGAAGGCCGGGGCTTCACACGAACTATTGCGACGCCTCCTCGATGCGCTCGCTAGCGAACCCGATGCCGCGCCGGTCGAAATCCTCCTGTGTGAGGTCGGCGAGCAGGCACACCGGCTGCGCGACGGGCGCGCCGACGTCGCACTCATGCATCGCCCGTACGACGACCTAGCCGGGTTCGACACCGAGGACCTCTACGTCGAAGGCCAGATCGCGCTCCTGCCCGCGGCCCATCCGCTCGCGGCACGCGATCGGCTCACCCTGGCGGAAGTCAGCGATGTGCCGGGCCTGCCGATCGCGCGATGGCCCCGGCTCGACGGCTCCTACCCGGACGGTCCAGGACCGGAGGTGCGGACCCAGTCGCAGCTCGCCCAACTTGTGGCGCTCGGCAAAACACTGCTCGTCATCCCCGCCTCCAGCCGTGCCTGGCAGTGGCCTGAACACGTCGCGGTGCCGGTCGTCGACGCGCCGGCCGTCACCACGGTGATCGCCTGGCCCCCAGGCACACATTCCCCGGCGGTAGCCGCACTCGTCCGCTCGGCATCCGGGCTTCGCGACACCGCGCTGCCTTCGCGCGTACCCCGCTAGCGACTACCGCAGATCGAGGTAGAGCCGTGCCGCGCCGACAGCCATGTAGCCGCCGGTGAATGTCGCCAGCGCGACCGCCGTCGCGCGCGGGACGTCACCACGGGCGACATGAGCGGCCCCGTGGACGGTGTCGATGACGTCGACCATCAGCCCCACCCGCTGCCACCGGGGACGCTCATCGGCGGGAGCCGTCAAATATCCGAGCCCGAGCGCGATCGCCCGGGCTCCGAAAATCCGTGTCAGGTAGGTCAATTCGGGCGTGGAGCGGGTACCGAATGCAGTGATGATAGTCCGCGGCACCGCGATGGCCGCGGCACCCAACACGATTCGCCCAACAGCTAGACCGCGCAGCGCACCGGCCAGCGGGGGATGTGTTGGTGGCGTGATATTGGTTGCCATGGGTCTCAGGCTTCCCGAAATACGATGCTGCGTCGATTACCTCCGAGGTAATAGGTGGGTGGGCACGGGGCGTCGAAATGACCTACCGCCCTGCAATGTTCGAGATGATGGCGTACAGCATGAACCCGACGAACACGGCGAATATCGCCGCGACGATATAGAACCAGCGCATGCCCGGCGACTGCTGCGGTTGTGGGTCGAGCGCTCCGGGCAACATGGCGACGATCGGGGAACGGTAGTAGGTCCGGGTGCTGTGCTCGTGCGGCACGGGGATGAATGCATCGGTAAAGCCGAAGTCGTTGCTCAGCCGCTGCAGGCCGAGGAACTTGGCCCAGCGCAACCCTGCCGTGTACACATGCACGCGATAGATGCCGGGAGCAAGGGGGATGACCGTGTCACCCCAGCGGGCATCAGGCACTTCCTGCCCATTGATGAAGATCCTCGGTCCGGTGAACCCCAACAGATCCACCGGTAGATACATTCGAAAATGGGAAGCAGTAACCGTAATTCCAGTCGGCCCAGGTTCCGGCCGATACCGAGGCATAGGGGCTTGCGGATCGCGACCGCCCCACGGAATACAGAAGTCCGCGGGCAAGTCGACCATGCTGTACGGCGGCAGATCCCCCGACTGAAATGGGTTGGCCAGCAACACCTCAGGCGGTATCAGCGCCGGCCGCCCCGAATGCGCGGGATTCGCCTGCGGCGGGTACCTCTGGGGAGAATACGGCTGCGGCGGATACTGCCGACTGTCGGGCCGAGGTGTCCCTTGCTGGCCGCCGAAAGAATTACTCACGGATCTACCTTCATCTCGAATTGGACAGTCCCGCCCGGTTCCGCGCTAGGCGGGGGCCTCCTCCTTCGGCGCGAGGAGCTTCAGAATCACACCGCCGATCTGCTGGACGTACGGCATCAGGTCAGCGAGAGCGCTGCGGAGCTTGGCGAGCAGCTGAGTGATCTTGAGACCGTCGCGACCGATGCGCTGCAAGACCTGTGCCGCCACCAAAGGCCCTGCGGCGCCGAGGGATAGCGCGAGCTCGAGGGTGTAGGCGATCAATGCGCCCGCGAGGCTGGCCAGAATGTCGCCGACCAGGCCGCGGATGGCGCCCACGATCTCTTTCGCCTTCGCGATGAGCTCGGACATGCTTGCCGCGACACCGCCTGCGGCGCTGATGTGGTCGGTCATTTCGGTGGCTCGGTTGCGATAGGCGGTAGCGGCCGCGCCGGTCCACTTCGCGGTATCGGTCTGCACCGCGGTCTGCCAGTCGGTGCTCACTCCGGTCAATGCCTTGGAGATGTTGGCCCAGGAATCGGCGTAGGCCTTGACCATGTCGGCGTTGCCGGCCAATCCATCGAGCACTTTCCGATACGGCTCGACGTGCTCCAGCATCCATCCGGCGATCTGGCTGCCAACGTAGCCGAAGGGATCGGTGAACATTTCCCAGACGTCGAGCCCGACTCCGCCGGCACCGAGCAGCCCGTCGAGCAGATTCGCGCCGTTCAGGTCCGCGTAGGTCTGCCAGGCGTCACCGGCGGTCGTGCCCTTCAATACCTCGGGTACTCCACTGTCGTCCGTCGACAAGCCGATGTGGTGGTACGGAAACAGCGTTTCCTGGAAGTATTCATCGCGGAAATCGGTGCCATCGGCGATGAGGTCGTTGTCTGCCGGCTTCGCGTCGTCATCCAGTCCGACACCGAGCATGTTCTCGTTGATGTACTTGCCGATTTGCGTGCTCATCAGCGCCCCTGGTGCGTGCGGTCGATGGTGGCGCGCAGCTCGGCGAGTGTGCGAGCCCACGTCTGATCCCATAGGTCGAACTTGTCGGCGCTGGTGCCGAGTTTGCCGGGAAGTTCGGCGGTCTCGCCCGCGGCTTTGCTGATCGCCTCCACCGCGCCCCGATTGTTGTCGTCCGTCAGCGAATGGACCACCGAGCGGATCATCCAGCCGTAGCCGTCGTCGACATTCCCGAGGTACGAGGCGGCTTCGACGGTCTTCGTCAAAGTCCCCATCAGCCCCTGAATGGTCGAGGCGTGTCGGCGTAGGTCATCGGTGATAACCTGAATTTCCGGATTGGTCATCGCTACTCCAGCCAGGTCTTGTTGCGGTAGTACTCGTCCTCGGCTGCGGGATCCATCGGTTCGGCCGGCCGGGACCGCGGATCGGGGGCGACCGAGTCCGACTCACTATCCGGGAAGCGAGCGGTGTACTGCGTCAAGACGCTTGCGCCGATTTCGTCGTCGCCCACAATGTCGTGTACCAGCGCGGTCACCTCGCGGCGCAGCTTTGCCTGGGCCTGTCGCATAGTCGCCATCAGCTCCGCCGACACCTCTGTCGGGTCCATTCCCTTTGTCGCACCGGACAGTTGGATGGCGGTCGGAACGCCGTTGCTGTCGACGGTCACGCTGATGCGGTTACCGTCGGAGGTCGCGGTGACGGTCGTCGCGTCCATCCGGCTCTGCAAGGTCCGGTAGCGCTGT
Organism: Nocardia sp. NPDC051052; assembly: GCF_044456045.1. Taxonomy (NCBI): domain Bacteria; kingdom Bacillati; phylum Actinomycetota; class Actinomycetes; order Mycobacteriales; family Nocardiaceae; genus Nocardia; species Nocardia sp. NPDC051052. The sequence continues at coordinate 236,417 of NZ_JBITFL010000006.1, forward strand.
GCCTTGCGTTCCAGATCTTCCGACCATTGAGTGAGGCCGCTGATGGTGCTGTCTAAGGCGTCGGTCATCCATCCCCCTTCGGGCATAACAGTTTTCGCGGTGGCAGTCGAGCACTCTACCCAGGGCGACATTCGCTGCGCCGCAGCTGGTCGTCCTTCGCTACAACTAGATTTGTCCTTCACTCAATCCGACGCACCAACCGACGGATCGGTTCCATCGAGTTCCGGGTTCGCGAATCTTCGTCCACGGCGCTGCGGGCTACGCCGTCCACTTCCCCCGCACACCCGCGAAGACCTGGGCCGCTGGATCGGCGGTGATCTTGTCGGAATCCGTGTCGTAGTCGTACAACTCGGCGTATCGGCCCCAGTCGATGGCGATATCGAGTTGGCGGCGGGCGTCTTCGGGGCCGAAGCCGCGGCGGAGCAGGTCGAGGAAGAAGCCGGCGCGCAGGCTGCCGTCCGAGCTGCCGGTGAGGCCCTTGCAGATGGTGCGGACCAGGGGGGCGCGGTGGCGGGCCTGTTCGGCGAAGATGCGCTTGCTTTCCTGGATGTCGGCGGTGGTGAAGCGGGTGCCGACGTCGGTGAGCAGTACGTCGCCGTCCTCGACGGTGATGAAGCCGAGCATTTCGGCGGCGTCGACGAGCGGGAGCAGGTCGTCGATTTCGAAGTTGAGCTCGTCGGCGATGTCGGGGAGGTCGGCGCGGCCGCCGTTGGCGTAGACGAGCTCGACCAGCCCGGCCAGGCCGCCGACGGAGGCGTCGGGCAGCGGCTGGGCGGTGGGGGTGGCCTTATCTGGTTCGGGGGCAACGGGTTCGGTGTCGCGGCCGGTGAGCAAGCCGTAGATCTCGTCGACCGTGGCCTCGAACCACGGTGTGCGCCGGTCGCGCGGGCGCGGTTGCGGCACTTGGATTTCGGCGATGATGCGACCGGGGTTGGAGCCGAGGACCAAAACGCGGTCGGCCAGCTGCACGGCCTCCTCGATGTTGTGGGTGACGACGCAGATCGCTTTGGTGGGGAAACCATCGGTGGCCCAAAGGTTCACCAGCTCGGTGCGCAGGTTCTCCGCGGTGAGCACGTCGAGCGCCGAGAACGGCTCGTCCATCAACAGCAGGTCCGGTTCGAGCACCAGCGCGCGGGCGAAGCCGACCCGCTGGCGCATGCCGCCGGAAAGCTCCTTGGGGTAGGCGGTTTCGAAGCCGTCCAGGCCGATCATGTCGATGGCGGCCAGTGCTCGCTGCCGCCGCTCGGCGGGCGCCACATTGCGGGCGGCGAGCCCGAGCTCGACATTGTCCTGCACGGTGAGCCACGGCATCAGCGCGAACGACTGAAACACCAGCGCGGCACCGGGATTGCTGCCGTTGAGCGGGGTGCCCCGGTAGGTCACCTCGCCGTCGGAGGGCGCGATGAGCCCGGCGATGATGCGCAGCAGGGTGGATTTGCCGGAGCCGGAACGCCCGAGCAGGGCCACGATTTCGCCGCTGCGCAACTGCAGATCGATACCGTCGAGTACCCGCAACTCGTCGCCCGCGGCGCCGATGAATCGCTTGCCGACTCCCGAGATGTTCAGCAGCACATCGCGGTTGGTCTCGGTGGTGGTCACGGTCATGATCGGTCTCCCGTCGAACGAGTGGAGCAGAAGCGGGCGTTCACAGCGAGTACCGCCGTTCGGCCAGTGCGTAGAGCCGCCGCCAGAACAGCCGGTTGATGCCGACCACGTAGATGCTCATGACCAGCACGCCGATCAGAATCCGTGGTGAGTCACCGACTTTGGTCGCCTCGTGGATGTAGGAGCCGAGCCCCGCCGCCACCAGCGTGATCGATCCGTAGTCGACGACCTCCGAGACGATGGACGCGTTCCACGCGCCACCGGCCGCGGTGATTCCGCCGGTCACATAGCTGGGGAAGATGGCGGGCAGAATCAGCCTGCGCCACCACAGTTTTCGCGGCAGTTGCAGGTTGGCCGCGGCCTCGCGCAGGTCGGTGGGTACCGCGCTGGCACCGGCGATCACGTTGAACAGGATGTACCACTGCGCGCCGAGCGCCATCAGGATGGTGCCCGCCCAGTTCAGGCTGGCTCCACTCCACACGAGCACCGCGGTGATGAACGGGAACAGGAAGTTGGCCGGGAAGCTGGCCAGCACCTGCACCACGGGCTGCGCGAGCCGGGACACCTTGGGGTTCAATCCGATCCACACGCCGATGGGCACCCACACGATGGTCGCGAAGACCAGCAGCACGACCACCCGCAGCAGCGTCAGGAAGCCGAGCCCGAACGCGTGCCCGACCTCGCCGAAGCCTGCGGTGGATTCGATGTAGCCCGCCACGCGATACCCGCCGTAGGCGACCGCCGCCGAGACCACCGCGGCGAACACGAGGTCGCCCGCGCGACGCCGAACCGGCGAAGCGTGCAGCGGGTACTCGGCCAGTCCGAACACGCTCATCAGCCGATCGAGCGGGGACACCAGCGGACCGAGCACCCTGCCGAGCAACAGCGGAATGTGCGAGCGCCGCAACAGATTCAGCACCACGCTGCGCGGCGCGTCGGCCGCCCCGGTGTCCTCCACCCGGAACCGCTCAGCCCACGCGGTGAGGGGCCGCCAGAACAGGAAGTTCACCCCGACGACCATCACGATCATCACGCCGATCGCGACGAACACCTTGCCGAGATCGCCGTCGCCGGTGGCCGTCGCGACGTAGGACCCGATGCCGGGCAACGCGTATTCGTGGTTGTTCACACTGATCGCCTCGGACGCGACCAGGAAGAACCAGCCGCCGCCGAAGCTCATCATCCCGTTCCAGACCAGCGGGATCATGCCGCTCGGCACGTCGACGCGCCAGAACCGTTGCCAGCGTGACAGTCTCAGGTTGCGTGCCGCCTCGTCCAGCTCGCGCGGCTGCGCGGCCAGGCTGTGGTAGAACGCGAACGCCATGTTCCACGCCTGCGAGGTGAAAATCGCGAAGATGGAAGCACTTTCGAGGCCGAGTTGCGAGCCGGGGAACAGCGCGATGAACCCGGCGACGGTGATCGACAGGAATCCGAGGATCGGCACCGACTGCAGGATGTCGAGCAGCGGCAGCAGCACCGTGCGCGCCCGGCGCAGCCGCGCGGCGGCCGTCGCGTAGACGAAGGTGAACAGGATCGACAGCGCGAGCGCGGCGAACATCCGCAGCAGCGACCGCGCCGCATAGTAGGGCAGCTGTGCCGGATCGGTGGACACGGTGGCGGGCGCGTCGGCCTGGTCGAACGGCACGTTCGCACTGGCCGACACCCGCACGACCAGCCAGATCAACACCGCCGCGCCGACGAACACGACGACGTCGGCGAACCGATTGCGCGGCCGGTCGAGCGCACTGCCCGCAGGGTAGGAACGAAGCTGAATCATGCCTGCGGGCCCTTCACATCCGTGGTGGCGATGTGCCAACCGACGCTGGTCACCGACGGTTCCAGGCTGAGCCTGCTCACCGCCGACTCCATCTGGCGATCGTCGCGCTGGTCGCCGAACAGTTCCGCGCGCACCTCGACCCGGCCCGGCGTGCCTGCGTTCGCGCTGGAGATCGAGATCAGCTGAAAGTCGGTGCGGGTCAACGCTTGTACGAGCAGGGCACGCACGTGCGCCTCGTTGTCGTCGTTGGTGACGGCGGCGAACGTGTAGGAGGCGGGCTGTTCGTGGCCGGCCTCGGGCTGCTTGTCCACGGCGCGTCCCGCGGCCCGCAGCGCGACATTGACGCCGACCACCGCGACGGTTCCCGCGGCCGCCGTGCTGTACATGCCCGCCCCGGCGAGCGCGCCGACCGCGGCCGCGCACCACAGGGTGGCCGCGGTGTTGAGGCCGCGCACGTTGAGCCCGTCGCGGATGATCACGCCCGCACCGAGGAAGCCGATGCCGGACACGATCTGTGCCGCGACGCGGGTGGGGTCGGCGTCGCCGCCGGAGAAGCCGTGTGCCGACAACAGCACGAACAGTGTCGCCCCGGCCGCGACGAGCGCGTTGGTGCGCAGGCCCGCCATTCGGGCCCGGTATTGCCGCTCGAAGCCGATGGCCGCGCCGAAGCCGACCCCGGCGAGCAGCCGGAGGATCATTTCCACTGTTGTCATGACCGCACTCCCTGAACTTGTCAGCGCACCGTCGAAAACAGCAGGTTACGGGGTTTTTCCCGAGGTGAAATCAGCTGTTGAGGTGCCGCCGGGTGAATACTTGGCAAACGGGGGATACGGACTATTACCGCCGGGCATCCGGCTCACCTCCTTCGTCCATCAGCGCACGGCGAATACCGCGCGGTACGTACTTGATCGTTGCAGAGCGCAGCAGTGAAATCCGACGCTGGGTCCTCTTTCGTGGAAAGAAAACGCCGGTGAGCACTTCTCCTCGTAAGACCTTTGGCACTTCACGGCGTAAACCCGGGGGCCGGGAGCCAATCGGGATCACCCCTTAAGCCGGGGAGATCTGTCCTGACCCGGGGCGTCTCTCGACGTTCGGGGTCGCTGGCCTGTTTCCGTGAAGGAGCCTCAGCGAACGATCGGCACCTTGCGCTGGTCAGTTAACACCCAGACGGAAACATTGGCAACCCGGATGTGATCGCGATCGCAGCCGGGTTGCGAATTCCGTTGTGCCAGAGCGCAGCACGCGGTGCGTCAGGACCTGTACAGCGAGCGGTACGCGGTGATCACCGCGACGCAGTGGTCGATGATCTCGTCGCGGGTGGCCCGCAGCGAACCGTTGAGCCAGGCGGAGAACATGCCCGCGTTGCCGCTGGCCATGGTCACCGCGGCCAGCCTGCGCTTGACCGGATCGTCGATGTGCGAGAACAGGTGGTCCTGCATCAGCCGGGTGAACACCGGCATCACCGAGATGGTGGTCTGGCCGAGGCCGGTGCTGGAGTACGGCTCGACCAGGAACAGCCGGGATTTGCGCGGGTCGTCGAGCACCTTGTCGACCAGGATCTTGGCCAGTTCGCGGTCGCGGGTCGGCTCGTCGGTCGCGGCGAACGCGGTCATCGGCTGCAGGAACTCCTCGGCCACCTGCCGGTAGAGCACATCGAGGAGCTCGTCGCGGCTGGTGAAGCTCTCATAGAAGTAGCGGTCGGTGAGGTTGGCCCGGCGACAGACCGCGCGCATGGTGACACCGCTGGCGCCCGCCTCGCCGATCAGGTCCAGCGCGGCCTCGAGTAGCGCGGTGCGGCGCGCCTCCCTGCGTTCGGTGAGGGTCGTGCCGCCCCAGATCCGTGGGCCCGCGTCGTCGTCTGAATCCTGGCCTGAGTGCACCGCACCAGACTAGTGCCTGGTGGGCGGTGAGCCCGACGACCTACGGCCGACGGGCCGCTCGGTCTGCCGATGGTTGCCGCTCAGGGCAATACGAGGCAGACCGGGCCGAGGTTGACGCCGTTGCCGACGGTGGCCGCCGTGGAGACGAACGCGCCCGAATTGTGTACCGCGAAGACGGTGTGATTGCCGGGGAGCCGTGGCGTCCACTTCGCGGTTACCGTGCCGGAGCTGGGCACGGTGAGCCAGCCGCCGGGGTCGAAGGTGCCGGTGGCGTCGAAGAATCCGACTACGTCGCCGGGTGCCGCAGTGGCCGTCGCGATGTAGGTGCAGTTCGTGCCGAACGAGGTGGAGCTGCCGAAACTGAGCCCGGGCGCCACGCCGACGGCGGAGACCGCGGCCGGTGCGGCCGGCGCGGTGAGCACCAGGGCCGCGCTGATGGCACCGAACGAGGTCAGTGCGGCGGCGACGGATTTCTTCGACCGGTACATGAGGAATCATCTCTTTCGGGCGTTGACGGACAGCGCTGGGTTGCGCGCTTCGTGTGTAGTCTCCGCGCGACGCGAAAGAGACACGCGCGAAATGGCGGATGGCCCGCGCGCGTCACCCGCCGCTTTCCAGCGGCAGGCCCGCATCCCGCCAGGCGACGATGCCGCCGGCCAGGCTGCTCGCGTCGTAACCCGCCTGCTTGGCCAGGGTGGCGAAGCGCAGCGACAGCTCGCCCACCGGGCAGACGAACACCACCGGCCGGGAGCGGGGGAACGGGATGCCCTGGGCGAACATGTCATCGAGCTGGTCGTCGCGAATGTTGAGCGCGCCGGGCACATGCCCGATCCGGTAGGCCATCGAGCCTCGGGTGTCCACGATGGTCGGCTTGCCGGTGCGCTCCAGCTCGGCCAGCTCGCCGGGTGAAAGGGTCGGCGTGGCAGCCTGTTCCGTGGCGGTCGGCCGCGGCCTGCGGTCGGCGCGGTCGAACAGGTCGGGCCTGCGCTTCTTGATGTAGGACAGGTACGGTTCCAGCCGGTCGCAGACGATGAACACCGCGACTATCGGATCATCCGTAATATCCGACGCGGCAAGGGTTTCCAACGCGGCCGCGTAACTGGCGCCGCTGGTCGGTCCGGCCAGGATGCCGTAACCGGTGGCGAGGCGCAGGGTGGCGTCCACCGCGTGCCCGGCCTCGACGGTCACGATGTCGTCGTAGAAGTCGGCTTGGAACAGGCCGACATCCCACATCTCGCTCTCCGAACGGATCCCGGGAATGAAGTCGGTGCGGTCGGAAACCACGGCGACGGCACGTAATTCGGGATTGTGCTTGCGCAGATAGGTGGCGGTTCCCCTGGTCGACCCCGTCGTCCCGAGGCCGCCGATCAGGTAGTCGACCCGGTTGATGCCGTCGGCGGCGAGGTCCTCGTGGATCTCCCGGCCGGTGCCGTGGTAATGCGCCTCGATGTTCTTCTCGTTGGTGTACTGCGACGGGTGCGCGTAGGCGCCCGGCTGCTGTGCCATCGTCGCCTCGATCACCGAGTACACGTCGTTCGGCGTGGTCGGATCGGGGCACTCGGAAAGGCCGGGCAGCTCGACGATCTCGGTCGCCAGGAGCTGCAACAGATCTCGCACCTCGGCGACCTTGATCCGGTTGGTCACCGCACGCAGCCCGACGCCGTGCATCGCGCCGAGGATCCGCAGCGCCTTGGCGGTATTGCCGCTCGATGCCTCGATGAACGTCTGCCCGTTGGCCACGATGCCGTCGAGTTCGTCGCGGATCATGCCCCAGGCCACCCGGTCCTTGACCGAGCCGAAGGGGTTGCAGGACTCCAGTTTCGCGTACAGCTCGACATTGCGCAGGCCGTGCACCGCGGGGTCGAGTCGCAGCAGGGGAGTGTTGCCGATGAGTTCGGTGATGTGGTCGTAGCGCATCAGGGCGCCTCAGTGGGTATGCGCGGCGAACGCCGCGGCGCGATGTGGTGCGGTGGTGGCCCGAGGGGCAGATCCGGTTCGTAGTCGGCGTCGAGACAGACCTGGAAGTCGCCACCGCGATGCGCGACCGCCAGTTTGATCGGCGGCGGCCGCATCGAGGCCGTGGCCGCGGACAGATCCATGTGGTAGGCACCGGTATTCGGGAACACCACCAGATCGCCGGGACGCGGTCGCTTCGACAGCCACACTTTGTGATTGGTGATCAGATCGCGCTCCAGACAGAGTCGTCCGGCGAAATACACACCGACAGGGGCGGTTTCGGCGTTACCCTGCCGCGGCAGGATGACCGGATCGACCATGACCTCTTGGTCGGCCGGTGTCACCGCGTCACGGCTGAGATCGAGGTTGACCAGCACGGTGCCGTCGGCGACCTCCTTGACGAACTCGACCATGGCCACCGTCACCCCCGCGTGATCGAGCAGCGCCTTGCCCGGCTCCAGCCACATATCGAGGAGATTGTCCGAGACCACCTCGGCGACGGTGCGCCCACCGTGCCGATCCAGCGGCGCGGTGCACAGGTCGGCGAGCATGGTGGTCGCCGGAATCGTGTTGGCGTACTTGTGGAACACCGGTATCCCGTGCACCGCGCCGCCGGCGACGTGATAGCCGAAGGTGTTGCTGCCCCAGCTCATCGGCTCGCCGCGGCCGAGTAGCGATTCGCGCAGCGCGTGCACGTAGCCGTCGAATCGATCGGCGTCGGCGGTGAAGACCTGACGGTAGCCGCCGCCGATATTCAGCACCGAGGGCGCCAGCCCGTACCCGTAGGCCTGCTCGACCAGCGCCAGGCAGGCGTCGATCGCCCGGATCCGCTCGCCCGTGTCACCGGAGTCGAGATGAAACGCGAAGCCTAGGAAGGTGATTCGGTCGCGGTGCGCCGACAGCAGGTCGAAGGCGCGCTCGATCTGCCCGAGCGGCACCCCGAAACGGCTCACCTGTCCCTCGTCGAACCCGGAAACCCGAAGCAGCACCGGCACTTTCGTGCGCTCACCGGCCAGCTCGGGGATGCGCGCCAACTCCCACAGGTTGTCCACGTTGATCGTGATGCCCCGATCGATCAGATCACGCAGGAAAACCTCACCTTTCGGCCCGGTCACCTCGATGCGCCGCGGTCCGAACCCGGCGGCGACCGCGCTGGCCACCTCCTGCGGCGACGCGGCATCGATGGCGATCCCGGCCCTCGCCGCCGTACGGACCACCGACTGAGATTGATTCGCCTTGTGCGCGTAGCAGATTCGGTGCCGCGCCAGCAGGCGATCGAGCACCGCGCGGAACTGCGCGAGGTTCTCCGCGAATACCTGCGGGAACACCAGGTGCACCGGCGAACCGAACCGGTCCAGCGCCGCCGCCACGGCGCCTGGGGTATCGAGGAAGGCGCGCACCAGCGGATCGATCTTCGCGGGCAGCGCCGGAATCGGTGCCGTCATACCGCGGATTCCGACGGCACGGCGCCCTCGGCCGCCACCGCGGGCCGGTCGGCGACCGGGTTGTAGCCGCCGTCCCGAATGGCCTCGAAGGCCCTGGCGCGGTTGCGCGGACTGCGGAACTCGGCGATCACCCGCTTGCTGATCAAATCGATCTCGACCACCCGGATATCCATCGACTCCAGCACCCCACCGATCGTCCGCACACAGTGCTTGCACGTCATATCCGGCACATAGAACACCTGATCCTCGGCGGTGGCCGCTCGATCGGCGGTGTCGCCATCGAGTTCGGCACTCACCTCGACGAGCTCGCACCGCCCGGCGACCTGGGCGAACACCGCGACGAACTGATCGACCAGCAGCGGCAGAATGCTGTAGTGCCCGCCGCCGAGGTGATGCGGCATCGCGGCCAGACAGGCCGGCCTGGTCCCCGCGGGCAGCAGCGCGTACTGGCGGGAGATGAGGTCGAGTTCCTCGTGATACTTGGCCAGCGCCGCCGGAATGCTGAGACCCTCCACGTGGGTGGCCCGGCGCATCACCGTGTGCGCGTCGGCGATGGTGGCGTCCTTCATCGCCCGCAGCGTCGCCACGGTCTCGGCGGAGTAGCGCACGGTGCCGTCGGGCTGCGCGATGAGGGTCACCGGGATCATGCCGCGCCGATAGGTCGAGGCCTGCAGTTCCCAATACCAGCGGGTGGCGACGGCGGCGAACAGCCCGGATTCGTGCATGCCGAGGGCGAATTCGGCGGCGCTGCGATACGGCGTCTGCCTGGCGAGCAACGCGTGCTGCGCCAGCGCCCGCCCCGCGGCCTCGATGCCGACCCGGAAGATATCCATCGGGTCGTGGTCGGTAGTTGTGCCTTCCAACATCGCGTGGTCACGCGGGCCGAGCGCGGAAACCCGTTCGGCGAACGCGGTATTCGCGTCCAGCGCGTGCCACAGCGCCAGCACCGTCTCACGCATCGCGATCGGCACCAGCGGGCCGAGGCCGTCGGCGCGATAGTGTCCGGTGTTGGGGATGCCGTCGCTGTCGGTCCAGGTGATCCGGTGGGTGGCGCTGGTGACCTGATACGACCGGCACGGTCGCATGAAGCGCTCGAGGTACAGCCGCTGGGAGTAGGTGAGGTGACTGTTCGGCTCGGTATGCAGTGCGGTGCAGGTGAATTCGATCCTGCGGCGGCCGGGGGCGGGCACCGGCGCCGCGAACAGACCCGGCTGCGCCAGCCCGGCGAGTACCCGGGACGCGGCCCGCCGGTCGTAGCGCGGAGTGTCCATGGTCATCTGACCTCCTCGGCAATCGTCGTGACGCACTGGGTGAATCGGTCGATCTCGTCGATGGTGTTGTAGATGTGGGTGCTGACGCGCACTGAATCGTCGGCGTCGGCGAGCCGGTGATCGAACGCGCTGTCCTTGACGGCGACGGTGCAGTGCAGGCCGGTGCGGACCAGGAAACCCAGCTCGCTCAGCACGAATCCGAGGTCGGTCGCGGAGATGCCGTCGAGGGTGAAGGAGACGATGCCGTAGCCGTCCGCGCCCGGCGCATGCGCTGGGCCAGGCAGGAATTCGAGCCCGCAGATGGGGCGAAGACCGTCGATGAGCCGCGCGGTGAGCTCTCGATTGTGCGCGGCGATGGCGCCGATATCGAACGACTCCAGCACCTCCAGCGCGCTGCCGAGCGCGAGGATGCCCGGGACATTGTGGGTGCCGCCCTCCAAGAGCGCGGGCATCGCCGCAGGCACCAATCCAGCCTCGCTCACCAGCACCCCCGAGTTACCGCCAGGTAGGAATGGCACCAGCGTATCGTGGACTCGCCTGTGGCAGTACAGGATTCCGGTTCCCGGTGCGCCGAACATCTTGTGCGCGGCGAAGATCGCGAAATCGGCGCCGAGCTCGGTCACGTCCACCGGCACGTGCCCACCGCTCTGGCTGCAGTCGAAGCACAGCAGAATCGACGGGTCGAGCAGGCCGCGCAGCGCGGCGAGCGTAGTCAGGCCGCCGTACACATGATGCAGATGGCTGGTGGTGATCAACCGGGTGCGCGGGGTGACCTTGGCGAGGATGTCGGCGGTGTCGGCCTCGCCGGTGCCGGTCACTCGGTAGGGGACCAGCTCGATCCGGCGCCCGAACCGCGCGAGCAGGCCGCGCAGGTGGTACCAGGGGTGTACATTCGACGCGTGATCGGCTGGGCTGTAAAGGATTTCGTCGCCGTCCTCCAGCACGGCCAACCCCCAGGACAGGGTGACGGCGTTGAGCGCCGCGGTCGCGCCACCGGTGAAAACCACCTCGTCGGGATACTCGGCGCCGATGAAGGCCGCGGTGCGATCCCGGATTCTGCTCAATCGGGTGGTCAGGCTGGTCGCCCACGGGTAGGTCCCACGCCCGGCATTGGCGGTTCGTGAGCTGTGATAACGATGAATGGTCTCGATGACCGGCAGCGGCTTCTGCGTGGTCGCGGCGCTGTCCAGGTAGATTTCGGTGGATTCGGCCAGGGCGGGAAAGAGCTTCCGAATGCCGGCTGGAGTCTGCGTCGACGCTGCCGATAATCGAGCGGCCGATGGCCGCGCGACATGCGACCTCGAGGCATGGGATCGCAACGTGACGCTCCCTCCGCAAAACCCGTTCACAAGCTGCGTTGGACGCCACCCACGATACGCACTTTTGGTAGCGTCTTCGAAGGTTATCGAGGGCAACGGCTTTCACACGCTAAGGTGGAGACCATGGCTTTGACCTTGAAAGAGCGTCAAGAGTTCCTCGCGCAGCCGCATATCGCGGCGTTGTCCGTGGCAGGTGGACCCGGTCGGGGCCCGCTGTCCGTCCCCATCTGGTACCAGTACGAGCCCGGATCCGAGCCGTGGGTGACGACCGGGGCCGACTCGCAAAAAATCCGGTTGATCAAAGAGGCCGGGCGGTTCACCCTGATGGTGCAGCGCACCGAACCGACCACTCGGTACGTCTCGGTGGAGGGCTCGGTGTCCAAGATCGTGCCGCTGACCGACGAACTGCATATAGAGATGGTCAAGCGCTATCTGAGCGGCGACGCCGTCGACAATTACCTGAAGCAGGCGGCAGACTTCGGCGATCAGGTCGCGGTGTACCTGCGGCCCGAGCACTGGCTGTCCGCGGACCTCGGCAGTCTCTGAGGGCCGCGGCAGGCTCAGTACTTACCCTGTAGGTACTCGACCAGGTGCTGCTTCTCGGTGGCCAGCTCGGAGATCGCGCTCTTCACGACATCGCCGATGCTGACGATGCCGATCAACCTGCCCTGATCCACCACCGGCAGGTGCCGAATCCGGTGCTCGGTCATGGTGTTTCGCAGCCCGTCGACCTCGTCGTCGGGCGCACAGGTACGCACGTCGGTGGTCATGATCTCCGATATCGGCGTGTCGAGCAGCTCCGCGCCGCGCGCGTGCAGGTTGCGCACCACGTCGCGTTCGGAGATTATTCCGACGATCCCTTCGCCGTCACGTGACACGACAACAGCACCGATATTGTGCTCGGCCAACGTGGCCAACAGGCTTCGTATTGTCGTGTCGGGTGCGACCGTGGCGACGTCGCTGCCCTTCCTGCGTAAGATCTCGGCTATTCGCATTTTCACCATCCAGATGTCCGCGGCAGTTTCAGGATCCCAAGGTTCCGCTCTGGTGGCTAGTGCCCTGTCACACGACTGTCACAGGCGACGGGTGACGCTGTTGTCCAAATCGCGGGCGAGCAGGGCGATGGCCGCCTGCGAAATCCCGGCCGAAGTGGCCAGGTCGATGGTGGTGAGCTGCGCGATCCGGCGCAGCCGGTAATCGACGGTATTCGGGTGCACATACAGCTGACGGGCGGTGAGCTGGCGATTCATGTCGTTGCCGAGGTAGGCGCGCATGGTCTCGAACAGTTCGGCATGCGCCTCTAGCGGGTCGAGGATGGTGGCGATCCGCCGGGTCGCCGGGCCGCCGCGGGTCAGTTGATATTCCACCGCCAGGTCGGCCATGTGATAGAGGCCAGGGGGCTTGCCACCCACCCGCACCAGATTGAGCAATTCGTGTGCCTGGTCGGCGGATTCGGGAACTTCGTCGGTGCCGCTGGCGACGACCGTCGCGGTGAGCGGCACCTCGGCGGCCTCGGCTAGTCGGGTCAGTGTCTCGGCGGTCATTGTGGTGTCGTCGCTGTCGCCCGCCGGAATGAGCATCGTGCCGCCCTTGGTGCTGAGCAGCGCGAGCGCGCGCGAGGCGAACACGGTGGCCAGCGCGGATTGCAGCCTGCGCAGCTTGCGGCGGGCCGCGACGTGCGCGTCGACCCGCGAATCGCGTTCGTCCGGGTGTTCCGAAAGGGACAGGGCCACCACCTGATACGCGTCGGCGATCGGGATACCAGCCTGCCTGGCGAGCGCCGAACTACCGCGTCCGCTCAACAGCGCGGAGGCCAGGGTCTGCGCCGCGGTCTGGTGTTCCTTGGCGACCAGATGTTGTTCGTCGACGTAGGCATCGGCCACGGCGGCGGTGACCGCCTCCAGCAGTTCCAGCATGAGATCGGTCGCGACCAGCAGTTCGTCGAGGTCATCGGCCCTGGCAGGCGCGGTGACCAGGCCGAACGCGATGCGCACCCCTTCGTGGTAGCCGCGCAGAATGGTGCTGAGCGGCACGCCTTCTCGGGCCCACTGGGCCGCGGCCTCGCGGACCTCGCCGAATTGTTCGTCGCCGGGAACGGTGCGCCGGTCGAACATCTCGGCGACCAAACCCAGGCAGCTGCGGGTGAGTTTGGTGACGTCGCCGCGTAATTGTTCGCCGGGAAGAGAGCGGCACGGTGCCATGCAGGTGGCGAAATATCCCACCATTCGCGAGGCAACTCGGTCGGTGTTCTGCAGGGGCACCGAAGCCGGCTGGCCACCGATTTCGAGCGCCGTGTCGGACGAATCGGCGGGAAGATGCAGCGCGGAGAAGGTCATTCGGTCGCTCCATTGCCACGTCGGGCGTAATAGAACTGTGCCCGAATCGTTCGGCTCACTATACGAAAGGGTGCTGCGCCGGGGGAGTTATCGGCGAGATCCATTGGGAGCCTACGGCATTATGGGGTAATCCGTTCGTGACATCCCACGGTGCCGGGACATCGGCGCGCGCGCACGCTATGCTGCGTGCAATGTTCGGCTGGCTCGAACATCGATGTGTGCCAAAGGGTTCGAACGACTATTCGTCGTCGAGGCCGGCGGAGAGGTAAGCCGCCGCGGCGAGCCACTGCCTGCACTGCGGGCCGTGTACCTCGTGGGCGGACAGGATGTCGCGCGCCAGCCGGTAGGTAAGGCCGGGTGGTTCGACACCGCAGTCGGAGACCTGGACCGGAGCGGGACACTGCCGCAAAGTCTCGACGCCGGTGCCGATGACGGCAACCCGGCGGGGAGTCCGGAATGGCTGGCTCATTCGACCGCCCCTCGCGTGTGGCGTGTGGGAAAGTTGCTGTGTAGGCGCCGCCGGCTCGAATCTCCCTGCGTACCTCCCCGATATGGGTCCGATTCTATGCCGCCGTAGCTTACAGATGCAAGTACATTTGCACAGACGGCCACGATGAACGTGGGCCGACATCGATCGGAACGGCAGTCGTCGCCGGCCACCGTTCGCGTCTCGGATCGAGCTACGCCTTGCGAGCTACTGCGCAGTAGGCAGAGATCGGCCTGGTCAGGGCCTTGTAAGTAGCGTCGGTCAGCCACTGGGTGATCGAAACGGCGCCGGGCTCAACGAGTTCCAGCCCGTCGAAGAAACCGCGGATCTATCGTTCGGGGCGCGAAACATACGGCGCGTCGCCGGGTTCCGGAGTAGTTCTCGCACAGCCTGCACGTACTCGGCGCTGTCGTCCGACCGGCGAGGTAGCTGCCGGATGGCATGGCGTCCATTACCGTCCGCGCGATGCGCGTCGGCTCCGATGCGCGTCGGCTCCGATGCGCATCGGCTCCGATGGGCCGCGGCGTGGCCGAGCACGCCCATGAGCATCGCGCCGATCCGCTTGTCGAGGTCGCGCACGTGCTGCGCCGAGGCAGCGATGCGCTCGGGATCGTTGTAGTCGGCCTTTATATAGGTGGTCGCGCCTTCCCCGTGGTGTTGGTCGGCGATGTCCGCGACTGGACAAGCGCCGCCGGATCTTGCGGGATCACGGGGCTGTTGTCCTCGTCAGGCATGGGGTTCGGCCCCGCAGGACGCCTGTGCGGCGCGTGCCGGAGGTGCGCACCGGGGTGATGTCGCGAATGACTGTTACTTCCAATTCGCTTTGTGACAGTACAAGATTCACCTATGTAGGAAGGTCCCGAACGGCCTCCTGACCAGTCGGTTCTTTGGGCGAAACACTGGCGCCTCAGATCCCGGACCGGATGGTCCGAAATAGTAGAGGCGCGGTGGCGAACTTCGTGCTATCGTCCAAACTGTTGGTGCAAATGCAAGAACGTTTGAGCGTGCAGATGCACGAACCAAATGACCCGAACGGCGTAACCGAGGAGTGGGGAACATGTCGGATACATCCATCAACAAGATCACTGGCACCTGGCGCAAGAGCACCTACAGCAACCCGAGCGGTAACTGCGTCGAGGTCGCCGAGGCGTCCAACGGCGAGGTAGCTATGCGGAACTCGCGCGATCCCGAAGGTGGGACGCTGTTCTATACCCGTCCTGAAATCGATGCGTTCGTTCGCGGCGCGAAGGCCGGGGAGTTCGACTATCTGACGAGTTGAGCGGTAACATAGGCGATCGGTGCGGTGTGTTTCGCGACAGGTGGTTGTGACACACTGTGGGCAACCCCCGAGTATCGGAGACGAACTCAATGATCGCTGAACCCGACGACGATGGTCAGGTGCATCCCGTTGTCGCGGAACGTGGTCCGACAGTGCTTCGCATCGCACTGGGCGGCCAGTTGCGCAGGCTGCGAGAGGCCAAAGGAATCACCCGAGAGGCCGCGGGCGATGCCATTCGTGGCTCGCACGCCAAGATCAGTCGTCTCGAGTTGGGCCGCACCGGTTTCAAGGAACGCGATATCCGGGACCTGCTGTCGCTATACGGCGTCAATGACACCGACGAGCGCGAGCGGTTCCTCGATCTGGCCAGGCAGGCGAACGAGCCCGGTTGGTGGCATCGCTACAGCGACCTGCTGCCGCAGTGGTTCGGCACCTACCTCGGTCTCGAACAGGCAGCGAGCAAGATTCGCACCTACGAGGCGCATCTTGTTCCCGGACTACTGCAAACCCCCGAATACGCCAGGGCGGTAGTGGCGCTCGGGTACGAGGATGCCGACACCGATCGGCGGGTCCAGGTACGTCAACGCAGGCAAGAGATTCTGCATCGCTCGGATCCGCCGATCGTGTGGGCGGTAATCGATGAGGCGGCGTTGCATCGGCCGGTCGGTGGGCCACGGGTGCATCGCGAGCAGATGGAGCACCTGATCCAGCTCGCCGCACTGCCGACGGTCACCGTGCAGGTGTTGCCTTACTCGGCGGGTGAACATGCCGCCGCGGGAAGCTCATTCAGCATTTTGCGCTTCGCTGAGTCCGAGCTACCCGACATCGTGTATCTCGAACACCTGACCAGTGCGCTGTATCTCGATCGGCGGCAAGACCTCGCGCTGTACCTGTCGGTGATGGACCGGCTCAGCGTGCAGGCCGAGCGGCCGGAGAAGTCGGTGGAAATCCTTCGGAAGTATGCCGAGGGTTACGGTAGCTGATCGCCCGCGAGGGGATCATTGTGAAGCGCGTCAGTACAGATAGACCAGAATGCCACGCGTCACGAAGCTGGCCGTGGTGGTCTGGTCTGAGTGCTGTTCGGGGCCAGCTATCGTGCAGGCGTCAGACGGCTGCGTGCGATTCTGCGCGACAAAGACATTCGCCAGACGCACTGCGCTATCCGGCGTGCGCTACGCGGCCATACGCGCGATCAGCCATCAAGAATAGACGGTTACGCGTCACTACACCGTCGCCCGACCGGGCGATGAGCGCCGGTGGCGCAGGGCGATTCGGTGGGGGAGACCGACGCGGTTGTGCGCCCGGCGATTTCATGCCGACACCGACCAATTGCAGGTGGGCACAGTGCCATTCACCGTGGACGCGGCATCATGAGCTGCGGGCGCGGTGTAGCTCAACGCAGGTGCGACGCGATTCTGTACGAAGGCCTCGGAATTCGGCACGGGCGTCTCGGAAATTGGCACGAGTGCCTCGCAATGCGACACGGGCACAATATAATTCGAACTGGGCGCCTGGCAGCTCGTTACCGGCGCGAAGTAATTCTACCCGGGCGCATCATCATGCGGCGCGTGCGTCGTCTGATGGCTCGATCCGGCTCCGCGCCCAATTGTCTTGTGCCGCAAACCCTGCGCCCGAGGGTAGATCATCGCCAGTGGAGCATGTTGGCTCAGCGCTTGCGGTACAAGGCAATTCGGCGTCCGCCGGACATCGGGATGCCCGGAAGTCTTACAGCCTGATGAAGCTGGAGGCAATCCGCCAGAACGTCGAGGGCTGCATGGTGTGGAAGTCCCAGTCGTCGACCACGTCGTGCGCGGTGGTGACGATCCGGTCGATGTCGAAATCGTGCCGGGTGGCCGCACCCTTGGACTCGACGGCATCGATGACGAACGCGACGGCGGTTTCCCGCGAGTACGCGGTGTTCCTTTGGCCGCTACGGGCCGAGGGTGTGCTCATTTTTGTACCGTTCGCTGGCTTGTCGACCAGTGCGGCGGCGGCTATTCCGAGCCGAGCGCCGGAAAGTGGTTGGTTCATTCGAACGCCCCTGACGTTTGGCGGCGGCGGACCCACGGCGATTTCGGCCTTCGGCTCGACCATCCGGCCTCCCCTGGTTGTCCCCTGTAAAGCGTTGCGCGACTGAGTTTAGGTCGCTGCACCTTTCATATGCAAGTACATCTGCACGATCGATTTGCAAGCGCACATGCGGGTTTAGGCGTCTGCAAGTTTGCTGACACGGTGTAGCAATAAGACGGTCAGTTGGCAAAAAGGACGTCTGTGCTGTAGTGAATCTGCGTTCCGGGTTCCACGTACTTGTCCGCGGCGGCCCGCATCGCCAGGAAATGTTCGGTGAAGCGGTGCGCCTCGGCGGCCTCGTCATCGGTATAGAGCTGGTAGAGGAAGAATCGATGCGGGTCGAGGCGGTCGGCGCAGACATCGAAGCGTAGACAACCCGGCTCGTCTCGCAGCGAGGAGACGGCGCTGCGCGAGATGGCGTCGAGGAAGTCGGCGCGCGATCCCTCCCGGATTTTCATGGATACGATGCGGCTGAACAAGGTTGCTCACTCCTAACGAGAAGGTGAACGTCAATCGGTAAGGGGGGCGGCACCCGCGGAATTGGTACCGTCCGCCAGCGCCGCCACCGCCCGGTCGATCGCCGTGTCGCCGGAGACGAGCTCGAGTGTCGCGCCCGCGGTGTGCGTCGCGGGGAGCAGTTCGGCGAGTACGGCGGCAACGTCGGCGCGGGCTATGTCGCCACGCGAAACCGGCGGCGTGGCAAGGGTGACCAGACCGGTAGCCGAGGTATCGACCAGGCGGCCGGGCCGCAGGATCGTCCAATCCAGCGCGCGCTTGCGCAGGTCGTCCTCGGCCTGCGTCTTGGCGTCGATATAGGCGGCCCAGATGTCGTCGCTCCCGGGTGTGGGAGGTTGACCGGCGCCCATCGTGGAGATCTGCACGAAACGCCGTACGCCCGCCCGTTCGGCGGTGTCGGCCAGCCGGACGGAGCCGTCCCGGTCGACAGTGTACTTCCGTTCGGCACTACTGCCCGGTCCCGCGCCCGCCGCGAAAACCACTGCGTCCGAGCCACGCAGCGTGCTGAGCAGGTCCGCCGCGTCGGCGTGTTCCAGGTCGAGCACGGCGGGTTCGGCGCCGACGGCGGTTATGTCGGCGGCCTGATCCGGATTGCGGATGAGCGACACCACCTGGTCGCCGCGGCGGGTCAGCAGTTCGGCGAGCAGCAGCGCGATCTTTCCGTGTCCGCCTGCGATGACAGTGCGCATGGGTCGGTCCTTCCGATCGGGGGTGGTCCGGACTCAGCGTTCGGGGCCACCCGGGTTGCAGCGCGCATCGACGGTGGCCTGGTAGCCGACCGCCGGACGCCAGGGTTCCAGATTCCAACTCGGTTTGTCCGGTTGGACCAGCCGCGCCCAGGTCCAATGGCAGACGAACTGGTCGCGCATGCCGGGGGTGTCCGCGTCCGGTGCTTGTTCGAGCACTTCTTGCCAGGCGCGTTCGTCGGTGCCGGGGAAGCTGGTCTGCCGTCCGGCGGGTGTGGGGTAGACGAGCAGCCGCGGGCCGTCGACGGCTTCGGTCCAGTCGGCGTGGTCGATGAGCGGTAGGCCGGCGAAGGGGTCGACGGTGGGCGCGGTGCGCGGTGCCGCGGACGTCGGCATCGGTGTCGCGGAAATCGTTGTGGTCACGGCGGATACGGCGGCGGGTTCGCTCGACCCGCAGGCCGCCGCCGTCGGCAGCATTGCGGCACAGAGTAGTACGGTCGTTCGGGCGTGGAGTACAACAGGCATGCGAGTCGGCCGGTTCGGGTGTCGCACTCCGGCTCCTTTCGCGTTGGGCTGGGTCGCCCGGCGCTGTCCTTCGAGCCTAGCGACCGGCCGGTACCTTTGACAGTTTTCCTACCCGCAGCCAGCCTAGCTATACCCTGCGGCAGCTACGGAAACGTCGTGCCTGCCCGCCGCATAGGCCACCGATTGTGGTGGCTTGCCCCAAGATCGTGCGGTCGGGATAGTCGGTCGATGATGTGTGCACGGATCATGGCGGGGGCGGCCGGGGTCGTGATCTCGGTGGGTGTCGCATTGGCGCCACCGGCGGTGGCGGGTACGGGCGAGGCACCGGGGACGGTGACGAATCAGGTGGAACTGGCCGGGCGTTTCCGGGTGGACGGCGCCGCGACCGCGGCGCGGCTGACCTACTGGTCGCGCGGGCCACGCGGGCCGATGCAGAGCACCGGAGTCGTCTACGTGCCGCCGGGCCCGGCGCCGGCGGGCGGCTGGCCGATCGTCGCCTATGCGCACGGCACCACCGGCATCGCCGATCAGTGCGCGTTCACCCTGGAACCCCGCGTGTACTACCTGGATTCGCTGTACCCCGAGCTGCTGCGGGCCGGGTACGCGGTGGTGATCTCGGACTACGTCGGGCTCGGCACGCCGGGCACGCATCCCTATCTGGACGGACCTTCGCAGGCGCGCAGCGTGATCGACGGTGTCCGGGCCGCCAGGGCGGTCGCGCCGGAGTTGAGTACCCGATGGGCGGTGCTCGGCCAGTCGCAGGGCGCGCAGGCCGCGCTGTTCACGGCGCACCTCGGGCCCGTCGACGCGCCGGAACTGCAGCTGCGCGGCGCGGCGGCCACCGGCCCGCCGTCGAACCTGGATCTGCTGCTCCCGCTGGCCGGGCCGTGGATTCCGCGCCTGCCGCTGGAGAAGACCCCCGCCTACGTCGCCATGCTGCTGGCGGGATTGCGGGCCAGCGCACCGGAACTCGATGTGGACAGCTACCTGACGCCGATCGGCGAGGACGCGCTGCGGGTGGTGGAGACGGAGTGCGTCACCGAGGCCAACGCCCGTCTTGCCGACGTCCCGATCGGCGCGATGCTGGCCAGATCGCTGAATGATCCGGCGCTGACGTCGGCGGCCAGGGAGATGATGCGAATACCGACCGACGGGTACACGATTCCGCTCTTCGTCGGTCAGGGCGTGACCGACATGGAGGTGCCGCCGCCGCTGACCGCGAAATTGGTCGCCGAGCTGACCGCGTCGGGCACCGACCTCGAAACCCATCTGTACCCGGGCGATCACCTCGGTGCCGCGCGGGCGGCGCTGCCCGACGCGGTTGCCTTCCTACGTCGCGTCCTCGATCCCGTTTAGGTCGTCGGAATGGCACTCGCTGCCGACTGGCGTGCGGTGCTGCTGCGCAGAATGCGCTGAAACGTGGCGACTCTCGCCGCATGTCCGACGAAACCCGCTCAGTGCCAGAGCGATCGGCACGGGAGTCGGCGCAACCCTGGGCGCAGCATGCCGTCCACCGTGACCGTGAGTCCGGCATGCATGGCGGCGGAGGTGAATTCCCATGCCTCGGTGCTGCTTGCCGCGTACTCGAGGACCATCGCGTCGTCGGGGGTCGGGCCGTCGAAGTAGACGGTGACGCGTCGCGTGGGTACCTGGTCGATATCCTCGCGGTAAGCGAGTTTGCGCGCAGTGCCGTCCATGCCACCGTCTCCTTCCGGGCCGGGCGCGGCATCCGCGCCGGTTACCTGTGAAAGGTAGAGCCGCGACATGGAGGAGAACATGTTCCGTCTCGTTGGCTGGACATGTCACAGGGCGGGCTCGCGACGGTGGGGCGGTGTCACGAGCGAATGCGCCGAATCATCACAGACTGGTCGCTCCAAACTTGTGAGTTCTCAACATGATCGCCACGCGATCTGCCGCTCGGTGCCGAAATTGTCGAGGATGAGTCACAACGTTGGACCATTCGAGAGGCACCTATCGATGAGTCAGGCCCTACGTTCGATGAGCAGGGCAGCGACCCGCACACGATTGGCTCGCGCGTTCGGCGCGATGGCGGCCGGGCTGGTGCTCGTCGCCACGATGGCCGGACCAGGCCACAGCGCACCCCTGTATCCCGCACCGGACCCGGATCCCTTCTATGCGACACCGGCGGATATCGCGGACAAGAAGCCGGGCGATGTCCTCGCGACCCGCGTGATGCCGCCGCTGCTGATCTTCCCGGACACCACGGTCACCGTGGTCCGGTTCCGCTCCACCAGCTCCGAGAACCAGCCGATCGCGGCGACCACCACCGTGCTCACCCCGCGGGTGCATGCGAAGGACAGCCCGCTGCTGTCCTTTCAGCACATCATCAACGGACTCGGTGCCGAATGTTCGGTCTCCAAGGTCCTTTACACCGGCGACCCGAACCTGATCGTCCGTGAGGCGCCGGGCTGGAATGTGCTGCTGCAGCGCGGCTGGACCGTCGCACTGCCCGATCATCTCGGCCCGAATTTCGCCTACGGTGCCGCCAAGCTCGGCGGCCAGATTACCCTCGACGGCATCCGCGCGGTCAAACAGGTGGCCGAGCTCGAGGTGGCGAAGAGCAAGGTGGCGATGGTCGGCTACTCCGGCGGCGGCATGGCCACCGCCTGGGCCGCGGCGCTGCAACCGACTTACGCGCCGGATCTGGACATCGCGGGCGCGGCCATGGGTGGCGTGCCGATGAATCTGGTGAAGATGCTGGAGTCGCTCGGCCTCGGTTCGCATCCGGTGTTCGGGTTGGCGCTGGCCGCCGGTCTCGGACTGGAACGCGAGTATCCCGACCGCTTCCCGCTCAGCGAGCAGCTGAATGATCGTGGCCTCGCCGCCCGCGCGCAGATGGCCAACAGCTGCACCAACGACATCCTCTCCGCGGGCGCCGGGCACGGCGCGCTCGACTTCGCGAAGACGACGTCGATGATCAACGACGGCACCGCACGCGGCGTGGTGGAGGAGAACAGCCTCGAGCTCTACGACGGGGTACCGAAAATGCCGGTATTCGAATGGCATTCGCCGATCGACGGGCTGATCCCGGTCGACGCGGTGGTGAATACCGACAAGCGCTGGTGCACCGCCGGTGCGAGGGTGCAGACCGAACAGATCCCGGTGCCCGATCACCTCACCGCTGCGGTGCTCGGCATTCCGGACGCGCTGAATTGGCTCGACGCCCGCTTCCGAGGGGAGGCCGCGCCAAGCAACTGCTGAACGCGAGACGGGGCATTCGGCTCGGTTGTTGCGGTTCGGCCACGTGTCACACACAACTCGGTCGTTTCATCGCGTCGTGGCGGGTACGGCGGGTTAGCCTGACTGTCTGGTACAACAGGGGGCACTTTCGGGGAAAGCCGCATCGTCCTGGGTGCCAGGTGAACCTGACGTCCGCACCCAAAGGCGTGTGCCATGAGATGCTTTCCTGCCATTGCCGTGGCACTCTTGATCATCTGCCCGACAGTGACGGGGCGGGCGGTTGCCGAGCCGCTGCCCGGGCCACCCGCGCTACCGGAACTGCCCGCGCTGCCGCAGTTTCCGGGTCTGTTCCCGCCGCCACCGGACGGCGGTTCGCTGCTACCCGGCCTGCAGAATCTGATCGATCAGGTGATCCCGCCCCCGCCGATCGCGTCCGCGCCGCAGGAGCCGTCGCCGATGTGGGAGGCGGCCAGCATGCCGCCGCCGCTGATCGCGCTGCGCGACGCGGCGCTGCCGGGGAACATCGGTGATCCGATGTTCGATGCCTGGCCGGCGAACCTCGCGGACTTCGCCGAGGGCCAGGTCATAGAGTCACGTGACATTACGGCGACGACCGCGCCACTCATGCTGCTGCCGATCCAGCGCGCGCAGCTGCTGAAATTCCGGACCACCGACGCGCACGGCGAACCGTCCTATGCCACTGCGACACTGGTGGTTCCGGCCGCGGCCTGGCCTGGCGAGGGCCCACGCCCGGTCGTGGTCAACAACCTGCCTATCGACGCGCTCGGCCGCACCTGCACCCCCAGTTACACGCTGTCGCACGGATTCAACCCGGACACCAGCGCCACCGATTTCATTCCGCCCACCACCTACGTCGCGGCGTTGCGCGGATACGCGGTGCTCATTCCGGATCATGAGGGCCCCTGGATGGCCTATGCGGAGCCATACGTCGCCGGGCACGCGGTACTCGATTCGATCCGCGCGGTGCGCGGCCTGCTCCCGGCGGAGTTCGGCGCGAGCAAATTCGGCATGACCGGTTACTCGGGCGGCGCCATCGCCACACACGGTGCGGTGAAACTGATCGATAGTTACGCACCGGAATTGGCGGACGTGATCGTCGGTGCGGCGCTGGGCGGCGTGCCCGCGGACTACGAGATCCTGGCGCGCAGCATGAACGGCAACCTTGCCTCGGCGGTGTTCATGGCGGCGGTCTTCGGCATCGGCCGGGAACGCCCGGAGATCCTGGCTCGGATGAACAATCTGGCCCAGTGGGTGGTGACCTCGCCGGCGAAGGACCTGTGCGGCAGCACCTACGGATTGATCGGAGTGCTCATGCTGCCGATCGATATCGCCGCGAACATCCCCGACCCGCTGCACTCCGGGGTGGCCGACGAGATATTCCGGATAACCAAGATGGCGGATATGAAATCTGGTACGCCCCTCTATATCTATAACGGCGAGCAGGAATTCTGGATCCCGGCCGAGGGCGCTCGCAATCTCTACCTCGAGCAATGCAGGCTCGGCGTGCCCTCGGTATATCGCAGCGTGCTCGGCGAGCACCTTATCGCGGGCGGCCTCGGCTATCCCGAGGCGATGCTGTGGTTGGATCAACGGCTGCAGGGTGTGCCCGCGCCGAATGAGTGCTGACCGTTTGCCATTCACCGGTGTGTCGTCAAGTCCGCTAGATAATTGGTGTTAGCGTTTGCCGCGTTTGCCGCGATCTATCACGGACGACCCTTCTCCCCGATGTCGGTCGGGCCAAGTCCGGACCTGCCGCCCCGGCGGTGCGACTCTGCCGCGTTTCGGTATTGTGGGCCGGTCCGGGCGAGCTCGACGCCAGGATTCGCGAAAGAGGCACATGAACGACATCACGACCACCGCGTCCGAACAGGCACTGGCCTTGGTGGGCCGGCAGTACCGGATGACCGAGCACTACGAGGTAGGGCGCGAGAAGATCCGGGAATTCGCCCGTGCGGTGCACGAGCGGCATCCGGCGCACTGGCACGAGGACGCCGCCGCCGAGCTGGGGTACGACGCCCTGCTCGCGCCGCTGACCTTCACCTCGATCGTGCTGATGTTGATGCAGCGCAACATGTTCGAGTCCGTGCTCACCGCCTACGACATTGGCCAGGTGCTGCAGACCGAACAGTCGATCCAGGTGCACCGCCCGGTGCTGGCCGGCGATCAGCTGCATTGCGTTTCCTACATCGAGTCGTTCCGGCAGTTCGGTGACAAAGACTTCATGGTGACCAAGAACCTGCTCACCAATCAGCACAAGGAACTGCTGCAGACCGCGACCTCCACCGCGGTCGCGCAAACCGGCGTGGATATCGCCACCGACCTGCGGGCCGCGGTCGACGGCGTGATCATGAGCGGGCAGTCGACGGCCGACCGCACCGACGTCGCGACCCAGCGGGTCACCCTCGGCGCGGAGGCGGGCGTTGTCGAGTGCTTCGACGCACCCGCGCAGGCCGACCCGCTCGATCACCGACGGACACCGCGTACCGTGCCGAGCTTCGACGAGCTCGCCGTCGGCATGGAACTGCCCGTGCGTTCGATGCCGTTGTCCCGCGGCGATTTGGTGAATTACGCGGGCGTGTCCGGTGATTCGAATCCGATCCACTTCAGTGATGTGGTCGCCCGCAGCGCGGGCCTGCCCGATGTCGTCTCGCACGGTCTGCTCACCATGGGCCTTGGCGCGGGCTACCTGACCTCGTGGCTGGGCGATCCCGCCGCCGTCACCGGCTACGGCGTGCGGTTCGCCGGTTTCGCGCCGGTCGCGGCGACCAAGGCGAGCGAGATCGAATTCCGGGGCAAGATCAAGTCGCTCGACCCCGAGCGGCGCATGGCTACCGTCGCGCTCACCGCGACCTGCGACGGCAGGAAGCTGTTCGGGCGCGCGACGGCGGATGTCGCGCTGCGCTGACGCGGACCGGTGCTTCCGCCCAGATTTCGCGTTCTGGGCGGGCAGTGGACTCGCGGCCCGATTTCGGCACAGAGTCTTTGGTCAGTAGAAACAGACAAGGTTCGCATGGCAAACTTTAGGAATGCGTCATTTGGCGGCTCGACAACCGGCTGATTCCCCGATAGCCCACGGGGTGAGTCCGGCAGGCGGGCCGACCGTGCTGCGGATGGTGCTCGGCGGCAGGCTGCGCAAACTTCGCGAGAACTGCGGGATGACCCGTGAGGACGCGGGCGAGGCCATTCGCGGCTCGCATTCGAAGATCAGCAGGCTGGAGCTCGGCCGCACCGGATTCCGGGTGCGCGATCTGGTTGATCTGCTCGACCTCTACCAGGTCACCGATCCGATCGAGCGCGAGGAATACCTGGAACTGGCGCGGCAAGGCAACGCGTCGGGCTGGTGGCATCGCGACAACGACTGGCTGCCCAAGTGGTACGACACCTACCTCGGCCTGGAGCAGGCGGCCACGCTGGTGCGCGCCTACGAACCGCGGGCGGTGCCCGAGCTGCTGCAAACCCCCGATTATGCTCGGGCGCTGCTGTCGTTGGCCCACTCCGGCGAGCCGCAACCCTCGATCGAGCGGCGGGTCGCGCTGCGCATGCGCCGCCAGGAGATCCTCGACCGGCCGAACCCGCCGCAACTGTGGGTGGTCGTCGAGGAGGCGGCGCTGTCGCGCCCGATCGGCGGCTCCACCGTGTGGAACGAGCAGATCGATCACCTGCTGCGCGTCGTCGACAAGAAGAACGTCATCGTCCAGGTGCTGGCCGACCATGTCGGCGGGCCCGCGCTCGCCGATGGCGCGTTCACCATCCTGCGCTTCGCCGAGGCCGATCTGCCCGACATCGTCTATTTGCAGCAGCTCACCAGTGCGCTGTATCTGGACAAGCAGGCCGACTTGGACGCGTATCGCGCTGTGGCGAACCAGCTTTCGGTGCACGCCGCGCCGCCGGAATACACCATCTCGCTGCTGAAAGCGCTGCGCCGCCGTCAGCCGCCGATCCTCGATCAGCCGTCGAGCGGCCACCGGGTCTGACTTCCGCTGCGCCACCATGATTCGGCTCGGCCGAATTGGGCATGTGACAGATGAGACGAATGCTCGTATCGCGCTGAGTGCGGGCCCGCCCCGGCTTTGGTAACCCCGACTCGGTCAGCACTGGGCGCGAAGTATTGTCCCAATGGGACAATAAGGTGGTAAACTGAGCACATGAGCGACGATGGTGTCGATCTGGATGGCCGTCGGCTGCGCACCAGGCGCAGCCGGGAAGCGTTGTCGCGCGCGGCCTTCGACCTGCTCACCGAGCGAGGGTTCGGCGCGGTGGCCGTCGAGGACATCGCGGTGCGGGCCGGGGTAACCCGGCGCACCTTCAGCCGCCACTTCACGTCCATCGCGGAGGCGGTCCTCGGCGATGTCGACCAGGACGTCCACCTGTTCAACGAGGCGCTGTGCCGCCGCCCGTCGCACGAATCGCCGCTGCTCGCCTACCGCAACGCCGTCCACGACTGGTTCGCGGTCGAATACGGCGGCGAACGCGCCACGCTGCTCGCCCGGCGCTGGACGCTGTTCCAGCGTTTCGAGGACGAACCCGAACTTTTCGCCGGATATCAGCGTATCCGCATCGAAGGTCAGCGAGAATCGGTGCGGATCATTGCCGCCCGGCTCGACGTCGACCCGGAGCGGGACCTGCGCCCGGCCGCCGCGGTAGCCGCGGGCGCGGGACTGCTCATCTCGGCGCTGCAATCCTGGGCCGCCGGTGACGATCCGAGCGCCCTACCCGACCTCATCGAGGACTATTTCGCCACACTCGTCGCACTCACCACCGAATTCCGGACCGAGGAGTCACCGTCATGACCACAGCGTCGGTGAATATGTATCGCAGGACGTGCCGCCGCGTCGGACTGGACCGAAATCCGATGCGCCGCAGAGAAGATCGCGTGCAGACCATGGTCGCCGCGGCATTGGCGCTGGTGTTCCTGATCATCGTGCCGGTGCTGGTGCTCGTCGTCGGCGTCCGGGTCTATCACACCGAAACCGCTGTGGTGCAAGCGAAAACGGCGCAGCTGCACCAGGTGGACGCGACGGTGACCGAGACCGGTAAGGCGCCGCTGTACGCGCCGATCATGCCGACCAAGGTGCAGTGGAAAGACGCCGACGGCGTCGCGCACCTCGCCGACTATCAATCGACGACCGTGGTGCAACCCGGTCAGTCCGTGACCATTTGGCTGAACGGCGCCGACAAGATCGTCGAGCCGCCGTCGCAAACCCAGGCGCTCAGCAAGGCGGTGCTGCTCACCTCTGGCGCGCTGCTCGGCGTGCTGATCATGGTGGGCGCCTGCTACTTCGCGCTGCGCCGCAGCCTCGACCGTAAGCGCCTGCGGATGTGGGAAATGGAGTGGGCCACCGCGGATCTGCGGTGGGGTAGCCACAGCTGATCGAGAGTGCGACGCACCCGCCGGGCGAGGGTAGGGTTCAGGCCTGGCGGGCACGTCGCGTGCCCGGGTCGCGGCGAACGACGTCCGGGCACGGTCTCGACGTTAAGGTACCGCGCCCGAAGTTGTTCGGCGAGAACGCCGATCACCGGATACGCCACGATCGGTGCCCGGTCGCGTTGTGACTCGGCACAACCGGGCGAGTGGATCAGACCGGCAGCAGGCTGTGCTTGCGCGGATTCGCCTTGGCGGTGTCCTTGTCGCGCAGCAGGCGCAGCGCCTTACGGATCTCCAGACGGGTCTGTGCCGGCTCGATGACCGCATCGACGTAACCGCGC
Organism: Nocardia sp. NPDC051052; assembly: GCF_044456045.1. NCBI lineage: Bacteria > Bacillati > Actinomycetota > Actinomycetes > Mycobacteriales > Nocardiaceae > Nocardia > Nocardia sp. NPDC051052. Next base: position 264,497 of record NZ_JBITFL010000006.1, read on the forward strand.
TCGGCCGCGATCCACGGGGTGGCCATGGTCGCGTTGTAGAAGTCGATCATCTGCTGGCGCACCGCGGCCCGCTGATCGACGGGGGTGGCCTCGAGCTGCTTGCGGCCGATGATGCCGACCATGCTCTCCGCGCCCATCACCGCGATGCGCGCGGTCGGCCAGGCGAAGCTGATGTCGGCGCCGAGCTGCTTGCAGCCCATCACCGCGTAGCCGCCGCCGTAGGCCTTGCGGGTCACGATCGTCACGATCGGCACCGTCGCCTCGATCACCGCGCGGAAGAATCGGCCGCCGCGCTTGATCACGCCGTTGCGTTCCTCCTCGATACCGGGCAGCACGCCGGGGGTGTCCACCACGAAGATGATCGGCAGCCCGTAGGCATCGCACAGCCGGATGAAGTGGGTCGCCTTGTCCGAGCACTGCGCGTCGAGCGCGCCGCCGAGCACCTGCGGCTGGTTGGCGACCGCCCCGACGCTGCGGCCGTCCACCCTGGCGAAACCGGTGATCAGGTTCTGCGCGGTGGCCGCGGCCAGCTCGTGGAAGTCGCCGTCGTCGAAGATCCGGAGCAGGATCTCGTGCATGTCGTAGCCGACCTTGTCCGAATCCGGAATGATCGAATTCAGTTCCAGGTCATGGCTGGTCACCTCGGGCTCGAGGCCGGGGTTGACGACCGGCGGCTGCTCCAGGCAGCTGGTGGGCAGGTAGCCGAGATAGTCGCGTACCCAGTCGAAGGCGGCCTGCTCGTCGCGGGCCACATGGTGCAGCGTGCCGTTGCGGGCCTGCACGGCCGCGCCGCCGAGCTCCTCGGCGCTCACCACCTCGCCGGTCACCGCCTTGATCACCTCGGGGCCGGTGACGAACATGTACGACTTGTCCGTCGCGACCAGCACATCCATATTGACCGGGGCGTATACCGATCCGGCCGCGCACTTGCCGAGCATGATCGCCACCTGCGGCACGAAGCCGGACAGATCCTCCTGACGCCGGCACATCAACGCGTACCAGGCCAGCGAGGTCACCGCGTCCTGGATGCGGGCGCCGCCGGAGTCGTTGATCGCCACCACCGGGCAGGCGTTCTCGTAGGCGAACTCCATCGCGGCGGCGACCTTGCGGCCGAACATCTCGCCGACCGAGCCACCGTGCACGGTCTGGTCGTGCGCGATCACCACCACGGGCCTGCCATTGATGTGGCCGCGACCGGTGACCACGCCGTCGCCGTACATCGCGTTGTTCGCGCCGGGCTGCCGGACGAGCGCGCCGATCTCCACGAAGCTGCCCGGGTCGAGCAGGGCGCGTACGCGTTGCCGCGCGCTCGGTATGCCCTTGGCTTTGCGCTTCGCGATGCCGACTTCGCCTGCGGGTTCCGCGGCGAGCTCCAGGATCCCCCGCAGCTCCTCGAGCTTCTCTCGCGACGTGCTTCGCTCACTTCGTTCGTTCATTGTGGTGTGTTGTGCCCTTCGAAACTCTGCCGCGTCGCCGTACGGGGGCGCAGCGCTCGATGTTAACCGTGGTGAGAGCTACTGCACAGTTGTTCGTCACATCCGATGGAACAGCTCACAGGTTTGGGCGTGGCGCTCGTGGTCTAACAGGAGAGCCTGTGTTGCCTGCGAAGGAGCTTGGTTTTTGTGCAACTCAACAGTCGGCCCGCCACGCGCCGATGACAGATCCACAGGATCGCGGAGATGTCTGTTCGAGGGCTGCCAGCTGGCGTTAAGGTGGCCTCGACGCAGCGCCGGAATGCGCGGTCGGCGCTGCGTCACACATTATTTGGGGCCGGGGAACCATGTCGAAGTGACAATCATTGTGCAAGGAATTGCCTCGCCGCCGGAATATTTCTCGTATGGGGCGGTTGACGTAACGAAACTCACTCGGGTGCTTGTGATTTCGCCCAACGAGTGTCCTGATCGCTGATGACTTACCCGATTTCGCGATCGCATCCCGATTTCATCACGATTCGTCGCTAGCCTTTGTGAGTCATGACGGCTATGCGGATGAGTTCGAGTTCCGAGATACTGGCGTCGAAACTTCTCGACTACCTGGCGCCACGGGCGGGTAGCGCGCCGCCCGGTGATGTCGTGACCACCACGCGGGATTGCGTGGCGGCGGCCGTCGAGTCGCTCGCGCCGCGCACGCCGCCGCGGGCCGTCCAGCCACCCGAAATCGCCGGTGCCGCAACGCGATGGGCGCGCGAGGGGGTGTCGCTGGAAACCGTGCTCGCCGCCTATCACGACGAAATTCGGTCCGGCCTGGAATTCGTTGCGGCACATACCGAAGGCGACGATGTGGTCGCCGGTGCGCAGCTGATGCTGCGGGTGCTGGAAATGGTGACCCTCACCTCGTCGACCGCGTATGTCGACGAACATCGCCTGGTCGCACGGGAGCACCAGACCGCGGCGCAGACGCTGGTGTCCGCACTGCTCGGCGGCCACGCGGTGGGTGAGCTGGTGAGCGAGACCGGGATCGCCGTCGCACCGGCGTATCAGGTGGTGGCGCTGAGCATTCCGGCCCATCCCGACGAGCGAAGACCGGGTGCGGGCGCCGCGGCGGCCCGGCGCAAGCTGCGCAGGGTGCAGGCCGCGCTGGCCGATCCGCTCGGCTCGCGCGCGTTGTCGCTGCTGTCCGCCGCGGGCGGCACCGTGCTGGTGCCCACCGACGTGCGGCCTGCGCGCATCGGCGCACCGGCGATGACCGCCGAGGTGCTCGCCATGCTGACCGACGCCGCGGCGGTGCCGCTGACCGCCGTGCTGGCCACCGGGACCACCCCGCGCATCCCGGAACTCGCCGCCCGCACCCACGATCTGCTGGACCGCATCCGCGCCGCGGGCAGGCCTGCCGGTCTCTACCGGGTGGACGAATCGTCGTGTCGAATTCGCCGAGCTGCCCGCGCCGAGCAAAAGGAGCACGTGTGACCACCGCGCTGACCGATCGCGATATTCTCCGCGAACTCGAGCCTGTCGCAGAACGTTTGCTCAACGACCACCTGCGCAAGGCCAAGGCATGGCACCCGCACGACTATGTGCCATGGGACGACGGCCGCAATTTCGCCGCGATGGGCGGAATAGATTGGGAGCCCGGTCAATCGAAGCTCACCGAGGTGGCCAGGACCGCGATGGTGACCAACCTGCTCACCGAGGACAATCTGCCGTCCTATCACCGCGAGATCTCGGAATCGTTCTCCCTGGACGGTGTGTGGGGCGCCTGGGTCGGCCGCTGGACCGCCGAGGAAAACCGCCACGCCATCGTCATGCGCGACTATTTGGTGGTCACCCGCGCGGTCGATCCGGTGCTGCTGGAACAGGCCAGGATGGCGCATATGACCACGGGTGTCGCGAAACCTGTGAAAGGACCGCAGTTTCTGCGTTCGGTCAGCTATGTGACCCTGCAAGAATTGGCCACTAGAATCAGTCATCGGAACACCGGAACAGCGTGCGACGAACCGATCGCCGAGCGTATGCTCCAACGGATCGCCGCCGACGAGAACTTGCACATGATCTTTTATCGCACCCTCGGTGCCGCCGCTCTGGACCTGATGCCGAACGAGACGCTGCGTGCCATCACCGACATCGTCACGCGCTTCCAGATGCCAGGTCTCACCCAGCCGAACTTCCGCCGCAACGCGGTCGTGCTCGCCAAACACGGCATCTACGACCTGCGCCAGCATCTCGATGTGGTGGTGCGGCCGGTGCTGCGGGCCTGGAATGTGTTCGAGCGCACCGATCTATCCGGCGAGGGCGAACGCGCCCGCGACAAGCTCAGCGCCTACGTCGACGAGTTAGCCGAGAAGGCAACCAGATTCGAGGAACAGCGGGATCGGGTGGCGGCCAGGCAGGCAGAACGAGCCGCTGCGGCGCAATGAGATTCCGGGGATCGATCTCAGTGGCGGCGATGACGGTGATCGCCGCGACGGTCGCGGTGCCCGCGGTGGCGGACACCCCCGACGTGCCGAGTGCGCCGCCCGCCGTCGACCCGGCGATGACGCGCACCGGGCTGATCTCGATCGATAGCGTCGACCCGCACCGCGATCACCTGCGGATCGCCTCCGCGGCGATGCGGCGGATCATCGAGGTCGACGTGCTGCGCGGCACCGGTTCGGGACCTCGCCCGACGCTGTATCTGCTCGACGGTGTCGACGGCGAAACTACCTCGGGCTGGCTCAGCAAGGGCGGCGCGGCGGAGTTCTTCGCGGACAAGCCGGTGGACGTGGTGCTTACCAGCGGCGGTACCGGCAGCATGTACAGCGACTGGGACCGGCACGACGCCACCCTCGGCCTCAACCGGTGGGAAACCTTCCTCACCGAGGAGCTGCCGCCGATCGTCGAATCGCTGCTGAAATCGAGCGGGCGGCGCGCCATCGCGGGGGTTTCGATGGGCGCGCAGGCGGCGATGATGCTGGCTCAACGGCATCCGGGACGTTACCGCGCGGTGGCAGGCATGAGCGGGTGCTATTCCACCGCCGACCCGCTCGGTCACGCCGTCACCACGATCACCGTCGCCTCGCGCGGCGGCAATGTCGAAAACCTCTGGGGCCCACCGACTTCGCCGGAATGGACGGAGCACGACAGCCTGCTCGGCGCGGCGGACCTGCGCGGCACCGCGATCTATCTCTCGGCCGCCACCGGCGTGCCGACCGGCGCCGACCTGGTCGCCATCGCGCAGTCGCCGACGGTCGTCGACGCGCTGCGGCTGGCAGGCGGCGGCGCGGCGCTGGAAGCGGGTGCCCGCTCGTGCACCGAACGGTTCGCCGGGCGGCTGACCGAGCTGAACATTCCCGCCACCGTGGAATACGACGCGGCGGGCATGCACTCCTGGCCCGACTTCGAGGCAGAGCTGCCACGAGCCTGGGCCGTGCTCTCGAAGGCGCTGGAGCTGCCCTCCCCGAAGTGACCGTGCCCGCACCGCGGAATCACCGGACGTTCGCCGCGTTGACACAGGTATGACCTCGGCACTTCCCTCCGTCCGGTTGTCCATCCTCGACCGCTCCCGCGTGCGGCGCGGCCAGAGTCATCCTTCGGCGTTGCGCGAGACCGTCGAGTTCGCGCGGCTCGCCGAGGAGTGGGGTTATCACCGGTTCTGGGTGTCCGAGCATCACAGCGTGCCCGGCGTGGCGGGGTCCGCGCCGACGGTGCTCGCCGCGGCCGCCGCCGCGGCGACCGAGCGCATCCGGATCGGGACCGGCGGGGTGATGCTGCCCAACCATCAGCCGTTGATCGTCGCCGAACAGTTCGGCGTGCTGGAATCGCTGTATCCGGGCCGGATCGACATGGGTCTCGGCCGCTCGGTCGGCTTCACCGACGGGGTGCGCCGCGCGCTCGGTCACGACAAGCGGGCCGCCGAGGACTTCGACGCCCAGCTCACCGAACTGCTCGACTACTTCGACCACGGCCGCAACGGCGTGCACGGCTGGCCCGCCGAGGGACTGCGGATTCCGGCGTTTCTGCTGGCGACCGGTTCGGGTGCGGAGCGGGCGGCGCGGTTCGGGCTGCCGTTGGTCATCGCCGCGGTGGGCGGCCAGGACCGGATGATCGAGGCGATCGAGCGTTACCGTGCCGAGTTCACCGTCACGGCGTGGGGTGCCGAACCCTATGTCGTGGTGTCCGGCTCGGTGGTGATCGCCGAGACCACCGAGGAGGCGCACCGGCTGCTGTGGCCGGAGGCCTGGTCGAACGCGTATTCGCGGACCCGCGGCGAGTTTCCGACGTTGCTCCCGCCCGCGGAGATCGAGGCGCTGACCATGACCGATCGGGAGCGCCGGATCTTCGAGGAGTCGCTACGCGGTCACCTGCACGGCACCGAGGACGAGGTCGCCGAGCAGTTGGAGCGATGGGTGACCAGCACCGGCGCGGACGAAATCCTGGTGCACACCAGCACTTACGACCGTGCGGCACGGCTGGACTCGCACCGTCGGCTGGCCCGAGTGGCCGGCCTGCTCGACGCCGCGGGTGCGAGTCGTGCCGCCGCGGGCCGGCGATAGGTCAATCGGCAAGGGGGAAGCGGACTTCCGCCGCGGCGTAGCCGAAGAGCCTGCGGCCGTCCGATCGTGCGTCGATCGCGACGGTGGCGCGGCGACGGCGCGGATCGAGCGAGGTCACCCGGCCGTTGAACTCGATCGCGCTGGTCGCGAGCGGCGGGATCCGCAGGTAGTGCGTGTAATGCGCGAACTGCGCGCGAAACCTGGTGACCGCGGCCGGATCGCCCAGCCGGGAACTCAGAAACGCCGCGGCCATACCGAGTTTCAGCATTCCGGGCGCGACCGCCGACGGTAGCCCGTTCGCCGTCGCGCCATCGTCCTCGCACCGGGCCGGATCGGCATCGCCCACCACCGCGGCGTAATTCACCAGGTCCCCGCGCGACAGCCGCACCGTTCGCCGCAGCAGCTCGGTGCCCACTGCGAGCGAGTCGAAAGCGACTGTCGTGCGCGGCATCCGGCTGCCACACAGTGGTTCGACCCGGCCAGAATCCGCGACGGCGAGTTGGCCGGACCTCGGGCGTGGCCGGGTAGGGGAGTAGCCCGCAATGGCGATGGTGCGGACAGTCTCGGCAAGCTGCGGATCCGCGAGGCCGGTTCTGGCGAGCAGGGCGGTTGAGCCGGTCTGTACCGTTTCGCCGCGCTGATCGATGAGCACGCTCTTGATCGCCAGCACGTCGTAATCGGCGAAATGGCGAAAGGATTCGAAATAGATATCGCAGGTCAGCCGGTCGCCCGCGACTACGGGCCTGCCGATGTCGAGTACTTGATCGGCGTGCAGAATCCGGGTGGATCGATAGCCGGTGAGCACGGTGTCCAGTATTTCCCGCTGCACCCGGTTCAGGATGATAGAGGAGAAGGTGGCCGGTGCGACCAGCCCGGCGAAACCGAGATCGGCGGCCGCGCCCTCGCTCCAATGCGCCGGATGATAATCCTGGACGGCGCGGGCGAATTCGCGAATTTTGCCTCGGCTCACTTCATACGGCGTGGTAGAGCGATACCGGCGATCGACCAATGCTTTGACCTGATCGGACGGATTGACGGAAATGTCGCGCATGATTGCTCCTTTTACCTACCGGGCCCGAATTGCCACACGAGCCGTGGCACCCGATCGGGCGTGACCGCGCCGACCACATCCACCCCGGCATCGATGAAGGTGCCGACGGCCCGGTCGATATGGTCGGCCGAGGTGACCACCACCGCGTCCCGCGCGCCGATCGCCCGCATGATCCGCGCGGAGCGCTCGGCGTTCTGCACGGTCGAGTCGGCGTCCGGTTCCAGATGGATCCGTTCGGCCGGAATGCCGTGCTGGACAAGCCAGTCCGCCATCGCCCTGGCCTCGGTGACCCCGTTGTGCGGGTTGCCGCCGGTGACGATGATCGGCGACGCCGGCGCCAGCAGTGCCTGCACGAATCCGGCGTGCAGGCGATCGATCAGCTCCGGGCGCATCGTGCCGTCGGGCAGCAGGCCGTAGCCGAGCACCACGATCGCGGTGGCCGGACCGTGCAGCGCCGGAAGGGGTTCCGGTGCCTGCGGGACCAGGGTCCGCAGCGCGTCCGGGAACGCGCGGTCGGCCGAGCCGGTGCCCTCGGCGAGGGCGGCCGGTAAATGGACGAGGGTCATCGCGACGGCGACGGCGCCGAAAACGGTGCGGGCTGTGCGCCTTACCGTGCACGCGGTGCCCCGGTAATTCGAAAACAAGGTGGCGAACATGGCGATCTCCGATGGTTAGCCATCGCGTTGTCGCCGATGGCTGGAAAGGATTCACTCATGGTCGGCCACGCCGCTTATTCGCTCCATAATTCCGCCATTTATCTGTAGACCTCACCGTCCGGCCCGCTCGCTGTCTAGTGGAAGACACGTGCCATTGGACGCCGCCCGAAAACCCGGCGATCGCACTGTGACTATTCCTCACCGAGTTGTTCTCCGGCGCCGGACTGTGCCGTTTAACTAACCGCGACAGCGGCTTTGGTGAGCTGTCCAGAAAGCGCGTCGACCGATGGGTTGCCCGGCCGCCCGGTTTTAGCGTTGGCGCAGTTTCAGTGCCGTCTACCTCGCATACCTCGGCACTGTCTCTCGAAATCTGTGCTCGACGTAGGAAGGCATGCAATGAAACGAAGTACCCTCGGCCGGTCGTCGCTCGCGGCGGCGGTGATGACGGGCGTCTCGGTGCTGGTCATGGGCATCGCCGGGCCCGGCGCGAACGCTGACCCCGCGCCGACCGAGCAGACCCTGGCCGACTACATCGCCGCGGGCCGCACGGCGGCACCGGTCGCCGATTCCGGCAGCGCGTCCGGCTCCGCCTGCAATTCGGGCAGCGGCGCCGGGTCGGGCAACGGCTCCGGCGACTGCTACGGCGGTTCCGGCAGCAGTTCCGGGCTGTCCGGCGGATACGCCAGCGACACAGTCGGTTACGGCCCGCCGATGACCTCCTGGCTGGCCGCCTTCGGTTACGGCCTGATGAATCCCGATGTGGCGCCGCCCGGCGCCAACGATTGGAACTGCAAGCCGACCGCCGCGCATCCGCGCCCGGTGGTGCTGCTGCACGGCACCTGGATGAACGCCTACAACGGTTACGCGTTCATGGGCCAGCCGATCAAGGACGCCGGTTTCTGCACCTTCACCTTCAATTACGGCCGGTCCAACCTGATTCAGGGCGGCGGCCTCGGTTCGGTGCTGCCCGGCGTGATGGGCACCGGCTACATCCAGGACTCCGCCGCGCAACTGGCCACCTTCGTCGACCGGGTGCTCGCGGCCACCGGCGCACCGGAGGTCGACATCGTGGCGCACTCGCAGGGTGGCGCGATGGCCAACTGGTACACCAAGTTCAACGGCGGCGCGGACAAGGTGAAGAACCTGGTCACCCTCGGCGCCACGAACCACGGCACGTCGCTGGATGGCATCGGCGCGCTCGGCCGGGCGATCAACAACTTCGGTATCGACATCCTCGGCTTCATCGAGATCTTCGTCGGCCACGCCGGTATCCAGCAGACCATCGGCTCCGATTTCGTCAACAAGCTGAATGCCAATGGCGACACCATTTCCGGTGTCGATTACACGATTGTCGGCACCCGCTATGACGAAGTCACCAATCCCTACGACCTGACATTCCTCAAGCCGGGACCGGGTGCGTCGGTGCAGAACATCACCCTGCAGGACGGCTGCGAACAAGACGTTTCGGACCATTTGACGATGATGTACTCGCCCCGCGCCCTGTCCATCGCGCTGCGCGCCCTCGACCCGGTCGGACACCCCAACCTGGAGTGCACATTCAACCCGTGGGTGATCGGCGGCGGCGGCGGGCTGTAGCACCCGAGAAGAACGTGCATCTCCGCAAACAGGCGAAACCCTAACTCTCCAAGCCTGTTTCGGCGGATGCACCGCTCGCCACGTGATCGGTGCGCAGAACGGGACCTCAACCCCGCCCACTGTTCTGCCGCACCGGGTCCGAGCCGTGGCGAGAGTGCCCACCGGGCCGCGACCGCACGCGTCGCCCGGTGGGCACTGCGCTTTTCACCGAATCTGTAAGAGGTTTACCGCGTCTGGATGAAATTTACGCGCCATTGGCCGCATGGTTATATCCGCTCCATGATGCGCTGTTTGCCTGTAGGTCGTACCGTCCGGCACGGGTTTGTGCGGAGGAGCCTCACCTCCGAACCTGCCCGTGCCGGACGGTGCCGTTTCCGTATATCCCGAACGCCGCCGGAAGGCATATCAATGAAACCAAGGACCTCCAGCCGATCGATGGCAGCGGTGCTGGTCGGCGTCGCGGCGCTGGTCCTCGGCGTCGCGGGCACGGGCGCGAGTGCCGCGCCGCCGGACGAGTCGATCGAGCAGCTCATCGCGGACCGCATCAACGTGGCCGGGCGGGGTGCCGCAGTCGCCGATTACGGCTTCAGCGCGGGACTGTCCGGTGGATTCGCCAGCGACACAGCGGGTTCCGGACCCGTACTGCCTGCGTGGCTGGCCGCTTTCGGCTACGGATTGCTGAACCCGGATGCCGCACCGCCCGGCGCGAACGACTGGAACTGCAAGCCGACCGCCGCGCACCCGCGTCCGGTGGTGCTGCTGCACGGCACCTGGATGAACGCCTACAACAGCTTCGCCTTCATGGGCCAGCCGATCAAGGACGCGGGTTTCTGCACCTTCGCGTTCAACTACGGCCGGTCCGGCCCGGTGCAGGGCGGCGGCCTCCCGCCGGTGCTGCCGGGAGTCATGGGTACCGGCAACATCGAGGATTCGGCCAAGCAGCTCGGCACGTTCGTCGACCGGGTACTCGCGGCGACCGGTGCCCCTGCTGTCGACATCATCGGCTACTCGCAGGGTGGCGCGATGGCGAACTGGTACACCAAGTTCGAGGGCGGCGCGGACAAGGTGCAGCACCTGATCACCTTCGGCGCGACGCATCACGGGTCCACCATCGACGGCATCGCCGCATTGGGCCGGGCCATCAACAACATCGGCGTCGACGTGGTCGGTGCCAGCTCGATCGTGGTCGGGCACGCCGTCGCCGAGCAAACCATCGGCTCGGACTTCGTCAACCGGCTCAACGCCAACGGCGACACCATCCCGGGCATCGACTACACGGTCGTCGGCACCCGCTACGACGAGATCATGACCCCGTACAACCTGACCTTCCTACGGCAAGGCCGGGGCGCCTCCGTCGAGAACGTCACCCTCCAGGACGGCTGCGAACTGGACCTGTCCGACCATCAGACGCTGATGTACTCACCGCGTGCCCTCTCCATCGCGCTGCGTGCCCTCGACCCCGCCGGCCACCCGAACCTCGCGTGCACCTTCAACCCGTGGCTGATCGGCGGCGGTGGGCACCTGTAACGAGCGGTTCAGTCGGTGGTGCTCGCGCAACCGCACGACACACTGGTCGTGACACCGGTGGCGGCGAGCGTCTCCGACGTTTTGCTGACGAGATACTCGGCCCAGGACGTCTCCTGCGTCATGGCGATCTCGGAATTCGGTGTCGCACAGTAGAACTGGGCGCAGGCCAGGGCGCCGTCGAGCGCGAAGATCACGTCGACGGCGACACGGTGGTGCAGCGTGACGGTGATCGCCGCGATGACGCGGCGCTCGACCACATGCTTGGTCTGCACGGTGGCCAGCGCGAGGTCACGCACCCGCGGCGCGCTGATGCCGACGACGTTGCCGAACCGCCACCGGCGCGGCGACCGCCCACCCGTCTGTCCCGCGGCCTCGTGCACCGCCAGTATGAGGTCGTCCAGCGCCGGGGTCGGGACGGTCACCTCATAGGCATATCGACGGTTCACGATCCGTGCCCACACCTTCCGTGTGCGGTCGCGACGTGTCGTATCGGCGACCGAGTCCAGAACAAGCAATGCCCAAGAAACTCGTGGGCGCAACCGATCTGCACGACGGCGGGGTGCTCGCCTAGTGTCGTGGTCTGTTTCGTCCGCGAAATCTGACGATGTCACGATTTCGCATCGTTGTCTGTCGGTCAAATGTCCGACACTGCTGCGCCCGACAGTGGGTCACGCTCGATTCACATCCGTCGTTCGAATGATTTCGGTACTGCTACCACGATGTTAGCGTCGAATCGAGAGAAAGACAGCGGCGCAATGCGACTACAACTCGTCCAGCGTGATCACGCCATCCTGCAGGGCACGGGCCACCAGCGCGGCCTTGGTGTTGGCCGCCCGATCGACCGCCGCGTACTTGGCGCGAATGCGGGTGATGTGGGTGTTGACGGTGCCGATCGACAGGTACAGCTGCATGCCGACCTGCGTTTTCGAATCGCATTTGACCCAGGCGACAAGTACTTCGAGCTCCCGCGCCGACAGGTGGGGGTCGCGCCACAACGGGATCGGGTTCGGTTGTGGTCGGGGATCCGGAACGATCGCAGTCATCAGTTTTTCCCGCTTCATGCAGTGTCAGTCGGCTCCGGTGCCGCACCTCCCCGAAGGTTGCAGACCAATAACCGATGTGCCCACTGAATATATGTTCCGTTTACGGCGCTGGGAATTCCCCAGTGTTCAGCCCGCAGGTCTGGGGTCTTGCTTCGCTTCGCGAACATCTTGCCGACCGTCCAGGTCGGAGCGCACCGCGCCGGACGCCTCGACCTCGATCCGGAGCTCGCCGTTGTCGCGCAGCAGAATCGACGCCAGCGTACCGCGCCCAGGCGGCAGGATCCTGGCGGTGATGGTGCCGCCGTCGGCGTAGTCGAGCGCGTCGCGCAAGACAGTGCGCACCAGCTGCCGTAGGTCGGCGTCGACCTCGTCGAGGCCGCCGCCGTCATCGAGCACCACGGCGACCCCGCGTTGCCGGGCGCAGCGCGCGGCGGCGCCGACCGACGCGTCGATCATCAGTCCGCCGAGAATGTCGTCGCGCAACTCCGACTCGACGAGCCGGCATTCGTTCTGTTCCCGCGCGGTGAGCGGGCGGCCGGAGGCGATGATCTCGAGCAGCGGCCGCGCGGCGCTGCCGAGCCGGGCGACGCGTTCGTCGCGCTCCTGCTGGGCGGCTTGTGCGGCGGCCTCAGCCGCGGCGCGGTCGGTATCTTGTTGGCGCAGCGCGAGAATCGAATGCGCGAGCGGGCGGACCACCCTGGCGAAGAACGTCGCCATGAGCAGCGGGGTCAGGTTGATGAACGAGAAGCCGACCCCGGTGCGCCAGCCCTGACCGGTATGCGTCGTCCACCAGGTGCTGACGACGATCTGGCCGAGCACGCCGGTCCAGGCCCACAGCGGTGCGCCGCGCACGCACAAGAAGTTCAGATACGCCGATCCCGCGCCGAGAAACCAGATTTGGGTGGAGTTGGCCATCGGGACGGGCAGCTGCGAGATGGCCAGCACGGCGGCGAGCGGGGCGGCTACGGCGGCGGGCGCCGCGAACCGAGCGGGCAGCGGATCGCCCGGCGCGAGCAGCATGGCGGATCCGGCGCCGAGGATGAGCAGCACCGCGAGCGCGGTGAACCGGATGTCGCGGATCCCGTCGTCGGCCGCGAACGCCATCGAGCTGATCGCGACGGCGAACAGACCGGACACCAGCCAGGCCGCCCTGGTCCGCATGCCGAGAATGTCGCGTACGTCGTCGCGCACGGTCCGGTTCGCCATCATCGCGCCACCCACCCGGTGCTGACCCGGCAGCCGCGGCCAGGCGCGGCGTCGATGACGGACCACCCGCCGGGCAACTCGGCGAGCCGGTCGGTGATGCTGGCGCGCAGGCCGATTCGGTCCGGCGGGACGGTCGCGGGATCGAATCCGACGCCGTCGTCGACGACATCTACCTGTACCGAGTCCGCGTCGGCGGTGACCAGCACCTCGCAGACCGCTTCGCGGGTGCCCGAACCGGCGTGCCGCTGCCAGTTACGCAATGCCTCGCCGACCGCCGCGGCCAGCGCGGTCGCCACCTCGCTCGGCACCGCGAGGGCGGCGCCCTCGACATGGTCGGTGCGCAGTCGCACCGAGTCGTCGACCTCGGCCGCGGTCGCCCGGATGCTCGCCACCACCTGGTCGAGATCGAGGTTGTCCCGCAGCGGCATGCCGGAGCTCAACCGTTCGAGGTCGCGCAGCGTCACGTCCGCGTGGTGGGTCAGCACGGGGGAGTTGGGTGCGCGCGAGGCCTCGAGCAGTGTCGCGATGACCCAGTCGTGGGCCAGCGCGTCGAAGCGGCGGCGTTCGAAGCGGCGCGCCTCGGCCGCGGCGGCGGTGGTCGCCTTCGCGCGGACCTCGTGTGAGGTCTGATCCAGCACCTGCCCGACCCGCACCAGAACGACGCACGCCGCGCAGGGGAGGGCCGAATAGGCAACGGCGAACAGGAAATCCGGCAGCACCGGGTTGTGCGCGTCCGGTCCACGGGCGTAGGCCGCGTCGATCTGCGCGAGCGCCGCGGCGAGGACGAGATAGGCGAAAGGTATGCGGCGCCAGAAGATACAGAGCGCCACCGCGGGCAGCCCGGGAATCCAGGTGATCCACAACGACTGTTCGGGCGGCACGACGGCATCGGCCCGCACGGCCAGCCAGCTGGCCGCGGCGAACAGATAGCCGAACGCGAAAGTCAGTACCGCGTACCGGGTCAGGTCGAAACGCCAGCGCAGCGCGGCGGCGGCGATGAGCGGCGTGGGCAGATAGATCACGGTGAGCGACAACGGAGTCCACCACGGCGCCGCCAGCGACGACTGGGTCAGCGCGGTCGGCACGGTGAGTGCCGCGTAGAAGAGGCCGCCGGACCCGACGAAAAGGCCCGCGCCGCGGACGAGGCGAGATTCGGCGCTGCGCCGAGGCGCGGCCGCTTCGATCATCGGGGCCGTGGATCGCCGCCGAGGAAACCGTCCCGCTTGGCCTCACGGTAGAGGTCGACCCGCGACCGGACCGGCCGGCCCGCCTCGGCGTACCGGCGGCGAATCCGGCTCAGGTAATCGTTGACCGTGTGCTCGGACAGGCCGAGCTTGTGCGCCACCGAGGCCGCGGTCTCGCCGTTCGCGTAGTGCTCCAACACGTCTCGCTGCCGGGGCGGCAGATCGATGTTGGTCAGCGCCGGGTCGCTGTCGATGGCCGAGGCCCAGGCCATCGTCGCCACCTGCCTGCCCGAGGCGGCCGCGCGGATCATCGCGGTGGTGCGCTCGGCCGGGTCGCTTTTCAGCGCGACGCCGAGCACGCCTGCGCGCGCGGCCGAACGGATCAGGTCGCGCCAATCGCCGGTGGTGTAGACGAGGCAGGGGATGTCGAGGTTGTGCAGCCGCTCGACGTTCTCGCGCGGACTGGAACCGTCGGGCAGGCGCAGATCGAGTACGGCCAGATCGAGATCCGTTGCCTGCTTCAGCAACTCGGGGACGGTGGGCGCGATCGCGACGACGGTGAGGTCCGGCTGGTCGGACAGGATCGCGGCCAGACCGACCGCGACCGCCTGGTGGTCCTCGACGATGCCGATCCGGCGCACCGTGCCCGGCTTGGCGTACGGGCCGGGCAGGTCGGTGACGGCCACCCCCGCCATAGTGAGCAGTCGACGGATCACCATGAATGGAATTAAATCACTCGGTAACGAACGTGCCAAGTCGGCCCCTTCGGTTATTCGAGATTTTGCGCCTGTCCGGGCTGGATCGAATGATGATCGAATGGTGGTCCTGGACAGTGTAAATCGGTATCGACCGGTCGGTTTTATGACTGAAGGCGCGAATCAGGTTGCGGCACTGGTGATCAGCGGCCGGAGCCACCGGGTGACAGAGTGGCGTCGCGGTGTGTGAAACTGCACAGCGTCCCATTGTGAATTTCCGTGCGAAAATATTACGTTAGTTGACGTGATCGGAGTGGCCGCATTATTTCGTGGAAGTTCGTCGAATTACCTATTTTGACTTCGCTGACGCCGGAATGGATGTCGGCGAAATCCTCGATCATGGAGTGGTGTCGTGTGTTCAGCGGACAGACAGCGGGCATCGGCGCCACGAAGCTCATCACTAGGTGAGGACGCGGGGCGCGGCCCCGCCTGGCGGCAAGGCTCAGGAGAGATGGACGTGCACTCGAGTCGGCACCCGGACAGCGCCACGATGCTGTTGTCGCGCCCGCGTTTTCCGGTGGCGAACATCGGATTCGGAATTCGAGCAGGCATGTGGTTGCCGGGCTGCCGGATCTTCTGCCGCGGCTGCCTCGCCGAAAACACCTGGGTATTCGATGAATCGACGCGCTGCGGTGTCGCGGCGATACTCGGCTGGCTGCAGGAGCTGCCCGTCGACCTGATCGACGGCGTCACCATCTATGGCCGCGAGCCGACCGGCCGGCCTGCGGCGCTGCGTGCCCTGCTCGACGGCATCAGCGGGTGGCGCGCGCGGCTCGCCCGCCCCGCCGACATCCTGCTCTACTCCGGTCGCTCGGCCGCCGTGCTGGACGACCGGTTCCCCTGGCTGCGCGCCTCGGTGGACGCACTGGTCACCGAACATCCGGTGGCCGAGGACGGGCGCGATATCGCGCTGCGCGGGGTGGCGAATCGGGAGGTTGTCGCGAGCTCGGCGCTCGGCATCCGACGTTATGCCGCAGCGGAATTCGGCAGCGACCTCATATCGTGCGATAGCTGCGCGCGACCAAGGCCGATCGCAGATACCACAGCCCGGACGGTTGGGACGGGTCGAAGCCGGTGAGCTGACCGATTCGCTTGAGCCGGTAGTCCACGGTGTTGGTGTGCACGTGCAGGACTCGGGCGGTGCGCTGACGGTTGAGGTTGTTGGCGATGTGGCGCTGCAGAGTTTCCAGCAGTTCGGGGTGCTCGTCGAGCGGGTCGAGCAGCTGGCCGAGATATTCACGGCCGGGGCCGGGGCGGGTGAGCTGGTATTCGAGCGCGAGTTCATCGAAGCGGTACAGCCCGGCCACCGCCTCCAGCCGCTGCACCATGTCGAGCAACTCGTGCGCCTGGTCGGCGGCATTGGGAATCTGCTCGGGGGTGGCCTCGACCATGGTCGCGGTGATGCCGACCTGCGCGGCGTGCGACAGCTGGGTCACCAGGGCGTCGTAGCCCGCGTTGTCGAAGGTGGCCGCCGGGATCAGCACGGTGCCGCCGTCGACGCTGAGCAGCGACAGCGCGATGTCGCCGCAGCGGGTGGCGAGTTCGGCCTGCACCCGTCTGAGCTTGCGGCGCGCGACCACCTGACTGTCCAGCATCGGATTGTGCTCCTCCCGATGCGGCGGAATCGCCACGGCGAGCACGGCATACGAGGTCGCGATGGCGATGCCGCATTCGCGCGCCATGGTGGAGGTGCTGTGCCCGCCGAGCAGGGCGGAGGTCAGGGTGTGCACGGCCGTGTGGTGTTCGCTGACCACCGAGCGCAGTTCCCGGATGTAGGCCACCGAGATGGCCGAGCTGATCATGTCCAGCATCTCCAGCACCATCTTGGCGCCGTCGACCAGGCTGTCGTAGTCCTTGATGGACGCGTCCGAGACCACCAGATCCAGGCCCATCTTGAAGCCTTCGTGGATGGAGTGATGGATGGTGTCGATCGGCACGCCCTCGCGGGCCCAGCTCGACGCGGCGTCCTGCAGGCGCTGCAACTTGCCGGGGATGTCCTGCCCGTCCAGCATGCTGACCGCGAATTCGAGACAGACCCTGGTGATGGTGGTGACGTCGCCGGAGATCGCGTCCGCGGGCAAGGTGCCACACGGGATGACGTTTTCGACGAAGTGCCCCACCATCTGGCGCGATAACGCGCGAACGTCCTTGAGTGGGGACGACATCGGCTTGCCTGCCAGAGTCAGGCTTTGCCGTGCAGAGTTGTCGATCGACATTGACGACTTCCTTCCGCCCCCGGGAGATAGCTGTACAGCGCATTCACACTAATCGTTCGATACCCGTCGCGGATCGATTCGCCCGGTTCTGTAGCGGGCATCAGAGACTGGTCGGTTGGTGGTTGTGTTGCGTCACAGCGGTTCCGTGACCGAATGCGACACCGCCGGTCGGGTTCGCCCGGGTGCCCGCGCTATAGCACCGGCCCGCTGCCCGCACACCGTTCGGACGGTGCGCGGGCACGTTTGCGTTGCTGCCAAGAATTATTGCGAGAGTACCGCGAGGTCGAGTTCGCGCAGCCGGGCGGGATCGGCGATCACCTCGTAACCGGCGACCCGATCGTCGCGCACCGTCACCGTGATGGCGAGCAGCAGTGTGCCGCGCGGCGCGACGAGGATGCCGACCGAGCCGTTCACCAGCGCCAGCGTCGCGGCCCGCGAACGGCGTTGCAGCAGTACGGTTTCCTTGGCCACCCTGGTTGCGCCCCGTGCCACCGCCGACAGGCCCGCGGGCAGCACGGCAGGGTCGGCGACCCGGACCACGTCGGGGGCGAGCACGGCGAGCAGGGCGGTGAGATCGCCGCCGCGAGCGGCCGTCAGGAACGCCTCCACGACGTGTCGCTGTTCGGCGAGTTCGGTTGCTGTCGCGGTTGTTTCACCCTGAACCCGATGACGGGCGCGGCTCGCGAGTTTCTTCGTGGTCGCCGTGCTCCGCCCGACGATCGGCGCGATCTGCTCGAACGGCAGGGCGAACAGATCGTGCAGCACGAACGCCACCCGCTCGTCGGGACCGAGCGTATCGAGGACCACCAGTAGGGCCCGGCCGACCGAATCGATCAGGACCGCTTCGTGTTCCGGGTCGCTGTCGAAAGCGGCGTTGCCGAGCTCGGCGAGCAGATCGAGTGGATCCTCGCGCCGCGTCGCGCGAGTCCGCAGCATGTCCAGGCAGATTCGAGACACCACCGTGGTCAACCAGCCGACCAGATTCGCCACGTCGTCGGTGTCGTGTCGCGCGAGCCGGAGCCAGGCCTCCTGCACCGCGTCGTCGGCCTCGCTGACGGATCCGAGCATCCGGTACGCGACCGCCCGCAGGTGGCCGCGATGTGTCTCGAAACGTCGCGCCAGCAGGTCTTGGGCGTGCATCGGTCACCTTTCCGTTCCGTCATCCGTCACACCGTCGACAGATGGCCGATCGGCGTCCGCACACCATCGCAGACCGGCCGCACCACGAAACAGGAGGGTGTTACCCCATGTCCACCGCTTACGTCATCGTCACCGTCGCCGCCGCGGCCGCCGTGCTGATCGCCTCGGGAGTCGATGTGTTCCGTGCGCAATGGGTGCGCGACAACATGAAGAGTTACGGCATACCGGACTGGACGCTGTACCCCCTGGCCGTCATCAAGGCGGCCGGGGCCTTCGGCCTACTCGTCGGCTTGGCGATTCCGCCGCTGGGGTTGGCCGCCGCGATCTGCCTCGTCCTCTACTTCCTCGGCGCGATCATCGCGATCGTCCGAGCCCGCGGCTACGGCGACCTCGCCTATCCCATGCCCTACCTGGGACTGGCCGCCGCGTCGCTAGCCCTGTTCGTCGCGACCTGAACTCGGCGTTACCCGCGCTGGATGAACGTGGCCGCCTGCTCGCCGATGAAAACGGCGGCCGCGTGCGTGTGGCCGCGAACGAGCAGCGGCATCACCGACGCATCGGCCACTCGAAGCCCTTGCACGCCACGGACTTCCAGCTTCGGCGTGACGACGCTGGCCACGTCGGTGCCCATCCGGCAGGTGCCGACCGGGTGATACAGCGTGTGCGAGTAGCCGTTCAGGGTGAGCTCGAGGGTGGCTTCCAATTGCGACGGTGCCTGCGGCGGGTAGATGATCGGACCGAGTACGGCTTGCATGGCCGGCGTCGCCGCAATGTCGGTGCAGGTGCGTAGGCCCGACATCAGGGCGGCCCGGTCGATGCCCGCGCTGTCGGACAGGTAACGCGGGTCGATCAGCGGCTTGGCGGCCGGGTCCGCGGACGCCAGCGCGATGCGGCCGCGGCTGTGCGGGCGCAGCAGCACCGTCGCGAGGATGACGCCGTGTTCGGTCGGATCGACCAGGCCCTCGTAGTAGAACGGCGCGGGGGCGAAGATCATCTCGAGGTCGGGCAGGTCCAGCTCGGGCCTGCTGCGCACGAATCCGTACGCCTCGCCGACATTGGAGGTGAGCATGCCGCGATGCCGGACCAGGTAGTCGAGCAGCTGGCGCGGCTTCTCGGCCGCGAACAACGAGTCGGCGGCCACGCCGTAGCCGATGCCGGTGACCAGATGGTCCTGCAGGTTCGCGCCCACCTCGGGCGCGTGCCGTAGGGCACGAATGCCGTGGCGCGCCAATTCGTCTCGATCGCCGATGCCCGAAAGCATGAGCAGCTGCGGGCTGTTGATCGCGCCACCGCACAGCACCACCTCGCGCCGCGCGGTGACCGTGTGCGGGCCGCCGCCCTGGTGGTATTCGACGCCGACCGCCCGCGTTCCCTCGAACAGCACGCGGGTGGCCAGCGCTTCGCTGCGGATCGTCAGGTTCGGCCGCCGCATCGCGGGCCGCAGGTACCCGTCCGCGGTGCTCCAGCGCTTGCCGCCGTGCTGGGTGACCATGGTCTCGCTGAAGCCTTCCGGCTCCGGCCGATTCGGCGGCTCGACCTGGAAACCCGCCTCCCGCACCGCGGTCAGGTAGGCGGCGGTCAGCGCGCGCGGGCTGCGTTGCCGCGAGATGTGCAAAGGCCCGTTGGCGCCCTCGTCCGGATACTGTGCGTCCTCGACGTTTTCGATCCGCCGGAACTGTTCGACGGCGGCCGCGAAACCCCACTCCTGGCCGGCCAGCAACGCCCACTCGTCGTAGTCGGCGCGGAAACCGCGCACCCACATCATCGCGTTCATCGACGAGGAGCCGCCGAACATCTTGCCGCGCGGCCAATAGATCTGCCGGTTCTTGAGTTCCGGCTGCGGCTCGGTGAGATAATCCCAATCCACCTCGGAGCGGAAGAGTTTCGCGAATCCGGCGGGAATATGCGCGAATTTGTTCTTGTCGGCCGGTCCTGCCTCCAGCAGCACCACCGAGGTATTCGGATCGGCACTGAGCCGATTCGCCAGCACCGCTCCCGCGGATCCGGCGCCGACGATCACGTAGTCCGCGGTAAGGCCACCTGGTTGCACAGTCCCACTCCGATCTATGACGCCTACGGCAAAGATACGAGGCGTGAGTGGGCCGGGGTTCGATTTCGGCGCAACCGGGAAAAGTCGCGGACGGCCGATAGGGCGGCGAATGAGTGGTACCAGTCACAAGACGATCGGTCGGTCGTATTTATTTGGTAGCCTCTATTGAGACCATTCGGTTCCCTTTGATCGAGAGGCTGTGATGGATATGAACGACGAGGGCCGCGAGCGCAAGATCGCGATGATCGAGCAGTTCTACGGGTTCATCTCGGCGACGGAGTACGAGAAGTTGTACGAACTGTGTACCGACGACGTGCGGATGTCGATTCCGTATCAGCTGCCGGGATTCCCGAATCATGGTGCGGGCAAGGAGAATCTGCGCCAATTGAACGGGGCGATGGATCGGTACAGCTCCACCGCGCAAACGGTGGTCAAGGTCGAGCCGATGCTGAATCCGGACAGTTTCCTGGTGCAGGTCAAGGGCGACATGGTCGTTCGGGACACCGGCAGGCCGTACCGCAACGACTATCTCAATATCTTCCGGTTCCGCGACGGCAAGATCGCCGAGTGGGTCAGCTACCACGATCCGGTGCGTCAGCTCGTCGCGTTCGGCTTCACCGAACTGCCGGTACCCGCCGAGCCCTGATCGTCCGACCCGAAGCGGGATGGCGAGGTGCCGTAGCGGTGTCAACTGTGGCTAGTTCAGGATGAGCAGCGCGGACTTCTCGATGCGGTCGGCGATCTCCGAGTAGGACGCGTAGCCCATGCCTGCCCGCACGAGGGCGCCCGCGTAGAGCAACTCGAGTGACTCGACGACATCCGGGTCCGCGTCGGTGCCGAGGGCGCGGATGAGGCGCTTGCGGATCTCGGCGCCGATACGGCCGCGCAGGTGTACGACATCGGGATCGCGGCCGAGCAGTGCGCTGGTCACCGCGCCGGAGAGTTCCTGTTCGTCGGCCACCAGCATGGCGATGGTCCGCAGTTCGGCGACCACCCGCACGGTCGGGTCCGCGTCCTCGCTGACCGGGGACGGCGCGGAAATCAAACGCCGCCAGAAGATCTCGGCGACCAGGTGCTCCTTCGAGGAGAAATAGGTGTACGCGGTCGCCGCGCCGACCCCCGCCGCGGCCGCGACCATCCGGATCGTCAGGCCCGCGAACCCTTCGCGGGCAAGCACTTCCACCGCCGACCTGGTGAGCTTGTCGACGGTGTCGGCCTGTTTCCCGGACAGCCTGCGGCGGGTCGCCTCGAGAATGACGGAATCGGGTTCGGACATGTGTCTGGATACTACTCAGTTCTTCGCCGCGGCGAGGCCGGCCCGTCGGCCGTAGAAGCTGCCGTCACCCAGCGATGCCCCGCTCACGTACCCGCCCGCGCACAGCCCGGAGGTGCAGCGCCCGGCGGCGAACAGGCCGGGGATGGGCTCGCCGGACACGTGCAGTACCCGCGAATCCAGGTCGGTGCGCAGCCCGCCGAGCGTGAAACCCGCGGTGAATCCGCGCATGTCGAACGCTGCCAGGGAACCCCGCAGCGGCCGAACCCATTCCGGCTTCTTGCCGAGCAGCGGGTCCTTGCCGTCGGCGGCGTGCAGGTTGTAGCAGTCGACGGTGGCCTGCAGCGCGAGAGTGGGCAGGCCCATGTCGCTTTCGAGTTCGGCCACCGTTTCGGCGGCCCAGGTGGGTGGCTGCCGGAAGAACGGAGTGGAGGTCTCGGTGGCCAGCCCGGCTTCGTAGGACGCCTCGTCGATGACGAGAAAGGCCTGGTTCTCCTGTTGGATGAGGGTCGCCTGGCCGATGCGGCCCGGGTAGGTGTCCTCGGCGATGAATCGCTGGCCGCGCCCGTTGACCAGGATGCCGCGCGCCAGCAGCTGCGGGTCGCCGAAGAAGGCCACCTCGGTCGCGTCCATGTGCGCCAGCTCCGCGCCGAGGGCCTGCGCGACGCGGATGCCGATGCCGTCGTGTTCCTCGATCGCGGCCGCGGGCCTGCCGATCAGGCGCGGTGCGTAACCCTCGATCATCTGCTGGTGGTAGGCGAAACTGCCGGTGGCCAAGACGATGCCGCGGTCGGCGCGGATCGCCACCTCCTTGCCGTAGCGCTTGGCGATCACCCCGACGACGCGATCGTCGTCGTCCACCACGAGCCGGCCGAGCCGCAGGTCGTATTCGACTCGGACACCGAGGGATTCGGCGGTTTCGGCGAGTGGCTTCATCAGCATGTAGCCGCCGCTCTTACGGCCGATCTTCTTGTCCGCCATCTGCGGAACATGGCCGCGCGGTGCCGGTTTCGCGATCGTGTTGAACGGCGCGGCGTTCTCGCCGCCGGAGTACATCAGCCCCTCGTCGTGCGGCGGCTCCCAGCCGGGCTCGCCCCAGAAGGCCTCGCGGAACGGCACGCCGTTGGCGACGAGCCAGTTGTAGTGTTCGACGCTGCCGCGGGCGTAGTCGCTGATCTTGGCCTTGTCCACGCCGGGGCCGAGGGCGGCCAGGAGGAAGGTCTCCATGTTCTCCGGCGTGTCTTCGAAGCCGAGCGCCTGTTGGAGCGGGGTGCCGCCGCCGAGGTAGATGAAGCCGCCCGCCATCGCGGCCGCGCCGCCCCAGCCGCCGGTGCGTTCCAGGATCAGCACGTCGGCGCCCGCGCGGGCCGCCTCGATCGCGGCGCACACACCGGCGATGCCGTAACCGGCGACGACGACGTCGGCCTGGTGGTCCCACGCGGTGACGCTGCTCGCGCGCAGCGGGCGAAGGGTATTGGCATCAGACATGTTTCGGGTCCTTCACTCGGTGCGATCGGATTGTTGCCCGCGGGCCGCCTTCTTTTGCTGCGCCACAATGGTGCCAACCAAGAGGTCGAGTTTGGTGCCGTTCGGCCAACCTACGTAGTGGCAGAGGAAAACCGCGATCTCGTGCAGCTGCTCCTCGGTCAGTTCCTCGTTGCGCAGCGCGGCGCCGATCTGGATGCCCGCGGTGTCGATGGCGCCCTGGGCGGTGAGCGCGCCGAGCAGGATCAGCCGCCGGTCCCGGATCGTCAGGGCGGGACGCGACCAGATGTCGGCGAAGAGGTGATCGGCAGTGACGGCGAAGTGGCTGCCGGGGTAGTCCTGGAACTCGGTGCCGTACACCTCGGCCATCTTGGCGAGGCCGCGCTCGCGCACGGAATCGGCGGAACCGTTGTCGGTCATGAGTTTTGCCTTTCGGAGGCGCCGACGCCGAGCCCCGGCCCGAGGTGTTCGAGCGCGAGTTCGGCCAGCGGGAGTGCGATGTCGAGCCGGGCGCCGAGGTCGAGGGCCAGGCTCAGGTCCTTTTCGCCGAGGTCACGCACGTGCCGCAGGATCGGCAGCCAGAAGTCGCCCTCCTCGATCGGCGCGGTGCGGTCGCGCAGCATGATGGCGCCGGGACCGCCGGTGACGGCGTCGGAATGGCGGACCACCTTGCCGAGCAGCGTGATATCGAGTCCGGCGGCCTCGGCCAGCCGTTGTGCTTCGGTCGTCGCGGTGAACGCGATGAAGTGGACCAGGTTGCGCGCCAGCTTCATTCGGGTTCCGGCGCCGACCGGTCCGGCGTGCACGACCAGATCGGCGAAGCAGCCGAACGGTGGCCGAACCTGCTCGAACGCTGGGTCGCTGCCGCCGACCATGACCGCCAGGGTGCCTTTTTTCGCGCCCGGCGCGCCGCCGCTGATCGGTGCGTCGACGAATTCGACGCCGTGCGTTGTGCATTCGGCGGCCAGCTGCTCGGCGGTCCGGTCGCTGATCGTCGAGTGCACCGCGACCACGGTTCCCGGTGCGGCGCTGCGCAATAGACCTTCGGGTCCGGTGAGGACGTCGCGCACCTGGGCGTCGTTCACCACCGCGACCGAGATGATCGTGGCGTGTTCGGCGACCTCGGCCGGGGAGGCGGCGGCATCGGCACCGGCTTCGGTATAGCGCTGCATCGCCTCCGCTCGCACGTCACACACCGTCAGGCCGCCCGGCCAGTCGAGCAGGCGTTTGGCCATCGGCGCGCCCATGGCGCCCAGTCCGATGAAGCCGATTCTCGGTTCGGTCATGAGCGGAACACCTGGCCGCCGTCGACATTGAAGATCTGCCCGGTGACCCAGCTCGCCTCGTCGGAGAGCAGGTACAGGCACGCGCCGACCAGGTCGGCCGGTGTCCCCATCCGTTTGAGCGGCAACCGGTTCACCATGTCCTCCACGATGGCAGGCGGCGTCACCGCCTTGGTGGCGTCGGTGTCGATGGGACCCGGTGCGATGGCGTTGATTCGGATGTTGGAGCCGCCGAGCTCGAACGCCAGCTGCTGGGTCAGGCCGTTGATGCCCACTTTGGCCAGGCCGTAGAAGCTGGCGTAGGTCCATGCGGCGGTGGACGATTGGTTGACGATCGAGCCGCCGGCCTTGCGCATGTGCGGCCAGACGGCGCGGGTCATGGTCAACGCGCCGTCCATGTTCACGCTCATGAACTTCTTGTAGTAGTCCCACGGCACGGTGAGCAGCAGGTTGAGCTTCATCTCGCCGTAGATGGCGGCGTTGTTGACGAGGTGGTCGATGCCGCCGAACTCGGCGACCGTCAATTCGGCCAGCGCCGAGGCGGATTCGGGCTCGGACACGTCGACCTGTCCGAACAGCGCGGTGCCGCCGTCGGCGTTGATCTTCGCCACCGTCGCCTGCCCACCCTCGGTATTCTTGTCGGCGACAACGACTTTCGCGCCCTCGGCGGCCAGCGCGGCGGCGTACGCGGCACCGATGCCCTGTGCGGCACCGGTGACGATGACGGATCTTCCCGCGAAACGGGCCATGACGGTGTGCTCCTCTTATCCAGCGGTCGCGATCAGCTTGGTTTCCAGGTATTCCTCGAACCCGGCGATGCCCATCTCCCGGCCGATGCCGGACTGCTTGTAGCCGCCGAAGGGGGCGTCGGCGGCGTACCAGACGCCGCCGTTGACGCTCAACGTCCCGGTGCGGACGCCGTTGGTGACGTGGCGGATTCGCTCAGGGTCGGTGCCCCAGACCGAGCCGGACAGGCCGTAGGGGGAGTCGTTGGCGAGCCGGATGGCGTCGTCGTCGCCGTCGTGGGGGATGACGACCAGTACGGGGCCGAAGATCTCCTCGCGGGCGACGGTGGCGGTGTTGGGCACGTCCGCGATCAGCGTCGGCTCGACGAAGAAGCCGCGCTCCAGGTTCTTCGGCCTACCGCCCCCGACCACGATGCGGCCACCTTCGGACCGCGCGATATCCAGGTAGCGCAGCACCCTGGCACGCTGGCGTTCGGAGATGAGTGGCCCGCACACCGTGCGCGAGCCGGCCGGATCGCCCGGCTTGATCCCGGCGATAGTCGCGGCGGCGGCCTGCACCGCCTCGTCGTAGGCCGCTCGGGGGACGAGCAGCCTGGTGCTGATCGCGCAGCCCTGTCCGGCGTGCACGCACACCGAAAACGCCGCCACCGCACAGGCTCCCGCGATATTCGCGTCGTCGAGCACGATGAAGGCCGACTTGCCACCCAGTTCCAGGAAAGCCTTCTTGAGTGTCGTTGCGGCTCCACGCATCACCGCGCGACCGGTCTGTGTCGAACCCGTGAAGCTGATCAGGTCGACCAGGGGATGCTCGGCGAGTTGGGCACCGAGCCCATGGTCGGCGGAGGTCACGATGTTCACCACACCGGCCGGGATGTCGGTCTCCTCGGCAAGGATCGCGCCCACGGCCGCCGCGCACCACGGTGTATCGGGAGCGGGCTTGAGCACCACCGTGTTTCCGGCCGCCAGCGCGGGTCCGAGCTTGGCGAAGGTGATCTGGTGCGGGAAGTTCCACGGGGTGATCGCCCCGACCACCCCGACGGGCTCGCGGCGCAGCACCCGGCGGGTCTTGATGCCCATCGGCTCCGCGACCCCGAGATCGGTTTCCCAGCTGTAGGTTTCGGCCAGCGCGGCGGAGTACGCGAGGTCGGCTATCGGGCCTTCCAGCTGCGGACCCCTGGTGAACATGGCGGGCGCGCCCGCCTCGGTGATGGTGAGCTCGCGCAGCTCCTCGGTGTGGGATTGCAGTGCGGCGCGCAGCTGTTCGAGGCAGTGCGCGCGGAAGGCGTGGTCGCGGGACCAGTCGGTCGCGTCGAACGCGGTGCGGGCGGCGGCGACGGCCGCGTCCATGTCGGCGGCGTTCGCGTTCGCGGCGTGCCCGAGGACCTCCTCGGTCGCCGGATTCACGGTGGCGAAGACCCCGTCCCCGCCCGCGACGAGCTTGCCGCCGATGAGCAGGCGCGCGCCGTCGGCGGGCAGGAGGTTGGTCATGCGGTTCTCCGATGCTGTCTGGACACGTGTACGGAATATAGTCGCGGGCCGTGATCTATCGCAAGAACAGGTTCTAACTCTGTCAGTTCGAGTGAGCTGCCGCGCGGTCGTGGCGGAATCTCCGTGGTTTCCGGGCGCGTCGGCCGGATTGTCCGCAATGGTGTTGGTAGTCCACTGGAAACGTTGTCGGAGGTGGGTGCCGATGGTACTGTCCAGACACATGTCCAGCTATCTGTCGCCCCCTGGTTCGGTAGGCGTTGTCGCTCGGGGGAACTTGTTCTCGAATGCGGGGTGGGTGCGGTGACGGCCGCGTTGGAACCCTTGACGTTCGATCCCTATGACTATCGGTTCCACGAGGACCCGTATCCGACGTATCACCGGTTACGCACCGAAGCGCCGCTGTACTACAACGCCGACCTGGATTTCTGGGCGTTGTCCCGGCACGCCGACGTCACCAACGGATTCCGGGACAGCGCGAGGCTGTCGAGCGCCAACGGCGTTTCCCTCGATCCGGCGGCGTGGGGTCCGCATGCGCACCGGGTGATGTCGTTCCTCGCCATGGACGATCCGCGGCACCTGCGCATGCGCAGGCTGGTCTACAAGGGGTTCACGCCGAAGCGGGTAGCCGAAATGCAGGGCCGAATCACGGAATTGACCCTGTCCTACCTCGAACCCGCCATCGCCACCGGATCTTTCGACTGGATCGACGAGGTCGCGGGCAAGCTGCCGATGGACGTGATCTCCGAGCTGATGGGCGTGCCCGCGAGCGACCGCGTCGAAATCCGCAGGCTCGCCGACCTTGTCGTGCACCGGGACGACGGGGTGCTCGACATCCCGCAGGCGGCCATCGAGGCGTCGATCAAGCTGCTCACCTACTACACCGAGATGGTGGCCGAGCGCAGGCGCGCGCCGAGCGCCGACCTGACCTCGGCGCTGCTGGACGCCGAAGTCGACGGCGACACACTGTCCGACGAGGAGATCATCGGCTTCCTGTTCCTGATGGTGGTCGCGGGCAACGAGACCACGACGAAGCTGCTCGGCAACGCGCTGTACTGGGGCGCGCGGAATCCGGGGGAGTACGCCAAGGTCGCGGTGGAGCCCGCCCACGTGTCGGATTGGGTGGAGGAGACGCTGCGCTACGACACCTCGAGCCAAGTGATCGCGCGCTCCGCCACCGTCGACCTCGACTATTACGGCGACACCGTGCCCGCGGGCGCCAAGGTGCTGCTGCTGATCGGCTCGGCGAACCGCGATCCCGCCGTGTTCGACGACGGCGACAGCTTCCGGATCGACCGCGCCGACAAGGCCGGGCTGGCGAGTTTCGGTGCGGGCGTGCACTACTGCCTCGGCGCGCACCTGGCTCGGCTGGAGGCCGCGGTCGCGTTGCGCGAATTCGCCTGCCGGGTCCGGTCGTACGCCGTGGTCGAGACGGGCATCGTGCGCGTGCACTCGTCGAACGTGCGCGGCTTTGCCAAGCTGCCGATCGTTGTGGAGGCGAAATAGTGCCCCGATTCGCACCCCATCCGGCCCGCCGGCCCGTGCTGGTCGCCGGCGCGTCGTCGGGCATCGGCGCCGCCACCGCGGCCGCACTGGCCGAACTCGGGTATCCGGTCGCGCTGGGCGCGCGCCGGGCCGATCAGTGCGCGGAACTGGCCGACAAGATTCGCGCCGACGGTGGCGAGGCTTTCGCGCACCGGTTGGATGTCACCGACGCGGCGTCGATCGATGAATTCGTCACCGCGGCAGAAGATGCGCTCGGCCCCATCGAGATTCTGGTCTCCAGTGCCGGGGACATCGAGTTCTCGCCGGTGCACGAGATGGATCCGGAGCGGTTCCTGAATCAGGTTCAGGTGCATCTGGTCGGTGCGCATCGGCTGGTGCACCGGGTGCTGCCGGGCATGCTCGACCGGCAGCGCGGTGACGTCGTGCTGATCAGCTCGGACTGCGCGCCCGAGCCGCGGCCGCGTACCGGTGCCTACAGCGCGGCCAAAGCCGGCCTGGAGGCCATGGCGCTGCAGATGCGAATGGAATTGGAAGGCAGCGGGATCCGGGCCTCCCTGGTGCGTCCCGGCCCGACGCTGACCGGCATGGGGATGAACTCCACCCCCGAGGTCGTCGGGCCGCTGCTGGAGTCGTGGAAAGACTGGGGATTCGCCCGGCATCCGAACATGCTGCGCCCGTCGGACCTTGCCGCCGCGGTGGCCGCGGTGGTGTCCACACCACGCGGCGCGCATCTCGTGCTCGTCGAGGTCCAGCCGGAGGCCCAGGTGCGGGATCGGTCGAAAGAACAAGGCGGGAGCCAACAGTGAGAGTGGTGGCGGATCTGGACCTGTGCCAGGGGCATGCCGTGTGTCAGGACGAGGCGCCGGACGCGTTCCGAGTGCCCAAGCGAGGCAAGGTGGAAATCCTGGTCGACGCGCCGGACCCGGCGAACCGGGCCGACATCGACCGGGCCATCCATTACTGCCCGACGCAAGCACTGTCGATCTCTCCCACGGAAGGTGTCCGGTGATGACAGGTTTCGCGCGTGACGAGCTGGACGAGATGGTCCGGCGCTGGCTGATCGAGAATCAGCGCTGCGAGGAGAAGGGCGACTGGACACCCTTGGCGCAGATGTACACCGAGGACGCCACCTACGGCTGGAACTACGGTCCGACCCAGGAATTCATGGCCGTCGGCCGCGACGAGATCCGCGACCTCGCCCTCGGCCAGGAGATGCGGGGGCTCGACGGGTGGACCTATCCGTACCAGGAGTTCGTCATCGATGACCGCCAAGGCACCGTGATCGGCTTCTGGAAGCAGGTGTCGGAGGTGAAACGGCCGGACGGACGGCACTATTCGCCCGAGGGCATCGGTGGCAGTTGGTTCCGCTACGGCGGCGACTTCCAATGGTCTTGGCAGCGTGACTTTTTCGACTTCGGCAATGTGTCGCACATGTTCATGGAGATGATCACCGGCAAGGTACTGCCCAAGGGCATGCGGCAGCGCATCGAACGGTCGGTCGCCGGGCCGCTGCCGGGATGGTATTCGGTCGGGGAAGCGCCGGCCTCGCTGTGGTGAAAGCCATGTCGGGGAGCAACTTCGGGCAGTTGACGCGGGCACAACTCGCCACACTGCTGCCCGAACTGCTGCTGTGCGGGCACTTGATCGACCGGTCCGGCATGGCGCACACCATCGCGGCGTTCGGCCGCGAAGGGATGACGGCCGTCGCCATCGAGGAGTGGCAGCTCGCCAGTCCGGTCTACACCCGGCGCATGCAGCGGGCGTTCGGGTTCACCGGCGACGACGTGGTCACCATCTTCAAGGGATTGCAGCTGGATATCGGTGCCCCACCGCAATTCATGGACTTCCGGTTCCGCGTCGAGGATCGTGACCACGGCGAATTCTGGCTCGACCACTGCGGCGCGCTCCGCGATGTGGAGCCGATGGGCGACGATTTCGTGGTCGCGATGTGCCACGACATCGAGGATCCGACCTTCGACGCCACCGCCCTGGCCACCAACCCGCACGCGCAGGTCCGGCCGATTCATCGGCCGCCGCGCCGACCGGCGGACCGGAAGCCGATGTGCGCGTGGACGGTCACCATCGACGCGGCGCACGTCCCGCCGCCGGTGCCGCCGAACTCCGGCGCGATGGCGGCTACCGCGGCCGCGCGGCTGGTGCTCGCCGACATCGACCCGGCCGAGGACGGTCAGCACGACTACGCGGGACCGCTACTGAGCGACCTTCGGTTCGCGGACTTCTCGAAGTCGGCGCTGGTGCGGATGGCGGACGAGGTGTGCCTGCAACACCATCTGCTGACGCTCGGTTTCCTGATCGCGCTGGGTTCCCGGCTAGATCCGGCCGCGGCGATCAAGGTGGGCCGCAAGCAATTCGCGGGCATTGCGGGGCTAACCGCCGAACGGCTGTGCAAGGCACTGAAGCTCGGCGATGACATGGCCGCGCTGGCCACTGTGCTTCGCCTGCATCCGGCCTGGAACCCGTTGGCCTACACGGGCATCGGCGTCCTCGAAACCGAGGGCAACGTCCAGCTGACGATCGCCCGCGACAGCGGTGCCGAGTCCGACGGTTCCTGGCCCGCGCTGATCGATGCCGATCACCTCGCGCCCATCGACGCGATGGCCCGCGCGGTGAACCCTCGATTCGCCGCCCACACAGTCGATTCCACCGACGAACAGCTGACCATCGAGATCGGCCGCGCGGAGCAGCCCTTCCGTGAGTCGAACGAGGTCGCACTGACCCGATTCAGCACCGGTGCCGCCTTTGCCTTCACCGACCGCGGCATCCCCCTGCCGCTGACGGTGGTGTGAGAAGCATCGAGAGAGTGAATTACCGTGGCACGTAACTTCGCCGACCTGTTCGAGCATTCCGTCGACGCGATGCCCGACCGCGTGGCACTGCTCGCTGGCGAGCGCCGCCTGAGCTTCGCGGAGGTCGACGCACGCGCGAATCGGCTGGCCGCGCACCTGACGGCCGCGGGTATTCGAGCAGGCTCCCACGTCGGATTTCAGATGCACAACGGCATCGAGACCATGGAGACGCTGCTCGCCTGCTTCAAGGTGCGGGCGGTCCCCATCAATATCAACTATCGCTACGGCGCCGAGGAACTGCGCTATGTCTACGACAACGCCGACCTGCGGGCGCTGATCTACCACGCCGCCTACGCGCCCGCGGTGCACGAGGCGGCGGCGCAGATTCGGTCGTTGCGGCACCGGATCGTGGTGCACGACGACCTCGCCGACATCGAATCGCCGGTCGACGCCGTGCATTACGAGGACGCGCTCGCCGCGGGTTCTCCCGAGCGCGACTTTCCGCGGCGCAGCGCCGACGACCTGTTCATGATGTACACCGGCGGCACCACGGGCCTGCCGAAGGGCGTGATGTGGCGCCAGGAAGACATGTGGCGGGTGCTCGGCGGTGGCATCGACTTCTACACCGGAGTGCCGGTGTCCGACGAATACGAGCAGTCCCGCGTCGGCGCGCAAGGGGCGCAGAGCACCTGGTTCGTGCTGCCGCCGCTGATCCACGCGGCCGCCATGATGCCGACGTTCGCCGCGCTGTGGTCGGGCAATGCGGTGCTGTTCGAGCCGCGATTCGACGCGAATCGGGTGTGGCAGGCGGTGGTTCGGCACCGGCCGCAGGTCATGGTCATCACCGGCGACGCCATGGCGCGGCCGCTGCTCGACGCCTACCGGGCCGCGCCGGTCGATGCCTCGGGGCTGCTCGCCATCGGCTCGGGCGCCGCGCTGCTGTCGCAACCGGTGAAGAACGAACTGCTGGAGCTGTTTCCGTCGGTGGTCGTCACCGACTCGATCGGCTCGTCGGAAACCGGTTTCGGCGGAATGGGTTTCGCGCAGAAAGACGACAACCCCGGTCGCGGGCCCCGGGTGCAGACCGGGCGCGGTTCGATCGTGGTGGACGACGACGGACGGCCGGTGCGGCCCGGCGAGGAAGGGTGGCTGGCGAAGAACGGATCGGTGCCGCTCGGCTACTACAAGGACCCGGTCAAGACCGGCAAGCTGTTCAAGACGGTCGACGGTGTGCGCATCGTGGTCACCGACGATCGCGCGCGGATCGAGCGGGACGGGTCGGTGACGCTGCTCGGTCGCGGCAATATGGTCGTCAATACCGGCGGCGAAAAGGTGTTCGTCGAAGAGGTCGAGGGCGTGGTGAAGGCCCACGACGGGATCTACGACGCGGTGGTGGTCGGCGTCCCGCACGAGCGGTGGGGCTGGCAGGTCGCCGCCGTGGTCTCGGTGGTCGAGCCGATCGATTTCGCGGCTTTGGACAGGCACGTGCGCAAGCATCTCGCCGGGTACAAGGTTCCCAAGCAGGTCTGGCTGGCCGATGTCATCGCCCGAGCGCCCAGCGGCAAACCGGACTATCGCTGGGCCAAGGATTACACGGCGCGGCGTGCGCCGGACTATCACGCGGACTGACCCATGAGACTGCGCGAACGGCCACGCCGGGCAATAGGAACGTGTTCTAATTCGATGCGAGCACCCGGCCCGATACCTGCGGCGATTCCGCACGTCATGGAGGAGTCCCATGCGAGAGCGAAGCGAACCAATCCTGTGCCTGCGTGCGGTGCGCGTGCCGGAACCGAGCATGAGCGAGGGGCGGGCATGAGCACGGAGACCGCGAAAAGTCCGGTGCTGCCCGCGCGGATCACCGGCGCACTGATCGAACGGCTGACCGGACTGATCGCCGCCGACGGGTCCGTCGCACCGTATCCGATGACGGAGGTCTACACCGGCGCTCCGGTCGGCGAGCTCCCGCAGTCGGCGCCGGACGACGTCGTCGCGGCGGTCGCGACTGCCCGTGCGGCCCAACAGGAATGGGCCGCGATGCCGATCCGTGAGCGGCTGCGGGTCTTCGAGCGGATGCACGAATTGGTCCTCACCGAGGTCGAGACCATCGCCGATCTCATCCAGGTCGGCTGCGGCAAGACCCGCCGGATGGCCGTCGAGGAATCGTGCGACGTGCCGATGGTCATCAGCCACTACCTGAAAACCGCACGCCGCGTGCTGCGGTCGAAGCGGCGCGGCGGCGCGATGCCGATCGTGACCACCTCGACCGAGGAACACCGGCCCAAGGGCCTGGTGGCGGTGATCGCGCCGTGGAACTTCCCGTTCGCGATCGCGCTGTCCGACGCGATGCCCGCGCTGATGGCGGGCAACGGGGTAATTCTCAAGCCGGACAACAAGACCGCGCTGTGCGTCCTCTACGGCGTCGAGCTGCTGCATCGTGCCGGGCTGCCGCGCGGGCTGGTGCAGGTGGTATGCGGCGAGGGGCCCGACATCGGCCCCAGCCTGATCGACAACGTGGACTTCGTCATGTTCACCGGCTCGACCGCCACCGGGCGCGTGGTCGGTGAACAGGCTGGGCGCAACCTGATCAGCTGCAGCCTGGAGCTCGGCGGCAAGAATCCGATGCTTGTGCTGGCGGACGCGAACCTGGACGAAGCGATCGCCGGGGCGGCGTTCGCGGTGTTCGCCAACTCGGGGCAGGCGTGTATGCACATCGAGCGGATCTATGTGCAGCGCAGTCGCTTCGACGAGTTCGTGCGCGGATTGGTCGCTGCCGCTGACGAATTGAACAGCAAGATCGGTGCCGCCTACGACTACACGCCGGAATTCGGTTCGCTGGTGTCGGTGCAGCACCGGGATCGGGTCGCCGCGCACGTCGATGACGCCCGCGCCAAGGGTGCCACCGTGCTGACCGGCGGCAAGGTGCGACCCGACATCGGTCCCGCGTTCTACGAGGCCACCGTGCTCACCGGCGTCACTCCGGAGATGACGCACGCGACCCTGGAGACCTTCGGCCCGGTGGTGAGCGTCTACCCGTTCGACGACGAGCAGGAAGCCATCCGGCTCGCCAACGACACCGACTACGGCCTGAACGCGAGCGTGTGGAGCCGAGACCTGGCCCGCGCCAACCGCGTTGCCGCCCAGCTGCAGGCGGGCAATATCAACATCAACGACGGCTTCGTGGCGACCTACGCGGCAAAGGGCACGCCGTCGGGTGGGGTGAAGCAGTCCGGGGTCGGGACGCGGCACGGCGATCAGGGCCTGCTCAAGTACACCGACACGGTCAACGTCGGCGTGCTCAAGCGTCAGGTGATGTCGGCCCGCTCCGGGCAGCCGTACGAGAAGCAATTGAAGATCACGCTGATGTCCCTGCGGCTGATGCGCCGAACAAGGCTGCGCTGAGGCGCGGTTCGCAGTACCCATCTGAGGAGGTAGCCGTGGCGACACCGTCGTTGCCGGCCGGATTCGACTTCACCGATCCGGCGCTCTGGGAGACGCGAAGGCCCATCGAGGAATTCGCGATGCTGCGCCGGACCGCGCCGGTCTGGTGGAACCCGCAGGCCGATGAGCACTCCGGTGGGTTCAGGGACGGCGGCTACTGGGTGGTGAGCACCCTCGCCGACGTCAAGGAGGTCTCGCGCAATTCGGAGCTGTTCTCCTCCGAGCGGAAAGGCTCGATCATCCGGCCGTCCGACGCGACCACGCCGGAGCAGTCCGCGGCGGCGAGCGTGCTGCTGGTGAATATGGATCCGCCGAAGCACTCGAAATTCCGGAAGATCATCACGAAGGGTTTTACGCCGCGCGCGGTCGAAGGACTGCGCGCGGCATTGACCGAACGAGCGCATGCCATTGTGCACGAAGCGAAAAAATCGGGCGGCGGAAACTTCGTCGAACAGGTCGCGTGCGAGCTGCCATTACAGGCGATCGCCGAGCTCATCGGCGTGCCACAGGCCGACCGGCGCAAGCTGTTCGACTGGTCGAATCAGATGCTCAGCTACGACGACCCGGATTACGGCGATCCCGCGCTCGCCTCCGCCGAAATCCTGGGCTACGCCTGGAATATGGCCGAGCAGCGGCGCGGTGCCCCCGCGGGGGATATCGTGTCCGAACTCGTGCACGCCGACGTCGACGGCGAGTCGCTAGGCTCCGACGAATTCGGCTTCTTCGTGATCCTGCTTTCGGTGGCGGGCAACGAAACAACACGCAATGCCATCACGCACGGCATGAAAGCCTTCGTGGACAATCCGGAGCAGTGGGAGCTGTATCAGCAGCGGCGCCCGTGCACCGCGCCCGACGAGATCGTCCGATGGGCCACGCCGGTGACCGCGTTCCAGCGCACCGCCACCGCCGATACCGAGCTCGGCGGCACCCAAATCCGGCAGGGTGAGCGGGTCGGACTGTTCTACGGCTCGGCCAACTTCGACGACGACGCGTTCACCGATCCGTTCACCTTCGACATCGCGCGCGACCCCAACCCGCATGTCGGTTTCGGCGGCACCGGCGCGCACTACTGCGTCGGCGCGAACCTGGCCCGCCTCGAAATCGACCTCATGTTCAACGCCATCGCCGACGCCATGCCCAAGATCACCCAGGTGGCCGATCCGGTACGGTTGCGATCGGGGTGGATCAACGGAATCAAGAATTGGCAGGTCCGATACGAATGAATCTTCGAGACGTACCGCTGCAGACACTGAGCGGCGAATCCGCGACGCTGTCCGAGCTGGTCGGCGACAAGGTAGTACTGCTGGTCAACGTGGCCTCCAAATGTGGGCTGACGCCGCAGTACACCGGACTCGTCGAATTGCAGAAGTCCTACGGCCCGCGCGGTTTCAGCGTGGTCGGCGTGCCGAGTAACCAGTTCATGGGCCAGGAACCCGGCACCGCCGAGGAGATCCAGGAATTCTGCTCGACCACCTACGGCGTCGACTTCCCGCTGCTGGAGAAGACCGATGTCAACGGCGAAAACCAGCACCCGCTGTATGAAACCCTGGTCGAAACCGCCGACGCCGACGGCGCGGCAGGCGACGTCCAATGGAACTTCGAGAAGTTCCTGATCGACCGCGACGGCAAGGTGGCAGGCCGCTTCCGCCCCACCGTCACCCCCGACGCGGCCGCACTCGTCACAGCCATCGAATCTTTGCTCTGAGTGCACACTTTCGAGGCCCGTCCACTCGGACGGGCCTCGAACCATGTTCGGGGCGCTCGAATTCGCCGCGACGGCATGCTGTGCGGGTTTGCACTATGTGCATGCATGATCGAGTCGTGGGGCAGTTGACATTAAGGACCGAAAGACTGACGGTGGTGCCGCTGCGCGCCGAGCACACCGAGGCGGTAGTCGAGGTGTTCGCGCACAAGAGCATGAGCACCTACATCGATATCGACTTCAGCGATCCGGACAACGCGCGCGAGATGGTGCGCGGACGGCTCGCCTTCGATGGTCCGGCGGGAATGGGCCACTGGGCCTTCCTGGAAGGCGACACGGTGGTAGGAATCGGCCACCTTCGCCCGTCCTGGGAGCTCCCCGGCGACCTCCCCGAAATCGGCTGGTACGTGAGCCCGATTTACGGGGGACGTGGACTGGCCACCGAGGCCGCGACCGCCCTACTCCAGCACGGCCTCACCAACCTGGGCTTGTCCTCGGTATGGGCTCTGGTCCACGCCGAGAACAAACCCAGCCTCAACCTCGCCGCGCGCCTGGGCTTCCTGCTCGTCGGCACCGGCTTCCATTACGGCGCCGACCACCGCGTCCACGTAGCCCTGCCCTGACCTCCGGGCCCCATAGAGCGCCCATACCTCTCACAAGGGGTGAACTCTTGTGAAAAGTATGCAGGCTCTGTGAAACCCCCTCGCACAGCACTGATCCCGGGCCAGCGAGGGTCCCGGGATCGGTGTTGTGAGCGCTAGCGCGCGGCGCGGGCCGACAGGGCTGCCGCGACGAGCACCGTCACCCCTTCGGCGATGGCGGTACCGCCGAGCGCGTGCGACGCGGACAGTGCCGTACTGCCCGCGAGACCGAGGAACAGCGTGCCGAAGGAGGCGATGCCGACCACGATGCCGAGCTGCACATTGGTGACCAGGATTCCGCTGGCGTCCGCGGCCAGGCTCATCGGGACCTTGGCCAGTGTCCGCGTCATCAGCGGGCTGAACGCGAGTCCGTTGCCGATTCCGCAGAGCCCGAGCAGTACGAGAACGAGCGGGCCCACGTCCGCACCGTCGCGCAGCAGCGCGCCGATGGCAACCATGCTCATCGCGGCCAGCACGAGGCCGAGCGGAATCATCTTGGCGTGGAAGCGATGTGGGATGCGCTCCCAGTTCAGACCGGCGATCGCGAATGTCACGCCCAACGGGATGAACATCAGACCCGCGTGCAGCGCGCTGTAGCCGAGCGTGCTCTGCAGATGGATGGCCATCACGAACATCCAGCCACCGAACGTCGCCATCACCACGAACAGCGTCGCCGCGGCCAGCAGCAGCCCCGGCGCGGCCAGCACCCGGTGCGAGAACAACGGCTCACCGTCGCGCGCCGCCACCGCCCGCTCGATGCCGACGAACGCCGCGAAGGCGAGCACGCAGGCGCCCAGCGAAATCCAGGACCACACCGGCCAATTCAGCTCCCGGCCGAGCACCAGCGGCAGCACGAGTGCCAGTACCGCCGCCGTCAGCATGGTGAGCCCGGCCAGGTCGAGCTTGCGGTCGAAGCGCTGGGTCACCTTGGGCAGCACCCGCGGCGCGACCACCAGCAAGGCCAGGCCGATCGGCACATTCACCAGGAACACCCCGCGCCAGCTGCTGCCGCCCACGTCGGCGCTGACAATGAGCCCGCCGAGCACCTGCCCGGCGACCATGCCGCCGGAGATGATCGCGGAGTACACGCTGAGCGCCTTGGCCCGCGCGTTACCGGTGAAATTCCGCTGGATGAGCGTCATGATCTGCGGCACCATCGCCGCAGCGCCGACGCCCTGGGCGAATCGGAACACGATGAGCGATATTTCGTTCCACGCCAGTCCGCAGATCAGCGAGGCGAGGGTGAACAGCGCCAGGCCGGCGATGAACATCCGCCGCTGACTGAATCGGTCGCCCAGCCGGGCGCCGGTCACCAGCAAAACGGCGTAGGCGATCACATAACCGGCCACGATCAGCTGCAAAGCCGCGCCGGAGGTGTGCAGGGAACTGCGAATCGAGGGAATCGCGACATTGACGATGGAGGCGTCGAGCACGGCCATGAACTGGCCGGTGAGGATCACTGCGAGGATGGCAAGGGTGCGCCGCGCACCGTACGCGGCGGGTGGAGCTGCCGGGGGCGCGGTAACCGGCTGTGCGGCTGCCGAATCCGGCGACAAGGTCTGCGTCATGCACTGATCTTGCGGGCATTCCGACACCAGTAACAGGAGCCCATTAAAACTGGTATCGGCAACACCTGGATAAGCGCGGGGTTAGTGAGGAATGTCCGCTATACGGCATATTATTCCTGTCAGGTGTGGCGAAGGCCACCGGATTCGTCGCTGGAGCACGCCCTTTTCCGAAATACTTAGGCAGGCTAACCTGTTTTAGAAAGTTACAGGCGTTTCTAACTTTCTCAGCGAGGGAGATTTGCCATGGCGGTTGGGTCACGGGACGAGCGGCTGAAGAGCCGTATCGCGCAGTTGTTCGCCGAAGACGAACAGGTCAAGGCCGCACGACCCCTAGACGCGGTGTCGGACGCGGCGCGGGAACCCGGATTGCGGGTGGCGCAGGTGATCGCCACGGTGATGCAGGGTTACGCGGACCGTCCCGCCCTCGGGCAGCGTGCCATCGAGCTCGTCGCCGACGACGCGACCGGCGCCAAGTCGGTGCGAGTGCTGCCCAGGCTCGAGACCATCACCTACCGCGAGCTGTGGCGGCGAGCCGGGGCGGTGTCCACCGCTTGGCAGCGCGACCCTGAAAACCCTTTGCGCGCTGGCGATTTCGTTGCCCTCCTCGGTTTCACGAGCATCGACTACACGACGCTCGATCTGGCCACCGTCCATCTCGGCGCGGTCACCGTGCCGTTGCAGGCGAGTGCGGCGGTGCCGCAGCTGATGGCGATCCTCACCGAGACTTCGCCGCGGCTGCTCGCCTCGACGCCGGACTACCTGGAGACGGCCGTCGACTGCCTGCTCGCGGGCGCTTCGCCGGAGCGGCTGGTCGTGTTCGATTACCACCCCGAGGATGACGCGCAGCGCGCCGCGTTCGACGCCGCCCGTCAGCGCCTCGCCGACGCGGGCAGCGCGGTGACCGTCGAGACGTTCGGCGACGTGCTCGAACGGGGCAGCGCACAGCCGCAAGCGCCGTTGTTCGTCCCCGCCGACGACGACGATCCGCTGGCGCTGCTCATCTACACCTCGGGCAGCACGGGCACGCCGAAGGGCGCGATGTACACCGAGCGGCTGACGCGGGTGATGTGGCAGGGCCTGCGCGACGGCGTCGGCATCAACCTCAACTACATGCCGATGAGTCACATCGCCGGACGCTTGTCGATGATCGGCGTGCTCGCCCGCGGTGGCACCGCGTATTTCGCGGCGAAGAGCGACATGTCGACGCTGTTCGAGGACATCGCGCTGGTGCGGCCCACCGAGATATTCTTCGTTCCGCGCGTGTGCGACATGATCTTTCAGCGCTATCGCAGCGAGATGGACCGGCGTTCGGTCCCCGGCGTGGACCCGGCGGCGCTCGATCAAGAAGTGAAAGCCGAACTGCGACAGAACTTCCTGGGCGGCCGCTTCCTTGGCGCGATCGTCGGTAGCGCGCCGCTGTCCGCGGAGATGCGCGCGTTCATGGAGTCCGTCCTCGACGTACAACTACACGATGGATACGGCTCGACCGAGGCGGGCGCGGGCATCCTGCTGGACAACCGGGTGCAGCGGCCGCCGGTGACCGATTACAAGCTCGTCGATGTGCCCGAGCTCGGCTACTTCCGCACCGATCAGCCGCATCCGCGCGGTGAGCTGCTGGTGAAGGCGGCGACCCAGATTCCCGGGTACTACAAGCGGCCCGAGGTCACCGCCGAGATCTTCGACGAGGACGGCTTCTACAAGACCGGAGACATCGTGGCCGAGCTCGGTCCCGATGAGCTGGTGTACGTCGACCGTCGCAACAATGTGCTCAAGTTGTCGCAGGGCGAGTTCGTCACCGTCGCCCACCTCGAGGCCGTGTTCGCCAGCAGCCCGTTGATCCGGCAGATCTTCATCTACGGCAGCAGCGAACGCGCTTACCTGGTCGCGGTGATCGTGCCCACCGAGGCCGCGCTGCGCGACTACGACACCGAGGCTTTGAAATCGGCGCTGGCCGAGTCGATTCAGCAGCTGGCCAAGGACGCGGACCTACAGTCCTACGAGATTCCCCGCGACTTCCTGCTCGAATCCGAGCCGTTCACGATGGAGAACGGTCTGCTCTCCGGTATCGCGAAGTTGTTGCGCCCCAAGCTGAAGGAACGCTACGGGGAGCGCCTCGAACAGATCTACGTCGATCACGCCACCCGGCAAAGCGACGAGATGCTGGCGTTGCGGCGCGAAGCCGCCGAACGTCCCGTGCTTGACACGGTGAGTCACGCGGCGCGCGCGATGCTCGGCATCGCCGCCAGTGAGTTGCGCCCCGACGCGCACTTCACCGATCTCGGCGGCGATTCGCTGTCGGCACTGTCGTTTTCGAACCTGCTCAAGGAGACCTTCGGGGTCGAGGTGCCGGTCGGCGTCATCATCAGCCCGGCGAACAACCTCCGCGAGATCGCGAAATACATCGAGGCGGAACGTGATTCGGGCGCGAAGCGGCCCACTGTCACCTCGGTGCACGGTGCCGGATCGCAGATCCGTGCCGCCGATCTCACGCTGGACAAGTTCATCGACGACCGAACCCTGGCCGCCGCCAATACGATTCCGCACGCGCCGGTGCCCGCGCGGACCGTCCTGCTGACCGGCGCGAACGGCTACCTCGGACGCTTCCTCTGCCTGGAATGGCTGGAGCGACTGGACAAGTCGGGCGGCAAGCTGATCTGCATCGTGCGCGGCAGCGACGCGGCCGCGGCACGCAAGCGGCTCGACGCGGCGTTCGACAGCGGCGACCCGAAGCTGGTCACGCACTACCAGGAACTGGCCGACAGGAGCCTGGAAGTGCTCGCGGGCGACATTGGCGATCCGGATCTCGGGCTGGACGAAGCGACATGGCAGCGGCTTGCCGAGACCGTCGACCTGATCATTCATCCGGCCGCGCTGGTCAATCATGTGCTGCCGTACAGCCAGCTGTTCGGCCCGAATGTCGTTGGTACCGCGGAGATCATCCGCCTTGCCATCACCTCGCGGCGCAAGCCGGTCACCTACCTGTCGACCGTGGGGGTGGCCGATCAGATCGATCCGGCGGCTTTCCAGGAGGACAGCGATATCCGTGAGATGAGTGCCGTGCGCGTCGTGCGCGCGGGGTACGCCAACGGCTACGGCAACAGCAAGTGGGCGGGCGAGGTCCTGCTGCGCGAGGCGCATGATCTGTGCGGCCTGCCGGTCGCGGTGTTCCGTTCGGACATGATCCTCGCCGATCGCCGGTACGCCGGTCAGCTCAACGTGTCCGACGTGTTCACCCGGCTCATCCTGAGCCTGGTCGCCACCGGCATCGCGCCGTACTCGTTCTACCGGACCGACGCCGACGGACACCGGCAGCGGGCCCACTACGACGGT
Organism: Nocardia sp. NPDC051052; assembly: GCF_044456045.1. NCBI lineage: Bacteria > Bacillati > Actinomycetota > Actinomycetes > Mycobacteriales > Nocardiaceae > Nocardia > Nocardia sp. NPDC051052. The sequence continues at coordinate 306,156 of NZ_JBITFL010000006.1, forward strand.
CTCCCCGCCGATTTCACCGCCGAGGCGATCACCACCCTCGGCATCCAAGCCATCGAGGGGTTCCAGACCTACGACGTGCTCAACCCGCACGACGACGGCATCTCCATGGACGAATTCGTCGACTGGCTCATCGCATCCGGTCGCCCGATCCAGCGGATCGCCGACTTTGCGGACTGGTTCAGCCGTTTCGAGACAGCGATCCGCGGTTTGCCCGAAAAGCAGCGCCAAGCCTCGGTCCTCCCGTTGCTCGATGCCTACCGGAGCCAGCGGCCGCCGATTCGGGGATCGGTGTTGCCGGCCAAGAAGTTCCAGGCGGCGGTGCAGGCCGCGAGCATCGGCGCGGACAAGGACATTCCGCATTTGACGGAGACGTTGATCGAGAAGTACGTCAGCGATCTGGAACTGCTCCGACTGCTCTAGTACGACAACAGAACTCGAAGCCCGTCCGAGACCAGTCCATGCACTGACTTGGCCCGGCGGACCCGCGACAGCGGCGAGATAGGCACGATGTGCCCGTCTCGTCGCTGTCGTATCTGTTCGATCAGTTCGGCCGGGACATGGAAGCGGTCCAGCCGCGTCAACGCTTCTCGTTTGGTGATCAATTCGTTGGTCGCCAAGGTGACTTCGGCGCGAGCCAGTGTGAACAGGCTGAGGTCGATGTAGGAGTCGCGGAACCAGATCGACGGCCGCCGGAGCGCGGGAACCCAGTATCCGCTGAGGTCGCCGCGGACCGCCGCCGCCAACTCGGCCGCGGTGACCGGAGGAATCACGGCCTCCGGTGGTTCTCCGAATACGGCAAACCCGAAGCGCAACAGCTCTGCTCGGGCGATCCCGGTGAGCGGTCGCTCGAACATCATCTGCGCGGCCCAGGTGACATGCGGCGTCTCGACCTCGTCGAGGTCGTCCACCGGCACGTAGACACAATGCAGTTTGGTGGCTTCGGGATGTCGGCTGATGAACGCACGGTGCAGCTGCGCGACGAGTCGTCGCTGATCATCGGTCAACGGTCGTTCGATCAACGCCACCAGGTCGAAATCGCTTACGCCGGGCTGGAAGTCACCGGTCGCCAGCGAGCCGCCCACCAACAGCGCGACCACGCCGGCAGCGGGTTCGATCTCCGCCGCGAACGCCTCGAGCACGGCTGCTGGCGGCAAGCTCATACCGACGCTCGCGCCTCGTCGCCGACCTCGGCACCCTGGCGCCGGAGTCGAACCAGGACCAGTCCCGCGCTGACGAGCACGATGGCGTACACGATGACGAAACTGTTGATCAGGATCTGGGCGCCCGGCCACCACGGCGGGAACAGGAAGAGGCCGACGACCACGTAATTCGGGTCGTACTCCCAGGTCCACGCGCCGATCGAGGCGAAAAGGGCCGCGGCGACGAGCCACCAGCCCCACCGCCATTGCGCCTTGTGCACCAGGTAGACGAACAGCGGTACGAACCAGACCCAGTGGTGATCCCAGGAGAACGGCGACACCGCGCAGGCGGTGAGACCGGCCAGCGTCACCGCGAGCAGCCGCTCGCCGCGCCGGAACAGGCCTGCGGTGATCGCCAGGCTCACCAGCGTGACAGCGCCCGCGATGAGCAGCCACAGCCATAGCGGCGCTGGCCGATGCGTCAGGTGTGCGATCGCGCCGCGAATCGATTGATTCGACGGGTGCATGTCGTCGGCGATCCGATTGGACTGGAAGAACGTCGACGTCCAGTACTGCTTGGAGTCGGCGGGCAGCACGATCCAGGCGAGCACGATCGAGGTGACGAAGGCCGCGACCGCGGTGACGGCCGACCGCCACTGGCGCAGCACGAGGAACTGCACGACGAAGTAGGCCGGGACGAGTTTGATGCCCGCGGCCAGTCCGACGCCGATGCCGCGCAGCTTGCTCCGGTCGGAGCGGGAGAAGTCCCACAGCACCAGCAGCATCAGCATGAGGTTGATCTGGCCGTAGAACAGCGTGGTGCGGACGGGCTCGATGAACGCCAGGGTGATCGCCAATAACGCGCTGACCGCGGTGAGTTGGGCATTGATCCGATACCCGAGGATGCGCCAGCTCAGCAGTACGCACCCGCAGAGCACGAGCAGGTTCAACACCAGCCAGGTGTCGGCGACCCACGACCACGGGATCGCCACGATGGGTATGAAGGCGATCGTCGAGAAGGGGGTGTAGGTGTACAGGAGCCCAGCAATGGTCGGCTCGGTATAGAGCGGCAGTCCGTGCAGGATGCGCCAGGCGCCGTCCCGATATACGTGCACGTCCAGCCCGCCGTCCAGGATGCCTGCCCGGTCCAGCCACGGATCGACCGTGGTGAACAGCAGGATCACCGCCAGAGCGGCACTTGCGGCCAGTATGAAAAGTGTTGGGCCCGTGCGTGGAGACTCCAGCATCCGGGACTTGGGCACAAGTGATCAACTTACCGAATAACACGAGCAGGAGCACGCCCCGAACTCTCGGGTGCCGGTGCGGTGCTCGAATTGTTACCGCTACCAGGGGATTTGTCCGAGTGTGCGACATGCCACGCCGGCCTATACCCGGGCCGGGCCGGGGAAGAACCGGTTGGTGCGTGCCTGATAGTCGCGGTAGTCGGGACGTTTCTGGACGCTGTAGTACTCGGCGGGGACGGCACCGGTGTAGAAGACCAGGCACCAGTACATGGTCGCCGAGCATCCGACCAGTCCGATGACCAGCCAGACCGCGCTGTACACGTTCGTCCGGCCGAGATGATCGATGAGTTCGGGCAGGCACATGATCGCCACGGCATTCCACTGCATCCATTGGAAGAAGTAGTTCGGGTGGCGGCTGTACTTCCATAGCCCGACATCGCAGCTGCGCTTGAGGCCTGCTCGTTTCGAGGCCGCGCCGAATCGCAGCTTCTGCATGTCCGCAGTGGATTCCAGAATCCAGGAACCCGCCCAGACGACCAGCCCGACGATGGTGAGCGCGCCGAAAGCCGGATGGTCGGTGGAGACGGCGAGCGCGGCGGGCACCGCGAGCACCGTGCAGTTCGCCCAGCCTTGCACGAGGACCTCGGCGACCAGGTCGACGCGTTCGCTGCCGAGCGACGTGCGCCGCCAGCGCAACCGCTGGAATCGATACCGGGGCAGTTCCTTGTCGAATTCGCCGGTGCGCCAGAGGGTCACCGCAGCGAGCCCCATCCGGGCTCCGACGACGAGGTAGAAGCAGGCGATCGCCCCGGCGAACGGCGAAAGGTCGCCGAGTGTCAGGACTTCCACGCCGAGCACGACCAGGCCCCACGGCCAGGCGATGTCGACGTAGGTCATCCGTCGGGTTCGCCACGCCGGAACGCACGCGACGGCGATGAACAACACGAGCTGTGCGACCGCGTTGACGATCGCGAAAGTGCGGATGTTCTCGTCGACCAGCATCGCGATGAACAACGGGACGGCGAACACGGAGGAAAGGAACCGCCGGATCGGTTGTTGGGTCGGGGTGTCGGCCACGGAGCCTCCTGGTTCGGGTGCCCCAGAGGTTATTCCAAGTCGACCGACTTAACAAGTCGGTCGACGGGTTTTGCTATAGTGGGCCGGTGAGCAGTGCGAAACGGACACAAGCGGAACGGCGAGCGGGCACGGTCGCCGCGCTGCTCGACGCCACCGTCGCCAGCCTGATCGAGGTCGGCTACGCGGGCACCTCTACTCGCAGCGTCGCCGAGCGGGCCGGCGTCAGCCAGGGGGCGCAGCAGCACTACTTTCCGTCCAAGGCGACGCTGGTCGACGCGGCCATGGCGCGGCTCGGGGAGCAGATGTTCGGCGAGTTCGTCACCACGCCCGCGCCGGGGGCGAGTGAGCGCGAGATCGCCGTGGTGATGCTGGATCGCCTGTGGCGGTTGCATTGCCTACCCATCACGCCCGCGGTGTTCGAGCTGTTCAACGTGGCCCGCACCGACAGCGAAATCGCGCGCAGCGCAGTCGAATTGACGACCGTCGGGATGGACAGCCTGCGCAGGCAGGCCAGGACGCTGCTGCCCACGTATGCCGCGGCGCCGGGCTTCGACAGCCTGTTGGACATGGCCGTGGCCACCGTTCGCGGCGTGGCACTCGTGGGCGCGATTCCCGGCGCGGCGCCGGAATGGTCCGACTGGACCGCGATTCGCGCGCATCTCATGAACGGCCTCGACGCACTCGTCGAACCGGCCAAAGGAGAACCCTTGGGCTAAAACGGGTACTAGCAGCACCTGGATACCGCTACCGATTTCAGGCACGATCAGTGGATGACCGATGTGCTCGATGTCCGGGCGGTGCGCAAAGCGCGCCGTGCGGAGCTGGGAACCTTCTTGAAGTCGCGGCGGGCCAAGATCTCACCGGACGACGTCGGGTTGCCACCCGGGCCGCGCCGTCGCACGCCTGGCCTGCGCCGCGAGGAGGTCGCGCAGCTGTCCGGCATCGGGGTCACGTGGTACACGTGGCTCGAGCAGGGCCGTCAGATCAACGTCAGCGTGCAGGTACTCGACGCGGTGGCCAGAACGCTGGCGCTCGACGATGCCGAGCGTGGTCACCTCTATCGGCTCGCCGGTGTGCCGACCGTGCCGAGCCCGCACTCGAACAGCGCCCTGCCCGAAGAGATGCAGACCATCCTCGATCATCTGACGCCCCTGCCCGCCGCGGTGCTGAGCGGGCGATACGACGTGTTGGCGTTCAACGACTCCTACGCGGCCCTGTGCCCGGGATTCCTGATGGGGGAGCGCAACGTCGTGCGGCGCGTGTTCCTGACGCCGCCGTGCTGCAACACCTACCGCAGCAGCATGGACGATCTGCGGCGTATGGTCGCCTACCTGCGCGGCGCCTACGCGAAGAACCTCGACGACCCGACCTGGCAGCGATTCATCGAGGAAATGTGCACCGACAGCGCCGATTTCGCCGCGCTATGGGCCCACAACGACGTCGCGGTCCCGTCGAATCGGATCAAACAGCTCCGCAATCTGGCCATCGGCGAACTCGAAATGTTCATCACCAGCATGTCGTTGCCCGCCGTCGCCGGCGCCTGGGTACAGATCTACACCCCGACCGACGAAACCCAGTGGGCCCAACTGCGGCGACTGCTCGCGATGAGCCCGGAGGAGCAGCACGAACCCTGGGACGAGCACCGACGGCAGTACCACGCGGTGCCGACGGCGGTGTGAAATCGACTCGTGCCGTTCGGGTTCAGCCCTTGCTCTGCCACAAGGTGAGTATGCGGCTCATCGCCGCTCTGTCGCTGGTCACTACGTCGTACAGCTGGACAAGATCCTGTTTGAGTGCGGTGCGCGAATGGCCGTCCAGATACACCATGTGGCCTGACTGGTAGAAGCGGATCGACAGGTTCTGCCGAATCGCCGGATCGTCCAGCGGCATCTGTTGCAAGTCGAGCACTGTTTGAAACTGCGGCGTGACGAAATCGTAGTAGCCGTTGGCCGACAGCACTTTCAGATCGACATTGATCGCCATCACCGCGGCCAAATCGCCTGCCGTGTAGAACGAGTCGGGCCCCTGCTTCGCGCCGGTCGGATCGACGTGGCTGTAATCCCAGTGCAGGAACACCTGGTCATTCAGATCGGTGAACGCCGAGTCCGAGGTGAACTGGAGCTGTTCCTCGAGGTACCAATTCCACATCGCCGTGTAGACACCGGAGACGGCCGCCATGGTCGGATCGTTGCCGCCGGAGTTCGGGTCCACCTTGCCCGCGATTCCGGAATCGATCCCGGTGACCCGGCCGTCGTACGCGCCGACCGCGCGGTTGCGATCCTGCAGCAGGGTCGTCAAGAACGGCCAGCCGATGTACAGGCTCCACGAGGTCAAAACGATCTTATCGATACCGGTATACGCCGCGAGCTTGTCGAGCACGGCCGGATCGAACTTCGGAAACGCTTGCAGCGCAGTCAAATAGTCGCCGACGGCGAACTCCTCGACCTCCGCCATGAACGTGTCCAGATCGGCAGGGGGCGGGGTGATCCCGAGACGTTTGTGGTACCACGCGTCGGCGGCGGCCGTCGGCAACAAGCCGATCGGGTTGCCCGACTGCCGGTAGTCAAGGATCGACGACAACAGTGTGACGCCGTTCAGATCGACGCCGTCCTCGTGCAGCTTGTAGGCGAGAACGCAACTGCGCGCGGTGCCATACGATTCGCCGAACAGGAATTTCGGCGAGTTCCACCGGTGGGTCTTCGTCAAGTATCGCTTGATGAACTGCTTCAGCGACTCGGCGTCCTGATCGACACCCCAGAAATCGCGATTCTTGTGTGGCGCGACCGCTGCCGAGTAGCCCGTACCGACGGGATTGACGAATACCAGATCGCTGGTGTCGATCAAGCTATCGGGATTGTCCTCCATGGAATACGGTGCGGGCGGTGTGAAGTCGGGCATCTTGGTCTTGATGCGGCGCGGCGCGAACGAACCGAGCAGCACGAATACCGCCGAGGACCCCGGACCGCCGTTGTAGAAGAACGTGACCGGTCGCGTCTCCTCTTGCTGTGCGTCTTTCGTGAACGCCACATAGAACATCTTCGCGTTCGGCAGCGAGGTGCTCGGATCGACCGTGACCAGGTGACCCGCCGTCGCCGTATACGGGATGTCGTTGCCGTCGATGGTGATCGTGTGATGGGTGACGGCCGCGGTTTCGGCGGTGTCGGTGACGTTGTCATCGGGCCCGTTGCCATACACCACGGGATCGAAGAACGGCTGATCGCTGCCCTCGGCTGGGCTGGTCGAATCGCCACCGGAAACGGAATGCATGCTCATCGTAATTCTCCCCAAGCTTGGACAGCTTGCGATTAACGATACAAGTGGGGCGCCGCCGCCGGACGCGAAACGTTCCGTGTGGCGGAACGCCGACTCTGCCGAAGATCTTCGGCGGCAGAATCTCGTGCCGGGCTGAACCATTGTGGCGGGCAATACGTTTCAACAGGCAGGCGATATCGACCCGATCGGCCGATACCGCGCGCGGACCATGATCGGTGAACGGATCAGCCATGGCCGACGCGTGCGCATAGTTGCCGGAGAACGGCAACCGATGGTTGGAAAATGGAGACAGAGTATGACTACCTCAGCCCCGGATAAGACGGCCGCGCCTACGGCCCTCGATCCACCCCGCTGGAATACCGCTCGCAAGCTCACCGTCGAAGGGATCGGAACGTTCTTTCTTGTCTTCACCGTCGGATCGGCGGTGCGCAGCGGGAGTTCGCTCGCACCGCTGGCCATCGGTGCGGTGCTCATGGTCATGGTCTACGCGGGCGGCCACATTTCCGGCGCGCACTACAATCCTGCGGTGACGTTGGCGGCGCTGGTCCGTGGTCGAATCAAACCCCTTGCGGCCGTTGGCTACTGGATCATCCAGCTAGTGGCAGGCGTGGTCGCGGCGGTGGTCGTCCGCCTCGTCGTCGGCGTCGCACCGGGTCGAGCATTGAGCCCGACGGGTCATCTCCTGGTCGACGCGCTCGTCGCCGAGCTCCTCTTCACCTTCGCCCTCGCTTACGTTGTGCTCAATGTGGCGACCAGCGCCGACCATCCGAACAACTCGTTCTACGGGCTGGCCATCGGATTCACCGTCGCGGCCGGAGCTGTCGCGGTCGGCGGAATATCCGGTGGCGCGTTCAACCCGGCCGTACTGTTCGGCGGCATGGCGATGGGCATCTTCGGCACCTCGACAGTGTTCTACCTGATCGTCGAGTTGCTGGGCGCCGCCGCGGCGGGTTTGGTGTTCCGGATGCTCAACCCCGCGGACGCATAGCCGACGCGCGGAGCGTAGTGGGCACCCCGGTGGCTGGACTGCGCTGCGGATGGAGCGGACGGTTCTGTCCCGCGACCAGCTCAGTATGGTAACCGCTGGGCCAGCGCTGCTCAGCCCGCGGCGGGAGTCTTCCTGATCTCGACGATCGGAAGCACCAGTGCGGCAGGCGCGTTCGCGGGTACCACGGGGGTGACCGGTGCGACTGGTGCGATCTGCTGGTAGGTGGCGCCGAGCGGGGGCCGGGTGTCCACCTCGCCCTTGTTCGGCCAGTAGGCGGCGGCGCGTTCGGCCTGCGCGGTGATGGTGAGGGAGGGGTTCACGCCGAGGTTGGCCGAGACCGCCGCGCCGTCGACGACGCTGAGCGTGGGATAGCCGAAAACGCGGTGGTAGCCGTCGATTACGCCGTGCTCGGGGTCGGCGCCGATGACCGCGCCGCCGAGGAAGTGCGCGGTGAGCGGGATATTGAAGATCTCGCCCCAGCTGCCGCCCGCGATGCCGCCGATCTTGGCGGCCACCCGCCGGGTGACGTCGTTGCCGACCGGGATCCAGGTCGGGTTCGGTTCGCCGTGCCCCTGTTTGCTGGTCAGCTTGCGGCCGAAGAGCCCGCGCTTGGTGTAGGTGGTGATCGAATTGTCCAGGTGCTGCATGACCAGCGAGATGATGGTGCGCTCGCTCCAGTCCTTGGTGCTCAGGAAGCTGAGCAGGTCCATCGGGCGGCGCAGCAGGATGCCGAGGAAACGCAGCCAGCGCGGAATGCGACCGCCGCCGTCCACCATCAGCGTCTGCAGCAGCCCCATGGCGTTGGAGCCCTTGCCGTAGCGGACCGGCTCGATGTGTGTGTCCGGCGTGGGGTGGATGGACGAGGTGATCGCCACGCCCTTGGTGAAATCGACACCGGGCGTGACCTTTTTGGTCGCGGCACCGACGATCGATTCGGAGTTGGTGCGGGTCAGCTGGCCGAGGCGTTCCGAGAGCTCCGGCAGCGCGCCCTTGTCCTTCATCGCGAACAGCAGCTGCTGGGTGCCTCGGGTGCCTGCCGCGAGCACGACGTTCGCCGCGGTGTAGGTCTTGGGCTGCTTACGTAGCCAGGCGCCGGTGCGCGCCGTGGACACGTCCCAGGTGCCATCCGGGTGCGGGCGCAGGCCGGTGACGGTGGTCATCGGAATGACTTGCGCCCCGGCCTGTTCCGCGAGGTAGAGGTAGTTCTTCACGAGCGTGTTCTTGGCGCCGAACTTGCAGCCGACCATGCAGTCACCGCACTCGACGCAGCCGGTGCGCTCGGGCCCGACGCCGCCGAAGTACGGGTCCGCCACCGTCTTTCCCGGCTCGCCGAAGAACACGCCGACGGGGGTCTGCACGAAGGTATCGCCGACGCCGAGGTCGTCGGCGACCTGCTTGAACACCTCGTCGGCCGGGGTCATGTGCGGGTTGCGCACCACGCCGAGCATCTTCTGCGCGCGCTCGTAGTAGGGCGCGAGCTCGGTCTGCCAGTCGGTGATGTCGCGCCACTGCGCGTCCCGGAAGAACGGCTCCGGCGGCACGTACAGCGTGTTGGCGTAGTTCAGCGAGCCGCCGCCGACACCGGCGCCGCCGAGGATGAGGACATCGCGCAGCAGGTGGATGCGCTGGATGCCGTAGCAGCCGAGCTTCGGCGCCCAGAGGAACTTCTTCAGCTCCCAGCTGGTCTTGGGCAACTCGTCGTCGGCGAACCGCTGGCCCGCTTCGAGCACGCCTACCTTGTAGCCCTTCTCGACCAACCGCAGCGCGGTGACGCTGCCACCGAACCCAGAACCGACGATGAGGACGTCGAAATCCGTTGCTCGCTGGTCCATAGGAAGCTCCTCAATAGTGTCGCCAGTGACTCGGGTAACACTACTACCGAGTAGGTTGTGCGCCGAACCAGGGCGGGTGGCGCGGACTTGTGCCGACGCCATTCGGTTTCCCGGTCAGGGTGGCGACTTCCGAGGTGCAGATCCCTTGGAGAGCAATGCTCACTCTTGTTGACAACGCTCTCTCAATATTGCACGGTGGAGGCATGCCGACTACGCCGCGCGCCCGAGCAAGGGCCCAGACCATGGCCGACATAGTCCGCATCGGCCGCGAACATCTGGCCACCGACGGTGCCGCGGCACTGTCGCTGCGCGCGGTCGCCCGTGATCTCGGCGTCGTCTCCTCGGCGGTCTACCGCTACGTCAGCAGTCGCGACGAACTACTCACCCTGCTGGTCATCGACGGATACAACGCGCTCGGCGACGCGGTCGACGCCGCACTCGCCGACGCACCCGACGATCCGATCGAGCAAATGCGCGTGCTGGCCCGCACTGTCCGGCGCTGGGCCACCGCCGAACCCGCCCGGTACGGCCTGCTTTTCGGCACCCCGGTCCCCGGCTACGACGCCCCAGCCGACCAAACCATGGCCCCCGGCACCCGCGTGATCATCGCCCTGCAATCCCTCTTCGCCCGCGCCTACCAGTCCGGCCTACTCTGCGCACCCTCTACTGACCCGCGTATATCTCTCCCTCTCGCAACAAGTTTCGCCGAGATCCGCAACGAAGCCCACATCGATATCCCCGACTGGCTCATCACCCGCGGCGTCACCTTCTGGGCGAGCCTCTTCGGTGCGGTGACCGCCGACGTCTTCGACATGTACGGCACCGAAACCTTCGCCGACCGCGACGAACTCTTCGAACTCCAACTCGACGCCCTGCTGGACATGCTGGGATACCGGCCCTGACTTACCTTGCGGGAGTGGTCATCCCGGCCTTCAATGTCAGTCTTCGTTGCTGAGCCGCTCGCCAAGGAACTGAAGGAGCGCGGGGTCGTCGGAGGTGAAGCGGTCGACTTCCTGGCCGCCGGTGCATTCGTAGAGGCCGATGGTGACGCGGTCCGATCTGCGGGAGAGGACGCGCCAGATGGCGCCGGAGTCCTGCCAGCGTTGCAGAATCGCGGTGGCGCTGGGGGTTCCGGGTTGGGGTGCTGTCATCGCGGCACCGTGACGGGATCGAGGCAGCTGGCCGCGGCGTCTACGAACGAGCATGGCTGCGGTGGCCGGGTGGGGCGATAGTCGGAGGCGACGCCGCCGGCCTGGGTGATCGCGGTGTAGGCGGGGACTGCGTCGGTGGGTTTGCGGGTGAGGGTCGGGTCGGTCAGTACATCCACTGTGTAGAGGCCGAAACGTGGGGTGTAAGAGCCCCATTCGTAATTATCGGTGAGGCTCCAGTAGTTGTAGCCGATGACGTTCATGCCGTCGGATTTGGCGCGCTGTAGCCAGTAGATGGTGTCGCGGAGGTTGTCGGCGCGGGTGTAGCCGTCGGCTCGGGGCGCGCCGTTTTCGGTAGGCGTGCCGTTTTCGACTATGTAGAGCGGCTTTTCGGGGAACTGGCGGGCGTAATGCTGCAGGGCGTAGTAGAGGCCTTCGGGCTGAAGGGGTTGGGTCCATAGCCTTTCGAAGTCGGGCGGACCCGCCAGCAGGGATTCGGGGGAGAGGCCGTAGTAGTAGTCGATGCCGATGTAGTCGAGCCGGGTGCGGATCTTGTCGAGCAGTGGTTTGTTGACGATGTCCTCGCCGGTGGGGATGTAGGCGACGTTGCTCGTGACCAGCGCGCCGGGCTGGACGGCGTGGATGTAGTCGTAGATGCTGTTGTGCGCCTGGGCGATTCGATCGTGCATGGCGGGGATGTCGACGGGGGAGATGCCGCCCTTCCGCAGTTCGTTCACGAGGTAGAACGTCGGCTCGTTGAAGGTGACCCACAGCGGGTCGGCGGGGGCGTAGCGGTCGGCGACGGTGCGGGCGTTGGCGAGCCAGTCCTCGACGATGCTCGCGTTGCGCCAGCCGCCACGGTCCACCTCCCAACCCGGATAGACCCAGTGGTCGATGGTGAGCATTGGTCGCATGCCTGCCGCGGTGATCGCGGCGATGACGTTGTCGTAGAAGCGGAGTCCGTTCTCGTCCCACTCGCCGGGCCTCGGCTGTATTCGTGCCCACTCGAGGCCGATACGATAGACCTTGACGCCGAGCTGGGCGGCCAGCGCGATGTCCGAGCGGTATCGCGTGCAGAAGTCGATCGAATCGCCGTATGGGTCAGGGGTTTTCCCGGCTGCGACGTAGCGAGACCAGTTGCTGTCGGGTGCGTGGCCCTCCGACTGGTATCCGGATGCGGCGACACCCCAGAGAAAATCCGCACCCAGTGGTGCGACCTGCGCGGGAGGTGCTGGACGCGCAGCGGCGATGGTTGTGCTGCCGGCGATCAACGCGGCGGTGGTGGCCGCGAGGGTGAGCAAGACGTGGCGACGGCGCTGTGCTCGCATCGGACTCCTGTTCAGCGGATGACCGGGGCCATGGACCTGGGGGACAGCGTAACTGGTCGTATGTCCGTTTCTGGTGGATCTGGGGCGGTGCGTTGTTCCGGCGATAGGGGAGTCGAGCTTTACCGGTGGGGTAGGGGATCGGTCGCGCCTAGCCGGGGAGTCGGGTTGGGGGACTGCCGTTTCCGGAGTTGCGACGGCTCGAGGTGGAGGTCAGGTGAAGTCGATGGAAGGTATCAATACAGAAAAGACATCTAGTTACGTAGATATGCGCACCTACGCATGCAGAACCATCCACTTAAAACTCACCCACAAATCACCAATCCGAAATCCAACCGTCCCAGCCCTCTCATCAGCCAAGACGAGGAGGGCGGGGCGGCGGGTGCTACTTGTCCGATGCGGCGAGTGCCTCGAGGAGCTCGGCGCCTGCCGCACGGGCCGGGGCGCGCATGACGAATCGGTCGAACCCCCAACGCTTCTGGTGCGCGCGCAGCTCGGCGACCAGCTCGTCCACCGTGCCGATCAATACGTACGGCGCGCTGAGCAACTCGGCGACGCTGGTGGTGGGGATGTCCTCGGCGAAGCGCGCACAGGCGGCTTCGGCGTCGTCGGTGATCTCCACGTGCTGCACGAGCGCCTCGAACGTGGGTGTACGGCCTGCCTGTTGTGCCGCGTCGCGCGCGATCTCGACGTGCGCGTCGATCTGCTCGCGACTCCACCGGGTTTCATGACTGTGCCCGTCGGGCAGGGTCCGGCCGAGTCCGGAGAATCCGACGATATCCGCGGTCGCGGCGGCGTACCGCAGCACGCGAGTCCCGTTGCCGCCGACGAGAAGTGGTATCGGCTCCTGGACGGGCCGCGGTCTGGTCAGCATCGCCTCTCGGAGTTGTACATGCGCACCCGCGAAGGTCACGGTCTCGCCGGCGAGCAACCGCCGCGTGGTATCGGTGACCTCGACCATCCGGTCGACCCGTGCGGCTGCTGACGGATGCTCGCGCCCCTGCATCGTCCACTCGGCAGGAGTGTGCCCGGCGCCGATCCCGAACAGCGCACGCCCACCGGACACGACATCGAGCGTGGCGACCTCGCCCGCGAGCAGGAACGGTTCCCACATCCCGGCGTTCACCACGTTGGTGCCGAGGCGGATCGTCTCGGTGGCCGTCGCGGCCGCGGCGAGGGCCACGAAGGGGGAGACGAACGACCCTGGATGGTCGGGGACCATGAGGGTGTCGAAACCCTCCCGCTCGCACCCTCGGGCGAAGTCCGGCCAGGTGCCGACCTCGATCACATTGGCGGTCATCGAGAACTTGATCGGAGCGTTCATGCTCGCCTCCCTTCGAGCTGCCCACGCTAATTCGGGTCGGCCGTGCGGCGTAAGTGATTCCGCTGAGGGCGAATTCGGCGTCAGCGCCGTGCTTGATCCACGGTGACGACGGGCAGTCGCAGGGTCACCGGATCGGTGACGGGGGTGGTTTCGACGAGGTCGGTCATGTCGCGGGTGGCGTGGTGCTCGTCGGCGAGGATCGGTTCGCTGAGGCCGATGCGTTCGTGCAGGCGTTTCATCCAGGCCGGTGCCCACCAGCAGTCGTCGCCGAGGAGTTTCATGACCGCGGGTACCAGCAGCATGCGCAGGATGGTCGCGTCGATGATCAGTGCGGCGATCATGCCGTAGGCGATGTATTGCATCATCACCAGTTTGGAGAACGCGAACGCGCCGGTGACCACGAGCAGGATGAGGGCGGCGGCGGTGATGATGCGGCCGGTGTGTGCGGTGCCGATCCGAATCGCCTCGGTGGTGGTCGCGCCTTTGGAGCGGGCTTCGACCATGCGAGACAACAGGAATACCTCGTAGTCGGTGGAGAGGCCGTAGATGATGGCGATGATCAGCACGAGAATCGCCGCTTGGATCGGCTGCGGGGTGAAGTTGAGTAGTCCTGAGCCGTTTCCGTCGACGAAGATCCAGGTGAGGATGCCTAGGGTGGAGCCGAGTCCGAGTGCGCTCATCAGGGCGGCCTTGATCGGCAGGATGAGGGAGCCGAAGGTCAGGAACATCAGCATCGTGGTGAGGAAGAGAACCACGGCGACCATGAAGGGGATGCGGCCCAAAAGACCGTCGATCGAATCCTTTTGAATCGCTGGTGTACCGCCGACGAGCATGGTCACGTCGGCGGGTAACTGGATCGAGCGCAGATAGTCGACGGTGGTGTTGGCGTTCTTGACGGCGAGCGCCGCTTCCGTGCGATATACGCCGGGGAGTTTCGTCGAGGAGCTCGGCGTGGCGAAGGGGCCGGTTCCACCCGGCGGAGTGAGCAGACCCGGCGCTCGATTGGCTTGCTTCACGACATCGCCGATGGCGCTCGTGTTGTTGGAAATGAACAGGAGCTGCACGGGGTCGGCTTTGCGGATGGGAAAGGTGGTGTCGAATTCTTGTTGGGCGATCCTGGTCGGGTCGTTCGGTGGCAGATACGTTTCGCTGAATCCGCCGAAGGCGATGTTTTTCACCGGAATGATCAACAGCAGTAGGCCGAGGCAGATCGGGACGGCGATCCGTTTCGGGTGCTGCATCACCCATCGGGTGGAGCGGCCCCAGAAACTGTTCTCCACTTCTTCCGCGGTCTTGGTCTTGCCGAAACGCTTGAGTCCGAGCATGTCCACGCGCGGGCCGAGGACGCTCAGCAGCGCGGGCAGGATGGTGAGTGCCGTCAACGCGGCGAGGGAGACCGATGCGATCGAGGCGTAGGCCATCGATCGGAGGAAGCCCTGCGGGAACATCAGCATGCCGCCGAGGCTGACGATGATCATGGTTGCCGAGAACACCACGGTACGGCCCGCGGTCATCACCGCGCGGCGGACCGCGGTCTTGGTGTCGTAGCCCTCGGCGAGTTCCTCGCGGAATCGGCTCACGATGAACAGGCCGTAGTCGATGGCCAGGCCCACGCCGATCATCGAGACGACGCCGGAGACAAAGGAATTGACGTCGGTGAATTCGGTGAAGGCACGAATGATGCCATTGGCGCCGATGACGGTGAGTCCGCCGACGATCAACGGGAGCGCGGCGGCGACCAATCCGCCGAAGATGAAGAACAGCAGCACGGCCACCACGGGGAAGGCGACCATTTCCATCAGGTGGATGTCCTCGTCGAGCGAGGAGGTCAGTGTTCCCGCGACAGGTTGGAGTCCGGCGACCTGGACGTCGACGCCCGGAATGTAGAAGGCGTCCTTCACTTTCCGGAAGTTGTTCACCATCTCGGTGTCGGTGTTGCCTTTGATGGCGATCGAGGCGAAGGCTCGATTCAGGTCCGCTCGGCCGAACGCGCTTGGTTGCTGTTGGCCGGTCTCGGTCTTCCAATAGGAGCCGTTGACCTTGTCGATTTCGTCGGGGTGCTGGCGTTGCAGGCTGTTCAGGTTGTCGACGATCTGGGCGCTGAACGCCGGATCGTCGAGCGATACCCCCTCGGGGGCGGTGTAGAGCACCAGGACGTCGGCGCGGTGGTCGCGCGCGAATGCCTGGTCGGATAAGCGGGCGGCTTTCGCGGATTCCGAGGTGGGGTCGTCCAACCCGCCGGAGGCCAGATGGTGTGACAGGTCGGATCCGTACCCGCCGAGTGCGAGCAGTGCCGCCCCGACGACGCCGATGACGAGGAATCGGAACCGGTAAACGAAATCTCCCCAGCGCGCGAACATCAGGCGGCTCTTCGGAGGTGCGGACAGGTCGGTCGTGCGGGCAGCGGCCTGAGGGCACCGATCATCAAGAGATTGCTTCCTTCCGGTGGTCGCGCCCGATATGCGCGCTACCCAAAGTACCGGTGCGCCGGAGGGGTCTTCCTGAGAGTTTTGCTAGGAAATATCCGTTGGCCCAAGGATTTTGCCGAGTGTTCGGGTGAGTGTCCGCAGTTCGTCGGGGTCGAGTTTGCCTGCGAAGCGTTGTTCGATGCCCGCGAGGTAGCGCGGGGCGGCCTCGCGGAGGCGGGTGCGTCCGGTCTCGGTGATGGTGACGAAGGCGGACCTGCCGTCGTCGGGGTTGGCTTCGCGGGTGACCAGGCCCGCGGTCTCCAGTTCGGTGACGAGGCGGCTTACCCGGGTGCGGCTGAGGACGACGCGGGCACCGAGGTCGGTCATCCGCAGGGGAGGCACGCCGTCGAGTTCCAGCAGGACGTCGTACCAGGCGAGGGGGAGTCCGACTGAGGTGCGCAGGTCCGCGTCGAGTTGGGGCACCAGCTTGGCGTGCACGCGCAGGAACGCGGACCAGGCGTTGGCTGCCGCGCGGTGGTTGTCGGTCACGGTGCGAGCTTACCCACTTGTGTGCGCCCGCACACATGTAGTAGCGTGCACACGCACATAAATTGTGTTCGAGAAAGGAAATCTCATGACCGATGTCATTGCCCGGGCGGAGCTGGCTGCTGCTATCGAGGCGGGTTCGGTAACGGTGCTCGACACGCTCGGGGCCGGCTATTACGAGAAGGCGCATCTGCCCGGCGCGCGGGTCCTGGTCGAATCCGACGTGGAATCGATTGCCGGACAACTGCTTCCGGATCGCGATGCGGCGATTGTGACCTACTGCGCGAACGAAGCGTGCCGCAACAGTGAGAATGTCGCGGTCAAGCTGCGCGGGCTGGGGTACACGAATGTGCGCGCGTATCGAGCGGGGATTCAGGATTGGGCGGAGGCCGGGCTTCCGGTGGAGGAGGGGGCCTGAGGTGATCGCGTCCCTGGCGCGGTGATCGCGCCGGTGTGAGGTCGCGGCATTGTGCGGTCGATATGGATCGATCGCACAACTCCCTACGGCGCGACCTCGATGACAAGCGGATTGCCGGTGTCGAACCAATAGCGGTGTAGTTCTTGAACTTTGGCTCGGCTCGGTCGCCCGCGCAGGTGCAACACGCATTCGCCGTAGTCCATAGGTGTGACTGTTTCACACAGGATGGTGCGTGCGATCGCGCGTTCGGTGGGGTCGGTGATCTCGCGGGCGGTGCCGTCGAAAGTGCCGTCCGGCAGGCGGATTCGGACGTGGGGGTCGGCGCGGATGTTGAGCAGCCATCCGCTGGCGGCCGCGGGCCTGGTGATCGCGAGGTGCGGTGGGACCAGTTGGACGAGGTAGGCGCGGTTGTCGCGGCGGATCACCCGGACGCATTTCTGGCGCTTCTTGCCGGTCTTTCGGCCGGTGGTGGTGATCACGCCGTAGCCGTCGGGGGCTCGGACCCGGAACCACGGCAGCATCGCGGCGCTGACGATGCGACCGGCCCGCTCGGTGCGGACCAGGCGGGTGTGTTTCTCGGCTTCGGCCGCGGCGGCGATCCGGATCTTGCGCAGTCGTTCGCTGGTCGGCTCGGCGGGCGCTGAGTCCTGCATAGCGTCCATGGTCCGCCGCGCGGGCTTGTGGCGGAACGTTTCGTCGTTTGTGGCGTTGTCTGTCAACGACTTTGCGCGCTCCGCGTGCGTTTCGATGTGACATGCCCCTCGGTCCCGGCCTGGCGGTGCCGCTGACGAACGGCGACGTGTCAGGATTCTGAGATGGTGTCGAATCCGCTGCCGCCGATTGCTCGCAAGCTGGCCCAACAGCGCTGGGTCATGCGCACGGCGCCGGTCGTCATTCCGGTCGAGCGCGTCGTTCGGCGCTGGACCGACGGCCGCAGGGGCGTGCTGGATCTGGTCGGGCTGCCCTCGATCGAGGTCACCGTCGCGGGCCGCAAGACCGGTATCGCGCGAACCACGTCGCTGCTGTACGTGCCGCGCGGTGACGGCTTCCTGGTGCTCGGCTCGAACTGGGGCAGCCCGAAGCATCCGGTGTGGTCGGCCAATTTGCGTGCCGCCGATACCGCGACCGTTCGGCACCGGGGCGAGCAGTTCACGGTGTCGGTGACCGAGCTCACCGGTGTCGATCGCAAATCCGCCTGGGACTTGGCCGTCGAGTTCTGGCCTGGATACGAGATGGAGTACGAGCTGTCCGGCGGGCGTCAGTTCCGGATGTTCGAGCTGCGCCGGGTGTGAGGTTGCGCGAAATGTGTTCGTGGCGGGGATGAGTCGCGCTTTCGAGGTGGCCGCCCGTTTGTCGGAGGTCCGGGTTACGGTGTGGAGATGACCACGCATCTGACGCATTGGGGTGCCTTCGAGGCCGACAGCGATGGTGAGCGGCTGACCGCTGTTCGCCCATGGCGCGGCGATCCGGAACCGATGCGGCTGATCGAGAATGTGGCGTCCGCGCAGCATCATCCGACCCGGATCGATCAGCCTTATGTTCGGCAAGGCTGGTTGGAGCGCGGGCCGGGCGCGACCGGGCGCGGGACAGATCCGTTCGTGCCGGTGTCGTGGGAGACCGTGCTGGATCTGCTGGCCGGTGAGCTGGGGCGGGTGTATCGCGAGCACGGTGCCGAGGCGGTGTTCGGCGGGTCCTATGGGTGGGCGAGCGCGGGGCGTTTTCATCACGCGCAGAGCCAGACGCATCGGTTCCTCAACTGCCTCGGCGGGTATGTGCGGCACGTCAACAGTTACAGCCTCGGGGTGTCGCAGGTATTGATGCCGCATGTGCTCGGTCATCTCGGTTTCGTTATCGAGCGGGCGACGGCGAAGACGGTGCTGGCCCGGCATACGGAGTTGGTGGTGGCGTTCGGCGGGTTGTCGCCGAAGAACTCGGCGGTGTCGCCGGGTGGCGTGTCCCGGCACAACACCCGGGGCTGGATCGGTGCGGCGCGGGCGCGGGGTTGCCGGTTCGTGTCGATCTCGCCGTTGCGTGACGACATTCCGGCCGCGGCCGAGGCGGAGTGGCTCGCGCCGCGGCCGGGCAGCGATACGGCGTTGATGCTGGCGTTGGCGCAGGTGCTGGACGCGGAAGGGTTGGCGGACAAGACATTCCTGGACAAGTGCACCGTCGGCTATGAGCGATTCATCGGCTACGTGCGCGGCTCGACGGATGGGATCGTCAAGTCCCCGGAGTGGGCCGCGGCGCTCACCGGCTTGCCCGCCGAACGGATCCGGGCGCTGGCACGCGAGATGGCGACGGCACGGACCTTTGTGACGGTGAGCTGGTCGTTGCAGCGCGCGCAGTACGGTGAGCAGCCGCTGTGGCTGGGGGTGGTGCTCGCGGCGATGCTCGGCCAGATCGGGTTGCCCGGTGGTGGGTTCGGGCACGGCTACGGGTCGGCGGCGAGCGTGGGTGAGCCCGCGCGGGAATTCTCGCCGCCGCGATTGCCGCAGGGTCTCAACGGAGTCGACACCTTCATTCCGGTCGCGCGCATCGCCGACATGCTGCTCAATCCAGGTCAGTCCTTCGAATACAACGGGCAGCAGCTGATCTACCCCGATATTCGGCTGGTCTACTGGGCCGGCGGGAATCCCTTTCACCACCATCAGGATCTGGCCCGGCTGCGCGCGGCGTTCGCCCGGCCCGAGACGGTGGTGGTGCACGATCCGTTCTGGTCCTCGACCGCCCGGCATGCCGACTTCGTGCTCCCCGCCACCATGACCATCGAACGTGACGACTACGGCGCGGGCGAGAACGACCGCGTGCTGTTCCCGATGAAGGCGATCACCCGCCCGCACGGCAGCGCGCGCGACGACTACGCCATCTTCGGCGAGCTGGCCGAGCGCCTCGGGGTCGGCAAGGAATTCACCGAGGGCCGCACCGCCGACGAGTGGCTGCGCTACCTCTACGAGGAATGGCGAGTCCACCAGGCCGGCCACGAGCTGCCGGACTTCGACACGTTCTGGGCCAGCGAGCACATCGAACTCCCGATCCTCGACGAGGATCAGATCCTCGCTGCCGACTTCCGCGGCGACCCGGACCGCTTTCCGCTCACCACCCCCAGCGGCAAGATCGAGATATTCTCCGAAACCATCGACAGCTTCGGCTACCCGGACTGTCCCGGCCACCCGACGTGGTTCGAACCCGAGGAATGGTTGGGCGCCCCGGCCGCGGCCGAATTCCCGCTGCAGTTGGTCGCCAACCAGCCACGCGCCAAGCTACACAGCCAACTCGACGTCGGCGCCTACAGTCAATCCACCAAAATCGCCGGACGCGAACCGGTGCGCCTGCACCCCACCGACGCCGCCGCCCGCGACCTGCACGATGGCGACACCGTCCGCATCCGCAGCAAACGCGGCAGCTGCCTGGCCGGACTCACCATCGACGACGCCGTGCGCCCAGGCGTAGCCCAGCTATCCACCGGCGCTTGGTACGACCCCGACCCGGCCAACCCCGCCTTCTGCCGTCACGGCAACCCGAATGTTCTGACCCCCGACCGCCCCTCCTCAGCCCTGAGTCAGGGTTGCACAGGCCAGCTATCGCTGGTCGAAGTCGAGCGATACGAAGGAACAGCCCCCGATCTGGCCGTGAACCAGCCACCCGCTATGGTTGCGGCACAACACCTTCCGTGACAGCGAGGATAGCGGCGCCTGCGATTCGGCAGAATCGCTTGCTATGCAACGAATCCCGTTCGACCTCGACGCCTACGCGCAGCGCGTACAGTCCGAGGCCTGCTTCATCTGCGGGATAGTCGCCGCCGAAGACGAGTGGCACCAGGTCATCGCCGAGAACGACGACAACATCGCGTTCCTGTCGAAATACCCCACCCTGCTCGGTCACGTCCTGGTGGCCCCGAAGATTCACCGCGAGCACGTCGTACGCGATCTTGCCGAGGATGCATACCTGCAGTTGATGACATTGGTCTATCGAGTGGCGCGCGCAGTGGAAGCAGTCCTGCCCGTCGAACGTACCTATCTGCTGACTCTGGGCAGCCAACAGGGCAATTCGCACGTGCACTGGCACGTCGCACCTTTGCCCCCGGGCGTTCCCTACCGCGAGCAGCAGTTCCATGCACTGATGGCGGAAAACGGCATCCTGCCGTGGACACCGGAGCAAGCGGAGACGTTGGCCGAACGCCTGCGAACGGCTCTGCGGTCTAGGTGATCCTGTCGGCGGGCGACGTCGAGGAGTAGGTGCGAATCCGCGGTACGTGGCGGCTTTGGCTGGTCAGCCGAGGAGGCCGCGTGCCATGGCGGTGGTGACGGCGGCGGTCCGGTCGGACACGCTGAGCTTTCCGAACACGCGCAGCAGGTGTGTCTTCACCGTGGCCTCGCTGATGTGTAGCGTGCGCCCGATGTCCGCGTTCGTCCCGCCCTTTGCCACAAGCCGCAGCACCTCGGTCTCGCGGGCCGACAACGACGGCGGCTCCGGATTCCGCACCCGGTTCACCAGCTTCCCGGCCACCGATGGCGCCAGCACGGTCTCTCCGCGTGCCGCCGCCCGGATCGCTCCAGCCAGCTCCGTCCGCGACACGTCCTTGAGCAGGTACCCCGACGCGCCCGCCTCGACCGCGCGCAGGATGTCGGCGTCCGTCTCGTAGGTGGTCAGCACGACGACCCGCCGCCCTGGCGTCTGCCGCAGGATCTTCCTGGTCGCGCCGACGCCATCGAGGCCGGGCATTCGCAGATCCATCAGAATTACGTCCGGCTGCTTGACCCGATCGAGCGCGACGGCTTCGTCGCCGGACCCCGCCTCGCCGACCACACTGAAATCTGGTTCTGACTCCAGCATCCCGCGCAGTCCCTCCCGTACCACGGGATGGTCGTCGACCAGCATGATCGTGATCACGCGGGCACCTCCAGTTCTACGTCCGTCCCCTCGGAATATCCACTGCGGATGCTGAGCCGTCCGCCGATCTGCCCCGCCCGCGACCGCATCCCGGACAGCCCGAACCCGTCCGCCGGTGCGCCGGGGTCGAAACCCGCGCCGTCGTCATGCACCAGCAACCGGACCGCGTCGTCTACCACGGACACTCGGACGAGCACCGCCGACGCCGACGCGTGTTTGCGGATGTTGGCCAGTGCTTCCTGCGCGGCACGCAGCAGGACCACCTCGGTCGCCATCGGCAGTGTCGGCAATGGACTGTCCACTTCGTATGCCACCGTGAGGGTGCTTTCCTCGGCGAGCCGGTCGGCGAGGCGTCGCAGCGCCTCCTCCAGTGATCCCGTCGCCAGGTCGGAAGGCGCGAGCGCCGCCACCATCGTCCGTGCCTCGCCGAGGTTTTCCCGCGCGGTGCGGGCGGCGAGGCCGAGATGCCGCTTCGCCGCGGCCGGATCGGTGTCCATTTCGGACTCGATCGCGTGGGTGAGGGTGACGATGCTGATGAATCCCTGCGCCAGCGTGTCGTGGATCTCGCGGGCCAGCCGCTCGCGCTCGGTGGCCGTGCCCGCCTCCCTGGAGAGCCGGGCGACCTCGGCCTGGCTGGCCTCCAACCGCTCGATCAGCCCGGCGCGGGCGTAGCTCTCCTCGATGATCCCGGTGATGTAGCGCCCGGTGAGCAGGCTGAAGACGATCACGATCATCGGCACCAGAATGGCCGGAGCCCCGGCCCCGTTGCGGACGATCGAAGCGACCAGGCTCAGCACGATCGTCAGCGAGGTGAGCACGGCGGCCGGTTTGAAGTCCAGCGTCATGTACACCAGCGGGCAGACGATGAACAGACCGAAGCTCGCCGTGGCTTCGGCGAACATCGCGACGACGATGAGCAGCAGCAGCACCCCGGCGAACAGCCACCGCCGCGCATCGTTGTCCTCGCCGGTGAGGACTCGGCGGCCCTGCAGCAAGTAGACGATCGCGATCCCGGTCAGCGCCGCGACGCTGACCAGTCTGGCCGACATCGCCGTCGTCGGCTCCTGGGTGAGGACGTACGTCACTGTCCCGAGGTACGTCACCCCGAACACCACGTCCCAGACCCAGCGGGAGCGCTGCCACGCGCTCGGCGGTGGTGGGTTCACCGGTCCTCGTTCGTCCAGCGGAACGTCAGCCGCGCCAACAGCAGTCCCGCCACGCACCAGGCGCCGAGTACCAGCGCCACCGTCGAAAGTTCCCATGTCCCCGCCATTTCCTGAGCCGCGGCCGCCGGGGGCAGGAACACCGAGCGGAAACCCTGGCAAACCCACTTCAGCGGAAATACCGACGCAATGTCGACCATAACTTTCGGCAGGTGCGTGATGGGGGTGACGAACACCCCCGACATGAATTGCAACACCAGATAGACCAGGTTGACCAGCGCGACGACCCCGTTCGTGGACCGGGGGACCGAGCCGATCACGATGCCGAGCAGGGTGCAGGACACGGTGCCGAGCACGAACACCCAGGCCAACGTGAGCCACTGCGCCGGCTCGGACGGCAGGTGCAGCTGGAACATGAGCACTGCCACCGCGATCATCAGCGCCGACTGAACCGCGCTGGTCACCGCCACCAGCACCATCTTGCCGACGAAATACGACGCCGCGGGCATCGGTGTCCCGCGAAGCCGTTTGAGCGCGCCGCTCTCGCGGTCGGCGGCCAGGCCGATGCCCATGCTGTTGAACGACGTCGAGACGATGCCGGCACCGATCATGCCTGCGGCGAGCAGTTGCCCCGAGCTGACCGACGACTGCGTGGTCGGACCGTTCAGCATGGACCCGAGCAGGATCATCAGTATCGCGGGCAGGGAGAAGGTGAAGACCACCTGTTCCTTGTTGCGGAAGAACTGGCGCAGCTCCGCGCTGCCGCGGCTGCGGCCCAGCGACAACGTGCCGGGCAGGGCGAGCGTGGTCATGCCGTCTCTCCGATCAGCTCGAGGTAGATGTCCTCCAGGCTGGGCCTGGTCACGGTCAGCTCGCCGAGTTCCCCACGGCCAGCGCAGAGCTCGGCGATGAGCTTCGTCGGATCCGTCGTGTGCTCGACGTGCTCACCGCCCTGGTCCACCCAGCGCACGGTCGCCTCCGCACCGGCACGGCCACCAAGGTCACGCGGGGTGTCCTCGGCGACGACCCGGCCGCGGGCGATCACCGCGACCCGGTCGGCCAGCGCCTCGGCTTCGTCCAGGTAGTGCGTGGTGAGCAGGATCGTGGTGCCCTCCCGCGCGAGCCCGCCGATCAGCGTCCAGCATCGGCGGCGAGCCTCGGGATCGAACCCGGTCGTCGGCTCGTCGAGGAACACCAGCTCGGGACGGCCGATGATGCCCAGCGCGACATCGACCCGCCGCCGCTGCCCACCCGACAGCGACTTCACCCGTGCCCCGGCCTGCTCGGTCAGCCCGACCATGTCGATCACCTCTTCCGGATCACGCGGATCGGGGTAGTACCTCGCGAAATGCCGGACCGTCTCCGCCACCGACAACTCGGCCGCGTCGGCCGCGGTCTGCGCGACGATGCCCAGCCGCGCCCGCCAAGCCCGGCCCGCCCGGCCGGGATCCGCACCGAGGACACTGACCTCACCCGCCGTCCGATCCCGGTGCCCCTCCAAGATTTCCACGGTCGTCGTCTTGCCCGCGCCGTTCGGACCGAGCAACGCGAACACCTCACCCTGCCCGATATCGAAATCGAGCCCGGCCACGGCGACCTGCCCCGGATACTCCTTGCGCAAGCCGCGCACCCGCACTGCTGTCATGACTCGAGTCTGTTGCCGCACTGGACCTCCCGGGACATCCGGGAAGTTGAATTCGGCTGTCCATCGATCGATGGACAGTCCTGACCCCGACGAACTTCTGGACTCACGGTTGGAACCAGCGACAGTCCCTATCCTGCACAGCTGACGAGCCGACCGAGTTTTCACACCGAAGCGAGGAACCGCTCCAAGCGCTCGGCGAAACCTGGTGCCGCCGGGACGAAATGCCCTGCACCCGGTGCGACCACCCGCTGCGCGTCCATGACGTCCGCGAGGCCATCGCATATCCGTTCCAGTGCCGGGGAATGATCGCCCGAGGCCACCAGGGTGGGAATGCCGTGCGCGCGAATCACCTCCAACCGTGGCCGCGCCTCACCGGGCAGTCGCCCGCGATGCGCGCGCCGCACCGCCGCCACGGTCCCAGCGGATAGGGGCTGCCCATCCGCCACTGGTGAGCCTGCGAGAGTGAGGAATTCGCGCAGCTGCGCGGTGCCGGTATCGAGGCCATCCGTGAGCACGGTGTCGCCGAGTTGCCGCAGCCTGGTCACGACCGGATCGTCGCCGGCCACGAAGTACAGCGGCGGTTCGATGATGGTCAGCGAGCGCATGGAGTTCGGGTGTCGGGCGGCCGCGATGAGCGTCCCGAGCGTGCCATACGAATGAGCGACAACGTGCGGACGCAGGTCACCGATCACCGCGACGATATCGTCGGCGTCCACCTCGAAGTCCTGGTTTCCGCCGACCGGCGTCGGGCTGGGCGGAAATCCCCGCCGGTACACCGACGCCAGCGTCCACCGCGCTCGCAACGATTCCAGTCCGGCCCACGTAGTCGTCGGCCCCGCCCCTCCGTGCACCAGCACGACCTCCGGCCCACTGCCCTCCCGCACCACACTGATCGCCTGCTCCAGCATCATCGGCCTCCCCGCCGCCATCGGTTCCCGCCGCAGCGAGATTCACATCGGGAATCCTACGTGCGATCCATTCGGCCACCGCCTCGCTCAGGCGCCGGATCTCACACATCCCGCCGAAGGCGTATAGTCGGATCCGACTAGTAGGAAGCGACTATCTATGGCACGCCGCAAGGTAACCAACACGCTGGCGCTCGCACTGCTCGGGCTGCTACTCGAGCGGCGGATGCATCCGTATGAAATGGCCGCTACGCTGCGGGAACGTCATAAGGGCGACAGTTTTAAAATCAATTCCGGCTCGCTCTATGACACCGTCGAGGCGCTGGCGCGGCACGGCTGGATCGAGCCGGTCGAGACGGTCCGCGATGGCAACCGTCCGGAGCGAACGGTGTACGCGCACACCGAACTCGGGCGCCGGGAATTCGTCGCCTGGCTCGACGAACTGGTGCGAACTCCGGTCGCGGAGTTCCCGAAGTTCCTTGCCGCGGTCAGCTACCTCGGCGCGTTGGGGCCGGTCCGCGCGGCCGAGGCCCTCGACGAGCGCGCTCGCCATCTGGCCGAACGTATTTCCGGTGCGGACAGCACGCTCGAGGAGACCGTCGGCGTGGGAGCGCCACGGCTGTTCATGATCGAAGTCGAGTACCAGCGCCACGCCTGGCAGGCCGAACTGGAGTGGACCCGGCGGACCATCGCCGAGATTCGAGACGGCTCACTTCCGTGGCCTGAGCCCAGCACGTTCTGAGGGGGAACACGATGACCGGCCAGCCGCTGGATACCGATGTCCTGATCGTCGGCGCGGGCCCGGCAGGCTTGATGCTCGCCTACGAGCTCGCGCTTGCCGGGGTGCGCACCACCGTGGTCGAACGTTCGCTGGAACCACTGTGGTGCCGTGGTTACAACCTCAATGCCCGTTCACTCGACCTGCTCGCACGGCGCGGCCTGGCCGCGGAGCTCATCGCCGAAGGCCACCAGGTGCCGAACGTCCCCGCCACGGGGATCTCGCAACCACTGCCGCTGGCCGGGGCGCATACCGATCACCCGTTCTCGTTGGGGATCCCGCAGACCCGCGTCGAAGAGGTGCTCGCCGCGCGGGCCGTCGAACTGGGTGCCACGGTCTTGCGCGGGCGCGAGGTTCGCGGCATCGAGCAGGACGCGGATTCGGTGACCGCGACGGTCCACAACGGGTTCGCTACTCAGCTGACCGCGCGATACCTCGTCGGCTGCGACGGCGGCCGAAGCGTCGTCCGCAAGAGCGCCGGAATCGCGTTTCCCGGCACCGACGCCACCTTCTTCGTCCTGCTCGGCGACGTCGAATGCGATCTGCCGTACGGTGTTTCGGCCGGCCCCGACGGACGCACGGTGTTCGTCATCCCGCGCCCCGGATACGTGCGCGTCATCGTTCGTGAACAGGACCCGCCCCCGGTGAAGGACACCCCGGTGACGCTGGAGTTGCTGCAGTCCCAGGTGTCCGAGGCGCTCGGCCGGCGCACCGAACTGCGCACCACGCTGGCTGACCCGGTTCGGGGACGCGGCGCGCCTGGCCGAGCGCTTCCGCGACGGGCGAGTCCTGCTGGCCGGCGACGCGGCACACATCCATCCGCCCGCGGGCGCCATCGGCGTCAACGTTGCCCTCGACGACGCGTTCAACCTGGGTTGGAAGCTCGCCGCCACCGTCCACGGCAGCGCACCGGAGACCCTGCTCGACACCTACCACGACGAACGGCACGCGACGGGTGCCGCACTCCTGTCGAACCAGCAAGCGCTGGTACTGCTCAGCGAATCCGCGTCGCCGCTGGCAGACCTGGTCCAGCGGGTCGCGGCACACCCCGCGGGCAACCGCGCACTGACCGAGATATTGAGCGGCCTCGACACCTGCTACCTACCCGGCGAGCACCGCTGGCTCGGCCGCCTCGCCCCCGACCTCGCCTTGTCAACCGCCGACGGCGACACGACCCTGGCCAAACTCCTGCACCCCGGTCGTCCGGTATTGCTCGACCTGACTCCCGACCGGGCGTTCTCGAGATGGTTGTCTGCGGTCACCGTGGTCTTCGCGGCCTGTCCGGCGCATCCGGATATCGGCGCACTACTACTGCGCCCGGACGGCCACATCGCCTGGCTGAGCACCACTTTCGTGGACGACGCCGGGCTCGCGGACGCCCTCCATCGCTGGGTAACCCCACCCTCGCTCGACCCGTTGCCGATACCGGTCAGCTCGGCGTGGGAACAGGCGCAGTAGATCCGGGGGTGCGTCGACGCCGGGCAGGGTGACGTCGATATCGATGAGCGGGGCGCGCCGAACCGGCGACTACGCCGCTTCGGTCGAGGGACGAAGCCAGGCACCTGCTATGTGGCGAGCAAACAGGTGCCGAGCGGCAATTTTATTGCGGTGCATCGGCACTCGGGTCCCCGCTACGCTCGCCGCATGATTCTTCGCCACGTCGCCATCGACTGCGCCGACCCGTACAAGCTCGCGTCGTTCTGGAGTGCCGTCACCGGCTGGCCGCTCTCCGCCGAGGACGAGGTGGACGACGATGAGGCGCTGCTCACCGCGCCCGAGCCGCTTCCCGGTTTCCTGTTCATCCGGGTTCCGGAGGGCAAGACAGTGAAGAACCGCATCCACTTCGATTGGGTGCCCACCGAACGCACCCGCGACGAGGAAGTCGAGCGGCTGTTCACGGTGGGCGCGACACTGTACGAGGATCACCGCACCGCCGACGGTCGCGGCTGGGCCACCCTCCTCGACCCCGAAGGGAACGAATTCTGTGTCGAGCGAAGCACCTCCGAACGATCGAAGGCTGAACAAGCCGGAACGTAACCGGTACCGCGACACTCCGTAATGGCCTGTGCGGCCGTGTGATCGGCACTGACCTCTACGATGCCCCGGTGACCTACGACGACCTCGAGCATCTCGACACCTCCCGCCTGCCGGAGCGCCAGCAGAAGATCCTTGCCACCATTCGGGACTGGGTGGTGCGGCAGGGGTACGCGCCGAACTCACGGCAGATCGGGGACGCGGTGGGATTGCGGTCTTCGTCGTCGGTGTCCAAGCACCTGAACAGCCTGGAGGAGAAGGGGTTCCTGCGGCGCAGCGAGACGATGTCGCGGCCGATCGATGTGCGGATGTTCCTGCAGGGTTCGGCGCCGCGGGAAACGAACGAGGATTCGGTGGCGGTGCCGGTGGTCGGTGACATCGCGGCGGGCACGCCGATTCTGGCCGAGGAGCACACCGACGACATGGTGACGATGTCGCGTCAGCTGGTCGGTCGCGGGACGGTGTTCGGGCTGCGGGTGCGCGGGGATTCGATGATCGACGCGGCGATCTGCGACGGAGACATCGTGGTGGTGCGGCAGCAGAACGAGGCGCATTCGGGGGAGATCGTCGCCGCGATGATCGAGGGGGAGGCCACGGTGAAGGTATATCGGCGGCGCAACGGTCATGTGTATCTCGAGCCACGCAACCCCGCGTATGACGTCATCGATGGCGATAAGGCCGCGGTGCTGGGCAAGGTGGTGTCGGTGATGCGTCGCGTCTGAGCGGCGTCGTCGTACCCTGAACTGATGTCGGACATCGCGGAACCGGATTTCGAGCGGCTGGTCGAGGTGCTGGCCGGTCGCCGGGTGCTGGTGCTGACCGGTGCGGGTGTGTCGACCGACAGTGGCATCCCCGACTATCGCGGTCCGTCCTCGCCGCCGCGAAATCCGATGACCTATCAGCAGTTCGTCGGTGACGCGGTGTTCCGGCAGCGGTATTGGGCGCGTAATCACATCGGCTGGCGGCGAATGGATGCGTCGCGGCCGAATCCGGGGCATCGCGCGTTGGCGCGGTTGGAGCGGATGGGTGTGGTGAATGGGCTGATCACCCAGAACGTCGATTTGTTGCATACCAAGGCTGGGCATCGTCGGGTGATCGATCTGCACGGCACCTATGCGCGGGTCCGGTGCTTGAGCTGCGATGCGTTGATTTCGCGGATGGCGTTGGCGGAGCGGTTGGAGGCCGCGAATCCTGGGTTCGCTGAGGGGGCAACGACGAATGGGGTGGAGGTCGCACCCGACGCCGACGCGGTTGTCGCCGATACCGACAGTTTTCGGATGGTCGATTGCGCGGGGTGCGGGGGGATGCTCAAGCCCGACATCGTGTATTTCGGCGAGAACGTGCCGAAAGATCGGGTGGCGGCGGCGTTCGAGCTCGTCGATGAGGCGGATGCGTTGCTGGTCGCGGGGTCGTCGTTGACCGTGATGTCGGGGCTGCGGTTCGTGCGGCACGCGGCGAAGCGTGCGCGGCCGGTGGTGATCGTCAATCGCGGAAATACTCGCGGGGATGAGTTGGCGTCGTTGACTGTTGATGCTGGATGCTCGGATGTTCTTGTCGCGCTGGCCGACGCGCTCGGGGATGCGCACGTTCTGGCCGGGGCAGCGGTGTAGTCGAGTTCTGTTGCGCCGCAATGCTCGCCGTTGCATCGAGTGCGTATTGGCATGCGATGCCGATAATGATTGTGCGGCACGCGTTTACGGCGGGGTTTCGGAAGAAATTGTCAGCCGAACGACTATGCGTCGTCGGGATTGCGGCCGATGCAAACAAGCACGCGATGCCGAACAGGCGCTGTTCGGCGGCCGAAACTCTTCCCCTTTCAACATATATCGCATGGGTTGGCTTGCGGCAAGGCCCCGTCGGTGCCGCATACTCGCAGACCTGAGTCAGGCGACGCCGAATATCGGCTGCCACGCGTGATTCTCAGGCGAGCACGGGTAGCGATGTTTCGAGACGGAGGAACAATGGCCGAGGAAAAGGCCCTGAACGTCGGCCCGTCGAGGCTCGAGATCGCCTACGAACGTTTCGGCGACCCCGCACTGCCGCCGATGCTGCTGATCATGGGTGGCGGCGCGCAGATGATCAACTGGCCCGACGGATTCTGCACCGAACTGGTCGAGCGCGGCCTGCACGTCATCCGCTTCGACAGCCGGGATACCGGTCACTCGTCGCACCTGTCCGACGCGCCGACCGTCGACCTGCCTGCCGCGCTGGCCGGTGACCTCACCACCGCGTCGTACCACCTGTCGGACATGGCCGCCGACACCGTCGGCCTGCTCGGCGCACTCGGCTTCGACAGCGCCCACCTCGTCGGGCTGTCCATGGGCGGAATGATCGCGCAGACCATCGCGATCGAGCACCCCGACCGCATCCGATCATTGACCTCCATCAGCTCCCGCACCGGCGCACCCGGCGTCGGCGACGCCGATTTCGCCGCCATCGGCCCGCTGGGTCCGCAACCGCACGACCGCCAGAGCTACCTCGACTGGCAGGTCCGCGCGTCTCGGGCCATTTGGTCTCCCGGATACGCCTTCGACGAGGCCGCGGTCGCCGAAACGGCCGGACGCGTCTACGACCGAGGGCGCGACCACGAGGCGATGATGCGTCACTTCGTCGCGGTCCTGGCCTCCGGCGACCGGACGGCGCCACTGAAATCGTTGCGGATACCGACCTTGGTCCTGCACGGTGCCAACGACCTCATGTGCGATGTCAGCGGCGCCCGCGCCACCGCCGACGCCATCCCCGGCGCGAAACTGATGATCTTCGACGGCATGGGCCACCACCTGCCCCGCGAACTGTGGCCAACCTTCGCCGACCACATCGCCGAGCTTTCGGCACACCCATCGCGCGATGGTCCTGAGCCTCGACCCGGGCGCTTGCCGATCGAACCAGTGGGGGGTTGCGAGCTCTCAGCCTTGGCCTGGCGTTCTGCATCGCGACTGGCTGCTGGCCGTGACCGCGGTGTCCGGCCCGCGGAATAGCCCGCGGCTGACTTCCCCCGTGTATCGCGGCTTACCGAGCGGCAGGTTACAGAGCTTCGGCAGGTTACAGAGCCTCGGCCTGTTCCGGTACCGCATCGGTCCGAATTCGGTTCGGGCGCAACGTGATCGCCAACACGGCCGCCCCGGTGAGTGCGATGAGCATCGTCCATACCGCGCCCACGTGCATGGCGTGGATGAACGCGGCGTCGGCGGCGCTCGCCAGGTCGGGGCTGTGCATCACCGCCGCGGCGTGTCTGGTTTGCTCGGCGGAGACCTGTGCCCGTTCCCGCACATCGGCGGGCAGGTCGTGCAGTGCCGATCCGATGCCGCGCCGGTACGCGATCGACATGATCGTGCCGCCCACCGCGATGCCGAGCACGCTGCCGGTCTGTCGCACGGTGTTGGTGACCGCGGATCCGGCACCGGCCTGTGTCAACGGAAGGGTGTTCATCAGCGCCGCGGTCGTGCTGCCCATGACTATGCCGATCGACAGGCCCTGGATCAGCAGGACGATCTCGTTCCAGACGAGCGGGGTGTGCAGTCCGAAGAACGCGAAGCTGCCCATCGCCAGTGCCGCAACGGTGAGCGCGGTCGCGGTGACCGGGCGTAGCGACCAGCGGCGCACCAATCGGATGCCGAGCGGCCCGCCGACCATCGCGCCCAGCGCCGCCGGGAACGTGGCGAAACCGGCCTGCAGCGGCGAGAAGCCCCGTGCGCCTTGCAGATAGAACGCGCCGTAGAAACCGGCGGCGGTCATCGCGAAAAGCAGCAGCCCGAGCGCCGCGTTGCCGCCGCCGAACGTGCGCTGCGCGAGGAGGCGGGGATCGAAGCTGGGCTGATGGCTGCGCAGTTCGACGAACACGAACGCGCACAACAGGATCGCCCCCGCGACGATCGGCGCCCAGACATCCACCGGAGTCCAGGAGGCCACCTGTCCCGCGCGAATCAACCCATAGGCCAACGCGGCGAGTCCGCTGATCGAGAGCAGTAGACCGGTCAGGTCGAGCGGGCGCGGGGTGGGGCTGCGGAATTCGGGGATCAGCGCGGCGATCCCGACCAACCCGACCAGCACCGCCGGGACATTGATGAGAAACACCGAGCCCCACCAGAAATGGTCGAGCAGCACACCGGCGAGCAGCGGACCGGCCGCCAATCCGACACCCGCGGAGGCGGAGGAAATGCCGATCGCGGTCGCCCTGGCGGGACCGGTGAAGGTCCAGGTGAGGATGGCCATGGTGGCGGGCATGATCAGCGCGCTGCCCACGCCCATCGCGGCACGGGCGGCGATCAACTGGCCCGCGTCACCGGCGTAGGCGGCCCAGATCGAGGCGGCGGCGAAGGTCGCCATGCCCGTGGCGAGCACGGTCCGGTGACCGAATCGGTCACCCAGCGCGCCCGCGGTGAACATCAGCGCGGCGAAGACCAGGGTGTAGGAGCCGGTCGCCCATTGCAGCTGGGCGGGGGTGGCGCCGAGCCCGCGGACCGGGTCGGCCAGTGTCTGGAAGGTCAGGCTGAGGATGGTGTTGTCCATCCAGATCAGGAACGAGGACAGCACGAGTACGGCGAGGATCAACCGTTGCCTCGGCTTCGGCAACGCGGGAGACGTGATCATGGAAACCTTCGCTAAGATTGGCAAGAACCTGACGATTAACTTCGCATAGTCGTCAGGAACCTGTCAATATCGAGGAGGTCTTTTCGGTGGGTTCCTACCGGAGCGAGGTCGGGTCACTGACCTTCATGGTGCGCAAGGTCTGGCTCAACATGCGGGCGGCAATCGGGGAGGAGCTCAAGGCCTTTGGGCTGTCCACCTCCCAGTACGCCACCCTGATGATGACCGCCGCGCGTCCCGGAATGTCGGTCGCCGACGTCGCCCGCGAGGTCGCCAGCTCCCGCCAGGCCGCCAACGAAATGCTCAGTGGGCTCGAACACGAGGGCCTGATCGAACGCCGCCCGCACCCCTCCGATCGGCGCACCCACCAGATCACCGTCACCGAATCCGGCCGGGCCCGGTTGGCCGAGGCCCGCATCGCCGTCGGTCGCCGCGAAGCCGAACTCGAATCCTCGTTCACCCCCGCCCAGCAGGCCGCGATCCGCGACTGGCTCGAGGGTATCTCCGATGCCTGCCACTGATCGTTCGTAAAGCGCTGTCGGGCAGAGGAATTCGGGACCTGGTAGTCGATAGCGAGTCTGCCTCTTGGTCCGGTTGGCGTGATTACTGGACCGTTGAACGTGATTACTGGACCGTTGAAGTCGGCAGTCGCCCTCGTGCGACATGGGGCGCCGTAGTATCGGCCGAATTTCGGATGGATATGGCGTAGCTGTGAGCCGGTGGACCGTTTCACCCTCACCCGCCCCCGCTGCGCCTGACACGCCGGCGGGCCGGTCCGCCAGCTTGACTTGGAGTGCGCTCCAGGTCCTAGTGTCGGGGGCGTTCGTCAGCCTTCGAGGTACCGCCCGGTCCGCTGGGCAGGAGGAGTATCCGCGCATGATCACCCGAACCACGCTCGGCTCGCCCGGTCTCACCGTCAGCGCGATGGGTCTGGGGTGCATGGGGATGAGCGAGAGCTACGGCGCCGCCGACTGGGACGGCGGCCTGGCCACCATCAACCGCGCCCTGGAGCTGGGCATCACGTTCCTGGACACCGCCGACGCCTACGGCACCGGCCACAACGAGGTGCTGGTGGGCCGGGCCATCCACGGCCGCCGAGACCAGGTGCAGGTGGCCACCAAGTTCGGCATCGACCGCAGCGCCGGAGACCGGGCACGCCGCATCCGCGGTGCCCGGGACTTCGTGCTGCGTTCCTGCGACGCCTCGCTGCTGCGACTGGGTGTCGAGGTGATCGACCTGTACTACGCTCACCGCCCGCCCCAGGACGTGGAGATCGAGGAGACCGTCGGGGCAATGGCCGAGCTGGTCGAGGCGGGAAAGGTCCGCCATCTTGGCCTGTCCGAGGTCGACGCTGAGCTGCTGCGCCGAGCGCACGCGGTGCACCCGATCACCGCGGTGCAGAGCGAGTACTCGCTGTGGACCCGCGACGTCGAGGCCCTCACCCCGGTGATGGCCGAGCTGGGGGTCGGGCTGGTGCCGTACTCGCCGCTGGGGCGGGGGTTCCTGACCGGCGCCCTGGACCGCTCCACGCTGGGCGAGAAGGACTTCCGGCGCACCAACCCCCGCTTCGCCGGCGAGGCGGGCGAGGCCAACGAGAAGATCGCGCAGACCGTGCGCGCGGTGGCCGACCGGCTGGGTGCCACCCCGGCCCAGGTGGCGCTGGCCTGGGTGTACGCCCAGGCCGAGCGGCTCGGGGTGGCGGTGGCGACCATTCCGGGCACCCGCAGCCCGGCCCGGCTGGAGCAGAACGCGGCCGCGCTGGAGCTCACCCTGGACGCCGAGGCGCTGGCCGCGCTGGACCCGCTGAGCGACCAGGTGATGGGCGAGCGCTACACCCCCGCGCACACCGCTGAGGTCGCTCGGGGTTAGCCGGTGGGCTCGACGCGCACGACGTCCAGCTCGACGACGTCGTTGACGTCGCCCCCACCGGCGACCTCGCCGGTCACGACCAGCCGGGGCCGGGCCGGCGGTGCCCCGTCCCGCTCGACGGCCAGGATCGCGCCCCGGTTACCGGAGCCCGGGGGCGATCTCGCCGTAGAAGAGTAGAGCGGCTCGTCGACGAGCCGATTGCGTTGGCGCCGTGTGAGATTGCGTCCAGCCCCTACTGATGCGCTGCCGGTCGGGCGTTCTCGCGGGCGGTTCAGGTCGAACATCACCAGTCGGTTTGTCGGCCGCAACGCCTGCGATGTCGAACGGTTCACCGCGGCGGCAATGCTCTCGGGCTTGTCGCTCGAACAAGTCCGAGGGCACCGACCAGTTGCGTTACCGGTGAACTCCGGCTCGCGCGGGTGCGTCGATTTCCGTGAGTCCGGTCAGCGCTCGCGGCAGGGGACCCTCGTGCAGAACGCCGAGACGTTGGGTTGCGCGAGTGAGGGCGACATAGAGTTCGGCCGCGCCGCGCGGGCCGTCGGCGAGGATCCGTTCGGGGTCCACGACCAGCACGGCGTCGAACTCCAATCCTTTCGTCTCCGACGCCGTCACCGTGCCGGGCACCCCCGCCGGACCGATCACGATGCTGGTGCCCTCGCGATCAGCTTCCGCCCGGACGAATTCTTCGATGGCAGTAGCTAATTCGTCCTCGGTGACCTGTCTGGACCAGGGCTGGACACCGCACGCGCGAACCGACTCCGGTGGCTGCACGCCGGGCGCGAACTCGGCGAGCAGCGCGGCGGCGACGGTCATGATCTCGGCCGGGGTGCGATAGTTCACCGTCAGCGACCGGTAGGCCCAGCGGCCGGGCACATACGGTTGCATCATCGTGTCCCACGAGGTCGCGCCGGCCACCGACCGGCGTTGGGCCAGATCGCCGACCACCGTGCACGATTTGCTCGGGCAGCGGCGCATCAGTATCCGCCAATCCATTTCCGACAGCTCTTGCGCCTCGTCGACCACGACGTGCCGGTAGGTCCAATCCCGATCTGCCGCAGCGCGTTCGGCGAGTTCCCTGGTGTCGCGTTCGAGGAATCGGTCGGCCAGGTCCTCGGCGTAGAGCAGGTCCTGAGCGAACAGGTGGTCCTCGTCGTCCATCATGTCCTCGCGGCTGACCAGCACGTCCAGCACGCCGGCGGCATACTCGGCCTCGGCCTTCCTTTCCCGCTCCGCGGTCTGATCGGCCGGTTTGTCGGGGCCGAGCAGGTCGGCCAGTTCGTCGAGCAGCGGCACGTCCGATACCGTCCATGCCGCGCCGTCCGCCCGTGCCAGCGCCTCGTCGGCGCCCGCCGCGTGCAGTCGTTCGGGAGACGAATACAGCTGTGCCAGTAGAATTTCCGGTGTCAGGATCGGCCACAGTTGGTCGAGTGTGGCGGCGAAGGTGTCGTGACTCGCGAGCTCCTCGACCAGGTCTTCGCGCAGTTGCTCCCATGCCTCGCGGTCGTCTCGGGTCAGCCAGCCGCGGCCGATCCGGGCGATCGCCCGCTCGGTGAGCGCGTAGGTGATGATGTCGCGGAACACCGCTTGCGCCTCGTTGTGTGGCCGTCCGCTCGCGCGGGCCTCCGCTCTGGCCCACTCGGCGGTCTCGGCGTCGATGCGCATAGTGACGTCGGCCAGTTCGATCGTCACCGGATCCTTGGGTAGTCGCTGGCGATCGGCGACCGCCGCGGCGAGCACGTCCAAGATCTTCAGCGAGCCCTTGAGCTTCGCGGCCCGCGGGGTGTCCTCGGCGGTGACCCGCAGGCCAGGCACGAGTTCGCCCGCGGTGGTGAACACCACGTTGGTCTCGCCCAGCGACGGCAGGACGTGGGCGATGTGGTTCAAGAAAGCCGGATTAGGCCCGACCACCAGCACGCCCTGGCGTTCCATCCGCTCCCGCTGGGTGTAGAGCAGGTACGCGACGCGGTGCAGCGCCACCACAGTCTTCCCGGTGCCCGGACCGCCCTCGATCACCAGCACGCCCGGATGGTCGAGTCGGATGATCTCGTCCTGCTCGGCCTGGATCGTCGCGACGATGTCGCGCATCCCCTCGCCACGCGGCGCGTTGACCGCCGCCAGCAGCGCCGCGTCGCCGCGTTCGCCGTCATCGGGACGGCCGAGCACCTCGTCGGTGAAATCGACCACCTGACGTCCACGGGTGTGGAACTGGCGGCGCCTGCGCATGTTCTCCGGCGTCGCGGCGGTGGCCACATAGAACGCACGCGCTGCCGGGGCTCGCCAATCGAGCAGCAGCGGTTCGAACTCGTTCGCCTCGTCGTAGAGACCGATCCGGCCGATATAGGAACGCTCGCCCGACAGAGTGTCCAATCGACCGAAACACAGTCCGTTGTCGGCCACATCCAGCCGCTGCACCGACTTGCCCAGTGCGCGCACCTGGTCCTCACGCTCCATGGCGGAACCGTCTCTGCCGCGCAACGCGGCGCTGTACTGGCCCTTCACTCGCGCGCGCTCGGCGTCCAGGCGCGTGTACAGCTCGGCCACGTAGCTACGCTCGGACTGTAATTCCTCGTCATACTCTCGAGTTGGCATGTGCCCCTTCTTTTTTCGATGACTGTGTCGCTGTGCTCGTGCGGGCACGTTCCCTCATTTACCTGGCGCGATGCGCCTGGTCGACCACTGCCGGCTACGGGTAAACGACGCACACACGTACGCGCCGAGTGCCTGCAACGCCGCCGCGAGCCCCACCATCGACTCGCCATCCCCACGCGACACCCAATCCGTAACTCCCATTTCCGCAGGTTCTGACCTCGGCCAGCGAGTATGCGCCTCGACCGGGGTCTTGCCGCAAGCCCCCGGGTGCGATATATATTGGATACGGAAAGGATTCAGGTCCTTTCCATTTTTGTGTCCGCTGTCGGCAGACTCCCGCCTCGCTCAGCACACGCGCAACATCGCCCACAGCGGTGACGCCCGGCTGAACTCGACGGCCCCCGCAGTCCAAGCATCGGTGTAATCCTCTAGTACACCAGCATGTTCGGTGGTCACGCTGGTGTCCTCCGGCTCTCGGGCGATACCAAGACCAGTTCCCCCTCGATCGAGGTCTGCTCGGGTTGCCCGTGCGGGGAGGAGTCGCGACGGTGTGGCGTGGATCATGCGGGGGCGGCATTGACTGTGCCGTGTCGGCCAACGGTGTCCTGGGGGTACACGCTCAGACCAGGAGGATCACCATGGCGTTGCCGGAATTCATTTCTGTAGAGGACTTTTTCAAGCCGCCGGTGAGTGCGGCGCCGTCGATTTCTCCGGACGGCACCAGGATTGCGTATCTCGCGCCGCGTAAGGATCGGTTGAACGTGTGGGTCCAAGACCTCGACTCCGACACGGAAGCGCGCTGCGTGACCGCGGACGAGCACCGCAACGTGTACAACTTCCGCTGGACCGACGATCCGCGATGGCTGCTCTACACCCAGGACAACGGCGGCGATGAGCAATGGCACCTGTATCGGGTCGATCTGGACGACCCCAACGCGGCGGTGCTCGACCTGACTCCGTTCCCGCGAACGGCGGTCATCGACTTCGAGTTGCCCGCGGGACGGCCGGAGAAAGTGCTGGTACAGCTGAACAACAGGAAGGTCGAGGCGTTCGACCTCTGCGAGATCGACCTCGCCACCGGCGGCCTCACAGTGCTGGCCGAAAACCCCGGCCATATCGGCGCCTGGATGTGCGGCCCCGGCGGCGAAGTGTTCGGTCGCGGCCTGACTGCCACGGGCGATATCGAGCTTTCGCGCTGGGACGCAGGCACTTTGCACCCCATCGCAGTGTTTGACGGCGCCGACTACCCGATGGGTGTGTTGCCGGTCCGGCTGACCCCCGACGGGACCGGCGTGTGGCTCGGGTCCAATCGCGGCACCGACCGGACGCGGCTGGTCCGCCTCGACCTGGCGACTGGGCAGGAGTCCGAGGCCGACAGTCACCCGACGTTCGACCTCGATACCCGCGGCGCCGTGATTCCCACGCTGCCGTCACCGTTGATCCTCGACCGGCGAACCGGAGCGTTGATCGGCGCCCGCTACCTCGGCGAACGGCAGGTGATCCACGCCCTGGATCCGAATTTCGCCGCGGTGCTCGCGAACTTGCAGAAGTTGTCGGAGGGTGACTTGGCCGCAGTGTCCGCCGACCGCACCGGGCAACGCTGGGTCGTCACCTTCACACACGACCGCGACCCCGAAGTCGCGTACTACTACGACCACTCCACGGGGGAGAGCCGACTGCTGTTCCGGCCGTTTCCGCAGCTGAATCCCGAATCGCTTGCCCCGATGACACCGGTGACTATCCCAGCGCGGGATGGACTGAGCCTCCCGTCGTATCTGACACTGCCCGTCGGCATCGAGCCGTCCGGGTTGCCGATGGTGTTGATGGTCCACGGCGGCCCGTGGCTCCGCGACAGCTGGGACTTCGACCCGACCGTGCAACTCTTCGCCAACCGCGGCTACGCCGTGTTGCAGGTCAACTATCGCGGTTCGACCGGATACGGGAAAGCGTTCGTCAAAGCCGCGATCAAACAGTTCGCCGGCGAGATGCACGACGACCTCATCGACGCCGTGCAATGGGCCGTCGACCAGGGCTATGCTGATCCGGCGCGGGTCGCGATCTTCGGCGGCTCCTACGGCGGCTATTCAGCCCTGGTCGGCGTCACCTTCACCCCCGACGTCTTCGCGGCCGCCATCGACTACGTCGGCATCTCCAACCTGGCGAACTTCCTGCGCACCATCCCCGCCTACAGCAAGCCGCACACCGCCAACAACTGGCAGCTCTTCGTCGGCGACCCCGACGATCCGGCACAAGAAGCCGACATGCTCGCCCGCTCACCGATCACCCACGTCGACCGCATCCACACCCCCCTGCTGGTAGTGCAGGGCGCCAACGACATTCGAGTAGTGCGCGCCGAATCCGACAACCTCGTCGAAGCGCTTCGACAGCGCGGCGCCGAGGTCGAATACCTGGTCAAAGACAACGAAGGCCACGGTTTCGCGAACCCAGAAAACCAAATCGAGCTGTTCCACACCATCGAGCGCTTCCTCGCCCGACACCTGGGCGGCCGCGAATCACCCACCCGCTAACCACTTCCCGCCGCCCCGCACCTAGCCTCGCCCGACTCAGGTCTGCCGCGGCATGAGGTTGTTCCGCAACAAACACGCCAACCCGGCGGCTGGACAACGCTTTACGCAATGATCCCGACCGTCGCCAGCGATCTCCCAGCAGGACGGCTTGTCCGCCGCGTCCATCTGTGAGAGGCAGCTTGGGCGTGGTTGGGGTCCCCCGAGTAATCGCCGAAAATCCAACGATGTTCGGAATGTCTCCTGGTAGAAGGTGATTCGGCGGTGCCGTTTGAACCGCCTCGCCGGGTTAGTCCGCAGTTCCGGGCTCGAGGTGGCGGTAGATCGTCTTACGGGAGACGCCGAAGGTCTCGCCGATCTGGGCGACGGTGTACTTGCGCTTGTCGCGCTGGTCGCGTTCGTCGTACATTTCCCCCGCTTTGCGGACCTGTAGCTGTGTCAGGCTCGATGGCCGGCCACCGACGCGGCCGCGTGCCCGCGCGGATTCCAAACCTTCCCGGGTGCCTTCGCTGATCAGGTCGGCGGTCATCTCGTCCATGGCGGCGATGACATGGAACAGGAATCGTCCGGCGGGGGTGGTGGTGTCGATGCCTCATCTGCGACACCGTTTATCGGTGAAAATCAACATCATTGCGGTGGAAGATGTCGGTATCGGCGAATTTTGACATCACCGTAACCTGCGGTTGGGGTTGCGGTGCCAGGATCTGTGTGCTTGTTCCAAAGTGCTTGGGTCGTAGCGGGAGCAGATCCGCCCAATCCGGCGTCAAGCCCGGAAAGTCGAGTGGCATTGGTTTACAGGTTTGATCGCATCGACGAGCCAGTGCAGGAATCCGATGATGAGCGCGTTGCTGCTCGAGTCGACCTGCGCGACCGTTGCTTGGGCACGTTCGCGCACGTCCGAGCGCTGACAAGTGCGGCCCTACTGCCCGACCGGGGTCCGTCGACATGTGGTGCCGACTACGTTGACGCGGTGACCGACAGGGAGTCGTGCCCGACATTGGCGCACTCGTCGTCCTGTTCGAACGTCCCTCCAGCGATTGCGATCGCACCGACGACGACACCCTCTCGCCGGAGCAGCCGAGCGGCCAAGCCTGCGACGATGGGTGTTCCCGCTACCTCAACTATTTGTGCGAACACCGCAGGGTACGCCTGCTGCATACCCATCAGGTCACTGCCGTCGCGATGAAACAGCGCAACGCCGGCTGCCTTCGCCGGGGCGACTCGGGCCGACACGGGATTTGCACCGTCCATGCGATCGAGAACCTGCAGGTGCCCGCCGGCGTCGACGATGGCGATCGTGACCGTCGCGCCGAGTTCGTTGGCGTGTTCGCGGACGCGGTCGCTGACGGCCCGAGCTTCGTCCAATGTGAGTGGCATCGTTCCCACCTTCAATCTCTTGGATCGACCAACCTTGGTCGGACCCAGTGTACATCGATCCGTGGGGTGGACCAAGGGATCGGGTAGACTTCATGCATGCAGGTGCACGAAGTACCAACCCGTTTGCGCTGCAAACCCAGCTGGCTGATCAACAAGGTTTCCACGCAGACGCATCGACAGATCAAAGAAACGATGGCCGCTGCTGGTGGACATGCCTATCACTTCGCGATCCTCGCCGCGCTGGACGAGTTCGGCCCCGACAGCCAGGTGCAGATCGGCCAACGGTGCGGAATCGACCAGAGCGACATGCACACAATGCTCAATGAGCTGGCAGCACTGGGCCACGTCGCGCGCGCCTCAGACCCCGCCGACCGGCGCCGCAACCTGATCACCCTGACCGCCGCCGGGCGACGACGGCTCGAGGAACTGGACACGACGCTCACAGGGGTTCAACACGACATCTTGGCCGCCCTATCGGCCACCGAGCGCGACAAGCTCACCGAGCTGCTCACCCGCATCCTCGACTAGATTGTCACGTCGGACCGACCCGATGCCAGGACGAACCGCTCCAACTCCACCCGCGACAACGACCCGAACCCGGCTGTACCCCGCCACACCCTCATCTCTCACGTCGCTATGAACGCAGCAGGCAGACAAGCCACTTCCGCTGGCCTCCTTAGACCTTGTCTCACGTCGTTGAATTCGGTTTTCGGCGTGTCGTAACTGCCTGTGCCGCATGATGTTCGGCCGTGACAGACGATTTGTCGAAACGGCTGGACGAAATCCTCGGCAACGCAACGGATCTGCCAATCACCGAACACGCGACTGATACTCATGGGGTCACCCTGGTGAACTTCGGATTGTTCGACCTGCTCGGGATGCAGCTCTCTCCTCGAATCCGGGACCTGGGCCGGATCACCCTGTGTCGGCCGGGCCCGCGACCGAGGCCGAGGCCCGGTTCCCGCACGCGGGGGCCGCTGCTGACCCGGCGGACCAATCTGGATCTGATCGCCGAGCATTACGACGACTTGCTCCACTCCCGCAGGCGGGCCAATTCCTCATCCGCGAATACCCGCGTCGCCACTAACGCCAACCTCCGGCACGCCGACCAACCTGATCAGCGTCCAAGCCAAGCACCAACCAGCCCAACCCGCAGCCGGAACCGCCGAATCACCGCCTACCAGGCGACATTTCGAACATCGTTGGATTTTCGGCGATTACTACCGGGACCCCTGGTTGGATCGGCAGGCGAGATATCCTGCGCCGCTGAGCATCTCGCCTGCCGCCGTGCGTAACCGGTTCGGCCGACGATGGGTGCGTCCGGGCAGGGCTGCTCAGCTACCGCCCTACATACCCGAGCTCCAGCTCGGTTCAGGACTGATATTCCTGCACGTAGACCGTATCGACTCCCAGCGCGCCGATCACCGTCCCGCCGCCAGGCTGACCGAGCGGTGTTGTCCGTCCGGGTAGTGGTTCGGTGAAGAAGCGGGCGTTCTCGAGGACGAATTGCTCCTGTCCCGGGGGAATGTCGTCCTCGTAGTAGATCGCCTCGACCGGGCAGACCGGCTCGCAGGCCGCACAGTCGATGCATTCGTCGGGCTGGATGTAGGCCATTCGGTCGCCGACGAAGATGCAGTCGAGCGGGCACTCCTCGATGCAGGCCCGATCCAGGACATCTACGCAGGCGGCGCCGATCACGAACGTCACAATGTTCTCCTCGCTGTCCTCGACCCGCGATTCGGGATGTCTATGATCCTGGCGCCCGCCTGAGCGGTCGGGTAGCGGCCCGATACCGACCACCCCATAAGCTCCCCTTATGACCCTGCCGCCGGGAGCACCCGATCTCGAGGCACTTGATCTGCTCGCATCCGTGGCGGAACTGGGCAGTCTCGGCGCGGCCGCGCGACGGCACGGCATCAGCCAGCCCGCCGCGAGCATGCGGATCAATGCACTCGAGGGGCGACTACACCTGCGGCTACTGGATCGCGGGCCCACCGGCTCGGCGCTGACCGACGCCGGGCACACCGTGGTCGAACTCGGCCGACCGGTGCTGGCGGCAGCGCTGGCACTGACCGAGGGCATCGCGGCCCTGCACCGCGCCGTACGTCCGAGCCTGCGCATCGTGGCGTCGAAAACCATTGCCGACCATCGCATTCCGCATTGGCTGACGGCCCTGCGCAAGATCCGCCCGGAATTGGCGATAGAACTGGACGTCGCGAACTCCCGACAGGTGACCGCGGCGGTGCGTGACCGCGAAACCGAGCTCGGCTTCGTCGAAGGACCGCACCCGCCAACGGGATTGGGCAGCCGCGTCCTCGTCGCCGATGAGCTCGTCGTGGTCGTCGCACCGGCTCATCCGTGGGCCACCCGCCCCCGGCCGGTGACCCTGCGCGAACTCGCCGACACCCCACTGGTGTGGCGCGAGAAGGGCTCCGGAACCCGCGACACGGTCTGGGAGGCACTCGAGATCCACGGCACCCCGGCCCCACCGGCAGCCGAACTCGGCTCGGCCGCAGCGATTCTCGCCACCACCAGGAGTGGCGTCGCGCCCGCGGTGGTCAGCCGTTTGATCGTGGCGCACGAACTGCGCGCAGGCACCCTCCACGAAGTACGCCTGTCCGACGCACTCACCCTGACCCGAAAGTTCCGCGCCATCTGGCACCGCCGAACACCTCCCACCGGCCCCGCCGCCGATCTGGTCGAGCTCGCCGCCCGCATCGAGGCGGCGCGAACGAGTAGACCGCGAGTGCGTTGACGGCGGGCCGTTCACCTAGTGCAGAGCGCCGCGACCACAGTCGGCCACGAGTGGCCGACGGCCACAACAGGCGTCGTGGGGGACGAAACAGTGCCCGGTGATGGAGACGCTCACCGGCAGACGCACAGCGCTCGGGTCAATGGCCCATGCCGAGGCCGCCGTCGACCGGGATGATGGCGCCGGAGATGTAGCTGGATTCGTCGGAGGCGAGGAAGCTGATCACGGCGGCGACTTCCTCGGGGTCGCCGATGCGTTGCATTGGGATGGCTTGCTGGGCGAGCTGGTGGTATTTGTCGTCGAGAGCCTGGGTCATGTCGGTGTCGATGAAGCCGGGAGCGACGACGTTGGCGGTGATGGAGCGGGAGCTGAGTTCGCGGGTGATCGATCGGGCCAGTCCGACCAGACCTGCTTTGGAGGAAGCGTAGTTCGCCTGGCCGGGGGTGCCGAGCATGCCGACCACGGAGCCGAGGAAGATCAGTCGTCCCCAGTGTGCGCGCAGCATGGATCGGCTCGCGCGTTTGGCGACGCGGAACGCGCCGGTGAGGTTGGTGTCCAAGGTGCGTTCGAACTGGTCCTCGCTCATCAGCGTGAACAGCATGTCGTCGGTGATACCGGCGTTGGCGACCACCACTTCGACCGCACCGTGGTGCTCGGCGACTTCGGTGAAGGCCGCATCGATCGATGCGGTGTCGGTGACGTCGCATCGCACGCCGAGTAGTCCGGCGGGGGCGTCGGTGCCGCGGTGGGTGACCGCGACCCGGTGTCCGTCCTCGGCCAGTCGTCGCGCGACGGCCAAACCTATGCCGCGGTTGCCTCCGGTGACCAGGACTGATCGCGGGGTGGTCGGTTTCGGCATGCAGATCCTTACTTCGAGTGGTTCAGTTCGTTGATCCGAAATATTCGGCCCCACTGAGCATTACGGTTCGCAAGGCGATCGGCATCAGCGGGTTCCCCCAATCTCCACGGCGAAATATGAGGGTTCCGTACTAAGCGGTCTTCGCTCCGGTGCAGCACCAGCACGCGAGTTGCCTCAACGACCGTGCCCGTTGCGTCATCTCGGAGCGATCACTGCCACT
Organism: Nocardia sp. NPDC051052; assembly: GCF_044456045.1. Classification (NCBI taxonomy): domain Bacteria; kingdom Bacillati; phylum Actinomycetota; class Actinomycetes; order Mycobacteriales; family Nocardiaceae; genus Nocardia; species Nocardia sp. NPDC051052. Next base: position 351,071 of record NZ_JBITFL010000006.1, read on the forward strand.
CAGCACTGTGAGTCACAGTCGGCGGCGCACCGGATATTGCGACATCGGTGCGAATGAGGTGATTGCCCTACCGCCGAGCTCGTATCAGCGCAGTTCAGAGAGGTGTCAGCGCCCGATTTCAGGCACTGTCGCTTCACGCGGTGCCTTGTCCGGTCGCAGGCCACGCCAGCTCGGGTGGCGTAAGCCGTCGGGGCTGGCTTCGCGGAATTCGATGTCGGCGACGAGTTCGGGGTTGACCCAATGGGCGACAGTGGCTACGGGACGTGGCGGTGGGATGTCGAAAGGGCTGTCGGGGCGGGCGATTTCGTTGAGTTGGAGTTGGAGTTGCTTGCGATCGCGCATGGTCCAGCCGGTGCCGACATTGCCGATGTGGACCAGGCGGCCCGTTTCGTCGTAGGCGCCCAACACGAGGGAGCCGAAGATGCCCGCGTAGCGGCCATTGCCGGGGAGCCAGCCCGCGACGACGACCTCGGTCGTTCTGCGCAGCGGGGTTTTGATCCATGCGGGGGAGCGGCGGCCGGGCTGATAGGTGGAGTCGAGGCGCTTGGCGATGATGCCTTCCAACCCGTGATCGCGCGCGACGCCCAGCATGGTGGTGGCGTCGACGTTGGCGTAATAGGGCGGGGTGCGGACCATGGGCAGGTCGATCGCCAATTCGTCTAGTCGGGCGCGCCTTTCGATATAGGGGAGGGCCAGCAGGGACTCTCCGCTGTCGGCGAGCAAATCGAAGATGAGGTATTGGACAGGCACTTGCCGGATGAGTTCGGCGGTGGGTTTCACGACGTGCATCCGACGCTGTAGCCGACGAAAAGAGGGCACGCCGGTGCCCGGCTCAGGGGCCACGATCTCGCCGTCGACCAGCACATCCCTGCCGCCGAGCAAATGGCTGAAGATGCTGGTCAGCTCCGGAAAAGAACCACTCAGATCGCGATTGTTCCGACTATAGAACCGGCATTCTCCGCCGACCGCCCGCCCAATGGCACGAATACCGTCCCATTTCATCTCGATCGCCCACAGACCGGTATCTACCGGTGGCCGCCCAGGGACGGCCAGCATCGGCGCCGGCACTGATTGCACAAGATCAGCATACTGTTAGCTACCGATTTGTCTGATCGCGAACGAGAATGGCTCGGCGGGTTGGCTACGGCAGCGCGTCGGCCTACCGCCGGTTCATGCTCGAATACGGCGAATAACGAGGATCCGGGAGCGTCGAACCGGAAACTCGATCGTGGTGACGCCGATGCGTACGTCAAGTCGGCGCGGGTAACGCCGCCGGAGGCGGGGGTTGGGGGTTTAGCGTTGGTGTATGGGTTACGCGGGTGGGGTTAGCTTTGGGATCAAGACGATTCCGGCGAACGTTGGCTATGCCGATATCTTGCGGGTTTGGCGGGAGGCCGACGAGATTCCCGAAATCGAGCATGCGTGGCTTTATGACCATCTGTTGCCCAGGGTTGGTGCGGGATTTGCGTTGGACGAGGGGTTGTCGGGGCCGGTATATGAGGGGTGGACGTTGCTTACCGCGCTTGCTGCTCAGACTCGGCGGCTACGGCTCGGGCTGCTGGTGACGAACAATCGCGTTCGGCGGCCTGCGGTGCTGGCGAAGATCGGCGCAACCGTCGATGTGATCGCCGGTGGTCGCCTCGATTTCGGCCTCGGCGTCGGTGGCATGCCGAAACGGGATCCGCGGTTCGAGACGCTGGTGGCACCCGAGTACAACGCCTACGGTATTCCGCACGGCAGCTGGCCTGACGCGGTCGCTGATCTCGCCGAAGCCTGCACGATCATTCGGCGGATGTGGACCGAAACGGTCTTCGACTTCGCGGGCGAGCATAACCAACTCACCGGAGTTCGCTGTAATCCCAAGCCGATCCAGCGACCGCATCCCCCGCTGTTGATCGCGGGCACCGGGACCGCCACCTTGCGGGTCGTTGCCGAACACGCGAACATCTGGAACGTCATCGGCCTGCCCCGCAACACCATCGAATATCTGCGGCAGCGCAGCGACGTCCTCGACGAGCACTGTGCCGCGATCGGGCGTGATCCTGGGGAGATCACCCGCTCAGCCCAGATTGTCGTCTCCTACGATGATCCCGCCGAATCGCGGCGGCATCTTCGGCAACTGATCGGCGCGGGATTCACCCACCTGGTGCTCGTGCTACCGGCGCCGTATCCGAACGAGGTCGCACGCTGGGCGACCGATGAGCTCATCTCGCCAACACTCGACCAAGTTGCGTACTGATATTCCTTTTTCTATCAATACCACGTTGCTACGTTCCAATTTGATATTACGTCACTGCAATATTCCAGTTTGCTTCTGACGCAAGGCATTCCGTCGCAGTGTGAGCAGAATGTGTTTCGAAAATCGGTGAGCGGAATTATTGGAGTTTCACCGAAAGTGTCAGTGGCGCACTGTAATCTCCTCGACCATGTCGCCATCATTCATCCACGAGGGTTTTGTGGAACTGTTCCGCAGTCGGCCTGAGCTGGCGGCGGGCTTTCTGCAAGACGTGTTCGGGCTACCGATGCCCGATTCGCACCAGACCCATGCCGAGCCATGCGATTTCACCGACATGGGCCCGAAGGAATTTCGGGGTGATGCGGCCTTCGCGGTCACCGATGAGGCCGGAACCGCGCTGGTCGGAATCGCGGTCGAGGTGCAGCTGGCGCAAGACGGCACGCGGCAGTGGAGCTGGCCGGTGTACCTCGTCACCCTCCGGGCGCGGCTGAAATGCCCGGTGTTTCTGCTCGTGGTGGCTCCGGATTCCGCGGTCGCGCAGTGGGCGAGGCAGCCGATCGAGCTGGGACATCCCGAATTGACGTTGTGCCCATTGGTCCTGGGCCCTGAGCTGGTACCCGCCGTGACCGACAGCGCCGAGGCGGTTGCGATGCCCGAGCGCGCGGTGCTGTCGGCCATCGCCCACGCCGACGGGCCACAGGCCCATGAAGTCCTATCCGCCCTGCTCGCGGGCTTGCAGAAGACCGACGACCAGCAGACGAAAATGTACTATGACATCGTGCGCACGGCTCTGTCCGAGTCTGCGCTACACCACCTGGAGGAGCTGATGACGACGGGATACGAGTACCAGAGCGACTTCGCCCGCAAGTATGTGGCGGAGGGGCGTGCGGCTGAAGCGGCACGGATCATCTTCAGAGTCCTCGATACTCGGGGGATTTCTGTCAGCGCTGACGTTCGTGCGCGGATCTCGAACTGCGAAGATCTGGAGCAGCTCGAGGGTTGGATTGACCGTGCGGTGATCGTCGATACGGCCGACGACCTGTTCACCTGACGTCGGCTTCGTGCTGAGGTTCGCTCCGCGCCAGGCAAGGTAACGGCACTGCATCCCCGCGGGACTCGGCGTCTGCCGGTCGGCTGGTCTCGCCGGATGAGCACATTGCCGCCGCAGAGAGGCGTCGCTTGGATGGCGGCTGAGATGGTCCGCTGACTAGTATGGCTGAAGGGATTGGACTATCTGTTGTGTGCTTCGAGCTCGGTCGCAAGCGTCTGCTGGGTGGCCGCCCACGACGCCAGGAGCGCTAAATTGTCAGCGGTCGGTGTGTCGGCGGGTGCGGTGTAGACGGCGAGGTGGAGGCCGGGTTCGGCGGGCAGTTCCAGGGACTCGACGTCCAAGTCCAGCCGGCCAACGACCGGATGGTGCACCCGCTTGCGTCCGGACCGGCGCAGCCGCACGTCCCGAGATGCCCACCGCTGCCGGAATAGCTCACTGCACGTTGACAGTTCACCGACCAGAGCGATCAGCTCCTCGTCGTGCGGATTGCGGCCGGCTTCCATGCGTAGCTTCGCGGCCACGTCACCGGCAATCTGGTCGTAGTCGACAAAGAAATCCCTGGCCGCCTCGGGAGCCAGATAGACGAACCGCGCTGTGTTCGCGGGCCGTCGCGGGTCGGCCAGCACCGGTGAAAACAGCGCGCGGGCAAGGTGATTCATGGCTAGCACGTCATAACGTCCGTTACAGACCCAGGCTGGCGCATCGGAGATGGCATCGAGCACCTGCTGCAGTGTCGAGCGCACCGTCCCGGCAGGCCTGCGCCGGCGTGGGCCGCTGGGCGCCCCGGATTGGCGCGCGAGGTGAAACAGGTGATCGCGCTCGGCCTCGTCGAGTTGCAAGGCCGAGGCCAACGCGTCGAGCACGCCATCGGAGGCACCAGCGAGGCTGCCGCGCTCCATGCGCACGTAGTAGTCGACGGATACTCCCGCCAGTAGCGCTACCTCCTCGCGACGCAGACCTTTGACCCGCCGATTGCCGCCGTAAGCGGGCAGACCTGCCTGCTCGGGTGTGATACGGGCGCGACGTGAGCTGAGAAACTCCCGTATATCGGTGCGTAGATCCATCGTGGCCATCCCTCCACCGTAGGGCCGTCCAGCAATCCAAGGGAGGCACTGCCGGTACCCCGACGACTGCGTTGAGACCCGGCTTGGAGACCGCCACTGGCAAAGCCGACGCCTAGGGGGTACCCGATGCGGTCGTCGCGATGCCGCCGTCTACCGGGATGATGGCGCCCGTGAGGTAGGACCCGGCCCGGCTAGCGAGAAACACGGCGATACCCGCCATGTCGTCGTCGCGGCCGAGCCGGCGCAGCGGGGCCGCCGCCGCGATCGTGTCGCCGATGGCATCGAGCGTGGACCCCATCATCCGCGACGGGAACACACCCGGTGCTACCGCGTTCACCGTGACGTGCTGTGGGCCCAGTTCTCTGGCAAGCACTCTGGTGAGTTGATGGAGTGCCGCTTTGCTGCTGGCGTACGAGTAGTTGGGCGACTGGGCGACGTGGATGGCGGCGATACTGCCGATGTTGATGATCCGCGCGGGATCATCGGTGGTGCCCGCCCTGCGGAGTGCGGGGAGCAGCGCCTGCACCAGCCAGAACGGCGACTTGAGGTTGAGGTCGAGCACTGTGTCCCAGGCCTCGTCGGGGAACGTCTCCAACGGTTCGCGCCACATCGCTCCCGCGTTGTTGACGAGGATGTCCAGGCGATCTGAGTCGGCCTTGATGAGATCAGCGAGGCGCTGACACTCGTCGTGCCTGGACAGGTCGGCGGGGATTGCTTGAACGTCGCCGAATTCGGACAGTAGACGCTGTGCCTCCGCGCACTTGTCTGCGTTGCGCGAGCTGATGACGACGCGGGCGCCCGCCTGGAGAAGGCCGCGCGCGATCATCATCCCAATGCCACTGGTGCCGCCAGTGACAAGGGCGTACTTCCCACTCAGATCGAAAAGTTCTGTCTGAGTGGTGAATTGATTGTCCGCCATTGTTCTCCATCCGTTCTGTCGTGGAATAATTCGCCGACACGGTCGCGCATTCGGGCAGCTGAATTGAACTGATGGGGGTAAAGCTGCAATGCGTGTCCGTGGAGTGTTGTCGGCGCTATCCGTTCAGGGCGCCGACTCAACCAGGTTGACAGGCTTTTTGGACGCCTGGGAGACCCTGGTGATACAGGTACTGTGAGAGCCACCCTTGCCTGGTGCGCAGAGAAGGCCGCGGCCCGAATTCATATCGAAGGCGGGCGCGTTCCCGAGCAGTTGAAGTCACTGTTCGGCCGCTGACCCGCTCGAATTATGCACCGGCCTCCGGGATCGACATGGTGGAGTTCGACAATGGGGTCAGCCGAATCGTGAAGACCCGGTAGCGGCAGATCTCAAAGCCCGAGTTTGGTAACGGCATTGTCTTCCAAGGGATTTGCTGTACGAATGTAGCCGTGCACGGTGCGCGGATTAGACCAGCGACCTTGGCGCATGATCTCGCGGTCACTGGCGCCACCGAGGGCGGCCTGGGTGGCGAACCCGGCGCGCAGGGAATGGCCGGAGAAGAGGTCGGGGTCGAGACCGGCGCGGGCGGCGTAGCGTTTGACGAGTTCGGCGACGGCGCGGCCGGACATGGGGGTGGCGCCGACCGTACCGTGACGATTTATCGTGGGGCACAAGGGTAGGTCGGGTTGCTCGGCGAGAGCGGTTCCGGTGAAGCCGTGGCAGCGGTGGATGTTCGGGTCGGTCGCGCCCTCAGCGAGATGGGCGCGCAGGCCCGACGTGCCTTCGGCAGTGTGTATTTCGAGCAGGCGCACCCAGTCGGCGAAGGCGCAGACAGGGCAGGTGCGCGGACGTTGACCGCGTGGCAGCGCGACGCGTTGTTCGGCAACACCGGTCGGGTCGGTCTTCGTCGACGGCAGCCGCACCAGCAGCACCGGTTCGCCGGTGGCGTGATCGAGCTGCACCTCGACGTCGGCGATGCGCAGCCCGGCAAGCTCACTGCGACGCAATGCGCCGGCGAACCCGATCAACAAGACAAGAGCATCGCGGCGCCGGGCGGGTTCGGTGGGCCAGCCCGGTTCGGGCAGCCCGGCCAGCAACTGGTCGAGGGTGTGCAACAGCACGGGGCGTTTGCGTTTCGGTTGGGTGCGCCGCGTGCGCCGGATGCCACGCAAGGTCAATCGGACAACGTCGGAGCGGGTGGGGGACGGCAATCCGTTCGCGGCGTGCACCGCCGCGATCGCGGCCGACTTGCGTTCCAGCGTGGCCGCGCTGAACGCCCACTCGCCGGTCTCCCGGCGCGCGTCCGCCGCCGCGGCCAGATAGACGGCGACATCGAGCGGATCGGCGGGCATCGCCTGCCGACTCTCAGCCAGACACCACGCCGACCACGCGATCCAGTCGGTCCGGTAAGCGCGCAACGTATTCGCCGACTGCGACGCTTCGAGATACCGCCGCAGCGACCCCGCCTGATTATCATCGAACCGCTCCCGCACCAACCGCAACGCGGCCGCGTCCACCAGAACGCTCCGCACCCCGCGACGCAGTTCGGTCCGCACCGACTCCGGCATCGCGACGACCGCGGCGCGCTCTTCCATCGACCAGCTCCCTACTCCTAGACCCCCACCATTGTCCTGCTGCCACAGCCCAATTCGCGACATCGACCATCTCCCCGCGCGTCGCCCAACACTTGGTAACTTCGTCGCCCGCAAGGCCTCCGCCTTCTCGGTTCCATCTAGCTCGCTCTGGAGGTCTCGGACGGACGGTGACGTGCACGCCATGATGGGCGCTCCCGTGCGAGGTGGCACCTTCAGTTCGGCGAGCTGACGTCGTCGTGCTCTCGCCGGTTGCCACTCGACGATCCAGAATTCAGCGCCGAGATAGTCAACAAGCTCAACAACCTGCGAGACGATTGACCGGCGCGGGTGGCGTCGACGATCGCCACAGCCGCTGACCGAGCAGAATGGCTAGCCGCGGTCCGATAAGTTGGGCCACCCGTGGCAGTGCCAGGAGCGTCCGTCCCATTCCACAACAAACGGCTCAGCGTGCGGCAACGGCGTACCCCAGACATGAGAGCCGAGCCCACATAGCGATGCGACGGTCAGGGTGAGGCTGGCGACATGGCCGACAACGACAACGGTCTCTTCGGCGTGGGTATCCGCGATGTGTCGAAAGGCGGCGCTCACGCGGGCAAGAACCCGCAGCCCCGACTCACCGTCCGCGACTCGCTGCCCTAGATCACGCTCAATGATCCACGCCCGCAACACCTCGGCCGTCCGCCGCCGCACCGCGGGGTCACTGGTCCCCTCATGCCGTCCGATGCCGACTTCGGCGAGTTCTGCGAGCGCGACGACCCCGGGACCCCTCCCGCCGGCAAAAGCCGCAGCGGTCTGCCGTGCGCGCACCGCAGTACTGCAGTAGATCCGGGCGATCGGCTCCCCGCCCAGCGCGCGGGCAGCAGCCGCAGCTTCGTAACGCCCGAGCGCAGTGAGCGCCGCCGCCGGTACAGCTCCCGCGACGCCCGCGACGACGTTCTCCGATTCCGCATGCCGCAGACACCACACCTTGACGTGGTCACTCATGCCTACCAGTTCTACTGCCACCAGGCTGGCCGTGACTATCTAAACGGTCTACTGCGACGTTGTGCGGACCCGCGACCCAGGCTCGATGCCGTTCGAGCGAAGATGCCGCGCACGATGATTCACCCGAGCATCGAAGTCGCCGTATCGGTGCGCCGTCCTCGGTGACCAGCGCGACTTTCTTCGGCCTGGCCCCACTGAGGCATCGCCGCCGTTGCCGGTCGCATTTGCGGCCGTCGCCTCCTCGGAATCCCCTGTGCTATGCCAGAATTCGCGGATGAGTAACACCGTGATTCATCCAGTGCGGGATGACGAGTTGGTTGGCGTCGCTCGACTTCGTTGGCAGTGGCTCGAGGAAGATCAGGGGGCGCCGTCGACTACCGAGGAGGAGTTCATACGGTCGTTCGTGGGTTGGGCGCGGGACAACAGGTCTTCGCATCGGTGCCTGGTTCTGGTCGACGATGGTGTTGTCGTCGGGATGGCGTGGCTGGCGATCTATCAACGCGTACCGAGCCCGAGCAATCTGCACCGATTTTCCGGTGATTTGCAGAGCATGTATGTGGTGCCCGATCGCCGAGGCGGCGGGCTCGGCAGCCAGCTTATCGATGCGGTCGTGCGTCTGGCCGATGAATTGGGGTTGAAGCCGCTGACCGTCAACTCAAGCGGCAGGGCGATCAGTGCGTATGCCCGCGGTGGCTTTGTGACGTCGCCGGGGCTGCTGAAAGCCGAATTCGCGCGCTGACATCCACGTCTCCATCCACCGCGGCCGACTCTATGGCGCGGGGACCGGAGTTCGGTTGGGGCGGAAGCGCATCGGCGGTTCGGTGTACTCCTCGAGCGTGTGCGCGATCCAGCCGATGGTGCGGGCGACGGCGAAGATCGCCTCTCCGGCATCGGGTCGCATGCGATAGGCGTGCATGAGTACCGCCAGGGCGAGGTCGATGTTCGGTAGGGCGGTGTGGGGTGCGCCGAGTTGGTCGGTGATGGTGTCGATCGCGGTCAGCGCTGGGGTGGCGGCGGGTATGGACCGGAGCATGGCCAGCAGCAGGTCGGCGCGCGGATCGGCGGCGCGATAGATCAGGTGTCCGAAACCTGGCAGCCCGCCGCCGAGGCGGAGCCGTTCGGACGCCGCGCCGAGCGGATCGGTGATGGCATCGCCGAGGAAGCGATACGCGACAGTGCTTGCCGCGCCGTGATATTGGCTGTCCAGCGCCCCGAGACCGGCGGAGACGACACCGTAGGGGTGGACTCGCGCGCTGGCCGCGACGCGGGCGGCCATGGTGGAGATCGCAAGTCCGTGGTCGGCCAGCAGGATCAAGGTCGCGTCGAGTAGTCCGGAGGGCAGGGCTTGGTCGGTCAAGCTGGGCCCTAGCCGTTCAGCCAGCGTCCCGGAATCGCGGTGCGCCTTGCCGAGACAATCGACCTCGACCGCGAGCAGAATGCCGGCCGTACGAAGCACGCCCTGCGGCGACAGGTCGAATCGCCACTGATCGCTCGCGCTGGCAACGGTCACCGCGACGCGCATCCGATCGGTCAGCCGAACATTCGCGGGGAGAGCGGCGACTGCCGCGCGGCAGGTGGTGAGAAGCTCAGCGGGAGCGGTGAATTGCGGTGGTGACGCGGCGAAATCGCCGGTCCACAGCAGTCCTGCCACGGCCTCGACCGGTTGTGTCGTCACCAGATCCGCGACGTGGTGGCCTCGGTAGCGCAGCTGATCGTCCTCGATGCGCGAGATCGTGGAGGCAATGTCGGCCATCGTGTGCTGGCCGCCATGCCGCCGCCCTCGCGCCAACCGGGCTACCTCGTCCTCCCGGAACAGACTGCCTCGACGGCCCGGAGCCGCGACCTTGGTCAACAGTCCACGGCTGACATAGGCGTAGACGGTCTCGGGCTTGATATCGAGACGACTCGCCACCTCGGCGGTGGTGAGGTGGCGTGCGTCACCTTTCGCGTCCATGACCTGCCTCTCCGCATTTACGTTGACTTGATCAATATTGACTCTAGTTGACAGTGCTCGCACAGTTCAGTCAAGGAGGTCTGAACGATGACTATCAATGGTGTCGAGCTCGACGAGCTGATCGACGTGCCCGCCGGACTACGCAATGTGGTGGCGGCCGAGACGCGACTGGGCGATGTTCGCGGGCAGGAAGGCTTCTATCACTATCGCCAGTACTCGGCGATCGAGCTGGCGTCCGCGTGCACCTTCGAAGAGGTGTGGTTTCTGCTGTTCGAGGGACGGTTGCCCGACCGGGACGAGCTGACCGAGTTCACCGGCGAGGTGGCGCAATCGCGCTTGCTGCCAACCGAATTGCTGCCGATCTTGTCGACTATCGCGGCGGGTGGGGATCCGTTCCGTCCGATGGTCGGGCTGCGGACAGCGTTGTCGATGCTGGCCGCGATTCGCGACCTGCAGCCGGTGTGGGACGGCGACCGCGCGTCCCGTAAGGCCGACGCGCTGCTGATCTGCGCGGTCACGCCGACGATCCTGGCCGCACTGCACCGGCTCCATCGTGGCCTGGAACCGGTTGTCCCACGCGCGGATTTGTCGACGGCGTCGAATTGGCTGTACATGCTGACCGGTGAACTGCCGCACCCACAAGCCGTCCGGGCGATCGAGCAGTACCTGATCGCCACGATCGATCACGGGTTCAATCCGTCCACCTTCACCGCGCGGGTCGTCGCGTCCACCGGTGCCGACGTCGCCTCCGCGGTTATCGCGGCGATCGGCGCGTTCTCCGGACCGCTGCACGGCGGCGCCCCGGACCGGGCGCTGGACGGTGTGGATGAGATCGGCAGCGTGGACCGCATCGACGGCTGGGTGCGTGACAAACTCGCCAAGGGCGACCGGGTCATGGGCTTCGGCCACGCCGTGTACCGGACCGCGGATCCTCGTTCGGTGCTGTTGCGCGACATCAGCATTGGACTCGGCGGTGAACTTGTCGAATTCGCGACCACGGTGGAACGACGAGTCACCGAGGTGCTCGCCGAACTCAAACCCGGCCGGGATCTCTATACCAACGTGGAGTTCTACGCCGGGGTCGTGATGGAGCTGTGCGGGATTCCCCGTTCGATGTTCACCCCGACCTTCGCCACCAGCCGTGTCGTCGGCTGGACCGCCAACATTCTCGAACAGGCCGACACCGCGAAGGTCATCCGCCCGTCCGCCCGATACGTCGGACCGCCTGCGCCGCAACCGGTGCCGCCGCGTGCCGGTCAGTCGGTGTGAAGGAGGTCCAGGGTGTCGAACCGGTGGGTGGCCCAGATGCGGCGTGAGCGTTCCTCGGGGTAAGGCTGGGTGGTCGGCTCGGCGGTGTAGACGCGGGTGGAGCGGGTGTCCGGATCGTATGGCGTCCAGCCGGGGGTGCCGGTGGTCGCGAAAGTCAGCCAGTCGGTGCGCATGTGGTGTGCGACGTGAACGGCTTCGGCGGCGGCGTTCGGGAACGCTGACGGATGGTCGCGGACCTCGACGAGGTCGAGGGTACCGAGGACGAGCAGCAGGTCGAGGCTGTGCGAGGCACCCTGGTCCCGGTTGTAGCTCCAGCAGAGTTCGTAATTCCAGACCTGGCCGCCTCCGGCGTGCTGGGCATCGGCCAGATGCAGGCCCGGCATCCGAAACAGCCAGTCGCAGTTGACGAGTTCGTACAGCTGCGCGGAGGTGGCCTCGGTGTAGAGAGCGCGGTAGCCGCCGCTGGCGTCGGAGGCGGGTGCGAAACGGTCGAGCGTGGTGGTGAGCTGCGCGTCGGTCACCTCGCTGCCGAGGAGGGGGTTGAACAGCCGGAATTCGTCGCGGGTGTGTCCCACGAGCAGATCGATGTCGCGTGCGGCACCGTCGGCGAGTGCGGGCCACGGCGCGTGCAGGAGGACGTCGCCGTCGACGACGGGTGAGAACGGGGTCGGGGTCAGCGCTGTCGGTCCCCATGATTCGACGAAGTCCGGCATCTTCCTCATGACTGTCCCGGTGGCGTTGATGAGCTCGCCCGGGGAAAAACGGGCGAGCTCATCGACGGTGGCTTGGGCACCGAGTTCCGCGGCTATCGTTGCTGAGATCTCGGCGGACAGTCTCGGCGAGAAGAAGGTGCCCGGGCAGCTCTGGACTATCGCGCGCCGAAACAGCCCGGCCGCCAACGGCATAGTCGCCAGCGCCGCAGTACAACCCGCGCCGGCGGACTGGCCGAACACGGTGACATTGCCCGGATCGCCACCGAACGCGGCGATATTCTCCTGTACCCACCGCAGCGCGGCAATCTGGTCGAGCATGCCGCGGTTGTTCGGCGCCCCGGCGACGTTGGCGAAGCCTTCCACACCGACGCGGTAGTTCATGCTGACCATCACCACCCCGGCCGCGGCGAGAATCGCACCATCCTGGTGCGGGTTACTGGAGGTGCCCTCCAAGTACCTGCCGCCATGGATGAACACCAGCACCGGCAGCGCGGCGGCACCGAGGTCAGGTGACCAGACGTTGAGGGTCAAGCAGTTTCGATCACTAGATGCCGCGCCGGCTTGGGGAACCGACGGACCGAACTCCAGCGCGTCGCGGACACCGTCCCACGGCTGAGCCGGGACGGGAGCCGCAAACCGTCGTGCGCCGACCGGCGGCTTGGCGTAGGGGATACCCCGGAAGACTCCGACGGTGTTTTCCCACCTGCCACGCACAACTCCCGCGGCCGTGCGGATTTCAGGATCGGTAATCACTGGCGAGTTCGCTTTCGGTCGGTAAGCCAACCTGAGTTCCTCGTGATCATGTGTCCAGTGTTCCTGAAAGTGGTACGTGCGTACAGGGGTGCACAGTTTTCGAAGGGTTTCGTGGCTGTTTCGTTTCGTTGGTTGCTACCAAACGTAAACGTAATAATCCCAACCAGGTTGGGGGAGTTAGTGGAACCGTGATCGAGTCTGACCGCCGATAATGTTCACTTATCGGCGGTCAGGAAACGCGGCAGGCAAATGAGTCTTCCTGCGACACGCCACATTTCGTTTCGTATGAATACGTCAATTGTTACGAAACCAACGCTACGATTCTTCAGTGTCCAACGTCTGCAACTACCCGGGCTGCTCCCGACCGATCACGCGCGGCGGGGGACCCGGCCGCCCGTCCGAATACTGTGATCACCCGGACCACACGAGATGGCGCGCGTGGCGGGAACGTCAACGGCTACAACAGGAGTCAGAGGCACCCCTCGCTAACGTCACTGTGACGCAGCAAGGCCCCGTCACCGTTGCCCGACTCCGGGCAGATGAACTGCTCACCCAGTTCCGTGGGCTCGCAGACCAACTGGGCAACACCCTCAACGCGGCGGTCGCGGAACTGTCCACCCTGGGCGACCCCTCCGTCGCTGAGGCGCAGGTCCAGGCCGTCCAAGCCGATGCCGCCCGGCGGATCGCCGAAGCCGAAATGGCCACCGTCGCCGCCGAACAGGCACGACGCGAGGCAGAGGACGCACGTGCGCTCGCCGAGGAAGCCGCCGACGATGCCGCCAGTGCCGCCGAAAGCGCGGAGGCCGCCGTCGCCGACGCCAACAGCACCCGCGACGACGCGCTACGCGAAGTCGAGCGCGCCACCCGCCAGGCCGCCGACGATGTTTTCGCCGCCCGCAGCGAGGCCGAGGCCGACATCCGCACGGCTCGTCGCGAAGCCGCCGAGGAAATCGAGCGCGTCCGCGCGGAAGCCGCCGAACAGATCGATCGCACCGAACGCCGCGTCGCCACCGAAATCGCGCACGCACAACGCGAATCCGCCGCCCAGGTCGCCGCCGCCCATTCCGAACGCGACCTCGCCGTACAACGCGCCACCGACGCCGAACGCGCCACCGAACGCGCCGAGCAGGCGGCCATGGAACGGATCGAAGCCGCCAACGAGGCCCGCGAGGAATGGCGCCGGGTCCGCGCCGAACTCGACAGCACCCGCACCGAACTCGCCGAGATCCGCCGCACCGCCGCCGCCGACATCGCCGCCGCCCGCGCCGAAGCCGCGGCCACCATCGACAAGTCCCGCACCGAAGCCGCCCACCGCATCGAGGCCCTCGACCAAGCCCGCACCCAAACGCTGGCCCGCGCCGAACGCGCCGAAGCCCAACTCGACGAACTCCTCGCCGAAACCCGCCGCAAACCAACCGCGGTTACCGAGATAGGGAGTCGCACAGGGGCGTAAGCGGTTCACGTTCGGGACCCGACTCGCCGAAACCCGCCGCGACAAGTGAAGGGCGGTCCTGGTTGAATCCGGGACCGCCTCGTCACCTGCCTCGAACAGGCGCCGGTGTCGATGCGTCGTAACACCCTGTGGCGCATGGATTCCGCAGTCGTCCATCTCGATCTGAGCATCGTCAACAGACGATGAGGCGGACATCGGAAAAAGACTGTCTGCTACCGGTATCGCTGGAGTCCGGATCCCATAGACTGCGATGCGCAGCGTCGGCGGCTTGCCTTGGCGTGGCGGAGGGAGGAGTCGGGCATGGCGGTAATCCATGAGACCACAATGGTTCCCACCAAGGTCGAGTTGTTGTCCTCGTGGTTGCCGACGCGGTCGTGGTATCGCGGTGACGTTCAGCCGGTGCTGGACCGGGTCGGTGGGTTTCGGCTCGATGATCCGGACGGGGAGGTCGGGATCGAATTCGTTGCGGTGACCGATAGTTCGGGTGCGGAGTCGGTTACCTATCAGGTGCCGTTCGCGTATCGGGGGGTGCCGCTCGACGGAGCGGAGGACGCGCTCATCGGTACGTCGATGCACGGTGTGCTCGGGCAGCGGTGGCTCTATGACGGGACGCGCGATCCGGTGGTTGTGGCCCAAATTCTGGCGCTGCTCGGTGGAACGGCGCAGCCCCAGGCGCAGCACGACAGTGTGACGGTGGATGAGTCGGTCGCCGTGACGACCCCTGAGATCGCGGTTCCGGCACTTGGATCGGAGCCGGTCACGGCGGAAGACGGATCGTCGGGCACCGACATCATGGTGGGCGCGCGAGTGCCGGGCAGTACCGCGATCGTCCGGATCAACCGGATTCTGCGCCCCGGTGACGAGTCGTCCGAAGACGCCGGTGCGGGTCACGTCACCGCGCCGTGGCGACTGCCGGACGGCTCCTCGGTTCGCGGGGTGTTCCTGACCTTCCACGGTCACGCGGAGAGTTAGCGGGACCAGTGAAAGATGAACGGCCGCAAAGCTGTTCATCGATACGGCGCTCGCTTGGCGAGACACACGACGCCGCGCCTGGGACCATATCCTTATCGGAGTGAACGGTGCACGGACTGTGCGGCAAGCATTCGCCACGACGCAGGCTTTCACACGCCAGGTGTAGCGCGGACAAGGACGAGCACTCGGACCGCGGAAGTCGCTGAGAGACGAGACGCGGTGGCCACCGTGGGGAAGATGGCCCGCTCCGGCGACGAAAGGACGTGATTCCGCTGCCGAAACGATACGCACGAATCATCGTCGGTGCCGCCATACTCGGAGCCGCTGGCTGCACAAGCAGCCCGGCCGCCACCGACGAGCCCCCGAGCGTCGGTAGCAAACAGGTTTCGCCGTGTGCCGCAGGCCAACTCGTGCTCAGCGCCACCGAGGTCTCACCCGGCGCGACCCACCGTGGCGTGCGGATCACCATCGGCCTGACCAACGGCACACCTGCGTGCGAGCTGTCCGGCTACCCGGAGATCGAGGCCGACCAGGGCGGCCCCGTCATCCGCGCCGACCACACGCCGCGCGGCTACCCAGGCGGACTCCCACCCGACCGTGACGCACCACCGGTCGTCATCATGACCGACAGCAGCACACCGCCTTCCGTCTCGGCCTCGGCCATCGTCGAAGGGATGGCGGTCGATGCCAACGGCAATTCCTGCCCGACCTACATCCGATTACGCGTCACCCCACCGAACGCATCCACCGCGCAACCCATCGCCGCCACCATCACCGCGTGCGCGCTGGAAGTCCATCCGCTTCTCGGCCCGGAGATGCACTGACCTCAACCACGCAGCTGCGCGTTGAGCCGGGCCGCCTGCCGCGTGAGGTGGTCGCGTTCGGGAAGGCTTGTCGCCGATTGGGCGGCGTCGTGGTAGAGCCGAGCCGCGGTCACCGGGTCGCCGTCACGCTCGTGCAGGTATGCCGAGACGGCGTCATACCTGGGCAGGGCGGGATCGAGACCCGCGAGTGCGGCCAAACCGGCGCGGGCGCCGTCGGCTTCACCGACCGCGACGGCCCGATTGAGTTGGGCCACTGGGCTCTTGGTGATCCGCAGCAGCTCGTCGTACCACTCGACGATCTGCACCCAGTCGGTCTCCTCGGCTGTCTGTGCGTCGGCGTGCAGCGCGGCGATGGCGGCCTGGGCCTGAAACTCCCCGAGTCGGTCGCGGGCGAGGGCATGCTGGAGTACGTCGACACCTTCGGCAATCAGACGGGTGTCCCATAGGCTGCGGTCCTGTTCGGCGAGCGGCACGAGACTGCCGTCGGCGCGGGTCCGTGCCGGGCGCCGCGCGTGATGGAGCAGCATCAGTGCGAGCAGCCCGGCCACCTCTTCGTGTTCGATCTTGGTCGCCACCTGGCGGGTGAGCCGGATCGCCTCGGCGGCAAGGTCGACGTCGCCGGAGTAGCCCTCGTTGAAGACGAGGTAGAGCACCCGCAGCACCGTGGCGACGTCACCGGATTGATCGAACCGGACGTTCGAAACAGTCCGCTTGGCCCGGCTGATCCGCTGCGCCATCGTCGCCTCGGGCACGAGGTAGGCCTGCGCGATCTGTCGCGTGGTCAGGCCGCCGACCGCGCGCAGCGTCAGCGCGACCGTCGAGGCCGGCGTCAAAGACGGGTGCGCGCACAGGAAGTAGAGCTGCAACGTGTCGTCCGCGGTCTCGGTCGGCCCGGGTGCCGGCTCGGCGTCGATCCGCTGTTCCCGGTCGCGGCGCGCCGCCTCGGCACGGTGCGCGTCGAGGAACTTGCGCCAGGCGACCGTGATCAACCAGCCCTTCGGGTCGGTGGGCCGCTGGTCCGGCCAGGTCAAGGCGGCCTGGAGCAGTGCTTCCTGCACGGCGTCCTCGGCGGTCGCGAAGTCGACGCCGCGATGCACGAGGACGCCGATCACCGCGGGGGTCAACTCCCGTAGCAGCAGTTCGTCGAGCACCTGAGCTCCGCTCACTCGGTGACCGTCGCCGCCGCGCCGAGGAACGGGCGCACCTCGAGCCACTCCTGGACCGGTTTCCCACCCGCACCCGGCGCCGCGGACAACTCGGCGGCCACCTCCAACGCCCGCTGGTAGGTGTCGACGTCGATCACCATCCAGCCCGCGATCAGGTCTTTGGTCTCCGCGAACGGGCCGTCGGTGACCGGTGGCCTGCCCTCGCCGTCGGAGCGGACGAACGTGCCCTTCGGGGACAGCTCCTGGCTTTCCACGAATTCGCCGGTGCGCTCGAGTCGAGCGCCGAGATCCTGCATGTATCGCACGTGCGCCCACACCTCGTCCGGCGTCCACTGATCCATCGGCACGTCGTGCACCGAGGCAGGCGCACCGCGGTAGTGCTTGAGCAGCAAGTACTTGGCCATCGTGTTCTCCTTGATTCGGTACGGCCTATTGTGACCGTCGTTGACAGTGCGGTGCTCAGGCGGCCGAGCGTTCGGCCCGCTGCCGGATCAGTTCCTCGACCGCGCTCGGCAACGTGGTGTCGAAGTCGATGAGCTTCGCCCAGGTCGGGGTCACGACGATCCGGACCATGCCGTCATAGAGCGCACGCACTCCCGCTTCCCACTCGACCCGCTGCTCGGTGGTCATCTCGTAGGAGCCGTTCATCTGGAGATATTCCGCGGGGATGCCATCGACCACGTCCAGCTCGACCCGGCCTCGGATGAGCAGCAGCTTCGGCGGATGCACCTCGGTGTCGATCGTCAGGGCCACCATCGGATTCTCGCGCAGGGCATGCAGTTTCGGGGCGTTCGTCGAGGTGCACAGGACGATCTCGGAACCGTTCCAGGTGAACCCGATCGGGACGTTGCGTGGCGTGCCGTCCTTGGCGACGTAGGCCAAGCGGGTCAGGTCGCGGGCCAGCAGTTCCTGGCTGAGCGGTCGGTTCAGGACTTCGGCGATCTCGTTCTGTTGCACGGTAATGCCTCTCGTTGGTCGACGGTCGTGGCCGCTGATAACCCTGGGACGGAGCCGGGGCGATCTTCTCGACATCGGGTGCGTGCTGAATTTCAGAAATTTTCGCGCTGACCCATTCGCGGATCCGGCAACGGCATGGCAACATTCGCCGACCGTGCCCGGCCGGACCGCGCTGAGGCGTCCGGGAGATGCCGGTAGTCGGTGGTACGTACCGTGCGTCCCACTCGGCGCACCGAGTGAAAGCAAACACGCGGCTATCCGTGGGAACCCGCCATATCATGTAGCTATGCCCGAAAACGAGCTCGAAGGGCGTACGGAACCACTGGCCGGGGGTGCCCGGCAGGCAATATTGGTGGCCGGTGCCTGCTCGATGATCGTGGGTGTGGTCGTAGCGGTGTGGCCACACAAATCGCTGCCGACCGTGGAGCTGCTGTTCGGTCTCTACCTGCTGCTCAACGGCGGATTGCAGATGGTCATTTCGTTCGGCGCGAAGTTCGCGCCCGCCCTGCGGGTGCTCGTTTTCGCCAGCGGCCTGATTTCGATGCTGCTCGCCGTGCTGTGTTTCAGCGGCGGCAATTCGGCACTGCTGCTGTCGTTCTGGATCGGACTGGCCTGGTCGGTGCGCGGGATCTGCCACGCCACGGTCGCGGTCTGGGCCGGCAATCTGGCGGGCGGCGGCAGGCAGGAGGTGTTCGGCCTGGCGACCATGGTGCTCGGCATCCTGGTCGGGGTGCTGCCCTTCGACTCAGTGGACGTGCTCGGCCTGGTGGTCGGCCTGTTCCTCATCGTGATCGGGACCATGGAGGTGCTCAGCGTCGCCGCGGTGCGCCACAGCGTGGTGGATCTGCCCGGTGTTTCGCGAATGCGGGCGGTCCGGCTCGATCCGTGAGCGTCGTCCAGGCAGGTGATGCCGAAATGCGGCCGCTGCGTAACGCATTCCGCTCGTGCCCGGCCCACGTACCGGGTTCACTGAAACCATGGCACCCCACGCGCTCCACCTGCAGCCGGAGCTGATCGTGGTCACCCACGGCGCCGACACCACGCTCACCCGGGGCGCACTCAGCGACAGTCTCAGCACCGCGGCACGATTGACCACGCTGCTGCCCGCGGGCGGTCGCCTCGCCCGCATCTTCGGACCGGCCAACCGGCTGCACGGCCGCGTCGCGGGAACACCACACGAACCCGTCGCCGCGCAGTACCTGCGGTACTTCGCCGTCCGCGGCGTCACCGCCGATCTCGCCGCGATCGCGTCGCGGCTGCGCGAAGACGACGCGGTCGACGGCGCTTACCTCAAACCGCCCGCAGAACCCCCGATCGCCCCCGACGCCACCACCTTTACCGCTGCCGCCGACGCACCACCGGTGACCCCGAATTTCGAAGCGCGCCAGGGCTATCTGGACCCGGCACCGCAAGGCATCGACGCCCGCTGGGCGTGGACCATGCCCGGCGGACGCGGCCAAGGGGTGCGCGTGATCGATATCGAAGGCGCCTGGCGATTCACCCACGAGGACCTGCTCGCCAACCAGGGCGGCGTGATCGGCGGCGACCCCTCCTCCGATCGGGGTTGGCGCGATCACGGCACCGCGGTCGCCGGCGAAATCAGCGGCGACGTGAACACCTTCGGCATCACCGGCATCGCACCCGACGCTCTGCTGCGCGCCGTATCGATCTTCGGACCAGGATCGGCGGCCGCGATCCGCACCGCCGCCGACGCGCTCGATGCAGGCGATGTCATCTTGCTCGAACTGCACCGTCCCGGACCACGATTCAACTACGCGGCCCGCCCGGACCAGGCTGGCTACCTCCCCATCGAATGGTGGTCCGACGACCTCGCCGCGGTTCGTTACGCCGTCGGTCGCGGCGTCATCGTGGTGGCGGCGGGCGGAAACGGTGCCGAAGACCTCGATGCCGCGCTCTACGACACCCGACCCGCGGACTTCCCGACCTCGTGGCGCAACCCGTTCCGCGGTGGGGCCGACGATTCCGGGGCGATCATCGTCGGCGCGGGGGCGCCACCTCCCGGTTTTCACGGCCGCGACTACGGACCCGGTCGAGCACGACTCGACTTCTCCAACTTCGGTTCCCGCGTCGACACCCAAGCCTGGGGGAGGGAAGTCACCACCACCGGCTACGGCGATCTCCAGGGCGGTTCCGACGAAGACCTCTGGTACACCGACGTATTCAGCGGAACATCCAGCGCCACACCGATCATCACCGGCACCGTAGCCAGCTACCAGGGAATCAGCACCGCGGCCGGTCAACGCCGGACACCGGCCGAGGTACGCGCCCGCCTGCGAGCCACCGGCTCACCGCAGACGAGCGCGCCGGGCCGACCGGCCAGTCAGCGAATCGGCAACCTACCGGATTTGCGAGCGATGGCCGCACCCCGCTGATCCGGCCTTCCGAATTCAGTGAGCCCGTCGCTCACGGACTGCCCGGTCGCGGAACCGAAGATCGAGTAGTTCCCGTGTCGCACGCGCCTCTCGGCTCCCGGCGCAGACAGGTTGGCCACCGTCGAGAACATGTAGGGGATCTGACCGACGCGAAACCCAGCCGGTCCGGCGATCGTCTGGCGGCTTGCTCGAGCTGGATATCCACGGCGGGTGTGCGGGCGCCATGTCCCGTCTGCCGTGGCGAGGCGCAGTTCATGGCGCGTGCGGGTAGCCGGGGTCAGGGAATTCGAGTAGTGCGGCACTCGTGGCAGGGAGGGCGATTCTTGGCACTGTGAGGGTGCGAGGAAAGGAGATCAGGATGAGTGCGATTCATATTCGTGCACCTGGACACCACCATCGGCCCGGTTTGGCAGGGGGTGCGGGATTGCACGGGATGGTGGTTTTTGGCACCGGCGTCGAGTGTTATCTGTCGTATCGGCCGACATTTCAGGCGCCCTACAACTTCCAGTTACTGCTGTCCGTCGAGTTCGATGAGCGGGGCAAGCGGGCTCTCGGCGCGGATCGGCGGATCGGGTATACCGATATCCACACCTTCGATCCGGAGGATTTCCCGGTGGCAGAACTGGATCCGGGGAGTGTTCGCCGACGTAGGTCGTTCTGCGGCACCCTGATCCGCGGCAGGCGCGAGCGCGGCGGGGTCGCGATCGCCACCGAGGTGCGTGCGACGGTGCAGCGCGTGGTGTATTTCGGCGAACTCGACCCGCATCGCGAACGCGGCCGCGGTCTGCTCACCCACCTGTCCTTCGGGCGGCCCGATCGGATGTATCTGGCGCACCACATCAATTGCCAACCCAGTTTCGATCAGATCGTCGTGGCCCGGATCATCCCGGGAACCGTGACCGACCTGCTCGGCGAGCCGCTGGACGACGAGATCGCCGGGTCGGGTTTCGCCCAGGCACAGCCGATCATCCTCGGCCAGCGCGAATTCACCGGTGCGCGTTTGCGCGCGGGAGAACTGGCGGTCGCGGCGTTCCCGACGACAGCCGGTGGCGCACAAGGATTCCTGGCCGACATCGCGGTCGAACGGCAGATCTATCTCGAGGTCGCCGACCTGACGTGACCGCCGAACGGCCGATGTCAATACGCCTCAGGTCGCAGTCCCGATGTCCCAAGGTCAGGGCGTCGATCAGCCCGCCGACGGACGCGCAACCCTGGTATCAGTGGCTACTTTCGACACCATGACCGAATCGGTTCTCCCCGCCACCGCTTCGGGTCGGCGGATCGCAGAGGTCGACATTCTGCGTGGTTTCGCCCTGTTCGGCATCCTCATCACCAACGTCGTGTTCGCGACAACGCTGTGGTCGTTCACCGGCGCGAGCGACGATCCGCGGCTGCGCTTCGACGGCCCCATCGACCATCTGGTGAGCGCGGTGGTCGGCGCCTTGTTCGAGGGTCGGTTCTACCTGCTGTTCGCATTCTTGTTCGGCTATTCGTTCACCTTGCAGATCGCGGCGGCGCAGCGCGCGGGTGCCTCGGCCAACAGGCGGCTGCTGCGACGCTGCCTGGCTCTGTTGGTGATCGGGCTCGCGCACGTGTACTTGCTGTGGATCGGTGACATCCTCACCCTCTACGCGTTCCTGTGCTTGATCCTGATCCCGCTGAAGAAGCTGAAGCCGCGCACCGCCGTGCTCATCGGTGCGGTGCTGTACGTGCTGTGGTGCGGCTGGTCGCTCGCGCCGAGCGAGGACGGCGACGGGATGGCCGCGCTGGCCGGCCTTTTCGACCTGCAGCGGATCCACGACGGATACACCGGTACCTTCGGCGACACCTTCGCCGACCAGATGTGGCTCGCGCCCATCTTCATCTTCCTGATCTGGTTCACCCAGGGCGTGACCGCGTTCGGCATGTTCCTGATGGGCATGGCGGCAGGCAAGCGAGAGCTGCTCACCGACCGGGAGACGTTGCGGCGCTGGGCGCCTCGGGTGCTCGTCGGCGGCTTGGCGATCGGGCTGCCGGTGTCGGCGGTGACCTTCGCGGGATCGATCGGTTGGTTTACCCCGCCGTCCAGTTGGGCCGGCGTGCAAGAACTGATCAACCCGCTGATGACGTTCGCCTACATAGCGGGCATCGTGTGCCTGGCGCAATCGCCGCGTACCGCACAGCTGATCGGCCGGCTGGCTCCGGCCGGGCGGATGGCGGCATCCAACTACATCGGGCAGTCCATCGTGCTCATGGTGATCTACACCGGCTACGGGTTCGCACTGGTCGATACGATCCCGCCGGCCGGAGTCGTCGGCATCGCCCTACTCACTTACGCCGCTCAACTGGCGCTGAGCAGCTGGTGGTTGCGTAATCACCGGTACGGACCAGTGGAGTGGGCGCTGCGGGCCGCGACCTATCTGTCGCTTCCGGAGTGGAAGCGTCGTCCGGAACCGGTTCCGGCACAGGTGAATTGACCCCCGGGGTCGCCGAGGGCCAAGTCACCTTGCCGGACCAACTGCGCGCCGACGCTGGACCGCGCAGCGCTAGTTCCGCGCGGCCAGGATCTGGGTGAGGTAGTCCTGGGTGCCGTCGATGCGTTGCAGATGCGGGTAACGGAGGCCGTCGTGATAGTTCAGTTCAACGGTCCGAGTCTGATCGAAGTCTTTCACCTGCAACCGGATCGGTGCGGGGTTTGTCTTGGCCGCCTCGATCGCGGCTTCCATCGTGGCTTGGGAATAGGGGGCGTCGTTGACCGAAACCACCGTCATCCCGGAGCCGACTTTCGCCTTGAATGCGGGTCCTTCCCATCGCACGTCGGTGACCTTGCCTTCGCCGGACACGTTGAGACCGATCGAGTAGGTGTAGTTGACGGCGCCCTCAGCCTCTTTCCGCTGAGCCGTGAGCAAGGCACCCGGGTTGTTGTCGTAGACCAACTTCCACCCCGTCTTCTCGACACTTGTGGCGAACGGTTCTTTTCCGTCGAGGCGATCGCGCAGGTACTTCGCCCAATCGTCGGCTACCACGCCGTTGAGCGTCGAGACGATGTCGTCGAAGTTGTAGGTGTTCTGCGACTCCCACTTACTGTCGTCGACACCGAAGAACGCGCGAGCGAAATCATCGAGTGACTTCGTGTTCCCCGACAGTTCGCGGATACGCGCGTCCACCCCCAGCCACACCAGTTGCCCGCCCTGGTAGTAATCCTCGCTGAGCTGCCACGACCGATACGGCTTCGTACGCCGCTGAGCGACGATGGGATCGTTGGTGGTGTCCTGCAGACTGCGCCAGCTGAGTCCGGGCCGGTTGTCGGTGTATGCGGCGACTACCGAAGCCAGCGCATCACGAGAGAGTTCCGCGGGTCGCAAGCCGGACCGGTTGGTGAGCACGTTGCCCCAATACTGCGTCTGTCCCTCGTAGACCCACAACAAGCTGTCTTGCATCGGAACGTTGTAGTTGGGTGTCCACAGGTCTGCCGGGCGTCGAAACTTGCCGTTCCAGGAATGGGTGTACTCGTGCCCGAGCAGATCGTCGCTACCGATCGCGGGGTCCCACCCGGTGAAATAGGTCGTGGGTTCGCCGTTCTCGCTGGATCGTTGGTGCTCCAATCCGTTGGAGCTGAGCTGATCCGACAACGACAGCAGGAAGTCGTAGTGGTCATAGTGTTGTGAGCCGTACAGTTCCGTAGCCTGTCGCACCAGGGCCTTGTGCAGCTCGATGTGCTCGGGCTTGGCCTCGAGCTGCTCCGGTGCGTCCGCGAATGCTTGCAGCCGCACCGGGGTTTTCGCGCCAGGAGCCAGGTCGAACTCCTTGTGATAGCGCCCCGCGTATACGGGCGAATCGACGAGGATGTCCAGCGGAACGGGCTTGTAATTGACGGTGTCGCCGTTCTTGACAGCGACGTCCAGCGCGGTTCCGGCCTCGAATCCTGGCGGATAGGTGACGCTCGCGTTGAAGGGAATCTCACTGACGGGAGCACCGGCCGGATAGAGGACCACGGCATTCCACTGCAAATTCAGCATATTCGGCGTCATCACCACGCGCCCTTGCCCGGAATCGGTCGGGGTGAGGTATTGGAAGTTCGCGTCGATTGATTGCACGCCGTCGGGCACCGTAACCTTGAACGCATACACGTTCAGCGGATCCCGCTTCCACTCCAGCTTGTTCCCGGCGCCGGTGAAGGTGAGGCCCGCGATCTTGTCGATCGGACCGGACGGAGAGTGGTTGCCGGGCAGCCATTGCGGAAAGCGTAAATCCACCTCGCCCGGCTGAACGGGGATCGTCTGTTTCACCTGAATAATGCGTTGCGGCAGATTGGTCACGTCGACCGCCACCGAGATCGCTTTCTGATTAGCCGGAGCTTCATCCGACTTGTTGCGCAAGCCGAAGTAAAGCGAGGCTGCCAGGAGTATGACGACAACGACTCCAACGGCGCTGATAATACGAATCTTGGACAACGACACTCCCGAATCACACAGACGATCTTGTCGACAGTACGAAATAGACGCCCCGGTAACTTGTGGTCACCGGTCGAGGATAGGACCTACCGATCGCCGATATAAACAATGCTGCTTATATCGGCAACAATTACACGTACGGTGCGGTCGCCGCGACCGCCTGCCCTATCCCCTCCTCCGGCGTCAACGCTTCACATAGTTTGTTCGGGTCGGCGAGCGCCCCTTAGTTGCTGAACTGATTGTCGATCCTACGAGGGTTGGTATCGCCGCGTGCGAGGAGCGAGTGTGGCCTGCGTCATACTGATCGCGAAGTGTGGGCGGTCGTTTGCGACTCGATGAAGGCGAGTGTGGTGTCGAGGGCGAGCTCGAGGGGCGTGGTGTTGCGGTTGAGCTGGGCCATGACCAGTCCACCTTGCAACGAGGCCAGCAGCGCGACCGCCAGTGTCTCCAGATCCTGGCCGCATACGACGCGCTGCGCAAGGTCTAGCGTTCCTTCGCGGCGAGGAGTAGGTCGAGCAGTTGGGCGGCGAATGGAACGGGGGCTTCGGTGAAACCGCTGTGGCCGCCGGGGAATTCGGTGAGGGGGAGGTGGAGGCTGGTGGCGAGGGTGGCGGCTGGGCGGTGGGGGAGGTGGCCGCGGGTCTCTTGGCCTGCGGCGAGGATCAGGCGGTCGGTTCGGGTGGCGAGGGCGGGTTCGTCGGGGAGGTAGGAGGTGATGGGACGGAGTTCGTTGGCCAGCATGAGGGCGGCGTTGGCGTAGAGGCGGCGGGTCATTTCGGCTGCGCGGGGCGGTAATTCGGCGGGGTCGGGCATGGGTTTCATGGTTACGCCGATACCTTCCATGAAGCGGGCGCCCGCGGCTGCGACTCCCTCGGTGCGGAACAGTGTGTACACCTCGTCGACGAATGCCGTCTGCTCGGCTGCGTCGGCGAGTACCGCGAAGCACGGTGGTTCGTGGGCGATGACCAGGCGCAGGCGTTCGGGATGGTGGGTGAGCAGGTCGAGGGCGATGACGGCGCCGCCGCTTCCGCCGAACACGTAAGCGTCTTCGCCTGCGGGGGTGAGGGCTTCGAGTAAGCGGTAGGCGTCGTCGCGCTGTACTGCGACCAGCTGATCGACCGGCTCGGCGGAGTCGAGCACGCTGCGGGAGTAGCCCCGCGGGTCGAGCGTGACGACGGTGAAATGCACGGCCAGGATGTCGGCGATCGGGTCGAAGACTGCCGCGTCACCGCCGCTGCCGGGGAGGAGCAGTAGTACGGGGCCGGTGCCGCGTACCTCGTAGTAGAGGGTGGCGCCGGGGACCTTCAGGGTGCCGGTTCTCATTGCCGTTCCTTGCTGGCAGGCCAGTGCTCGAGGGTGACGTGCAGCGCATCGATGATCCGTTCCCAGGAAGCGGTGGTGTCACGTGAGTGGGCGAAGCCACCGGTGGCCTCGAGAGCGGCATAGCCGTGAAAGGTGCTGCGCAGCAACCGGACCGCGTCGGTGAGGTCGGGTTCGGTGAGACCGTAGGCGCGCAGCATGCTGTAGGTGAGTTCGATGCCGCGCACCGCGCCGGGGTGGGGCTCGACCAGTCCGGACGGCACTGACGATTGGGTGGCGGTGTAGCGCCCCGGATATCGCAGGGCGTATTCGCGCCAGGCGTTGGCGAAGGCGGCGAGCGCGTCGCGGCCCGCTCGTCCCGCGACGGCGCTCGAAATGAGGTCGGTCTTGTCGGCGGCGGCGAGCATGGCGACCCGCGCCCGGAGTTCCTGCAGGTTCTTGACGTGGGAGTAGAGGCTGGCGTCCTTGACGCCGAACTTCTTGGCCAACGCCGACATCGTCACGTTGTCGAAGCCGATCTCATCGGCGAGATCGGCGGCGGCCCGGGTGATCCGCTCGGCGGTCAATCCGGCTCGTGCCATCATCCGCACACCTCCATCAAACTAGGGTGCTTAGTTTATAACCTAGGGCCATTAGGTTTGGCAAGTTCGCCGAATTGCCTGCGCCTCGGAAGTCGCCGACACGGCGCGGGTCGCCGTCCGCCGCAGCGACCCGCACTCGTGATCGACGTTGCCGAGCGGTTAGTGAATCAAGCTGCAGGACATATTGATTGACGCCCACACCGGCGCCGCGCGCTCAGCCGACGGCAGCGCCGAACCACTTAGGCAACTGGCCGAGCAACTCCTGCTGATCCTCACCAACCCACGCCACGTAACCGTCCGGCCGCAGCAACACCGCGGGCGCGTGCAGTTCCTCACTGACATCGACGACGTGATCGACGCGATCCGCCCAGCCCGCCACCGAAAGCCGTCCGGTCTGATCGAGCAGCAGCCCGCGACCCTCATGCATCAGCTCGAAGAGCCGCCCCCGCTTCAACCCCACGTCCCGCAGCCGACGGCCGAGCAGTTCATGGCCCGTGCCGAAGTCGTAACGAACGCCGATCCCGATGATCATCTCGGTCAAATACCGGCTGACGACGTCGAAGTCCATCAGTTTCGCCACCAGCCTGCGCGCCGCCTGCGGCCCCGGCTCGAGCGACACCAACTCCATCTGGGCGCGCGTGTTGTCCAGCACATCGGCGGCGACCGGGTGCCGTTCGGTGTGATAACTGTCCAGCAGACCCTCCGGCGCCCAGCCGTCGATCTCGGCGGCCAACTTCCAGCCGAGGTTGAACGAGTCCTGGACACCGAGGTTCAGCCCCTGCCCACCCATCGGCGGATGGATATGCGCCGCGTCGCCTGCCAGAAACACCCGACCGACCCGGTAGCGCTCGGCCTGCCGAGTGGCATCACCGAAGCGGGAGAGCCAGCGCGGCGAGTGCACGCCGAAGTCGGTGCCCGCGGTCGCCAGTAGCTGGTGCTTCAGCTCGTCCAGGGTCGGCGGGACCGTGCGATCCTCGGCCACCGTCGCGGCAGGCGCGACGACCCGGTACACCCCATTTCCGAGATGCCCGGCGCCGAAACGCAACTGGGTCTTGCGGACTTCGGCGTTCACGGCGTCGATCGTTTCCTGAGGCGCGGTCAGCTCTACCTCGCCGAGCAGCGTATCGACCCTGGTCGGCTCGCCGGGGAAGTCGACTCCGAGCACCTTGCGCACCGTGCTGCGCCCACCGTCGCAGCCGACGAGGTACCGCGCGCGCAGCTGCGTACCGTCGGCCAGTTCGGCGGTCACCCCGTCCGTATCCTGGCTCAGCCCGACCAGCTCGCAGCCGCGGCGGATCTCGACGCCGAGTTCGACAGCGTGCTCGGCCAGCAGGCGATCGGTGGTGGGCTGCGGGATGCTGAGGACGTACGGGTGTGAGGTGTCCAGCTCGGGCGTCGGTGTGCGAATGCCCGCGAAGAAACCATGGAGCTGGTTCTTCGTACCGAGCGCGAGAAACCGCTCGAGCAGTCCACGCTGATCCATGATCTCGATGGTGCGCGCGTGCATGCCGAGCGCACGGACGATCTTGGTCGGCTCCGCATCCTTCTCCAGCACGAGAGCCCGCACGCCGCGCAGCCGCAACTCGCTGGCCAGCATCATGCCGGTCGGTCCGCCGCCGACAACGATCACGTCAATCATCAAAAACTCTCCATTCAACAAGGTTCGACCACCGCGCAGCCCGCCGACGCCAACATGTCCGCAACCGCACCACTGATCCCGGCTCAACGCCCCACACACGCGGTCGCGCGACACCATCATTTCCGCAGGTACCGGCGTCGGCCGATCATTGTGCGGCACGACGGGGGTCTTGCGGCAAGGCCCCCGGTGCGATATATGTTGAAGGGGGACAGGGAGTGAATTCACCTCCTTGCCCTTACTTATTTCTCGTCCGCCGAGGCGGCAGAACCCCGCATCGAGCAATTCCGCTGTCGGCCGATGAGTTTCAGACGCGAAAACCGTCAACAGTCATGAGCACCCAGCACCATCCTCAGAGGAGCACTCATGACCCAGACCTCGGCCGTCTCCACCCACACCCTCGACGTCCCCGGCGCCCACCTGTACTACGAGCTGCGCGGCAGCGGCCCGCTGATCGCCATGGTCGGCGCCCCGATGGCGGCCGCCGCCTTCGCGCCGGCGGCCGATCTGCTCGCCACCGACCACACCGTGCTCACCATGGACCCGCGCGGTCACCGGAGCAGCGTGCTCGACGACCCCGAGCAGGACTCGACTCCCGAACTGCGCGCCGACGACCTGGCCCGCATCATCACCCACCTCGACGCGGGCCCCGCCGTGGTGCTCGGTTCCAGCGGCGGCGCGGTCACCACCCTGGCGCTGGTCCAGGCGCACCCGGAACTCGTCAGCACCGCGATCGCGCACGAGCCGCCGCTGAATCAACTGCTCGACAACCACGACGAATTGCGGATTAGCACAACGGATCTCGTCGCCACCTACGCCAGCGGCGACACGCTCGGCGCCTGGCGGAAGTTCTTCGCCAACGCCAACATTCAGATGCCGGAGCCGGTGTTCGAGCAGATGTTCGGCGGCGACCGCGACCCGATCGATGTGGCCAGCGAACGCTTCTGGTATCTGCACGAGATCGAGGGAACCGGTTGGTGGCAGCCCGATCTCGCGGTACTGCGCGCGACGCCGGTCCGGGTGGTGGCGGGCATCGGAGCTGCCTCGGCGGACCAGTTCTGCGACAAGACGACGCGCGCGCTGGCCGCGCAACTCGGCGTCGAACCCACCATGTTCCCTGGCGGTCACACCGGATTCGTCGAGGACCCGGCCGCTTTCGTCACCCGGCTGCGTGCAGTGCTCAGTTGATTCGCCGGCGCGCGGTCATGCCGACGCCGCGCGGGACACGGTGACGTCCTGGACGGCGGAGCTGCCCACGCCGCCGTCCAGGACGTACACCGGGCGGCCTGATGAGGGTCGAGGTCGCCCGGCGTCACCGCCCACGTGGTCCGGCACGCGGGCACTGACGTTCTGTTAGGTGAGCCCCCTGATGAATTCGGCCAGGTACTGACCGCTGTAGTCGGGCTTACCGTTGTTCTGCACCGCGGCCGCGCCGATCGTGTCGATGTGCGTGTAGCCCGGCAACGTCTCCACCTGCGCGGTCGCCCCGGTAGGCACCCACGTGCCGACGCCGTACTGCACGACACTGTCGCCCGCGTAGGCGATGAAGTTCGGCTTGGTGCGACTCATGTTGTGGTAGCGCAAGTTGACCATGTCGCCAGTGCGCGCGCCGGTCATCCCGGCACCGAGGTCGATGATCATGCGCAGCGGAAAGTAGGTCTCCCAGTAGGCCGTTGGCGCGCCGGTGCCCAATTGCCGGGCCACCTGGTTGATGTCGGAGGTCTCCCGGCTCGGCGCGGTCCACGGCACGCCGACGACGTCGTTGTAGTTGCGCCACGTGTAGAGCGCGTTGCGGTCGGTCGGCGCGACGCGGGTCTGCGGGCCCGCGCTGATCCGCAGGTAGTTGCCCAGCACCGGAATCTGGGTCGCCCCACCGCCGTTCGGGAACGTCTTCTCCTGCACCGGGCCACCGGACAGCGCACCGACCCCTTGCTGCAGCAGCGCGAAGTTGCCGGAGTTGTTGTCGATGAACGTGCCGAGCAGCGCCGCGTTGGTGAACCGGTAGTCGCGAATGGTGCCTTCACCGTCGCCACCGCCGGTCGCCACCGCCGCCCAACTCTGGCCGAACATGGTGGTGAGCGTCGCGTCGACCTCGGGATCGTGCAGATGAGCGAGCAGCTGACTCTCGTCGTTCGGCGCGAGATGCGCGGCGAGTCCGGCGAGCCGGTAGAGCATCATCGCCTTGGTGCCGATCACCGGAACCGGGCCGAACGTGCGCATCGGCAGCACGCCGCTGTCGAAACCCGCCTTCAGCACGTTGTTCGTCGGGCTCATGAGCGCGTCGGTGACATCGTGGAAGAACGGCGTGTTCTGAATGGCGGCCGGATCCGAGGAGACCATCGAGTCCTGCGCGGCGAACGCGGCGCATTGGTTGTAGCCCGCGTCGGCCTGGGTGGCCGGGTTGCCGTCGAAGTCCCAGTCCGAGAAGAACCCGGTGACCATTCCGCCCATCGAAATGCCGGTGCAGACGTATTTACGTTGCCGCTCAGCCTGATCCGGGATCTCGTGCAGCATGATCTCGTACTGGTCCCTGATCACCCGCTCGACGCCGATCGAGTCGAGAATCGGCAGGTCCTGCGAGTTCTTGAAGCCGGGGAAGGTGCGCCCGTCGATCGGCTTGCCGTTGAAGTAGTAGTCGACCGCGTCCAGGTAGTTCCCGGTCTGCAGGGCGTAGTCGAAGCCCGCTGTCTCATCCAAGCAGGCGCCGCGCCGTGCCAGCGACCAGAACTCGATGTTGCGGCCGAGCGTCTTCGCCGAGCGTACGGTGTTACCCGCGACGCCCTCGGAATTGACTGCGCCACCGGCCAATCCCTGCTGCTGCACCACTACCGCATCGGCATCGCGCGAGTTCTCCGGGCCGCCGACCGGCCGATAGCGCAGGTAGCCGGTGCGATCGCAGGCCTCCGGATGTGCGGGGGCGTTGGCGGGCAGCGGCAGCCGGAAGCTGACGTAGGACACTACGATTCCGTCGCGCGTCGCGACCGGCTGCTCCTGCCGATCCGTCGCTACCGATGCCGGCGCTTCGTCGGCCGCCGCCGCCAGCCCCGGTGGGACCAGGCCTGCGGCAACCACCGTCATCACCACCGTTGCCGCCCAACCATTTCGGCGCTCTACGCGCCGCCGCCCCTGTTGTACCGACCGTCCGAGACGCCGCGCCGCTATTCTCACGGTCAGTGACGTTGCCATGCGGAACGGTCCACGTCACTGGGAGATTTGTCAGGAGTTTGCCATGGTGTTCATGCAGTTCGCCAAGATCGACACCGGCGGATTCCGGCCAATGTTGTTCCGGCTCAGACGGACGGGCCGCGCGGATGGTTAGGTGCCAAGTACGGCGAACGGAGGGGCTTCATGTCCGAGGACATCAGGTTGGGGCGTTCGGGCGATGCCGGCCGCCGGAAGCGGAGGCCCGGCGCGATCGTCCTCGGTGCGATCGTTGCCGCGCTTGCGGTGAACACGGTCCTGGCGTCACGGGATACCGCGGCCGCGACGGGCGAGCGGCAGGTGCGGCTGCGGGACGGCGACCTCCACGTCGTCGACGACGGACCACCCGACGCGCCCGCGCTGCTGCTCATCCACGGCAACGCCAGTTCGACGGCCTGGTGGGATCCGGTCGTCCCGGCCCTCGCCGCGCGGTACCGGGTGATCCGCGTCGATCTGCTCGGTCACGGACAGTCCGCGAAACCCATTGCCAGATATGATGTTCCGGCACAGGGCCGCCGATCGGCCGAGCTTTTGGATGAACTCGGCGTCGCCAACGCCACGATCATCGCGCACTCCATGGGCGGCATGGTCGCCACCGCGCTGGCCGAGCGGCGACCCGACCTGGTGACCGCGCTGGCACTCATCGATTCGGCGCCGAGCCCCGGCGCTCCCATCCGGCAGCCGCTGATTCCCCGGCTCGTTCCGGTACCCGTGCTCGGTCAGCTGCTGTGGCGATTGCGCGCCGACGAGCAGATCCGAGCCGGACTGGCCACCGCCTTCACCCGCGATATCGACCTCCCCGCCGCCGTGATCGATGGCGTGCGCGGCATGACCTACCGCTCGTTCACCAAGTCGCCCAAGGAAGCCGGCCGGTTCATCGCCGCGCGGACGCTGCCCGATCGCCTGGCTGTCCTCGACCGTCCCGTCCTGGTCATCTTCGGTAGCGAGGATCGGCGGGTGCGGTCCGCCGCTGCCCAGGAGTACCAGATCGTCCCGGATGCGCGGATCGAGATGGTTCCTGGGGTTGGCCATACTCCGATGCTCGAAGACCCGCAGCGGACCATCGACCTGTTGCTGGATTTCCTCGCGCGGCACAATGCTGCTCCGACGCGCCGGGACTGAGCAGAAGTCTCCCGAATCGCGTCCTCGGTTACAGTCGCCCCATGTTCCGCGTATGGGTGTTCGCGCTGGTTACCGCGGTGACGACGACGTGGGTCGCGGTGCCCGCGCAGGCTTCGGCGGCGGAGCAGGGCGGGCGTGAGGTGATCGCGCAGATGTTCGGCTGGAACTGGCGATCCATCGGCCGCGAATGCCAGTCGACGCTCGGCAGGCTGGGTTACGGCGCCGTGCAGACCTCGCCGCCGGAGGAGCATTCTCTCTTGCCGGAGAAGGGGTTTCCTTGGTGGCAGAGTTACTCCGCGGTGTCGCATAGGTTGGAGAGTCGCTTCGGCACGCGCGATGAGCTGGCGTCGATGGTTCGCAGCTGCCATGCCGCGGGCGTGCAGGTCTATATCGACGCGGTGATCAACAATATGTCCGCGACGACCGGCTGCGGTATCGGCAGCGGCGGCACACCGTACTGCCACTACTGGTATCCCGCGGTGCCGTACAACGATCGCGACTTCCACCATTGCGGAACACCGGACGATGCCGTCACCGACCTGCATGACCGCGCCCAGGTGTTCCACTGCCAGTCGTTCAACGGGGCAGACGTAGCGACCGAGGACGACTCCGTCCGGGACCGGATCGCCGCGTACCTCAACGACCTGCTCGCCCTCGGCGTCGACGGGTTCCGCGTCGACTCGGCCAAATACATTCCGCCCGAGGACCTCGCGGCCATCGAACAGCGCCTGACCCGCCCGGCCTACGTCTATCAGGAAGTCATCTACGGCTGGCAGGAAGCCGTGCAACCCGAGGAGTATCTGGCGACCGGCGCGGTGATGGACCTCCGCTACGCTGGCACCTTGAGCCAGATCTTCCGCCAGGGACGCCTCGCCTGGCTGCGCACCTTCAGCGCGCCGCTGCCATCCGACAACACCGTGGTTTTCGTGGCCAACCACGACACCGAACACAACAATTCCACCCTGACCTACGCCGACGGCGACCGATACACCCTGGCCAACGCGTTCATGCTCGCCTGGCCCTACGGCCGCCCAAAAGTGCTCAGTGGCTACGCATTCAGCTCCTACGACGAGCCGCCGCCCTCCGACCCGCTCGGCCGCGCCATGGACGCCACGTGCGGCGACGGCCACTGGTTGTGCGAACACGCCTGGCCCGGCATCGGCGGCATGGTCGCCTTCCACCAGCAGGTGCACGGTCAGCCGGTCGTCGACTGGTCCGACAATGGTGGCAACCGGATCGCGTTCGGCCGCGGCAACGAGGGATACCTCGTCATCAACGGCGAGGACTTCCCGGCGACCGAAGGCGCCTACCACACCTCGCTTCCCGCAGGCCACTACTGCGACATCCTGCACGGCACGGTTGAGGCGGGAGTTTGCACGGGCCTGACCTACGAAGTCGACAGCACCGGCCTGCTCCACGCCGACGTCGCCGCCCGATCCGGTCTCGCGCTCCACACCGGTGCCACAGTCACCGACTAGCTCCCTCGGTTGCCACCCTCAGCGTCCGGGTGGCGATCCCGAGTCAGGGTGCGGATTTCGATCTGAGCGCACGGCAAAAGGGTCTGCCGCACACCCGATGTGGGTGTGCGGCAGAGGTGAACAGCCAGAGCTACTTCAGCGGACGAACGTTGACGCCCGATCGGCCAAGTCGAGGACCATCTGCGGGAAGATGCCGAGGATAACGGTGGCTCCCGCACCGAAGGTGACGACGGTGGTGGTGAGGAAGGGGGAGACCACAAGAGGAGCGTCGGCGGGTGGGTCGGTGAAGAACATCAGGACAATGACCCGAATGTAGAAGAAGGCGGCGATGGCGCTGCAGATGACGCCGACGATGACCAGGAAGGTGGCGTCGCCGGCGGCGGCTGCTTCGAAAACGGCGAACTTGCTGACGAATCCGCTGGTCAGGGGGAGACCGGCGAAGGAAAGCAGGAACAGGGCGAAGACGCTGGCGAGCCAGGGGGAGCGGCGGCCCAGGCCTGCCCATTGGGAGAGCGCGCTGACTTCCTCACCGGACGCGTCGCGGACCAGGCTGACGACGGCGAACGCGCCGACGGTGCCGACGCCGTAGGCGACGAGATAGAACAGGATCGCCGAGACGCCCTTGTCGTTGGCGGCGACCAGGCCGGTCAGGATGAAACCGGCATGCGCGACAGAGGAATACGCGAGCATCCGTTTGACGTCGGTCTGCGTGATGGCCATGATCGCGCCGACCGCCATGGTGGCGATGGCGATGGCGGCGAGCACCGGACGCCAGTCGTCGCGCAAGCCGGGCACCGCGACCTGCAGCACGCGCAACAACGCACCAACTGCCGCGATCTTGGTCGCGGCCGCCATGAACGCCGTAACCGGTGTCGGCGCACCCTGATACACGTCGGGCACCCACGACTGGAACGGCACCGTCCCGATCTTGAACAGCAGTCCGACGGACAGCAACGCCACCCCGAGCAACGCGAGCATCGCGTTATCCGGATGCAGCGCAATGGCATCGGCGATGCCAGCCAGCTTGACCGTGCCGGCCTGCCCGTACAGCAGCGCGACACCGTAGAGGAAGAACGCCGACGAGAACGCACCGAGCAGGAAGTACTTCAGCGCCGCTTCCTGCGACAGCAACCGCTTGCGCCGGGCGAGCCCGCACAGCAGATACAGCGGCAGCGACAACACCTCGAGCGCGACGAACATGGTGAGCAGATCATTGGACGCCGGGAACAACAGCAACCCGCCGACCGCGAGCAACGTCAACGGGAACACCTCGGTCGTCGCGATCCCGGCCCGCAACGCGGTCCGTTCCATCGCGCTACCCGGCACCGAAGAAGCCTGCGGCGTAAACGCATCCACGCCACGTCCGAGCGTCGCCGCGGCCGCACTCCAGGTGCCGGGGCCACTGCGCGCCTCGACGCGCGGCTCGGCACCGCGCTCGCCCATGAACAGCACGCCGAGGATCGTCACCACCAGGATGGTGCCCTGCAGGAACAGCGTCACGCCGTCGACGGCGACCGCACCGCCGATCGCGGTGGCCTCGGTCCCGGCCAACAGCACCACCGCGACGAGCGCGCCCACCAACCCGGCGACGCTCAGCAGCAGCTGCGTGCCGAACCGGAACCGCCGCCCCATGAACGCTTCCACCAGCACACTGATCACCGCGACACCGAACACGATGAGCATCGGCGAAAGGTGCCCGTATTCGATGTCCGGCGCCGGAATCGCCGCGGCGAGGGTTGTTCCGTAGCCCGAAGAAATCACTGCAGTCACTTAGGCCGTCCTCGAGAAGGAGATCACCGCGGCGAGCAGCCCCGCGACGATGAGAGCGATGGCGACGCGAACACTGGTGCGACTCATTTGTGGACACCTCCGGGATGATCGGCCTTACCGGCCTCGGGCAGCGCGGGCACCGCCGGTGCGGGATCGTGCTTGCCTATGGTCGTCAACGTCTGGCTCACCGCGGGATTGATGAAGTCCAGGATCGGTTTCGGGTACACGCCGAGGAACAGCAGCGCCGCGATCAACGGCACCACCACCGCGAGTTCGCGGGGCACCAGGTCGTAGATGCGTTCGTTGCCGTCCTTGACCGGCCCGGTCATCATCCGCTGGTACATCCACAGCACGTACAGCGCCGCGAGCACCAGCGCGCCGGTCGCGATCACCGCGGCGAACTGGTAGCGGCTGAATGTGCCGACCAGCACCAGGAACTCGCTGACGAACGGCGCGAGCCCGGGCAGCGAGAGCGTCGCCAAGCCCGAGATGAAGAACGTGCCCGCCAGTATCGGCGCCACCTTCTGCACCCCGCCGAAGTCGGCGATGAGCCGAGTACCGCGGCGCGACACCAGGAAGCCCGCGATCAGGAACAGCGCGGCCGTGGAGATGCCGTGGTTGACCATGTACAGCGTCGCGCCGGTCTGCCCCTGACTGGTCATCGCGAAGATGCCGAGAATGATGAAACCGAAGTGCGAGATCGAGGTGTAGGCGATCAGCCGCATCACATCGGTCTGCCCGATGGCGAGCAGCGCGCCGTAGATGATGCCGATCACCGCGAGGGTGATCACCAGCGGCGCATAGGTACTCGACGCGTCCGGGAACAGCATCAGGCAGTAGCGCAGCATGCCGAAGGTGCCGACCTTGTCGACCACCGCCATCATCAGCACCGCACTCGACGGTGTCGCGGCGACGGCGGCGTCCGGCAGCCAGGTGTGCAGCGGCCACAGCGGCGCCTTCACCGCGAACGCGAACATGAACCCGAGGAACAGCGCGTTGAGCACCGCGGGTGCCGCGCCGAGC
This sequence comes from Nocardia sp. NPDC051052, assembly GCF_044456045.1. Taxonomy (NCBI): domain Bacteria; kingdom Bacillati; phylum Actinomycetota; class Actinomycetes; order Mycobacteriales; family Nocardiaceae; genus Nocardia; species Nocardia sp. NPDC051052. Next base: position 387,935 of record NZ_JBITFL010000006.1, read on the forward strand.
TGTCCGGAGTTGGCCGCGGTGACCACCGTGCGGAAATCGAAGGTGCCCGCCGATCCCGCGCCGATCCCGTCCCGAGCGGTGACCACGTACAACCCGATCACCGCGGCCAGCATGATCAGCCCGCCGAACAGGTTGTACAGCAGGAACTTCACCGCCGCCCGCGACCGCTGCTGCCGCAATTCCAGGTTCGCCGACCGCGGCCCGAAGCCACCGATGAGGAAGTACATCGGAATCAACATGGCTTCGAAGAACACGTAGAACAGCAGAATGTCGAGCGAGACAAAGGAAATCAGCACCATCGCCTCGACCAGCAAGGTGAGCGCGACGTAGGTATGCGACACCCGCCGCCCGCTGCCCACCTCGCGGTCGTCGTGCCAGCCCGCCAGGATCAGCAACGGCACCAGCACCGTGGTGAGCAGCACCAGCACCAACGCGATCCCGTCGACCCCGACGGTGTACCCGGCACCGAACGCCGGTATCCACTCGTGGTCCTCGACGAACTGATACTGCGCCCCTCCGGGTTCGAAGCGCACCGCCAGCACAATGGCGAACACCAGCACCGCCACCGACACCACCAGCGCCAGGCACCGCGCGAGCACCCTTTGCGCGGCGGGCAGCACCAACACGATGACCGCGCCGATCGCCGGCGCCAACCACAACGTGGTCAACCAGGGAAAGTCCGTCACCACAACCTCACAGCCAGCAGGGCGGCGGCCACCAGGGCCGCGCCGGTGAACATGGACAAGGCGTACGAGCGCACGAAACCGGTTTGGACTCGGCGGATTCGGCCCGACAGGCCGCCGATCAGCGCGGCGGTTCCGTTGACGATGCCGTCGATGCCTCGGTTGTCGAGGAATACCAGCGCGCGGGTCAGGTAGCTGCCCGGGCGCATGAAGGCCGCCTCGTTGAGCGCGTCACCGTAGAGGTCCTTGCGGGCCGCGATGGTCAACGCGGACACCGCTTCCGGTGCGGTCTCGGGGATTTCGCGCTGCGCGTACTGGTAGTAGGCGAAGCCGACGCCGATGGCGACCACCACCAGCGCGAGCGCGGTGACGACGCCCGCGGGGACGGTTTCCTCGCCGTGATGCGCGCCGACCACCGGTGCCAGCCAGTTCTGCAGTGAGGAACCGAACGCGAACAGCGCACCCGCCGCGACCGATCCGATGGCGAGCAGGATCATCGGCCCGGTCATCACCGCGGGGGATTCGTGCGGATGCGTCTCCGGCTTCCAGCGCTTCTCGCCGAAGAACGTCATCATCATGACCCTGGTCATGTAGAACGCGGTGAGTCCCGCACCGAGCAACGTCACCAAGCCCAACGTCAGGCCGCTGGCGCCGCCCTGGTTGAACGCCACCTCGATGATCTTGTCCTTGGAGAAGAACCCGGCGAACGGCGGCACCCCGATGATCGCGAGGTAGCCGAGCCCGAAGGTGACGTAGGTGATCGGCAGCAGTTTGCGCAGTCCGCCGTAGCGGCGCATGTCGGTCTCGTCGTCCATCGCGTGCATCACCGAACCGGCTCCGAGGAACAGTCCGGCCTTGAAGAATCCGTGGGTGAGCAGATGCATGATGGCGAAGGCGTATCCGGCCGGGCCGAGGCCCGCGGCGAGCACCATGTACCCAATCTGGCTCATGGTGGACGCGGCCAGGGCCTTCTTGATGTCGTCCTTCGCGCAACCGACGATCGCACCGAAAAGCAGTGTCACCGCACCGACCAGGACAACGCCCAGTCGCGCGTCGGGTGCCAGGTCGAAGATCGGCCCGGACCGCGCGATCAAGTACACCCCGGCGGTCACCATGGTTGCCGCGTGGATGAGCGCCGACACCGGGGTCGGGCCTTCCATCGCGTCGCCGAGCCAGGACTGCAGCGGCACCTGCGCGGACTTACCGCACGCGGCGAGCAACAGCAGCAACCCGATCGCGGTGAGCGTGCCCTCCCCGGCCTGCGACGCACCCGCGAACACGTCGGTGAAGTTGATCGATCCGAAGGTCGAGAACATGACGAACATGGCGATCGCCAGCCCCATGTCGCCGACCCGGTTGACCACGAACGCCTTCTTGGCCGCCGTGGCCGCCGTCGGCTTGTGGTACCAGAACCCGATCAGCAGGTAGGACGCCAAACCGACGCCCTCCCAGCCCAGGTAGAGCACCAGGTAGTTGTTCGCCAGCACCAGCAGCAGCATGGCCGCGAGGAACAGGTTGAGGTAGGCGAAGAATCGCCGCCGTCCCGGATCGTGGCTCATGTAGCCGATGGAGTAGACGTGGATCAACGACCCGACGCCGGTGATCAGCAACGCGAAACACATCGACAGCTGGTCCAATTGGAGGCTGAAGTCGGCCTGCAGCCCGGCCACCGGCACCCAGCTGAACAGGTCGGTGTGGATGCCGCGCTGCGCGGTGTCGCGCCCGAGCATGTCGAAGAACCCGATCCCGGCGACCACGAAGGCGGCCAGCGCCATCATCGTGCCGACCAGGTGGCCCCACTTGTCGCTGAAACGACCGGTGAGCAGAAGGATTATCGCGCCTGCCAGGGGCAGGGCGGGCAGCAGCCAGAGCGTCGCCGTCTCCATCTCAGAACTTCAACAGGTTGGCGTCGTCGACCGAGGTCGAGCGGCGGGCGCGGAAGATGGTCATGATGATGGCAAGGCCGACAACGACTTCGGCCGCGGCGACCACCATGGTGAAGAACGCGAACACCTGGCCGTCCAGGTTCGAGTGCAGCCTGGCGAAGGTGACGAAGGCCAGGTTCGCCGCGTTGAGCATCAGCTCGATGCACATGAACACCACGATGGCGTTGCGCCGCAACAGCACTCCGGCCGCGCCGATGGTGAACAGCAAGGCGGACAGGAACAGGTAGTTCTCGGGATTCACCGGTTGCCTTCCTCGTCGCTCTGGTTCTCGGTCGCGTGGACGGGCGCCGTGTCCTGCGCCGCTACCGAGATGACGGCCGCTTCGGTGAGCGCCCGGGTGCGGCGGTGCCGCAGAATGGTGCTGACCGACAGTTCCTCGAAGGACCCGTCGGGCAGCCTGGCCGGAATGTCGACCGCGTTGTGCCTGGCGTAGACGCCGGGCGTCGGCAGCGGGGTGGCGCGGTGGCCCGCCTCGCGGAACCGGCGCACCGACATTTCCCGCTGGCCGATCTTCGGACCGAACTGCTCGCGGTGCGCGAGCACCATCGCGCCGATGGTGGCGGTGATGAGCAGCGCGCCGGTGAGCTCGAAGGCCCACACGTAGCGGACGAAGATCAGTTCGGCGAGCTCGCCGATCACGTCGCGTCCGGCGAATCCGGTTGCCGGGAAGGCGATGCCGGATTCACGGATGCCGCGGGCGATGCCGCTGATCAGCAGCAAACCGAACCCGATGCCGACGGCCGCGGCCGCGAGCTGCTGTCCGCGCAGGTTCTCCTTGAGCGATTCGGTGGAGTCGACACCGACCAGCATGAGCACGAACAGGAACAGCATCATGACCGCGCCGGTGTAGACGACGATCTGCACCACACCGAGGAACAGCGCGTCCTGTGCCATGTAGAACACCGCGAGCACGATCATGGTGGCGGCCAGGCAGATCGCGGAATGCACGGCCTTGCGGGCGAATACCATGCCGAGCGCGCCGACCACGGCCAGCGGCGCGAGTACCCAGAAGTCCACCGCTTCGCCGGTGGAGGTCCGGGTGAGCGGCTCGGCAGCGAGGATGAGTTCGTTCACCGCACGCCTCCTTCCACACCCGCCGCGGCGGGCTGTTTCGGACTGTCCGTCACCGGGGTTCCGTTGCCGCCGTTGGTTTCCTGGATGCTGCCGAGCACGTTGCCGAGGTAGTAGTCGGCCTCGTCGGTGCCGGGTTGCATGGCGTGCGGCGGCGCGGTCATGCCCGGCTGCAGCGGAGCGAGCAGCCGGTCCTTCTCGTAGATCAGACCGGCGCGGTTGTCGTCGGTCATCTCGTAGTCGTTGGTCATGGTCAGCGCCCGGGTCGGGCACGCCTCGATGCACAGGCCGCAGCCGATGCAGCGCAGATAGTTGATCTGATAGACCTGCCCGTACCGTTCACCGGGCGAAAAGCGTTCGGTCTCGGTGTTATCCGCGCCTTCGACGAAGATGGCGTCGGCGGGGCAGGCCCAGGCGCACAGCTCGCAGCCGATGCACTTCTCCAGCCCGTCCGGGTGCCGGTTGAGCTGATGACGCCCGTGATAACGCGGCGCGGTCGGCACCTTCTGTTCCGGATAGAACTCGGTGTTCGGCTTCTTGAACATGGTCGCCGCGGTGACCAGAAACCCGGCCAGCGGATCGAACAGGCCCGACTTGGCGACGTCGCGTGGCTGTGCGGGCAGCGGCGGCGTCGGGAACCCGAGGAACACCGCAGTGTCCGCGGTCGCCGCCGCGGGTTCCGGCTCGGCCGGTGGCGCGGCGCCACCCCGGCGCCCGGCGCGCAGGAACGTGCCCACCAGCAGCACCGAGATCACCAGGCCGCCGATGACCAGCGCCGGCGTCTGCACGTAGTAGCCCTCGGCCTGCAGCACCCGAGCGCCGCCGACCAGCATGACCCACAGCAGCGAGGTCGGGATCAGCAGCTTCCAGCCGAGGTTCATGAACTGGTCGTAGCGCAGGCGGGGCAGCGTGCCGCGCAACCAGATGAACACGAACAGGAAGCCCCACACCTTGGCGGTGAACCACAGCACCGGCCACCAGCCGGTGTTCGCACCGGCCCACAGGCTCAACGGCCACGGCGCGTGCCAGCCACCGAGGAACAGGGTGGTGGCGAGCGCGGAAACCGTGGCCATGTTGATGTATTCGGCCATCATGAACATGGCGAACTTCAGCGAGGAGTACTCGGTGTGGAAGCCGCCGACCAGCTCGCCCTCGGCCTCGGGCAGGTCGAACGGTGCCCGGTTGGTCTCACCGACCATGGAGACGCAGTAGATGAGGAACGAGGGCAGCAGCAGGAAGACGTACCAGGTGTCGTGCTGTGCGGACACGATGCCCGAGGTGGACATGGTGCCGCCCAGCAGGAACACGGTGGCGAAGCACAGTGCCATCGCGATCTCGTAGGAGATCACCTGCGCGGTCGAGCGCAGTCCGCCCAGCAGCGGATAGGTGGAACCCGACGACCACCCGGCGAGCACGATGCCGTACACGCCGATCGAGGTGATCGCCAGGATGTAGAGCACCGCCACCGGCATATCGGTGAGCTGCAACGCGGTGTGGTGGCCGAAGACGGAAACCTCGGGGCCGAACGGGATCACCGCGAACGCCATCACCGCCGGGATCAGCGAAATGATCGGCGCCATGATGAAGATCGGCTTGTCCACGATGGCCGGGACGATGTCTTCCTTGAGCGCCATCTTGACGCCGTCGGCGATGCTCTGCAGCATGCCGAACGGGCCGATCCGGTTCGGGCCGATGCGCATCTGCATGCGCGCCACGATCTTTCGCTCCGCGACCACCGCGATCATCGGGATGAGCAGCAGGAAGATGAAGATGGCGACGGACTTACCGATCACCAACCACAGGGGATCGTGGCCGAACAAACTGAGGTCACTCATGCCTGCGCCTCGCTACGCTCGGCTCCGGCACGAGCGACGCACGCTGTGTTGCTGATTCGTTCGCTTCGCTCACTCATGCCTGTGCTCCTTCATCCTCTCGTCGGACCGCCGCAGCTGCACGATGCCGCCGGGCTGGGTGGCCAACTGTTCGGCGATCGAGCTGCCCGGTGAATGCTGCGGCAGCCAAACCACCCGGTCGGGCAGGTCGGTGATCATCAACGGCAGCGTGACGGTGCCGTGCTCGCTGGCGACGGTCACCAGATCGTCTGTCGCGGCGCCGATTTCGGCGGCCGTCGCGGGCGACAGCCGGACCACCGGGGTGCGGGCGATGCCGGCCAGGTTGGGTTCGCCGTCCTGCAGGCGGCCCAGGTCGAGCAGCATCCGCCAGCTGGCCAGCACCGCGGTGCCGGGCCCCGGCTGGGTCAGCGGATGCGGGCGATGCGCGGGCGCCGCGACGGCCGTGCCGTCCCAGGCGCCGAGTTCGGCGAGTTCGGCGCGGGCCGCGTCGGTGTCGGGCAGCCCGAGGCGCACCTTCATCTCGTCGGCGATGGCTTGCAGCACCCGCTGATCCGAGAGCGGGGCGGATTGGCGGCGCACCATGTCGTCGCCCAGCGCGGCGGCGAACGGACGCGGCCTGCCCTCCCAGTTGCGGAAGGTGCCGGACTTCTCCGTCGCCGTGGCGACCGGGAACACGACGTCGGCGCGCTCGGTGACCGCGCTGTGCCGCTGCTCGAGGCTGACGACGAATCGTGCGGCGTCGATGGCGGCCAACGCGCCCTTCGGGTCCGGCAGATCGATGACGTCGACGCCGCCGATCACCAGCGCACCGAGCCCGGGCGCCGCGTCCAGGATGGCCGCGGTGTCGCGACCGGCCGTGACCGGCAGATCCGGCACGTTCCAGACCGCCCGAACCTGTTGGCGGGCAGCGGGATCCGAGACCGGGCGACCGCCGGGCAGCAAGCCCGGCAACGCGCCCGCCTCGACCGCACCGCGCTCACCGGCGCGCCGCGGTACCCACGCCAGCGCCGCTCCGGTCTCGTCCGCGAGCCGGACGGCGGCGGAGAGCGCACCGGGGATTCCGGCCATCCGCTCACCGACCATGATCACCGCGCCGGGTTCGCGAAGCAGCCGTGAGACGTCGGCGATCTGCGTGGGATCGGCTCCCGGCGTTGCTGTTTCGCCATTGCGCACCGCGTCGAGCAAATGCGGCTCGGCGCCGGGCATCGCCTGCATCAGCTTGCCCGACATCCGGTCGAGACCGCGCGAGGAGTACGGCGCCATCGAGTAGATCGGCAACCGACGTTTACGTGCGGCCTTGCGCAGGCGCAGGTAGACGATCGGCGACTCTTCCTCCGGCTCGAACCCGACGAGCAACACGATCGGCGCGGTCTCCAGGTTGTCATAGCTCACCGCCATGCCCTGGCCCGCCACCCGCGCGGCGAGGAAGTCGGCCTCCTCGGCCGAGTGCGCCCGCGCCCGGAAGTCGATATCGTTGGTGCCCAACGCGATTCGCGCGAACTTGGCGTAGGCGTAGGCCTCCTCCTCGGTGACTCGGCCACCGACGAGGACCCCCGCGCTGCCGAACGCGGCAGCCAAACCCTCCGCGGCCGCGGCGAGCGCCTCGGACCACGAGGCCGGTGCGAGGTTGCCGTCCCAGCCGCGCACGAGCGGCGTGCTGAGCCGGTCGCGTTCGGCGGCGTAGGCGAAGGCCCAGCGGCCCTTGTCGCAGTTCCATTCCTCGTTCACCTGCGGGTCGTCCCCGGCCAACCGGCGGAGCACCTTGCCGCGGCGGTGATCGGTGCGCTGCGCGCAACCGGACGCGCAGTGCTCACACACATTCGGGCTCGACACCAGGTCGAACGGGCGGGCGCGGAACCGGTAGCTGGTGCCGGTCAGCGCGCCGACCGGGCACACCTGCACGGTGTTGCCGGAGAAGTAGGAATCCAGCGGCTCGGCCTGCGCGGTGCCGACCTGTTGCAGCGCACCGCGTTCCAGCAGTTCGATGAACGGGTCGCCGGCGATCTGCTGGGAGAAGCGGGTGCAGCGCGCGCACAGCACGCAGCGTTCCCGGTCCAGCAGCACCGCGGTGGACAGCGGAATCGGCTTGGGATAGGTGCGCTTTTCGCCCTCGAAGCGGGTCTCGGCGCGACCGGTGGACATCGCCTGGTTCTGCAGCGGGCATTCACCGCCCTTGTCGCACACCGGGCAGTCGAGGGGGTGATTGATGAGCAGCAGCTCCATCACGCCCTCCTGTGCCTTGTCGGCCACCGGAGAGGTCAGCTGGGTGCGCACCACCATGCCGTCGGTGACGGTCATGGTGCACGAGGCGACCGGCTTGCGCTGGCCCTCGACCTCGACGATGCACTGGCGGCACGCGCCGACCGGGTCGAGCAGCGGGTGATCGCAGAAGCGCGGGATCTGGATACCGATCAGCTCGGCGGCCCGGATCACCAGGGTGCCCGCGGGCACGCTGACGGTGGTGTCGTCGATCGTGACGGACACCAGATCCGCTGGGACGACCCCACTGGTATCGGCGTTCACGGTGGCCGGCCCACCCGTCGCCCGACCGCCACCCCTCATCGAATCGCTACGCGATGCCGTCATCACGCACTCCTTCCGTGTCCTGATCACGCGAATGCGGCTCGGACCCAACGCCGTTCGCCCACGCGGTGGACCGCGCCGGATCGAACGGGCAGCCGCCGGTGGTGATGTGGTCGACGTACTCTTCGCGGAAGTACTTCAGCGACGAGATGATCGGGCTGGCCGCGCCGTCGCCGAGGGCGCAGAACGACTTGCCGTTGATGGTGTCGCTGATATCGAGCAGCTTGTCCAGATCGGACTCGGTGCCCCGGCCCGACTCGATGCGCTGCAGCAGCTGCACCAGCCAGTAGGTGCCTTCCCGGCACGGCGTGCACTTGCCGCAGGATTCGTGCATGTAGAACTCGGTCCAGCGCAGCACGGCGCGCACCACACAGGTGGTGTCGTCGAAGATCTGTAATGCCTTGGTGCCCAACATGGATCCGGCCGTAGCCACACCCTCGTAATCGAGTGGCACGTCCAGATGCGCGGCGGTGAACAGCGGCGTGGACGAGCCGCCCGGGGTCCAGAACTTCACCGTGTGCCCGGCGCGCACGCCACCGGCGTAGCCGAGCAGTTCGCGCAGGGTGACGCCGAGCGGCGCCTCGTACTGCCCGGGCCGATTCACGTGGCCCGACAGCGAATACAGCGTGAAGCCGGGGGACTTCTCGCTGCCCATCGACCGGAACCATTCGGTGCCGTTGAGCAGGATCGCAGGCACGCTGGCAATGGATTCCACGTTGTTCACCACGGTCGGGCAGGCGTACAGGCCCGCGACGGCGGGGAACGGCGGCCGCAGCCGCGGCTGACCGCGACGCCCTTCCAGGGAATCCAGCAGCGCGGTTTCCTCGCCACAAATGTAGGCGCCCGCTCCGGCGTGCACGATGAGTTCGAGGTCGTAACCGGAGCCGAGAATATTGCGGCCCAGGAACCCCGCCTCGTAGGCCTGCGCGACGGCGGCTTGCAGTCGGCGCAACACCGGAACCACTTCACCGCGCACGTAGATGAACGCGTGCGCGGCGCGGATGGCGTAGGAGCCGATGATGATGCCCTCGATGAGCGCGTGCGGGCTCGACAGCATCAACGGAATATCTTTGCACGTACCGGGTTCGGACTCGTCGGCGTTGACCACCATGTAGTGCGGCTTGCTCACACCGTCGGGTCCGGCGCCCTGCGGGATGAAGCTCCACTTCATGCCCGTCGGGAAGCCCGCGCCGCCACGGCCGCGCAGTCCGGCGTCCTTGACGGTCTGGATGACCTGGTCCGGCTCCATCGCCAGCGCCTTGCGCAGCGCCTGGTAGCCGTCGTGGCGGCGGTAGGTGTCCATCGTCCACGACTGCGGGTCATCCCAGTACCTGCTGAGTACAGGGGTCAGCGTCATTTAGGCGCCCTCCGAATCCTGGTGCGGCCCAGCGGTGTTCATGTTCTGCTCGCGCGCGACCCGCAGGCCGGCCAGGGTGGCCTCGCCTACCGCGTGGTCGAGCACGCCGGGACGCTCGTCGGGGAAACCGGCGAGGATGCGCGCGGTCTCCTTGAACGTGCACAGCGGCGCGCCGCGCGTCGGCGTCACCTGTTGTCCCGCGCGCAGCGAATCCACCAGTGCCTGAGCCGATTCCGGGGTCTGGTTGTCGAAGAACTCCCAGTTGACCATGATCACCGGCGCGAAATCGCAGGCCGCGTTGCACTCGACATGCTCGAGGGTGATCTTCCCGTCGGCGGTGGTGTCGCCGTGACCGATGCCGAGATGCCGTTCCAGCGTGGCGAGGATGGCGTCGCCACCCATCACCGCGCACAGCGTGTTGGTGCACACGCCGACGTGAAAGTCGCCGGTCGGGGTGCGCCGGTACATCGAGTAGAACGTGGCCACCGCGGTGACCTCGGCGCCGGTCAAACCCAGCTGGTCGGCACAGAAGTCGATGCCGGTGCCGGTGACACAGCCCTCTTCGGCCTGCACCAGGTGCAGCAGCGGCAGCAGCGCCGATCGCGGTTCCGGGTAGCGGCCGATAATCTCCTTGGCGTCCAATTCGAGTCGTTCACGCACGAACGGCTGGAACGGTTCTGGTCGGGTACTGAGCTTCAGCATGATCTCGGTCATCGGTCCACTCCGCCCATAACCGGGTCGATGCTGGCGACCGCGGCGATCACGTCGGCGACCATGCCGCCCTCGCAGGTCGCCGCTACCGCTTGCAGATTGGTGAACGAGGGGTCGCGGTAATGCACCCGGAAAGGCCGGGTGCCGCCGTCGCTGACCATGTGCACGCCCAGCTCGCCGCGCGGTGACTCGACGGCGGTGTACACCTGCCCGGCCGGCACCCGGATGCCCTCGGTGACCAGCTTGAAGTGGTGGATGAGTCCCTCCATGGACGTGCCCATGATCTTGCCGATGTGCTTGGGGGAGTTGCCGAGTCCGTCCGGCCCGAGCTGCAGGTCGGCGGGCCAGGCGATCTTCTTGTCGTCGACCATCACCGGGCCGGGACGCAGCTTGTCCAGGCACTGTTCGACGATCTTGAGCGATTCCTTCATCTCGTCTACCCGGATCACGTAGCGGCCGTAGCAGTCACAGCCGGTGGTGGTGGGGATGTCGAATTCGTAGTTCTCGTACCCGCAGTACGGCTGGGCCTTGCGCAGGTCGTGCGGCAGGCCGGTGGCGCGCAGCACCGGGCCGGTGATCCCGAGGGCCATGCAGCCCTGCAGGTTCAGGTAGCCGATGTTCTGCGTGCGGGCCTTCCAGATCGGGTTCGAGGTGAGCAGCTGCTCCATGTCCTTGAGCCGCTTGGGCATCAGGGCAAGCAGCTCACGGACTTTCGCGACACCGTCGTCGGGCAGGTCCTGGGCCAGGCCGCCCGGGCGGATGTAGGCGTGGTTCATCCGCAGCCCGGTGATGGTCTCGAACACGTCGAGGATCAGTTCGCGCTCCCGGAAACCGAACAGCATCGGGGTGAGCGCGCCCAGTTCCATGCCGCCGGTGGCCAGCGCCACCAGATGCGAGGAGATGCGGTTCAGCTCCATCAGCATGACCCGAATGATGTTGACCCGCTCCGGGATCGCGTCGGTGATGTCGAGGAGTTTCTCCACGCCGAGGCAGTACGCCGTCTCGTTGAAGAACGGCGAGAGGTAGTCCATCCGGGTGACGAAGGTGACGCCCTGGGTCCAGTTGCGGAACTCCAGGTTCTTCTCGATACCGGTGTGCAGGTAGCCGATGCCGCAACGTGCCTCGGTGACCGTCTCGCCCTCGATTTCGAGGATGAGCCGCAGCACGCCGTGCGTGGACGGGTGCTGCGGGCCCATGTTGACGACGATGCGTTCCTCACCGGCGCCGCGCAGCGAGTCGGAGACCTCTTCCCAGTCCTGACCGGCGACGGTGACAACTGTGGGTTCCGGCCCAGCGTCGCCAGCGACGTCGGGCCGGGTGTCAGTGTCGTTCAGCCCACCCGTCGCCCGACCGCCACCCCTCACGGAATCGCTTCGCGATGCAGTCATTAGTTGTACGCCCTCCGCTCGTCGGGCGGCGGTATCCGCGCGCCCTTGTACTCGACCGGGATGCCGCCCAGCGGGTAGTCCTTGCGCTGGGGGTGGCCGCGCCAGTCATCGGGCATCAGGATTCGAGTGAGCGAGGGGTGCCCGTCGAAGATGATGCCGAAGAAGTCGTAGGTTTCCCGCTCGTGCCAGTCGGTGGTCGGGTACACCTCGTACAGCGACGGAATGTGCGCGTCGGCGTCGGGGGTGGACACCTCGACGCGCAGCCGCCGGTTGTGCGTGATCGACATGAGCGGGTACACCGCGTGCAGTTCGCGGCCCGCGTCGTCGGGGTAGTGCACGCCGCTGACGCCGAGGCTCAGCTCGAAACGCAGTGCGGGATGGTCACGCAACACCTGCGCGACCGGGACCAGGTGCTCGCGGTGCACGTGCAGGGTGAGTTCGCCGCGGAACACGACGATCTTCTCCAGCGCGGTCTCCAGCCGGGTACCTGCCGCGCCGAGCGCGGTGCGCAGAGCGTCGACGACCTCGTCGAAGTAGCCGCCGTAGGGCGCGGGTGTGCTGCCGGGCAGGCTGACCGGGCGGACCAGGCCGCCGTAACCGGAGGTGTCGCCGGAGCCGGTGACGCCGAACATGCCGTGCCGCACGCCGATCACCTCCGCGCCGGCGGCCTGCTGGTCGTCCTCGGTGGGCAGGGTGCCTTCCGGTCCCGCCGTCGCGGCCGCGTCGATCTCGTCGTGCGCGGTGGTGGTGTTGTTGTCGGACGAATCGAACGTCATCGCAGCAGACCCTCCATCCGGATGGTCGGGGTCGAGGCAAGTGCCGCGGCCTCGGCGGCCTTGATGGCCTCTTCGCGATTGACGCCGAGCGGCGTCTCCTGAATCTTGGCGTGCAGCGCCAGGATCGCGTTCAGCAGCATCTCCGGCCGCGGCGGGCAGCCGGGCAGGTAGATGTCGACCGGCACCACGTGGTCGACGCCCTGGACGATGGCGTAGTTGTTGAACATGCCACCCGAGGACGCGCAGACGCCCATGGCGAGCACCCATTTCGGCTCGGTCATCTGGTCGTAGACCTGACGTAGCACCGGGGCCATCTTCTGGCTGACCCGCCCGGCGACGATCATCAGATCGGCCTGCCGCGGCGAGGCGCGGAACGCCTCCATGCCGAAGCGGGCGATGTCGAAACGGCCACCGCCCGTTGCCATCATCTCGATGGCGCAGCAGGCGAGGCCGAAGGTGGCGGGCCACAGCGAGCCCTTACGCATGAACCCGGCGAAATCCTCAACGGTGCTCAGCAGGAATCCGCTGGGCAGTTTTTCCTCTAACCCCATATCCGACTAACCTTCACTTCCACTCGTCGCCCGAACACGTTGCGCGGCAATCACTCCCAGCTGAGCCCACCGCGTCGCCATTCGTAGGCGTATGCCACCGAGACGTTGAAGATGAACAACGCCATCGCGGCGAGACCGAAGAGACCGAGCGCATCGAAGTGGACTGCCCACGGGTAGAGGAACACGATCTCGATGTCGAAGATGATGAACAGCATGGCGGTGAGGTAGTACTTCACCGGAAAGCGTTGGCCCGTCACGTTTCCCGGACCGCCCGCGATGGCGTGCGGTGTCGGTTCGATGCCGCACTCGTACGGCTCGAGCTTGGCCCGGTTGGCCCGTTTCGGCCCGACCAGGGCCGCCATGACGATGGAGAACACCGCGAACGCCGCGGCGATCGCGCCTAAGACCAGAGTGGGCATTTCGATATTCACGACTGCGCTCTCCCTTTAATCTGCGCGAGCCCCTCCTTGCGAGCTGGAGCCTGCGGGTGGGTCGCCCGTTGCCGGACGGCAGCTTCCGAGGCGAGCTGACGTCGTTGTCCGCCTCGGCCAGACACGCCCCATGGCCTGCTCGACGCGAGTAGGGCTGGTACCCGCGCTGGTGTGAGCTAGGGCACAGCCTACAACTGATCGCTCTGAGTGCTACACGTTTGGCCGCAGCGTTTGATCGAATTCGCGACGTCGATTCATGACTGAAACGGGGGTAATCCGGGGGCTTGTCACGTGACGTTGGCTGACCGGTCAGTCTGTGCTGCGGAAATACCGCTGGCGCTGCGGTTTTCGGGGCGTCATTGCAGGGTTCACCGGAATCGATCGCAACGTCGAACGGTTAACTCACCGCTTCCTTCCGGATCGAGCGCGGTGGGTTTGTCCGAATTGGCAGCAGTGCATCCGGTGCAGGTCAAGAGCGATTGATTAATGCACACTCTGCATAAGTGGGTGTGTGGAACCGGACTATTCAGGCTGCCGAACGGTTGCGCAGCAACCCGACGACGGCCTCGGTGAGCCGGATCGGATCGATCGGATGCGACACCGCCGCTTCCGCGCGCGACCAGTTGGCCAGCCAGGCGTCGTCGGGACGCCCGGTGAGCACGAGTACCGGTGGGCAGTGCTCGATTTCGTCCTTGAGTTGCTTGGCGATGCCGAGCCCGCCGGTCGGCGCCGACTCACCGTCGAGGATGACGAGGTCGATGCCGCCCGCGTCCAGGTTCTCGATCACCACGGGGCCGGTGGCCACTTCTAGGTAGTCGAGGGACGGTAGTTCGGGGTGCGGGTGTTTGCCCAGTGCCAGGATCACCTGGCGCCGGGTATCGGCGTCGTTGCTGTATACGAGGACCCGCAGAGGGGTGGAACGAGTCGAGTCGGCCACCAGCGCATGCTACTTCCGCGAGGGTCCCGTCCGTGGCATGTTGGGCCAGATCCGCCTCCGCGCGTCGCGGAGCTCGGTCGATCTCGTGCGTCGCCGGGAGTGCTTGCCGCCGAAGGACGATCGCAAGTTATCCGTAAGAATCGGCCGGTAAAGTGCCCGAAATGCGGGGAGATCTAACCCAGGCGCTCGTCGATACCGACGTGTGGACCGATGAAATGCTGGACAGCACCGGGATTCCGGTGATCGATGTGCCGTTCGTGACGATCGGCAGTGGGATCGGGTCGTTCGTCACCTATGACACGTTGCGGATCTTCGGGGTGCCCGCGCAATCGATGGCGGTGCTCGGGCCGCAGGAGCACCCGTGGTCGTCCTATGAGTATCTGACGCGGGTGTCGCAGATTCCGCGCGGCGAGCGGTTGCGCAGCGACTCGGCGTCGGAGCCGGACAACATGTGGGGGTTCCCGTCCTACGCGGTGCGCGAGGCCATCGCGGACAAGTCGATCAGGCCGCTGTGGAATGTGTTCGTGGAGCCGATCTTCGCGAACTACTACACGCCGCGGGCGGGGGCGGCGTTCGCCGGGATGGAGCGTGAGTTCCGGCGCATCGACTACGCGAGCTCGTTGCATCGTGGGCAGGTTCGCATGGTGCGCAAACGTCAAGGCGGCGGGTACTTCACCGTGCTGACCCCCGCCGAGGGGTCGACGCCGACCAAGCGGGTGGCGTTTCGCAGCACGTATGTGCATGTGGCCGTGGGGTATCCGGGGCTGAAGTTGCTGCCGGATCTGCAGGAGTATCGCGAGACGCATCGGGATCCGACTCGGGTGGTGAACGCGTATGAGCCGCACGAGCACGTCTATCAAGCGTTGCAGCGCAGGCAGGCGACAGTGCTGATCCGCGGTAGCGGGATCGTGGCGAGCCGGGTGTTGCAGCGGCTCATCGATGATCGGGACAGGTTGCAGTTGAACACGCAGATCCTGCACCTGTTCCGGACCTACGTCGCAAGATCGCACGGCAAGAATGTGTTCAACCGGCGCCCGGGGGCCGACGGCTGGGCCTACCAGGGCTTCAACTATCCGAAGTCGGTGTGGGGCGGGCAGCTCAAGCGGAAGATACGTACGTTGCAAGGCGAGCAGCGGGCCGCGGCGTACAAGGAAATCTCCGGGACCAATACGCCGATCCGGTCCTCGTGGCAGGAGCAGTTGAAGCGCGGGCGCAAACAGGGGTGGTATCAGGTGATGGCCGGGACCATGCGCGCACCGCGGCCCGCCGAGGGACGGCAAGGGGTGGTCGCCACGATCATTCCCGACCCCACCGCGGAGCTGCCGACTCCGCCGCCGACGCAACCTTTCGACACCACAGTCGATTACATCATCGACTGCACCGGACTCGAAGCCGACATCCGTGAGCATCGGCTGCTGGCAGACCTGCTCGATCACGCCGGTGCCGGGCGTAATCCGGTGGGGCGCTTGGATGTGGACACCACCTTCGAGTTGATCGGCACGCGAAGTGGCACCGGACGCATCTATGCATCCGGTAGCGCGACGCTGGGTGGGCCGTTCGTCGGAGTCGACACCTTCCTCGGCTTGCAGATCGCCGCGCAGGAGATCGCGGACGATCTGGCGGCGCTGGGATTCTGCCGCCGGATGGGTCCACTGCGCTCGACGCGCCAGTGGTGGTCATGGGTCACCAACAAGAAGATCTGAGCTGATGCTGCCAACTTTGAACGGGCGAATGCAGACCCGCGTCCTTGCGCTGAGCGTGATCGGGTTTTTCGTCGCGCTGATCATCACCCCGTTCCTGCCCACCGGCTCGCTGAGTCTCGGGCAGGCCTACCGGGTGACGTTGTCCGTCCTGCTCGCCATCGTGCTGATCGGGGTGCTGTGGGAGTTGCTCTACCATTTCTTACAACAGTTCCGCTGGGAAAAGGATTGGCCGACCCTGTTCGGCTTCTGCACCATGGTCAACGAGGGGGCGCTCATGTGGGTGCTCATCCGGTACACGACCGTGGTGTTGCCCGAGGCGCTGCATCCGTCGCTGACCGCGTTCCTGATTCAGTTCATCGTCACCTGGATTGTGTTCTGGCTCATCGTCAATGGGCCGATGCGGGTGGTGTTTCATCGGTGGCGTTTTCAAGGTGGCAGGTTCTTGTGAGTAGGCAGATCGAGGTTCTTCCCGGTGGTCACCTGGTGGCCGGTGCCGGCGGTGTTGTGGTGGTGGTCGCGCATCGAGGAGAGCGCGTGGTGACCGCGGATTCGGTGGCGGCGCGGGCAATGACCGAGCTGCTCGACATCGTGCGGCAAGCCGACGCGCGCGAGCCACGGCGTCGGGGGCGGACGGTGGCGCGGTTGGCTACCAACTGGTTGATGGGGTTGGCGAACGGGGATGTTGACGAGGTCGAGTTCGGGGTGATCACGCCGGGGGACGGTGGGATCGCGGTGTTCCTGCACGGTGGGGTGTCAGCGGTGCTGGCCGGGGTGGAGCGGTCGGAGGTGCTGCGAGGGCGCGAGGCGGGGTTCACCGTTGATCGGGTGGTGCTGCCCGCACCGGGGATCGGGGCCGGGTTGTTTGTCGATGAGGTGGGCCGCGAGGTCGAGATGCTGCCTGCGCGAGGAGTTTTCGCGCTCGGGGACGGTACTGCGCCGGGGGCCGGAGCAGTTCTGTGGTTCGATGCGGCCGATCCTGAGTTTGTCGAGGAGGCGGCTCCGCAGGGTGGGGCGTCGACGCAGGCCGTCTCCGACAGTCGCCCGGCGTTCGAACCGTGGCGCGAGTCCCCGCCCCAAGACGCCTTCGATCCGCGGCGAATGCCCGACCCGGAGCACGCTTCCGACCCGGAGCGTCGGTCTGACTCTGACGTGCGGCGGGGGTCTGACTTGCCGCCTGGGTCCGACCCTCGATACGGGGCAGACCCCCAGCGCGGGTCTGACTTCCAGCATGAGCCCGACCTGCAGTATGGGGCAGACCTCCAGCGCGGGTCCGACTTGCAGCACGAACCCGACCTGCAGCGTGACTCTGACTCGCGGCATGAACCCGACTTACAGCAAGGGTCGGACCCGGACCGTTGGTCTGACTTGCGGCGTTACTCTGACGTGCAGCATGGATCTGACCCTTGGCATGAAGCGGACCTACAGCAGGGTTCTGAGTTGCAGCCTGGGCTCGACCCTCAGCATGGGGCAGACCTCCAGCAGGGTTCTGAATTGCAGCGCGGGCCCGACCTGCAACATGGGGCAGATTTCCAGCGCGGGTCCGACTTGCGGCATGGGCCCGACCGGCAGCGTGACTCTGACTCGAGGCATGGGCCCGATTTACAGCGAAAGTCTGACTTGCGGCGCGGGTCTGACTTCCAGCATGAGTCCGAACCGCAACGAGTGGCCGACCTGTGGAAGCGCGATGAATCTCTGGATGCGCCGACGGAAAACTACAGCACGTCGCCGATCTGGCGGGAGCCCGTCGTAGACCCTGCGACTCCGACAGGTGGCGAGCAGGGGCACTATGGCGCATCAGCCCACGCCGCACCGGAGCCCGGGCTCTTCCTCGACACAGCGGTACCACAACACACTGGGGCGCCTGGCGATGAATCATCACCCCTAGCCCGGGAGCCCTCACCCGCAGCGCATTACACCGACACGGCCGAGTCGGCACGCCCCGAGACGCTCGGTGACGAAACATCAGCCCCCGCGCAGGGGCCCTCGCACGCAGCGCAGTACTCCGACATGGCCGTACCAGAACGCACTGGGTCGCCCGGCGACGAATCAACACTCCCCGCGCGGAAGCCTTCGCGCGCAGCGCATTACCCCGGCGCGGCCGCATCAGGACGTCCCGGAGCGCTCGATGAGGAAACGTCACCCCATCCACTGGAGCCCTCGCGCGCACCGCATTACTCTGAGGCGGCCGTACCAGAACGCCCGGCGCCGCCCGGCGACGAATTCTCACCCTCAGCCCGGGAGCCTTCGCGCGCAGCGCATTACCCCGACACGACCGAGTCAGGCCGTCCCGGTGCGCCCGGCGGCGACTCATCGCACCCCGCATGGGAGCCCACGCGCGCGGCGCATTACCCCGACACAGCGGTACCAGAACAGCCAGGGTCGTCCGGCGACGACTCCTCACCTCCCACCCAGGATGCCTCGCGCGCACCGCATTACTCCGATGCGGCCGCATCAGAACCTCCTGGGTCGCTCGATGAAGAAACGTCACCCCACCCGCTGGAGCCTTCGCACGCAGCGCACTTCGCCGATGCGGCGCAGTCAGAACGTACGGGGGCACTCAGCGGAGAAGCGTCGCCGCTTGGCGCAGAACCCTCTAGTGGGCGACGCTTCCAGGATCCGGCCCTACCTGTGAGTCCCGAGGTGCGGCATGAAGACTCGCCACCTCTCGCCGGAGAGCCTTCGAGCGGGTCACACTTCCCCGGCTCTGTCGCGCCGGGCAGCACTGGGCCGGGCAGCGAACAATCGCCATCCGTTGCGGCAGAGTCTTCCGGAGTGCCGCACGACTCTGGCGCGGCGCCGGGGAGGATCGGGGCGGTCGGCTACGAGTCGCAATCTCCTGGCGCGGCCGTGCCTGCGAACACCAAGTCGCCGTACGAAGAATCGTCCCCTGCCGCGGGGCAGCCTGCGAGCGCGCCGCGTTTCCGTGGCGCTACAGAGCCGGGGGACATCGGGGCGGTCAATCATGGCTTGTCCCCGCTGGGGGGAAGCGCGCCGAGCGCGCCGGGTTTCTCGGGCGGAGCTGCAGGCAGCAGTGGATCGTTCGGTGAAGGCTCGGCAGGGGAGCCGCCGAGTGGGCCGCGCCTCTCGGGCGGGGCTGAACCTACGGGTTCCGAGTCGTATGAAGGCTCGCCACCCATCAGTGTGACTCCACCACGCGGAGCGATGACTCCGCCGCATTCGCACCACGCGTATAGCGCCTCGGGTGCTGAGGGACCGAGCGATGACTCGTCTCCGATGGGCGTGGCTCCGCCGCGTCCGCTCGATTATTCGAGCGCGAATCCCGAAGGGCTTAGCCAAGATTCGCCGTTTGTAAGTTCGGCTCCGCCGGACCTTGCGATGCCTGACTCGTACGGCGCCTCGGGTGCCCCCAGGTCGAGCGACGACTCGTCATCGATGGGCCTGACTCCGCCGGATTACTCCAGTGCGCATCCTGAGTGGCCGAGCCAAGAATCGCCGTCGGTGAGTTCGGCTCCGCCGCGCATTGCGATGCCGGCGAACCTGAGGAAGGTGGAGGGGGCGTATGGCGGTGAACAGCTTGGCATTGCACCGCAGGAATCCGGGACGCAGGATCAGGTTTTGGATCAGGGGTTCGTCAGCGATGTCGATCTTCAAGAGACGATGGTCTCGGCCGAGGGGTTGGTTGCCCGGGTTCTGGGCGGCGCTCCGATTCCCGAGGGGGCCCCGCACGGTTTCGTGGTCAAGGGATTCAAATGTGCGCGTGACCATCTCAACGATCCGCGGGTGTCGTTCTGTGCGGTCTGCGGCATCCGAATGGACCAGTTGACCTGCATCCTCACCGATGGTGTCCGCCCACCGCTCGGGCTGCTGCTGCTCGACGACGGCACCTCGTTCGTCCTCGACAACGACTGCGTGCTCGGGCGCGAACCCGAACACGCGGACGCCGTTGCCCGCGGTGCCCGCCCGGTCCGGTTGGAGGACGCGTCGGGCGGAATGTCGCGCGCCCACGCCGAGATTCGCCTCATCGACTGGGACGTCACCGTCGTCGACGGCGGCTCCACCAACGGCACCCACATCCGCCAACCCGGCCACCAGGATTGGACCCGCGCCATCCCCGGCCACCCGGTGAAGCTGACCCCCGGCGCCCAGGTCCAACTCGGCGGCCGCGTCGTCACCTTCGACTCCCAACACGGTCAATTGTAACCAGCACCATCAACTGGACGTGGCGGCAAACCGCAAGCGGTCCCGCCGCCACGTCCGGTTGGCTGCGCACCTCGCCCCGAACGGCCAGCAACATCGAATTCCGCACTCTCTCTTGGGATCCGCACCGTCTTTAGGGGCCCCTAGTCGGTGCGGGTCCCGAGAAAGGGTGCGGATTTCGACGTGGTGGGTCGCGACCAAGATCATGGGGTATTGGTGTCGGCATCGTTCGAGAGAGCACTTGCATCAATTCCCCATGATCATGGAAGCGTCTTTTACGAAGGGAATTCGGGCTCAATTCTCGGGGACGGTGCGGTGGCCAATTTCGGAAACGTGCTGCTCCCCAGTTGTCGCCATTGGAGTTGATCATTCTGGGTGTGGTTCTACTTAGCTATGAATTCCACATGTGGCTCTCGTGGGGTCGGCCATCGCTTGGTGCTGCTCCGGTTTGTGATGGCTTTGCTGGCGGCGATCGGGACGATGGTTGTCGCGGTCGCGCCGGGTGTTTCCGCGGCGGCGAACGACACCACCTGTCCCACTAAGCCGAAGCCGACAGGGAAAGTGCTGCAAGGCTATTGGGAGAACTGGGACGGTGCGTCCAATGGTGTTCATCCGGGTATGGGCTGGATCCCGATCACCGACGCTCGCATCGCCGCGCACGGCCACAATGTCATCAACGCGGCGTTCCCGGTTATCGAATCCGACGGCACCGCGCGCTGGGAGGACGGGATGGACGCGACCGTGAAGGTCGCGACGCCCACGGAGATGTGCCAGGCCAAGGCGGCCGGTGCCACTATCCTGATGTCGATCGGCGGTGCGGCGGCAGGCATCGACCTCAACTCCAGTGCGGTCGCCGACCGGTTCGTCGCGACCATCGTGCCGATCCTGAAGCAGTACAACTTCGACGGCATCGATATCGACCTGGAAACCGGCCTGGTCGGCAGCGGCAACATCAAGACCCTGTCGACCTCCCAGGCCAATCTGGTGCGCATCATCGACGGTGTGCTGGCCCAGATGCCCGCGGGCTTCGGCCTGACCATGGCCCCCGAAACCGCGTACGTCACCGGCGGCAGTGTCACCTACGGTTCGATCTGGGGCGCCTACCTCCCGATCATCAAGAAATACGCCGACAACGGCCGCCTCTGGTGGCTCAACATGCAGTACTACAACGGCAGCATGTACGGCTGCGCGGGCGACTCCTACCAGGCCGGAACCGTTCAGGGCTTCATCGCCCAAACCGACTGCCTGGCAAAGGGTCTCACCGTCCAGGGAACCACCATCACCGTCCCCTATGACAAGCAAGCCCCCGGCCTCCCGGCCCAGCCCGGCGCGGGCGGCGGCTACATGGCCCCGAACCTGGTCGCCCAGGCCTGGAACCATTACGGCACCGGCTCCGCGAATCAGTTGAAGGGCCTGATGACCTGGTCCATCAACTGGGACGGTTCACGCAACTGGACCTTCGGCAACAACGTCAAATCCCTGCAAGGTCGCTAGCAGCCACAGCCGCTACTACACTGCGTAGTGCGACAGCGATTGCCGAGCCGGTGCGTATCGGGTTGGGCCGCAGGGGAGCATGGGCGGCCCTGGTCGCCGGAGTCAGCTTCCTCGGCGTAGTGGGAGGTTTCCGTTCTCCACCTGGACCGCCATCCGCCCCCCGCATCCCTGGCCCGCATCGACCTCACCGAACCAATCCCCGCCCGCACCCAAGGTTGGCGCCGAGTATCACCCCGATCGATCGTGGTCAACGTGGACGACGCCGATCCGTTCCTTTCGGCGCTCGACTCAGCCCGCCGCAACTAGGGCGCAGCGTCGCTCGAGACACTCAGCCCAGACCCATAGCGCGTTCGAGGCCGGCCAGCCCGGCGTCGAACGCAGTCGGTTGGGCGCGACGTAGCAGATGTTCGACAAGGCCGCGGGCAAGAGGGTGGTTGTAGACATAGTGCGGGGCGATAGCGGCGGCCTGGCGCAGCGTCGCTACCGCGACGGCGTCCTGGCTGAGTTGGCTGTAGGCGCGGGCCAGGTCGATGTAGTGGCTGGTGTGACGCTCCTTGGAGGGCACGGCCGCCAGGTCGAATCGGCCCTTTCGCGCCAGCGCGATGTCTGGCTGATCGAGTTCGACCGCGATCTCGGTCGCGTGTATCGCGACGTTGCCCGGGCCGAACACGGTCTGAAAATCGTTGCGGTCCACACCCAAACGGGCAGCGACACGTTGAGCCTCGTCGAGGTGCTGTGCGGCAGTGCCCGCGTCATGGCGTCGCGACGCGGCGACCGCGCAACGGAGGTTGAGCGCACCGTAGAGCGACAACACCTGCGGGGTCGGCGCTTTGAGCAGATCGGCCAGGTCGTTCATCGCGGCTTCGGCGACTGTAAAGACCTCCGAGGGTGACCCGGTATGCAGCAGGACACCGCACCGGTCCCACGCCGAGCATGCCTTGAGCAGGGGATCGTCGACTATCGCCGCCCCGATGGCGGCGTTCTCGACGGCGGTCCACGCGAGGTCGTGGTAGCCGAGCTGATTGAGCGCCATGCGTGCTATGTGGCCCGTCTCGACGATGAGCCCATACACAACGTCTCTCTGCGGCGTTCCCGCGGTGTCGAGTGCTCGGGTATTGAGGGCCTCGACCAACTCGGGTAGCGCGAGCATCACCTCGAGGAGGTTCGCCGCTTGGCGGCGCCGGGTCACCCGGTTCACGCTGTTGCGCAACGCACTCAACGATTGCGGCACGCCGACAGCGTGTATGCGGGGGTGCCCGGACAGGATCAAGCTGGTGCGGCGCAATGCGGTTCGCAGGGTGGGGACTTCGCTATGTCCGGCGTTATGCGCGGGCTCGCCGGGGTGATACGGCTGACCGAGCAGCCACGCGACATCGATGGCGAGGACTTCGGCGAGTCTGTCGATGAGTGAGAACTTCTCCAGGGCAAGCCGGCCATTCTCGATTTTCTCGAGCCACGACTCCGACCGGCCCACCAGTGCGCCTAGCTCTGCCTGGCTGAGGTTCTTCGCCTTCCGCGCCCGGCGTATCCGGGCGCCCACGCTGTCGTTGTTATCCCCACGACCGCTCGTCATAGCGACATTCTATGTTTTTTTGTGACCGAAAACCCGTAACAAGTTACGGGTTTCGAGAGAGTGGCTTTGGCAGGCTGAACAACCCAAGCAGGACCGAACCGGCTTTCTAGATCGCAGCCCAAAGCGATCCATGCCTGGACCTTCCTAGAGAATACGTCAAGGGCTTTGCGCTACATGATCGAATGCAGTAAATCGGAAGGGATCGCCTGTGTCCGCACCCCTGACTCGCAGCGCGGGCCGAGCGCTGATCAGCAAGCTGAAACGCGGTTGCGGCACGTCCGCGACGGTTGCGGGCCGTCGAAATATTCCGCGTGAAGATCTTTTTCAGACTTTCCGAATTGATCTATTTGAGAAGTGCCCACGCGGCTCTCCGTTGCGATTTCATGCTTTAACGATAAACGTTCTCGGACACTGGCACACCCCCTGGCAGTCCAGCGTGATCGCCGGAGTTCTGGAACAAGTACACCCCCGCCTGCTGGAGCAGACGGGGGCGACTGAGCATCCCGAATGTCCATGCTGCGAAACCTGAACAACGGAACACAATGAGAGTAACCAAACGCCCCGCCCATATCATCCCAGGAAACCCGGAACGCCGGATCGGGCACTGGGCCATCGACCTGATCGCACTGACCATGATCGCGGCAACCGTGATCGTTCTAGTGACCGTCGGCAACGCCGGAGTGGCAGTCCTCGCTGGCGCGAGCGGCTTTGTCGTGGCGGTTTACGAGGTCTGGCGGCGCAACAGATCGTAATGAATGGTGTTGAGCAACGGCGCAATAGCGGCTGAGCCGCAACCACATTCACCATGCGGTTCAGCTGATGCGGCGCTGGGATCAGGCCGGGTAGAAGGCGGCGGGGCCTACTTCTTCGGGGTCGAGAATATGAGTGAGGAAGAGGCGGGTGGTGGGGGTGGGGGTGCGGGTGGTGATGGCGTGCCAGGGGCGGTCGAGGGGGGTGCCGGTGACGGGGAGGATGCGCAGGGTGCCGGATTCGAGGTCGTGGGAGACGGCGTCGCTGTGGATGAGGGTGACGCCGAGGCCTTCTCGGGCGGCGGCGAGGACGGCGCCGTGACTGCCGAGGGTGAGGGTGGGTGGGGTGATGTCGAGTTGGTCGAGGAGGGCGAGGGTGGCGTCGCGGGTGCCGGAGCCGCGCCCGCGCAGTAGCCAGGTGGTGCGGAGCGGGTCGTGGTCGGTGGCGCCGACGACGATGAGGTCGCTCGGGCGGCGGGCGCGGATGACCAGGCCGGTGTTGCGGGGTGGCCGGCCCGCGATGACGAGATCCGTTTCGTGGTGCTGCAATTCGAGGAACAGGACGTCGCGAGGGTGCACGGACAGGCTGAGCTCGATGTCGGGGTAGCGGTTGCGGAATGCGGCGAGCGGGCGCAGCAGGACGTATTCACCTGCGGTGGCGACGACGCCGATGCGTAGTCGCCCGGTTTCGGCCTGCTGGACGGCGGCGTGGGCTTCTTTCATCAGGCCGAGGATGCTGCGGCAGTATTCTGCGTAGACGCGGCCCGCTTCGGTGAGCGCGATGCCGCGCCCGGATTTGGCGATGAGCTTGGCGCCGAGCTGTTTTTCGATGTGCGCGACGGCGGCGGAGACGGCGGCCTCGGTGATGTGCAGCTGAGTGGCGGCGCGACGAATGCTGCTGAGGCGGGCGACCACCAGGAATGTTTCCATCCTGGCCGCACTGACCGCTCCCATCTGCCGACGGTAGCAAACGATCGACGGTGACTCTGGTGCCAACGGAATTGACGGCTCCGCGGGTGCGGCGCGGGGGTGGTGATCTGTGGAAACATCGATGATGTCGAGGTCGACCCGACGGCGGCGCGTGAGTCCCTTTCCGCGCCGCGCGTGAACACCCCGGGACGGTGCGCGTCCCGGGGTGTTCGCTGCGGTTTCCGGAAGTTTTCCGCCGCCCGCGAACTCCTTTACCCGATCAGGGTCGCGCGAAACCTGACTATTTCGTTGAGCTTTCGCAGGAACAATCAAATTGTTTGTTGTCGGCGCTGCCGTCATCCTGGAATTCGTAACGCGCACAACCCGACCCCGGCAACGGGCGTCCCGCAGTAACGACTGCCAGGAGGAACAATGGCCGAAGAGACCGAGCGGGACCGGTGGGATCCGGGCGTTCAATCGTATGCGTCTATGGGGTATTACGCGCCGGACTATCAGCCGTCGGATACCGATGTGCTGGCCGTATTCCGGGTGACTCCGCAGCCCGGCGTGGATCCGATCGAGGCCTCGGCGGCGGTGGCGGGTGAATCGTCCACGGCGACATGGACGGTGGTGTGGACCGACCGGCTCACCGCGCACTCGAAGTATCAGGCCAAGTGTTATCGCGTCGACGAGGTGCCGGGGCGCCCAGGGGAGTATTTCGCTTATGTCGCTTACGATCTCGACCTGTTCGAGGAGGGCTCGATCACCAACCTGACGTCCTCGGTGATCGGCAATGTGTTCGGTTTCAAGCCGCTGCTGGCGCTGCGCCTGGAGGACATGCGGATTCCGGTGGCGTATGTGAAGACCTTTCAGGGTCCGCCGCACGGCACGGTGATGGAACGCGAATATCTCACCAAGTACGGCCGGCCGCTGCTGGGGGCCACGGTGAAGCCGAAACTCGGTCTGTCGGCGCGTAATTACGGCCGGGTGGTCTATGAGGCGTGCAAGGGCGGGCTGGATTTCACCAAGGACGACGAAAACATCAACTCCCAGCCGTTCATGCGGTGGCGCGATCGCTATCTGTTCGCGATGGAGGGCGTGAACCGCGCCATGGCCGAGACCGGTGAGATCAAGGGTCACTACCTCAATGTCACCGCGGCGTCGATGGAGGACATGTACGAGCGGGCCGAGTTCGCCAAGGAACTGGGCAGTGTGGTGATCATGATCGACCTGACCGTGGGATACACCGCGATGCAATCGATGTCGCACTGGGCGCGGCGCAACGGGCTGCTGCTGCACCTGCACCGGGCCGGGCATTCCACCTTCACCCGGCAGAAGACACACGGGGTGAGCTTCCGGGTGCTTGCCAAGTGGTGCAGGCTGATCGGGGTCGATCATCTGCACGCGGGCACGGTGGTCGGCAAGCTCGAGGGCGACCCGGCGACGACGCGGGGGTTCTATGACACGTTGCGCGACAACCACATTCCCGCGAACCTCGGCAACGGGATCTTCTTCGACCAGGACTGGGCGAGCCTGCCCGGGGTGATGCCGGTGGCGTCCGGTGGTATTCACGCGGGGCAGATGCATCAGCTGCTCGACCTTTTCGGCGATGACGTGATCCTGCAGTTCGGCGGCGGCACCATCGGGCATCCGCTGGGGATCGCGGCCGGTGCCGAGGCCAATCGGGTGGCATTGGAGGCAGTGGTCAAGGCCCGCAACGAAGGTCGCGATCTGCTCAAAGAAGGCCCGGACGTATTGCGTAAGGCCGCCGAGATCTGCCGTCCGCTCGAGGTCGCGCTGGCGACCTGGGGCGATGTCACCTTCGACTACACCTCCACCGACGCACCGGATGCGGTGCCGACGGCCACGCGCTGAAATCCCCTGGAGCACACATCATGTACCTGCGTCACGGAACCTTTTCGTACCTGCCGGAATTCACCGACGCGGAAATCTCCGCCCAGGTGCGCTACGCGCTGCTCAACAGCTGGCCGGTGTCGATCGAGTACACCGACGACCCACATCCCCGTAACGCCTACTGGGAGATGTGGGGGCTGCCGCTGTTCGATCTGGACGAGCCCGACGGTGTCCTCGCCGAAATCAATGCCTGCCGTTCGACTTTCCCGCGCCACTACGTGCGGGTGCTGGCCTACGACGCCCGCTTCGGCAGGCAGACCACGGCGCTGAGCTTCCTGGTGCAGCGTCCGGCCGACGAACCGGGCTTCCTGCTGACCCGCCTGGAAGGACCGGATCGTCAGCAGAAGTACGGCCTGCGCTCCTACGCCACCGACGATCGCCAGGGACAGCGGTATGGCGGCTGAGGCCAACGGCTTCCGACTACACCGTCCCGGCACGGGCGACGGCAGGCCGGTGCGCGCCGAGCCTGCAGAAGCCGACGCGCCCGATATTCTGGATGACGACGCGGTGCTGGATCTTTCGACCGACATCGCGGGCAACGACGTCGAGGACACGCTGCGCAGGCTCGACGCCGAACTCGTCGGCTTGGCCAACGTCAAACGCCGGGTGCGCGAGATCGCGGCACTGCTGCTGATCGACCGGGCCCGGCAACGTTTCGGCCTGAGTTCCTCGCGGCCCACCATGCACATGAGCTTCACCGGCGGTCCTGGCACCGGCAAGACCACCGTCGCGCTCCGCATGGCCGAAATGCTGCACGCACTTGGCTATATCCGAAAGCCCAAGGTGCACACCGTCACCCGGGATGACCTGGTGGGCCAGTTCATCGGCCACACGGCGCCGAAAACCAAGGAGGCACTGGCCAAGGCGGCAGGCGGGGTGCTGTTCATCGACGAGGCCTACTACCTGTTCCGCCCGGAGAACGAGCGGGACTACGGCCAAGAGGTCATCGAAATCCTGTTGCAGGAGATGGAAAGTGAGCGCGCCAGCCTGGTGGTGATCTTCGCGGGTTACCCGGACCGGATGGAGCGTTTCTTCTCCGCCAATCCCGGCCTGTCCTCACGGGTGGCCCACCATCTGGAGTTCGCCGACTACACCCATGACGAGCTGATGGGTATCGCCGAACTCATGGTGGCGGGGGAGAACTTTCGCTTCGACCCGCCCGCGCATACCGCCTTCGCCGAGTATCTGGAACTGCGGATGACCCGGGCCCGGTTCTCCAACGCGCGCAGCGTGCGCAACGCGCTGGACCGCTGCCGGCTGCGGCAGGCCAAGCGGCTGGTGGAGCTGCACCGGCCGCTGACCAGGACCGATCTGATCACGCTGACCGACCGGGATGTCTACGGCAGCAGCGTGTTCACCGACAGCACCGCACCGCAGGACGGGCCGAGCGCGCGGGCCCCAGCGTGACGAGATCGAGGCGCCCATGCCAGAGGGACTGAAGACGCTCACCCGATACACGATCGAGGAGGAGCATCGGCACCCCGGCTCGTCCGGTGAGTTCTCCGCGTTGCTGAATGTTGTTGCCACCGCGACGAAGATGATCGCCAATCAGGTGACCCGGGGTGCCATTGTCGGATCGCGCTGGGGGACGGCAGGAGGCGAAGCCGACGGGGTGGGTGAACACAGGGGGACGGCAGGAGGCGAAGCCGACGGGGTGGGTGAACACAGGGGGACGGCAGGAGGCGAAGCCGACGGGGTGGGTGAATACCGCGCCGCCGAGCCGGATAATCTGCCACCGACGGTGCACCGCAAGCTCGACGCCATCGCCAACGACATCATGGTGAGCGAGACGCAATGGACCGGGCATCTGGCCGCGCTGGTGTCGGAGCAGATGACGACCAGTCACCCGGTGCCCGACGCGCATCGGCGCGGCAAGTATCTGCTCGCCTTCGATCCCCTCGACGGGTCTTCCAACATCGACGTAAATCTGCCTGTCGGAACGATTTTCAGCGTACTGCGCGCACCGGAGCGCGAGAGCGGCTCGCCCACCGCGGATGATTTCCTGCAGCCCGGCGTGCGTCAGGTGTGTGCCGGGTTCACCCTCTACGGCCCGGCGACCATGCTGGTGATCACCACCGGCAGCGGTGTCGACGGATTCACCCTCGACCGCGAGATCGGCGCGTTCGTGCTGACCCATCCGCGGATGCGCATCCCCGAGGACACCTCCGGGTTCGCGATCAACGCCGCCAACGAGCGGTTCTGGGAGCGGCCGGTGCGCCGCTACGTGCACGAGTGCCTCGACGGGGTGGAGGGGCCGCGCGGGCGCGATTTCAATATGCGCTGGGTTGCCTCGCTGGTCGCGGACACCTTCCACATTCTGACCAGGGGCGGGGTGTATCTGTATCCGCACGACAACCGTCCGCCGGTGCGTCCGGGGCGGGTGTCGTTGCTGTATGGGGCCAATCCGATCGCGTTCATCGTCGAGCAGGCCGGTGGGTGGGCGACCACGGGGGGCGAGCGGGTGCTGGAGGTGCCGCCCGAGCACGTGCACCACCAGGTGCCGTTGATCTTCGGGTCGCGCAACGAGGTCGAGCGGATCGAGCGGTATCACAGCGAGCCCGACGAGGGGCATGTCTTCGACAGCTCGTTGTTCGGGTCGCGGTCGCTGTTTCGCCCGGCGCCGCACTGAAATCTGTTGTGCCATCGAGGAGGTGCCATGTCGGTCAAGCATCCCGTCGTCGCGATCACCGGATCATCCGGTGCGGGAACGACAAGCGTCACGCGGACATTTCAGGAGATATTCCGCAGGGAAGGCATCAATGCCGTTGTGGTGGAGGGTGATTCGTTCCACCGCTACGACCGCAACGAGATGAAGCTTGCGATGGCCGAGGCCGAACAGAACCGCAATCTCACCTTCTCGCATTTCGGCGAGGAGGCGAATCTGCTCAAAGAACTGGAGACGCTGTTTCGTGATTACGGCGAGACCGGGGTCGGGGCGGTGCGCAAGTATCTGCACGATGAGGTCGAGGCCAAGCCGCACGCGCAGCCCGCGGGCACGTTCACGCCATGGCAGGATCTGGTGCCGGGCAGCGATCTGCTGTTCTACGAAGGGCTACACGGTGCCGCCGTCACCGACAGCGTGAATGTCGCGCAGTACGCGGATCTGCTGGTGGGTGTGGTGCCGATCGTGAATCTGGAATGGATTCAGAAGGTGATCCGCGACAAGACCGAACGCGGGTACTCCAGCGAGGCGGTGATCGATACGATCCTGCGGCGCATGCCGGACTACGTGAAATACATCTGCCCGCAGTTCTCGCACACCTACGTCAACTTCCAGCGCGTGCCCACCGTGGACACCTCGAACCCCTTCATCGCACGCAGCATTCCGACCGCCGACGAAAGCTTCGTCGTCATCCGCTTCGCCGACCCCAAGGTCATCGACTTCCCCTACCTGCTGTCGATGCTGCACGACTCGTTCATGTCGCGGCCCAACTGCATCGTGGTGCCCGGCGGCAAAATGGCACTGGCGATGCAGCTGATCTTCACGCCGTTGATCCTGCGGCTCATGGACAAGCGTCCCAAGCGCCCGCACTGATCATCCGCGGCGGGCCCGTGCGCGGGTGCCGCTCGGAAGTTTCTGCGTTACCCTCGAACCGACCCTATTCAACGAGTTGCATATGCGAGGTGCCGTGATGACTACGTTCCGCGAGGCCGTCGAAGCCAGAGACACCGAGGCGGTCGAGGCGCTGCTCGCCGACAACGTCGTCTTCACCAGCCCGGTCGCGTTCAAGCCCTACCCCGGCAAGGCGATCACCGCCGCCATCCTGCGCGGCGTGCTGCGCGTCTTCGAGGACTTCCACTACCTGCGCGAGATCGCCAACCCCGACGGCCGCGACCACGCGCTGATCTTCGAGGCGAAGGTCGACGGCAAGACCGTCAACGGCTGCGACTTCCTGCACTACGACGACAACGGCAAGATCGACAGCCTCACCGTCATGATCCGCCCGCTCTCCGCCGCCCAAGCCCTCTCCGAAGCCATGGCCGCCCAATTCCCCCGCATCCAGGAAGAGGCCTTGGCCGCCGCGCAGGCCCAGTCGACCTCATAACGCCGAAGGCTCTCGGTTGCACGGTCATGCTCCGGCGACATGCTGCGTAGCATGACCGATAACCTTTCTGCGAGCGAGGCAGCCAGTGCGCGTACTACCGGTGTGGGCCGACGATCCTGGCGCCTTGGAGATGACCGAGGCCGACTATGACCAGCTGCCGGGCTATCTGCGCAAGCTGATCGAGGTCATCGACGGCAACATCATTCGCTGCCAGAGCGGTTCGCCCGAATATAGCGATGTGGCACGCCGACTGGCCAACCAGCTGGAGGCCGCCAAGCCCGCCGACCCTTGTACGCGCGTGTCGACCGACGTCGATGTTCATTTCACGCGACGGCGAAACCGCGACGGCGCGTTCTCGTTTCGCCGACCGGATGTCACCGTCTATCGCTGTGTCGAGCGCGGGTCGAAACTGACGACCGGCGCTGCTTTGCTGGTTGGTGAGGTCGTTTCCCCCGGATCCGGCTACACCGACACTGTCGACAAGCTGGCGGAATACGCCTATGAAGGCATCCCCGTATATCTCGTCGTTCACCTGGATGCGAGCTTGTACGTGAAGATGATTCACGAATACCGCCTCGATTGGGCCACTCGCGTCTACCGGTTGGTCGACACGCATCAAGAGGCGGTCGTTCTGGAAAGCCCGTTCCCGGCGACGATTCTGTTTTCGCAGCTCGATGGCTGAGTTGTCAGTCCGGTAGGAGAGGGACCGAGAGGCCCTCGCCGCGGCCGAGTAGGGCGGCGCGGGTGATGGCGGCGGAGCCGAAGCGGTGGCGTAGGTCGTCGAGGGTGGCGTCGAGAGTGTTGGTGGCGCGGGCTTCGAAGGGGAGTGCGAGTTGGCATGGGTCGGCGTCGGCGAGGTTGGTGAGCGCCAGGCCGATGAGGGTGAGGCCGCGTTCCTGGATCGTCGGCATGGCAGTGGCCAGTAGCGACCTCGCGGCGCACAGCAGGGTCTCGGTGTGGTCGGTGGCCTCGGGCAGGGTGTGCGAGCGGGTGGCTCGGGTGAAGTCGTCGAAGCGCATGCGCAGCACCAGGGTTCGGCAGATGCGGTCGGCGGCGCGCAGGCGACGGCCGAGACGGTCGGTCAGGCCGTGCAGGTAGGCCTCGATCTCGTCGGGCGGGTGGGGCCGGCGGCCGAGGGCGCGCTGGGCGCCGATGGAGCGGCGGCGCACACCGGTTTCGACGCGGCGGGGGTCGCGAGCCCAGGACAGGGCGTAGAGGTGGCGGGCGGCGCCCGCGCCGAGCAGGGCGCGCAGCGGGCTTTCGCCGAGGTCGGCGAGCTGACCGACCCGGGTGATGCCGTGATCGTGCAGGGTGCGCGCGGTGACTTCGCCTACGCCCCAGAGCCTTTCGATGGGCAACGGGTGCAGGAAGTCGAGTTCGGCGTCGGGTGGGACGAAGCGCAGGCCGTCGGGCTTGGCGACGGCGCTGGCGACCTTGGCCAGGAATTTGGTGCGGGCGATGCCCACCGAGATCGGTAGTCCGACCTGATCACGCACTTGGCCGCGTAAGCGCTCGGCGATGCCGATCGGTTCGCCCGCGATGCGCCGCAGCCCGCCGACATCGAGAAACGCCTCATCGATGGAGACGCCCTCGACCAACGGCGTGGTGTCGTGGAAGACCTCGAACACCGCCTTGCTCGCCTCGGCATAGGCCGACATGCGCGGCGGCACGACGATCGCGTGCGGGCACAGTCGCCGCGCCTGCCCGCCGTTCATCGGGGTGCGCACCCCGAACGCCTTCGCCTCGTAGCTGGCCGCGAGCACCACCCCGCCGCCCACGATCACCGGTTTGCCGCGCAGCCGGGGATTGTCGCGCTGCTCGACCGAGGCGTAGAACGAGTCGAGGTCGGCGTGCAGGATCGAGGCCTCGGCCCGCGCGACGATCCGCGGGCGGGATGCGGATGCGTCGGACACGAACATATGTTCGCATGGCCCACCGACATCCGGAACCCTGGTCATCGAGGAAATCTGCCAAATCTACGGCTTGGCTACGTAGCAATTCGGACTAACCGGTACGCTGACCCAACAGCAGGACACGTTTTTGGATGAGGGAGTCGGTACTGTGCGCGGATTTGGAGACCTGGAGGCGGTGATCATGGACCGCATCTGGGATCGGGACGCAGAGGACACCACGGTGCGCGAGATCTTCGACGAACTGTCCGCCCAGCGCGACATCGCCTACACCACCGTCATGTCCACCATGGACAACCTGCACCGCAAGGGCTGGCTGGCGCGCGAACGTTCCGGCAAGGCCTACAGGTACTGGCCGACGCTGACCCGCGAGGAGCACAGTGCCCGGCTGATGCTCGAGGCGCTGGGCGCGGGCGGCCGCTCCGATCTGGTGCTGAGCCACTTCGTCGACCGGATCAGCGCCGAGGAATCGGCCGGGCTGCGTGCCGCGCTGCGCAGGCTCACCGCGCACAAGACTCCCGAAGCACCGCCGGGCGCCGCGACGTGACGCTGGCGATCGCGTTGATGGTGTACGGCGCCACGGTGGCCACCCTCGGTCCGCCGGTGCTGCGCAGGTTGACCCGGCGTGGCAACGCGCCGCGACTCGGCATCATCGCCTGGGTGGTCGCGATCG
This sequence comes from Nocardia sp. NPDC051052, assembly GCF_044456045.1. Classification (NCBI taxonomy): domain Bacteria; kingdom Bacillati; phylum Actinomycetota; class Actinomycetes; order Mycobacteriales; family Nocardiaceae; genus Nocardia; species Nocardia sp. NPDC051052. The sequence goes on from NZ_JBITFL010000006.1 coordinate 421,351, forward strand.
TCGGCACGCTGGGCGCGTGGGCGGCGGCGGCGACCATGCTCACGGTCGAGTTCGCCACCTACTGGGGACATCCGCACGACGCGTTGCGCGCCTGCGTCGCGATCATGTGGAACCCGATGCACGAGGACGGCAGCGGCGCGACCAAGGCGGTCACCTTCGCGATCGGCGCGTTGGTCGCGGCCTGCACGATGGCGGTGGTGGCGCGCGCGGTGTCGGTGGTGCGGGAGATGCGCAGGCGCACCCACGCGCACGCGAAGGCGCTGCGACTGGTCGGGCGCCGGGTGCCAGGGCTCGGCGCGCTGGTGCTGGATTCGCCGGAGCGCCAAGCCTATTGCGTGCCGGGACGACCGGACACGATCGTGGTGACCAGTGCCGCGCTCGAGGCGCTGGCACCCGAGCAGCTCGCCGCGGTGCTGGCGCATGAGCGGGCACATCTGTCCGGCAGGCACGCTCCGTTGACGGCGGTGTTGCGCGCGATCGCGACCACGCTGCCTGGTCTGCGTCTGGTCACCCTCGGCACGGCGGAGATCGCCCGGCTGCTCGAGATGTGTGCCGATGACAAGGCGGCCGACAAGCATGGTTCGGCACCGCTGCTCGGCGGGTTGCTGGTGATCCTCGGTGTGTCCGGGCCGGTGCCCTCGGGTGCGCTGGCCGCGGCGGGGACCGCGGTGCTGGCGCGGGCCGAGCGTCTGGTGGACCCGGTGAGCCCGATGCGGCGGGCCACCACCCGCACCGCGCTGCTCGGCGTGATCGCGGCGACGGTAACCGGATTCGCGGCCGTCGCGGCTACGGTAGCGTTCTGCAGCGCCGTGTTGGGCTGAGTGCTAAGGAGTTCCTATGCGCCTCACCTGGGATCAGGTCTTCGCGTGGCGGTTGCGGCGGCAGTATGTCGTCTCGCGCGCCGCCGGCGTGCCCGAGATCGTCGATCGGTTGTGTGGTGTGCAGGCGCAGGTCACCTCGGCGGCGGAAATGGCGGTGGCGCTGCGCAGCTCGACGCCGGAGGCCGGTGCGCTGGTCGGTGCGCTCAACGACGGCACCCTGATCAAGACCTGGGCGATGCGCGGCACGTTGCACGCGCTCACCCCGGATCTGGCCGCGGCCTGCCTTTCCCTGCTGGCCTCGGCCCGCACCTGGGAGAAACCGGTGTGGCAGCGCAACTTCGGTGCGTCACCGGCCGAGGTCGCCGCCCTGACCGAGGAGGTGCGCCGAGTCCTGGACGGCGCCGTGCTCACCCGCGAGGAACTGGTCCAGACGCTGCTCGCCGACCCCGCATACCACCGGCTCGGTGAACAACTGCGCTCCGGCTGGGGCGCGCTGCTCAAACCCCTTGCCTGGCAAGGCGCTATCTGCCACGGCCCGGCCCAGGGCGCCAAGATCACCTTCGCCGACCCGGCCCAGCTGATCAAGGGCTGGCCAGGTCTGCCCGAACCCGATGTCGCCGCGCCAACAGCCATCACCGCTTACCTCGGCGCGTACGGTCCCGCGACCCCGGAGGCGTTCGACGCGTGGCTCAGCCGCGGCAGCCTGCGCAAAACCGAACTGCGCGGCTGGTTTTCGGAGCTGGGGGACACCCTCACCGAGGTCGAGGTCGACGGCCGCTCCGGCTACCTGCTGAGCGAACACCTCGACGACCTCGCCGCGACCGAGCCCACGGACGCGGTCCACCTGCTCGGCGGCTTCGACCAGTACATCCTGGGTCCCGGCACCGCCGATACCGCCCTGCTGCCTGGCGATCACCGCGCGAAGGTCAGCCGCACCGCGGGCTGGATCTCCCCGATCGTCCTCGCGGGCGGCCGCATCGTGGGCACCTGGGAACTCACCGATGACGCGGTGGCGGTCAGCATGTTCGATGGTGCGCCGTTGCCGAAGAAGGGTTTGGCCGCCGCGCTCGATCATCTCGGCGCGGTTCTCGGTCGCGACGCGCTGACAGTCCGCGCCCTGTAAGCACACTCGGACCCGGTCGAGCACTAAAGGTCCAGTCGCGCTCGACCGAGTGCCCCCCTCGCCCCGCCTATCCGACCGAAGGTCTCCTTCATTCGGGCCGGGCTATCCGGGGTCCCGGTAGTAATCGTGCGAAAAACAACGACAATGGCTTGACCAGCGGTGATGGCGGAATATGTCAGGTCCGGTGAGTTACACCCGAGGTGCGGCGGCGCTGACGATGCTGGATCGTGGATCGGCCGACGCTGTACTCCTCGGCGAGGTCTGCCAGGCTCGCGTCGTCGTCGGGGTCGTGGTAGCGGCGGTAGATCGTTTTCCGTGCTGCGAGAGGCAGTTTCGGCTGTTTCCCCTTGAGTCGGCCTTTGGCGCGGGCCTTGGCCATGCCTTCGCGGGTGCGCAGGTGGTTGAGGTTCGCCTCGAATTCGGCGACCATCGCCAAAGTTTGGAGGAAGAGCTTGCCGAAGGGGTCGTGCCAGTCATGGATCGAGTTGCCCAGCCCGAACAGCACGTCGCGCTTGCGGAGGTCGGTGAGGATCTCCCCGGCTTCGGCCATGTTTCGGGCGAACCGGTCGAACTTGGTCGTGGTCAGGACGACCTGTCGTTCGGTGATGGCCGCGGCGGCGGAGGTGACTGCGGCGAGGGCGTTGTCGAGGCCGGCACGGTTGCGGCGGGTGGTGCCGGAAAAGCCTGTGTCGATGAAGATTCGCTCGCTCGGGACTCCGAGCGCGATCAGCTGGTCGGTCTGGATTTCTACGTCTTGCTCATCGGTGGAGCAGCGGCAGTATCCGACGCGGAACGGCTCGACCATGCCGAAAAGTGTTTCAGATAGCGGGGGTTGACCGGGATGGTTCGTGGAACACCTCTACGGAACACCCGCGACCTGGGGTCGGTTCCGTACACGACGGTGTTCCGTTGCCCGATCGGTTTACGGAACAGTGGGACCACCGAACGGAAGGCCAGTCGTAGCTGTTCCACCTCCGGGACGCCGGAGAGCCGTCGGGCCCGCTCCTCGCAATCAGCGGCAGCAGTCCGGATCGAAGCCATGCACAGCGCGGCGAGGGCGTCGCGGCGGGCGCGGTGGAAGGTGTTCACGCCGCGCCGCTCGGTCTCGACGAGGCCGGCTTTGCGCAGCTGCCCTGGTGCCGCCGGGTAGGTGCAGTGTGAGCATCGCATCGAGCTCTTCCGTCGGGAGGCCGAGGACCTCGCCATAAAACGCTCGAGTGGAGGGGAGATCGAGGACGGAGAATGAGCTGTAGCCGTCGGTGAACAGAGACCTTGAGATTCTCCTAGCGGATAATGGGGGTGGGTGACAGCTGGTGAGGTCGACGCCGCTCGGGAGCTGGAGCCGGGCATCTGCGCTGCGCTGTCAGTCGAGGACGACGACGTGTTTGCCCGGGGTGCCGCCGGCTGCCAGGTCGGTGTGGGCTTGGGCTACCTGGTTGAGGCCGTGGTAGACCTTGGCGATGGCGGGCACGAGGCGGCCTTCGGTGATGGACCGCAGTTGGTGGTCGAAGACGGCGGGCGGCAGGTCTTTGGCGTCGCCGCTGTAGACGGTGAGGCGGACGCCGATGGGGATGACGGCGAAGGCGTTGAAGTCGGGGATGATCCACTGGTCCGAGAGCGAGCCGGTGAAGCAGCCGGTGCCGCCGGGGCGGACCGCGTGCAGGGTGTCGGGCAGGGCCGGTCCGCCGACCAGTTCGAGTGCGGCGTCCACCCCGTCCGGGAACAGCTGGCGCACGCGGTCGGCGATCTTCCCGTCGTCGATGACCGGGTGGTCCACACCGTGGTCGCGCAGTATCTGGGCGCGCTCGGCGCGGCGGGTGGTGGACACGACGGTGGCGCCCAGGTCCTTGGCCAGTGTGGCTGCGGCCAGCCCAACCGTGGAGGTTCCGCCACGGATCAGCAGGGTCTGACCCCGCTGCAGGTCGAGCCCGGTGGTGAGGGATCCGTAGGCGGTCTGAAACATCTCCGGCAGTGCGCCGACAGTTTCCCAGGGCAGGTCCGTGTCGAAGGGAATGAGCTGGTCTTGAGGGACCAAGGTGTATTCGGCGTAGCTGCCGTCGAAGGCGCGGCCCATGCCGCCCATCATGGTGGCCACCTGCTGGCCGGGCTCGAGGTCACTGCCGTCCGGGACGGCGTCGATGATGCCGACGCCCTCGATGCCGAGGATGCGGGGGAAGGAGAAGTCCGGGCTGGACTGACCCTTGGCGCTGGTGACCTCTGATTCGTTGACGCCGAAGGCTTTGACCTGGATCCGGACCCAGCCGGGGCGCACGTCGGGGACCGGCGCGGCGGTGACGGTGAGCTGGTCGGGGGTGACGGGACCGGTGAGGCGGATGGCGCGCATGGTCGGGGGCATAGCGGTGTCTGCTTCCAGTAGTAGGGAGCTGCTGGTGGTGGGGGCGGGCGGTCAGGTTCGCGCTGGCCGCCGGCTCCGGGGCGCCGAGTCCAGTGCCAGGTCGTAGGAATCGGTGACCAGGGCCTCGACCAGGGCCGCGGTGATGGCCCGGTCGGTGCCCACGGAGATCCAGTGCGTCTTGTCGAGATATCGTCCGGCGGTGATCGACGGGTACTCCTCCCGTAGCCGCAGCCCGTGTTCCGGCTCCGCCTTGACCGTGATGATCCGCTCACTGGGATCGTCGGTGACGATCAGGAAGACCTTCCCGGCAACCTTGTAGACATCCAGCTTCTCAGTGAAGGGGCGGCTGCTGCCGACGCCGGGCAGCGCCTTCGCCGCGCGCCGCGCCGCCTGCTGCAGCCGCGCCCCGGTGAGGGTCATCGCGGGGCCCGGTCTCCCCGGGCGTACGAGGCCGGGTCCACCGGCTGCTGTGCTTTCGGGAGTCCCGCGACCACCAGCCGGTAGGAGTCGGTCACCAACTCCTTGACCAGGCCGCGGTCGAGGGTGTCGCCACCGTGCAGGGTGATCCAGTGCCGCTTGTTCATGTGATAGCCGGGGGTGATCTCGGCGTGCTGCTCGCGCAGCGCCGCCGCCTCGTCGGGGGCGGACTTGAGGATCACCAACGGCTCCCCGGTGACGTCGGTCATCAGCATGAAGACTTTGCCGCGCACCTTGTGCACGTCCCACTCCGGACCGAAGGGATGTTCCAGTACGGTGCCGGGCAGGCCCTCGGCGTACTCGGCGGCCATCTGCTGCAGCTTCTTGCCGTTCATCACGTTCAGCTCCTTTGCGTCGTGGTACGACCGGCCCGCCATCGGCGGGCCGCCTGTGACTTCAAGCGCCGACGGCCCGACTGTCCGGGCCTCACCAGCAATGATTCGCCGGGATCGAGTATTTCGGGCCGTAGACTGCGGACACATAATGGTCAGCAGCAGACAGACGGGCAGGGCCGAGGCACCCGTCCCTTCCGCAGGCGCACCCACTCCTCTGTACGGCTTCCAGCCCCCAGTCGGCACCCCGTACAGCCTGGAGGTCACCACCATCGAGGACTTCTTCGCCGACCACGACGACTGGCCGTGGAACCCGCCCCGCCCCGGCCGAGCCACCTTCCACTACCTCATTCACGTGACGTCCGGGGTCCTCGAGCACGACGTCGACCACATCACCCGCACCGTCGCCCCCGGCCAGTGGCTGTGGGTACGCCCCGGCCACGCGCAGTGCTGGCACCCGCCCGGCACCGCCACCGGCCCCTTCATCCTGTTCGAACCGGACGTGCTCCGCGCCGAGACCGCCCGCCTGCTCACCCCCGTCACCGCGCACGACGCGCCCGCCGTCCTGACCCCGCACCCCGACGACGCCCCCTGGACCGAGAACACCGCACTGCAGCTCCTCGACGAACACCGCGCCCTGGGCCGACGCCCCCTCGACCTGCACCACGCCCTGCGCCGCAGCCTCCTGGAGGCCCTGCTGCTGCGCCTCGCCCACGCCCCTGGCACCACAACGGCCACACCGCTGCCCGCCAAGGGCGGCATAGGCCGCAGAGCGGTTGTCCACAAGCGATTCCTCGACGCGCTGGAACTGCACTTTCGTGAGCTGCACCGAGTGGACGACTATGCCCGTCTGCTCGGCTGCTCGGTCCGCACCCTCACCCGCGCCGCCCACGACACCGCGGGGACCGGGGCACGGCAGGTGATCGACGCGCGCCGCCTCCTCGAAGCCCGCCGCCTGCTCGGCCTGCCCGACTGGACAGCCCGTGCCGTCGCCGCTCACTTGGGCTTTCCCGACGCCGCCGACTTCGGCCGCTTCTTCCGCAACCGCACCGGCCTCACCCCCTCCGCCTACGCAGCAGGCCAGAAACCCGGGTAAGCAGCTTCAGCGATACAAATCGGGAAGGCGGTTGACCAATACACCAGTCAAACAGCGTGTCGCGTACCCGCAGCGTCCGGTGGCCGGTCGGACCGAGCGCGGCGCTGGTGAAAGTGTCACCTGGTGACCACCAGGTGACCGGTGTCTGCAGGGCGATTTGCCGAATCCCAGGAAATGATGGGAGAGCGTCACCGTAAGCAACAGCCGCCGACACGCCGCGCGAACACCCGAACCGCGCCGGAAGGACACGTCATGACCGCCACCGCACCCGCGGCCCCGACTGCACCAGGGGTGCGGTCCTGGTGGGGTATTCCGTACGCCACCGCCGAGCGATACCGCCGCCCCGTGCTCGCGGACTTCGACCCGGACCGCCCCTACGACCGCAAGGGCGTCGCGCCCGTCCAGCCCGACACCGGCGACTGGCTCGAAGCGGACAGCGGGACCGGCGAGGACTGCCTGAACCTGAACGTGTGGGCCCCGGCGCAACCGACCGCGAATTCGCTGCCGGTGGCCGTATACGTCCACGGCGGCGGATTCGAGTTCGGCGCGAACACGCAGATCACCTCGAACGCTTCTGGTCTCGCCGCGTCGGGGCGCGTGGTGGGTGTGTCGGTCAATTACCGGCTCGGCGCACTGGGCGCGGTCTCGCTCTCGCAGTACGGCGGGCGACTCGCCGAGGCCAGCAACCTGTGCCTGCAGGACCTCATCGCCGCGCTGACCTGGATCAAGCAGAATATCGCCGACTTCGGCGGCGACCCCGCCAACGTCACCGTCTACGGCCACAGCGGCGGCGCCTATGCCACCTTCGGGCTGCTCGGTGCCTCCTCCGCGAACGGCCTGTACCGGCGCCTGGCCGGATTCTCCGCCGGGCCCTCGCGTCTCCAGCCGGCCTGGTGGGCCGAAGAACTCGCACACCGGTTCGTCACCGAACTCGGCATCGCGGACAACCCCGACAAGCTGACCGACCTCGACACGGGCTCGCTGGTGGCCGCCCTGCACAAGGTCACCCCGACGGACCTCGGAGTCCGCGGCGGGATGGACAGCAAAAGCCTCGGCGTCGTTCTGGACATCGGGCAGCCGGGTGCAGTACTGGACGCCCACCCCATGGACGTCCTCGCCTCGGGCGCACACCGCGATGTCGACGTACTGCTGAGCATGGCCAGCGACGACATGGGCTGGTGGGTGGCGAACGACCTCGACCGGTTCGACCCGCACACCGTCGACCGCATCGTCGACGAGGTCGCGGAATGGCGGATTCCCCGCTCCCACGCCAGAAAGATCGTCGATGCCTACGACCAGGGCGGCCGCACCCCGGCCGAGGTCCGCGCCGCGCTCCTGACGGACTACATCTTCGGGCTCCCCGCAGCCCGCGGTGCCCTGGCCCACGCTGCCGGCGGCGGCAACGCCCATCTCCTTCTGATCGGGCCCGCAGAGGGCGCGCCCGCCGTGCACGGCACCGAGATGTACGCCCTGGTCGGCCAGGAGAAGCCGGGCCGCAGCGCCGAACAGGCCGAGCGTGACACGCGTATCCGCGACATCGTGCTCGACTTCGCCACCGGCGAGCAGTCCCGTCTGTGGTCCGCCGTCACAGACCGGCCCACCTCGGTAAGCGTCGGCAACCCTCCCTTCGCGGCCGACGCCCACTACCAGGCGGCCCTCGACTTGTGGGAGAACATCGACCGCCCCTGACGTTCCCCGGGCGATACCAAGATGCAGAACGGTGCAGGGCACCCACCGACTGATCAACCGGGCATCTCCCGGCAGGCGCCGGGCTTCGACAGCAGACGCTCGTTGATGAGCTCACGCACCTCTTTGCCGGTGGCGTCCTGGGCGGCGCGGCTGAGGGTGCGGACCGAGCAGTTCGGCGTAGCCCGCTATTACGACTCGGCCCTAACGGATCTGGTCGTCGGTTGCGACAGCGAAGGGCAGGTACCGGGGCCTCGGAGCGGGTCAAAACAGCGTGTCGCGGACCCGTAGCGGCCGGTACCCGGTCGGGCCGAGCGCGGCGAGTTCGGCGTCGATGTCGACCTCGATCGCGCCGAAGAAGTTGATGTTCTCGCTGTGGGCCGGGCTGATGTGGGCCAGCACATCGTCGTCGATGCGGCGGCCTTGACGGCGCATCTGCTCGACCGCGAGCCCGTAATACTCTGTCGTCCAGGCGATTACCGCATTGGTGGCGAGGGTCAGGCACCATGCCTGTTCGGTTTGGGCTTCCAGATGCCGCGCCCGGAACGCGCCGTCGTGAGCATAGATGAGGCCGCGTTTGAGGGCATGGATGGACTCGCCCTTGTTGAGCTGGCGGGAGATCTTGCGCCGATAGTCCGGATCCGACAGGTAACGGGCCGCGTAGACCGTCCGGCGCATAGCGCCGTATTCCTTCAGTGCCGCGGCGAGGGCGTTCTGCCGGCCCGACGCCGACAGCTTGCCCACCAGCAGCGACGCGGTGGCGTGCCCGAACTTCAGCGACCCGGCCAGGCGCAGCAGGTCGTCGTAGTGCTCGGCGATCAGGTCCAGATTCAACTTCCGTGTCAGCAGAGGACCCGCGTGCGGAAACCGGGCTTCGGCATCGGCGCGCGGCCCCGGCCGGTAAAGAGTGATCTTGCCCAGGTCCCGGATGCGCGGAGACAACTGCATCCCGAGCAGATCGAACAGCGCGAAGTTCACCAGCGTGATGCCATGGGTATCTGTCGCGTGCTCGGTGATCGGCAGATCGGTTGCGTTGCCCAGGATTTCATCGAGCACGTAATGCGCTTCCCGGCGGGTGGTGACGATGATCTTGGTGCCGTAGGTGGTGTGCTGATCGGTGACGTGGGTATAGGTCGATAATCCCTGGTCAGCGAAAAACTGTGGCACTGTGCGGGCGGTGGTGGACTTTCCGCGCGTCGGGAACCGCTGCCCGTCCGAGGACGACAGTGTCCCGGCACCGAAAATGCTGGTCAACGGCAGTCGCTGGTGGTAGCCGATGATCGCCAGGTTCGCTGCCCGCAGCGTCTCCTCCCGCACATACCACTCCTGTGTCCAGGACAGGATGTCGTAGGAGATACCCGTCGCATCCGCCATCCGGGTCAGGCCGAGATTGGTGGCTCCGGCCAGCAGTATCGCGATCAGGTTGCGTTTGAGTTCCGGTGTGCGGGTTTGTTTACCGCCCGCGTGGGTGAAACAGTCCAGGTAGCCGGTGCGTTTGTCCAGCTCGATCAGCAGCGACACGATCGGCGCGAACGGCAGCATCTCGGTCAGCTCGGCTTTCAACGCGATGGCCTCGGTCGGGATGTCCTCGGCGGTCAGCGGGGAGATCACCAGATCACCGGCCTCATCCAGGCGCACCGGCCCGTCCCCGGCGGCGAGCACCTGCTCCAGCTCGCCGACCGCCGCACCCCACTCGTCGGTGAGCGCGGCCAGCGCTTGGGCGGGATCGGCCGGTTTGCCGACCAGGCGGCAGAATTCGGCGCGCTGGGGCTCCCACTGGTCGGGGGTGAGCAGGTAGGCGGCCGGGTCGGCGTAGCGCCGCGACCCCGGTACGTATACGTCCCCGGTACGCAGCCAGTCCCGTAACCCGAGCAGCACGCACAGCTCCCAATAGTGCCGGTAGGCAACAGCATTCCCGCTCTTGCGCGCCTCCTCGGGATAGCCGCGCCATTTGGTCGGCACGAACCCTGTCGGCGCGTCGTCGAACACCTTGCGGCGCCCGGTCGCGTTCAGCTCGCGCAGCATGTCCACGGCGATCAGCAGCTCGGTCGCGGTGGTACCGCCGGCGAAGCGCACCGCCGACAACACCGCCGGAGTGAACTTGCGCAAATACGAATATGAGGTATCGAGGGCGGCCAGGTGCCCATGATCGCGTGGAAGCCGCGGTTTGGCTTGCGCTTTCGCCGCCCGCAATCGCTCCCACCCGATGCCCTCGCCTCGGATTAATCCGCCGACGTCCTCGTCGGGGATCTGCGGGTCGATGATGATGGATAGGAGCTCATCCAGCAGTGCTTGCCGGTCTTCGCCTGTCTTGCCTCGTTCGGCCAGTTCGGCGAGCATCCGGTTCTCGGCGGCACTGAACTTCGCCGACAGCGATTGGTCGAACAGCGCCACCACCTCATCGAGCACATCGGTGCCCGACTGTGCCAGCACCGTCAACAAGATCGGATACCGGCGCTCCGGATCACGCCGCTCCAAAGCTTGCCCGGTCAGACGGCGGCCCAGCGTGGCCAGGAACCGGCGGCGCTCGGCCGGAAGCACCGACATGTCCAGGGTGTCCGCGCCGAGGCCGCGCAGGAATCCCAGCTTTTCGACCTCGTTGCGCACCGCGGCCGCCGACGCCTCCACCGGGCCAGTGGACAACCACCGCAACCGCGACATCCGGATCGAGGAATCGGTGACCAGCAAGCCGTCCAACTCCGCGCACCGCCCGGGAGTCAGCTCGTGTGCGAGCCGATCGTAGGTCTCCCGTTGCGCCTGCTCGTGAGCATGCACGACACGACGAACGACAGTGTCGGGGCTGGGCCGGATCACCCGCGCCGAGAGCAGGTACTCGCACCCCAAACGGAACAACAATGTCGGCGAATCATGCTCCATCGCCCGCGCCAACAGGATCTCGTCGAGCTCCTTCAACTCCATCGCGGTCCCTGACCGCCAGCCCGGATACTGCGCCGCCAACCGCAGATGCTCGGTGCGCGTCTGCGCCCGCTTGCCGTACGAACGGATCAGCGACGCATCAACTTTCAGCTGTTCGGCCAGCCGTGCCACCGCCACCGCAGGCGTGCCGGCCACCTTGTCCGGCACGAACCCCAACCACGGCAGCGCACACAGCGCCACCGACAAGCCGAGCCGCTCGGCAGGGCCACGCCCCCGCCCCGGCGTCAGGAACGCGATATCGGCCGGGGTGAGCGTGAAGAACCGGAACAACTCCTCGCGGCTGATATCGGGAAACTCCCGCAGACGCGCCAATTCCTCGTCCGCGAACACCTGAATCGCCACGAAACCCGACCTCCAGCACACCGAGCAACCTCATCGGCAGCCAGCCAATCACCAATCACGATGCGCCGCAGCCCGAACCGGAAGCCCGACATCATCGCTGGTCAAGCCATTGTCGTTGTTTTTCGCACGATTACTACCGGAACCCCTATCCGACCGAAGGGGGCCTTCGGTCGGATAGACGGGATGGAGGTCGACTTCAGTCGGGTAGACCTTGGTTGGTGTCGCGTGGGATCGGGGGCTCGGGGGGTGGTTAAGGTGCGGGGGTGGATGGGCAGCTGATCGATACGGTGGCGTGGGTGCGGATCGAGGGTGGGCGGATCCTGTGTGCGCGGCCGCGGGGTAAGGATGTGTTCTACATTCCCGGCGGCAAACGTGAGGGTGTGGAGACCGATCTGCAGACGTTGGTGCGCGAGATCGAGGAGGAGCTCACCGTCGCGTTGCTGCCCGAAACGGTCGCGCATGTCGGCACATACGAGGCGACGCACGCACCGGAGCTGGTGGTGCGGATGAGCTGCTACACCGCCGACTATCGCGGCACCCTCGCGGCCAGTAGTGAGATCGAGGAGATGGCGTGGTTCAGCTACGCCGATCGGGCCTTGGTTCCGCCGGTGGATCAGCTGCTGTTCGACGATCTGGTGGATGCGGGCCGATTGCGTTGAGCCGCAGGCACAACGCGCTACCGTCGGCGGTATGAGTGTGCTGCTGGCATGGCTGCGCGCGGCGGTCTACGCCCTGTGGGCGCTGCCGTTGGCGGTCGGCCCGGTGCCGCCACGGCTGCGGGTGCCCCGGCGGTTGCTCGGCGAATCCGTCAATCCGCGTAGGTATTCGGCACCGCGGGCGATGTGGCATTCGGTGCTCAGTGGCGCGCTCGGCCTGGTGACCTGGTTTTTCGCGTTCCTCGCGGTGCTCGGCGGGGTGCGCGGACTGCTGTATCCGCTGCTCACCGACGGCTACGAGAACGCGTGGGGCGGGCCGACATTGGCCGGTGCCTGGTCGACGCACCTGCTGATCGGTGTCGTCCTGGTGCCGGTGTGGCTGCTGGTGCTCGCCGGACTCGGCACGCTGCAGGTGCACCTCACCCGTGCCGTGCTCGGGCGGCTGGGGCCGCGCTGGCCCGTTGCGATGGTGGTGCTGGTGTGCGCCGCGGGGGTGCTGTTGTTCCTCGGCTGGCTCGTGCGGGTGTGAGCTCAGCAGAGCGGAAACGTCGAACCCGCCAGCTGCCCCTTGAGCAAACACACGAGGAAGAACACGAATTCGCGCGCGTAGGTGGCCGCTCCGGAGTCCTGCACGGTCGAGGCCACCGGCGCGGGCTCGGGTGCGGCGACGGCGGGCGCGGCGGCCGATAACACCAGCGTGCCCGAAACGACCACGGCGGCAAGGGTTCGCTCGATGCGCATAACCCGGCTCCTTTCCAACGGTGGAACCCCGGCAGCCCCGAGTGCTCGGGGCTGCCGGTTGTTCAGGTGGTGACGGCCGGACGCTGCACGCGTTCGATGAGATGTTCCACCAGTGTCGTCAGGACCGTCTTGCACGATCCTCGGTCACGAGCATCACACAGCAGCACCGGGGTGCTCGGATCGAGGTCGAGCGCGTCGCGCACCTCGTCGATCGTGTAGACCGGCGCTCCGTCGAAGCAGTTCACTCCGACGATGAACGGCAGCCGCCGTCGTTCGAAGAAGTCAACGGCGGCAAAGGAATTGCCGAGTCTCCGGGTGTCGGCCAGCACCACCGCGCCGAGCGCGCCGCGGGCCAGCTCGTCCCACAGGAACCAGAAGCGGTCCTGTCCCGGTGTGCCGAACAGATACAGCACCAGGTCCTTGTCGATGGTGAGCCTGCCGAAGTCCAAGGCGACCGTGGTCGTTGTCTTCTGCTCCACGCCGGACAGATCATCGACGCCGGTGCTGACCTCGGTGATCAGTTCCTCGGTGCGCAGGGGCGCGACCTCGCTGATCGCCGACACCATGGTCGTTTTGCCGACGCCGAACCCACCGGCGACGAGGATCTTGACCGAGGCGGCCAGGTGCGGCGTGCCGCTGGGGTCAAATTTTTCGGATTCCATCCAGTACCGCTCGCAATATGTTGAGGTCTTCGGGCCCGGCTTCCGTCGGGACGGGAGCACGGAATATGAGTTGCCCGTCGCCGATTAGGTCGCCGACGAGGATCTTCGTCACCGCGAGCGGTAAACGCAACTGTGCCGATACTTCGGCCACCGTTTGCGAAACACGGCACAGCCGAAGGATATCGGCGTATTCGGGTTCCATCCGGCGGGAGGTGCCCGCCGATTCGTCGGCGACCACCGAGGTGAGCATGTCCAGTTCGGGACCGCCGCCCGCGGTGCGCCCGCGCGTCACCGCGTACGGGCGGACCAGCGGGCCTGCCGCTTCGTCGAACCAGGGCTCACGCGGGTTGGTCATGGCAGCGTCGACTCGCCCTGTCCGACGAGATCGCGCCGCGGCGTGGTGGACAGATAGTTGCCGACGCGTTGGACGGTGAGGTTCATCTCGTAGGCCACCATGCCCAGGTTCGCGGACTCGATCGCTTGCAGCGCAAGGCATGCGTTGTCACCGGCGGAGGTGACGAACAGCACGGCCCGGTCGAGTTCGATGACGGCCTGGCGCACGCCGCCGCCGTCGAATCGGTTGCCCGCGCTACGGGCGAGCCCGTAGAGCGCCGAGGACATCGCGCCGAAGTGTTCGGCGTCTTCACGGGTCATCGCGCTGGAGCGGCCGAGTAAGAGTCCGTCGGTGGACAGCACCACCGCGTGGCGCACCCCGGCCAGCCGGTCGACGAGATCGTCGAGCAGCCAATTGAGATCACCTGTGGGAGAAGAGGACACCCCTAACCTTCCTGTTCGTCCGGGATGACGGCGGAGCGGCGGCCCTGCCTGGTCCCGTTCTCGATGGCGGACATCAGATCGCGTGCCTGTTCGGCCGAGCGGGCGGGCGCCGCGGGGGCGGGCTGCTCGGATGCCGGTTCGGCCAGTTGTGGTGCCAGATTGGTTTGCCTGCTGCGCCGGGGCAGGGCGGGGCGGCCGTCCGCGTCGGGGTGCGGCGCCGGTGGCAGGTGTGGGCGCGGGCTGTAGGGCGCGGGGGATTCGATGGCCAGCGTGGCGACCGCGCCGGTGACCGGCTGCGCGGTTTCGGCGGGTTCGCTCGGCATCGGTGCCGCGAGGCGCCTGCGCCGGCCGGGGTCGGTGAGCTCCGATGGTGTTGGCGCGGGGATGGATTCGGCGGCGATCAGCGCCGACGGGATGAGCACGATCGCTTTGATGCCGCCGTAGTCGGACTCCGACAGGCGCACCGTGACACCGTGGCGGATCGCGAGCTGGGCGACCACGAACAGCCCGAGCCGCGAATCGGCCGACAGCGCGGCGACACCGAAATCCGGTGGGGTGCGCAGCATCTCGTTCAAGCGGGCGAGCTCGGCATCGGGCATGCCCATGCCCTGGTCGCTGATCTCGGTGACCACGCCCTTGCCGACCACGTTGCCGCTGACCTCCACCCGCGACTGCGGCGGGGAGAACGCGGTGGCGTTGTCGACGAGTTCGGCGAGCAGGTGGATGAGGTCGGCGACGACGGTGCCGACGACGTGCACCTCCGGCAGCCGCGAGACCCGCACCCTGGCGTAGTCGAGGGTTTCCCCGACCGAGCTGCGCACCAGGTCCATCAGCGGGACGGGGTTGCGCCACTGGCGGCCGGGCTGGCCGCCGCCGAGGATGGTCAGGTTCTCGGCGTTGCGGCGTTCGCGGGTGGCCAGGTGGTCGAGGCGGAACAGGGTGTCGAGCAGGACCGGATCTTCTTGGCGCTGTTCGGCTTCGTCGAGGATCTCGAGCTGGCGGTGCACCACGATCTGGCTGCGGTGGGCGATGTTGAGGAAGACCGCCTTGACGCCCTCGCGGGTGCGGGCCTCGGCGACCGCGGCACCGATGGCGGCCGCGTGTGCGTGCTGGAAAGCCCTGGCCACCTGGCCGATTTCGTCGTGACCGAAGTCCAGCACCGGGGTTTCGGCGGCGGGGTCGATGGTTTCGCCGGCGTTGAGCCTGCGCATGGTCTCGGGTAGTCGCTCGTCGGCCATGGCGAAGGTTTGCTTGCGTAGTCGCTTGAGCCGGCGAATGATCCGGTTGGCGAGCACGAGGGCGATCAGGAACGCCGCGATGGAGACCAGCAGCACGCCGCCGCCCGCGTAGAGCGAGTTGGCGGCGGAGGTGTTGGCTTTGTCCTCGGCCAGTTCCTGGGAGTGGCGGTTCTGCGAGATCCACACATCGATGAGCGAGCGGTTCACCTCGGCCGCGGCGTGCTGCCAATCGGTGGTGGACAGCGGCAGCACGGGGAGCGACTGCTTGGCGCTGCTCGAGGAACTGCCGTTCGAGGAGGTCGATCCGCTCGACGAGCTGACGGTGGCAGTGGCCTGTTGGGCGAAATAGCGTTGGGCGAGCGCGGTTTCCATCTGCGAGAGCTGCTGCCAGGCGTTGCTTCCGGTGAGCTGCTGGAGCCGGTCGTGCATTGCGCCGGAAGGGAATTCGGCGGAGAGGTTACCGATTTCGTTGTGGTAGAAGCCGACCTGGCGCAGGAACTCCTCGATCGGGATCGGGGTTGGCCCGTTGGTGGTGGCGAGCATGACGCCGAGGGCGTTGCTGCGCGCCATGGCTTCGGCGGCGTTGAGGAAGCGCATGCCTTCGGCGATGGCGACGCCGATCTCGGTGTCGGGCGCGGACTGCTCGGCGATCTCGGTGCCGACGGAGATGACGTCGAGGATCCGGTTGTAGAACATGTACGCGTCGGAGGGCTGCAGCTGGGCGGCGTCGGTGGCCATCCGAACCTGGGTCATCTGGCTGAGCAAAGTGTTGAAGCCCGCGACGTCGTCGCCGATCTTGGAGTCGTCGACCTTGCGCAGGCCGGCGGAGGCCTCGATCAGTCCGCGCATGGCGCCGTCGAGACGGATGCGCGCGGCGGCCAGCGCCGGGGGCGCGGTGTCGTCACCGGCGAGCTGAGCCAGGGTCAGTTTGCGTTCCTGCTGGACCGCCTCCATCAGCTCTCTGGTGTGCGGGATGGCGTTCTGATTCTGGACCGCCCATTCCTTGGCCTTGGTCCCCTCGGCTACCAGATACCCCGCTGCGCCCACGCCGACTACAAGCAGAGTCAAGCTCGGAATGAGCGCGATTGCCAGAATCCGCGTACGAACCCCGAGCCTCGCTCTGAACATCGGCACAACCTAAACCACAAAACGGACCGCTCGGCCGTTGTGTCCCGGTGAGTGGGACTGGAATTGACTTTGCCGCCGCGGCCGCGCTGAGGCCGCGTTTCCGGCCGGATGGGCGACGCATGCGGCCGATGTGAAGAGTGTTGGCTTCTGATCAGGCCCGGCCCGGCGTAGATTGTGTGTATCTCGCGGTTACATGAGATCGCACCCGACACCTACCCAGGAGGCAACGATGCCCGCGCCCGAAGCCGCAGTCTTCGACCGTCTGAGCGCGCTGGCCGCGATCGACCGCCCCGAGGATCGCCCGCGCAAGACGATCGCCGAGACGTTCACCGGCACGGCGCTGGGCAGTGTGCCCGTCGGCACCGTCGAGGATGTGGCGGCCGCCTTCGAGAAGGCCCGCGCCGCGCAGACGCGCTGGGCCGCGCGCCCGGCCGCCGATCGCGCCGCGGTGCTCGAGCGGTACCGGGCGTTGATCGTGGAGAACCGCGAGTTCCTGATGGACGTGGTGCAGGCCGAGACCGGCAAGGCGCGCTGGGCGGCCCAGGAAGAAATCATGGGCCTGATCTTCGCGGCCCGCTATTTCGCCAGGAACGGCGCGAATCTGCTTGCCCCGCACCGCGTTCCGGGGGCATTCCCGCTGCTCAACCGCACCTCGGTACGCACCCAGCCCAAGGGTGTCGTCGGTGTGGTCGCGCCGTGGAACTACCCGATGCTGCTCTCGATCGGCGATTCGATTCCGGCGTTGGTCGCCGGTAACGCCGTGGTCGTCAAGCCCGACAGCCAAACACCGTTCTCCTCGCTGGCCAACGCCGAATTGCTGTACCGCGCGGGGCTGCCGCGCGATCTGCTGGCCGTGGTGCCGGGCCCGGGCACCGTGGTCGGCACGGCCATCGTCGACCAGTGCGACTACCTGATGTTCACCGGCTCCTCCGCGACCGGGCGCACGCTGGCCGAGCAGTGCGGACGACGGCTGATCGGCTTCTCCGCCGAACTCGGCGGCAAAAATCCGATGATCGTGGCCAAGGGCGCGAACTTGGACAAAGTCGCCAAGGCCGCGGTGCGCGCGTGCTTCTCCAACGCCGGGCAGCTGTGCATCTCGATCGAACGGCTCTACGTCGAACGCTCGATCGCCGAGGAATTCACCACCAAGTTCGTTGCCGCCGTCAAGGCCGCGAAACTCGGTGCGACCTACGACTATTCGGCCGATATCGGGTCGCTGATCTCCGAGGCGCAGCTCGAGACGGTGACCAAGCATGTCGCCGACGCCACCTCCAAGGGCGCGAAGGTGCTCGCCGGCGGCAAGGCCCGCCCGGATCTGGGTCCGCTGTTCTTCGAGCCGACGGTGCTCGCGCAGGTGACCGAGGCCATGGAATGCGGACGCAACGAAACCTTCGGGCCGCTGGTCTCGATCTACCCGGTCGACACCGTCGACGAGGCGGTCCGGCTGGCCAACGACACCGAGTACGGGCTCAACGCCAGCGTGTGGGCGTCCAGCAAGTCCGAGGGTGAGCGCATCGCCGCGCAGCTGCACGCGGGCACCGTATGTATCGATGAGGGTTACGCTCCCGCGTGGGGCAGCACGGCCGCGCCGATGGGCGGCATGGGCATTTCCGGGGTCGGGCGCAGGCACGGCCCGGACGGGTTGCTGAAATTCACCGAACCGCAGACCGTGGTGGTCACCCGGTTCCTGAATCTGGATGCGCCGCCGCTGATTTCGCAGGACAAGTGGCAGCGGTTCCTGATGACGGTCACCCGCACCCTGCGCTTCCTACCCGGCCGGTGATACCGGTGTCCGTCAGGTGGTCGTGCGCCACCTGACGGACACCGCCGCCGGTTTCCCCGACGGGAGCCCGATTGCCTCGCCTACGCACATGGCCGCGGCGCAGACGAAGCGGCGCCCGTGCCGCGCGGTCGTCCGGTTCGACCGTACGGACCCGGAGATTCCGGGGGTTCTAGGTCATCCGATCGGCGCCGGTGCGTGGCGGCGGCAGGGTGGCCACCTCCTCGTCGGTGAGCAGCCGCGATCGGATGAGGAAGCGCACGTCGTCGGACGCCTCCAGGGAAAAGCTGCTGCCGCGCCCGCTCACCACGTCCACGGTGATGTGGGTGTGCTTCCACACCTCGTATTGCTCGGCGCTCATCCAGAATTCGGTGTGCCAGGGCAGATAACCGAGCAGGACGTCGGCACCGCCGACCCGGAACTCGCGCACCGGGAAACACATCGGTGAGCTGCCGTCGCAGACGCCACCGGACTGGTGGAACAGCACCGCGCCGTGGCATTCGATCAACTGCCGCAAGACGGTACGGGCCCGTTCGGTGATGGCGACACGATAGGTTCGCGATTGCTGCATCAGAAGAACCCCAGCTTCGTCGGTGCATAACTGACCAGCAGGTTCTTGGTCTGCTGATAGTGATCCAGCATCATTTTGTGGCTCTCCCGGCCGATGCCGGATTTCTTGTAGCCGCCGAACGCGGCGTGCGCGGGATAGGTGTGATAGCAGTTGGTCCAGACCCGGCCCGCTTTGATGCGGCGTCCCATCCGGTAGGCGGTGGCGCCGTCTCGGGTCCACACCCCGGCGCCCAGGCCGTAGAGGGTGTCGTTGGCGATGCGTACCGCTTCCTCGACGGTGTCGAACCGGGTCACCGCGACCACCGGTCCGAAGATCTCCTCCTGGAACACCCGCATGGTGTTGCTGCCCTCGAAGATGGTGGGCTGGATGTAGTAGCCGCCGGGTAGTCCGTCGACCTTGCGTGCCTCCCCGCCGGTGCGCACGCGGGCGCCCTCGTGCCTGCCGATGTCGATGTAGGACAGGATCTTTTCGTACTGGTCGTTGCTGGACTGGGCGCCGATCATGGTGTCCTCGTCGAGCGGGTCGCCGCCGACGATGGCCTCGGTGCGGGCCACGCAGCGGGCCAGGAACTCGTCGTAGATCGAGGAGTGGATCAGCGCGCGCGACGGGCAGGTGTACACCTCACCCTGGTTGAGCGCGAACATCACGAAACCCTCGATCGCCTTGTCCAGGAACGCGTCGTCCTCGGCCAGCACATCGGGCAGGAAGATGTTGGGGCTCTTGCCACCCAGGTCCAGGCTGACCGAGACGACGTTCTCGCTGGCGTACTGCATGATCAGCCGCCCGGTGGTGGTCTCACCGGTGAACGCCAGCTTCGCCACTCGCGGACTGCACGCCAAGGGTTTTCCGGCTTCGACACCGAACCCGTTGACCACGTTGAGCACTCCCGGCGGCAGCAGGTCCGCGATCAACTCGATGACCAGCAGGATCGAGACCGGTGTCTGCTCGGCCGGTTTGAGCACGATGCAGTTGCCCGCCGCCAGGGCGGGCGCGATCTTCCACGCCGCCATCAGGATCGGGAAGTTCCACGGGATGATCTGGCCGACCACGCCGAGCGGTTCGTGGAAGTGGTAGGCCACGGTGTCGCCGTCGATCTCGGCGACGCTGCCCTCCTGGGCGCGGATGGCGGCGGCGAAGTAGCGGAAGTGGTCCACGGCCAACGGCAGGTCGGTGGACAGGGTTTCGCGGATCGGTTTGCCGTTGTCCCAGGTCTCGGCGACGGCCAAGGGGGCGATGCTTGCTTCGATGCGGTCGGCGATCTGATTCAGCACAACGGCACGCTGGGCGGGTGAGGTGGCGGCCCAGCGCTCGGCGGCGGCATGGGCGGCTTCCAGGGCTAGATCGATGTCGGCGGCGCTGGAACGGGCTACCGTGCAGAATGTTTCGCCGTCCACGGGGGAGGCGTTGTCGAAATAGCGGCCTTCGATGGGTGCGGCCCAGTCGCCGTCGATGAAATTGTCGTACCGGGTGGCGTAGCTGACTATGCCGGAGTCGGACCCCGGTCTGGCGTAGATCATGGCTTCGCTCCTCACAGATTTACTCTGAGAGGGCAACTATGGCCGGTGAAGGTTGGTGCGAGGTTGGTGGTGTGAGCGAGCGTACCGAGGACACAGCGCGCCTGCCGCACGACGGAGCCGAGCGTCAGCGAGGCGGAGTCGTGAGGTTCAACCTTCGGACCTGGGGGTCTAGTGCTTTCAGGTGCGCAGTGCGGTGTGCAATCGGGCGGCGACCACGGCGCGGCGCACGTCGTCCAAGGGCAGCAGGCGCAGGGCGTGCTCGTGCACCTCGATGTCGCCCGGTGATCGTTCCCCGAAGGCGACCGCGTGTTCGGCGCGATCGCTGGCCAGCACCGCATTGCGCACGCCGACATCGAGATACGCGCGCCACTGCATAACGCCGGGAGTGTCCGAGCCGGGCAGCAGCGGGCCGCGGTAGAGCCACACCGCCGAGGTGGTGTCACCGGCCGCGACGGCGGCCAGCAAGTCCACCGCATCGCAGGAGACCGGGCCGGTGAGCAGATAGCGGCGGTTGGTGATCTCGCCGCCGGTAGCACGGCGCAGGTGCGAGACATCGGCTTTGAGGGTGCTGGTGGACACCGCGCGATCGCCGTAGACCGCGGCGTGCAGTTGTTCGGGGGTGAAGCCGTCGGGTTCCAGGGCCAGCAGCGCGAGGATCTCGAGTTGGCGTGGCGGCAGCGGGACCGGACGCCCGTCGCGCAACAGCCGTGCGGTGCCCAGACATTCGAGTCGCACGCCCGGGGTGGGCGCCGGTGCGGCGGCGCGCAACATGGTTTCCACCGCGGTCACCAGCGCGCGCACCGAGGTCATCACCGCGGGATGGGAGCGGTCCCAGGAACTGGACAGGTCGAGCACACCGACCTGCCTGCCGTCGGGGGCGTGGATCGGCGCGGAGTAGCACACCCAGCCGTGCAGCGCGGCGACCAAGTGTTCGGCGGAGAACACCGAGCAGGGGCGGTCGTCGTGCAGGGCGAGGGACAATCCGTTGGTGCCCATATGGGTTTCGTCCCAGCAGCCGCCCGGGGCGAAGTTCACGTCCTCGGCTTGTCTGCGCAGGGTGCGGTCGCCGCACGACCACATGATGGTGCCCGCGTCATCGGTGACCACGGCCAGATAGCCCGCGTCCTCGGTGATGCCGCGCAGGTCGGCCGACAGTTCGGTGATCGGGGTGCGCAGCGGCGAGCGCGACCACGTGTCGCCGATATCGTCCAGGCCGGGCGCGACGGTGACGGCCGGGTCGACGGTGTGCAGCGAGCGTTGCCAGGATTGTGCGACGTCGGTGCGCAGCAACGTCGTCCGGGCCGGCGGTGGCGCGATATTCGGAGCCGTAGCCCAGCGCTCCCATTCCTTCTCCAGCTCGGCCCGCTGCTGGGTCAGGGTGCGGAACTGTGCCACTTCGGGGAACCCCATCGTCGTGTGAGCTCACATTCGCTCTCTCATTCTGGCGTACGCACGACCCGCGCGGGAGGGATTGGCGGCAAACCGAACGGTCCCCATGTCAGGAGTTCGGGTCGTATCGGCGTGGCGCGCAGCGTGTTCGCTGCGGAGTCGCGCGGTCTGTTACGGACCCGGGGTGCCGAGGCGTTTTCGCGGTGACCCGCGACGGGAGGGCCCGGCGCATCTCTGGGGCGTCCATGAAGGCTGACGTTCCTCGGCTTACCTGTGGGGCAGGTGCCCTGGGCGCCGTTATGCTGCTGGGATGGCTACCGTTTCGCGGCGCGCCAAGATCGCCGACGTACACGAGCTGGCTACCGGCATGCCGCATGTGACACGGGTCGACGGCCCCGCGGACAACCCGGTGTACCAGGTCGGCGGTAAGTCGTTCGTCTTCTTCCGAACGCCACGCCCGGACGCCTTCGATCCCGACACCGGCGAACGCTACGCCGATGTGATCGTGTTCTGGGTCCCCTCGGACTCCGACAAACAAGCCCTGGTCCAAGACCCCGATCTACCGTTCTTCACCACCGCCCATTTCAACGTCCACCTTTCGGTCCTGGTGCGCGGCAGCCGAATCGGCGAACTCACCCTCGCCGAGCTGTCCGAGGTCGTCCAGGACGCATGGCTGTCCCGCGCCTCCCGGAAACGAGCCGCGGACTGGTTGGCCGCACATCCGCCCAGCGACTGACGCGAGGCTGCGCAAATCGCCGCGACGGGCTGCGCTACACCCGCTGTCGGCAACACCCGCTGTCGGCAACAGCCGCACCTTTTCTCGGGATCCGCACCGACCCTGAGGCCCCATAGCGAGTGCGGATCAACTCTGGACACTCGTGGTGAGTATTGATCGCATCGTGACGTGGACCGGTCGCGCGAGGGTGTGCAGTCGATGCGGTGCCGCATCGACTGCACGTAGGACTCACTTGTTGATGAAAATGCCTGCTACGTCGGCGTTTTTGATGGGGGTCTCGGCGTTGCGCTGGCCACCGCAGAGGACGTCGACCGAGACCATGGTGGCGTCGACGGCGGTGCCCGCGGGTTCGTGGTCGTCGTTGGTTTGCTGCTTGACGAACTTGGTGATCGTCATGCGCTTGTCGTCCTGGTTCTGCTTGACGTACTCGCTGCAGGGGGTGTCACCGCCGCGGTTGAGGGCGCGCTGGACGTCGGTGCACCCGGCGAGCATCAGGGCGACCGCCGCGATCCCGAGGCCGGTCCGTCCGGTCCGTGACAGCGTGGCGTTCATGTGCTCCTCCTGAATGCTTCGTCGCGCGGCGATCCGCGTCGATCGACGTCCAGCCTAAAGCCCCGCGCTCGCCCCCGCGCTCGCCCCCGCGCTCGCCCTATCTCCGGCGGGTCGCGGGTAACCCCAGTTCGGCAACCCTTCTCGGAACTTGCCCCTCTCCAGGCCGATCCGAAGAGTAGGAGCGAATCCCCGCGGCCCCGGCGCGGCAACCATGATCATGGGGAATTGGTGTCGGCATCGCGCGAGAAGCCAACTACACCGGTTCCCCATGATCATGCGTCCAGTGCTCAGGAACGGAACGTGCACAAGGGGATGTCGAGTTCGGCGGGGGTGAGGGAGCCGTGGTGGCCGATCATCATCGACTGGATGGGTTCGGCGCCGCTGCGGATGATGCCGTGTGCGGTGCGGGCGGCGACCACCACGTCGCCGATGCGGTCGGCGATGTGCGGGGCGACGATAGGGCCGAACCAGCCGCGGTCGATCACCTCGGCGCGTGGGAGGACCGCGAAGTCGGTGCCGAGGATTTCGTGCCAGGCCGCGGCGACGTCCTGGGCGGCGCCGGGCTCGGTATAGACGTGGCGCGCACGGGGTTCTCCGCCGAGTTGCTGTACTCCCGCGCGCAGTTCCGAATGGTGGTCGAAGTCGATGCGCTCGTCGAGTTCCACCATGCCGTGGTCGGCCGTGACGAGCAGCGCGGCGTCCGGCGGCAATCGTTCGGCGATCTCGGCGGCGAGGCGGTCGACGTGGGCCAGTTCCAAAAGCCAGGCGTCCGAGGCCGGGCCGCGGGCGTGTCCGGTGGTGTCGAGATCGGCGTGGTAGGCGTAGACCAGCGAGCGGGTGCCGGTGCGCAGGGCGATGCCGATGCCGTCGATGAGGTCGCCGACGGAGAAGCTGTCGCGGAAGGCGCAGCCGCGCAGCGACGCGCGGGTGAGTCCGGAACCGTTCTGATAGCTCGGGGCGACCTGGGTGACGGTGATGCCGTGCGCCGCGGCGCGCTCGAATACCGTTGCGGTGGGCTGGAATTGCTCGGGCACCAGCTCGCTGCGCAGATCGACGCGCGGGCCTTCGCCGTGCGGGCTCCAGCGCAGCGTGTTGATCAGCCGGTCCTGGCCGGGTACCCGCACCAGGTAGCCGATGATGCCGTGCTCACCGGGCGGCACACCGACCCCGAGCGAGCTGAGGCTGGTGGCGGTGGTGCTGGGGAACCCCGCGGTCAGCGTGGCCGAGGCCAGACCCGACAGGAACGGTGCCGCACCGGGATTCGCGGCCAGCGCGCTCGCGCCGAGACCGTCGATGAGCAGCACACAGACCCGGTCGGCGGCGATGCCGAGTCCGAGCCGATCGGTTTCGCCGGGCACCCCGAATCCGGCGAGCACGGAAGGAAGCAGGTCAGCCAGGGAACCCGTACCGTAACGGGGCGCGTTGAACACGAGGCTCAGACTCTCAAGTCCGATGCGGCGCAGGCAAGCTCATAACTCGACCGGAGTGTAGCGGCCGCGGTCTGACCGGCCTGAGCCGTCAGGCGCGCGCCTCGCGGCACAGAGTCGTCCCCTCAGCGGGCCTCGGCGTGGATTCGAGCTGCCGTGCCGATCGCCTCGTCGTCGCACACCTGTGTCAAGTGAGCCGTTCAGGCGTGTGCCTCGCCGCCTACCGGATCCGCTGTGACCGCGAGTGCACGCCGCGTTCGGCCGGCTCAAACCTGGCCGGTCTCGAAGCGGCGACTTTGCCGTCGCGTTCGGCCCGCGAGTGTGCGCCGTGTTCGGCTGGCTCAACACTGACCGGCCCCGAAGCGGCGACTTTGCCCTCCCGTTGTGACCGCGGGTACGCGCCGTGTCCGGCCGGCTCAGGCCTGACCGGTCTCGAAGCGGGCGACCTTGCCGTCGCGCACGGTGAACCGCCAGCTCGTGCGCATCGAACCCCAGCGGGAATTGGTGTAGTCGGCAACGAGTTCGGTGCCGCCGTTGTCGATGGATTCGACGTTCATGTGCCCGTTGCTGCCGAAGACCTCCGAGTCGGTCCACTGCGCGACGTTGCGTTCCACGCCGTCGTCGGACATGGTCGCGTCGTCGGTGAGTGCGGCGAAGAGCCGGTCCTGGTCGTTGGCGTTGAGGGCATCGACGAATTCCTGCACTACGGGATCGAGCTCAGTCATCTGGTTACCTCTCTCGGATCAGGTGGCGGAGCATCAGCGGTAGTTCAGCAAATATATGGCGTCCACTGTAGGGCAGAACGGGAACCCGTGCCGGGATGGCTGTGCTGTTGCCGCGCGCCGCCTGCTGGTAGACAGGAACGGTGACCGCGCAGCGTGCATTTCGGTTCGGTGTCAACATGGTGGCCCCGGACTCCAGGGGTAACTGGATCGAAAAATGCCGCAGGGCCGAGCAACTGGGTTTCGATGTGATCGGGGTGGCCGATCATCTCGGATGCCCGGCGCCGTTTCCGTCGATGGTCGTGGCTGCGGACGCGACCGAGCGGGTGCGGTTGACCACCTTCGTGCTCAATGCGCCGTTCTACAATCCGGTGCTGCTGGCCCGCGATATCGCGGGTGCCGATCAGCTCACCGACGGGCGGGTGGAGATCGGTCTGGGCGCGGGCTATGTGCAGGCCGAATTCGAGGCCGCCGGTATCCCTTTCGAGAGCGGCGCCAAGCGTGTCGCGCAGCTGGAGCACACGGTGTCCACGTTGCGCACTGTGTTCTCCGATCCGGAGTATCAGCCGCGTCCGGCACAACCGTCGGGGCCGCCGCTGTTGATCGCGGGCTGGGGTGACAGGTCGTTGCGCGTGGCCGCCGAACACGCCGACATCATCGCGTTTCCGGGCGCGTCGGCCACCGAGAACGGCGGTCCGCTACATCTGGCCGGGCTCGGCGAAACGAGCGAGAAGATCGAATTCGTCCGTGGCCTGCTGGGCAGCCGCGCCGACAGCGTCGAGTTCAACATCCTGATCCAGCGGGTGGTGCCACCGGAGGAACGCACCGCGGTCCTCGAGCTGTTCGGCCCCGCACTACCCGACGATGTCGCCGACCATCCCGAGGACCTGCCGACGCTGCTGATCGGCACTCCCGAGGAGATCGCCGACCGGGTGCGCGCGCACCGTGATCGCTACGGCTTCAGCTACATCACCGTGCTCGAGCACAGCATGGACCAGTTCGCCCCGGTGATCGAGCTGCTGCGCTGAACGTGCCCCGCCTCGGAAGCCGATGCGGCACAGACCTCGAGCGCCGCGATGCCTACCCCCGACGCGGTCAAGGCGGCGCCACCACCCACCGAGATTGCGTTCGGGACCCCGGTTCCGGATAGCCCGGCGGCGACCGCGGTCAATCGGGCCAGTCGACCTGGGCGCGGGTTCAACTACATCACCGCGCCAGAGCCGTTCACCCCAGGGCTCGAGGCGCTGCGCTGACCTCGGCGAAACACCAGACAGGTCGACGAGCTATCGGGCACGGCGCAAACCTGTTTCCACACAGGGCATCCCATGCCGGAGTGACCGCCGCCACATCGATCGGCCAACTCGGGCGTCAGGGTAGGGGGTCGATGATCACCCGGGAGTCGAGCTGGCGCAGCTTCTTCGGGCGTGCGGTCAGGCATGGCCAATCGCGGGCGATGGCTTCATGGGTGGCGTGCCCGGCGGGCAGCAGCGCCTCGGCGTTGGCGCTGCCCGCGAGCACGATGCCCAGTCGTTCGGCGGCGTCGCGATCGAAGACCGGGACGATGGTGTGCGGCAATTCCAATAACGCCGCGAGGATGTCGAGCCGATCGGCGGCGATGTGGGCGCGTGCGACTCCGAGGACGGTGGCGGGGACGACGATGGTGTTGCCCGCGTTGACCGTGGCCCACACCACGGCCTGGGCGTAGTTGGCCTGGTTGGCGAACCCGATGACGGCGGCGGTGTCGAACACGACACCGCCCAAGGCCGCGGAGATCACGCGGCGCCGGCGTGCGGCCCGCCTGCCTCTTTCTCGGATAACGGCGGTAGGCCTTGCGCGGCGCGTGCCCGGTTGATCAGGTCCAGCGGCGGGCGGCCGCCGAGGACTTGTTCGAGCTTGGCCAGTGACTGCGTGCGATTGATCCGGGCCTGCACGGCCTCGGACACGAACGCCGACACCGATTCGATGCGCCCGCCCGCCCGCCAGGTTTCGAGCATGGCGAGAAGTTCTTCGGGCAGCGTGACGGTGACTTTCCGTGTTTTCTGCTCCCGAGACGACGCCATACCAAGACTGTATCGCGGCGGAGTTTCGCTTGCGAGCGGTCGTTAAGCGGGCTTGTGCCAGCGCAGGGTGTAGCGCAGCAGCGGGCGGCGTCGCAGGTGGGCGCCGGGCAGCAGGTCGGCGGCGGCAGCGCGGATCTCGGGATAGGTGGTGTCGGGGTCGCGCAGTTGAACGTCGGGGCCGCCCAGTCTGGGCCGGTGCAAGGTATCGATCGCGACGATCGCTGGAAGCAGCGCCAGATACGGATAGTCGGTGCGCGCGGCGAACTTCCACAGACCGACGACGGCCAGAGTGCCGCCGGGGGCGACGAGTCGGCGCAGAGCGGTGAGGCCGTCTCGTAGCGGGACGTGGTGCAGGGTCGCGACGGCGGTGACGACGTCGAATGTGCCGGGCAGGTCGCGGAAGTCGCCCTGTTCGAAGGTGACATTCGCGCTGGGTGTTGCCGTGTCGAGGGTGGCGGGGTCGAGGTCGATGCCGCGCACGGTCAGGCCGCGGCGACCCAGCTTGGTGGCGAGAAGGCCGTCGCCGCAACCGATGTCGAGCACTGTGCGGGCCGTATCGGGGACTTGGGCGAGCAGCCAAGGGTGGTAGTGGGTGTTGTGGTTCCAGTAGGGATCACGCACCCCACGACAGTACGGACGGGTGCGGATCCCGGGCCCGCGGACTGCCCAATTTATGTGATCTGCGTCACAATTCACCGCACAAAATGTCGGTGTCAGATGGCATGGTGTTCGGTATGCCTTTCGCCGAATCCCTCGTTTCCGCCGATGTCATCCGAGTACTCGGTGCCAGCGAACACAACCTGCGCAACGTGTCGCTGGAGATCCCCAAGAACAAGATCACCGTGTTCACCGGGGTGTCCGGTTCGGGCAAGTCCTCGATCGTGTTCGACACCATCGCGGTGGAGTCACAGCGTCAGCTCTACGCGACGTTTCCGGCGTTCATCCTCAACTTCCTGCCGCGCTACGAACGCCCGCACGCCGAGGCGATGGAGAATCTGACCGCGCCGGTGATCATCGATCAGCAGCCGGTGGGTGGCGGGCCACGCTCGACGGTCGGGACGATGACCGACATCTTCTCGATGGTGCGGGCGATGTTCGCCCGATTCGGTTCGCCCTCGGCCGGTTTCGTCTACAACTATTCGTTCAACGTGCCCCAGGGCATGTGCCCCGACTGCGACGGCCTCGGCATCACGGTGCGGGCCGATCCGGATCGGCTGCTCGATCGGACCAAGTCGCTCAACGAGGGCGCGATCCTGTTGCCCGGCTACGGCGTCGGCGGCGGTGAGTGGCAGATGTATGGCAGTTCGGGCCGCTTCGATCCGGACAAGAAGCTGGCCGATTACCCGGCCGAGGAGTTCGAGGAACTGCTGCACGGCAGCGGCGGCCAGGTAGAGCTCACCTTCGCCAAGGGCACGTGGAAGGCCAACTACGAGGGCATCGCCACCAAGTTCACCCGCACCCGGTTGCAGCGCGACACCTCCACGTTGAGCGAGAAGACGCGCGAGCAGATGCGTCAGTTCCTGACCGAGGGGATCTGCCCGACCTGCCATGGTGCCCGGCTCAACGCGGCAGCCCTGGCGACGAAGATCAACGACCGCAATATCGCCGACTGGGCCGAGCTGCAGATCACCGATCTGATGGTGGTGCTCGAGGAAATCACCGATCCGGCCGCGGCGGGACTGGCGGCCGCGATCCGGATGTCGCTGCAGCGAGTGGCCGATATCGGGCTGGGCTATCTGAGCTTGGATCGGCCGACCTCGACGTTGTCCGGCGGCGAGGGGCAGCGGTTGAAAATGATCAAGCATCTGTCGAGCACGTTGATCGGGATGACCTACATTTTCGACGAACCCAGCGTCGGATTGCATCCGCGCGATGTCGGCCGGTTGAACGATCTGCTGAAAGCGTTGCGGGACAAGGGCAATACGGTGCTGGTGGTCGAGCACGATCCCGACGTCATCCAGATCGCCGACCACATCGTCGATGTCGGTCCGCGCGCGGGATCACACGGCGGGCAGGTGGTGTTCGAGGGCAGCTTCGCCGAGTTGCGGGCCGCCGACACCCCGACCGGGGCCGGGCTGCGTCGCCCATTCACGGTGAAGGACACCTTCCGTGCGGCCACGGGCGAGCTGCTGATCGAGCATGCCGACGTGCACAACCTCAAGGATGTGACCGTCGCGATCCCCACCGGGATCCTCACCTCGATCACCGGGGTGGCCGGTTCGGGCAAGAGCAGCCTGATCCGGGATGTGTTCGTGGTCGAGCATCCCGAGGCGATCTTCGTCGACCAGTCCGCCATCGCCGCCTCCTCGCGTTCCACACCGGCGACCTACCTGGGGTTGATGGATCCGATCCGCAAACTGTTCGCCAAGGCCACCGGCGAGTCGCCGGGGCTGTTCAGCTTCAACTCCGCCGGCGCGTGCAAGCAGTGCGAGGGCCGCGGGGTGATCATCACCGAGATCGCCTACATGGACCCGGTCACCACCCACTGCGACGCCTGCGACGGCCGCCGCTTCTCCGATGACGTCCTCGCACTCACCTTGCGCGGCAAGTCGATCGCCGACGTGCTGGAGCTGACCGCCGAGGACGCGCTGGCGTTCTTCCCGGAGAAGGCACTCAATGCCAAGTTGCGCACCATGAACGAGGTCGGCTTGGACTATCTGAGCTTGGGCCAAGCCATGAGCACGTTGTCCGGTGGGGAACGTCAACGCATCAAACTCGCCACCCAACTGGGCAACACCGGCTCGGTCTACGTACTCGACGAACCGACGACCGGGCTGCACATGTCCGACGTGGACACCCTGCTGGCCTTGCTCGACGGTCTGGTCGAGCGCGGCAATACCGTGCTCGTCATCGAACACAACCTCGATGTGGTCGCCCATTCCGACTGGGTGATCGACCTGGGGCCCGACGGCGGTAAGGCAGGCGGCGAAGTCGTCTTTACCGGCACCCCCGCCGCGCTCCTGGACGATCCGATCTCGTTGACCGGGCAGTACTTGCGCAAATACAAGGCGGCATAGCGCAATATCCGAGCCCTCGACCGACCCGCCGGAGGTCGCTGCGCGATATCCGAGTGCTCGACCAACCCGCCGGACTGCGGTGAGCGATAGACGAGTCCTCAACCGACCGCCGGACTGCGGGCAGCGAAGGTAGCAGGGATCCAGGTGTCCTCGCTGCCCGCAGTACCCGGATCGGATAGCGGCCGTGGATAGGGCGCGCGCGGCGGTGCGAACACGGTCTGATGATGCCGGGTTCGCGCCACTACTTCAGGGCCGCGCCGGCGAGATTGTTCCCCGCGCTCGCGAACAGTGCGCGGAGTGCCGCGAATCCGAGCCGGTGGCGATCCCGGCGTCGCGCTGCGATCAGCTCGCGGTCTCGTCATCGAGGTAGCAGAACCGCTCGATCTCCCTGCGGGACATCGCACCGAAACGCCCGTACCGGGCAACCTCATCAGTCACACCGACATGAAACCAGCAGCACAGCAACAGGATTCACCCAGTCTGCTCAGCGTGACTTTCCCCCGGATGCTCCTCGACCCCCGTATCCGGGTGGCTGCGCCGCATAGCCGGGCTCGGGACGCAGCCCTGCCCGCGAAGCGGATCTGGGCCGGACCGAGTCGTGGATCCGCGCGGTGGTCCGCTCCTGGTCGACGTGACGCCCTGAGGTGAGCACTGGTTGGCCGTGTGTCCGCGACTTGCCCCCCGCGCACTATCCATCTCGCGCCATTCCGGCCGCAGCCCAGACAAATTCGTGGTGAGGAAGTACGCGGCCCCGCCGACGAGGAGCACCGGAACGAGTCCCGCCGAGGCCACCGCGACCCCCGCTATCAGCCCGCCGAGCGGGATACCGGCCCAGGACAGTGAGTCGCCGAGCGCGCTGACCCGGCCCAATATCCGGCGCGGCACCCGCTCGAAAAGCACGGCTCCCAGCACCGGATTGAGGAAACCCGCACCGAATCCGCTGACCGCGAACACGGCCAGGACCGCCGCCATCGGCGCATCGACGGCGAGAATCAAGAATTTCGGCGCCCCGGCCAGCAGGAACCCGGTGAAGAACACGACCCGGCGCCGCAGCCTGCGCGCGAGCACCGCGGCAATCAGGCTGCCACCGACCACCGCGGCTCCCGACACGGCGTTCAGCAGGCCGATCGCGGTGGGGCCGTTGCCGGATTCCTTGGCCCACACGGGCATGAGCACCGCGACGAACCCGGCGTTGAGCAGGTTGGTGATCCCGGCCGTGACAATGATCGTGAGCAGCAACAGCTCGCCACGAAGGAAGGTGAAGCCCTCGCCGAATCGCCGCCAGTAACCGGTGGCCCCGGCCTGCGCGGCGGCTTCCGAAGCCGCATGGCCCATGCCGCGAGGCAGCGCCAGTCCGATGATCACCGATCCGAGGGCGAAGCAGCCCGCGTTGACGACGAGCCCGGTCAGCGGTCCGAGCAGCGCCACCAGGGCGCCGCCGGCTGCCGGTCCGAGGGTGGAGGCGAGCCCCTCGGTCATGCCGGAAAGGCCGGTGGCTCGTGCCAGCGGTACCCGGCCGCGCTCGGCTGCTTCCGGGACCATGACCTCTTTGGCCAGGTCGCCGGGGCCGCGGACCGCGCCGATCGACGCGACCAGTGCCAGCAGGAGCGGAAAGGACAGCACACCCACGGTGTGCAACAGCGGTACCGCGGCGGCGGCGGTCGCGCTCGCCAGGTCGGTGGTCCACGACACCGTTCGCGGGCCGATCCGGTCGACCACCGGCCCGGTGAACGCCTTGACCAGCACGTAGGGAGTCATCTCGCAGAACATGACCAGCCCGGTCCGGGTGGCGCTGCCCGTGCTGACGAGCACGAACCAGGGCAAAGCGATCGTCGAGATCCGGGTGCCGGTCATCGACACGGCGATCGCCGCCAGCACCCCGCCCAGCGGCAGTAGCGCCCACCGGCTCGGCGCGCTCTCGGTCACGACGGTCGTTCTCACTGCCCCGGCGCGGCGGGGGCGTCGAGTTCGGGCAGGAGGTGGGTGATGACGGCGACTCGTTCGGCCCCGTCGGGGGCACTGGCGGCGGCCTCTGGGGTGTCTCTGCGGTAGCGCGCGATCACTGTCCGCAACTCCGCACTCAGTGCGGCGGTCTCCTCGGGTGTGAGCCGCAGCGCCCAGTCGCTCATGTCGAAGGTGTCGCGCCAGGGGGGCGGCATCGTTTGCAGTTCGTTGAGCGTGTGCTGGGTGCGCAGCGTGTGGATGGCGGCAATGGACTGGAAGTAGGCGAAGACGGCTTCGGGCTCGCGCTCGGCCAACTCCGGGTCGCTGAATTCGGTGACCTGATGCACTGAACACCACCAGCGCTCGCGCGCGTTGCCGCGTTCGGTGTCCTCCTCGACGAATCCGGCCGCACCGAGCTGGCGCAGGTGGTAGCTGGCCGTGCCGGAATGCACGCCCAGCCGTTCCGCGAGGCGGGTAACCGTCGACGGACCGTACTTGCGCAGCAACCCGACCAGTTGCACGCGCACCGGATGGGCCAGGGCGCGCAGACCCTTGGCATCCAGAACAACCACGCCCGCTTCGGTTTTCGGGACATCGGACTTCTCGGTGGAGTCACTCATAGCGGGCACTCTAAACCCCCAACAGTTCTTGGCCAAGAGTTCTTGGCAAAGAAGTCTTGGGGGTTTCGTCGTGCCCGCAGCGATGATCGGCCGGGTAGTGGGTACTGCGGCAGGAGTCCAGGGGTTGCCTCCTGAATAACTAGGAGTACGCTCAGAAATGAGTCCACTCATTATTTGGAGGTGCCGCGATGACCACCACACCCGATGCGGTGCAGGGCGGCCGCAGGCTGCGCAATATGCGGGACAAGCAGTCGCGCATTTTCGAGGCCGCGGCGGCGTTGTTCGCAGAGCACGGTTTCGCGAGCGTCACCACCCAGCAGATCTCCGAGCGCGCGGATGTAGCGGCCGGGACGTTGTTCCGGTACGCGGCATCCAAGGGCGAGCTGCTACTGATGGTCTGCAACGAGGAGTTCCGGGCCGCCCTCGACCAGGGTGAACGGGACGCGAAAGCCGAAAGCGATCCGTCGCGGGCGGTACTGGCCATGACCCGCCCGATCCTCGAAGCCGCCGACCAGCACGTCGAGAACACCGTGGCGTACCAGCGTGAGCTGCTGTTCGGCGCACCCACCGAGCAGTACCGCGCCAAAGGGCTCGCCACGGTCGCGCGACTGGAGTCGATGATCGCCGAGCGGCTCACCGCCGCGGTCACGCTCCGCGATGCCGACCCGAAGGCGGTATTCGCTCGTGCATTGCTGGCGGGACGCAGTGTATTCGCTGTACTGCACCTCATTCTCGCCCGGCCATCGACCGGCGCGCATTCGGGTCGCGACGCGATCGATGATCTGCGCGACCAGATAACCCAGATCGTGGCGGGTTTCTTCGCCTCGGTCGAATGAGTGGACCGTCGAGGGGCGAACCTCGCCTCCGGCAGGAAGGAGAACATCATGAGCATCCGTAAGGTGACCGTCCTTGGCACCGGAGTCCTCGGTTCGCAGATCGCGTTCCAGACCGCGTTCAGCGGCTTCGAGGTCACGGCCTACGACATCAACGACGACGCGGTCAAAGCCGCGCATGATCGTTTCACCAAACTGGTGTCGATCTACCAGGACGAGGTCGACGGCGCCGGTGACGGCAAAGCCGAAAAGGCCGCCGACACCATCACCGTGACCACCGATCTCGCCGCGGCCGTCAAGGAAGCCGACCTGATTATCGAGGCGGTGCCCGAGGTGTTGAAGATCAAGCAGGACACTTACCAGAAGCTGAGCGAACTGGCCCCGCAACGCACCATCTTCGCCACCAATTCCTCCACCCTGCTGCCGAGTGACCTCAAGGATTTCACCGGCCGCCCCGATCGATTCCTGGCGCTGCATTTCGCCAACGACGTGTGGCGCTACAACACCGCCGAGGTGATGGGCACCAAGGACACCGACCCGGAGGTATTCCACGAGGTCGCCGAGTTCGCCGCCGCAATCGGCATGGTCCCGATCGAATTGCACAGGGAGAAGGCCGGTTACGTGGTCAACTCGCTGCTGGTGCCGCTGCTGAACGCGGCGATGGGCCTCAGCGCCGGCGGTTACGCCGAACCGGAGACGGTCGACAAGACCTGGCGCACCGCGACCGGTGCCCCGTTCGGCCCGTTCCAGATGATCGACGTCATCGGCTTGAACACCCCCTACAACATCCTGGTCAACGGCAGCGAGGACGGCAAGAAGCTCGCGGCGTGGCTCAAGGACAACTACATCGACAAGGGCAAGCTCGGCGTTTCCAGCGGTGAGGGATTCTACAAGTACTCGTAATCGCCAGCGCGGCAAGTCATTCCGAACCAGCACCAGGAGAGGAGTCACATGTATTACAGCAGCGGCAACTACGAGGCCTTCGCCCGTCCGCGCAAACCGCAGGGTGTCGAGGACAAGACGGCGTGGTTCGTCGGGGCGGGCCTGGCCTCGCTCTCGGGTGCGGCGTTCTTGATCCGTGACGGGCAGATGTCCGGCGACAAGATCACCGTGTTCGAGCGGTTGAAGCTGCCCGGTGGCGCGCTCGACGGCATCAAGGAGCCGAAAAAGGGCTTCGTGATCCGCGGCGGGCGCGAGATGGAGAACCATTTCGAATGCCTGTGGGATCTGTTCCGGTCGGTGCCCTCGATGGAGATCGACGGGGCCAGTGTGCTCGACGAGTTCTATTGGCTGAACAAGGACGACCCCAATTCCTCGCTGCAGCGCGCCACCGAGAAACGCGGCCAGGACGCGCACACCGACGGCTTGTTCACCCTGAGCAACAAGGCCCAGAAGGACATGATCAAGGTCTTCTTGGCCACGCCCGAGGAGATGGAGAACAAGCGCATCGACGAGGTCTTCGGCGAAGACTTCTTGAACAGCAACTTCTGGATGTACTGGCGCACGATGTTCGCCTTCGAGGAATGGCACAGCGCGCTGGAGATGAAGTTGTATCTGCACCGCTTCATTCACCACATCGGCGGGCTGCCGGACTTCTCGGCGTTGAAGTTCACCAAATACAACCAGTACGAGTCGCTGGTGCTGCCGCTGTATCGGTGGCTGCTCGATCAGGGGGTGAGCTTCCGGTTCGATACCGAGATCACCGATATCGACTTCCACCTCACCAAGGACCGCAAGCAGGCCACGAAACTGCACTGGACAGCCGAGGACGGCGAAGGCACCGTCGAGTTGGGTGAGCATGATCTGGTGTTCACCACGATCGGTTCGCTCACCGAGAATTCCGACGACGGCGATCACCACACACCGGCGAAACTGCTCGACGGTCCGGCACCGGCCTGGGATCTGTGGCGGCGGATCGCGGCCAAGGATCCCGCGTTCGGGCATCCGGATGTGTTCGGCGGGCACATCGAGCAGACGAAATGGGAGTCCGCGACGGTCACCACGCTCGACGAACGGATTCCCGGCTATATCCAGAAGATCTGCAAACGTGACCCGTTCAGCGGGAAGGTGGTCACCGGCGGCATCGTCACGGTGCGCGACTCGAGCTGGCTGATGAGCTGGACGGTGAATCGGCAGCCGCATTTCAAGCAGCAGCCCAAGGATCAGATCGTGGTGTGGGTCTATTCGCTGTTCGTGGACGTGCCCGGCGACTATGTGAAGAAGCCGATGAGCGAATGCACCGGCGAGGAGATCACCCAGGAATGGCTGTACCACATGGGTGTCCCGGAGGCGGAAATCGCTGAGCTGGCAGCGAATTCGGCGAAGTGCGTGCCGGTGATGATGCCGTATGTGACGGCGTTCTTCATGCCGCGAAAGGGTGGCGATCGCCCGGATGTGGTGCCGCAGGGATCGGTGAACTTCGCGTTCATCGGTCAGTTCGCCGAGAGCACCCGCGACTGCATCTTCACCACCGAATACTCGGTCCGCACAGCGATGGAGGCGACCTATCAGCTGCTCGGCATCGAACGTGGCGTTCCCGAGGTCTTCAATTCGACCTATGACGTGCGCAAACTGCTGGCCGCGACGAGTCGACTACGGGACGGGGACGAAATACATATCCCCGGGCCCGACCTGGTGCGCAAGAAGTTGATGGGCAAGCTGGAATCCACCGAGATCGGCGTCATGCTCGAGGAGTACGGGTTGGTCGCCGACAAGAAATAGCGGCCCCGATAGGCAGGCTCGGTCCGGCGGATCGAGCCTGCTTTGTTCGGGTACGGGTGGCACAGGGCCTGCGGTGGTACCGGGGTTTGTGGGGATCGGGGCTGGCGGGGGTCGCTCTTGATCTGGTGGGTGCGCGGTGTTTCGTGGAACCGGCACGATCGGCCTGTCCCCGCTGCTCAGCAGCGCGGCCGTGGTGTCGAGTCCGTCGCGGTATGCGGTCCTGGGCGGGGATTTCGGCAGCCTCATTGCACCCAGATAGCGCGGGTCGCGAGTGAACGTCGGAATCCACGTCCACGCACCAACCAGCGCGGAGACCGGGTGGCGTGGCCGGGGCCGGGCCGGTCGGCCACCGGTCACAGGGCCCGATGATGCAGCAAGGCACGGCGCAGCGGCACCGCAGTCACGATCACGAACGCGCCGAAGCCCGTGAGCTGGATCAATCCGCTCCTCGTCGTCGTTTCCGCTGAGCAGCAGCCCGAGCCGGTTCAGGCCATATCCGCCCAAATTCGGCCGATCTCACCAGTCGGCGACACCTCCGAGGTCCGGCCCGGTGACGTGTCGATCAGGTGTGGTCGCTGAATTGCTGGGTGCCGGTGATGCGCAGCAGGTCCAGGGCGGAGGCGGCGGGGGTGTCGGGGGCGGCGGAGTAGACCACGACGGTTTGGTCGGCGTCGGGGACGAGCAGGGTGTCGCAGTCCAGCACCAGCGTGCCGAGTTCGGGGTGGGCGATCGCCTTGGTGGCGCTGCGCCATTGCGCGGAGGGCCGTTCACGCCACAGTTGTTCGAAATCGGCGCTGCCGGAACGGAGTTCGGCGATGAGCCGATCCAGGTCGGGGTCGGTGGGATAGCGGGCCTTGGCGCTGCGCAGGGTGCCGACACCGTAGGCGGCGACCATCCGGAACTCCTCGGCGGTGAACCGCACCCGGCCCGGTTCCGTGCCGAGGAAACACTCGCGGATGATGTTGCGCCGAGCGGGCGGCAGCGCGGAGAAGTCGCCGAGCAGCGCGGCGGCCATCGGATTCCAGGCCAGCACATCACTTTTCGCCGACATCACCAGTGCAGGCAGGTCCACCATCCGGTCCAGCAGCCGTAACACGCTGGGGCGCACCACCTGTGCGATTCGCCCGGCCTGGGGCGGTGCCGATCCAGCGAGTTGGAACAGCAGGTCGCGGTCGTCGTCGTTCAGCCGCAGCGCCCGCGAGAGGGCGGCCAGCACGGAGGTCGAGGGACGCGGTCCGCGGCCCTGCTCGAGCCGCACCACGTAATCGACGCTGAGACCGGCCAGCTGGGCGACCTCTTCGCGGCGCAGCCCGGGCACCTGCCGGCGCGAACCCGCGGGCAGGCCGACATCGCGTGGCTGTATCCGAGTGCGCGCCTGACGCAGCAGCGCCGCGAGTTCCGAACGGTCCATCTTTCGATCATCCCGCAACCGCGGTGCTCGGGGGTGGTACCACCGATCCCAGGACAAGGCAGTCCTGTTCGGGGGCGGTGTGCACGGTGAAGCTGAGTGCATGAACACAACGACAACGGCTCTGGTGACCGGAGCCAACAAGGGACTCGGTCGCGAGACGGTCCGCAGGCTCGGTGAACTGGGCTGGCAGATTTTCCTCGGTGCCCGCGACGCCGACCGCGGCAAGCAAGCGGCGGCCGAGCTGGC
Source organism: Nocardia sp. NPDC051052 (assembly GCF_044456045.1). Taxonomy (NCBI): domain Bacteria; kingdom Bacillati; phylum Actinomycetota; class Actinomycetes; order Mycobacteriales; family Nocardiaceae; genus Nocardia; species Nocardia sp. NPDC051052. The sequence continues at coordinate 459,269 of NZ_JBITFL010000006.1, forward strand.
CGAGCAGGGGTTGAACGTCGAATTCGTCCACCTCGACGTCACCTCGGCCGATTCGATCGCCGCGGCCGTGGCGGCGGTGGGCGCGCGGGTCACGGCATTGGATGTGCTGATCAACAATGCCGGAGTCGGCGGCGAGTTCCTTCTGCCGCAAGACACCCAGGCCGCGGATTTCCGTACGGTGTTCGAGACCAACGTGTTCGCGCCGGTCCAGGTGACCCACGCGTTCCTGCCGCTGCTGCGCGCCGCGACCCAGCCGCGCGTCGTGATGGTGTCGAGCGGAATGGGTTCACTGGCCATCACCTCTGATCCGAGCCGCGTCGAGTCGACAATGACGAACCTGCCCTACACCTCGTCCAAGTCGGCCCTGAACATGATCACCTCGCAGTACGCGCGAGCACTGCCCGAGATCCAGATCAACGCCGCCGACCCCGGTTACACCGCCACCGATTTCAACGGCCACGCCGGATATCAAACCCTCACCGAAGGCACCGACGCCATCGTCGAGCTCGCCACCCTCGGCCCCGACGGTCCGACCGGTGGTTACTTCGACCGGCAGGGCACGATCCCGTGGTGAGGTGAGATGCTCGCCGGCCCCCGTGGACTGGCCGGTGGGGATGGTGAAGGTGGCGGCGACGGTGGCCGCGCGCAGTACCCGCAGCCGCCGCGGGCCGCGTCGGTCAGCGCGTCCGGGGCGTCGGAGTTGCGGCATTGCGCGAAAAGGCCACCTTCATGAGCGGGCTGGTGTCAGCGGGCGCCACCGTTGACGTAGAGGGTTTGCCCGCTGACGTAAGAGGATTCATCGCTGGCGAGGAAGGCGATGACGGCGGCGACCTCCTCGGGTTGGCCGACACGGCCGAGTGGGGTGCGTTCGGCGACGGACTGTTGCAGTTGTTCGGGGGCCATGCCGACCCGTTCGGCGGTGGCGTCGGTCATCGCGGTGGCGATGTAACCGGGGGCCACGGCGTTGACGGTGATGTTGTATTGACCGAGTTCGATGGCGAGGGTGGCGGTGAAGCCCTGGATGCCCGCCTTGGCGGCGGCGTAGTTGGCTTGGCCGCGGTTACCGAGCGCCGAGCGGCTCGACAGCGAGACGATCTTTCCGTAGCGCTGGGCGACCATGTATTTCTGGGCGGCCTGCGAGCAGTGGAAGACGCCGGTGAGGTTGACCGACAGCACGGCGTTCCAGTCGTCCTCGGAGAGCCGGAAGAACAGGTCGTCGCGGGTGATGCCCGCGTTGTTCACCAGGATCTGCGGGTCGCCGAGCTCGGTGGCGATCTGATCGAAGATCGACTGCACGGAGTCACGGTCGGTGACGTCGCAGACATAGCCGCGCGCGGTGCCGCCCGCCCGGCTGATCTGTTCGAGGGTGGCGTCGGGGGTGTTGCGGTCGAGCACGGCAACACTGGCCCCCTCGACCGCGAGCCGCAGCGCGGTGGCCGCGCCGATACCCTGCGCCGCACCCGTCACCACGGCAACCTTGTCGGTGAAACGGTCCATGGATTCGTTCTCCTCTCCGAACGCGCTGCGGGCGCGGCCGACTCGTCTGCAGGCTAGCGACCCGGAAACCAGCGGGGCAAGTTTCCGGTGTCTGCACTGAAAGTAGTTCGACAAGGGGCGAATTCGTGGCGCGACGGAGCACACAATGAATTGCCAGTTGTGTACACGCGTTGTCCAGGCTCGCTACGAGCAGCGTACCCAGCCGCGGTCCCGAACCTCGGCATGCGAGGCGGGGGTTCACGGTGCGGGCGTGCGACGTCGCCCAGCCGCATCTGCGTGCGGTCGCGCAGCATGATCGTGCCGCATCCGCTAGCCCGCGTCCGCGATGGGGCCCAGCTCGTCGGCGAGCCACTGCGGGAATTCGGTGAGGTCGTTGAGGATGACGTCCGCTCCCGCGGCACGCAGTTCCTCGGCGTCGCACGGTCCGGTGGTGACTCCGACCGCGAGGACGCCCGCGGTCCGCGCGCCGTGCATGTCGCCGACGTGATCGCCGACGTAGATGCTGGCCCGCTCCTGCCGCAACACGGTGGCTTTGCCCGCGGACCACAGGTCACCGGCGAGATGGTCTATGCGCCAACCGAGTTCATCGATGTGCAACCGCGCGAGCGGTTCGTGCTTGCCGGTGACGACGAGCACCCGCCCACCCCGGGCCGCGATCGCACCCAGTGCCGCGTCCGCGCCCGGCATCGCGGGAATGCTGGACACGATGCTCGGATACAGTTCGCGATACCTGGTGACCAGCGCCGGAACCAGCTCCTCGGGAGCACCGACCTCGACAAGCAGCGTGGCCAGCGGCGGTCCGAGCCGATCGGCGAAATCGGCGCCACGCAGCGGAACGTCGAACTCCGCGGCGAGGATATCGATGGACCGGCTGACGCCCGGTCGCGAGTCGATCAGAGTCATATCCAGGTCGAAGCCCACCGTCCACGTCACCTCTCGACCTTATCGGCCGAGTCGACGCGGGCCGCTCTGAGCGGGGTCGAGCAGTTGCTGTCGGCGGGTAGTTCAAGGCCTGGCGATTCGGCGACCGCGTCCATTGATCCTGAGTTCAACGCCATTGCCGCGCGGTCATCGAAGTACCAGGCGCGCGAGCCCGGCTGGTCTGTCATCGGCTCCTGTCCGGTTGATCATCGATGGCACCGGCGGGTGTAACTGGTTGGCAGGCACGGGACTTCATCGGGGCGAAGATCGCCAGGGTGACCTAGGGTCGAGGGAGGATCGTGGCGGCGGGAGGGCACGCATGGGGCATGTGGAGCACAGTGCGACGTGTGCGGCGCCGGTGGGCTTCGCGTTCAGCTATGTCGGGGATTATCGGAACGTGCCGAGGTGGATGTTCGGGATTCGGGATTTCACGCCGGTGGGGGAGCAGACTTCCGGGGTCGGTGCGGTATTCGACACGGCGCTGCATCTCGGGCCGACCACGCTGCACCTGCGTGCGGACACCACCGAATGGGTGGACGGTTCCCGGGTGACGATGCGGGCGATCAAAGGCATCGAAGGCACGATCCGGTGGGACTTCGAGTCGCTGGGCGAGCAAGTCACAAAGGTCAGCGCTACCGCCGACTATCGGGTACCCGGCGGCCTGGCCGGGCGGGCCCTCGATCGCGTGATCCAGGCGTTCATCGGCCCGGCGATCCGGCACACCGAAAAGCATCTGCGCGAGAAGATCGAGACCAGCTACCGGGACTCGCTGCGCGAGGACAGCTGAGGCCTGAGGATCCGCACTACAGGTGCTGTGGGATTCGCCGACCCCGACGAGGTGCGGTTCGGGCATACGTGCACACCGGAGGACACACCTGTTCCGTTGCGAGTTTCGCGGTTGCATCTCTCCGGTCGCACGCGGAGGATGCGCGCCGCAAGTTTTCCGCGGTTCTGCTGAAGGCTGTTGTGGCACTCGTACGCGAGCGCCGCATCGGTGCGCGCGACCATGCTGATTCACGTGGAACCGCTGGTGCAGTTGATGAATTATGATGCGTGTCAACAGAGTTCGCGGCTCCTCGATGCAGCGTGTGCATGTCTGCATCAACCGCAAGTCACGGGCGAAGACGGCGCCGACGGTGGATTGCCCGACAGACGCGGCCGCGTGGATCGCATCGCGGGGCGTGGCTCATGTTGTGGTAGCGCAACCATGTCGCCCGGTACACCGTCGGTCCGGCCGCTCGAACCCGACGTGCAGCACGATCGGCGCGGTTACCAGGTTCGTCGCTGACCGCCACGGCCCGCCACGCCACGCCACGGCCCGCCACGCCACGCCACGGCCCGCCACCCCCGGCCCGCGGCGCGGTGGCCCACCTCGCGAAACCGGGCACACCGACATTTCCCTCTGGCCGATCTTCGACCGAACTGCTCGCGGTGCGCGAGATGCGAACGGCGACGCATGCCATATAGCACCGGATGTCATGAGCGACCCGCATCAGTAACCGGGTCAACGAAGGAGACCTCCGCGAGGACACCCTCCGCGCACCGAAGTGCTCGGCCCCCACCCCGAGCCGTCCGCTGACTTGACATAGGTTGCATGCGCTTGACGCATGCTGCAACCTGCGTCAAGCGCATGCAACCTACGTCAAGTGTGTTTGGGGTGGTGGGGGGCGCCCGACGGTTCGGGGCTTCGGTATTCGGCGACGAGGTGTCGATGGTCGAGGCGTTTCCGGTCCGGTGCCGGAACAAGTGGCGCCACAGGGCTGTACGGCCGCATCACGTTTGCGTAATCGGGAATCGAGCTGGGGGATTGTCGCGAGGACAGGGGTGATCGGTGACCGTAAAGTTCGGCACATGGCGTTCCAACTCGAGCTGCGGCCGACTCCACCGCTGCCGTTGACGCCGGAATGCTTGGTGCACACCGGAACCGCGCGATTGTTCGTGACCGGCCTGCTGGTCCAGGGCTCCGGTGCTCCCCCCGAACAGTTCGGGTTCTTCATCCCCACCGCGACACCGTTACCTGCCGCCGCTGTCGAGCCGCAGCTATTGGCCGAGGCCTCACTGATGACGGGTATCGCGACGTCGATCTCCGGCAACTTCCCCTTCGGAGTCGAACACGTCCAAGCCGCGTATCTGCCCGATCCGCGCGGCGGCACCGACCGCTGGCTCTACCTCAGCGGGGCCGCGCATATCGGCCGCGAGATCCGCATCGGCTACCGCGTGACCGTGGTGACCGGATAACAGTGCTTCGACAACCCGCTCACCTGTCGACGGTCACGTCTCTCGTGGATGACGCGTATGTCTCATGACGAGGGCAGGAAGAGAGACAGCCGCCGTGCGAACCATGTACGTCATCACCCACCCGGAGTCGACCCATCACGTCGACGGACTGGTCGGCGGATGGTACGACTCGCCCCTCACCGCAACGGGATTGCGCGCGGCGGCCGCGATCGCCGAAACGCTCCGGGCCGCGATCCCCGCGCACGCCGAGGTCGAGTTGTACGCGTCGGATCTGCGACGCACCGCCCAGACCGCCGACGTCATCGGCGAGTTGCTGCGCGTGCCACCGGTCCTCGATCCCCGACTGCGCGAAAAATCCTATGGCGAAGCCGAAGGGAAACCGCAGGAATGGCTGCGGGAACGCTTCCTCACCCCGCCGGCCGTCGGCGAACGGATAGGCCACCATGACGGCATACCGGGCTCGGAAACCATGGGCGAGTTCGGGGAACGCGTCTACGCGGCAATGGCCGCGATCATGGTGAGCGACTGCGCATATCAGATCGTCGTCACCCACGGCGGCGCCCTCACCTTCACCGTGGCATCGTGGACCAAGTTGCCGATCGACGCACTCGCCTATGCCCGATTCCATGGTGCGTCCGGAAGCATCACCGAACTGCGCGAGGACGACTACTTCCGTAACCGCCAGGTCGTCAGGCTCGGCGACACCAGCCACCTGGCAACAACTCTGGGATGAGGCGGATACGCCGGTGAGCATCGTGGGCGCGCCGCAAATCGCATAGCCCGTCGACGGTCTCCGCTGAGCGACATGGCAGAACCGAAACGCACCGCTGCTGTTCCCATGACCTCAACGCGACCAGATTCGCTCCACCGAGACGGCGCTGGTCGGTCCGAGCGGGTCGGGCAAGTCCACGCTCGCCACGTCGCTGCCCCGCTTCTATGACGTCGGCTCCGGACGAATCACCACCGGACGCGACAGTGAGGTCGAGCAATACCGGGCGGCCCGGCTGCAGCATCGGTGTGGCCAGGGTCGTTCACCAGCCGGAAGGTCATGCGCGCTGCACGCTGTCCTTGCCGGATGCCATAGTGTCCGCTGCCGTGTCGACCGGCGCGCGGGTGACGGTCACCCAGGTGTTGTTGACCGCGGAGTTGCCCGAGAACGTATCCGTCAGTGACGGATCGTGCAGCAGATTCACATTAGCTCCGGGCAACGCGGCCGCGACCGACCAGCCGACGCCGGGCTCGCGATGACCCCAGCCGTGCGGGATCGCAATGGTGCCCGCGCGGATGTCGTCGCTGACCTCGAGGGGAACAACGATCGACCCGGTCGGTGAGGTGACCGCGACCGGCTCACCATGGGCGAGCCCGCGCGCGGCGGCGTCGGCGGGATGCATGAGCGCGGTGCAGCGGTCACGGCCCTTCACCATCGCGGGAACGTTGTGCAGCCAGGAGTTGTTGCTGCGCAAGTGGCGTCGACCGATCAGCTTGAGGTCGTAACCGTCCGCAGGTGAGGTGATCGCGTTACCGGCCCGGGCGTCGTCGAGCACGCGGCACGCGGCGGTACGGAAACCCTCGGGCGCCAGGTGCACCTTGTGGTCCTTCGTCCCGATCAGCGCACGCAACCGGGGCCGCAACGGACCCAGATCGATACCGCCGGCCGACGCGCGCGCCTTCGCGACCGTGAGCCCCTTGCGTCCCCGCCGCAGCACCCCGTACGGACCGGCCGCCACCCCGGCGGTCGCCAACCGCACCGGGCTGAACTGCTCGAACAGACCATTGAGCGCCCGCGCCGTGAACCGCCGCGCAGGCAGCGGCACCAGCTCGGTGACCAGCCGCGCCATGATCTGCCAATCCTCGAGCCCCTCGGCAGGCGGCTCGAACACTCGCGCGTCGTAACGCAGGTTGTTGCGCACACTGAACACCGGGAACAAGATGTTGACATCCTCGCGTTCCAGCGGCGAGATCGGCGGCAGGATGATGTCGGCATGCCGGGTGGTCTCGGTGATGTACATGTCCACGGCCACATAGAAATCCAGCGAATCCAACGCCGCGCCGAGTCGACCGCGCTGCGGAGTGGACAGCACCGGGTTGCCCGCATAAGTGATCATCGCCCGGATCTGGCCATCGCCCTCGGTGAGGATCTCCTCGGCCAACACCGCGACCGGCAGTTCGGTGCGGAAGGACTTGTAGGTGCCGGAACGATCCGTCCACGCCCCGTAACCCATCGGCAGATACTTCGCGAACCGTGCCGCGTCGATCGGCGGCGTCGCGAACATCTGCCCACCCGCCCGATCCAAGTTGCCGGTGACCGCGTTGATCGTGTTCACCAGCCAGTGTGTGAGCGTGCCCGTCACCTGCTGGCACACCCCGATCCGCGCGTACAGCACCGCCGACGACGCTGCGGCATGGTCGCGGGCAAGCTGTCGAATGGTGTCGGCGTCGACCCCGGCGTGCGGCGCCATCTGCTCCGGAGTCGCCTCGGCGACCAACCCGCGCAGCTGCTCCCAGCCGGTGCACTGCGCGTCGATCGCCGCTTCGTCACACAGATTCTCGGCCACCAGCACCTGCAGCATCGCCAGCAGCAGATACACATCACCGCCCGGGCTCACCGCCACATGCTGATCGGCCAGCCGCGCCGTCTCGGTCCGCCGCGGATCGATGACCACTACCTGCCCGCCGCGGCCACGCACATCCTTGATGCGCTGCTTGGCATTGGGCATCGTGGTGATCGACCCGTTCGACACCGCCGGATTCGCGCCGAGGATCACCAGCCGATCGGTGCGATCGATATCGATCACCGGCATCAGCACATTCGACCCGAACATCCGCCACGCCACGAACTCCTGCGGAAACTGATCGATCGACGACGCCGAAAAGAAATTCCGCGTCAGCAACACCGCACGCAGCAACGCCCCGTAGATCACCGAGGAACTGTGCGCCGCCGGATTCCCCAGATACATTCCGATCGCACTCGGCCCGTACTCGCTGCGCACCGCGCGCAACCGCTGCCCGATCTCCTGGAACGCCTCATCCCACCCGATCGGCTCGAAACCGTCACCCACCCGCCGCACCGGTGTCCGCAGCCGATCCGGATCATGATGCAACCCACCCATCGCCGTGACCTTCGGGCAGATGTAGCCCTGCGACAACACGTCGTCCGGATTCCCCTCGATCCGCGTCACCTGCGCGTCCTCGACGGTGACCAGGATTCCGCAATGCGCCTCACACAGCGTGCACTGCCGGGCGATGGTGGTAGCACTCATCGGTTTTCACCTTCTGCCGGTTTGCTTGCCACAGGCTACCAAGCGAACCGTAGGTACCACTATGGTCTGCGGGGCAGCGCTCGGGAGCACAACGCGATGCCGGTGGCGTGGATCGGTCGCGAGTGAGTCGCGCAAGCACGTTAACGCGCACCCACCAGATCGTCGCGGCTGACTCGAACGTCATCGGCGGCCCAGGAGTGAGGTCGCGGGGGACTATCTACCCAGCGCCGCCGGCACACTGTGCGCCACCCACGTCGCCGACGCGCCGCCACCACTACGACCTCGCGCAGATACGCGCTGTCGATGGCGGCTGCGACCGTGATCGATGGTCATGGGTGAGCCATGAATCTAGTTGGCTTATCCACAACGATGGAAGCCGTTGCCCCCGTTCACTATGCGCTACGAACTCACGCCGCCGACGATCAGCGACGGTTAGGGTTCGGAAGGAAACATCAACGACATCTTGCGACAAGATCGAGGGATCAATGGGTACAACCGTCACCGACGAACAGATTCGACAGCTGGCCGACACAGCGAAGCCCTACAGTGTGGCCATCCTCAGCTGGGGTCCGCAACGGTACATGGACGGCGCCGAGGCAACGGAGCTGGAGCACCAGCGACGAATGGTGTCGCTGCGCGCCGACGGGGTGATCGCGATCCTGTGCCCGGTTGTCTCCGACACGGTGGCCGGCATCGCGATCATGACCGTGACACCGGAAGAAGCCAAAGAAATCATGGACGCGGACCCGTGCGTACAAACGCAGATGATTCGCTGCGAGGTTCATCCATGCCACAGCTTCCCAGGAGACACCCTGCCCGCATGATCCGAGGCGAGCATCGCCCCCTGCATGATCATGTCAGCGCTTGCGTCGAGCCCACAGGGGACTACCCGCTCAACGCCGCCAATACGCTGCGCGCCTGATGATCGGCACCGAGTTGGTTGGGGTGGAACGGAACTGCCAGGCCGGGCGGGTTGCTCGACCACGGGATCAAGCCCTCCACCCAGCGGGTGCCAGGCGGTCGGCAGCCGTCGTGGCCGCTGCTGGTGGTGTAGGTGTCGACGAGCTCGACGCCCGTCGCCTGGGCCACCCGGGCGAGCATCGCGTTCAACTCGATCAGTTTGCGGCCGAGCCACTCCGCGTCGGCATCCGAGATCGGTACCGTCGGGAAGCAGCCGGGTCCGGTGCTGACGCCTTCGAAATAGTCCAGCAGCAGAATTCGCGCGTGCGGTGCGCGCTCGCGAATTCCAGTGACCGACGCGGTCACCTTCGTTTCGGCGGCCAGGATGTTCGACGACATCCGGTCCGCTCCGCCGACCACCCACGCGTTCAGGCACAGAGACGCCGTGGGATCCGCGGTCAGGCACTGCTGCACGGTCGCCGCCAATCCCGCGTCGTTGCCGCCGATTTCGAGCGTCACCAGATCGGTCGACGGGGTGAGGTGATCGAACTGCGGGGGATTGACCCCCATCGGGGTGTATTGCGGCCCGGCCAGGTTCTTCGTCATGGCACCACCACACGTCGCGTCCCGGAACACCGAGACCGCCAGCGCGGCCGCCACCTGCTTGGCGTAACTACCGCTGCTCTGCGCGCACCCCAACGGGACAAAGTCATCGGTCGCCTGAATCAACGACGCGTCCGCCGCCCACGAATCACCCAGCGCCACATACTCACCGAACTCCGGAGCCGCCGACGCCACCGGAGCGACGGCCAACGGCAACGCCACACCCAAACACGCGATCACAGCCCGCGATGCCTTGCGCACCATTGCCTCCCACGCCAACCAAGCCGGACGTCCAACGCTGGTGAACCTAACATGCGAGCAGCAATCCCCAAGTCACCCAAGCGCTATACGATGCTGCCCATGCCACACCGCCGCCCCTGCCTCGTGGCCCTGTGCGGAGCAGTCCTCATCGCCGTCACCACCACCGGTTGCCTCGGTGCGGTAGACCGCGCCGACTTCGAAAAGGTCATCCAGGCCCGCGGCGGCGGACTCGTCTCGGCACTGCCCAGCGCCGCCATCGACAGCCTCCGACAACGTCTCGGCACCACCGAAATCCACGTCAGCGTCATCGCGCTCACCGCACCCGCGTCGAACAGTTTCCGCCTGAGCATGCTCGACCAGCAGCCACCGGTCACTCGCTTCGTCGACGAGAACCACAACCTCGCCGGCCAGGACCCCGCGGCACACTTACGCATCCAAGTACCCACCCGTCCGGATCAACAAGACGACTACACCTTCGCCAACGGAACCCTGCACGGTCCCACACCGGTCCACGTGTCGGCCGCCGACCACCCCGACGACGAAATGTTCGATGTCGGAGACGTTTCCGGCTTGCTGCGGCTCGAGGAAGTCCTCGACACCGCGGTCACCCGGGCCGCCGTGGACGGCGGCTACGTCACCTCGGTCGTGGTCAACCGCATCGGAGCCGATGTCGTCATGACCGTCAACGTCACCTCGCCACGCACCACGGTGGTCGCCCAATTCGACCGTGCCGGAACATTTCTGCGGATGAGTCAGGTATGAGCGACCAGTACGGTGCCGATGAGAACCTGTCGGACAGTGTCGCGCGCCGATCCCGTCGGATCCTGGCGACCCTGACGGCGATCCTCGCCGGGACCGCGATCCTCGGCTGTGTCCTGCCCATCGCCATCTGGCCCGGCGAGGCGAAATTGACCGCACCGTTGTTCTGCGACGCGCCCTACATCGAGCCGATCGTCGTCTCGGACACCTTTCACGATTCCGAAGGGCAGAGCACGAACTACTCGATGTACTGCGTCGGCGACCGCGGCCAGTACACCGAGGTGGGGTTCCTGCGGCCGTGGCTCGCGTTGTGGGCGCTGCATTCCGCGGCGGTGATAGTTCTGGTGATCGTGGCGCGGGCATGGCGGTGGCGACCCACGCGACCTGCCGAACCGGTGCGACTCGCAAAATCTACGGAACTCTAGGCATCGGTTACCCTCCCTTGAATCGTCACTGTGACGATTCAAGGGAGGGTAACCGATGGCGGCTCGGACGGCGGGGGAGTCGACCCTTGCCGTAGAGGGGTATATGGATGTCGTCGAGCCGACCGCGGCGGTGAAGCCTCCTTGGGTGCTCGCGACGAATCGGCAGAGCTTCGCCACGATTACCGCGGTCCGGCGGGCGCAAGATCAACGCGCCATGGTGGCGACATTTCGCCAGCTGATTACACGGGGACGACCGCCACGGGCCCCTCCGCCGGCCGCACCTGAAAACCGGGCAGGTGCCGACTCACCACCGGAATCAGCAACTGAATCAGCGGACCGATGCCGAACGCATACACGAGCGTCCCGACCCCGATACTGCCACCCAGCAGCCAACCGACCGACAACACCGTCACCTCGATCGCAGTCCGCACCACCCACACCGACACACCAGTCCGGCGAACCAGTCCAGTCATCAATCCGTCCCGCGGACCAGGACCCATCCCGGCTCCGATGTACAGCACCGTAGCGATCGCATTGAGCACCACCGCCGCACCCATCGCACCCACCCGCACCGGGATCATCTCCCACGCGGGCAACAACCACAGCCCGACATCCACCGACACCGCGATGACCACGACATTGCTCACCGTTCCCAGGCCAGGGCGCTGCCGCAACGGAATCCAGGCCAGCAGCACAGCGATCCCGGTCAGTGCCGTCACCGTGCCGAAGCTCATCGGCACATGGCCCGCCACACCCTGATGGAACACATCCCACGGGTCCAACCCGAGCCCGGCACGCACCATCACAGCCATCGAGAACCCGTACAACCACAACCCGACATACAACGCCACCAGGCGACGAATCAACACCCGCCCAGCATGGCCGACAACTGGCCTCCGAAAACAGAGCCAGTCGGCAACAGCTGGCCTCGCAGCTGGCCGCACAGGTGGACCGCAACTCGCGGATCACCGCCACAGAACCTACCCACGGCGTACATCGGACGATACTTGCGACCGATGCGGCGCCCAGCGCGCCCGAACACACTGATAGGCAACAGCAGCCGCCGGACAACGAAGGGTCAGGATCACCATGGGCATCTTCCGCAAAGACACCGACAAGACCGACGAGCAACCCGCCAACGCGACCGACCAGAACACCAAGGACGCCGACGACGCCAAGAAGGACCGCAAGCGCCGCCGCCGCCTGCTCGGTGGCTACTACGGCAGCAACGGCGGAAGTTAACCCGGAACGGCTGACACGCAACAGAATTCAGGTCCACCTACCTACCTTCAAAACGTCACTGTGACGTTTTGAAGGTAGGTAGGTGGACCTAGGGGAGAAGCCCCAAAAACCCAATCCGGAACCAGCTCAAGACTTTCCGTCCAAATCAGGCACAAACCGGAATATTTACACCAGCGGTAAAACCGGCCAAGGGGAGATCAACAACGATCCGCCCACACAACGCCGACATTCCATGAGCCAGGCCGGGGAGCCTCCCGAAGCCAGGAGTCACGGCATACGAGACACCGCACACACCAATATCATCGGACGGCGCAACCTCGATTATCCATGCCCGTTTCTACGCCGATAATCAACACTATGTCAAGTAAATGATCTGTCGGTGGGCCCTGACATACTCCTCCCCATGGCTGAGCCACCGTCTCCCGTCGATCTGGTGCGTTGTTCGCCGACGAACGGCTGCGGCGAACTAAAGCCGAGAAGCCTGATGGCCCAACCAGGTCCGCGTGCTCCGCTCTGCGGGGCGTGTTATCAACGAGCCCGTCGTGCACGCCAAGGACCCGCCGTAGCCCGACGAGCAAACCTCTGGGCCAAGTATCGGATCAGGCCAGAACAATACGACGCCATGCGTGCGGAACAGAACTATCGCTGCGGCATCTGCAGCGTCCATGAAGGTGACGTCGACCTCTCGGGCGTCGGCGGCCGACCGCGGAAAGATGGGCAGCAACTCGGCAAGGTTCCCCTCGCCGTAGACCACGATCACTCCTCCGGCGCCGTCCGAGGATTACTGTGTCCGCGGTGCAACGCGGGGCTCGGCGCATTCGGCGATGACCCCACTCGGATGCTCGCGGCCATCACCTATCTCGAGCGGTTCATAAGGAGTGGCGACCACAACGCCGACAACGCTCTCGCCGCCACCGACTCATCCGTCGAGGTGCTCGACACCTTCCTTAATGCCAGTTGCTGATTTGGACGTCGTGGGGATCGGGTGCGCCCGTTCCGGTTTCGACCAGCTGCTTCAGGCTCAGCAGGTAGCTTGCCCACTTGGTGCTGCAGTGGTACATGAATTCGCCGGGCTCCTTCCATCCTTCGTGCTTGAACAGGATGATCGTGTAGTCGTCCTCGCGCTTCAGGTCCCAGATGACCTCGGTGCCGATCCATTCCTCGGGTCCGTCGACCACCTCCCACACCACCCGCTTCCCGGGCTGCAGGTCGATGACCTTCATGTCGAATCCGCCTGCGGTGAACCGGAACTCGATGACTCCCCCGGGGTCCGCGTCGCCCTTGGTGTCGCTGGCCCACCAGCCGGCCAGTTTGTCGACCGAGGTCAGGGCCGCGTACACGTCGTCCACGGATGGGGAGATGACCCCGACCCGGTGCAGAATGTCTACCATTTCGATTCCTCTCGATTGCTACTGCTGTTTGCCGCGTTGGATGGCTTCGGCGATCCGCTTGATGCGCTGGAGCCTGGCGTCCCAGGTCGAGCCGACCGCGTTGAGTTGCGCTACGGCGCGGGCTAGTTGGGCGCCGTCGACGCGGTAGCGCCGCTCCCGGCCCTCCGGTGACCCGTGCACCAGGCCGACTCGATCGAGGACGCCGAGGTGGCGTGCGACGGCTTGCCGGGTGACGGGTAGTCGCTCACTGAGGCTGGTCGCGGTGCCCTCACCGTCGGCCAAAAGCAGGTCGAGCATGCGTCGCCGGGTCGGGTCACCGATCGCGGACCACAGGTCGTCGTCGACGGTGCTGTTCATCGGCTGGCGATCAGTCCGGTGGCGTAGGTGCCCAGGCGCGGCAGGTAGGCGTCCCAGCCGGAGCTGTGGTCGTTGTACTGTTGCTCCAGAACGGCGATCTCCCAGCCCATTTCGCGGAAACCGGTTTCGGTCATGCGGACCGTGGTGCCGTCTCCGGAGGGTGCGAGTTCGAAGGTGACGAACAGTGAGTTGCCGACGGCCGCGGTGTCGTCGGCGGGATGGGTCCAGCGAAAGGAGAACAGCCGGTGTGGCTCGGCATCGACCACGGTGATCGCGACGACGTCGCGCTGCTCGTCGGTTCCGAAGGTGAGCGTGCCGCTCGCGCCGCGGACGGGTTCGAGGTCGGCGTCGTCGGGCCACCATTCCTTCAGGTGGGTGGGGCTGCTGATCACCTCGTAGACCACCTCGGGGGTGGCTTCGATGTACATCGTGCGTTCGATCTGTCCGTGTTCCATGCCTACTCCTCTGACTCGCAACAACTTGTTGCACATGACGCTAGCCGAGGATGCCGCGACGCGCAACACTTGGTTGCACTTCATTTCGGTGGTGCCTAGCGCAGCTGACCGACCGCAGGACTAGCGGTAGCAGGTAATTCGACGGCCACGGCCGTGATGATCGTTTATTCTCGGGTGGGGGCTCGGGAAGCCATTTTTGATCGGGTGGGCCACATGGAGATGGACCGGGTGGCGGCGACGCAGACTGCGTTGACGCGACTGGTTATTGGATTCGACAGTGCTTGGGAGGACGCGGACGCTCCACCGGACCTGGCGGCGCATCTGCCTGCCGACCGCGGGCTGCGACGCTCGGCGCTGATCGAATTGATCAAGGTGGACCTGCAGCACCGCTGGCAGCACACCCACCACGGCAAGCGCCTCGCCGACTATCGGGCACAATTCCCCGAACTCGACGCCGCCCCACTGCCGCCGGACCTGATCTACGAGGAGATCACCGCACGCAGCCGCGGCGGCGACCCCGCACTCGACCTCAGCGAATACGAGCAGGACTTCGCCGCGCAGATGGCGCAGCTCGCCACCCAGCTCGACACCGACATCATGGCCGCCGAGAACTTCCGCACCACCCTGCTCTCCGACCCGACCGCCATCAACGCGCTCGACACCATCGCACCCGGCGCCACCATCGACGACTTCGACCTGCTGATCGCGCTCGGCCAAGGCGCGTTCGCGCGGGTGTTCCTGGCCAGGCAGCGTTCCATGCAACGGCTTGTCGCGGTGAAGATTTCGCGCGACCGAGGCAGCGAACCACAAACCCTCGCCCAACTCGATCACGAACACATCGTGCGCGTCTTCGACCAACGCCAAATCGAGGAGCAACACCTCAAGCTGATGTACATGCAGTACGTGCCCGGCGGCACCCTGCTCGGCGTACTCCGCCTGGTCCGCAGCACACCGATCGCGCAACGCACCGGCCAGCTGCTGCTCGACGCGGTCGACGCCGCCGTCACCTCCGGCGGCGTACTGACCCCGCAACCCTCCGCCACCCGAGCCGAACTCGCGCGCCTGAGCTGGTCCGAAGCCGTCGCCTGGCTGGGCAGCCGACTCGCCACCGCCCTGGACTACGCCAACCGCGCCGGCGTGCTACACCGCGACATCAAACCGGCCAACGTGCTACTCACCGCCGACGGCCACCCCAAGCTCGCCGACTTCAATATCAGCTTCAGCACCCACATTCCGGGCGCGAGCCCCGTCGCCTATTTCGGCGGGTCACTGGCCTACATGTCCCCCGAACAGCTCGAAGCCTGCCATCCCAACATGGCCACCACGGCCGCCGACCTGGACACCCGCAGCGACCTCTACGCCCTCGCGGTAGTCCTGTGGGAACTGCTCACCGGCCGACTCCCCTTCGCCGACGAACTCGGCATCGGCGAATCCGACACCTCGCTCACCAGAATGATCGAACTGCGCCGCAAGCCGATCGACGAACGCCTGCAAGCCAGCACACCGGCGGACTGCCCGCAGATCCTGCGCCACGCCTTACTGACCTGCCTATCCCCCGACCGCGACGACCGCTACACCACTGGCGCCGACCTCGCCCAGCACCTCGAGCTCACCCTCGACCGAACCGCTCGCGACCTCGTCGACCCGCCCCGACGCAGCCTCCGAGGCAGGCTGCGGATGCGGCCGATGCCGGTGGTGACACTGTCCAGCGCGCTCGGACAGCTGCTCGGCGGGCTGTACCTGGCCGGACACAACACGAAACTGCTCGACCTCGAACTCGGGGCCGCCGGACAGGCGCAAATCACCAAACTCGGATTGATCGCGGCCGCTATCGGCTATCCGGTGGGGATCGCGATCCTGTTGTACTGGTGTCGGCTGGTGTTCCTGGTGCCGCACGGATTGCGACAAGGCAAGCAGTACGACGAGCAGACCCTCGCCAAGGCACGGGCGGACACCCTTGCCTGTAGTGACCGCATCGCGGCCGTGGCGTTCGCGGGGTGGCTGCTCGCGTTGGTGGCGTTCCTCATCAAGTTGCACGCCATCGCGGACCTCTCCGCCGGGCTGTTGTTCAACCTGATCTCCTCGCACTTGGTCGCGGCCGCGCTGGCCGTTGTGTACACCTACTTCCCGGTGACGTTCTTCGTACTCCGTTGGTACTACCCGGGACTGGTGGCCGCGGGGCTCAGCTCCCCCGCCGAGTCGGCTCAGCTGCGACGGCTGGCTCGGCGGAGCCGGATCTACCTCGGGATCGCCGCGTCGGTACCCCTGTTCGGGGTTGCCGCAGGTGTGGCGTTCCTTGATCCCACCCAGCAGCAGACAGTGATCGCGTCGATCGTGGCGTTATGCGTCTGCGGGTTGTTCGCGTTCGTTGGCACGTTGCGGGTGTTCTACACCCTGGAGTCCGACCTGCATGCCCTCGACCGGATCGTCAACCCGCATGCCCGGCCGTGACCGGACAGTTGTTGCAGCCGTTTTGGATTCACGGGCCGAGCAGGAACCTGCCGACGGCGCTCAGACACGCGCGGCCTGGGTAGATCATCGCGTTCGAGAAGGTACTGCGCGACCGGCGTCCCTCGGCCGAGTGCCGGGCCATCGGCCGTATTCGTTTTCGACGCTCCGGGACGCCGACCATTTGCGATCGGTGGGCCGCTGGTCGCGCATTTCGCAGGACATCTGGACGGCAACCACACCCCTCCGCAGCAGGCCCGGTAATCCGGCCGGACAGCACATCGATCGGCTGCGCTATTTGTCGAGCATGTTCGGGCGTTCCTCCCGCTCGTACGTTCACTCGCTCCCCTGGCTTCTGTGCAGTTTGTTGGAGCCGGAACGTTCTCGTGTTGGCGACCCACTAATAGCGTTTATATGCATATATACGCACATCTAGGTATCACAATGTTTTCTTACGACTATCCACGAACCCAACAAGCAACGTTCGCGACCGACGACTTCAGCCGGACAGTGTCTCTCGCGCTCAGCCCGAAGCCGTGCCGCGTCTACTCCCCCCGCCAGATACCAACTCGGCCTCCATAATCCATCCACGCCCCTCCCCTACCCTCTGTGGCACAGCCAATCCCGATCGCCACAAGTTATCCATCCCCCAATTCGACCGCCGCACAAGATCACTGAACCGGCATTCGCTGAACGGTGCTGCGGTGAACTAACCTTCAAGCGGTGCTTGGACATTCACATGCGACCAGTGGCGCTTTGGCCTGGTCGGGGGCAGCAGCGGCGCTGCCCGTCGCGATCTTGACCTACCCGACAATCCAAGGTGTATCAGGACATCTCGGCCCCGTCGATCTGCTCCTCGGAACATTTCTGACGGCGGGTGCGGCGCTGTTGCCAGACGCCGACCACCCGGAGGGAACGATCGCGCATGCGCTCGGTCCGCTCTCCTACTACCTCTGCAAGTTGATCTCGTGGATCTCCGGCGGCCATCGGCACGCCACCCATTCCTTCGCCTTCGTTGCCGCCGTCTCCTACGGCACGTGGGCCGGTGAGCATTGGATCGGGCGGTGGTTCACCCTCGGACTCGTCTTCTTCCTGCTCGCCCTCGCTGTGCGCGCGCTGCACCTGTGCCCGCCCGGTGACGGGGTCGAGGCGTGGGGAACCATCGTGGTGCTCGCGGTCGCGGGGACCTTCGCGATGGACCATTGGATCTCCGACAAACCCGTCTGGTTGCCGTTCTCCGTCGGCCTCGGCGCACTGGTGCACCTCGTCGGCGACTGCCTCACCGACCGCGGCTGCCGGCTGTTCTGGCCATTCAAGCTGCGCACCAGGGTGCCGATCATCGATCGCACCGGGAACAAGCTCGAAACCTGGATCCTTTCACCGCTGTTCGTACTCGGGACGCTGGCGGTGCTGTGGTATTCGATTACGCATCAGCCGTAGAGCACCGGAGATGTAGCCGCCCGGCGCTGCTGTCATGCCAGCAGCGCGGGTTAACGAGCCCTACTTCGCGAGACACCGCCTACGGCATACCCCATGGACGAGCCACCGCCCCTGCCGATCTGGTGTGTTGTTTCGCCGCCATGCGGCTGCAACTCGCCACAGCCGCCTGGCGGCGAGCTGCAGCCAGACCTTGCCCTTGTTCGCCGCGACCTATGCCGCCCCTGGGGCTCTATGCGGTCTTTGATCAGGGGTACGGAGACATCGTGAGATGAGGCTGGATCGGTGTAACATAGTTAGATGCGCATATCTACGTAACACTATGTTATTTGTGAATCACCCTTGGGGACGCAACCCGAGTTGCGCACCCTACCGAGCCAAATCTGCACGCCTGATCAAGCCTCCGCCGCCCGCTCCATGCCCGATTACTCGATCCTGCGAGTCTCCCCTACCCCGCTGTTCAGCCAGGAACTCGGCGCTACCCTGAGTCGTGCCGATCACGACCATGAACCCACAACGCTGGACACCACCGCCCGCTCCCCCGCGAGCGCGCCGAAGTCGCAGTACACCAACGCTTCCCGACGTCACCCGATTCGAACTGCCGGGTACGGGGCCGGAAGATGTTGTGCTCGCCCCCGATGGACGACTGATCGCGGGAATCGCCGATGGATCGGTCTTCAGTATCGATCCGTCCACCGGTGACGTGCGTCAGCTCGTGAATACAGGTGGGCGGCCGCTCGGCTTGCATGCCGATCCCGACGGCACCCTCTTGATCTGCGATTCCGAGCGTGGACTGTTGCAGCTGAGTCCGGACGGCACGCTGGAGGTCCTCGTCGACGAGGTCGATGGCGAGCGGCTTTCCTTCGCCAGCAACGTCGTTCGTGACGAGGACGGGACCATCTACTTCTCGTCCTCGTCGAGCCGTTACCCGTTGGCCGAGTATATGGGCGACATCCTCGAGCATTCGGGAACCGGCCGGCTGTTCCGCCGCGACCCGTCCGGCAAGGTCGACACACTGCTCGATAACCTGGATTTCGCCAACGGGGTGGTGCTCGCCCCCGACCGTTCGTGTGTTCTCGTCGCTGAGACCGGCGGCTACCGGGTCTCGCGCTACTGGCTTACGGGGCCGAAGGCGGGTACTCGCGATTTCCTGATCGAGAACCTTCCTGGATTCCCGGACAATATGGGTCTCGGCAGCGATGGGCTCGTCTGGATCGCGGTGCCTACGGCGCGAAACCCGTTGCTGGACCGGTTGCTTCCGCTGCCGGGAATTCTGCGGCAGATCGTGTGGATGCTGCCCGACTGGGTGCAGCCGAAACCGGCGAAAACGATCTGGGTGATGGCGGTCGACTTCGATGGCACGGTGGTGCACGACTTGCAGATCGAAGGCACGAACTTCTCGATGGTGACCGGGGTCGTGGAGCGCGACGGTGCGTTGTATCTGGGCAGTCTCACCGAGTCGGCGGTCGGCGCGTCGCGGGTTCCGTGAGGTTCCGTTTCGACGGGACGATTTCAGTGCACGCTTGTACACTGAAACGATGACTGAGCAGACGCACCAGCGACAGGCCGAGGTCCGGGCCCTCGCCCGGTTGGCGGGCGACGAGCTCGGCGGGGCGGTGGACGGGATCGCGTCGGTGCACCGGGCGATCGCCGGGCGGGTGTTCGCGGCGGTCCGGTTCGGGGTCGGGCCGGCCGCGGCGCCGGTGGAGGCGGTGCACGATGCGATCGCCGACAGTGTTTATCGGATCGTGAGTGGGACGGCTGTCGCGGCGGGCCGGTTGGCCGAGAAGACGGTGGATCTGCCCGGTGCCGAGGCCCCTTCGCGGACGGTGTTCGGGGCGGGCTTCCTCGGGGCGCTGCAGGGGCTGATCGGCGACGACCTGGAGGACGCGCGGCCCATCCTGGCCGGGCCGATGACGTTGCGGGTGGACGGGGATCCGGTGGCGCCCGAGCAGATCGGGAACTATGTCGCGGCGCCGAGTGCGCGGGTGGTGGTGTTTCTGCACGGGTTGGTGGAGACCGAGCATGCGTGGCGGCTGGGTGGGCGGACGAGTTACGCCGAGGGGATCGAGCAGGATCTGGGTTACAGCACGCTGCAGATCCGGTACAACAGCGGGCTGCACATCTCGGAGAATGCCCGTCAGTTGAGTGAGTTGCTGGAACGGCTTGTCGCGCACTGGCCGGTCGAGATCGAGCAGCTGTCGTTGGTGGGGCATTCGATGGGTGGGTTGATCGCCCGTGGCGCGTGTTTCGAGGCGAGCGAGTCCGGGCTGGCGTGGGTGCACAAGGTTCGCCATCTTGTCTGTCTCGGTTCGCCGCATCTGGGTGCGCCGCTGGAGCAGCTCGTGCACTACGCGTCCGCCGCGTTGGTTCGCGTGCCGGAGACTCGCCCGTTCGGGCAGCTACTACGTCGTCGCAGCGCGGGAATCCGCGATCTGCGGCAGGGCTCCCTGGTGGATGAGGATTGGCGCGGTGCCGACACAGACGCGTTGACCCGCAGAGCCATTCGCGAGGTCCCCCTCCTCGACGGTGTCGCCCACTACTTCGTCACCGCCTGCATCACCCGCAGCCCTCGCCATCCCCTCGGCCGAATCATCGGCGACGGCTTAGTCCTCACCCCGAGCGCCGCAGGGCGAAACCGCGCCCGCCGCATAGGTTTCGACGACTCCAACGGCCTGCACATCTCCGCCGCCAACCACTTCACCCTCCTCAACCACCACGCCGTGTACGAGGGCCTCCGCACCTGGCTGACCACCAACCCCGCAGACCAGGCAGCCAACTAACACCCACCATCTAGCAGGACTTGACTTACAAAGCTCGTTCTTGACGCACGTTGCAATCTGCGTCGAGAACGAGCTTCGTACGTCAAGTCGGCGTAGCGGGCTGGGTCTCGAATCCGAGGCCCTGCCGTCATGTACTGCGTGCGTTGGTTCAGAGGAGATGTTCGGGGTCGGCGTCGGCTTCTAGGCGGACGTCGGCGGTGAAGAGGGTTTCGACGTCGGGGTCGTCGGTGTGGGCTGCGTAGAGGAGGAGGCAGCCGCGGATGCCGTCGAGGAGGTCTTCGAGGAGGTCAAGGGCGGGGCGGGAGGGGTCGAGGCGGCTGATGCGGAAGCCTGCGAGCATGGCTTCGCGGGTGTCGGCGTCGACCTCGAATTTGCGGGCCTGCTCTTCGATTTCGGCGACGCGGCCGACGACGGCCCACGGGGCGGGGACGCGGCCTTCGTGCACGGCCATGGCTTCGGCGATGAGGTCGACGACGACTTCGGTGGGGCTCTCCCCCGCGTCGAGGCGTTCGAGCACGAGGGTGGGGGTCTCGACTTGGAGTGCTTCGATGTCGTCGGCTTCCACGACGACGTCGGTGCATGGCACGCCGGCCATTTCGCCGGCGACCTCGGCGGCGGCGAGCAGCCAGTGGGCGGCGGCGACGGAGGCGGAGGCTGGGTCGAGTTCGGTGAACAGTTCGATGGAGCCGAGCGGGTCGGCGCGTAAGAGGTCGTCGGCGGCTTGCACCTGGGCCGGGGAGACGTCGGGGCGGGACAGTTCGACGGCTTGGCGGGCGCGGCCGGACAGGTCGCCGCGTTCGGCGGATTCGATGGCGGCTTGTTCGTTGCTGACCTCGGCGGCGATGGTGTCGCGCAGGGCGAGGTCGTCGATGTCGTAGAGGGTGCGGCCGACGCGGTGCGCGGATTCGACGACGCCGCTGTAGGAGACGACGAGTCCTTCTTCGGAGGGCAGGTTGGGGGTGCGGATGCCTGCCTCGACCTCCTTGAAGTTCCGGCGTTCTTCGGCGCGGCGCCAGGCTTCGCTGTTGGGGATGTCGGGGTCGCCGGCCGCGCTGGCCGGGTGGGTGTAGGTGCGCCAGTGGAACCGCGACAGCGTGGTCAGGTTCGACGCCAGATTTGTTGCCTGATCTTGGGTTACCGTCCGGGGCAGGGTGGCAACCGTTTGGGCGAGGTCACCTCGGCCGGTCGCCCAGATGGCGACGAGCACGTTGTGGTCGGCGTCGAATGCGTATCGGGTCACCCGGCAAGTCTGGTCTATTCGGGCGCGATCCGCGCGGTCAATCCGATCCATTGGCCGCACTGCGCATGCCGATTCGACCGGGCGGACCGGAAAACGGCCGTACCCGTTGCTCTCTTGTCGGTCGGGCAGGAGAGGATGGATGGCATGACTCTCGACCATGGTGACCCCGGCGACGCTCCTTCGATCCCGCAGCCGACCGGGCCGGTGGCGAATGCGGCTCGGCCGTCGGCCGCCGAGGAGGCGAGAACGGTTGCCGCCTCGACGAATACCGCGACGCTGGGCAGCTTGAGCGAGGACGGCACACCGTGGGCGTCGCTGGTGACGTATGGGCTGCTGGACGGGCAGCCGGTGCTGTGCGTGTCCCGGATGGCCGAGCACGGTCGTAACTTGGCGGGCGATCAGCGGGCCAGTCTCTCGATCGTGGCGCCGGACGCGCCCGCGGATCCGCTGGCGGGGACCAGGATCACACTGGCCGGCGTGGTGGAGCGGCCGACGGGTGCCGAGGCCGATGCCGCGCGGGAGGCGCATCTGGCGGCGGTGCCCGCGGCGAAGTTCTATATCGACTACAGCGATTTCTCGGTGTGGATACTGCGGGTTCGGAGGGTGCGCTGGGTCGGCGGGTATGGGCGGATGGATTCGGCGACCGCGGCGCAGTATGCGGAGATGACGCCGGATCCGATCGTGCCGGTCGCGGCGAGCGCGATTGTGCATCTCAACGACGATCATGCTCCGGCGTTGCTGGCGATGGCGCAGGCGCTGGGTGGGTATCCGGACGCGACCGAGGCGAGCTGTGAGCGCGCCGATCGGTACGGGCTGGATTTGCGGGTGGTGACGCCGCGCGGGGTGGCGCGGACCCGGGTGGGCTACGCCGAGCCGATCGGTGCGATCGATGAGTTACGTGCGGCGACAGTCGAATTGGCGCGGCGGGCGCGGGGAATGAATCAGACTTCGTAAAGTTCCAGCGGCAGGCCGTCGGGGTCGAAGAAGAACGCCATTCGTTTTCCGGTGACCTCGTCGACGCGCAATTCTTCGGTGCGGACACCCTTGGCGGCGAGCTCGTCGAGTGCCGCGGCGACGTCGCGGACCGCGAACGCCAGGTGCCGCAGTCCCGCGGCCTCCGGCCAGCTCGCCCGGTCGGGCGGTTCGGGGAAGGAGAACAGTTCGATGCGGCTGCCGCCGGGAATGGCCAGGTCGAGCTTGTAGGAGCGGCGTTCGGCCCGGTACTGCTCGGCGATGACGGCGAGGCCGAGTGTTTCGGCGTAGAACCGCTTGGAGCGGACATAGTCGGACGCGATGATCGCCACGTGATGAATGCCTAGGAGTTCCACTACGCGACCGTATCCCAGCGCGGGTGCTACTCCTGACAACCCACCGTGCTCTTGGTTGCGGCGCTGGTTCGTCGAGCGGCGCAGGCGATGACCGCGGCCCGATGCAGGCCGGTATCCGGGCGATCACACCGGAGTTGCCGGCAGCGTGCTCGATCGGTATATGCGCGGCGCAGCCTGGCACCGCGAAGGAACGGTTATGACGCGGCAGCGGGGCCGAGATCGCATGTTGGGTCCGGCGGCTGACCCCTGCGCAGTCAGCGCGAGGAGGTATGCCAGCGAGGGGTTCCGAACGGAACGTCCGGCACGGCTTTGTGGTGGAGAGCAGCGCGAGGGTTCAGGGGCGACGTGTCGGTTTCGAGTCGCGGGTGGGCACGGTGAGCATGGCGACGATCATGTCGGTGATTTCGGCGGTGTCGTCGGGGTGGGGTTTGCGCAGGCCGACTTCTAGGGTGCGTTCGTAGTCGGCGATGAGCGCGAACATGACGGTGGCCATGGTTTCTAGGCGTTGGCGGCGTCGGCGTGGGGTGAGTTGGGGTAGGGCGGCGGCTAGGCGGGTGGCGAGGATGCGTACGGCGGCGCGGTCGGTGCCCGCGAGGCGGCGCGGGTCGGCGACGACCGGGTGCGCGCGCACCACCTCGAGGAAGCGGCCGTAGTGGGTGACCTCGTCCTGGGTGATGAGTTCGAGGATCGGCGCGGCGAGCATGGTGACCAGGGTGTTGATCTCGTGGGCGGTGCCGTCGGCCTCGTGGGTGGCGAGCAGCTGCATGCGGCGTTCTTCGAGCCAGTTCATCCGGCGGTCGACGATGGCTTCGATCAGGCCGTGGCGAGAGTCGAAGTAGTAGTGCACCGCGGAGTTGTTGCGGTGGCCCGCGGCCGCGGCGATCTCGCGCAGCGGGACTTCGACGCCGCGTTCGGCGATGAGTCGCTCCCCCGCGTCGAGCAGGGACGCGCGCGAATCGGCGATCAGCATAGGTGGACTGTACTAAACCCTAGGCTTGACTGGGTTAAGCATGCGTGTTTAGTTGAAGAAGTGGGAAGCCAACGGGTGACGGTGATCGCCGATGCGGGGATCGGCACCCAACGCTGCCGAAGCCCTGCGCTGCACAGCGATCCCGCGCGCGGCAGCCGCTTCCGCACGAACGCGCGCCGCCGATGATCGCGGACGGGCCGATCTTTCAGTTGTGCTGGGTGGTGCGGGATATGGCGGCGGCGCAACGGCAGTTCAGCGAGCGGTATGGGGTGGCGAAATGGTTCACCATTCCCGATGTGCACTTCGGGCCGGATCTGTGCGAATTGCGTGGTGCGCCAGCTGATTACACGATCACGGTGGGGCTCGGATACGCGGGCGGGCAGCAGTTGGAGTTGATCGAGCCGCGCGGCGGGGTCAGTTTGTACAGCGAGCATCTCGATCGGGTGGGCCCTGGGCTGCATCACGCGGCATGGGTGCCCGCGGACTACGACGGTGCGCTCGATGAGGCGCGGTCGGCGGGCATCGAGGTGGTCGCGCGGGGCAAGTTCGAGGGGGTCGGGATGGAGTTCGCGTACCTCGATGGTGGGCCGATCGGATCGTGCTTCGAGCTCATGCGGCTGTCGGATGAGATGAAGGCGATGTTCGATGCGCTGATTCCGGAAGGGTTCGCGAATCCGTGGTGGTAGGAACCGAAGTCCCGCAGTTGGTGTCGAGTACGCGCAGTGGGACGACACGGCGCTGGTGGTCGGATTCGGTATCGCCGGAGCGTGCGCGGCGATCAGCGCGGCCGAGGCGGGTGCGGACATGCTGATCCTGGCCATGCCCGTCGGCACGCTGCGGGAGACCCCGGTCAACTACGACGTGGCCGACGAGCACGACCCCGAGCTCGGCAAACATCCGAACTGGATCACATCGTTGACTCAAAGTCCTAGGGCCGCCTTCGATTTGACCCCGGCACGGCCACCTACGGCAGGCTCAGCACCACCGTCGACGGAGCGGTGCTGCGGGCCGACGGATCAACCATCGAGGGGCTGTACGCCGCCGGCGCCTGCCCGCCGAACATCGCGCAGGACACCGGCGGCCATTCGAGTAAAACCGTCCCGGGGCGGGCTCGTTCGTCGAGCGCCACACCGAGCACACCCGGCGCTGCGGCGCCAGAAAGGCGTCTGATATGCGCTTCACCTATGCCGAGACGATGACGGACCCGGCGTACTACGTGCCGTTGGCCCAGGCTGCCGAGGCGGCCGGGTACACGTCGATGGCGGTTGCGGACAGCATCGCCTATCCGCGGGATTCCGACGCGAAGTATCCGTACACGCCCGACGGGAGCCGGGAATTCTTGGAGGACAAGCCGTTCATCGAGGCGTTCGTGCTGAGCGCGGCGATGTCGGCGGCCACCACCACGTTGCGGTTCACGCCGTTCGTGCTGAAGTTGCCGATCCGGCCGCCGGTGCTGGTCGCCAAGCAGACCGCGTCGGTGGCCGCGTTGAGCGGTAATCGGTTCGGGCTCGGCGTCGGGATCAGTCCGTGGCCCGACGATTTCGAGATCATGGATGTGTCGTTCGAGAAGCGTGGCGCGCGGATGGACGAGTGCATCGACATCGTGCGCGGACTCACCGCGGGCGGGTACTTCGAGTTCCACGGCGAGTTCTACGACATTCCGCCGATCAAGATCAGTCCCGTGCCGACCGAACCGGTGCCGATCCTCATCGGCGGGCACAGCAAGCCCGCACTGCGGCGCGCGGCGCAACGTGGCGACGGCTGGATGCACGCGGGCGGCGACGGCGCCGAACTCGACCGGCTGCTGATCGAATTGGCGGAGCTGCGTGCCGAATACGGGACACGGAAGGACTTCGAGGTACATGTGATCTCACTCGACGGATTCACCGTAGACGGCATCAAACGGCTCGAGGACAAGGGTGTCACCGACGTCATCGTCGGCTTCCGCCTCCCCTACACCCTCGAACAGGACACCGAGCCCCTCGACACCAAGATCGCGAATCTCTCCCGCTTCGCCGAGAAGGTCATCGCTCGCAGCGGGAACTGAGCACCTCGCGATCACGGTTCACCCGGGAGGTGTCGCAGCCCCGTGCCGTAAACGGCAATCCGAGGTGTCTTGGACCACCGAGCGGTCCATAACTGCGGGACGCCCCTGACTGCCGGTCGGCATCCAACGAACGGAGCCACCAAGCGCGGCACCAGACGCCTGGCCCAGATCCGCACTCTTTCTCAGGCCACTGCACACCCTGTCCGGCGGCAAAACCAAGTCGAGTCCGTCTCGCAAACGGACGCCGCGCAGGAATTGTGCGCCCTGTCTGCGAGCCGCATGCCCCGGTTCGGTGAGCGCTAGACCTTCAACGCGGCGGTGGCGGCGGTGCAGGTTTGGGAGCGGTAGCTGGGGCCGAACAGGACGACGTGGACGAGCAGGTGGTGGAGTTGGTGTAGGGGGATGCGGGTGCGCCAGCCGTCGGCGAGGGGGTGGGTTTCGTTGTAGGCGGACCGGATTCGGTCCAGGTGTGGTGCGCCGAACAGGGCGAGCATGGCCAGGTCGGTTTCGCGGTGGCCTGCGTGGGCGGCGGGATCGATGAGGATGGCGCGTTCGGGGGTCCAGAGGATGTTGCCGGACCAGAGGTCGCCGTGGATACGGGCGGGTGGTTCTGGCGGGCCTGCCAGAGTGTCGATGCGGTCGATGACCTTCTCCAGCAACCGGGTTCCGTCCGGGCCGAGGTGTGCGGCGGCCTGGGGCAGATAGGGCGCGAGTCGGCGTTCGGCATACCACTGGGCCCATGGGCCGGCGGATGGTGTGTTGTCCAGGGGTAGTTCGGCGATCCATCCTTGCCACGGTGCGCCGAATGTTTCGGGTGAATTCGCGTGCATCGCGGCGAGTTCCCGACCGAACTGCTCGGCGGTGGCGGCTGTTGATCCGGTGTCGTCGAGCCAGGGCAGCACGATGGTGTGGTCGTCGGCGGCGAGCACGTCGGGCAGCAGCGTTCCAGGCGCGAGGCCGGTGGCGAGCCAGCGCAGACCTGCGGCTTCGGCGGCGAAGACCGTGGTCGGCGCGGCAGAGGTTTTGACGAAGACATCGCGGCCGGTCGCCAGCGACGCGCGGTGCAGGCTCCAGGCGTGACTGACACCGAGGTCGGTGACGGCACCGACGGAGGTGTTGAGGAGTGCGCCGAGGCGGTCGGCGAGGGTCATGGGGTTTGGGCGGTGAGGCGCTTCATGGTGTCCTCGTCGGCGGGGAAGAACGATTCGATGGCGAGTTCGGCGACGGTGACGTTCATAGGGGTGCCGAAGACAGTGGTGACACTGATGAAGGACAGTTCGTGACCGTCACGGAGTAGACGGAGCGGGACGACGGTCTGGTCGGGCTCGGGCAGGGCCGGGTCGATTTCACCACCGGGATAGGCGAGCAACTCGTCGCGCAACTCCACCAGCTCGGGTGAACCGGTGACCTCGACCTGGCGGGACAGGCGCGCGAACACATGGCCGCGCCACTCCGCGAGGTTGACGATCTGACCCGCCATGCCGTCGGGGTGCAGGCTCAACCGCAAGGCATTCACCGGCGGGGTCAGCAGGGCGGGATCGATGTCGGCGAGAAACAGCGCCACGCCGGCGTTCGCATCGATCATCGTCCAGCTCTGATCGATGGCCAGTGCCGGGTACGGCTGGTGGCCGATGAGGATCTGCCGCATCGCGCCGCGGACCGCGTCCATCGCGGGAGTATCGAGCGCGGGTTCGGCATAGGCGGGTGCGTAGCCCGCGGCGAGCAGCAGCCGATTGCGTTCGCGCAGTGGGATTTCCAGGTGCTCGCTCAAATGCGCCAGCATGGTCCGGCTCGGCGTCGCGCGACCGGTCTCGATGAAACTCAGATGCCGAGCCGACGTCTCCGCGCGCCCCGCCAACTCCAACTGACTGAGCCTGCGCTCGAGCCGCCAATGCCGCAGCAGATCACCAGCTGTTTGCGTACTCACTCCCCGATCCTACGAACAACCCGACCCCACGACGATTACCTCGCAGGTAATGCCGCCTGGCTCCTGATCAGCGCACGGTGATCACCCTGCTGTGCCAACCGGTGGAACCGTCGGGGAACGGTGGGGTGCGGTGGACGGTTTGGGTGGTGCCGGTGCGGTCGGTAGCGCGGACGCGGAGGGTGTGCGGGCCGGGGGTGGCGGGCCAGCGGTAGGTCCATTGGCGCCAGGTGTCGGTGGAGTATTCGGCTGCGAGGGCGGCTGGTTGCCATGGCTGGTCGTCGATCTGGATTTCGACGGTGTCGATGCCGCGATGTTGGGCCCATGCGACGCCGGCGATGGTGAGGTCGCCGGCGGGGACGGTGACGAATGCGGCGGGGACGTCGATGCGGGATGCGGTTTTGATGGGTGCCTGTGCGCCCCAACCGCGGTCGGTCCAGTAGGCCTTGGCGCGGTCGAAGCGGGTGAGTTCTAGGTCGATGACCCATTTGGTGGCAGAGACGTAGCCGTAGAGGCCTGGGACGATCAGGCGCGCGGGATAGCCGTGGGCGATCGGCAGCGGTTCGCCGTTCATGCCGATCGCCAGTAGCGCGTCACGGCCGTCGGTAACCGCGGAAACCGGTGTGCCCGCGGTGAATCCGTCGATGCTGCGGGACAGCAGCATGTCGGCCTCTGGTCGCACACCCACCTCGGCGAGCAGGTCGGCCAGGGGGTATCCCGTCCAGACCGCGGTGCCCGCCAACTCGCCGCCGACCTCGTTGGATACGCAGGTCATGGTGATCATTCGTTCGACGGGCATCCGACGACGCAGCTCGTCGAAGTCCAATTCCATTGGGCGATCGACCATTCCGTGGATTCGCAGTCGCCAGTCGGCACTGGTGAGCGCCGGAAGTTGCAGCGCCGTGTCGACTCGATAGAAGCGATCGTTGGGAGTGACGAACTCGGCCAGCCCCGGAACCGACGGCCGCACACCAGGTCCGGCGGCCGGCGCCGGTACCGCCACCCGCGGAACCATGAACCCCGCCCGATCGGCCACCACGTCGTGCAGCCGAGCGCCGAGCCACTTCCCCGCGACCCCCGCACCCACCGCGACCGCACCGAAACCCGCTGCCATCGCCAGAAAACGACGTCTCGACGCACCTGCTCCAGCCGCATCGCGAGCCACGGCAGGTCCAGCATTCGACTCTGAACCGATCGATGACGGGCCGCCATCCCGCGCTGACCCCGTCGATGCCAGAGCACCACCTGCCGCCGACTCCCACCGCGCCGCCGACTCGGCACCGAGCGCACGGTCACCCGCACCGATCAGGCCGATGAGCACCCGCAGCACCACCACACCGGCCACCACACCGGCGAGTGTCGGTACCGCGAACCATGGTGTAGCCGTGGGACGTTGGAGTGCGGCTCCGATGACCACGCCACCTAACAGGACGAGCAGTACGCTACCCAGCGGGCGCCGCCGTTCCAGCATGCCGAGGATAGCCGCGAAGACGACCATCACCGCCGCCATCGACGCGAACAGTGCGAGCTTGTCATTGCTGCCGAAACGGCGAATCGCGGCGTCCTTCAACGCATGTGGCGTATGGTCGACCACCGAGGCGCCCATCGCGTAGAACGGCGAGGCGGCCGGATCGATCACCGCGGCGACCAGATGGCCGACGCCCAGCACCGTCAGCGCGGCCAAGACACCACTGAGGGCCGCGGCGGCTACGGTAAAAACCTGCTTCGGGCGTGCTTGTGCCACACCTTGTTTCATCGCAGTCTCCCTGCTTGTCGGGATGGGAAGCTGCGAGATCCGCGGTCGCGGACGGCAGCTGGGTCAGGTGAGATTCACGCTGGCGATCGGCGGAGTCGTCGGCGTCGGTGAACCGGCGGCCGGTTCGACGGTGATGGCCAAGGTGTCGATAGCGTCGAAGCGCGTCACCATGGCGGGCCCGGAGGCCGGCAGCTCGGTCATCACCCGAGCGGAGCGAGCCGTCCCACCGAGCGGGATCAGCCAGACCTGATAGGCGTGACCGGACGGCGGCGCCGACACCGACTCGAAAGATACTGTGGCAGCACCGATTCGAACCGAGGTACGAATAGTGAGCGTGCCACCACCGGTGACCGGCACCGACTTCACCAGCACATCGGGTTGTTCCAGCACCATTTGCGCGGTGAGCTCAGGCGAGCCAGGATCGGCGCTGCGATGCACGAGCACACCCACCCCCGCTCCGATGGCCACCACCACCGCGACCGCCGCGGCGAGCCAGCGTAACCGCTCGAATCGCTTGCGGGACTGGGACTTGACCGATACCCCGGTCGCTTCGTCGAGGGCCCGCAGCAACGCGGTCTCCAAGTCGGGCGGTGGCGCGGTCGCGTCGAGAACGGTGAGCGCGGCCAATGTTTCGCGCACCCCGGAAACGATGGCGGCGAACGCATCCGCGGTGGCCTCGTCGGCATCGCGCAACCGGTGCTCGATGGTGCGGCGCTCGAGCTCGGCAACCGCATCCATCGCGTACGGGTAGGCCAGGTCGAGCAGATCCGTTGCGGCCCGCCCGTTCTCACTCATGCGGTATCACTTCCTGTCAGGCAGTTCTCGAGCCGCTTCAATCCGTCGCGGATGCGGGTCTTGATGGTGGGCAGCGGGACCTCGAGGTGGTCGGCGACCTCGCTGTAGGTCCGGCCGCTGTAGTAGGCCAGCGCGACGGCCTCGCGCTGGATGGCGGTCAAGGTGTCCAGGCAGTCCAGCACCGACTGCTCGGCGAGGAGCTGGCCGACCTCCTCGGCGACGACGTCGTGGTCGCGGCCAAGATTCGCTTGGCCGTAGGCGATGTCGCGGGAGGCGGCGGACTGCTCGCGGCGGACCCGGTCCACCGCCCGCCGGTGGGTCAGCATCATCAGCCAGCCCATCGGACTGGACAGCTTCCGGTCATATCCCGCCGCGAGCGACCAGGCCTGCAGATACACCTCCTGGGTGATCTCCTCGGCCGCCGCGTGCCCACGCAGGATCCGCAGCGCCAAGCCGAACACCCGATGGCTGGTCGCCCGATAGAACTCGGTGAAGGCATCGCGATCGCCGTCCGCGACAGCGTCGAGCAGTTCGACCAGCCGTCGCGACCGCGCGGCCTCCTCCGGATCCGCGCCGGTCGAGCACGACGGCGTCACCGGCGGCCCGCCCCCGCCGGTGTTGCGGCGCAGGCGGATCGCGGCGAGCTTCGGCTCATTCGGCATGCCCACCTCCGCATCGATCGCTGGCGGGGACGGATCTGGAATGGATCTGCGGCAGCAACACGGCGAGCACGACTCCTGAGGGGAAGGACCATTCCGAACTATGGGTGTGGCGAGGTTACGCGGCCGGCGGCATCAGCACGGTATCGATCATGTACACGGTCGCATTTGCCGTCTTCACTCCGCCGCAAATCACCGCAGCGTTGCCCACTTTGATGTCATCGCCGCTGCGGGCGACCGTCACGTCGGCACCTTCGACGGTCTTGTGCGTGCCCGCGATCTTGTCCGGCGCGATCTGGCCCGGCACCACGTGATAGGTGAGGATCTTGGTCAGCGTGGCCGAGTCGGTCTTCAGCGCGTCCACGGTGGCCGGATCGATGTTCACGAACGCCGCGTCGACCGGAGCGAACACCGTGAACGGCGCGCCGTTGAGCGTGTCGACCAGGTTCACCTGCGGATTGAGCTGTCCGGACACCGCGGCGACCAGCGTGGTCAGCAGCGGATTGTGGGAGGCCGCGGTCGCGACCGGATCCTGTGCCATGCCGCTGACCGAACCGGAACCGGTCGGCACCTGCTGGGCGTAGGCCTTGCAACCGGCACCGACCAGATCGCCCGACGCGGCGGTCGAGGTGGTCATCGCCGCGGTCGAGGACGGCGCGGCGGCGTCCTCGGACTTGTCGCTCGAACAGGCCGAGGCACCCACCACCGCGGTCAGCATCATCGCCGCCACGACCGAACGTCGCATTACAGTCATCGTTGTTTCGCTTCCGTCGATACGGCTCGAAGCCGTGCTTGGCATTGGACGGAACGGAATTCGCCTGGCTCGCCGACCCGGATGGGTCTGGGATCGCGCCAATTTTTGGAGCTAACGATCCGCGCGCGGGTCGAGGATCATCGCGCCGGATTGCACGAGGATGCCGCGGGCCCGCCGGCGCACCCGGCAGGTGTCCACCGAGCAGTCCAAATGGATCTGCATCGCCCGGTGTGCCCGCGCCGCCGACATCGGGCCGGGGTCGACCCGGCAATCAGCGATATCGGCATTCATCGCAAACGTCTGCATCTGTTTGTCCCTTTCGCCGGGGCGCTCGACGAGCGCACGTCCAATAGCCGCACTAGTACTTCGCACAGCAACCAGCAACGGACTGGCTAGTCTTTGCCGGGCGGGACACGGTCGCGGCGAACATCGCGTGCGCACTCGCTCATGTCCCGTTCGGCAGGCAGGATCGTGGGATGACTACTACGGCGGATTTCGTGTTCGACAGCGATACGGCCAGTGCACGAGTCGGCGAGCACGAGTTCGGGCTGACGCTGTCGGACCGATGGACCACCTTCATCGGCACAACGAATGGAGGGTATCTGCTGGCCAGCTGTTTACAGGCGTTGCGCCACGACTTGCCGCAGCCGGATCTGCTGTCCGCGTCCGCGCATTTCCTGCGCCCGGGTAGTCCGGGGCCCGCACGGATCACCACCGACGTCGCCCGGGTCGGGCGGCGCACCGCGACCGGGCAGGCGACGCTGCTGCGCGAGGACAAGGAAATCCTGCGCGTGCTGGCCACTTTCACCGATCTGTCAGCCGCCGACGGACCGACCATGGTCAGTGGCAAACCGCCGGCATTGCCCCCGCCGGACCAATGCGTCGACGCGTTCGCCGCGTTCCGGAACCAACGGCCGCCGATCTCGGAACGAACCGAGGCTCGGATGGCGGAGGTGCCCGGCTTCTGGCGTGGCGAGCCCGGCGGGACCTCCTCCACCGAGTTCTGGCTGCGCCTGGCCGACGGGCGGGACGCCGATCCGATCGCGCTGGCGTTCCTGGTCGACTCCGCGGCACCGATCGTGTTCGACCTCGGCATCCCCGGCTCCGCCACCATCGAACTGACAGTTCATATCCGCAACCGGCCGGTCCCCGGCTGGCTGGCCTGCCGGGTCAGCACCAACTATCTGATCGACGGGTTCCACGAGGAAGACTTCGATATCTGGGACAGCACAGGGACTTTGGTCGCACAGTCACGGCAGTTGGCGATCGTCTCGACGTAGGTCGTTGCTCAACAGTCCGATCAGGTCGGTGGTGCGATCTTGGCGATGGACACCACGCCCGGACCTGAAGTGACAGTGACGAACTGGCGATAGGTGCGGACGGCGGCGTCGGGGCGGATCTCGGTGATGACCACGTCGAAGCGGCCGTCGGCCATCGGCGTGATCATCACGCAGTGCTGGGTGCCCGCCGGGACGGATCGGATGCCCGCGCTGATCACATCGACCGGCGGCACGGACGCGTCCGTCGTGGTCACCGCGCGCGCGTCGGACCCCGAGCGGGCCACGTAGTAGGCGTATTGGAAGGCCAGGATGACATCGGGTCCCGAGGTGGTCGATCCGGTTCCGTTGCCGCGCACCAGCTGATCGTTCCTGGTCGGTTCGCAGCCGGGTCCGCCGCCGAGCACCGGATCCGCGTAGGAGGCCGACTGTCGCGGCGCGCTCGCCGACGCCGTGTACACCATCACCACCGCGACCGCGGCCATCGAACCGACCACCGCCGCCGACCCGACCAGCCAAGGTCGATTCCGGCGCTGGGCATGCCAGCGCTGCGGTAGCGACGCCGGAATCATCCCCGGCCACAACGGCGCTACCGCCTTGTGCCGCCCGCGTTGCGCGGCGGAACTCCCCCCGGAAACGTTGGACGACGACATAGTTCCGCCGCACCCCCTTTACCGGTGCCTACTCAGCGCCCTGGGACACCCTCAATGCCGTTGCGTAGTAACAAGATTGCACACCTTTGCCCGGCATGCCGGTCGAATGAATCACAGACCGGACTGCCGGTTTCGGTGCGCCCCTTCGGTTGCCGGCACCGGACGTGAAGAACTGCGCCCCAGCTACTGCCCCGACCGATCCGACCGCGCCCCAAGGGCCTGCCCGACTCGCACACTCCCAGCCACCGCTGTCGGGTGGGACATGGCGGCAACAGTCGAGTAACCCGATCGGATCGAGGTGGCGAGGCGAGTCGCCGCGTGCGGGCCGAGGGAGTGCGGCGAAGCCGAACAGGCGGCGGCTATTGGCCGAAGCCGGGGTGACCGTACTGTGCGGCGGGCGCACCGGCGGTGGCCGAGGGAGCGGGCGGTGCGGGCGGGCTCGTGATCGGGTTGCGCTCTACCAGCACACATCCCGAACCTCGTTGGATTTCCAGCGATTACTACCGAGGCCCCTCGCAGGGTCTGCCCTAGATCAGCTCGACGCTGGCGTGCGCCTGGTGATCGGTCGCCTTGCTGGTCAGGCGGCGGACCGGCCGGATAGGGCCGAGCCCAGGCGGCGGGCCTGGTCGTGCGATTCGAGCATGGACGTCTCATGCAGCGGCAGCAACGGTGCCATCCCCGGGACATGCGCAGCCATGGTGAGTTCGGGGGTGATGATGATGAGGTCCAGGCCCAGGATGGGCTCTCCCAGGATGTGCTCGAGCGTGGGCACCAGATGGTCCATGCCTTCCTTCGGGGTGCCCGGTCCATAGCCGCCGCCACGGGCGGAGACCACCAGGGCGGGGCGACCGGCCGTCGACACAGGTCCGGTGAGGTTCATGGTTCGCCCGACGACCAGAATCTGGTCCAGCCACGCCTTGAACACCGACGGCACGGTGAGGTTGTAGAGCGGCACAGTGAACAGGTAAGCGCCCGCGCCGAGGAACTCCTCGATCAGCTCGTCCTGGATCGTCAGCGCCGCGGCCTCCTCGACAGTGCGGGCGGCCGGGTCGGTGACGCGAGCGGTGACACCCGCCGCGCTCAGATGCGGCACGGGAGTCACGGCCAGGTCGCGATGAACAACCGGCCCCTGCCACTCGTCACGGAAAGACTGGGCGACCTGACGAGAGACCGAGCCCTCGCCGAGTGCGGAAGTATCGATGTGGAGCAGGTACGACATGAGAGGTTCCGGGCCTTTCCAAAGTTGCTCGGGGGCAGTGCCGTTGGGGACTGAATGTCCACCTCGGTCACGTACCTCCAATACGAACGTTTTGTTCGTAGCGCCATGATGGATCAGTATTGGAGGCGTTACAAAAGGCACAGCGGTGTGCGTGACGGAGAGGAATGTGTGCCATGGACCTCAGCGACAGCTCGGGAGCCGCGGCCGCGGCAGGCCCGTGCGCGAATATCCCCGCCGAGCAGATGGATTTCATCCGCAAGGTCCTCGACCGTGTCGGAGACAAGTGGAGCCTGCTCGTCATCGCCGCGCTCGACGCCGGACCCCTGCGCTACACCGACCTGCAATACCGAGTCCCCGGCATCTCCCAGCGCATGCTCACCCTCACCCTGCGCCAACTCCAGCACGACGGCCTCATCACCCGCACCGCCTACGCCGAAGTCCCCCCACGCGTGGAGTACGCCCGCACCCCACTCGGACACGGCCTCCACGAGATCGTCGCGTCCCTGATCGGCTGGGCCGCCGACCACCACAACGAGATCCGCGACCATCATGCACGCGCCACCACACCCTGAGTTGTCAGCAGAACGCGCCGAGCACCGAGTCCGGGGTATACCCCGGTCGATCGTTGATGATTGCTGCTCATGAGTGCGCCCAGCCCGCAATGGTCTCCACCCCACGTCTGCGACCTGTGCCCGCACCCGATCTCCGAACACGCTGTGGACACCGGACCATGAGTGCGGCGGCTGGATGCACTGCCGTGCGGCCGACTGCCAATGCTGGCACGACTGGCCACGCCTAACCCATACCTGATCGGCAGGCTATGGCGCTGGCTGCATATGACGTCGAACAGCGTGACGACGCGGAAGATCAACGGCCGGAATGCCATTACAGTCGCCGCCGGGTTTCCGCTGCGCACCACTGGTCAGTTGATCAGGGGGAACCGGTGGCGGCATCGGCCGAGAGGCCAACTACATCAGTTCCTCCTGATCGATTGTCCAGCAGCATGATTGCCGCTCAACCGGGCAGGTTTGGAGCCAGTTCAGGGATTCGACGAATCGTTGGTGTCGCGTGGGTCGGTCGACGCCGTCTGGTTGCCTTCGGCCGCCCGCTCGTTGCGTGTCAATCACACTGAACGCGATGGTCGTTCGCGCCGGAGTTGCTCGGGGCGCGCGAATCCTTGCCATCTCGACAGAGTTCGGATGCGGGCTCGTCCGATCATGTTGCCCCCTCAAACTTTCTGATCGCGCAATCTTGCGTGGCACGCAAGTTTGACTATCGTCAAGTTCGTGGCATTCGTACTCGGACTGCGTGAGCGGAAGAAACTGGCGACGCGGGAGGCGCTCGGGTTGGCGGCGTTGCGGTTGGCGGTCGAGCGTGGTGTGGACGAGGTGTTGGTCGAGGATATTGCCGCGGCTGCGGGGGTCTCGCCGCGGACGTTCAACAATTACTTCGCCAGCAAGTACGAGGCGGTCTGCTCGGTGGCGGTCGATCGGGCTCGCCGGATCGCGGACAATCTGCGCGAGCGGCCCGACACCGAAATGCTGTGGCCCGCGGTTATTCACGCCACGCTCGAAGAGTTCCGTGATGCCGAAACGCCCGATCCAGCCTGGACGGCGGGGGTACGGCTGATCACCGGCGCGCCGGCGCTGCAGGGTGAATATCGCAAGGCGCAGGCGGTGATGGAGGCGGGGCTCGCCGAAGCCATCGCGGGGCGCACCGGCCACGACCTCGGTGCCGATATGTTCCCGCGAATCATGGCGGGGGCTGTCGCGGCCGCATTGCAAGTCGCCATCGATCGGTGGGTGGATGCCGACCCGCCGGTTCCCGCGCTGCCGGTGATCCGAGAGGCGTTGCGGCAGCTGTCTTTTCTCCCAGGAGTGTTTCCCATGGATGTCCCGACCCAGCACACCCTCGCCGTCCCCGGCGCCTCCCTCTACTATGAGATCCGCGGTACTGGACCGCTGCTGTTGTTGATCACCGGCGGCAACGGCGACGCGGGCGTGTTCGACGCGCTCGCCGAACGCCTCGCCGATCGATACACCGTCGTCGCCTACGACCGGCGCGGCTTCGCGCGCAGCCCCCTCGCCGGACCTCCGGAGGATCGAGTGGTCACCGACGGTGCCGATGCCGCGGCGCTGCTCACCCACCTCGCCGACCGGCCCGCCTACGTCCTCGGCAGCAGTTCAGGTGCGATCGTGGCGCTCGAATTGCTCAGCAGACATCCCGAATTGGTAAGCACGGTCGTGGCGCATGAACCGCCGTTGGCGACGCTGCTGCCCGATTCGGCGACCTGGTTGGAGTTCTTCGACGGTATCTATCGGACCAGCCGGACCGAGGGCAACATGGCGGCCATGGGCGCGTTCGCCGAGGGTATGGGACTTCGGATGCCGACCCGGCAGCACCAGGAACCGCCGCCCGAGAGTGCCCCGATGATGGCCCGCATCCAGAAAAACCTCGAGTTCTGGATGGAATACGAGCTGCGCCAATACGTGCGCTACGCACCGGATCTCGCAGCGCTGCGGCCGTCTGCGGACAAGCTCGTGCTCGGCGTCGGACACGACTCGAAGGGGACGTTCCCCGCCCTCCCCAACGGCGTTCTCGCCGAGGAACTCGGTCGCGAGGTCGTCGAATTCACCGGCAACCACATCGGTTACGTCACCGACGCGACCGAATTCGCCGCACAGTTGGACCAGTTGCTCGTCACATAACCGCCCCGTTCAGCAGTCGGCTGGGCCCGCGGTACCGGCCGACAGCAGCCGCTGGGCCAATTCATGGCAGCGTGCCGCCAGCTCCGGCGGGTCGAGCACCTGGAAGTCATGGCCGAACAAGACAACGCGCAAGAGCACCGCGTCGAGGTTGTCGGCGCCGCTGAGCACTTCGCAGTGCTCGCTGTCGCGCGGCCGGACGACGGCCGCCGACGCTGGGATCTGCGCGCGGACAACGTCGGCCGGTGCGTGCACGAGGAAGCGAGCCTGACGCGAATAGACGCGGCTGGCCACACCCTCCTGCACGTACGCGGCCGCGTCCGGGGTGACGCGTGCGCGGAAATGCCACGTTCGGGCGGCCGCCTCGGTCATCCGGTCGACCCGGAAGGTGCGCCAGTCGTCGCGATCGAGGTCGAAGGCGAACAGGTACCAGCGCCGGTCCGAGGCGACCAGCCGATAGGGCTCGACCCGCCGCGAACGCGCCACGTTCCCGGTCGGGTAGTCGAAGCCGATCTCGACCTCGTCGCGGCAGGCTCTGGCCAGTGTCATCAGGACATCGGAGTCGACCGGGGTGCGGGCGCCGTCGAAGGATTCCACCGAGCCGGACAGTGCGCGCACTTCGTGGCGCAATCGGGTGGGTAGCACCCGGTCGAGTTTGCTGAGCGCCCGGAGTGCGGCGTCGCCCGCGCCGACCGCACCGATCAGCAGCGAGACCGCGGTGACGATCGCCTCTTCGTCGTCGAGCAGCAGCGGCGGCAAATCTTGACCCGGCCCGAGCTGGTAGCCGCCGCCGACTCCCTGACTGGCATGCACCCGATAACCCAGCGTGCGCAGCCGATCGACGTCTCGTCGCACCGTGCGCGGCGTGACCCCGAGCCGGTCGGCGAGATCGGGGCCGGTCCACACCTGACGCTGCTGCAACAAACCGAGCAGGGTGAGCACCCGCTCGGTCGTGCCTCGCTCCGCCGCGCCTGCCACGTCCACCTCACCAACACTGCCAGAGATAGCGGACCGTATCTGTCCGCTAGGCGTGTCAGGGTATCCGCATGGAAGTAGACGACCTGGACTGGAACCGCACGCTGCGTGAACAGTGGGAGTTCCACTGGGATCACCAGATACGCGCGCGGCTGGCCGGCCTCACCGACGACGAGTACTTCTGGTCGCCGGTGCCGGACGGCTGGAGCGTGCGGCCGCGCGGCACCTCCACCGCGCCCGTGCAGGCCGGCGGCGGCGAGTTCACCATCGATTACGCCTTCCCGACGCCAGATCCGGCACCGTTCACCACGATCGCCTGGCGACTGGGTCACGTCATCGTCGGCGTGCTCGCGGCGCGCAACGCGGCCTACTTCGGCACGGACGCCGCGTCATACGACACGTGGGAATACGCCGACGACGCGGCCACCGCACTCCATCAGCTCGAAACCCAGGTCGACACCTGGCTGGTAGGGGTGCGCACGCTCAGCGATGCCAAGCTCGCGATCCCGGTCGGCTCGAAAGAGCCCTATCCCGAGGCGTCCATGGCTGATCTGGTGCTGCACATCCACCGCGAGCTGATCCATCATCTGTCCGAGGTCTGCCTGCTGCGCGACCTCTACCTGCACACCCGACACACCACGAATGGAGCAACCCGATGAGCCGCGAATTCCAGGTCACCTTCGACGCGCACGACCCCGCGGCGGTGTCGACCTTCTGGCGCGACGTGCTCGGCTATGTGCACCCCGGCCCGCCCGGCGTCGACGTGCCCGCCGGCACCGACCCGCTGGGCGCGTGGGACGAGTTCCTCGCGCGTATCGGTGTGCCGCCCGAACAGCGGAACACGCGCTCGGCCATCGAGGATCCCGACGGGCAGGGCCCGCGACTGTTCTTCCAGCAGGTGCCGGAGGACAAGGTCGCCAAGAATCGCGTACACCTCGATGTCCGTGCGGCGCCCGGACTGCAGGGTGCGGAACGAATGGCGGCGCTGGAAGCCGAATGTGACCGGCTGATCGCGTTGGGCGCGAAGCGGATACAGCGCTACGAGCCCGAGCCGCCGATGGGCGCGGGCCACATCGTGATGGCCGATCCGGAGGGCAACGAATTCTGCCTGGACTGACCGCGTAGGACCTGGTTGCGTTTCGGCGCAGCCAGGTTCCGCTGCCTCGTCAGCTGATGTGCGACGTTGCGGATGCGCTCCGAGGTGGCGGTAAGCGCGAATTCTGACACCGCTTATCGGTGAATTTCGGCGTCGCTCGGGGCCGATCCGGGGAGGGTGTATCCGTGAATTTCGACGTCACCCCGGTCGGCGTGTCCGGTCGCTGGGCGTGTCAGAAAGGTCAGCGCGCCAGACCGGCCCAGCCGTAGGCCGCGTCATACAGCGTGGTGAGCTCGGTGGGCCGGTCGATGCCGTAGCGATCGGTGGGGACGGTGTACCCGCGCTCGGTCATCCACAGGCGCAGCATGCGATAGGACGGTCGAGTGCCCCCGAGGTCTTCCGGGCGCAGTGTCGGCGGGGCGGTGGGGAGAGCCGGGGTCAGCGTGTCGTGGTCGAAGATCGCCACCGACGCGGCGAACCGCCACCCGCTGTCCCCCTTCTCGACGCGATGCAGCATCCGCAAATACGAGGTGAGGTCGACCTCGACGCCGCGGAAGGTGTCGCGCATCTCGATGATTATCGGCACCTCGACGATCGCGCGGGTGCCGTTGACGTCGATGACGGGCTGTCCGAGGCGGTGGTTGGAGGGGGTGTGGTCGAACACGCGCTTGGACACCTCGATGTACTCGGCCGCGGTGCCGTCGAACCAGCTCGTCTGGATCGTCGCCTCGGGCGTGTAACACCGCGCGAGGATGGACCACCATCCCCGGTCACGGGCCTGTCGCTCATGGGTGACCAGGGTCAGCACATTCGCCAGGTCGGCGTCATTGTCGGACAGGGGTCGCATCGCGCATTCCTTTGATCGGGCCGAAGTCTTGTCTCATCGCCGGGACGTCACTGCCTCGCCATCTATGGGTTAGTGTATACCAAGTCATATATAGGAGAGATCATGACGAGATATGTCATCGAGGGTGCCCAAGTGTTCGACGGCGAGCAGGCGATCGGCGTGCGGACTGTGGAGGTGGAGGATGCGCGGATCGTCGCAGTCGGCGTACCCGTGCCAGCCGGGGTCGAGCGAATCGACGGCAGCGGCGCCACGCTGCTGCCCGGCCTGATCGACGCGCATACCCACGCCGACCTGGAAATGCTCGGCCAGGCCCTGCGGTTCGGCGTGACCACCGAGCTCGATCTGTTCTCGTTCCCGAGCACGATGAATGCGCTTCGCCGCGCCGCCGCCGAACGGACCGACATCGCAGACGTCCGTTCATCCTCGGTGGGCCTCACGGCGCCCGGCGGGCATCCGACCCAGCTCAGAGGCACCGTGAACGATCCTGAGTTGCCGACGGTCGCCCGGCCCGAGGACGCCGCCGCTTTCGTCGACGAGCGGATCACGGAGGGCGCCGACTACATCAAGGTGATGATCGAAAGCGGCGAGACACTCGGCAAGCAGGTCCCCGTCATCGATGCGAACATCGTCAAGGCGACGGTGGTCGCCGCGCACGACCGCGACCGCATGGTGCTCGCCCACGCGCTGACCATCGAGGCGACCCGGGCGGCGCTGGCCGCCGGCGCCGACGGGTTTACCCACCTGTTCATCGACGGCCCGTGCACGCCCGATCTGGTCGAGGCGTTCACCGCGGGAGGGGTTTTCATGATCCCGACGCTGAACCTGCTCGCCTCGATCACCAACCAGCGCCTGGGTGCCGACCTCGCACGCGACAGCCGGGTCGCCGGGCGCCTGCCGCAGGCCTGGTCGGACAATCTCAGCGCTCAATTCGACACGCTCCCGGCCAGCAACTTCGATGCCGCCCTCGCCGCGGTGGCGGCGTTGCATGCCGCCGGCGTACCGATCCTCGCCGGTTCGGACGCCAATTACCACTTCGGTGCGCGCGGCATGGCACACGGCGTGAGCCTGCACGGCGAACTACAGCTTCTCGTCCGGGCGAGTCTCACCCCGGTCGAGGCGCTGCGGGCCGCCACCAGCCTGCCCGCGACGACATTCGGACTGCGTGACCGCGGCCGGATCACCCCGGGCGCGCGGGCCGATCTGCTACTGGTCGACGGCGACCCCACCCGCACGATCGCCGACACCCTCTCGATCAGGGAGGTGTGGCGGAGCGGATCCAGGACAGCCCGCTGAGCGGATCGCCGGGCGCCCTCCCGGCATCCGACCTGGTTGACGCTGGGAGGGCGGCGTCTGCGATCGACTGCAACGAGTCCTGCAGTGTCCGGAGAGTCTGATCGGTGAGACCGGCGAGCAGCCGGGTCATTACCTCCTCGGCAATGGTGTCGCAGCGTCGCAGGAGCTCCGCACCCTCCGGGGTGATCCTGTGCAGAATCGCCTTACCGGCACCGGGCCTGCGTTCGAGCAGCCCTCGCTGTTCGAGCCGGGCGACCACCGCGCCCGCCGACTGATCGGATTGCCCGATGAACAGGGCCAGCGCGTGGGTCGAGGAATCAGGCTCGGCCGCAACGGCATACAGCATGCCCCACTGCGGCAATGTCACCCCCACCCGAGCGAGCGCGGCCTCGCAGGCCGTCTGCTTGCGCAGCTGCGCCCGCCGCAACAGCATCGCGATATCGACACCGCTGGGCACATTCTGATCGGCTGTCATCCCCGCAGTATATAACAACACGTATATGAGAACCCGGAGAAGCTCGGGCGGCCTCGATGCCGGGCGGTCAGATATCCGCGCCCACAGTCGAACTCGTCCGCGAGAAACTATGACCGAAACCGCCATCGTCGCAACGGCAACTTGTCACCTTCTGGCGTCCGCACGAGACAGGTTCCAGCTGTGCCAGGTGTCGGGGTCGAGGTGGTCACGAATCCTGTTGCGAACCTCGGTGCGCAGCGGTTCGGGAAGCCGGTCGGTCGCGGGCAGGACGTCAGCGGACAATTCGGCCAGGTAGTTGGTGTCGATGGCCTTGCCGTGCTGCCAGCGGTCGATGTTCTTATCGGCGACGAGGCGTTCCGGATTCAGGATGGCCAGCGCGAGCAAGGTGGCCAGGGCGGTGCCGATGACCGCGCGCGACAACCACATCCGGCGCAGACTCAACACCGCGCCGAGCACCAGCAGATAGATCAGGCCGAGCCAGAGTTCGCAGGCCTCGACCAGTAGGCGGAGCACGGTGAAGCCATAGGCCTGCTG
Source organism: Nocardia sp. NPDC051052 (assembly GCF_044456045.1). Taxonomy (NCBI): domain Bacteria; kingdom Bacillati; phylum Actinomycetota; class Actinomycetes; order Mycobacteriales; family Nocardiaceae; genus Nocardia; species Nocardia sp. NPDC051052. Next base: position 502,793 of record NZ_JBITFL010000006.1, read on the forward strand.
ATAGGTCCACATGCGGCCGAGGGCCGAGGCGACGATGATCAGCGAAAGCACGCTCACCGCGCACAGCAGCACACGCAACCACAGCCGATCGGCTGCCGAATCCGTCGCGGCCCAGCGCAGCACGACCAGGATCACCGCGAGAGTCAAGACGGTGACCGCTGACAGTTGCCAGAACCCGCTGCGCGCGTATTCGGCGTAGGTGAGTCCGGCCGTGCGCTGCACATAGTCGTCACCGCCGAACAACGCCACGAACTGTGCGCCGACGAACACCGCGAACAGGACGGTCAGCGCGCCGACAGGCAACGCCCACTCCAGGCGGCTCAGCGTTGGCCCTTGGTCTTCCTCGACGAATTCCGAGGCCGGTCTCGGCGGACAGGCCAGCACGTACAGCGCGCCGATCGCGGCGAGCCCGACCACGACGAACAGCACGATCCACTGGAACGTCAGAGCGCCGTCGACCTCCGGTGTCACGGACTCCAGCAGTTTCGCGAACGTCGCGTCCGCACCGCCGAGCAGCGGAACGAATACCGCGAGCAAGACGACAGTGGCGATCACCGACAGTGCGATGCCCCGCTCCCGCTGCGACTTGACCCCGCGCGAACGCTCGAGCCGCGCATACACCCACGGAATACCCGCCAACGCCGCGAGAGGCCAAGCGAGCACGTCGTAGATCACCCCGCTTGCCGACCGACGCCCCACGACCGCGAACGATCCGGCGACACACGCTGCCAGTACGCACAGCGTGAACAACCAGCCCGCCGCGCGGAAAGTGCCCACCGCCAGCAGGGCCAGCAGCATTCCCGCCCACCAGATCTGCGCGGACTTCGCGCCGAACAGGCCCTTCGACTGAATCTCGATGCCGGCAGCGGATTCCTCCGCCGAAATAGACCGGCGATCTCGATCTGTCGCTGACCAGGAATCCTGGCCCGCTACTGCGGAATCCGATCCGTCCGTCTCCGGGTTCCGCTCGCCCTCGACTTCTGAGCTGGCAACTACGGAATCGCCGGACCCACTGGACTCCGGACTCCCTTCGGCCGAACGCTCACCGTTGACGTCGGTCTCGGGCACACGAGATGTCGGATCGTTCGAGGCATTAGCGGCATCAGCCGGGGTACTCGATGCGGGGCCGGACTTCAACTCCAGCGCATCGGGTTTCGACACCCCCGCATCTCGCGGGCCGGGTGCCGCCGAATCTGGGGCTTCCCCGAGTTCATCGGCTCGCGAATTCGCGACGGCCGAGCCCGCTTTTTCAGCGACCTGGATCTTGCCCGCCCGCACGCCGGATGCCGAATCCTCCCCTCCGGGATTCGATGTCGCGGCGGATTTCAGCACGGCACCACGTGTCGAATCCTCCCCTCCGGGATTCGATGTCGCGGTTGGCGGCAGCACGGCACCACGTACTGAATCCGGCGCTGCGGACTCACTGGCCGCAGACCGATCGTTGTCGATCGAGTCCGGTGCGGCGGCTGCGTGCCGAACCGCCTTGCGGGCGTTCCGATCGACCAGGTACACCGCGCCGATGGCGACCGATCCGGTGAGTAACCAGCCGATTCCGGGACGGTCCAACGGAATCAGGGCCGCGCCGGTGAATCCCGCGAGGCATGCGGCAGGCAGCACGCCGGGCGGGCTGGCGACGCGACGCCACTTCGGCGGTTGCGGCGGGGCCATGCGCATCGGCTGCGCGAGCAAGTTCATCACCGGACTCGGAGCATCTGTGGTGGGCGACGGTGCGTATCCCGGTCGGGTGTCGGTACGCGCCGCGTCCGCCAGCAACGTCGCGCCGGTGCCGGGCTTCGAGTACGCCTCTGTGAGTTCGACAGGCCGAGCTGCTCCGTGCCCTGCGGGTCTCGACGGCGGTGGCGTTTCGGGTGTTTCGGACATATTTCCCCTCCTGAGGGTGTGCGGGATTGCCCCCGGGACCTCGTACGGTCCGGGTGAGCGGGTGTAGCTGGGTCAGTGGCCGGGTAGGACCACGCGGATACGGGAGCCGGGGTCGGCGACAGCGATGGTGCCGCCGTGTAGATCGACGATCCAGCGGGAGATGGCGAGGCCGAGACCGGTGCCACCGCCCGCGGTGCGACCGCCGCGGGTGAAACGGTCGAAGACACGGGCGCGTTCGGCCGGTGGTATGCCTGGCCCGTCGTCGGACACCTCGATCACCAATTTGCCTGCGTGCCTGCGCACAGTGACCCGAACCTCGCCGCCTGCCGGGCCGTGTCGTGCCGCGTTGTCGAGCAGGTTGAGCAGCACTTGATGCAAACGTGCACGGTCGGCGAAAACGCCTATGTTGCCGGGTTGTACGTCCGTCGTGAATCGCACACCCCGGCCCAGCGCCGCCGCGGCGACGTCCGCCTCGGCGACGACCTCGGCCAACAGCGGTGCGACGTCTAGGCTTTCGCGGTCCAGCGGGAAGGCACCCGCCTCGATGCTGGACAGGTCGAGTAGTTCGGAGACGAGCAGGCTCAGCCGCTCGGTTTGGGCGAGCGCGGTGCGCAACGTCTTCGGATCCGGCTCGGACACGCCGTCGACGAGGTTCTCCAGCACCGCGCTCAATGCGGTGATGGGCGTGCGCAGTTCGTGCGACACATTCGCGATCAAGTCACGGCGCTGTTGGTCCGCGGCGGCGAGATCCGCGGCCATCTGATTGAACGCCTCCGCCAGCTGCCCGACCTCGTCCCGTGACGTCGCCCGCACCCGCCGCGTGTAATCCCCGTGCGCCATCCGTTTCGCCGCCGCGGTCATCTCACGCAACGGCCTGGTGATCCCATGCGCGAGGAACTGCGAGGTCACCAACGCGATCGCCACCGCGGCCAGCGTCGTTTTAGGCGGCAACCACCCGATCTTGATCCGAAAGAACCCGAACGCGATCCCCCCGGCGCACAACATCAAAATCGCCAGCTTCACCTTGATCGACCGCACCGGATCCAGCGGCCGCGGCAAAACCTCCGCCACCTTGTCCGACAACGCCCGCAGCCGCTCGACGAACCCATGGATTCCAGCCACCCCCTCACCCTCGGGTGGCCCTGGATCGGGTGCCGCGTGCGCGCGCATCATCGCGCCTCCAGTGCGTAGCCGACGCCGTGCACGGTGCGGATCAGGTCGGCGCCTAGTTTGCGGCGCAGGGCTTTGACGTGGCTGTCGACGGCTCGGGTGCCTGCGGCGTCGGCCCAGTCCCAGACTTCTTCGAGGAGGCGTTCGCGGGCGAGGACGACGCGGGGGCGGCGGGCCAGGCGGGTGAGTAGGTCGAATTCGAGTGGGGTGAGCTGGGCTTCGATGTCGGCGCGCCAGACGCGGCGCTGGTCGACGTCGATGCGCAGGTCGCCGACGATGATGGTGTCGCCGTCGCGGTCGGCGGCGCGGTCCATGCGGCGTAGCAGTGCGTGCACGCGGGCGGTGAGGACGCGCAGGGAGAACGGCTTGGTCAGGTAGTCGTCCGCGCCGACGCCGAGTCCGACGAGTTGATCGGTCTCATCGGTCCGGGCGGTCAACATCAGCACCGGCACCGCACGCTCTGCCTGTATCCGCCGACACACCTCGAGGCCATCGAACCCCGGCAACATCACATCGAGCACCACCAGATCAGGCGACAGCGCCGACGCCGCGGCCACCGCTCCCGGCCCGTCATGCGCCAGATCCACGGTGAACCCTTCGGCCCGCAGCCGCACCGCCACCGACTCCGCGATGGTCACTTCGTCATCGACCACCAGAATCCGCCGCGCCAGCTGTCCCCCAGCCGCTCCGCTCTGTTCCATGTCCGGAACCCTAGCCACCCGCTGTGGAGAGGTCCGGCACCAAATGTGGAGATTCCGTGTTGACGGCCCGGTGTCAGGGGGGATCGCTGAACGCGGCCGGTATCCGGACACCTGCCGGGTCGAGCGCGGTGCGCCAGGCACAGGCGGTCGGTACGCAGACGCACTGCGGTTCGGAATGGCGTTGGCCGTTTGCGCACGGACCGCTCGGAGTGCACCTGCCGCCTGGCCGGCACGGGCGCGGTGGAGGTGCCGCACGGCCGCACGCTCCAGCCGTCCGGCACCGGCGACCAGAAGTACTCGTCGTCGGTGCGGCCAGGCCAAGCGAGTATCGAAGCCCTCCTGACTCCGGCCAAGCGAGTGCGGTCGAGTCAGAATCTCCCTGCCGAAACCAGTGCAGCGCGGGACTCCGCCGACGCGAATGCAGTGGATGCGAGTTAGCACCGAGTGCTACTGCGCGACAAGCGCATCTACTTCCATCAACGGTAGTTCGCGGCCGGGGACCGACCCGGACGCGACGTTGCCGACTCTGACCGCGCCCATCGCGCGGTAGAACGATTCGGCGTTCGGATCGGCATGGATCGCCAGACGCTGAAAGCCTGCCTCGCGGGCGGTTTCGACGGCGTGCCGGAACAGCTCGCTGCCGACCCCTTTCCCGATCGCCTCAGGAGCGACGTAGAGCATTCCGAGCTCACCGACGGGCGCTGCCCCTTCGACGGTCACGAATCCGACCACGACTCCACCCGACTCGGCGACGGCGGTCCGTTTCGCGACAACCTCCGACGGGGCGAGTGTGAGCTCGTCTCGGCACAGGGCAACGAACTGTTCGTCATAGCCCCAGAAGGCCTTGGATCGCAATGCGAGATCGCTGAGCAGCGCCGCCTCATCCGAACGCCCCGGCCGTACCATCACACGCATCTCACGATTCTGCCAGCAGTCCGCGACACAGTAATTCCGCCGAACCTGAGCCAATCCCGCTGGGCGACTGGACAACCGGCTGAGTCCGGACGTCGGGTCTCGTCGTTCCAATCCGACGACCGGGACGGCATCGAGTGCTTTCTCGCATCGCGTGCCAGTTGTGGCCCGCCCACGGGAGAACTGCGGCCACTCAGTTAGCGGGTCTGCGGCAGTTCGTGTTCGCCGTCGGGGGTTTCTCGCGCTGCGTCCAATTGAGCCCGCTCAGCCGATGCGGTCTCGATCAGCGGGCTCATGGTCAAACGCATTCTCGCGTCATGTGCCAGGCCCCGTTCAACGGCGCCCACCGGTCACTCGATAGCGAGTGACCGGCGCCTGTCATGATCCCGCGAGCCAAGCACGGCCAGTTCAGCGCCCATCGGTCACTCGGTAGCGGGCCGAGGCTCGTGGTCGATGCCCTCATGTTCGGCGCCCCGTCCGAAGCGCAACAGCCGCAGGGCGTTCGCGACGACGAGCAGGGTGGAACCTTCGTGAATGAAGACCGCAGGGCCGATGGGTAGGCCGATCAAGGTGGCGGGAACCAGCGCGGCGACGACCAAGAGCGAGAAGGCGAGATTCTGCCGGATGATGCGGGCGGTGCGACGACTCAGCGCTACCGCGAAGGGCAGACGGCCGATGTCGTCGACCATCAAGGCGATGTCGGCGGTTTCCAGGGCGACGGCGGAACCGCTTGCGCCCATGGCGATGCCGACCGAGGCGTTCACCATGGCGGGCGCGTCGTTGACGCCGTCGCCGACCATGGCGGTGCCGTTGCGGCCGCCGAGCTTGCCGATCATGGTGACCTTGTCCTCGGGGAGCAGCCCACCGTGTGCGGCGTTCAGGCCCATGTCGGCGGCGACGGCGTCGGCGACGCGCTGGTTGTCGCCGGAGATGAGGACGATGTCGTCGATGCCGAGTTCGCGCAGTCGTGCGACGACGGGTGCCGCCTCGGCGCGCGGTATGTCCATCACGCCGACGACGCCCAGGTACACGCCCGCGTGCCGGACGATCATCGTGGTGCGGCCACGCTCGTGCAGCTCATCGACGATTCGGATGATGTCGCCGGGCACGCCCTCGGGATCGAGTTCGACGAACATGGTGCGGTTGCCGACCTCGGTGGCGCGGCCGTCGACCAGGGCGGTGACGCCGCGACCGGTCACCGAATTCACCGAGGTCGCCGCCCGTTCGGCACCGGCGGGCACCAAGAGCGCGAGGTCGCGGGTGATCGCGCCGGCAAGGGGATGGTCGCTGTAGGACTCGACCGCGAACAGGGTGGTGATCAGTTCGTCGCGTAGCTCCGGCCGGGCCTCGACGATGTCGGTGACCTTGGGCTGTCCCCAGGTGAGGGTGCCGGTCTTGTCGAACGCCATCGACCGCACGCGGCCCAGCGTCTCCAGTGGTCCGCCGCCCTTGGCGAGGACGCCGGCCTGCGCGGCCCGGGCGATTCCGGCCAGCACCGCGCTCGGGGTCGCGATCGCCAGCGCGCACGGGCTCGCGGCCACCAGCACGACCATGGCTCGATAGAAGCTGTCGGCGAACGGTTCCGACGCGACGAACACACCGAAGGCCAGCACACCGAGCACTCCGGCGAGCACAACAGGCACATAGCACAGCTGGAAGCGGTCGATGAATCGCTGGGTGGGCGACTTCTGGGTATCGGCCTCGCGCACCATCGTGATGACCCGCGCCAGCATGCTGTCCGCGGCCCGACTGGTCACCAGCACATCCATCGCGCCGGAGCCGTTCATCGTGCCCGCGAACACCCGATGCGATTCCGGTACGGATGTACTACTCGCCAGCGCGGCGGCCGCGTCGGCAATCGGCGCCTTCTCCACCGGAATGCTCTCACCGGTCACCGACGACTCGTCGACGCTACTCACCCCGTCGACCACCACACCATCCGCGGCGAGCCGCGAATTCGGCAGCACGACAACTACGTCCCCGATCGCCAGCGCATTCACCTCGACCTCGCGCACGACACCGTCGGGCCCGCGCACCAGCGCGGTGTCCGGAGCGAGTTCGGCAAGCGCCTCGATCGAGCGCTGGGCGCGACCCATCGCGTACTCCTCGAGCGCGTGCCCGAGGCTGAACAGGAACAGCAGCACCGAACCCTCGGCCCACTTGCCGACCATGGCCGCGCCCACCGCCGCGACCAGCATCAGGAAGTCGACCTCGAATCGGCCGCGGCGCAGGGTGGCGATCGCGGTACGAATGGTGAAGTAGCCGCCGAAGAAGTAGGTCGCGGCGAACAATGCGAGCGCCACCCACTCCGGTGCCGACACCAGGTACTTCGCCGTCATACCCGCGGCGTAGGTGACGCCGGAGGCGATCGCGAAGATCAGCTCCGACCGCTCGCCCAGCAATGACGACCCATGCCCGTGCTCGCCTCGTGCCTCTGTACTCATGCCGCAGATTATATGCATAAATCGCAATGTTTGCATATATCCTGTTTCATCGACTCCACGCCGGGTACAGCCACCACCCTCCACCGTTGTGGCGCGGCGACAGCAGAAGGACCAGCTCGGTGAACGATTCGACAGAGAAATCCGTGGACGACGGCGTGGCCGAAGAGGCCCACGGCCACTGGGTGGGCCAACCACATGCCAGCGACGAACCGGCGGAGATCACGGCAGCCGAGGCCGATGCCGCCGCGATCAGCACCGAGAAACATCCGCTGGGTAAGCCGGGCAAGCGATTCGATCGCTGGTCCCCGTTCATGATCGGGATGACCGGTACCGCGGGCGTCATCGTCACCGTCGGCTTCGGCCGGCTACTCCTCGACGCGCGTGACGCGCTGGTGCTGGTGGTCGCGGCGCTCTTCCTCGCGATCGGCATCGAACCGGTGGTCTCCTGGATGACCAGACACCGGGTCCGGCGCGGTGTGGCCGTCACGATCGTCTTCGTCTGCGTACTCGCCGGGCTCGCCGGATTCCTCGCCGCCGCGATCACGCCGATGATCGATCAGGGCAGAGCGCTCATCGACCACGCACCGGACAAGCTGCGGCACCTCGAACAGACCTACCCGATCGTGCGCACCACCTCGGCCCGCTTACATCTGGAGGACAAACTGCGCGAAGGCATCGCCGCCGACACGTCATGGACCGGCGGCCTGCTCGGCGCAGGGAAAATGGTGTTCGGCGCCATCACCAGCACGGTAATCGTCGCGGTACTCACCGCCTACTTCTCCGCGAACTTCCCGAAACTACGCGCCTACGTCTACCGCTTCTTTCCGCACGCGCGGCGACCCCGCGCCATCTTGATCGGCGACGCCATCTTCGTCAAGGTCGGCGGCTACGTCCTCGGCAATGTGCTGATCTCGCTGATCACCGCCGTGCTCACCTTCATCTGGTTGCTCACCTTCGATGTCCCGTTCGCGCTGGTGCTTTCGGTACTCGTCGCGGTGCTGGACCTGATCCCGCTGGTCGGCTCGACGCTGGCCGGCGTGATCATCGCGGTGGTCGCGCTGACGGTGTCGCTCCCGGTCAGTCTCGCCACCGTCGGGTTCTTCATCTTCCTGCGGCTGGTGGAGGACTATCTGCTGGCACCCAAGATCATGGGGCGCACGGTTCAGGTCCCCGCCGTGGTGACGGTCGTTGCCGTGTTGCTCGGCGGTGCGCTCCTCGGCATCATCGGCGCCTTGCTCGCCATCCCCGTCGCCGCGGCCGTGCTGCTGCTGATCAGCGAGATCCTGTTCCCGCGCCTCGACCGGGTCACCGACGAAAGCGGCAACGCCGCAACGACTTCGACGGGATGAGCGGCGAGATCTCCTGATGCGCGCCCGACATCATTCGCGCAGACCGCGCTCCGGCGGCAACCGCCGGCACCCGGTCCCCTAGCATCGCGACCTGTGATCACCGTTGCCACGTGGAACGTCCTGCACCGCATCCACGCCGAGAATTGGTACGAGGACGTCTCCAGCCGGTGGCCGGACGAGGCCGCGCGCATCGACGCGGTCACGGCGCGGGTGGCGGCGCGGACCGAGTGGGTCATCGCACTGCAGGAGGTCAGTGGTGATCAATTGATCAGTCTGCGCGCCGCTTTGCCCGGCCGCACGATCCACTCCATGGAGTATGTGCGCGTGCCGACCGCACGCAGGCACGCCAGCGCGCTGCGTGATCCGAGCGAGCACCTGGTGCTCATCGTCGAGGGGCCGAGCCGCGACATCACCGCCGAGTCGTTCGCCGACGACCCAGGCAAGGGCGCGCTCGCGGTCAGCGCGGGCGGTGTTGTGGTGATCGCCACGCACGTGACCGGGGATCGGCGGCGCACCAAGCAGTTCGCCCGGCTGGCCGAAATGGCTTCCGTCACACCGGAGTATCCGGCGGTGCTGCTCGGCGACTTCAATATCGATCGAAAGACGGTCGCGTCGAGCCTCGGGGAGGGATTCACCGTCGCCGACCTGGCGCCGAACTCGCTGGCGACCCGACCGCGCACCTCGGGCGCGAAATCGCAGTTCATCGATCACGTGGTCGTGCGCGACGCGACCGTGCGTGACGTGGTCGTCGAGGACGCGGGCGGGCTGTCCGATCACAACCTGGTCCGCGCGACGATCGCCTTGTGACGCCCGCGCTTTCGTAGTCGCAGGTCAGCACATCGAGCGCGGCGCGCCAACCCCGTGATTCTGGTGTCTGCTCGTGCGCGGCACCGGCGATTAGGGTTCTCATCGGGGTGCCGAACCGGCATGCGGAGCGGGAGGGGGCCATGATGAATCAACGCTGGGCACCTGCCCGCAGGCACTCCCCCGAATCCGGCACCGCACGGTCCATCAGCCCATACACGGCATCGATGGCCGGAATCACGTTCTCGGACGGGCAGATCGAGCCACACGGTATCGCGGCGCGGCGCCGGGCCAAGTCCCCTGTCTTGTTCGCGCACCACTGCGCGGCACCCTCAACGAAACCCATTCAGTTCGGGCACCCCAGCGCTACGTCCTCGACGCGAGCGCCCCGGCCCGCGCTGTACGGCACGCCCGTGGCACAACCGAATCTGTTCGTGCCTGACTGCGCGACTCTGTCTACGCGAGCTCCACTGCCCGATCGCTCCGGCGCGAGCACCTGCACGCGGTCGGCTATGTTCGCGCACGATGACGCGTCCTACTCGGCGCAACCGGCACTGTTCGCGCACCATGGGGCGACGCCCTCGACACAGGCCGCGTTGTTCGCACATCACTGTGCGACCCCCTCGACGTGTCCACCCTTGCTCACACACTTTTGCACGACCCTCTCGGCGCAACCCGCTCCGTTCGTTCATTACGGAGCGACCCATTCGAGACGACCGGCGCGCGATGCTGTCATCGCTCGAGACCGGGGCGGCTTCGGCGGCCGATAGCGCATCAACACTTCGTGCGAGCCGAACCGTAATGGCCGCACAGTAATTCGCGCCCTTCGGATCGACCGGGGCGAGGTACCAGGAGGAGCTATGTCCCACTTATCCGCGCAGAAGAGCGTTGCGACAGCTTTATTCATGCTGGCCGCAGTGGTTCTCACTGGATGTTCGTCCAGCAGCAACGACCAACCAGCCGCTTCCAGAACTCCCGTCGCGAGCGCCACCGCGACGCCCTCGCGGGCCAGCGCGCAACCGACACCCGGGCAGGCGGCACCGGACCAACCGGCACCCCGGGGCGCAGTCCCGCAGGTGCCGCAGGCAGCCGGCGCACCTCAGACACCGGTCGAGGAATACGTCAAGTGCACCGACCGCATCAACTACGCAGGCGACCCCCGCGCGAACGCCGAAATCAACATCCTCGGCGAACAAACCGGCGTCTGCCCGGAACCGCAGCAACCGCCCGCCGACAACTACGTCAAATGCACCGACCGCATCAACTACGCAGGCGACCCCCGCGCCAATGCCGAAATCAACATCCTCGGCGAACAAACCGGCGTCTGCCCGGAACCGATCCTGCCGACCGCCGCCCCGGTGACGACCTCGACCGCACCAACGGTCACCTCGAACGCCCCGGCTCCCACCACGTCGACGGCACCGGCAACCTCAACGGTGAAAGCGCCGACGTCATAGTCGACAGCACGGGCGAACTCGACTGTGATCGCGGCCGCTATCGGCTATCCGGTGCGGATCGCGATTCTGCTGTACCGGCGTCGGCTGGTACCCCTGCGCGCCGACCATGATCGACTCCGGCCGACGCGCCGGAGTCTCTCCGCCACCCCAACATTCGCAGCCAGCGCAGGCTGTTGACGCGATTTCGCCGCCGCCGACCTCCGGCCCGGCCGAGAATGTCTCTATGGTCGAGATCAGCCGCGGGGTTGCCACCGTGAACGGCATTCATATGCATTTCCGCCGCGCCGGATCGGGCCCGGCGCTGGTGTTGTTGCACGGCTGGCCGCAGACCGGCTACTGCTGGCGGAAGGTGCTGCCCGCATTGGCCGAGCGCCATACCGTGATCGCCCCGGACTTGCGCGGTTATGGCTACACCGACAAACCGACCACCGGCTACGACAAACGCAGCATGGCCTCCGACGTGGCCACGCTGATCGAATCGCTCGGCTTCGCCTCCGCGGCCGTCGTCGGGCACGACCGCGGCGCGCGGGTGGCCCACCGCTGGGCGCTGGATCGCCCGGATCAGATCACCAAGATCGCCGTGCTCGACATCATTCCCACCAGGGAGACCTGGCGCCGGATGGACGCCGCGCTCGGCCGCCGCTACTTCCACTGGCTGTTCCACCTGCAGCCGGATCTGCCCGAACGTCTTGTCGGCCATGACATTCCCGGCTACCTGCGCTACTTCTTCGAGACCTGGACGGTCAACCGGCACGGTCTGCCCGGCGAGGCCATCGACGAATACATCCGCGCTTTCAGCACTCCCGGCGCACTGCGGGCCGGCTTCGACGACTACCGCGCCGCCGAGCTGGACGCCGAACACGACGGCACCTCCGCGGGCCACCGGCTCACCATGCCGATGCTCGCCGTCTGGGGCTCGGCCAGCTTCCTGGAACAGATTCCGGTACTGGAGGTTTGGCGTGACTATGCCGAAGACGTGCGCGGCGCCGCCATTCCCGACTGCGGCCACTTCATCGCCGAGGAACGCCCCGAGGCACTGCTGACACACCTGAACGAATTCCTCTGAGCTGTACCCCTATTCACCACACAGCGCGTGAGCGACCAACGCGGTGGCCGCGCGCTGCTGCTCGAATCCTTTACTCCGCGTGATGTCTTCGCCTGCGGCGAGGGCCGTGGACATCGATACGACGGCACTGCGCCGCCCGTCCCCGGTCACGCCGGTCTCGGTGATGTAGCCCTCCTGGCCGCCGTTGTGCGTCCAGTAGACACCCCCACAGGTCGAGGGCACCGCGAACAGCCCGAGCCCGTCCCGGATACCGGGCCAGACCTGCCCGATCACGCCATCGACCGGGACGGTGGTGCGCATCCGATCCAGCAGCTCGGGCCGTAGCAGTTTCCCGCCCAACAGACTTCGATAGAAGGTGCCGATATCGGCAGTGGTGGAGAGGAAGCCGCCGGAGGCATCGGCGTCCACCACTTCGGTGACATCCGTCAGCGGCCCGTCGCGTTCGTACTGCTGGTAGGCCTTGGCGTGTGGCACGGGCAGCGTGGGCGAGGTTCCGGGCCAGCGGGTGTCACGCAGCCCGAGCGGCTCGATGATCCGCGACCGGACCTCCTCGTACCAGGGACGTTTGGTCACCTGCTCGATGATCAGGCCGAGCAGCACGTAGCCGGCATTCGCATAGGCCCAGCCGGTGCCGGGGGCGAAATCAGGCGGGTCCTCGATAGCCGCCGCCACCGTCTGTTCCGGAGTTCGCACCTGGTAACGGAATCGGTAATAGTTTTCCGGGGTGTCGAAATCGGGCAGGCTGTCGTGAATACCGCTGGCGTGCTGGAGAAGTTGTTCGACCGTGATCAGGTTGCCGTCGTTCCCGTTGGCGCGCACCATGTCCGGCAGCCACCGCTGCACGGTGTCGTCCAGCGTGAGGCGGCCCTCGCCGACCAACATCAGGACAACGGTCGCCACCAGTGACTTGGTCACACTGCCGATCCGGAAGAAGCCGTACGGCGAAACCGGTTCCGCCGCTGCGATATCCGACTTACCCGCCACAGCTACCCGTTCGCCCACACCGTCCACCACCCGCGCCTGCACCCCGGAAACGCCAAGTGCCACGATGGCGTCGACATCTCGCTGCAAGACATCCTCGGCGGGCGCCGAATGGCAGCCAGCCACCGCGACGACCAGCGCTACCGCAACCACCGTGTACCGCATGATCTCTCCCCTCGACTTCAGGGAAAGTTAGCGGCGCGTCCCGCTCGACGGCATCCCTCCACGGAGCTAACCCCGCATCCCCCCGCAGGACTATCCGCCGATACTCGATCACGCATCAGCCCCAACCCCTGGCTGCCGCACGTGCCGGGCCAACTCGGATATCGAGTGGCACACCATGGCGGCATCGCCCGAGAAGGCCCCGCCGATGTGTGCCATTGAATCAGTGCTCACCTACGGGAGTCCGAACCTCCCTTCGTCGTCGACGAACTCTCGTGGTTGCACTTGACCCAAGATCTGGTCACGGAACGGTTATCGACCCGACTAGAGACCGACCAGTCTGAAACAATCAGGCCGATCGTCTGAACGAATGATCGTGACCTGATACATCCCCGGGATGAAGGGTGCGACATGGTCGCTCTGAGCCGGTTAGGGATTCGACTCACCCTCTGTGCGGTAGCGCTGACGTTCGCCGCCGTCGGCGCGCCGGGAGTAGCGGCGGCCGTACCGACCGCCTCGCTCGGCGGCGGTTCCGGGATTCTGCTCGGGCGCGGCGTCTGCACGCTGACCACCATCGGGTACGACCGCGCGGACCGGCTGGTGGGACTCACCGCGGGACATTGCACGGAAGTAGGGATGTCGGTGCGGGCGGAGCAGGCACCGGACGCCGGCGTCGTCGGCACCGTCGCCGCGGTCGATCACTACGACGACTACGCGGTGCTCGAGTTCGATCGAACCAAGGTCGCGCCGGTGCGCCAGGTGGCCGCGACCATGATCGGCGGTATCGGCACGCCACCACAGCAGGGTGACGTGGTATGCAAGAACGGGCGGACCACCGGATACAACTGCGGCGTCGTATGGGACACGCATCGGTGGTGGTTCCAGAACCAGTCCTGTTCGCAGCCCGGCGATTCCGGTGGACCGGTCACCATCGGCGATCGGCTGGTCGGCATGAATGTCGGGCACATCGGCGTGCGACTGGTCGGGGTCACCGTGTTCGACATGGTGTGTCATCCCCCGATCGCGCCGCTGCACGATCCGGCGGTGGCCACCCAAATCAGGATGGTGCTCGACGACATCGATCAAGGTGGCGGCGTCGGGTCGGGATTCCGGCCGCTCTGAGCGCGTGCGACGATGGGCCGAAAAGCGGGGCGCCGGTAGGGCATTCCGCCCGACGCACACCACAGGAGCTCGACGTGGCGCCGACCCGAGGACCCTCGTTCGCCCGTTACGTCGCCCTCGGCGACAGCCAGACCGAAGGCATCGGCGATCCCGACGGCAACGGCGGCTACCACGGCTGGGCCGACCGATTCGCCGGCCTGCTCGCCGCCGCGGACCCGGGCCTGCGCTACGCCAACCTCGCCGTCCGCGGCCGTCGCGCCGCCGAGATCCGCGCCGAACAGCTCGCCCCCGCCCTCGCACTGAAACCCGACCTAGCCACCGTGGTCGCGGGAATGAACGACGTCATCCGACCGCGCTTCGACCGGGACGCGCTGCTCGCCGACATCGAGGCCATGTTCACCGCGCTCACCGCGATCGACACCACGGTGGTCACGTTCACCTTCCCCGACATCGGCGCCGTCGCCCCGTTCGCCCGCCCGCTGTCCGCGCGAGTACGCACCCTCAACGCCGACCTGCGCGCGCTGGCCGCACGAAACGGCGTCACCCTCGTCGACTTCGAACCGGTCGTCGCGGCCACCCACCCTGCCGCATGGGACGAGGACCGACTGCACCTCAGCCCGATCGGCCACGACATCGTCGCCCGCGCCCTCGCCACCACACTCGCCGTCCCCGGAGCCGACAACACCTGGCGCGAACCACTACCGCCGGTCAGCCGATCCCGCACCGAGACAGTCACGACAGAGTTCCGCTGGACCGTCCGCTACCTCGCACCATGGATCGGCCGCAGGCTGCGCGGAGCATCCTCCGGCGACTCCCAGGAAGCCAAGCGGCCAGAGTTGCTGCCGGTTCTGGCGTGATCGATGTGTGCTGAACGAGGGCCACACGCTAAACCTCTGCAATGGCTGGTGCGCGCACCCTGCTTTCCTTGGCACGGAGCAAGTATTGAACACTCAGGTGGGGCGCCGCGCAGATATGCATGGCCAGCCGGCGGGCATCTGCTGTCATCTCGCGGAGCCGCGGGCCGCCAGTGCCACCGGCTCGGCGGCCTGGGCGACTGCGGAAACCGGTGCGATCGGGGGCTACGACCGGAAGTAGTATGGCTCGGTGCGGACATCGGCGGAGGCAACGGCGCGGGTGCGCGGCGCGTTTGTCGGATCGGTGTCCGGTGCGGTGAGCATTGCCGCGCATGCGCTTGGTGGCGGCGATGTCTCCCCCGGTCAGTCATCGATCACCGTGTTGATCGCCGCCTGCACGGTGGTCGGGGTGGTTGTCGGCGCGCGGCGGGCTCGCTTCGGAGTCGGCGAAGTGATGGTGCTGCTGGCGATCGGGCAGGCGGTCGGCCATGTCGCGCTGACTATGTCTTCCGGCCATCACCACAACACCGGCATGACCTCGGTCATGGTCGCCGCACACCTCGCGGCTATCCCGGTGGGCGCATTACTCATCCGTGGCGCTGAAATCGCTTTCGGGCGAGCGGTATCCGCTGCGACCCGCGTAGTGCGAGCGCTCGGCACTCGCCTCGCGGCACCCTTTGCACTCCACTACGCCGTCCCCGTCGGCCCGCTCACCGCGCCCCGGCGATTGCTGTTCAGCTCTGGATACGGGCTACGCGGGCCACCACCGCGTCGCTGAGCGCACGTTCCCACCGCCCGCGTGGTGCGACCCAGTTGTTCTGTCGCACAGCACATTCCCGTGCTGCTACGAGACACCCCTACATCGGATGCTCGATACAGTTCACCAAGGTCTCGATGGACAGTCGTTGATCGAGCCCACCAAGAGTCCACGGTGGGCATCGATCTCGTTGCTGGGCACATCTATTGCGCCGAGTAAACGCGGCTTCATCAATATGCCAGAGCTTTCCGCGAGGCCGAATCATGTGACTTGAAGACGACTCGGGTCACGGTCGACCTATCGGCGGGCCGACAACGCATTGATCGGGTCCAACGTCGTGGCAACCAGCAATTGCCACGCGCTCGGACCGGCTCCGGGTTGCCAGGCTTGAACCGGCCCGCGTTAGCTTGCCGAACCGGTGTGCGCGCCCCAACTCCCCACGCAAGCACCAGAATCCGCACCCTAACTCGGGATCCGCACCATTCTAGGGCCCTATTCCGAGTGCAGATCCAAGTGCGGATTTGTGGTGATACCGGTCTGGCAGCGTCTCGCAGGGCGTCACAGCCAGATGGCCACGCCACGATCAGCGGAGGTTGCGGATCAGCACGGTCGGGTTCGGACATGGGTCGATTCGACTCGCCGTTGGCGGCTCGACTGCTTGACAGCTCGGCTCGGCTCGGCTCGGCTCGACGGCGGCTCGGTTCGGCAGCTCGGCAGCTCAGCAGCTCGACAGCTCGGTTCGGCGGCTCGGCGGCTCAGCGGCTCAGCGGCTCAGCGGCTCAGCGGCTCAGCGGCTCAGCGGCTCAGCGGCTCAGCGGCTCAGACCATAGTCGGCGCCGATGGCGACCAGTGAACCGCAACGGCCGGGTTTCGGGACGGACCGGTTCGGCCAAATCGATCAGCTCAGCAAGCCGTTTGATGCGACCAACGGGGACTGGATCCACATCCAGCGCCGACCAGAGCCCTCTCAACATCGCCCGGGTCGATAACTCGCGGCGCGACAACACATTTCCCACGATCGGAGATTCCATGCTCACCTTCACCAGCAATCCGACATCCGGCCGTCGCCGGTCTACGCGCGTACTGCGCACCGCCGCAGTCGCTTTGGCCGTCCCGCTACTCCTCGTCGCCTGTTCGTCTAACGACAAGGCCGAGACGCGCGCCGCGGACTCGGTCACGATCAAGGATCAGTGGGTGAAGGCGGCGGATGGTGACATGTCGGCGGCGTTCGGCGAGCTGAGCAATGCGGGCGACAAGGCGCGGACAGTGGTGTCGGCGGCGAGCCCCGCGTCGAGCCGAGTCGAGCTGCACGAGGTGGCCGCGGATGCGAGTGGGACCAAGACGATGCGTCCCAAGGCGGGCGGTTTCGTGATTCCGGCGCACGGGAAGGTCGAGTTGCGCCCGGGTGGTGACCACATCATGTTCATGGGGCTCACCGGTCCGCTGCGTACGGGCACCGAAACGCCGGTCACGCTCACCTTCGACGACGGCTCGACGACCACATTCACCGCGCAGGTGCGTGACTTCTCCGGCAACCAGGAGAACTACGCGCCCGATCACGCGGGCGGTGCGCAGGCACCGGCGCACGGTGGCTGAGACCAACCCGGGGCGTCTCAACCGGCGGCGCCTGCTCGGTGGCGGTGCCGCCGCAGCGGGTGCCGCGGGCATCGGCTGGGGCGCGGTCACACTCTCCGCCCGTGACGCACCGGGGACGTCGGCGATCGAACCGTTTTACGGTACACACCAATCCGGGATCGCGACCACCCCGCAGTCGCAGGCGGCGTTCGTCGCCTTCGATCTGAAACCGGGCGTCGCCAGAGACGACCTCATCGGCATCTTGAAGATCTGGACCGGCGATGCCGCGCGCCTCACCCAGGGCTACCCCGCCTTGGCCGACACCGAACCGGAACTGGCGCAACGCCCGGCGCGGCTCACCGTCACCGTCGGCCTCGGCCCCGGGGTGTTCACCGCGGCGGGCCTAGAGCACCGCCGCCCGGCCTGGCTTCGCCCGCTGCCGCCGTTCGAGATCGACCGGCTGGAGTCAGCGTGGAGCGACGGCGATCTGCTGGTGCAGGTCTGCGCGGACGAGGCGACGACGGTGTCCCACGCGGTGCGCGTGCTGTGCCGGAGTGTGTCGTCACTGGTCACGGTGCGCTGGGTGCAGCGCGGGTTCCGCAACGCCGAACCCGGCCGGACCCCACGCAATCTCATGGGCCAGGTGGACGGCACGGTGAACATCGCACCGGGCCCCGACGCCGATCGGCTGGTGTGGGACAACGGCACGGCCCAACCCTGGCTCGCCGGCGGCTCCTCCTTCGTGCTGCGCCGCATCGCGATGACGTTGGACACCTGGGACGAAATCGACCAGGAGGGAAGGGAACTCACCGTCGGCCGCACCATCGCCACCGGTGCGCCACTGACCGGCACCGCCGAGTTCGACGAACCGGATTTCGCGGCCGTCGACGCCAACGGCATCACGGTCATCCCGCCGTCCTCGCACATCGCCCGCGCGCACCACACGCACGACGGCGAGCGGTTCCTGCGCCGCGGCTACAACTACGACGACGCCCCGGCACCGGGGCGGATCTCGAATTCGGGCCTGCTGTTCGCCGCCTACCAGCGCGACGTGGACGCCCAATTCTTGCCGGTCCAACAGCGACTCGCGGAGTTCGACGCACTCAACGTGTGGACGACGCCAATCGGCTCAGCGGTGTTCGTCATACCGCCGGGCGTGCCGTCGCCGGGCGGGTATCTCGGACAGTCACTGTTCGAATCATGATGATGCCGACCCGCAGGAGTGCCGGCAGTCGGTTAGTCGCACTTACTCCGGTGGGGCGAACACGCGGCGGCCGCCGCGCCGAGTCGACGCGGCGGCCGCAGGCCGAATGAATCCGATCAGATACCGGTAGCGCCGTGCATCGCCTTGGCATCCTTGCGGACTCCGAACGCCAAGATGACCTCCATGATGCCGAGCACGATCAACCACACGCCGACCACGATCGCCAGCGTGGCCACCGACGTCAACGGCCACGCGATCAGCACGATGCCCGCGATCACGGTGATCACCCCGAAGAACACGGCCAGCCAGCGTCCGGGCACGGCAGGCTCGGACACCGCGATCACCACCGCGGACACCCCACGGAACAGCCAGCCGATTCCGATCCAGATCGCAAGCAGCAGAATCGAAGTCAGCTCGTCACGAAAACAGAAGACGCCGATCGCGATGGAGAGCACGCCGCTGATGAAGGCGAGCACCCGCATCCCGGTGCTCGCCGGTGCGCCGAACGCGGCCATCAGTTGCAGAAACCCGCTGACCACCAGGTAGATGCCGAACAGGACGCCCGCCGCCAGCAGGGTGACGCCGGGCCAGGCGAGAATGATCACACCGAGGATCACCGAAAGTAAGCCGGTGACCAGAACGGTTTGCCACGCACTGCGGGCAAGAGACTGCAAAGGACCCTCTAGCACGCTGTTTGTCGTCATAACCCGATGCTATGCCCAGAAAGACGAGTTTCCTGGACATTTGCCGGTGTAAAACGGCAAGTCCAGTGGGCTTACCCACCGAATCCTGCGCCTGTCCGGCAAGGGGGTCCGGCTAAGCGACCGATCCGTCGACGCTCGACACGCCCGAGTTCGCCGCCGCGGGAGCGGCGATATTCACCATCCAGGTGGTGCCGTACCGGTCCTGGCAGAGGCCGAACTCGTCGCCCCACATCTGCTTCTCCAGCGGCACCGACACCGTGCCCGCCTCCGACAACCGGTCCCAGTAACCATGCAGCTCGGCAACATCCTCGCCGCTGAGGCTGATCGAAATGCTGCTTCCCGGTTTGTATTCCATGCCGGGCGGGGTGTCCGCGGCCATCAACGTGAAGCCGCTCGGGGTCTCCAGGATGCCGTGCATGACCAGGTCCGCGCCGGGCGCCTCCTGATCACTGAATTCGCTGAAGGTGTTGATGGTCAGGGTGCCGCCGAACACGTCGCGGTAGAACTCCAGAGCTGCGCGGGCCGTGTCGCCGAAACTGAGGTACGGGTTGAGCCGGGAGGTCATGACACGAGGTTAGTGCGCCATCGCACACGAGGCGATCGCTAGCGGGGTTTATCGCCGGATCGGCTCGGGTAGTCATCCCTAAGTGACTCTCGTCGTGCATGCCCATGGGGGTGTAGCGGGTGGGTCGGAAATCGTGAGTCTCGGGTGGCTAGGAGAAGAGGGTGGCGGTTGTACTCGTGCTGCAGGCGCGGGGCCTTGGTGATCTACTTACCGGGGTCCCGGCGCTTCGTGCGCTGCGCCGCGCCAAGCCACACGACCGCATCGTGCTCGCCGCGCCGCACCGGCTGAAGCCGATCGTCGATCTGATCGCCTCGGTGGACGCGATGGTGCCGACCGCCGAACTCGGCGGACTGCGCTGGGACGCGCCCGGCCCGCAGCTCGCGGTCAACCTGCACGGGCCGAGCACCGAAAGCATTGTGCAACTGGAGAAGACGAATCCAGGACGGATCCTCAGCTACCGCAATCCGGCGTTCCCCGAGCTGGACGGTCCGGAGTGGCAGACCGATATGCACGATGTGGACCGCTGGTGCCATCTGCTCGAGTCCGACGGCATCGTCGCGGATCGGCGCAATCTCGGTCTGGTGCCGCCGGTATCGACCACGAGTCACCGGGATTGCGTCGTGGTGCACGTCGGCGCGAGTGCGCCGGCCCGGCGCTGGCCGCCGGATCGGTTCGCCGCCGTTGTCCGGCATCTGCTGGTGCTCGGTCGCGAGGTGGTGCTCACCGGGGATGAGTATGAGCGGGAGATCGCGCTGAACATTGCCGCGCGGGCCGGCCTGCCGATCGGGCGGGTGCTGGCCGGGGACCAGAACCTCATCGAACTGGCCGCCACCGTGGCCGAGGCGGGACTCGTGATCAGCGGCGACACCGGAGTTGCCCACCTGGCCACCGCGTTCGGCACCCGCACCGTCCAGATCTTCGGCCCCACCCCGCCGCGCTGGGGCGGACCGCCCCCGCACCTGTTGAACCGGCATGTCGCGCTGTGGGCCGGTCAGCTCGGCGACCCCTCCGCCGACACTCCCGACCCCGGCCTGCTGCGGATCGGCGTCACCGAGGTCATCAACGCAGTGGACAAGCAACTCAACAAGCGCAACTGGCCCGGCACCGGCACGCAACCCCGCCGCGCTCCCTATCGCCGCGTCGGCTGACGGTTCCACCCGCCGTCAGCAGACACGCACAACTACATCACCGACGCGCCTGGCCCTCCCGGACCTGGCCGCCCCTTCGCACATCCAGCGGACATCCGCCGCCACATCACCTGGTCCACCCGGACCTGGCCCGCCCTTCGCGCATCCAACGGACAACTGCCGCCACCCGACACCCCGCCGGGCCTTCCCCGACCTGGCGGTCCTTCGCGCATCCAACGGACAGCCGCCGCCATCTCGCCTGGCCTGGCCGGATCCGGCCGCTTCTTCGCACATCCAGCGGCCAGCCGCCACACCTCGTCTGGCCCTTCGGCGCATACGTGCCGCCATCACGACACCTCGCCTGCCTCTCCCGGACCTGGCCGATTCGTCGCGCATCCAGCGGCCAGCTGCCGCCACATCACCGACACCCCGCCTGCCCTCCCGAGCCTGACGGTCCTTCGCGCATCCGACGGACAGCCGCCGCCACCTCGCCTGGCTTGGCCGGGTCCGGCCACTCTTCCTAAATCCAGCGGACAGCTGCCGCGCGCGAGGACCCATCAACCCGAATCGCGAGTTCCCTTGCTGCCGTACAGAACTGGCGCTCAACCCGCCCGGTCGATTACAGGTCGCCGTCCACGCGTGCAGTTTGGAGCGCGGCGGAATAGGCGGCTAGGGCGCTCGGCCAGAACTGGTCCAGGTAGTCGCGGGCGTCGCTGAGGCCGCGCGGGTCCAGGGAGTAGAGGTGGCGGTTGCCGTCCGGGCGCATCATTACCAGGCGGGCTTCGCGCAGGACGCGCAGGTGCTGGGAGACCGCGGAACTGGTGACGCCGGTGAGTTCCGCGAGTTCGCCGACCGCGCGCGGGGCCTGCGGGAGGGCCTCGAAGATGGCGCGGCGGGTCGGGTCGGACAGCGCCATGAGCGCGAGAACTCCGTTAGTCACCACTGAAATAGTGTGACCACCGAGCGACCATTTGGTCAACTTGGCGTAATACGGAATTCCCCCAGGTGAACACGCGAGGCGCGCGCTTGCGTTACACAGTTGTAATACGCGAACTGGGCTTTCGTACCGATGTGACGGTAACCACACGATTGCGGAACCTGCATGAGCCTCCCGTACGTTCGTCCCATGCCCGTGACCGTTCCGTTATCTTCCCGTCGGGGCGCGACCCGGACTCGACGCCACCGTGCCGCCACCCGCGCGGTGGCCGTGTCCGCGGTTGTCAGCGCCTCGCTCGGCGTGCTCGCCGCCGCCGATCAGCAATCGACCTCCGGCCACCTGACGACAGGCAAGCTCGCCGCCGCCGACGCCGACGTGGCAACGCAGGCCATGTTCACCGCCTTCACCCCGCGCGAGGCGCAGCAGCCGCAGACCGTGCCGGACAACGTCGTGTGGGAGCAGCACCGCCTCGCCGTCGAAGCCGCCCGGCCCAAGACCGTTCGCCCCATCGCCGGCGTCCTGACCTCCACCTTCGGCGTGCGCTGGGGCGCACTGCACGCCGGCCTCGACCTGGCCGACCCGATCGGCACGCCGATCGGCGCGGTCACCGACGGCGTCGTGATCGAGGCCGGACCGGCCAGCGGCTTCGGCATGTGGGTGCGGGTGCAGCAGGACGACGGCACCATCGGCATCTACGGCCACGTCAACGACATCCTGGCCACCGTCGGCCAGCAGGTCCGCGCGGGCGACATCATCGCCACCGTCGGCAACCGCGGCTTCTCCACCGGCCCGCACCTGCACTACGAAATCCACCTGCCCAGCGGCGAACCCATCGACCCCATGCCCTGGCTCGCCGCCCGCGGTATCGACGTTCAGGGCAACACGCCCTAGCCCGGACGCCTTCGCGAGTCGATGAGGGGCTCGCGAACGGTTGCCCCGCCGGAACGCCCCGGACGTGAACGTGTCAACGGAGACACGTTCACGTCCGGGGCGTTCGCGCGTTGTCACGCTGAGAGCGACAGCTACTGCGCATCTTCCACCCTGCCGCGCACCGTGCGTCCTGGCGTCCCTGCCACCCGCCGCGTGTCCTGCTTCCGGCGTGCACCAAAGACCGCACGCCCATTGCGCAAGGGCCGCACACCGGCTGCGTAAGCCGTACACCCTTGTTCGCGGCACGATAAGCATTGCGCGGCAGGCTATCTCGGGTTGCGCCAGCTCGCTGGCAGTCCTCAGCGTGAAACGTCAGGGTCGGTCATTTGCCGATCTGGTCGACGCGGGTGCCGTCGAGCCACGGTTTGAGGTCGGCGAGGAAGGGGGTGTCGCCGAGGCGGTCGAGGTCGTCGAGGAAGGCTGTGGTGGTGCGGGCGGCCGCGGCGGTGGTGCCCGCGGAGATGAATCCGGCTTGCTCGCGGTCGAGGCCGCGGGACAGGGACTTGTCGGTGCCGAAGTAGATGGCGCGCTTGGCTTCCGCGACGGCCACCGGGTTGCGGGTGGCCAATCGTGCTGCGGTCGACTGAGTTTCGGCCAGGAGCTGATCCTCTGGGACCAATCGATGCACCAGGCCGAGCCGGTAGCCTTCCTGTACCGACAGCGGTGCGCCTTCGAGGGTTACCTCAATTGCTTTGGCAGCGCCCAAGAGCCGGGAGAGCCGCTGGGTGCCGCCGCCGCCCGGGATCAGGTTGGCGAGCGTCTCGATCTGGCCGAGTTTGACGTGATCGGCGTCGGCGGCGTACCGCAGGTCGCAGGACAACGCGATCTCGTGGCCGCCGCCGAGCGCGGGGCCGTTGATCGCGGCCAGGTACACCACGCCGGAACGGTTCATCCGCAAGGTGGTCTTCTTCCAGCGGTGCCCCCACACCAGCCCGGCGCCGAGCCCACCACCGAAACGTTCGGCAAGGCGCGTCGCGCCGGGCAACCGCATCGCCACGTCGCCGAACCGCAGGAACGGCGCCGCGACCCGAGCGGGGACGAACGGATGCGGCAACTCGATCATGCCGATGAGTGCACGCGGGTCCGCGTGGGTGAGGAACCGGCCGGGCAGCCCGCCGGTGAGGACGACCGCGCCTACGGTGTCGTCGGCGTCGACCGCGGCCGTCAGCGTATCCAGATCACGGACGAATTCGGGAGTGGCGAAGTTGAGCGGTGGTGCGACGACCCGAGCCGTCAGCACCCGCCCGTCCTGGACCAGTTCGATGGTCTCCAGTGGGAGATCGGCGGCGGACATCGGCGGCTCCTTCGATGCGCATGGCGACGGCGGGTTCATGAGAATGCTTCGGCGCAAACCTGATTCGCCCGAAACCGTTTCCCGTTATGGTGTCTACCATAATAGGTGTGTCAAGAGGTACCACCCACTCCGCGCCAGTCAGATGCGCAGCGGTCCGTATCCGCGACCTTCTAGGGATCCGTCCTCTTCCAACTGCCCGCACTGAGTGCAGATCCGCAGGCTCCGAGGGAGCGAGACCGGGGCGACGCGCAGCGGCCCCTTAGCTGCGGCCGAGGCGCGGCGATCCCCTCCGGCCTATTCGGTGCGACTGACGGCGGGGATCAGGTCGCGAAGTTCGCCGACGACATTGTCGAGCGGTGTGATATCGCGCCGAGCTCGACACAGGGCAATCGCGCCCTCGAAGGCGGCGACCGTGAGGGTCGCCAGACTGCGAGCGCGAACCTCGGAAATGCCGTCTCGGACAAGCATTTCGGAAAGGGCGCGTTCCCAGCGGGCGAAGGCGTCGGCGGCGGCGCGAGCGAATTCCGGTGCGTCATCGTTGGTTTCGACCGCGACGGCGAAAACCGGACAGCCCGCACGGAATTCACTGTCGAGCAGCGTGCGCCGCCACATCGTGGCGAACTGATCGAGTGCGGTCACCGGGTCGCTGTCGGCGGTCAGCCGCTCGATGAACTCGGACATCAAGGTCCCCGCCGTGACGACCGCGTCGTTGATCAGCTCCGTGCGCCCACCGGGAAAATGGTGATACACCGAGCCACGCGGCGCTCCGGTGGTACTGAGTACCCGATCCACACTCGTCGCGCTGGCGCCGTGCACCCGCAACGACTCGACCGCCCCCTCGACCATCCGCCGCCGCGCGTCGCCTGGACGCGGCCGTACAGAACCCTCGCTACGCGCTCGGCGTGTCCCTGCCATACCACCATGTTATGGGATATGCCATAAGCATGACGCGGCACGGGTAACTGAGCTGTTCAGCGCGTCATGTTTGCCTGACCACGGGTGGTTGAGGCAGTTTCGCGGGTGCCGACCGAAATGGTGAGTTCCGCGGTACCGGAGAGGGCGCGGGGCGGGCTCCCAACGCTCATTCCCGGGCTCGACCGGGCTCATCGACCCACCCTGCCAGCGTGTTGCCAGGGCGGGTCAGCGTGACCACGGTTCGAATGGTCAGGTGGTCCGGTGCGGCACCCGAGTGGCGTGAAAGTCGAGGAAAGCCGCCAGGGTGTCATCGGGGGCTTCCACTTGGGGGTAATGACCGACCGTCGGAAGCTCCACCACATCGGGATTCGGGACCAACTCCCGGTAGCGGTGGACCATGTGCGCCCCCGACACGGGGTCGAGCAGCCCATCGATGAGCCGCAACGGCACCGCGGCATCACGCAGCGCCCCAACCCAGCGTTCGCGATACCTGCGACGTTCACTCATGTAACGAATCAACTTGTGCCCGTTACGTTTACCGCGCTTGCCGCACCACAGCGTCCAGAACTGATCGAGTTCTTCCTTGCTCGGTTTCGTGTCGGGCCCGAAGACCGACGACAAGCTCGCCGTATACGCGCGCTCGGACGCCAGGAAGCTGGCCAGCGGGCCGAGCGGACTGGCCAGCACCCGCTGCACCAGCCGCGCACGATGCGTCTCCGGGAACAATCCACCGTTGAGCAGGCAGACCGACTCGATCACCAGCGACTCATCGCCCGCCGCCCTGCGCTCCGCGTCGCGCGCCAGCAACTCCTGCGCGACGGTATCGCCGTAATCGTGGGCGAGGATGTGGCACCGGTCGATCCCCTGCTCTCGAACCAGGTCTTCGTGAATATCGGCCTGATCGGCGATCGAGTACCGGTAATTGCTTGGCTTGGCCGACCAGCCGAAGCCGATCATGTCCGGCGCGAGCACCCGGGCGAACCGCGTGCACAGCCCGGGCCAGACGCGATGCCAGTCCCAGGACGCGGTCGGGAACCCGTGGATGCAGACCAGCGTGCCGTCGGCACCACCGCCGTCGTCGCGATAGAAGATCTGGTGGCCGCGGTGGGTGAACCGCCTGCCGTTCGCCCGCCAGGACGCAAACTCCTCCATGCCTACCTCCTTGTCGCCGACAAGCATGGCCCCTGAACCCCTCCGGCACAGGAAATCCGTCGACTCCGGACGTGTCATGTACCGCGGGCGAAGTTGCCGTCGGTGCGCTCTGCGAGAATGCGACGGTGCATGTCGCGATCGGCCTAGTGGTTCTTGTAGCTTCGGCGGCAGCGCTGGCGGCGCTGGCCCGCCGGTTCGGAGTGTCCGAGCCACTCGTCCTGACCGTGGCCGGGGTGGCGGCGTCCTATCTGCCGTTCGTGCCGGAGATCCATCCCGACCCGGAGATCATCCTGCTCGGGTTGCTGCCGCCGCTGCTGTACACGGCCGCGATCCGGACGTCGCTGGTCGATTTCCGCGCCAACCTCCGCACTATCGCGTCACTCTCGGTGGGGTTGGTGCTGTTCAGCACCTTCGCCGTCGCGACGGTGGTGTGGTGGCTGCTGCCGGTGCCGTTCGCGGTCGCGGTCGCGCTCGGCGCGGTGGTCGCGCCGCCGGACGCGGTGGCGGCGACCGCGGTAGCCAGGCGGATCGGGATGCCGCGTCAGATCGTCACGATTCTCGAGGACGAGTCGCTGTTCAACGACGCCACCGCGCTGGTCGCGTTGCGGACCGCGATCGCCGCGTCGGCAGGCACGGTGTCGGTGTGGCAGGCGGGCGGCGACTTCCTGCTCGCCGCGGGCGGCGGCGCCGCGGTGGGCGTTGTGGTGGCGTATCTGCTTGCGCTGCTTCGTCGTCGGATCACCGACCCGGTGCTGGATACGACGCTGTCGTTCCTGGCCCCGTTCGCCGCGTACCTTCCCGCGGAAGGAATCCACGCGTCCGGTGTGATCGCGGTGGTCACCTGCGGCATGATCCTCGGGCACGGCGCGCCGGTGTGGCAGAGCGCGGCCTCACGGATCGCCGAGCGCACCAATTGGCGCACCATCCAGTTCATTCTGGAGAGTTCGGTGTTCGTCATCATCGGGTTGCAGGTGCGCGCGATCCTCGAAGGCGCGTGGAGCAGCGGGCTCGACCATCGCACCGTGGTGGTGGCCGCGATCGGCGTGCTGCTCGCGACGATGCTGGCGCGATCGTTGTGGATTTTCCCGTGGTCGTTGCTGATTCGCCGGCTCGGCCGCCATTCCGGTGGCGTGCCGCTCCGGCATTCGACGGTGGTGTCCTGGGCGGGCATGCGCGGCGTGGTCACCCTGGCCGCGGTGCTGCTGCTGCCCGAGGACACCCCGCAGCTGCCGGTGCTGAAGCTGCTCGCGCTGGTCGTTGTCGCGGGAACGCTACTGTTGCAAGGCACTTCGCTGCCGTGGCTGGTGCGGCTGCTGCACCTGCGCGGGCCGAGTCGCGCCGAGAACGCGCTGCAGAAGGCGAACCTGCTCCAGCAGGCGACGACCGCGGGCCTGGCCGAACTCGACAAGTGGGTCACCCCGGAAACGCCCGCGTCCGTGGTCGATTCGTTGCGCGACCGGGTCACCTGGAAGACCAACGCCGCCTGGGAGCGCCTCGGCCGCGCCGAATCCGAGCTGGCCACCCCGACCGCGGAGTACCGGCGGCTGCGGCTGCAAATGCTGCGCGCGGAACGGGAAACGGTACTGCGCGTACGGGATTCCGGCGGCGCCGACTACGAGATCCTGCAATACGTGCTCGCCCGGCTCGACCTCGAGGAGTCGATGATCGACCGGTACGACGAGACCGAGGAGGAACGGCTCGAGCCGCTGTCCGCGCCCACCGTGGGCGACACGTGCGCGCATCTGGAGCAAGCACCGCTCGTCATGGAGCCGACCGGCCCTGACGTCTGCGAGGAATGCCTGGCCGAGGGCATGAGCTGGGTTCATCTGCGAATGTGCCTGTCCTGCAAACACATTGCGTGTTGCGAATCCTCGGTCGGCAACCATGCGACCAAGCACTACCGCGGCACCGGACATCCTGTGATGCGCAGCGTCGAACCCGGCGAAGCCTGGCGCTGGTGTTATGTGGACGAGCTGCTCGGCTGATTCAGCGGCGCGCGTGTGAGTAGATCAGGCGTGCGTATTCGTTGAGCAGTTTGTCCAGGGAGAGGTTTTCGCCGCCCGCGGCGATCTGCTGGTAGCCGATCAGCATCGCCATCCCGAGCGAGGTCACCACGGCGGCGGTGTCGTCGTTGCCGACGACGCCCTTGATCGCCTTGTGCACTGTGCGCCTGCGGGATTCGTCGACCCGCTTGAGCGCCAGGTTCACCGATTCGTCGTTGCCCGCCCAGGCGCGGATCGCGGCTTCGGCGGCGTGGTGCAGGCCCGCGGCGAGGTCGGACATGGCGCGGATGTCGTCATCGGGGTTGCCCTGGTTGAACTTCAGCGTGCGCAGGATCAGCACCTGCCGGTTCTCCCAGTGCTCTAACAGCGCGTCGACGAAGCCCTGCCAGCTGCCGAAGTGATGATAGAACGAGCCGCTGGTGACCCCGAGCCGACGGCACAGCACACCGATATTGAGCCCCTTGAAACCGAGTTCGGCGAGCACCTCCAGAGCCGTGTCGAAGTACTGCTCCTTGGTGACCACACGTGACATGCCGGGCGCCGTTCTGTTCGTTCGGGCAGGGGTGGGAGGACCGAACAGTACCCCATTGTCTCGTCGGCTCGTACGAGGATAGTCAAGCCACCGGAACCCTGTTCCAGCGACCCCAAGTACCTGTTACCAGGCGAAATATGTAGTGCGCGTGCGCAATCGAGGGGTGTGTTCGACGTGTCGAAGTCGGCCGCACGCGTAGAGCTACCTGATAGCGCACGAGCATCAGAGACTGACCGAGCACCCGCGCACTTGACGTGTCGAGGCAGGCTGCGCGCGCGGGGACTGTGCGCACCCCGCCCCCAACTACCAAGGCAGACAAGGAACGCTAGCGACCCGCGAGCATACGCCGACCAATCGCGCGAATCGGGCGTCGACACCGATGCCGCCGAATAGCAGAGCGGTCGCTCTGTTATTGTGGTCGCATGCCTCGTCCCCGCACCCACGATCCCGACATCGTTCTCGATGCCGCGGAGTCGCTGGCCGTGCGATCGGGCCCGGCCGCGGTCACCACGCGTGCGGTCGCCGCGGCGACCGGGGTGTCCAATGGCGCGATTTATCACACGTTCGGTTCTCGATCGGAGTTGCTCGGGCGCACCTGGCTGCGGGCGGCGCGTCGGTTTCTGGCGTTGCAGTCCGCGTTGGTCGACGGCGTGCTGGACGGACCCGATCGACAGGACGGCGTCGAGGCGGTGGTCGCCGCGGCCGAGGCGCCGGTGGTATTCGCCGAGAAGTTCCCGGTGTCGTCGCGGCTACTGCTCACCATCGAACGCGATGAACTGCTCGGCGAGGTACCCGATGCCGTCGCGACCGAGCTCGCGGAGACCGACAAGGTGCTGGTGGAGTTGATGATTCGGCTTTCGCGGCACCTGTGGGGCCGCGGCGACGGTCGCGCGGTCGATGTGCTCAATCTCTGTCTGGTCGACCTGCCCACCGCTATTCTGTTGCGCCGCAACCGCTTCACCAATCCCCTGGCCGCCGAGCAACTCCGGGCCGCGGTGCGGGCCGTGCTCGCGCTCGGCCCGCCACCATGACACACGCATACTCTCCCACCTCTCGACAAAAGGAATGCCATGCCGACCCTGAGCTACCACGACAAGATCGCCGTCCTCGACCTGGGCAACGACGAAAATCGTTTCTCACCAGCCTTTCTCGACGCGGTGAACGCCCACCTCGACACCGTGCTCGCCGACGGAGCGCAGGGCCTGGTCACCACGGCCGGCGGAAAGTTCTTCTCCAACGGTCTCGACCTGGACTGGCTCGGCGCCAATGGCGACCGCACCCAGTGGTATGTCGGCGAGGTCCAGGCACTGTTCGCGCGGGTGCTCGCCCTGCCCGTGCCCACCGTCGCCGCCCTGCCCGGTCACGCCTTCGGCGCGGGCGCCATGCTGGCCATCGCCCACGACTACCGGGTGATGCGCGCCGATCGCGGCTATTTCTGTTTTCCCGAGGTCGACATCCGCATCCCGTTCACCGAGGGGATGGCCGCGCTCATCCAGGCCAAGCTCGCCCCGAAGACCGCGGTCGCCTCGATGACCACCGGCCGTCGCTTCGGCGGAACCGACGCGCTGGCAGTCGATATCGTCGACGCCACCGCCGCCGACGGCGCGATCACCGACACCGCCCTCGCCATGCTCGCCCCGCTCGGCGGCAAGGATCCCGGCACGCTCGGCGCCATCAAGAAGACCATGTTCGCCGGTGCCCTCGCCGCGCTCGAGGCGGCCCGCCGGACCGACTGATCTACTCCGGCGCTGGTTCGGCCTCGTCGTCCGGCGACACGGGCGCGGCGGTGACCACATCGATCTGCTCGCCGAGGTAGCGGACCACCACCGCGACCACCGCCACGACCGGGACGGCGAGGAACGCACCGACGATGCCGTACAGCGAGCCGCCCGCGGTGACGGCGAGCAACACCAGCACCGCGTGCAGGTTCATGCTGCGGCTCTGCAAAACCGGTTGCAGCACATTGCCTTCCAGCTGCTGCACCGCGACGATGATGCCGAGCACGATCAACGCGGTCGTGAACCCATTACCGACCAGCGCGACCAGCACCGCGAGCGCACCGGCCACGAACGCGCCGACCATCGGAACGAAACCACCGATGAACGTGATCACCGCGAGCACCAGCGCCAACGGCACCCCGAGGATCACCAGCCCCGCCCCGATGAACACCGCATCGATCAAACTGACCAGCGCCTGGGTCCGGATGAAACCGCCGAGGGTGCCCCAGACCCGATTCAGCACCTCCTCGACGTGACGGCCGCTGCGGCTGCCGAGCACCCCGTGCAACCACGGCAGCAA
Organism: Nocardia sp. NPDC051052; assembly: GCF_044456045.1. Lineage (NCBI taxonomy): Bacteria > Bacillati > Actinomycetota > Actinomycetes > Mycobacteriales > Nocardiaceae > Nocardia > Nocardia sp. NPDC051052. The sequence continues at coordinate 533,689 of NZ_JBITFL010000006.1, forward strand.
CCGCGGCCCGTCCTTGACGAAGAAGAAGCTCAGCACGAGCACCAGAAACAGTGTGATGAGCACCGATGTCGCCGTGGACACCCCGCTGAACACGCCACCCGCGATCTGCGCGGCACTCGACTGCAGCCGGGACACGATCGCGTCGACCGCGGAGTTGAGCTGCTCGTCGCGGATCCGCAGCGGCGGCCCCTGCATCCAGTCCCGCACCTGATTGACACCCGCGGTGGACTTGTCGGCGAGGTCGGGCGCCTGGTCCACCACCGACGGCACGATCAGCGCGATGACGCCGGCCAGCACGCCGACGAACACCACCATCGTGATGGTCGCCGCCAGCGCCGGGCGCAGGCCCCGTCGGGTGAGCCAGCGAGTGGGCGGCCACAACACGGTCGCGATGACAATCGCCAGCGCGACCGGCAAGATCACCACCCACAGCTTCGCGAGCAGATACATCAGCACCCACGCGCCCGCCGCGATCGCGACAACGCACAGCGACCATTTGGCGAGCCAGATGATTCCGGACCCGATCACGTCGCCGCGATCCGGTACCGCGTGACTGCCCTTGCCCGTCTTCGCGTCCGGTTTGCTGGTGTTGTGCTGGATGTCTTCGCTCGGCCCACTCACGCGCCAAGTCTTGCACGGGGCCGGTGCCCGGCCGGGTCATTGCCCGCCGCGCGGCGCGGGTCGAAGAGCGGTGCGCGGGCCCGCTGACCGGGATCTGGCACGATGGCCCCGCACTGTCCCGGTAGGTTCGAAGGACCGTCTGAAGGAGGGCCCACCTTGACCGCCGCAGCCACGCTGGAACGCAAGGGGCACATCGCCGTCATCACCTTGAATCGCCCCGAGGCGATGAACGCGGTGAATGCCGAACTGTCGAGCGCGGTGGGTGCCGCACTGGACGAACTCGCCACCGATCCGGAGCTGCGGGTCGGGGTGATCACCGGGGCCGGGCGCGCGTTCTGCGCCGGCGCCGACCTCAAAGAGTTGGCCCGCGGCAACGTGATTCACGATACGGCGCATCCGGAGTACGGATTCGCCGGTCTGGTACAGCATTTCGTGGACAAGCCGCTCATCGCGGCCGTCAACGGGTTCGCCCTCGGTGGCGGCACCGAGATCGTGCTGGCCAGTGACCTCGCGGTGATGAGCGAGGACGCCGCACTCGGCCTGCCCGAGGTAACGCGCGGATTGGTCGCCGCGGCAGGCGGTTTGCTGCGGTTGCCGCGCGCGGTACCGCCGAAGATCGCGCTCGAGATGGCGTTGACCGGTACACCGATCGATGCCGCCAGCGCGGCGCACTGGGGGCTGGTCAACCGGGTGGTGCCCGCCGATCAGGTGCTGACCGTCGCACTCGAACTTGCCGCTACGATCGCCGCGAACGCACCCATGTCGGTGCGCGCGTCCAAGCGAATCATGCACCGCGTCAACGACTTCGGCTCCGACTGGGATACCCCGATCTGGCAGATGAGTCTGGAAGAAGCCGGGCCGGTGTTCATCAGCAAGGACGCTTTGGAGGGGCCTCGCGCGTTCGCCGAGAAGCGCGCCCCACAATGGCGCGGCGAGTAGCACCACCTGCCCTTCCTGGTTCGTGATCTTGAACGCTAGTGCTGCTAGCGGCGTCTGCACCCGCGGCGGTTGATTTCGTCGGCGGGCGGCGATCCGTGAGTTCGATAGCTCCGTTGAGGTTCCAGAAAGCTGCTGGGTCAGGGGTTTTCGGTGCCGGTGAGGTGGGTGTCGAAGAAGCTGAAGATGCGCTGCCAGGCGTCGCGGGAGGCGTCCTCGTTGTATCCGAGGCCGGTGACGCGCAGTAGCGGGTCGACGGGGGTGACGTTGGCGAAGGCGTGGGTGACCTTCGGATAGACCTTGATGTCGTGGTCCACGCCGAGGTCGGTCAACGCGTCGTCCAGTTTGCGTGGCGCGCCGATGAGGATCGGGTCGCGTTGGGCATAGCTGGCGACCACCGGGCAGGCGCCGTCGAGCATCGCGCGGTAGTCGCCGTACAGCGACGGATAGAACGGCGCGGACGCGTCGAAACCCTTCGGCGCGACCAGCAGCGCGAACCCACCGCCCATGCAGAAACCGATCACAGCGGTGCGGCCGGTGCAATCGGGTTCGGCGACGAGCCGGTCGCGCGCCGCCATGACGTCACGCACGGGTGGCCCGTCGCCGGTGAACACCAGCGCGCGGTAGATCGTCCGAATGCAGCGCACCCGGCCGCGCGAGAACAGATTCGGCGCGATCGTCAGATACCCGTAATCGGCCAGCATCCGCACGGTCCGCCGCAGATCCGCGCTGAACCCCACCCCATCGTGGATCACCACCACGCCCGGCCACGGCCCTTCCCCGGACGGCCGCGCCAGGATCGCCTCGAGCCGTCCATCCGGTGCGGTGAGCTCAATCGTGTTCATGCTCACCGAATCTAGGTCAGTGTCTCAGACATGTACAGCACGAGCCTGTTACCGGGGCGATGATGGCGAGCATGCTGCGGGCGAACCGTCTGTAGCGGTCAACAATGAAGTGCTCGGCGTCGGTGGGCACCTGGCGCTGACCCGCAGCAGGGACACGGCCAGCAATACCAGATCAATGTCGGCCAGACCGAGATGGCGATCGCAACGCTCGAATGGGTCGCGATCGCCATTCGAGCAAGGCTCTCATCTGCACGACTGACCGACGACGATCACGGCTGGCGGCGCGTTCACGGCCGGCTCGCTGTCCTTACATCAGACACCGGTCTTGCTCTGGCCCGGAAGGCGCAGGCGTTTGAGGGAGACCGCGTTCAAGGCGACGATGATGCTGGAACCCGACATCGACATGGCGGCGATCTCCGGGCGCAGGGTGAACCCGAAGGCCGGGACGAAGACGCCTGCGGCTATCGGCAGGGCGATGGTGTTGTAGCCGACGGCCCAGGCCAGGTTCTGGTGCATCTTGCGCAGGGTGCCGCGGCCGATGCGCAGGGCGGTGGGGACGTCGAGTGGGTCCGAGCGCATCAGCACGAGGTCGGCGGCTTCGATGGCGACGTCGGTGCCCGCGCCGATGGCGATACCAAGATCCGCGCCCGCCAATGCGGGGGCATCGTTGACGCCGTCGCCCACCATGGCGACCTTGCGGCCAGCACGTTGCAGCTCAGCGATTTTCGCGGCCTTGTCGCCGGGCAGGACCTCGGCGATGACGGTATCGATGCCGAGATCGGCGGCGATGCGTTCGGCGGTGGCGCCGTTGTCGCCGGTCAACATCACCACTTCGATACCGAGGTCGTGCAATTCGGCGACCGCCGCGGCGGAGGTGTCGCGCGGTGCGTCGGCGAGGGCGATCACCGCGACGGCGGTGCCATCGATCGCGGCGAGGACGGCGGTGTGACCGGAGTCGGCCAGTCGATCACGGTGCGCGGCAAGCGATCCGAGGTCGATGCGCTCACGTTCGAACAACCGCCGGTTGCCGACAACGACACGGTGGCCGTCTACCTCGGCGATAGCGCCATGACCGGGGACGTTCTCGAACTTGCCGGCAGACGAATTCGCGATACCGACGGAGCCGTGACGCAGCACGTTCCCGGCGCCGTCAGCGGACACCCTCGCCTCGCCGACGGCGCTGCGGCCCAAAACACTTCCGGACCCGTCGGTGGACGCATCCGCCTCACCGACAACCCCGCGGCCCAGAACACTTCCGGATCCGTCAGCGGACATATTCGCTCCGCTGCCAGGGGCATCGAGGTACGTTCCGCCGACGGCGCGATCGCCGGAAATGGTCGCGTGGCCGGAATGGAGCGTCGACTTGGCTGCGGACTCTGTTGCGCGGCCGCCATTTTCGGAACCCTCGCTAGTGCGGTCTCCGCCGACCTTGACCGATACACCGGAGGTGGAGTCGGACCCGTCCTCGACCGATATTGCTGCGCCGCGGGTTTCGGTGTGCCGGACGATTGCGGCGGCCAGGGGGTGTTCGGATTCGCGTTCGACGGCGGCGACCAAGCGAAGGACATCGTCGACTGAATATCCCTCGGCGGTAACCACATCGGTTACTTCCGGTTCACCCTTGGTCAGAGTGCCGGTCTTGTCCATCACCACGGTCTGGATGCGGGCGGCGGATTCCAGGGCGAGCGCGTTCTTGAACAGCACACCGCGTTTCGCGCCCAGGCCGGTGCCGACCATGATCGCGGTCGGGGTAGCCAGGCCGAGGGCGTCGGGGCAGGTGATCACCACCACGGTGATCGCGAACAGCATCGCCTTGGCGAACGAGGCGCCGACGAGCAGCCACACAACGAAGGTCAGTGCGCCGCCGAACAATGCGACCAGCACCAACCAGAAGGCCGCGCGGTCGGCCAACTTCTGACCCGGCGCCTTCGAATTCTGTGCCTGCTGAACCAATTCCACGATCTGCGCCAGCGCGGTATCCGCGCCGACCTTGGTGGCCTGCACCCGCAGCGTGCCGTTGGTGTTCAACGACGCGCCGATGACGGTCGAGCCCGGTTCCTTGTGCACCGGCATGCTCTCGCCGGTCACCATCGACTCGTCGACCTCGCTGTCGCCCTCCGCCACCACACCGTCGACGGCGATCTTCGCGCCCGGCCGTACCAGCAGCAGGTCACCGACCACCACCTCGGCGGTGGGCACCTCCACCGGCACACCGTCGCGGATCACTTCCGCCTTCGGCGGCGCCAGATCCAGCAGCGCGCGGATGGCATCGTTAGCTCCGCCGCGAGCCCGCATCTCGAACCAATGACCAAGCAGCACAAAGGTTGCCAGCATCGTCGAGGCCTCGTAGAACACCTCGCCGCCGCCGGTCAGCGTGATCGCCAGCGAATACAGCCAGCCGGCGCCGATCCCCACCGCGACCAACACCATCATGTCCAACGTGCGCGCCCGCAACGCCGCCACCGCACCGGTGAAGAAGATCACCGACGAATAAAAGATCACCGGCAAACTCAGCACCAGCGCCCAAATGTCCTGCCGCATCCCGAACGGCACCGGCAGATGCACCCCGAACATGTCGGTAGCCATCGGCGACCACAACATCACCAGCACCGCGAACACCGCCGCCACCACAAACCGATTCCGCATATCAGCAGCCATGTCCGCCATAGACATCCCAGCGTGCCCCGCATGCCCGGCGTGACCGCCCTGCTCCGCGTGATCGCCGTGCCCAGCGTCATCGCCCAGCCCAGCGTGGCCGCCGTGTTCAGCGCGGCCGCCGTGTTCAGCGCGGCCGCCGTGTTCAGCGCGGCCGCCGTGTTCAGCGCGGCCGCCGTGTTCAGCGCGGCCGCCGTGTTCAGCGTGATCGCCCTGCCCAGCGTGGCCCACGTGCTCAGCGTGACCGCCCTGCCCAACGTGATCACCCTGCCCAGCGTCATCACCCTGCCCAGCGTCATCACCGTGCCCAACGTGATCACCGTGCCCAACGTGATCACCGTGCCCAACGTGATCACCGTGCCCGGCGTAGTCGCCGGGATCGACGACCTGAATCGGATCACCTGCGGTCGTGACCGTGTCCGCGTGACCGTCGCTGCGCGGCTCGAGCAGCGGATCGCAGAGGTGGGTGGGGACCGAGCGGCCCGCGCAGTGGTAGCCGCAGTCGCGGATCCAGCCGGCGAGTTCGGCGACCGAGGTGCGGGTGGGGTCGTAGGCGACCGTGGCGGTCTGGGCGGTTGGGTTGGCGGATACGTCGAGCACGCCCGGCCTGCGGCGGAGTACGGCGGTGACGACGTTGGCTTGGCTGGCCCAGCGGACGCCGCGCATGTCTAGGACGGCGGTACGGCGTGGTGGGTTGCGGTGCTGCTGGTCGTGGTTCACGTACCTCACTCCTCGTTCGGAAAGCTCGGCTCGATCGAGTCGACGCGCGCCGTCGGCAAGCTCGACCATATACCCCTACGGGGTAGGTGTCTAATGTGAACCGCCGACGCCGTAGCGCGAAAAACCAGTCGTCACGGGCTCGTACTGTTCAGTCGTGGCAGACATCACCAGCTTGCTCGCGACCTACGACGAGCAGTTGCGCGGGGCACCGCTGAACCTCCCGGACGGCGCGACCTGGGAATCGGCTTCCACGCCGTAACCACCACCACGCCCTATGTGTAGACGCCCCCGCGACCCTGAATGCCTCGCGATGGATGGGCCGAGATGCCACATCGGTTGTGTCACAAGCGATTCAGGCACAGCCAGCAGGCCCAGCTCGTGGAGCGTGTCCTGCGGATCGAACGCATCCCGCATCGCCGCGCTCATCACCGCATCCGAACTACCGCCCGAGGGCGCGCGGCAAACCTCAGAAGGCCCCTCGACAGCGGTAACGCGACTGTGGGAAAACGACAGAACTGTTCCCGTGTCGCTTTCGTTGCCTCTACCGTCTCAGAGAGATGGAAAGCTGTTTGAACGGGGTTGCGTCATGTCCGAACCGAATACCTCCTGTGCCGCGTTTCAGCGTGTCGCGTCCATCGACCCCGACGCGGTTGCGGTCCGGTCGATCGGCGGCGAGCAGAGTTTGACCTGGCGGGACTATGCCGCGCAGGTGCGGGAGATCGCGGCGGGGTTGAGTGCGCTCGGCGTCGGACGCGGCGACACAGTGGCGTTGATGATGGCTAATCGGGTCGAGTTCTATCCGCTCGAGGTGGGTGCGCAGCATGCCGGTGCCACCTCGTTTTCCGTATACAACACGCTTGTCCCCGAGCAGTTGAACTACGTGTTCGGCAACGCGGGCAATCGGGTGGTGATCTGCGAGGCACAGTATGTGGACCGGATCCGGTCGTGCGGGGTGCCGATCGAGACCATCGTCTGCCTCGATGGCGCACCGGCTGGGACACTCAGCGTCGAGGAGCTGAAAGCGTTGGGGCGCAGCGACTTCGACTTCGAGGCGAGTTGGCGCGCGGTCCAGCCGGACGACGTGGTGACGCTGTGCTACACCTCCGGAACGACCGGCAATCCGAAGGGCGTCGAGCTCACCCACGCCAACCTCCTGTTCGACGCGCACGCCTTCGCCACGGTGCTGCCCGTCGAATTCGGTGACCGGCAGACGTCGTATCTGCCGACCGCGCACATGGCCGACCGATTCACCGCCCTATACCTGCAGGAGGTCTTCGGCACGCAACTCACGGTCGTGCCCGACCGCAACCAACTGCTCGGCGCGCTGCTCGACGCCAGGCCGACGATCTGGGGCGCGGTCCCACGCGTGTGGGAAAAGTTCAAGGCCGCACTGGAATTCGCGGTCGCCAACGAACCCGACGACGCCACCCGCGCGGCGCTGCAATGGGGTCTGCGCGTCGCCGCACGCAAGGCCGCCGCAGAACTCTCCGGCGCACCGATGGACGACGCGCTCGCCGCCGAATGGGCGAAGGCCGACGCCGCCGTGCTGTCCACGCTGCGCGCGAAACTCGGCCTGGACCAAGTGAAGTGGGCGATGTCGGGTGCAGCGCCGATCCCGCCGGAGACGCTCGGCTTCTTCTTCGGCCTCGGCATCCCTATCTCCGAAGTCTGGGGCATGTCCGAGGTGACCTGCATCGCCACCGTCAGCCCGCCGCACGAGGCCAGGCTCGGCACGGTCGGCAGGCTGCTGCCGGGCCTCGAAGCCACCATCGCCGACGACGGCGAATTCCTGATCCGCGGCCCGTCGATCATGCGCTGCTACCGCGCGGAACCGGTCAAGACCGCCGAAGCCCTCGACGCCGACGGCTGGCTGCACACCGGCGACATCCTCACCCAGGACGCCGACGGCTACCTGCGCGTCGTGGACCGCAAAAAGGAACTCATCATCAACTCCGCCGGAAAGAATATGTCCCCAGCCAACATCGAGAACGCCATCAAGGCCGCCACGCCACTGATCGGCGCCATCGCCACCATCGGCGACCGCCGCCCCTTCAATACCGCACTCATCGTCATCGACGCCGAAACCGCCGAACCCTATGCGGCCCAACATGGTCTACCCGACGCCTCCGCCGCCGCACTCGCCGCCGACCCCGGCGTGATCGCCGAAATCGCCCGCGGCGTCGCGGCAGGCAACACCAAACTATCCCGGGTAGAACAGATCAAACGCTTCACCGTCCTGCCCACCTTCTGGGAACCCGGCGGCGACGAGATCACCCTCACCATGAAACTCCGCCGCACCCCCATCGCCACCAAATACGCCCCCGACATCGACCGCCTCTACTCCCCCGAGCCGACCCCGGAAGTCCACCAACCCACCGCCCCAGCCGAAATCACCACCATCGCGTAGCCGAGCAGCACCGACTCCCGTTCTCGCACCACCCGCGAGGGGGTCCACAGCCAGCACTCGTCGGCTGATCCCGGACTCGGCGTCCCCGAATCCGCCGAGGGCGTCACCACATTCGTGAACGGCGCGGGGACCACCGTCGGGTATGCCGCGGTGCAGATGGCGCTGCGGAAGGGCTCCCGGGTCATCGCCTCGGCAGGCAAGACCTATGCCGACGCGTTGCGCGCGCTGGGCGCCCAGGTCACCGACTACGGCGAAGGCATGGCCGACCGGGTCCTGGAGCTGGCCGGTGGCCGGGTCGACCTCGCCCTCGATACGGCGCCGGTGAGCGACTGCCTGCCCGAAATCATTCCAACGGTCGGCAAACCGGCAGACGTGCTGACCCTCGGCAACTCCGCCGCGGGCCACGAGCTTGGTGTGCGCACACAGTTCAGCGAGAACGCGGTCCACGACCCCAGTCCGGTGCTCGGCGAGTACGCGCGGTTGGCCGCGGAGGGCAGGTTCACGGTGCCGGTCGCGCGCGCTGTCCCGTTGGCGGACTGGCGTGCCGCCGCGGAACTGAGCCTGTCCGGCCGACCCGGGGGCAAGCTGGTCCTCCGGCTGAAATGAGCACCGAACGTCGAATTCTTTTCCGCAACAGGAACTTGGGTGTCAGGTGAAAAAATGTTGGCGGGGTCGGCAATTCGTTGGCCGACTACAAGGCGAAGGTGAGGCGGTCGGGGCGGATGTAGTCGGCGGGGTCGTGGAGGGAGCGGAGTTCGGGGCGTTGGGGGGCGGGGATGCGGGTGAGTTCGTCGTGCAGGGGTGGGTCGTAGCTGGCGGCTCCCGCGGTGATGCCGGGGAGCCAATTGTCGTGGTGGGTGGGGACGAACAGGGTGGGGGCGATGGCTTCGATATACCGGCGGGGGTCGCGTAGGCCGTTGGTGATTTGGTTGAAGCCTTGGACGGCGCCGATTTGCAGGTCGGTCGGGGGTAGGGCGGCGAAGGCGTCGAAGACGTTCGGCGCCTTCTCGGTGAGTGGGCCGGTGGAGTCGTGCCAGACCAGCGAGAAACCGGGGACACGGAATTGGTAGAGCAGGGATCCGCCCTCGGGGTCGTTCAGGCGCGGGACGCTCTGCAAGACACCGGCGAGGGTCGGCGGATGCTGGACCAGGGCACAGAGTTCCGGCATCGGGAAGAACGGGGACGAGCCGCCGGGACGTTCCGGCGCGGTGAGCGCGGAGTGCAGGTGCCGGATCGCGGTCACCTCGACCGCACCGACGGTGAAGTCGTGCCGCTCCCCCGGCAGTGCGTTCCCGTCACCGAGCGCGACGGTCCGAAACCCTGGATCGCTCACCTGCGCGCTGATATTCACCCCATGGTCGGCAGTCCCGTAGACCACCGCGCCGGACGCCTGCGCGATCCGCCCGGCATCACCCGCATGATCGAAATGCCCGTGCCCGATGAAGATCGCCTCGGGCGCGAGGTCCGCCAGATCCTGCGGCGTGGCGGGCACATATCCGGTACTGGTCAGCCGAGGCACCCACGCGTCGAGCAGGAACACCGACCCGCCGATGGCCATCGCATAGGTCGTGCACCCCACCCACGCCAGCACCACCCGATCCGCCCGCACCGCACCGGTCGCCGCGTCGACGGTGTCGACTCCGAAGAACCGCTGCCGAGCGGCCACGGTCTGCGGCGCACCCGGCTCGGCGGACGCGGTCAACCGGCCCGCCGCCAGCAACACGCCCGCACCGAGTGCACCGCTCAGCATCGTTCGCCGCCCGATCAAGCCCCGCCCGGGAATGTTGCACACCGCAGTACCACATCACGGAACATCGGCCCCGGCAACCATTTCCGCCGAACCCGCAGGCGGATTACAGGCTGATGCCGAGCAGGGTGTCTACCGCCGCGGCGACGGCGGACGGGGCTTCGGGATCGGAGCCGCCGTAGTCGAGTGCCTGGCGGGCCCAGTTGTCCACGGCGTCCAGGGCTTTCGGGGTGTCCAGGTCGTCGTTCACATGCTGACGGAGGCGGGCGATGGTGTCGGCGGCGGCGGGGCCGGACGCCAGGGCGGTGGCGCGGCGCCACAGGTCGAGGCGAGCCTTGGCCTGCTCCAGTACCGCGTCGGTCCACATGCGGTCCTGGCGGTAGTGGCCGGCCAGCAGGCCGAGCCGGATGGCGGCCGGGTCGACGCCGCCGCGGCGCAGCGTGGAGACCAGTACGAGGTTGCCCTTGGACTTCGACATCTTCTCGCCGTCCAGGCCGATCAGACCGGCGTGCACGTAGTGGCGCGCGAAGCGGCGGCCCGCGATGAGCGACTCGGCGTGCGCGGCGGAGTACTCGTGGTGCGGGTAGATCAGGTCGCTGCCGCCGCCCTGAATGTCGAACTCGGGGCCGATCCGGTTGAGCGCGATCGCCGAACACTCGATGTGCCAGCCGGGACGTCCGGCTCCGAACGGGGCGGGCCAGGACGGCTCGCCGGGACGCTCGGCACGCCACAGCAGAGCGTCGATGGTGTCGCGCTTGCCGGGGCGGTCCGGGTCGCCGCCGCGTTCGGCGAACAGCCGCTCCATGGTGGCGCGGTCGTAGCCGGATTCGTAGCCGAATTGCTCGGTGGCATCGGCACGGAAGTACACGTCGGGGAACTCCGCGTCGTCGACGACGTACGCCGCGCCCGAAGCGAGCAGCTTCTGCACGAATTCGATGACCTCGTCGACGGATTCGATGGCGCCGACGTACTCGCGCGGCGGCACGATGCGCAGCGCCGACATGTCCTCGCGGAACAGGTTGATCTCGCGGGTGCCCAGGTCGCGCCAATCCAGGCCGTCGCGCTCGGCCCGCTCGAACAGCGGGTCGTCCACGTCGGTCACGTTTTGCACGTAGTGCACCTCGTGGCCCGCGTCGCGCAACGCGCGGTTGACCAGATCGAAGGTCAGGTAGGTGGCGGCGTGACCGAGATGGGTCGCGTCATAGGGGGTGATCCCGCAGACGTACATCGTGGCGGTGGCACCGGGTGTCACCGGCCGCACCTGACGGTCGGCGGTGTCGTACAACCGCAACGGTGGCCCTGCTCCGGGGATGGTGGGTAGGGCGGTATCGGACCAGGACTGCATGATTCGAGGGTAAAGGTGTGGTCGAGATCATCGCGCCCCGCCCCGGCCCAGAGCCCGCCGTAAGCCCCTGACCTGCCGCTCCCGACCTGCGTTTTCCAGCAAATCATGGGATGTCAAGGTTTTCGCTCTCGCAGAATCAGCTGTCCAGGAGACCGCCGCGCGGCACCGCGCGCCATCGAACCAACCGCTGACGGTAGCGTCCCGGCCCCACGAGGGCAATGGGAAAACCCGAGTTGGCCGACGGTGCCATCGCCCGCGATCGGCACCCGATGCAGTCCTGCACGGGCTGCCGAATCGGCCGCACGCGGGACCGCCGCGCTGAGTGAACCAGCGCCGCAGCATCACTCACCACACGCGGAACTCCAGAGGGGTGCGGCTTTGGCGTGCGGCACACGGCTATGGCGTACGTCACGCGGGTGAGGTGTCACGGGGAGCGGCATGGCGGCGTCTTATGGGCGCCTGGTGAGTTCATCAGGCGGTCGACGTGGTTGCCGTTCGAATGTCAGCTCGTCGGCGAGCCAGTTCGGATGCAACCGGCCGGCTCAGAGCCGCCCGCAATTATGAAGGAGAACATCATGAACCTCGCGCTGTGGATCGCCACCGGACTGTTGACGGCAATCGCGCTGGCAGGCGGGATCACCAAAGCATTCGTGCCCAAGGCGAAACTGGCCGCCACCCGGGGTGGGGAATGGACCGGCGGCGTGGGTGCCGGGTACATCAAAGCCCTCGGGATTCTCGAGATTCTGGCCGCGGTCGGCCTGATCCTGCCTGCCGTTCTCGACATCGCACCTGTCCTGGTGCCGGTCACCGCCGCCTGCTGGGTCGTATTGATGATCGGCGCGATGATTACTCACCTGCGCGATGGCGGAGCGAAGGTCGCGCTGTTGAATCTGGTTTATCTCGCCATTGCCGTGTTCGTCGCTTGGGGCCGCTTCGGCCCGTATTCCTTCTGAGCTCGCTGCCGCCCGGCCAACGCCGACCCGAGGCGAGAATCACCCGTGGATCGGCACAGCGTGCAGGTTCGCAGGCACTGCCGAGAAACCGCCGACTGAATTCAGAAGGCGGGCCACGGAATCGGCCGGGCCGTACGCGGCGTCGGCATCACCGGATCGTCGACCAGCTCCTGCGTACGGTCGACCAACGCCTCGATCTCGGCGTCGGTGATGTGCTCGGACAGCACGTCCGCGACCGCGCCCGGCAGTTCCTTGGCGAACGCGGTGATATCGGCGACCAGCGCGTCGCTGAGCGGCTGCCCTGCCCATCCCCACAGCACAGTGCGCAATTTGTGCTCGGCGTGCAAACAGATGCCGTGATCGACGCCGTACACCTGCCCGTCCACACCTTCCAACGCGTGCCCGCCTTTGCGGTCAGCATTGTTCAGCAACACATCCAGCACCGCCATCCGCTGCAACCGCGGATCGTCGGCGTGAATGAGCGACACCTCGTTGCCCGCCGGATCCTGTGCCCGCAACACCTCACGAAACCCGTCGGGCACCGCGCCGGGCGAGACCAGATCGACCAGGTCGAGCCGATCACCCTGCTCGGTGTGGTTGTCCACCCCTTCGACCCAGCGCTGCACCATCCCGACGCCATAGGGCCCGTCCCGCAGAATCGTCTCCGGAATCACCCCCCACCCCACCGCGGCGGAAATCTCATAGGACGCCACTTCACGCCCGGCGAGCGTGCCGTCCGGAAAGTCCCACAGCGGCCGTTCGCCCCGCACCGGCTTGTAGACCACCCGCAGTGGCGCCGCACCGTCATCGAGAATGTCGCAAACCAGGGTCACGTTACTGGCAGTGCTGATCCGCCCGATCACCGTCAGCGAGCCGCTGTGGAACCGGTCCCCGGCCCGCGTCACCGATCACTCCTCTAGTTCGGCCGCGCCGAAGATATCGCCGCGCTTGTACCCGTTGGTGCGCACGCACATGTGCCCCCGCGACGACAGCGGCTCCCCGCACAGCGGGCACGGCGGCCGCCCCGCCGCGATCACCCTGGTGGACCGCAGCGCGAACTCCCGCGCCTGGATCGGGGTGAGGAATACGCGGACCGCGTCCGGCCCCTCCTCGGTATCGTCGAGCACCACCGACTCGTCGACCTCGGTTTCGGTGATCGCCAGCAGCTCGACAACCACGGCATTCGCGTCGGCATCCCAGCCGAGCCCCATGGTGCCGACCCGGAACTCCGCGTCCACCGGCGTCACCAGCGGCGCGGTATCGCCGATATCCTCGGCCTGCGGCGGCACCTCGGCACCGAACCGGCGAGCCACCTCGTCCAACAGCAAACCCATCCGGTCGGCGAGCACCTTCACCTGTTGCTTCTCCAGCAACACACTGACAACCCGCGGTTCCTCTATGGCCTGCAGGTAGAACGAACGATCGCCCGGCTCACCGACGGTCCCGGCGACGAAACGATCGGGGGTGCGGAATACATGGATTTCGCGTGACACATGCACCTCCTGATACGTGACCCTGATCGACTACCCACGGCGCTGGGATACAACGCCAACTATCCGTGTACAAGGAATCTCAGCGCTCCGCATTCCCATTATCCCCACTCCCCGCACTACCCAGCTCGCCGCCGGGAACGGGCCCGGAGGTATCGACCTCGGCGTCTTGTTTATCGGAGCCGGAAGCGGGAGTGGGGCGTGGCTGATTCGCCAACGCGGACAGGTCGGTGCCGGTGTCGTTGAGCCGCCACACATAGGGCGCGGTCGGCGTGTATCGGACGACGCTGATCGAGGCGGGCTCGACGATGATCCGCTGGAATCCGTCCAAATGGATGCCCAACGCGTCGGCCAGCACGGATTTGATGACGTCACCGTGGGTACAGGCCACCCAGAGCACGTCGTGCCCGTGCTGTTCGGCCAGCGCCCGATCGTGCTCGCGCAGCGCGGCGACGGCGCGGGTCTGCACCTGCGCCAGCCCCTCGCCGCCCGGAAATACCGCGCCGGAAGCGTGCCGCTGCACCACTTTCCACAGTGGCTCGCTGAGCAATTCGGCGATCGGACGCCCGGTCCATTCGCCGTAATCGACCTCGATCAGCCGGTCGTCGAAGACCGGTTCCAGCCCCAATTTCTCCGCGAGCGGCGCCACCGTTCGCTGACAGCGCAATAGCGGAGAGTGCACGATGCGTTCGATCGGCAGCCTGGCGAGCCGGTCGGCGACGGCCTTGGCTTGATCGTTGCCGCGCTCGGTCAGCTCGACGCCGGTGCTCCGACCGGCCAGCGTGTGGGCGGTGTTCGAGGTCGAGACTCCGTGGCGGAGCAGAATCACCGTCATACAGTCAGCCTAAGCCCGCCGCTGGACTCGCTACGCGATGCAGAGTTCATGTGGCCGACACGACACCCGTCGCCAGCAGTCCCATCACGGTCAGGCCGAGCACGATGCGGTAGCCGACGAACCAGTCCAGCGAATGCTTCGCAACGAATTTGAGCAGCCACGCCACCGACGCGTAGCCGACCACGAACGCGAGCAACGTCGCCACGATCAACTGCGCGCCGCTGGCATTGAGCCCGTCACCCGCCGGTTTGAACGCATCCGGAATGCTGAACAGCCCCGACGCGGTCACCGCCGGAATCGCGAGCAGGAACGAAAACCGCACGGACGCTTCACGAGTCAGCCCGAGGAACAGACCGGCCGACGAGGTGGCACCCGAACGCGACACACCGGGAATCAGCGCGAGGCACTGCGCGAAACCCATCACCAGCCCATCGCGGGTGGTGAGCTGCTCGAGCGGGCGCAGCTTGCGTCCGTAATACTCCGCCGCCGCGATGACCAGCGCGAACGCGATCAGCATGAACGAGATCAGCCACAGGTTGCGAGCCGCGGTGCGGATCACGTCCTTGAGCAGGAAGCCGAGCACGCCGATCGGGATGGTGGCGATGATCACATACCAGCCGATCCGGTAGTCCAGCTCGCGCTGCCGCTCCGCATCGAAGTAGCGATCGGCCTGCCCCATGGTGACCACGGGCAGCCGCGTCGTCACCTGATCGGTGATCGGTACCGTCTGCCGCGACGACAGCTTGCCGAGCACAGTGCCGAACCAGGCCTGCAGAATCCGCCAGATGTCCTTGGCGAAATACACCAGGACGGCGGCCTCGGTGCCGAGCTGGGTCACCGCGGTGAACGAAGCGCCCGCGTCGTCGCCGAAGAACACCCCAGACACGATCCGCAGATGCGCCGACGACGAGATGGGCAGGAACTCGGTGAGCCCCTGCACCAGGCCGAGGACGAGCGCCTGTATCCAGGTCATCGATTCGCCCGTCACACGGTCTCCTGGTGTCTCATGGCCGCCTCCGCGTGTTCTTGCCCGAAATAACCGTTCCGACTGGGCAATTGGTCAATAGGTGGGTCGCAGGCGAGTGAGCACCGGCGCAATCCCGCAGCGACAGTACAGTGTCGCGGCCGTACCGGCATGCGCGCACCGGTATCGAGAACGACGCGCGAGCCACTGTGCGGGTAGGCGTCCGGACACCGGTGCACGCTCTAGGCTTGGCGCCGTGACGATTGCGCGGACGCGGTGATGGAACAACGGACGGTCGGCCGCAGCGGCCTACGGGTGTCCCGGATAGGTCTTGCGACCCATACCTGGGGTTCGCATACAGATGCCGACGAGGCCGCCGTGCAGCTGGTGGCCTTCGTCGAGGCGGGCGGCACGCTCGTCGACACCTCCCCCGCGTACGCCGGTGGCGGCGCGCAGCGGATCCTGGCCGAACTGCTCGGTGATCTGGTGTCCCGTGACGATCTGGTGCTCAGTGGATGTGCTGGTCTCGCGCCGCGGGTCACGCCCGCGCCCGCCGGTCCCGCCGTGCCGGACGCGACGACCAAGACCGCCGTCGATACCTCGCGGCGGGCGCTGCTGCGTCAGCTCGATCGGACGTTGCTCGAATTCGGTACCGACCACCTCGACATTTGGAATGTCGCGGTGTGGGATCCGCGGACCCCGCTCGACGAGGTCGCGGCCACCCTCGAACAGGCGGTGCGGTCCGGGAAGGTTCGGTACGCGGGTGTGCGCGGATTCGGCGCGTGGCAGCTGGCGAGCCTGGCCGCCGTTACGCCGATCAGCGTCGCGCAGACGCCGTACTCGCTGCTGGCGCGGGACGCGGAGACCGATTTCGTGCCCGCCGCGCTGCACCACGGAGTCGGGGTGATCGCCTCCGCGCCGCTTGCCGGTGGGATTCTCACCGGCAAGTATCGCGATGGCGTCCCCGCGGATTCGCGGGGCGCGGACGAGTCGACGGCCGCGGACATCCGCGACAGTCTCGACGAACGCGCGACGCGGGTGGTCGATGCACTGGTCACCGCCGCGGACGGGTTAGGTACTTCACCGTTAGCCGTCGCACTGGCCTGGATCCGCGATCGTCCCGGCGTGGCCAGCATGATCGTCGGAGCTCGCGATATCGGACAGCTCACCGGGGTGCTTGCCGCCGAGGCGCTCGAATTGCCGCGAGCGATCGCCGCGGCGCTGGACGATGTGAGCGCTCGTATCGAATGAGCACTGCCGTCCATCCGAACGGCCGGGAACCGCGCGATGACAATTCGCTGGAGCGCCCCGGTCGCCGACGACCCGATGCCGGTCGCCGCACCGCACGTCTTAGGCTTACCTACATGAAGCATGCGACGTCCGGCGACCCGTCCGTCCGAACGCAGCGGCACACGGGTGTCCGATCCGGATGGTCGCGTTGCGTATTCGCGGTGTTCGCGGTGACGCTGGTCGTGGTCTCGGCCGCGTGCGGAACGGACACCGCCGCGACCGGCGCCGGACAGCGCGGACCGGCCACCGCGACGCTGACCGACCTCGATCCGGTGCCGATCGGGCCGGAACCGACGCCGGTACTGCCGGTCACCGTGCGCTCGTTCGACGGCGCGGACGTCACCATCACCGATGCGAGCCGCATCATCGCGGTCGATCGCTACGGCACCCTCTCGCAGATCGTGTACGCGCTCGGCCTGGGATCCAAGCTGATCGGCCGGAGCTCCGTCGCCATCCCCGCCATTCGCGATGTGCCGAACGTGGCGGGCGGCAACGGCGCGTTGAATCTGGAAGCCCTACTGGCGCTGCGCCCTTCGGTGTTCCTGACCGACGACGTCACCGTGACGCCGCAGCTGCGTGAGCAGTTGCGCGCGGCAGGGGTCAATGTCGTCTTCGCCGATCCGAAGCGCACCATGGAAGGTGTCGTCCCCCAAATCGAGGCCGTGGCAACCGCTTTGGGTGTGCCCGAGCAAGGCAAGGCGCTCGGGCAGCGCACCCGCGCCGAGATCGACGCCGCCATCGCCGCTGTGCCCAAACAAGATCCGGCACTGAAGATGGCGTTCCTGTATCTGCGCAGCACCGCCATCACCATGCTTGCCGGGCCTGGTTCCGGGGCGGATTCGCTGATTGCCGCACTCCGCGGGCAGGACGCGGGCGCCGCGCTGTCCGAACCGTTCATCACGATCACCAGCGAGGCCATGATCGCTGCCGCGCCCGATCTGCTGCTCGTCATGTCGGACGGGTTGAAATCCGTTGGCGGAGTGGACGGACTGGAGAAGGTGCCGGGTATCGCGCAGACTCCGGCCGGGCGCAACAAGCGGGTCGTCGACATGTCGGACCAGGTGATCCTGAGCTACGGACCCAACACCGGACGGGTGATCACCGCCCTGGCCGGGGCCGTGTACGGCACCAAGCCCGCATGACCCGGCGGCTCGCATGACCGAATCCGCCGTCGCCAAGTCCGAACCGTCCGTTTCGCCGACTGTGCCGCCCGCGCCGAAATCGCGCGGACGTTCGCGCACGACACTGGTTTTCGCGGTCGCCATCATCGGGTTGATCGCGCTCGCGCTGGCCTCCGCTGCGATCGGGCAGGTGCCGACCACCCCCGCCGAGGTTGCGGGCAGTGTGCTGCACCGGATCGGGCTGGACTGGGGTCCGCTGCCCGCGCACCCTGCCGGTGAGGTGACGCTGTGGCAGGTGCGGTTCCCGCGGGTGTTGCTGGCCATGCTGGTCGGGGCGGCGCTCGCGACCGCGGGCGGGTTGTTGCAGGGGGTGTTCGCCAATCCCCTTGCCGAGCCCGGCGTTATCGGTGTTTCCGCCGGTGCCGCGGTCGGTGCGGGCACCGTCATCGTGGTCGGTGGGGCGTTCGTCGCCGCCTGGTCGGTGGCCGCGGCCGCGTTCGCCGCGGGGCTGGCCACCACGCTGCTGGTGTACCTGCTCGCCCGCTCCGACGGGCGGACCGAGGTGGTCACCCTCGTGCTCACCGGCGTCGCGATCAATGCGTTCGCGGGTGGATTGCTCGCGTTCCTGCTGTTCGTCGCCAACCCCGCCGCGCGCGATCAGATCGTGTTCTGGCAGTTGGGTTCGCTCAACGGCGCCACCTGGGATTCGGTCACCATCGTCGCCATCCTCACCGCCCTCGGCGTCACCGCAGCCATCCTCATCGCCCCGCGCCTGGACCTGCTCGCCCTCGGCGAGGCCTCCGCCCGTCACCTCGGCGTCGACGTGGAACGACTGCGCCGCAACGTCATCCTGGTCGTCGCCATCCTCGCCACCGCGGGCGTCGCGTTCACCGGCATCGTCATGTTCGTCGGCCTCATCGTCCCGCACCTCGTCCGGATGCTGGTCGGCCCCGCCCACCGCGTCCTGATCCCGCTGAGCGCCATCCTCGGCGCCGTCGTCCTGCTCGCCGCCGACGTCGCCGCCCGCTCCCTGGTCCACAACGCCGACCTCCCCCTCGGCATGCTCACCTCGCTGATCGGCGGGCCGTTCTTCTTCTGGCTGCTCCGCCGCACCCGTGCGCGCGCGGGAGGGTGGGCATGATGCGGTTGCACACCTGCGGCGCAACATGTTTCGACGCTTCGGCTAGTGCCGCGTGCGAGCGGGCCGGGGGTGGGGTGTGAGCGGGGTTCGGCAGGTGTTCGCGCGGACACATGAATTGCCTGTTGCGCCGGAGAAGGGGGCGGTGACGTTGCGGGCGCGGGGGGTGAGCGTGGATCGGCGGGGGGCGAAAACCGCGCAGCGGCGGGTGCTCGAGGCGGTGGACTTCGATGTTGTCGCGGGTGAGATCGTCGCGCTGGTCGGGCCCAACGGGGCGGGCAAGTCCACGTTGCTTGCCGCGCTGGCCGGGGAGCTGACGCCCGCTGAAGGGGCAGTTGAGCTCGAGGGGCAGGCGCTGACGCATTGGTCGCCGCTGGATATGGCGCGGCGTCGTGCGGTGCTCCCGCAAAACCACACCGTCGGTTTCCCATTCACGGCCCGCGAAGTCATCGCGATGGGCCGGGCGCCGTGGTTGCGCACCGAGCGACGCGAACTCGATGACGAACGCATCGCCGCCGCCATGGCCGCCGCCGACGTCGAACACCTTGCCGCCCGGTCGTTTCCGACCCTGTCCGGCGGTGAACGCGCCCGCGTCGCGCTGGCCCGCGTGCTCGCCCAGGACACCGGCACCCTGCTCCTCGACGAACCCACCGCGGCCCTCGACCTCGGCCACCAGGAAGCGGTCCTCCAGTTGGCCACCACCCGCGCCCAAGCGGGTGCCGCCGTGGTCGTCGTCCTGCACGACCTCGGCATCGCCGCCGCCTACGCCGACCGCGTCGCCGTCCTCGAATCCGGCCGCATCGCCGCCGACGGCCCACCCCGCGAGGTCCTCACCACCGACCTCCTGACCCGCGTCTACCAACACCCCGTCGAAGTCCTGAACCACCCCGTCACCGGCGCCCAACTGGTCCTGCCCGTCCGCGGCTGACCTCATCACGCCCCCTGGTCACCGACCAGGCCAGGCCACAGCGCCCGCTCGACATTCGCCGCCGCCTGCCCTGGTCGGCGGACGGCCTGGCCGACTTGCCCGCCACAGCTCTCACCCCGCGCTTCCGCGCCCGCCGCGGTCGAATTTGCCAGCATTTCCGGGCGCACCAAGCTGATTCACGCACAGCAGGTCGTCATAGGCACGCCGACGAACGGTCACCGGGGTTGCGTCGCGTCCGTCGGATCGTTGTCCAGCACCAGGCCGCCTTGGAGACGGAATCGTAAGAGGGCGTTGATTGCCCAGGTGGCGAAGAAGATCAGGCCGACTACGGGTGTTGTCGCGGTGGCCCAGGCTAGGGCGCCGCCACCGAACCAGATGAGTTCCAGGGCAACACGCCAGGCGCCGCGGAGGGGAAAGCGAGGGGTCGATCCTGCCCCGAACATTGCCCACATGAGGATGAACAAAACGGGTGCCCCTACTCCTGCGAGTACGCGCACGACGATACCCGCGGGCAGCGTGCAGCCCCATACCCCCGCTCCCGCAAGCACTCCCAGCTCGAGCAGGAATGTGCCGAACAGGTTTGCGCCTTTGAGTACCTGCATGGTGAAACTCCCTCAGCGCCAGATCAGCTTCAAAACCGCCGGGGTCAGCAGCATCCGGATGACGGTGGCGTCGAGGATCAGCGCGGCGATCATGCCGTAGGCGATGTATTTCATCAGCACCAGGTCGGAGAACCCGAATGCGCCGGTGACAACGATCAGAATGGCTGCGGCGGAGGTGATTACGCCGCCGGTGTGGGCGATGCCATAACGGATCGCCTCGCGTGGTTCGGCGCCGCCCGCGCGCGCCTCGGCCACCCGGGACAGCAGGAAAACCTCATAGTCGGTGGACAGGCCGAACACCACGGTCACGATCAGCGCGAGGACCGCGAACATCAACGGTCCGGGCGTGAAGTGGAAGAACCCCGCACCGTGCCCTTCGACGAAGACCCACGTGAGCACCCCCAACGTCGACACCAAGCTCAACGCGCTCATCGCAACCGCCTTGACCGCCAGCACAATCGACCGGAATGCCGCATACATCAACGTCAACGCCGCCGCCGCGAGAATCGCCACCAGTATCGGCAGCCCGTGCAGCAACCCGTTGATGCT
This sequence comes from Nocardia sp. NPDC051052, assembly GCF_044456045.1. Classification (NCBI taxonomy): domain Bacteria; kingdom Bacillati; phylum Actinomycetota; class Actinomycetes; order Mycobacteriales; family Nocardiaceae; genus Nocardia; species Nocardia sp. NPDC051052. The sequence goes on from NZ_JBITFL010000006.1 coordinate 554,835, forward strand.
GTCGCGTTCCAGCGCGGGCACCCCGGCCACCATGACGTCCACCCCGGGCGGTTCCGGAATCGCCCGCAACGCCGAGATCACCCGATCGGAATCCTGCTTGTCCGTCAGGCCTGCCTGCAGCACATTGATGCCGTCCTTGGTCGGCACGGATGGCTCGAATCGTCCGGTGAGCCCGGGAATTCGGCTCGCCTCATACCGAATATCGCTGAGCTGTTGCGGATCCGCTCCGCGCACAACAAGTTTCAGCGGCTCGGTACGGAAACTCGGGAACAGCTCATCGAATCGCTCCTGCGCCACCCTGGCCGGGTTCTCCGCACCGAGATACTTCTCACTGATCCCACCGAACTCGATGTGCCGGAACGGAATACTCAACGCGAGCAAAGCGAGCACGATCGGCACCGCCACCGCCCACGGCCGCCGCATCGACCACTGTGCGAGCCGCGAGAAGAACCCGGCATCGATCTGTGCCTCGGTCTTGCTGCGCGAGAACCGTTTCCACCCCAGCAGATCGATCCGCCGACCCGCGATACTCAGCGCCGCGGGCAGCGCGGTCACCGACAGCAACGCGGCAAGCAGCACCGAACTGATGCCGCCGTACGGCACCGACCGCAGCACCCCGTTGGGAAAGATGAACAGCGCACCGAGACTGACCGCGATGATCGCCGCCGAGAACAACACGGTGCGCCCCGCGGTGGCCACCGTGCGCGCGGTCGCCTCCTCCACGCTGCGCCCCGCGGCAAGCTCTTCCCGAAACCGCGTGACGGTGAACAACCCGTAGTCGATGGCCAACCCGAGACTCACCAAAGTCATGACGGTACTGGCGAATACGTTCACATCGATGAACCCGGTGAGCACTCGCATGATGCCCGCGGTCCCCAGGATCGTCATGCCGCCGATCAACACCGGAAGCAACGCGCCGACCACCCCGCCGAACACGAAGTACAGCAGGATCGCCACCAACGGCATCGCGATGATCTCCGCACGGTGGATGTCGTTCTGCATCCCGGTATTGAGCCCGGCCAGCACCGGCTGCAGTCCGGCCAGTTGCACAGTGGTCCCGCCGGGCCCACCGCCAGCACTCCCGGCGCCGAGATGATCCTTGATCGCGGAGTAGTTCTCGACCGTCGCGGTGCCCTCGCCCCGCAGACCGACGCTGGCGAACGCGTGCGTACGCGAGGCATCGGTGGCGTTCGCCGCGAACGGGCTGTCCCAGTAGCTGTCGATCTTCAGAATGTTGTCCGGATAACGCGTGAGCAGCCCGTTCAACGCGCCCGTCACCGCGGACCGAACCGCAGGGTCGTCGACGGTCGTCCCCGAAGGCGCGGTGTACAGCAGGATCAGATCACTGTCGGTATCCCGCCCGAAGGTGGCGTCGGCGATTTTGGACGCCGCCACCGACTCGCTGGACTCGTCGAACCAGCCCTCCTGCGTCAGCCGCCCCGCCAGATCGCGCCCGTACCAACCGGACGCGAGCACCACCAACGCGAACACTCCGAGCACCAGAAACCGATGCCGGTACACGAACCGACCCCACCGCAACAACCTCGAATGCACCATCGAAGCGTCCTGCGGTGCCCGCGAGCCGCCTACGCGCGAACTCCGCACACCCGTCACGGTCAGCCGCAGGCCGGCGTGCGGTAATCGGCGGAACGCAGGATCCCGCACAGGTCGGTGCGCGAGATCTTCCATTTGCCGTCGAGCAGCACGAAATGCACGACGGTCGTGCGCACCGCGGTCCCGCTACCGTCCTTGTCCAGCCGCATCGTCGCGGTGAGCGTGCCGTCGTGGTTGTCGAACACCGGATCGGTGACCCCGTAGACGGCGCGCGGATTGTCCTGCAGCGCCTTGTACATATCGGGGATCGCGGTTCGGAACGCGGCACCGTCCTCGATGAGGTCGGTGCGTTCGCTGTCCGGCAGGCCCGGGTCCAGCGCCCGTTTGATTTGCGAGTCCAGCTGGGTGGCCGTCGGCAGCGGCGGATGCGCGGCGATGGAGGAGGTGGTGATCGAGGCGGACAGCGACGCGTTGGCCGACGAACGAGCGGCGTCGACGGCCGCCTCGTCCGATCCGGTGCTGCACGCCGCGGTCGCGGCCACCAGGAGGAGGCCGGACGCGGTCAGCACGGTGCGGGCGAGAAATGTGTATGGCATCACCATCTACATACCATCAATTACGGAACTGATGCGTCCCAGCAGTGCCCGCACGGTGGTTACTTCGCGATCCGGCGCCGCGTCGACGGGCACCGCGTCGGGGATCATGTCGCGCACCAAGGCGACCACACTGCGTTCGTCATCGAGGTCGATGTCGGTGACCCTGACCTCGGCGACCGCGACGACGTCCTCCGGACCGGGCACGTCACTGGCCAGATCGGCCCGGTAGATCTCCAGCGTCAGGCTGGCCCGGACCGTGCGAAACGCGAACGGCCGGCCGTCGCCGGTGCTGCCGAACCCGTGAGCGAACGGACCAACGGTTATGTCATCGATGGCAAATCCCGACGAATGGTCGGCTTTCAACCGGATCTCCCTGATTTGGACACTGTTTAGGGTCAACCGTAACGCGCATCACCGACATTCTCCCCCCGCCGCCACCCCGGTACGCCGTGATGTTGCGCCATCATGGTCAGATGATGGAGTTGTGGTGAATCGTCGGTAGCGGTCGGTAGAAGGAGTTCGGTGGATGCGCCCTCGCGGCTGGGTTCGATTGGCGGCATTCGCGGGTCCTTCCGTGGTTACCCAGCGCAGCCCCCTTCGTCGAGTACCCATCGCGGTGGCGGCGCTGGCACTGCTGGCCGGCTGCGGCAACAGCCCCGACAGTGACAACCTGCCCACCAGAGATCCGGCGACCGCCGCGATCTCACCCACCGACACCGCGCCGCCCGCGGGCACCGTCACCGGGCTCGCCCCCGTCCGCGCGATGCTCGCCGAGCAAAGCACCGGACAGATCGCCGCGCTCGATGCCAGCGAGACGAACACCCTTTACCTCATCGACCCGGCCACGCGCACCGATGTACCGAACTCCGGCGTGCGCACCCTGCCCCTGCCCGCGCACGGCGCAGGCCTCGCGCAGGGCAAGCCCGGTGAACTCCTGATCCCCGCGCCCGACCGCATCCTCCGCGTCGACGTGGCCGCCGCCACCCTCAGCGAAGTCCCGTTCGACGGCGACGCCAGATCCGTCCAGCGCCGCGACGACGACACGCTGCTCGTCGGCACCGCCGACGGCAAGGTCCGCACCCTCTCCGCCGAGGGCAAGATCACCCGCACCGTCACCGGCCTCGCCTCCGCCGACGCGCTCGCCCTCACCCCCGATCACGTGTCCGTCCTGGACCGCAGGCAGACCTCCGTCACCGAGATCGAGCTCGGCAAAAACGACCTCGGCCTGGCCTTGCGCGCGGGCGACGGCGCCACGAACATGATCGCCGACCACTTCGGCAGGATCATCGTCACCGACAGCACGGGCGACGAACTCTTGGTCTTCAGCGCCGGACCTCTCGTCCTGCGTCAGCGATTCCCGGTAAACTCTTCGCCTTACGCGCTTGCCTACGATCAGCGGTCCGACACCGTGTGGGTGACGTGCACGCAGAGCAACGAAGTCGTCGGATTCGATCTGTCGACAGGTATACCGACGGAAGTGGGCCGCTACCCGACGGTGCGGCAACCGAACTCGGTAACCATCGATCAGCGCACCGGTGACATGTTCGTGGGATCCGCGGCCGACGGCGGTCTGCAGCGGATCCACGCGGACGATCGGAAGAGAGGCCACTGATGACTCCGGCAACGCGCGCAGACGACGAACCCGCATCACCACGCGAGCAGCGAGCGCGGCGCAACGCGCTGCCCGCGGGCTGGGAAACCACCAGTGACGATTACGAATACGTGCCGCTGCGGCTGCCACCCGAGGTGACCAGGGTGACCGCGTCCATGCGGCTGGCCATCCAGGCCGAGTTCGGCGGCTGGGAACTGTCCCGCGTGCGGGCCTATACCGACGGTAGCCGCCGGGTGCTGCTGCGCCGCCGAAAAACCGCACTACCCCAGCCCGAACCGGGAATGTGAGCTGATGTACGCCCTGTTATTACGCCTGATGTTTCTGGTTCCGCCGGAACGCATCCACCATCTGGCCTTCGCCACCATGCGCTTGGCCGCTCGCTTCGCGCCCAGCCGCTGGGCCATGACCAGAATCCTGGCCACCGACGATCCCGTCCTGCGCAACACCGCGTTCGGTATCGACTTCCCGGCGCCGGTCGGCCTGGCCGCCGGCTTCGACAAGAACGCCGACGGCGTCGACACCTGGGCGCCACTAGGTTTCGGTTTCGCCGAGATCGGCACCGTCACGGCTCAGGCTCAGCCCGGCAATCCCGCGCCGCGACTTTTCCGGCTGCCCGCCGACCACGCCCTGATCAACCGCATGGGCTTCAACAACTTCGGTGCCGCGGCCGCCGCCGAGTACCTGCGCGGCCGCCGCGGTGACGTGCCGATCGGCGCCAATATCGGCAAGACCAAAATCGTCGAACCCGCCGATGCCGCAGGCGATTACGCGACCAGCGCGGCCCTGCTCGGCCCGCTCGCCGACTTCGTCGTCGTCAACGTGAGCTCCCCCAACACCCCCGGCCTGCGCGACCTGCAGGCCGTGGAATCGCTACGCCCGCTGCTGCAGGCCGTGCTCGACAGCGTCCAGGTGCCGGTCCTGGTGAAGATCGCCCCCGACCTGTCCGACGACGATATCGACGCCGTCGCCGACCTCGCCGTCGAACTCGGCCTGGCCGGAATCGTCGCCACCAACACCACTATTCGCCGCGACGGCCTGCGCACGCCCGCCGACGAGGTCACCGCCATGGGCGCGGGCGGCCTGTCCGGCGCCCCCGTCGCCGACCGCTCCCTCGACGTGCTGCGCCGCCTCTACCGCCGCGTCGGCGACCGCCTCGTGCTCATCTCCGTCGGCGGCATCGAAACCGCCGACCAGGCCTGGGAACGCGTGTGCGCGGGCGCCACCCTGCTGCAGGGCTACACCGGCTTCATCTACGGCGGCCCCTTCTGGACCCGCAAGATCCACCGCGGCCTCGCACAACGCTTGCGCGCCAACGGGTATCAGAACATCGCCGACGCCATCGGCGCCGAGCACACCGCCAACGCCTGAGCGCGTTCTACCCCACCCGCCAATGGTGCGGGAACGCGGCCGAACTCGCGTACCGCGGCTTATTCTGATTGGGGCACAACCACACAACCCACGCGAGGGGGCGGCGCATGGTCTCGCGGGATCAAGGCGTGCTCACCATCGTGGGCGACGCCGTCATCGATCACATCTACCGCACCAACCGGCTGCCCGCCGAAGGCAGCACGGCGCACGGGCGTTTCGAGGAACACTTCGGTGGCAAAGGCCTCAATCGTGCCGTCGCCGCCGCTCGTCTGGGTTTGCGGGTGCGGCTGATCAGTGCGGTCGGCGGTGACGTCGCGGGTCGGCGCATCATCCGATACTTGAACCGCCAAGGCATCGACACCGATCTGGTCAAGACGGTGGATGGCGAATCCACCCCGGTGGTGGCCGTCATCATCGCCAGCAGCGGCGCCACCGGCATCATCGCTGTCGCTGATGATGCCGTGCGATTGAGCCGTGACGACCTACGCACCGCCGCCGCCCGATCGGCGCTGACCTCGGCCGACGCGGTGCTGCTCACCTTCGAGCCACCGATCGCCGTCATCGACCAGGCATTGGGCGTGATCCGCAGAGGACGTACGCGTCCGCGTCTACTGGTGCAGGCGACGCCGTCGACGAACTCACCGCAATATATCTCCAAGTACTTCGGCCGAATCGACTATCTGATCGGAACCCGCAGGGAGCTGGCCGAATTGGTGGCCGAACCGGCCCGCACACCGCACCCGTCGGTCGCCGACTTCGATGTCGACGTCGCGCCGCAGCTGCTCGCGCAGGGCGTCGGAAGTGTCTGCGCCGTCGAACGATTCGAATGCAGCGTCCGATCGGCGGCGCTGAATCTCGACGTGCCACGCTCCTTTGCGGCTGTACTGGCGGACTCGCCGGGGTCATATGCGGCGTTCAGCGCCGCCTTCGCCTACCGGCTGGTGACCGCGGGGCGCCCAGCCGATCGCGCGGACTTCGAATGGGCTACCGCCGCGATGGCGGCAACCCAGTCCTTCGGCGACGTGTCCGGTGCCATGCCACCCGTCAGCGAGATCGATCGGATCGCCCGGCTCCCAGCAAGATCCGACAACCAGGAATGACCGACGGCTGCCTGATCGTCAGCTATGCGCGTACGGCGGTTCGATGACGCGCATGCGCATCGACTGCGAGCGGGGCGTCCGCCCCGGCGGCGCGGCCTCCCCCTCGGCGCGCTGACCGTGCTGCAGCCGTTGCGCCATCCGATTGGCCAGCAGCACCAGTGCCTCCGTCCAGGACACGCCCAACAGCTCGGCGCAGGTATCGGCACGGGCCTGTGCCCGCTGGTCGTACACCGCGTGCGGGTTGCTCAGCAACTCATCGAGTTCCATCCCCAGCCGGGCCTGCGCCTGGCTCAGCGAGCGATCAGGCAGCCAGCTCAACCGCCACGCATTCGAGTTTCCGGCTTCGCGGTACGCCGACTCCGGGGTGATATCGCTGGTCATCGTCCATGCGGTGGTGTGCACAGTCATAGCTGCCTCCGGTGTAACAGATGGAGCTTGATCACGAATGCCTCCTGTCGTGCATTCGCTGGTGCAGCAATAGGTTGGCCTGCTGCACCGTGGTTCCCAGGATGTCGGCCAGCGCGTCGGCCTGTTCCTGCGTCGATGGGTCCGCGGCGAGGCCTTGGCGGCCCAGCAGCTCGTCCAATTCCATTCCCGCCCTGGCCTGTTCGTGACTGAGCCGGTGCGGTAACCAGCTCAGGCGCCATGCCGGTTCCGCGCGACCCGCCACCCGCCATGCCCATTCCGGGGTGCTGCTACTCGTCATCGACCGGCTGTTCTCGTAGATCGTCACGGCTGTCTCCACCGGGGAGGAGTCGTCGCCGACCCGCATTCGGGTGTGCTGAGCTCGGTCGACCGGTGAAGCGCGGTCGGACCGATGCGGCGCTTCCTCGATGAAGCGGTGCGAGCGACGGCTGAGGCTGGCTTGGGGCGCGATGGCCGGCGAACGCACGTGGCTCGCCTAGGCCGCGACCAGGTTCGGCTCGAGGTCGGCGTCGGATCCGGTGTGCCGGTGCGGCCTTCGCCGCCGGCCCTGCCTGATCAGGAGAACAACTTTCATCTCCGAGTCCCCTCCGAGGTGGCTGGGAAGCGGGTATCCGCCAAACCCAGTGTGGCATTTGCCATATCTGACCGTCAATTGCCGTTGTAGTTTGGTAATTGACATTTCGTCGGCTGGCTAAACGCCGTTTTTCGGCTATCGTCAGCGCGGCCCTAGATAACGACGACCAGAGAGGTTGACACCGGTCATGGTCCCGCAGGACTCGGGTGTTGTTGCCGTGCGCAATATCCTCACGCGGCTGTGCAAGCGCTCCGGCCTCAGCTCGGATCGCCTGCGTACCACCGAGATCGACGTCGCTCCGCTACTCGATCTGCTTGCGGTGCGCCAGCATGCGCGGCGCCACGGCATCGCGCCGGAGGAGGCCGTGCTGCCGGTGGTCAAGGATCTCGCGGCACAGCTGGAGCCGACCAACCGATTGATCGCCGACGCCGAACTGTCACTGGGCCTGCTCCGCGAGAGCGCAACCGCCGCTGTGGATCTCGATCGCCTCTACGCCGCCGACCTCGGCGAGCGCCGGGAATACCTCACCGAGCACTGGCGGTTGCTGCACGAAACGCTACGCGCCGAACGGATTCCGCTCCCACCATCGGTCCGGTCGTTGCGAGCCACGCCCGAGCGGCGCGCGTTCACCGCGCTGGCCGGGCTGCTGGTGAACGAGTCGGTCTACGACGCGGGGTCGGTGCACCCCGCGGCCTCGATCCAGTCGCAGCCCTCGACCGAATCTCGTGCCGTAGCAACAGCTCCAGGTGTGGTGACGGTTTTCGGTGACGCCGTGATCGACCACCTCTACTTCGTCGATCACATTCCCGAGGCGGGCACCTCCACCCCGGGAAACAGCTTCGAGAAGCACCCGGGCGGCAAGGGCCTCAACCGCGCGGTCGCCGCCGCCAGACTCGGGCTGCAGGTCCGGCTGATCTCGGCGGTGGGTGACGACGACGAGGGCAGACATGTCCTCGACTACCTGCGCTCGGAAAACGTCGACACCGATCTGGTCAAGGTCGTTCCCGACGCGCCGACCCCGGTGACCGCCGTGATGATCACCAGCACGGGCGCGGCGGGCCTGATCGGCTGCCGCGACGACCGAATCCGATTGAGCGCGCAGGACTTACGTAGCGCCCGGATCCGCGCGGCCATCGCCGCCTCGGATGCCGTGCTGCTGACCTTCGAGCAGCCGATCACCGTCATCGAGCAGGTCATGGCACTGGTCCGGCGGCTCGATTCGCGGCCACTGCTCATGGTCCATCCGTCACCCCCGATCGATCTGCCGCAATACCTGTACCAGTACCTCGGCGTCGTCGACTACCTCGCGGGCACCAGCAAGGATCTCGCCGCCATGGTGCCCGAGGTCGCCGCCGCGTCCACCGGCGACACCGCGCAACGGTTGCGCGCGCTCGGGGTGCGGTCGATCTGCGCGACCGAGGACTTCCGGTGCACGGTCTGGTCGGATCGAGTCAACAGTCAGATCCCGGCCTTTCCCGCCGCGATGGAAGACTCCCCCGGTGCGCAAGCTGCCTTCGCGGCCGCCCTGGTATACCGTCTCGTCTCGACCCGCCGACCGGCCGACGAAGACGATTACATCTGGGCGACCGCGGCGATGGTGGCTACGCAATCGTTCGGGGATGTGCCCGGAGCCATGCCACCGGTCAGTGAGATCGACCGCATCGTCAGACTTACTTCGGAGGAGCATTGACCATATCCCTGGCCCACCTTGCCGACACCGATCACCGGTTCACGCGTAAGGCGAACGATCTGCGGGTCAGGGTGCTCGAGCTCGACGACGCCGGCGAACGAGGCCACCTGTTGGTCTTCGGTGACATCGCCGACGGCTGCCTGGTCCGGATCCATTCGCGGTGTCTCTATGGCGAGGTGCTCGGCTCCGAAGATTGTGATTGCGGACCTGAGCTCGATGTCGCGCTCGATCGCATCCAGGCAGCGCGCTCCGGCATCCTGGTCTATCTCGAGCAGGAGGGCCGCGGCGCGGGGCTCATCGCGAAGGCACGCGGCTATCGGCACAGCGAACTCTGCCGCACCGACAGCTTCACCAGCTACCGGGAATTGGGATATCCCATCGACGCCAGAACCTATACGGTGGCGGCGCGCGGGCTGCTCGGTCTCGGATTGCGTTCGGTCACCCTGCTCACCAACAACCCAGCCAAGGTCGAAGCGCTCGAAGCCGCCAACCTCACAGTCGTTGTCGCGCCGCTGATCACGCCGGTCCGCAGCGAACGGGCCCGCGCCTATTTGGAAGCCAAACGCGTGCACCGCGGACACACCATCCCGAGTACCGAACTGCCCTGGCTCGCGCTGCCGGAAACACCTGCCCTGCCGATATCGCGTTCCGTGCGGCCGCTGCCGAGCCGCGAATTCGTCGCCGTGTCCACGATCGCTATGCTCCTCGTCCTGCTCGCCGTGGTCGGCCAAACCGGGATCGCGGCAGTGGGCGCGATTGTCGCGGTCGCTGTGGCGAGCGGTTGGGCGTTGCGAAAACGCCCGCACGTCACGCGAACCGTAACGGCATTCCCCGCAACGCTTTTCCCGTTACCGCCGCCGCAGCCCCGAAATGACCAAAAAATCCAGGCCCCGGAGGAAGCACTTGACCACTGCTGAATGGGATCTCGCCGAAACCGGGCACCGCTTGCTTCGCAAGGGCCACGATCTCCGAGTCCGGGTCATCGAGTTGCCCGCCGAGCACGACGGCGGGCATGTGCTGATCTTCGGCGAGCCGACCGACGGCTGCCTCGTCCGAATCCATTCCCGCTGCCTGTACGGCGACGCGCTACAGACCGACGACTGCGATTGCGGCCCCGCGCTCGAGAAAGCCATGGACTTCATTCAGGCGGCGGGCAGCGGGATTCTGATCTACCTGGAGCAGGAGGGCCGCGGCGCCGGACTCGTCAACAAGGCGCGCGGCCTGCGAACAAGCCAGGAAGATCAGATGGACACGTTCCGCAGCTATGCCAAGCTCGGCCTGCCCAAGGACGCGCGACGCTATGAGCAGGCGGTCGCGGCTCTCCAGCGGCTCCGACTGACGTCGATCCGGCTCATGACGAACAACCCCGACAAAGTGCAGGCCGTGCAGGCGGCCGGTATCAAGGTAACCGTGCGCTCGCTGCATACCCGGCCACGCAGCACGCGGGCGGGCGCTTACCTCGAGGCCAAGCGACTCGTCGGGCATACGTTGCCCAGAAACGATGGCCACCTGGCTGATCTGGCCGCGATTCGGCTGTCGCTGCGCAGCGGATGGTTCGCCATGCGGTGGTGGTGGCACGGCCGATGAGTTGCGGCTAACGCCGGTCGCCGGCCCGGGCGTCTGGCTACCATTAGTGAGCCGCGCCACTCCTGGCGCGCTTGACCCTTCGGGTCTCGAACCGCCCGCGTGCGGCCGCCGTCAGGCGCGGTTCATTGCATGGATATCAGGAACAGGGATATGACGACGACAGATATCGGCTATTCGCATAAATCGGGCAAAACGGTCTACACGGTGCCGGAGGCGTTCCAGGAAACCTTGACAGTCCGGCCCGAGCAGGTGGCGTTGCGGACGGTCGGCGCGACGCTGCAGATCACCTGGCGGCAGTACGGCGAGCGGGTGCGCGCGATCGCGGCGGGCCTGGCCGAACTCGGCGTCGGGCGCGGCGACACCGTCGGCATCATGCTCACCAACCGGCCCGAGTTCAACCTGGTCGACACCGCCGCGCTACACCTGGGCGCCACCCCGTTCTCGATCTACAACACCAGCTCGTCCGAGCAGATCGCCCACCTGTTCAGCAACGCGGCGAACAAAGTCGTTGTGACAGAACAGGTTTTCCTGGACAAGGTCACCCGCGCCGGTATCGATCTCGCGCACATCGTCCTGGTCGACGGTCCGGCCGCCGGCACCATCACCCTCGACCAGGTCGAGGCGAACCCGGCCGCCGACTTCGATTTCGAGGCGACCTGGCGCGCGGTCCAGCCCGACGACCTGGCCACCCTGATCTACACCTCGGGCACCACGGGCCCGTCCAAGGGCGTCGAGGTGACCCACCGCAACGTGCTCGCCCAGGTGATCGCGCTGGTCAACGGTCCGCTGCCGGTCGGCCTCGACGACAGGGCGGTGTCCTACCTGCCCGCCGCGCACGTCGCCGACCGCATCTCCTGCCATGCGATGAACCTGACCACCGGCGTCCAGGTGACCACCGTGCCGGACCCGCGCGAGGTCGCCGCCGCATTGCCCGACGCCCGCCCGACCACGTTCTTCGGCGTGCCCCGGGTGTGGCAGAAGATCAAGGTGGGCATCGAGGCCAAGCTCGCCGCCGAGCCGAGCGGGGTGAAGAAGGCGCTCGCCTCCTGGGCCATCGAGACCGGAATGGCCGCTGCCCGAGCCGATCTCGCGGGCAAGGGCCGCAGCCCGATCCTCGCCGTGCAACACAAACTGGCCGACGCGCTGGTGCTGTCGAAGCTGCGGCACGCGATGGGCTTGGACGCGTTGTCCGTGCCCGCGTCCGGTGCCGCGCCGATCCCGGCGGAAACCCTCGAATACTTCCTCGGCCTCGGCTTCCCGATGAGCGAGGTGTGGGGCATGTCGGAAACCACCGGCGTCGGCACTTTCACCGAGAAGACCAAGCCGCGCCCGGGCTCGGTCGGCCGCCCTGTGGACGGCATGGAACTGCGCCTGGACGCCGACGGTGAAGTCCTGGTGCGCGGGCCCATCGTGACCCGCGGCTACCGCAACATGCCGGAGCAGACGGCCGAGGCGATCGACGACGACGGCTGGCTGCACACCGGCGACATCGGCACCCTCGACCCCGACGGCTACCTGCGCATCGTCGACCGCAAGAAGGAACTCATCATCAGCGAGGCGGGCAAGAACATCGCGCCGAGCAATGTCGAGAACGCGGTGAAGGCCGTCTCCTCGCTGGTCGGCCAGGTCGTCGCGCTCGGCGACGCCAAGCCCTACATCGCCGCGCTCATCGTGCTCGATCCGGACGTCGCGGCCTTGCGCGCAAAGGAATTCGACGCCACCGACGCCGACGTGGCGACGCTGGCGACCCGCAAGGAGATCGTCGACGAGGTGCTTGCCGCGGTGCAGGCGGGCAACGTCAAACTGTCCCGCGTGGAGCAGATCAAGCGCTTCACCATCGTCGGCGCGGCCTGGGAGCCCGGCGGCGACGAGCTGACGCCGAAGATGTCGCTCAAGCGCCGCCCCATCGCGGCGAAGTACGCCCCCGAAATCGCGGCGCTCTACGCGAAGGAAGCCTCCGACAAGGTCATCAGCGTCAAGTGACAACGACGGTGGCCCTGAGCATTTCGCTCAGGGCCACCGTGCTGTCCGGACCTACTTCTGCTCGTAGGTGCCCACGATGGTCGCGCGCGCGATGGCGTGCGAGAACAGGTTGAAGCCGAGGTAGGCGGGCGTCGCGGTGTCGTCGATGCCGAGGCTCTCCACATCCACCGCGTGCACCACGATGAAGTAGCGGTGATACCCGTGTCCAGGCGGCGGTCCGGCGCCGACGAATCCGGCGAACCCGCCGTCGTTGCGCAGCGAGATCGCCCCGCTCGGCAGCGCGCCGCCCTCCTCGCCGCTGCCCGCGCCGCTGGGCAGCGAGGTCACGCCCAGCGGAATGTCGGCGACCGCCCAGTGCCAGAACCCGGCCGCCGTCGGTGCGTCCGGATCGTACACGGTTACCGCGAAACTCTTTGTCTCCGAGGGGAATCCGGACCAGGACAGCTGCGGCGAGATATCCTTGCCGCCCGCGCCGAAGACGCCGCTGACCTGATCGTTGCCGAGCGGCTGACCGTCGGTGACATCGTCGGAGGTCAGCGTGAACGACGGCAGCTGCGGCAGCGCCTCGTAGGGATTGAAGGAGTAGTCGGGCACAGATTGTCCTTTCGTCAGCTGTTCAGCAGGAAGTGTTCCAGCACCCGGGTGCCGAATTCGAGCGCTTGCACCGGAACTCGTTCGTCGACCCCGTGGAACAGCGCGGTGAAGTCCAGTTCCGGCGGCAGCTGCAGCGGCGCGAAGCCGAAGCAGCGAATGCCCAAGCGGGCGAAGGCCTTCGCGTCGGTGCCGCCGGAGAGCATGTAGGGCACGGTACGGCCCCGCGGATCGTGCGCGAGGATCGCGTCGTTCATCGCGTCGACCAGGTGACCGTCGAATGTCGTTTCGTACGAGTCGAGTTTGGTGATCCACTCGCGCTCGACGTCCGGGCCGATCAGCTCGTCCACCTCGCGCTCGAACGCGGCCTGCCGACCGGGCACCACCCGGCAGTCGATCACCGCCTCCGCGGTCTGCGGAATCACGTTCGCCTTGTACCCGGCCTGCAGCATGGTCGGATTCGCCGTATCACGCAGTGTCGCACCGATAATGCGGGAGATGGTGCCGAGCTTGGCCAGTTGGCCCTCGATGTCGGGGCTGGCCGGATCGAACTCCAGCCCGGTCTCCTCGGAGACAGCGGCCAGGAACTCGGTCACCGAATCCGACATCACCACGGGGAAGGTGTGTTTGCCGAGCCGCGCGACCGCGTCGGCCAGAATGGTGACCGCGTTGTCCTCGTGCAGGAACGAGCCGTGACCCGCACGGGCCTTGGCGCGCAACCGCATCCAGCCGAGCCCCTTCTCGGCCGTCTCCACCAGATACAGCCTGCGCTCGGTGCCGTCCGGCCGGGGCACCGTCAGCGAGAAACCGCCGACCTCGCCGACCGCCTCGGTGATCCCCTCGAACAGGTCGGGCCGGTTGTCCACCAGCCACTGCGAGCCCCACTTGCCGCCGTTCTCCTCGTCGGCCAGGAAGGCGAACACGATATCGCGCGGCGGCACCGTCCCCTCGCGCTTGAACTGGCGGGCGATCGCCAGCATCATGCCGACCATGTCCTTCATGTCGATGGCGCCGCGCCCCCACACGTAACCATCGCGCACCGCGCCCGAGAACGGGTGCACACTCCAGTCCGCCGCCTCGGCGGGCACCACATCGAGGTGCCCGTGCATCATCAGCGCGCCCCGGCTCGAATCGGCGCCCTTCAGCCGCGCGAACACATTCCCGCGCCCCGGCGCGCCCGACTCCACATACTCGGTCGTATATCCGGCCTGGTGCAGTTGCTCGGCCACCCATTCCGCGCACTCGCGCTCCCCTTTGGTGGTGGCCAGCTCGCCGGTGTTGGAGGTATCGAACCGGATCAGCGCGCTGACCAGGTCCACCACCTCGTCGACGGCGCGAGAGCTGCTGTTGGGGACTGATCCTTCGACAGTTGTGGACACGTACCCTTTCCTACCATCTGTGCCGACCGGCGCCGTCCACTCCCTCCCGCCGCGACGCGCAGCGCGACCGGGACGACACAGCGTACGGTGCCGATCGCCGCGTCCGCAGGGGTCAGCATCACGGTGATCGCAACGCCGAGTCGTCATCGCGGACGCTGGCGTCCCACCATCGAAAACTATTCGGCCCCAACGGAGTAACGGTTCAGGACGGGTCGAGAGCGAGCTTGACCCCGAGCGCGAGCAGCACGGACCCCGTGATGCCTTCCATCCATCGTTTGACCGAGCGGCGATCGAGCCACGCCCTGGCAAACCGGACACCGCAGATGAGGACCGTACACCACAGCACCCCCTCGACGAAGTGCACCAGCGTCAGCGCCGCCCCCATCAGCAGGTGCGGGGCCTGCGGCGGGATGAACTGCGGCAGCATCGCGATGTAGAAGACACCGACCTTGGGGTTGAGCAGATTGGACGTCGCACCGCGCGCCCACGCCCGCAGCAAACTCCCGCCCGGAACGCCCTCGTCCGCGACGTCACTCGCCCCGGCGCGACCCGACCGCCACAGCGCGACCAAGCTGGTGACGCCGAGCCAGACCAGATACATCGCGCCCGCGATACGCAGCACCGTATACGCCGCCTGAGAGGTGGTCAGCAACACCGACAGCCCGCCCGTCGCCGCGATACCCCACACCAGCAGCCCGCAGCCCACGCCGAACGCGGTCGCGAACGCGGTGCGGGTGCCACGAACAATCGCCGACCGCAACACCAGCGCCGTATCCAACCCCGGGACAATGGTCAGCAGCCCAGCGACAACGGCGAACGACACCAACGCTGTCCACACACTCATCCGCTCAATCTAACTGCCATGCACCGCCTTCCACCACCCTCGTCCAGTGGCGTCGGCGCCTCCGGCGACGACCCCTCGACGTCCTCGACGGCACCGACGTTGTGGTCATGCCCGAATGACTTGCGCCGGTTAGTGGTTGCGGTGCCGCACCGCGTTGTGCAGCCGCTCGAGCATGTCGTCGAGGATGGGTGGGAAGGTCGCGAAGTTGAGGCGGGTGAATCCGGTACCGCCGGGGCCGAAGTCGGGGCCGGGCAGGAGCCGGACTTTCGCGTGTTCCAGGAAGAACGCCGCGGGATCCTGGTCCAGCTCGAGCGCACGGCAATCGAGCCACGCCAGGTAGCCCGCCTCGGGGCGGTGGAAACGGATGTCGGGCGGCAACGACTTGGCGACGAGGTCGCGATTGCTGGTCAGCGTCCGCCTGGTCTCCGCCAGCCACGCCGCACCTTCCTGCCACGCGGTACAGGTCGCGAGCACACTCAGCGCGCTGACCTGTCCATATATCAGCGGTGGCTGCGCGCCCAATGCCGCACGGACCCTGCGGTCACCGACGTGCGCGACGCAGCATCGCAGGCCCGCCAGATTGAAGGCCTTGCTCGCGGAGTTGAGCGTGACTGTGCGCCCGGCGATTTCCGGGCCGAGCGAAGCGATCGGAATGTGCCGACGCCGTTCGTGCGCGAGCTCGGAATGGATTTCGTCGGAGATCACGAAAAGATCATGCCGACAGGCGATTTCCGCGATGGCCGATAGCTCGTCGCGATCGAACATGTGCCCCGTCGGGTTGTTCGGATTCACCAGAATCAGGGCGCGACAATCGTTCCGGACGATATCCTCGGCCATCCGGTCGACGTCGAAACGCCAACCGTCGCCCCCCGCGATCATCGGGATCGGGACCAGTCGCCGTCCCATCACCTCCAGCGTCCGCAAGAACGGCGGGTAGGCGGGCGTGTGCACGGCGACCGCGTCGCCCGGCCGGGTCATGAGTTGCAGCACGATCTGCAGCACCTGAATGAGCTCGGTGAAGACGTACACGTCGTCCGGGTCGAGCGTGAAGTCGTACCGGTCACGCATCCGATTCGCGAAGGCCTCCTGCAGGGGGTTGCGATCGGGCCGGTCGTCCCACGCCGGGTAGCCGAGGTCGCCGTCGGCGGCCCGCCGCAACACCTCGCGCACCGGGTCCGGCACCGGAAAGTCCATGTCCGCTATCCAGCCGGGCAGCACGTCCGCCCCGGCCCGCGCCCACTTGATGCCAACCCGCTGCCGCAGCACCTCGATATCGACCAGATCGTTCATGAGCTGAACACTAGAAGCAAGACCACCGAATGCGATTGACAGTTTTCCCACTCGCACGCAAGAATCTTGCGTGAGCGTTCTACCGTTAGATGACATCGACCACCGGCTACTCGAGCTCGTACAAGTCGACGCGACCCAACCCCTGCACGAACTCGGCGACCGAGTCGGCCTCTCCCCCAGCGCCGTTCAGCGCAGGCTCACCAGGCTCCGCACCGGCGGAGTGATCACCGCGCAGGTCGCCGTGATCGACCCGCGCGCTGTCGGCATGGGTTTGACCACCGTGGTGCTCGTCGAACTGACCGAGGACGACACCGATCACTATCTCGCCTTCTGCGACCGCATGCTCGCCGAGCCCGCCGTCCAGCAGTGCTATTCCGTTGTGGGCCAGTGGGATTACGTGGTGGTGCTGGTCACCGAAGATCTCGCCGCCTATCGGCACCTCTCGAATGATCTCTTCGTCGGGGACAAGTCCGTGCATCGGTACGAGACGCTGCCGACCTATGAACGGATCAAAGCCCAACTCGCCGTGCCGTTGTCGCCGTCGCGGCAAGAGACCAAACCGTAATGACCTTCACAGGAACTGCACGGCAAACCGTTGCCGACGACACGGCTTCGGGCGGTTTACTGGAATAGTGCCGATCGGCACGCGCGACGGTCCCGACAAGGAGGTCAGGCCATGTGCTCGGCACCCGTCACCGATGGCCCCGATCCCGAAGTAGTGCGCCTCACCGGCACCACCTGGGAGTCGTTGAGCAGGCGTGGTTCTCGCTCGCTCAACGCCGATGCCGCAGCGGCCGTTACCGATCCGGGCACCGGGCGCGCCGCGTTCGTCGTCGCCGACGGCATCGGCGACCACCTGGCCGCCGCCAGGGCGTCGCGCACCGCCGCGGAGGTCGCCGCACGCATCGGCGCTCGCGCCGGCGCGCACGCGGGAATCCTTGCCGCCCAACGGGAACTGCTCCGCCAGTTCCCGCAGGCCGAGGCGGACAGCGTCCTCGTGGTCGCCGTGCTGCCGTCCGCGGGCAAGCCCGACGGGCCATGCGACATCGCCTGGGTCGGCGACTGCCGCGCCTATCGCTGGAACGGGCGCGTCCTGCACCAGATCACCACCGACCACACCGTCGCCGAGTACTGGCGAGCCCGCGGCCTCGGCCCGCCGCCGCGCCTCGACCACATCGTCTTCACCTCGGCCCGTACGGTGCGCCCCGCCGACATCGGCACCGCGGCCACCGGGTCCAGTACCGGCAGGCTGCTGCTGAGCACAGATGGCGTGCACAAGCGCCTCGACATGGCGGCCATCAAAGCGATACTCGCCGACGAGCAGTCGCCGGCGACCGCTGTCGACACCCTGGTGGACAGCGCGTTGCGGGCGGGCGGAACAGACAACACCACCGCCCTGGTCGCCGACTGCCGTCCGCTCACCTGATCGCGTGCCGAACCAGCCCTCGCGCACCGGGCATACCTCGCTCACGACAGCGCCCCCAAAGCCGAAGTTCCTCGAAATAGATCGCCTGAGAACTTCTATTTGCTGCAAATCCTCTTCGAATATCGATAGATGATCACATTTCGGTAACGCCGCCAGCTGCGGACGCGTGACCAGGGCTAATCTTCGTCCGTTGCTGTTTTAATATGCCAATGCCGGGGTTACCTCGGCCGCTCAACCATGCACTCGGAAATCAGTTGTACCGACTTTGCCCGGGAAAGTGGACCGAGATGGCTCAGGAATTGCTCGTCGGGATCTGTGCCGCGCTGATCGCGGTGGGATTTTTGGTTATCGGGGACCGGGTTCGCCCGAAATCGTGGCGGCAGGGCAGTGACGAATCGTCCAGCCACCTCGCGCTCGACCTGGCCAAGACCATCTTCACCGCGGTGCTCGCGTTCGTCTTCGTGGCCTGCTGGAACCAGAACCAGAACGCGTACAACCACACCATCACCGAGTCGAAGGGGCTCGTCGATACCCACTTGGCGATCCACGCGATGCCGGGACCCGACCAGCAACGAATCCACGACAAAATCATCGCCTACACCGACGACGTCCTCACCAAGGAGTGGCCGGTGATGGAGCGCGATAGCCGCCTCGACGAGTCCACCGGGAAGACGCTCGACGCACTGCGCGACGCCGTGATATCGGTGCGGTCGCAGGATCCGGTCGTCATCGAGGCGCGGGCCCGCGCGCTGGCCGGTATCGACCGGGTGACCCAGGCGCGCCACGATCGCGCCATCGACGCCTCCCGCACCATCCCCCAATTCCTTTACATCGCATTGTGTTTCGGTGCGGTTCTGGTGTTGCTGAACCCGGTGCTGACCGGCATGCTGGTCACCCGGCGCAGCCTCGCGATGACCGCATTACTCGGCGTCGTGATCGGCTCGTCACTGCTGGCCATCCATGACCTGGAGCGGCCGTTCTCCGGAGCTCTCGGCATCCCGATAGACGCGTTCACCTATGCCCAGTCGCAGTACGAGCAGAGCACGCCCGGACCGGCGACCCACAACGAATGAAACTTCCGCGGATCAGGTCCGGTGCCGCCGCGCCGCGAATGATCAGGGGCGCAAGAGGATTGGTTGTCGTGAGCGCGTGCGTGCCTGCGGCCGTGTTCTTCGGCGGCCGGTCCGCCGCCAACGAGATGATCCCGGAGCCGCCGCTCGCCGCCGATGTCACGGCCGAAGGTACCGCTCCCTCGGACCTGTCCGACGTCTCGCCCGAAGATTCAGTGTCACAAGATGTTCCGACCGGACCTGCCGCCTCGCTGGGGATTCTTTACGGAAAGGCACCCCAGGCGGACACCCCTGCGGGAAATACACCTCCGGCACAGGCCCCGACTGCCCCGTCAGACGGCTCCGCCGGATACACGCCCCCAACAGACACCCCGGCAGGAAACGCGCCTCCACCAAACGCCTCCGCCGGAAACGAGCCTCCACCAGCTGCCCCGCCCGGAAGCACCCCACCGCAAGGCGCCCCTGCCGAAGACACCGCAACGCCGGACGTCCCCACCGGAAGCGGCGCGCCGCAAGATGTTTCGACCGGCAGCGCAATCACGCCGAACGCCTCGACCGGGAGCACGTTCGTACCGGACGTCTCCTCCGGCAGCGCATCCGACGGCGGGTTGCTCTCGCTGGAACCAGCAAAACCGCCCGCCGCGAACGGAAAGTTCGATATCGGGAGCACCGCGGACAGCGAGACGGGCGAAACTCCAACCTCGGCAACACCAGCCGCCGTCGGACCCGCCGCACTCGGCCTCGACAGCGGCAGCGTCATGACCGCATGCGCGGGCAGCGCCGTCGCGGGTGGCGCGCTGCTGTTCCTCGGATCGGCCGCCGGCTCCGGCCTGATCGGGCCTGGCATGCTCGCCCCACCGTGGTGGGCGGTCGTCGGCTCCGCCGGTTCCGCGGTGATCCCGCCCGGCTTCGGTTCGAGCGGCTCAGCGCTCGGCAGCGCCGCCGTCGGCAGTGCGGTCACCGGCAGCGCCGTGCTGACCTGCCTGCTCGCCCTCTCCACCGTGCCGACCCCGCCCGTGCCCACCTTCCCGCTCTTGATTCCGCCGTCGATACTGACCGCACCACCGTTCCCGTTCCTCCCGGTGGCCGCACCTATCGCCGACGCCGAAGCCGAATCGGCCGCTTTTCCAGGACGATTCGTTGTCGCGGCAACGCCTCCCGCCGCCGCCGACGATGAGTCCGCTTCGGGCACAGAAGCTCTCGCCTTCAATACGCTCGAGATCGTGACCCTGCTGGTCATGCTCATCATCGTCGCCCATCAAGGCACGGCGGAGGCGACCAAGAAACGGCCGCCACGTCCGAATCGACCGGGCGGCTAGCCGACCTGCACGGCGGCCGCCATCGCGGCACCGGTGAGCTCTACCGAGCGCACCCGGTCGTCGATCAGGGTGGCCTGATGGGCGAGGATGAGCTCGTCGGCCTGGAGGTCGGCGGCGAAATCGTCAAGGTAGGCAACGACTTCGGCGGGGGTACCGACCGCGGTGTACTGGGTCATCGACGCGAGCTGACGGCCGTTCGGCGAGGCAAGGAACGCGTCGATCTCCGCATCGCTGTAGTCGACATCGGCGGCACCACGCTTGATGAACATCCGTGCCCGGTTACGCCAGGCAATCGCCTTCTGCGCCAACGCATCCTCGCGGTCATCGGCGGCGAACACATTGAGCGCGGCCATCACGTACGGCTCGGACAACTGCTCGGACGGCTGGAAACCGTCGCGGTAGACGGCGACCGCCTGGTGTAGCGCGTCCGGTGCGAAGTGCGACGCGAAGGCGTACGGCAGCCCGAGCTGTGCGGCGAGCTGAGCACCGAACAGCGAGGAACCCAGGATGTACAGCGGCACAACACCTTCCGCCCGCGGCACGGCCTGCACGCCGGAAATCCGCGACTGCCCGGTCAGATACCCCTGCAACTCCAGCACGTCCTGCGGGAACGAGTCCGCCGAGGACGGGTTACGGCGCAGTGCGAGCATGGTCTTCTGGTCGCTGCCCGGCGCCCGCCCCAGCCCGAGGTCGATACGCCCGGGGAACAGCGTCTCCAGGGTGCCGAACTGTTCCGCGATCACCAGCGGCGAGTGGTTGGGCAGCATGATGCCGCCGGAGCCGAGCCGGATGGTGTCGGTGTGCGCCGCGATATGCCCGATCAGCACGCTCGTGGCACTCGACGCGATCGAGCCCATGTTGTGGTGCTCGGCGTACCAGACGCGCCGGTAGCCGCTGCGTTCGGCGGCTTGCGCCAGGGCGACGCTGTTGTCGAAGCTATCGCGCGCGGACTGACCCGGTGCGATCACCGCCAGGTCGAGGATGGACAGAGCAGTCGACATAGGACGTTGCCTTTCGTAGGTCAGAGAACGCGATGCAGTTGTTCGGTGAAGGCGCGGATGCGGTCGTCGTCGCGGCGGTAGTAGATCCACTGCCCGCGCCGAGTACCGGTGAGGAACCCCGCGCGCTGCAGGATCGCCAGGTGCGCCGAGATGGTCGACGCCGAGGTACCCGCCTTCTGCTGGATAAGTCCGGCGCACACACCGAGCTCAGCCGTCTCCCCGCGCTGCGGGAAGTGCACCTCCGGCTCTTTGAGCCACTCCAGGACGCGCAACCGGGTCTCGTTCGCCAGCGCCTTGCACTCGTCGAGCACACCCACCACCCTTCGGCATTTCGCTAATTAGCGAATTTACGCCGCCCGGGACAACCCGGCACCATGACACTGCTCACTCACTCCCTGCCCGCTGATCGGCGTGGCCGGTGTGTCGGCCGGTTAGCTATGTGGTCCGCGTGAGGCGCTGGGCATACCGATCTCGTCGGTAGTTGCCGCAGGATGGATCTCGGGTACGCCGGAGGGTTTGCGCCGCGGGCGGGCCGGGGGCGGCTCGTCCTTGCCCGCGATCGCGACGGCGTTGCCACCTCGGCGCTTCGCCCGGTACATCGCCGAATCGGAGCGGCGCAGCAGCCGGCGGTAGGCGGCCAGGTCGTAGGGGTTGTCGGAGCGCGTCACCTCGAGCACCGCGATGCCGACGCTGGCGGTGATCGCCACCGGCAGATCGGGCATGGACTCGATCGCACCGCGCAGCCGTTCGCCGACGGCGGCGGCGTCTTCGCGCAGACAGCCGACGATCACGAACTCCTCGCCGCCGGTGCGCGCGATGAGCGCGTCGGATTCCACCGCCTCGCGTAGTCGCTGCGCCGTCCGCGTCAGCACCTCGTCGCCGAACGGATGACCGAACGTGTCGTTGACGGCTTTGAATCGGTCCATGTCCAGCGTCGCCACATAGGCCGACTCGCGACGGCAATGCACGATGTGCGAGGACAGGTAGGTATCGAGGCCGCGCCGGTTCAACAGTCCGGTCAGCGGGTCCGACTGGGCGTCCGCCCGCAGCAGCCAGTGACAGAACTGCACGAACGGCAGCATCACGCCAACTACGACGAGCATGACGAGGACGACCGCGATGCCGAGGGCGAGGTCTTCGCGGCTCCTGTCCACCTGCGGACTGCGCGTGGCATCGGCCAACTCGCCACGAAACATCAGGAACGCCAGCACCACGCTGGTCAGTATGGTCCACCCGACATGCAATGCCAGGACACGCGGGCCGTGGAACACGGTCACGTACGCGCCCATCGCCGTCAGCAGCACAACACCCAGAACTCCGACGACGCGATCGTGCACCAGCAAATCGTTGGCGGTGGTGTCGATATCGAAAAGCACGATCCAGATGAGCGACTCGGTTTCGCGCGGCCACGGTAAAAACCACCAGCGCAACGTCCACAACCCGGCGACGGTCGCCTCGACACCGCCCTGCACGTCGCCGACCCACCCGGCGACATCACCCTGCGCCACCGAGGCGAGCACCGCGATCAGCAGCATCACCAGCCCACCGGCACCCAGCATGAACTTGAATCGACCGAGCGCACCGTGCGATTCGAACGTCTCGACCAGACCGCGGTAATCGACCGGGTCGCGCCACCACGTCCGGAACATCGATCGGTCGCCGGTCAATGAATTACCGCCTTTGGTCGACAACGGACCCGGGCGTTCGCCCGGGATCCCCCCTGGTCATCCAGCTTGGCGTGCAAATTGACAGTAAAACGGGTGTTCCGATCACGCAATGTGAGATCAGCACACTATCTATTTCGGTACGAAACGCCTATTCTACCGTTCCATTCCGCTGCTCGCGCGCTCATTTCTTCCGTGCCCGGTAGGCCGCCACGGCATTGCGATTTCCGCACGCGGTACTGCAATAGCGGCGGGATCGGTTGCGGGACAGGTCGAGCACGATGCCCTCGCACGCACTGTCCGCGCAGATGGACAATCGGTTCAGCTCATCGGTGCGGATCAGGTCGATCAGCGCCATCGCCGTCTCGACCGCGACCCGCACCGGGAACGGCGCCTCAGGCGGCACCGCGTGAATGTGATAGTCGACGTCGCCGTGCCGGACGAGTTGCGGCACCGCGCGATGGCGCGCCAGGGTCTCGTTCACCAGCCGCGTCGTCGTATCGCGATCGCTGGTGAACATTCGGCGTAGCGGCGCACGCAGCGCACGCACCGCGGCGAGCTCGTCGGCGTCCCCGGTGTGCACGCCGGTGTAGCCGTGTTTGCCGAAAAACGCTGCGAGCTGGGCTGTTTCGGTCAGCGTGTCCGGCTCCTCCGCCGAATTGACCAGCTCCACCGCAGCCACCAGCGACTCCTCGGTGTCATGAGCAAAAATCATGTTGACATATTACAACCCTGGCCATAGCGTCATTACCCATGGATACGATGACCCATGACAGCGCCGCTCAGCGACTCCGCTCCGGCCTGATCCTCGCGATGCTGTCCGCGTCATCGTTCGGACTCTCCGGTTCGCTGGCCCGCGGCCTGATGAACGCGGGCTGGAGCGCCGCGTCGGTCGTGGCGGTCCGCGTGCTGGTGGCCGCCGTCGTGGTCATGCCGATGGCGGCGCGGCAGCTGCGCGGCGATTGGCAGCTGTTGCGCCGCAACGCATCCCTGATCACCGCGTATGGACTGGTCGCCGTCGCCGGTACGCAATTGGCGTACTTCAACGCGGTCGCCCACATGGCGGTCGGCGTTGCTTTGCTCATCGAATACACCGCTCCGATAGCCGTGGTCGGCTGGCTGTGGGTGCGGTATCGCGAACGCCCCGGGGCCGCGACGGTCGCCGGGGCCGCACTGGGGATCACCGGTTTGTTCCTGGTCATCGACCTGCGTTCGGGCCTGACCACCAGCTGGGTCGGCATCGCCTGGGCGCTCGCCGCGATGATCGGCGCAGCCGGCTACTTCGTTCTCTCGGCGCACGGTGACGGCTCGCTACCGGGCACCGTCCTGGCCGCGGGCGGACTCCTCATCGGCGGACTCGCCCTGCTCGCCGCGGGCGCGGTCGGCATCGTCCCCCTGCACGCGACGACAAACCCGGTCGTCTTCCAACACTTCACCGTCCCGTGGTGGCCACCGGTCCTGGCGCTCGGCATCGTCACCGCAGCCCTCGCCTACGTCTCCGGCATCGCCGCCACCCGCCTACTCGGCTCCCGCCTCGCCTCCTTCGTCGCCCTCTTCGAAGTGCTAGCCGCACTCCTCTTCGCCTGGGCACTACTCGGCGAAGCCCCGCGCATCATCCAATTACTCGGCGGCACACTAATTCTCGGCGGCGTAATCGTCGTCCGGCGCGGCGAGCTCGATACCACGGCACCTGCGACAACACACTCGGCGTGACCCGAGCCAGCCGACCGAAGGCGCCCCGCTGAAAGCAGAGGCCTTCGGTCGGCGGGGACTCAGGCGGGTCGAACCTCCGCACCACCGGACTCCCCGGCACGGCCCGGCTTCGCCGCCCTGCTAGCCCGTTGACCACGCGCGACCTCGGTCGCCAGGGCATCGAGCGGCTGAGCGAAGGGCGCCAGCGGGTCGACCAGTCCGGCCAGCCAGGCCTGGGCCGCCGCCACCCCTTCGGAGTCGAGGGCGTAGACGCGACGAGTTCCATCGGCACGGACACTCACCAACCCCGCGTCGCGAAGCACCTTCAGATGCTGCGAGACGCCGGGCTGCGAGATCCGCGTAAACCGTTGCACGGCAGCGACAACCGCGCCTGCGGACTGCTCGCCGGTCGCCACCAGTTCGAGGATGTATCGGCGAACCGGATCGCCGAGCGCCTCGAAGATATTTTCGCGAGAAGCTGTCATCAGGACTGCGGGCTGTCCTCGGGCTCGACCGTGTAAAAGGTGATCGTTCGCTGCGCGGCCGCGTGCGCCGCGCCCGGCTCGTCACCGTCGGCGACGGCCGCGTCCGCCCAGCCGCGCGCTGCGGTTTCGACGAATACCAGTCCCTCGGGCGTCGTCGGGAAGGTCATCCCCTCGGTCGAGTCCACCGCGTCACCGGTCGCCAGGTGCAGGCCGAGCGCCATCAGGCCGAGGTCCCAGCCGACACCGACCGCGCCGGGACCGTACTGATCCCAGAATTCGGGCGCGACGGGCGCCTCATGAGCCAATTCCAGTTGTGTGCCTTCATCATTGGCGGTCAGGGTGATCGTCACCCACGACAGCTGCGGGCCCATCTCCCAGGTGATCGCGAACCGCTCCGGCGCGTCGCACTCCTCCACAACTCCACCCGCGTTGCCCTCGGTCTGAAAGCGGCCGCCGACTTTCAGCTCGCCACTCACCGGCAGGAACCATCGCGGTATCCGCTCGGCATTGGTCAGCGCGTCCCACAGGTCGGCCTGATCGGTGCCATAGGTCCGGCGGGCGATGGCGATCCTGGTCGGCGCGCCGTCGCGAGATCCGGTGCGGACTTCGCGAACGACAAGCCCGGCGACAGCGGCAGGGTCGGTGAGCAGGGGCATTACATCCTCCTTATATAAGTTCGCACTTATAGTAGTCGATATCGGCCGCCCCGCACAGACCGCACTGTGATCGATCACAGCTACCCACGGGCCGCACCGTCCTCTTCTCACAAGTTGGCTGGTAAACGCCGCAGACGGCAACTCCACAGTTAGTGTGAGCCTGCTATATAGCTAATGCTGACAAAGGAGTTGTCATGGCTGTCGACAGCCCGATCCGGCCGAACCTGACGATCTCCGGGAAACCGATGTCCACTCCCTTACGCGACGTAAGAGCCCTGTCCCGGCAAATGGTCGGCCACTTCGTCGAGAACGTCGTGCCATGCGGGACGCTGCCCGGCGAGGCGATCTACGGCGACATCACCACCATCACCCGAGTCTGTCTCGAACTCGCCGCCAGCATGCTGGACGGCAAGAACATCCCGGCGAAGGTCGAACAGCTCGAGGAGGCCGCCGCCGGGTGGGCGCGCGAGGGCGTGCCGATCGACGCGATCCACAACGCCATTCACGCCGGCTTCAAGATGGGCATGGACCTCGTCGTCTCGAACCTGACCGTCAAGGACTTCGACAACTTCGTCGACGGCTCCAAGATGAACATCGAGATACTGCACACGCTCACGTCCGCCATCTCCCGTGCCTACTTCCGGGAACTGCGTGCCGCGGTCAGCGAGCACCACACCGCGGTGCACACCCTCACCTCCGCACTGCTCGGCGGGCGGCCGACCTCGACGATGGCGCGCGAATGCGGCATCTCCATCGCCGAGTCCTACGTGGTGCTGGCCGTGTCGATTCCACGCCACCGCGACGAACACAACCCGGCCCTCAACACCCAGGTCGTCGCGCGTCGCAAGCTGCGCCGCACCCAGGCCGAGCTGGCCACCCGCTGCGGCGGCAACGCCCTGTCGCTGCTCAGCATCGATGGCGGAACCATCCTGCTACCCGCCGACCAGCAGCGCGACGACGAACTGGACGCGCTGATCGAGGGACTCTCGCACGCGGCCCAGGTCGGCATCACCGCCACGTTGATGGAGGCCACCCCCGAACAGATCCCCGGTGCCGTCGATCAGGCGCACGAGCTGCTCGACATGGTGCACCGGCTGCACTGCGTCACCGGCCTGTACCGCTTCGACGAACTCGCCCTCGAATACCAGCTCACCCGGCCAGGCCCCGGCCGCGAATACCTCGGCGCCGTGCTCACCCCGCTCGACGAGCACGCCGAACTACTGGAAACCCTCCAGCTGCACATCAGCAACAACCTCAACCGCCAACGCACCGCCCGCGCCCTGCACGTACACACCAACACCGTCGACTATCGGCTCAAGCGCATCGGCCAGCTCACCGGCTTCGACCCCTCCCAACCCTCCGGCCTCTGGTATCTCCGCTCCGCACTGATCGCCCGCTCATATCACCCCACCGACACCGGTCGACGGGTCGGTTGAGCGGCTCCCACAACTACGCCCCTGATCGGCCGACCCAGGACGGCCACTCGTATCGCCGAATAGTGCGGCGCACGATGCGCCGCACAACGGCGTCGTCATGCGGCTGCGGGCACCTCGTGCGGCTCGCGCTCCGGTTCGGGTTCGGCTTCGGTCAAGGGGGCGGAGGGCTGGTCGAAGATCTCCTGATCGAGGATGCCTTCCCGCTTGGCCACCAAGACCGGAACCACCATCTGGCCCGCGACATTCGTCGCGGTGCGGATCATGTCCAGGATCGGGTCGATGGCCAGCAGCAAGCCGGCCCCGGCCAACGGCAGGCCCAGCGTGGACAGGGTCAGGGTGAGCATCACGATCGCACCGGTGAGACCGGCGGTCGCCGCGGAGCCGACCACGGAGACGAAGGCGATCAGCAGGTAGTCGCGAATGTCGAGGTGGGTACCGGTGATCTGGGCAACGAAGATAGCGGCCAGCGCCGGATACACCGCCGCGCAACCATCCATCTTCGTGGTGGCCCCGAACGGAACCGCGAACGACGCGTATTCCCTTGGGACACCGAGCCGTTCGGTGACCATCCGTTGCGTCAGCGGCATCGTGCCGATCGACGACCGGGAGACGAAGGCCAATTCCACTGCGGGCCAAGCCTTCGCGTAGAAGCGGATCGGGTTCACGCCACCGACAACGCGCAGCAGGATCGGGTACACGACGACCATCACGATGAGGCAGCCCACGTAGACCGCGATCGTGAAGGTCGCCAAGGGCCGCAGCAGATTCCAGCCGTAGCTGGCGATCGCCTTGCCGATGAGACCGGCCGTGCCGATCGGCGCAAGCCGGATAACCCACCAGAGCGCTTTCTGCACCAGCTCCAGCACCGACTCCGCCAGTGTCAGAAAGGGTTTGGCCCGATCGCCGAGCTTCAGCGCGGCCACCCCGAGCACCGCGCCGAGGAACACCAGCTGCAGCACATTGCCATTGGTGAAGGCACCGACGACGTTGGTTGGGATGATGCCGGTGAGGAAGTCGGTCCAGCCGCCCTTCGAGTCCGGCGCCTTGGCGCCGACCAGGGTCAGTTCGACACCGCGACCGGGATTGGTGACGAGCCCGAGCACGATGCCGACCGCCACCGCGATCAACGCGGTGCCGAGGAACCACAGCAGCGTGCGCCCGGCCAACCGGGCCGCGTTGGTGACATGCCGCAATCCGGCGACGCTCACCAGCACCGCGGTGAACACCAGCGGCGGCACCGCTAGCTTCAGCAGCTGCACGAATATGCCGCCGACCTGGGTCAATGTGCTGGTGAGCCAGGCAGATCCGGTGGCGCGGGCAAGGAAACCCGCGGCGATACCAACCAGCAAACCGAGCAGGATCTGGACGCCGAACGACCAGCGCGCCGGGTTCAGGACATGGCTGCGCGAACTAGGTGAAGACAAGGTAACCATCCAAGACAATCAGAGGATCCGGTGAGCTGAGCGCGCGTCAGCTACACAGCTGCGCGGCCAACCGGCCGAGATCCACATGCAGCCTGGCGACCAGGTGCGCGACTGTCGCAAAAAGGTTCATAACGCCCTAAACGGTAAGCGATTCGTCCGACCAATTCCTCCTCCAGTCGGCTCATCTCGATATGTCCTGCGTCACAACCCGGTCCGACCAGCGCCGTTCGAGCGGTGACGGCGTTCCCCAGTCGTGCCGCCAGTTGATCCCGCCCGCCGATCCACCTGGTCTGGACGCCTGGCGCCGACTTTGCCCGGCTCGCAGCAGATCTGAGTTCTCGCGCGCCGTGTCAATCGGCGGGAAGTGGGCATTACGGCCGTTGAAGAGATGAGGAACAACCATGAGTATCTTCCGTAACGCGAACAGATATCGACGACACGACCGAGTCGGCACGGCGCGCGGCGGCCGGTCCAGATGGGGCCGACGCGCCAGCAACTATGGCCGGCGCAGGTCAACGACCTCGGGCGGGCTGGAAACGGCCGCGCGATTCGGCTTCATCGCGCGCGGCATCGCCTACCTCACCATCGGCATCATCGGCTTCATGCTGGCGATCGGCACCGCCGAGCATGAACCGGACGGCGGCGGCGCGCTGGCCGCGATCGCGACCAAACCCCTCGGCTACCTGCTGCTATGGATCCTGGTGTTCGGCTTCGCCGCCTTGGTCATCTGGCGCGTCACCCAGATCGCCGGCGCCCGGCGGACGTATTCGGGCGGCCACCGGTTCTATGCCGTGATCTCCGGAATCGTCTATGCCCTCGCCTTTTTGGGCACCTTCCGCTACGTCGTGCACGGCCGGACACCGAAGCCGAGCGACGCGATCGCGCGCGACCTGACCGCCCGCATCCTGAGCTGGGACGGCGGCCAGATCGTCGTGCTGCTGACCGGCCTCGCCATCATCGCCTTCGGCATCTGGCAGACCATGCTCGGCCTCAGCCTGCGGTTCGCCGAGGACCTGCGGATGGGCTGGATGACCCACGGCTCTCGCGAAGCCGTCATCTGGCTCGGCCGCATCGGCTACCTCGCCCGCGGCGCGATCGTCGTCAGCATCGGCCTCGCCGCCGTATTCGCCGGCCTGAACTACGACCCCGCCGAAGCCAAGGGCATCGACGCGGTCCTGCGCGACTTCGTCACCAAGCCCTTCGGCCCCTGGCTACTCATCCTGATCTCCTTGGGCCTCATGGCCTTCGGCGTCCTGTCCTTCCTCGAAGCCAAACACCGCAGAACCTACGGCGGAGTCCCGGTCTAGACCTCGGACCCCGCTGAGCAGCAGGCGACGACCTCGGCCACAGCGCCGGGGTCGTCGTCATGTATCCAATGCCCGGCGCCACCAGCCGGCTACCGGAGGTGGCGAGCTAGTTCCCCAGTTGGGCGTTGACGCACGTCACGCAGTGGGGGGCAAGGGGTTTCGGTGTTGGCGGTGGAGAAATCGTATCGTGGTCTCGCCCTCGGCGCAGAGACATGGTGCCGGGGGCTTGCTCGTCCCCTGAACAGCGTGTGAACAGCACAGTAGTAGGAGGTACGAAGATGGTACGGCGACGCTTTCGAATTCTGACCATGATGACCGCGGCGGCACCGCTCGCTGCGGCCCTTGCTTTCCTTCCGGCGGCTCCGGCCCAGGCCGCCGCGGGGGACCTCAGTTGCTCGGCGACTTTCAAGCTCACCCTCGCTCCCCCGCTGCGCGCTGGTGGCGGCGCGAATGTGTCGATCAGCGGCGATCTCAGCAACTGCGCCTCGCGCAATGGTCAGCACGCTGACCTGCGCTCCGGCAAGTTGACCGGCACCGGCTCGGCGACGGCCACCGCCGGAGGCTTCAATCCGTGCGGCTTGCTTGTCACCGCGAAGGGAAACGGCACGATCGGCTGGGTGTCCGGCGGCGACAGCGCGTTCGGCTGGCGGATCGATCCCGATCCGTTCACCGGGTTGGCGTTCAGCGCCACCGTCACCGGCGGGCAGCTGCAGGGTGACGCGATCACGGTGGCGCCGCGGGATGCGCAACCCAACGCGGGTTGCCGTACCGATGGCCTGTCGACCCTGACCGTCACAGCGCAGGTGACGTTCGCCTGATTCCAAGGCGAAGGCCAGGTCTGAAAAGCCAGACCTGGCCTTCTGTTTCGGAACGTCGGCCAACGCACCCCGGCTATGCCCAAGCGCCTGCCGCGACGGCGTCGTGCACGTAGTCGGTGAAGTCGATCGGGTCCCGGCCGAGCAGGCGGCGAACGGTGTCGGTCACCTCGGCGTTGCGGCCGTCCAGCAGGGTCGCGAAGATGTCGATCATGCCCGCCACCTCCTCGGCAGGCATGCCGAACTCGGCTTCCAGCACCGCGCCGAATTCCGCGCCGGTCACGGGAATGTAGTGGACCTCCCGCCCGGTGGCCTTGGCGATCGCCTCGACCGCGTCGCCGAAGGTCAGCAGCCGAGGGCCGGTCAGTTCGTAGTTCTGGCCCGCGTGCCCGTCCTCGGTGAGCGCCAGCGCCGCGACCTCGGCGAGATCGGTGGAGTCGACGAAAGGCTCCAGCACCTGACCCGCCGGGAAGGCAACCCCACCACCGAGCACCATGTCGGTGAAAACGCCCTCGTCGAAGTTCTGGTTGAACCATGCGGCCTGCAGCACGGTCCATTCGGCGCCACTCTCGCGCACCGCCGCCTCGGCAGCGGCGGCCTGGTCCTCACCGCGAGCGGACAGCAGCACCAGCCGCGCGACGCCGTTCGCCACGGCCAGTTCGCTGAACGCCCGAATCGTCTCTGCCGCACGGGGATCCCCGATATCCGGGGTGTACATCATGAACGCGGCCCGCACGCCGTCGAGGACGGGAGCCCAGGTGCCGCGATCCTCCCAATCGAACGGCAGCTCCGCCGAGCGGGAGCCGATGCGAACGGGAAATCCCTTGGCGGACAGTTGCTCTGCCACTCGGCGGCCCACCTTGCCGGTGCCCGCGGTGACGAGGATGGTCTGGTTCTTCGCTGTTGTCATGCTCCTAGTCAAGCCGCCCGCAGAGCGGCAAACCATCGGCGAAAAGCTCGACTCCATACGCCGGCGTCTCAGGCCCGCACCGTCCCCTGATGACCACCTGAAAGCGCCGCCGCACCATCGCAGCTAGGCATTCTGCACAGAATCTCGAACCTATTCCGGACGCCGGATTCTGCGTGATCGAACTCCCCAGTTGATCTCCAGTGGAGAACGGGTACTCCATTGTGCTTCTCTGAGTATCGAAATGTCCCGGCCGAGGACGCGGACCTACCCCGATACCGGCATTGCTCGAAAACATCCACGTGCCTGACACATTGGAGTTCGTTTATGAAGAATCGCTTTCCCTTGTTGCATACCGCCTCGGTACGAGCAGTCCCACTGCTGGTGGTCGCGGCGTTGGCTGCGAATGCGGGCACGGCCTCCGCGGCATCATTGACCGGAATCGGCGATCCTAATTTCCCGAATATCGGCAGCGCCGCATACGATGTCTCCAATTACAGTATCGATCTGAAGTTCGAGCCGTCCTCGGGCCGGCTGTCCGGCACCACGACGATCACCGCCAAAGCCAAGCAGGATCTCAAGGCGGGCACCGCGATCGGTTTCGACTTCCTCCTGCAGACGCAGTCGGTGCTTATCGAGAACAAGCCCGCCAAATATACGCTCGGCAAGGACAAACTGGCGGTGACCGTGCCGGTGAACCTGCCGACCGGCACCGAGTTCACCACCGTCGTCGCCTACAACGACATCCCGTCCCGGGTGCAGAATGCGGCGGGCGCGCGCAACTGGATCGAAAACGCCGGCGGCGCACTGATTTCCAACGAGCCCTTCTCGGCCGAGTGGTGGTATCCGAGCAACGACCACCCGACCGACAAGGCGACCTACGCGGTGTCGGTGCTGGCACCGGAGGACCGGGACGTGCTGTCCAACGGCGTCGAAACCAGTGTCACCCAGCAGATTCCGGGCTGGAAGCGGCACAACTGGCTCAGCAAGTCGCCGCAGATGACCTACGCCACCTTCCTCGCGATCGGCAAATACGAACGCGGCGGCCAGAACAGCGGCACCCCGGCCAGGCCGAACCTGACCGCCTACGCGACGGATCTGGATCCGGCCGTGCGCGCCAACGCCAAGTCGAGCATCGAGCGGACGCCGGAGATCGTGGACTGGCTGGCCAGCGCGCTCACGCCGTACCCGTACGAGTCCACCGGCGGCATCGTGGACGCGCGGATGGGTGGCTTCGCCTTGGAAACCCAGACCAAGCCCACCTACACCGACGGATTCTTCAAGCGCGGCAAGAACGATTCGGTGGTGGTGCACGAAAACGCGCACCAGTGGTTCGGTGACTCGACCTCCGTCGCCACCTGGAAAGACGGCTGGCTGAACGAAGGCTTCGCCAGCTACATGGAATACCTGTGGTCGGAGAAGAACGGCACCGGCACGGCAGCGGAAATCGCCGACTACGCCTACGCCACCTCGACCAGGATCAACTGGAATGTCGTGCTGACCGATCCGGGGCCCGCCGACGTCCTGCCCGCCGAGTTGTATACCCGAGGCGCATTGGCCATCCAGGCATTGCGCAGCGCGCTCAATGATGACGATGTCTTCTTCCGGTTGATCCGGGAGTGGCTGACCAAGTACCAGTACGGCAATGCCAAGGTCACCGACTTCATCGACATGGCCAACGCGGTATCGGGCCGCAGCACGAACGCGTTGTTCAAGACCTGGCTCACCGATAAGGGCAAGCCCGCCTACAAGCCGACCGACGCGACATTCGACGCGAACGCGAAGCGCGCACCCCGTTCGGTCACCCCACCTCCGGCCAAGCCGAAGGTGTACGACGATCTCTACGCGGTGGTGACCTCGAAGCAGTAACCGTCCGATCGACAAACGGGCCCGTGGACTCCACGGGCCCGTTCTCCTGTCCGCGGCCCGGTCCCACACCTTCAGATAACGGACCCCGCGTGACGCACGCCACGAACCGATCGTTGAATCCTCGATCACCGACCCCTGCCAGCACAAGTCTGGTGTCCAGCGGGTGAACGAGCGATCACGGCGACCGTTGCCGGTTACCTATAGTTTGCCAAGTAATAACTGATGCGTTTTCCTTATCTCATGGGAGAACCCGCACCGGCGGGTTCCGAGCCGAATCTCGACGCGACAAGGATGGATTTCAATGAGCAGGGTTGCGTTTCGGCGAAGCGGTGTAGCTGCGATGCTGTGCACGAGCTCGATTACCGTAGGATTGCTGGCCAATGGCCAGGGCGTCGCGTCAGCCGACGCGGTCGCGGACAAGGCGCGGGTAGTCGCGACCGATGACGGCTGGACACTGACGGTCACCAAGACCGCCGAGACCCTCGATCGCTACCCCAACCTGGCCGCGACGATGTTCACCCGCGAAGGTTTCGTTTCGTTGAAGGCGATCGCCGAGGTCACCGGCAAAGGCACCCAACCGGTCAACGCCGCGGTGGTCAGCTTCGGCTATCAAATCGGTTGCCAGATAGACGTTTCCAACGGTCTGACCACGAGTCTCGGCATGTCGGTCGGCCCCAACGCCTCGCTGAACATCTCCTACCCGCCCAGCGTCAGCCTCGGCGTGAATGCTTCGGTCTCGCCCAATGTTTCGACCACGCTCAAGCCCGGATCCATCGCGACCGTCGAATTCGGCAAGAAGGCTTTGGCTTCTGGACGCGCGTCGATCGCCATGGACCAGGTCGAAGTCAAAGTCGATGCCTGCATGGGCCCGGTCTCGCTGCGTTCCTTCGCCACCGCGACCATGTCCACCCCGACCGCGGACAACACCACCACCGCCTACGGCGACCCGATCTGGCTGTAACCATCACCCGCACACAGCGTTTCATCGCTGATAGCGGTATCCGAGAAGGAGATCGAACGGCATGACCAACACCGCGGCGGAACCAGACAATGCCGCACTGGCACCGGTGGCCCTGTTGGCCGGACTGTTCATGCTGATCGCCGCCTTCGCCCACCTGGACCGGATACCGGGCTGGGCCGACGACTACGGCGCGATCCTGGTCTACCTGGCGTTCTTCCTCTACATGTCCATCGCCGGACGCCTGACCTGGTGGGGCGCCGACATCAGCTATGCACAGGTGAAGGCCCGCCGGAGCCGCCGATGAACCGCCCCGGAACTATCAACCGGCTAACCGGAGCCGCCCTCGCCGCCACCGCGGCTGGCATAAGCATCGGCTTCGCCCCCTTCGCCACACCTACCGCCGCCGCAGTCCCGTGTGCCGAGTGGCAGCAAATGCACCCGGGCTGGCCCTGTATCGATACGCCCTCGCTGCCGCCGACACCACCGCCGGGTCCGCCGACGCCGGCACCGCTGCCCGCACCAGCGATGCCCGGCCAACCCCCGATCGACAGCGGCGGCGGCAGCCGAGCCGGAGCATTGACACCCCCACCACTACCGCCCAGTAGCGGCGCACCCATCGTCGCCGCGCCGGGAACTCCATCGCCGGGCGATCGGCCGACCGCACCCGCGCCGATTCAGGCCGAGCCGCCCGTGCTCGCGCTCCCTTCGTCCCCGCCGCCACCAGCGGAACATCCGGCGACCACGCCGAGCCCAGCAACGATCGTGTCCGACCCGCCTCCAGCCAGTCCAGCACCCGAACAGCCCCCCGCGGCCAACGATGCCGGGCACGGGAGCGACGGTCGAATTCCGTTGTTGCTCTTGGCAGGAGCGGCCGCCTTCGCCGTCGGTGGGGTGCGGCCGCGCGGACTCCGGTCTCCGCGTCTGCTGAACGTCACCCAGGTTCGCGCCGATTCCGAGAGCGGCCCCGGGCTGCTCACCTCCGGTCAGCCTGCCCACACGTACACCGGTGTCGACGGCAACGGCAACCACTCCCAGGTCACCGTCCCCGCCACTCCCGATACGGTGACCACGTTCGCGCCCCAAGAATCCACTCCGACAACCAGTTCCGGCCCCGGACTGCTCACCTCTGGTCAGCCCGAGCACACGTATACCGGTGTCGACGGCGACGGCAACCACTCCCAGGTCACCGTCCCCGCCACCCCCGATACGGTGACCACGTTCCCGCCAGGCACCGAGGACGAGGACCCGTGGGCAGGCAGAGCCGCTACGGGGGCCGCCGCAGGCACCCAGGAATTCGGCGCCCGCATGGTCGAGACCGTAGACCCCTCCGGCAAGCACGCGTGGGTCCCGGCGACAGCCGAAGAGGCCGAGCGCATGGGCACGGTCTTCAAGGGCGTCGGCCGTGCCGGATTCGGCGTCGGACTGGGGCTGAGCATCTACGACGGCGTCAACGGCTACCAGAACGGCACATATGACGCCGGCGAAGCCGGTGCCGTGATCGGCGGTGAGGTAGTCGGCGGCGCGTTGGGTGGTGCGCTGGCCGGGGCAGCCGTAGGGTCGATGGCCGGACCCGTCGGTACCGCGATCGGCGCGGGAATCGGCGCGGCCATCGGTTCCGAAGTCGGGAAGAATGCCGCCCTTGGTGTCAAACATTTCCTATTCGATAGGTGACGCGATGAGCCGACACGGCAAACCATTCAGGTTCCGGAACCTGAAACTCGATACGGACTACCTGAGCTATCGGTTGGACACCGTTGTCTACGGATTGTCCGCCGCCGCCGGATTCCTGATCGTTTTCGCGGTGATCGAACACTTCGCCCCCTGCGTGTTGTGAAAGTGAGGACCATGACCGACACCGCCGAGGCACCACTGCTGACTCGACTCGCCGCGGCCGGTGCGGGGTTCCGGCTCGCACCGCCGCCGGGCCGCCTCGCCGCCCTCGTCGGCCAGGCGGAACCGTTGGCAGGATGGTCGACCGTGAGCGCATATGCCGAGGCCCCCGGCGTGCTCAGCTGCGAGGTGCACCTGCCGTCGCTCGACGATGATTTCGCCGCCAACTCGGTCCAGACCGCATTCGTGTTCGACTACCTCACCGGTACCGAAGAAATCCTGAACACGGCCGCCGACTTGGCGAACTTGGGCAGTATCGACGTCGCGCACGAGCCACTCGCTCCAATATCCGATCAGGTGCGGCGAACGACGTATTTCGGTACCTACCCCCACGAACACCATCAATTGTGCTGCTGGATCGATTATTATCTCATCGACCCGGGCACCGACAGCGGCGGATATCTACTCCAGCACGCGAAGACCGCCACCGAAACCCAATGGCCGACAGTGAAAGCTGATTTCACGCGCAGCACGGCCCGCTTCGAGACATTCATCGACATGGCCGTATCGCAGGATCGGTCCTGATGATCGATCCATTCTCGCAACGACGGCGAAATCAGCGCGACGGACGCTCTCGGCGCCTGCTGCGCATGGCGGCCAGCGGGCTGATCACCGGCGCCGCCGTGGCGGGTTTACTGGAGATCGGCTGCCACCTCTGGCAGCTGATCCAGCGCTGAGCGAATACGCGCATATCGGACCGCACCCTGGATAACGGTACCCGGCTCTGATATGTTGTGCGGCAACGCATTCGACCAACGAGAATGAGCCACATGAGTGAGCAGCTAGCTGTCATGGGCCGTCTATGGCAGGAACACATGCGCACGCCCTTTCCTGCCCGGCTGCACAGTGTGCGGTCGGCGGGTGTCGAGATGGCGCTGCTCGACGCGGCCATCGCAGGCTGTGTATCCGTCTGGCATGACAACGGCGGTTCCCTCGATACCGCACGCATCGGCACGCTGCGTAAGCGTCTCGCGGAACTCGACCAAGTCTTGCCGCTCATCACCGAAGAAGCGGAACTCCGCTACCTCGAGCGGCTGCGCCAATTGGCCGTGCTCGCCTCGGATACCGGCCCGCACCCTGCGTGAATTCGGTTGCGGCTCAGGGAAATGATGGCTCGCTGACGGCGAGGTTATGTAACGGAGCGGCGTTCGGCAGGTGCGCGTGCCAGGCTGGCGAGGTCGGTTTGTCGAGTGGCGAAGGAAGCCGAAGCGTTGTGACCAGATCAAGCGAAGTGCGGCTCGAAGCGAAGGAACAATTCCGGGAGATCATGATTCGGCTGCATGCCACAGCCGACATGTATCTGGCCACCGAGGTCAAACGCGTTGCCGCGGCTGCCGAATTGGCGCGGTTGACCAAGGAGCTCGAGCTAGACCTCGACGAGGCCGACCTGGTCATCGAGGCCGGCCAGGACGTGCTGATGATGGCGGAGCTACAGGCCTTCACCGACGCCTTTCGCGCCGCACGAGATCGGCAGACCACCCACGAGCCGCGCGCGGACTGGACGGCGGAGATCCGCGCCCTCGCCGAGGCATACCAGATGGCTGAGGCGAACGGCCTGCCGGTACAGGCGATTTCGCACGCCGGCTGGCATCCCGGCGCCCGCGTCGGCGCGCACACCGCCGTCGCCAACTCGATCCTGCTGGCCTACCACGACTCCGGCGACGGAGCCGTGCTCATCTTCGAAGAAGGTCACCTCGACTCCTTCGCCGGCGGTGGGCTCGGCGGTGACTTCGCCGACCGCCCCTTCACCGTCAACACGGTGATCGAGTCGGGACTCTGCGGCGTGCTCGCTCCAGAGGCCGAGAGACTAGAAGTGATCAGCGAGAACGGCACGGTCTTCGCGGCCGATGTGGTGGCGCACACCTACGCCGTGACCATCGATCTGCCGAGCGAACGCAGGCTCAGCCAGCTGCGCAGGGCGTACGCGGCGCCCGAGGACGAGGTGCCGTTCGTGTTCGAGAGCGACGAACGCGGCGAGATTTACGAGACATTGGATCGTTTCTCCGCCCGGGTGTACGACCGCGACAACGCGCTGCTGTACACGGGACCCGTTCTCGCTGACCAATTCTGAGCAGCGGTTACCCGGTGGCAGATCCGCTCGGCGTGCCGAGCACCGCGTTGAGCAGCTGACCAAGCAACTCCCCCGCGAGGCGCAGCTGAGTTTCGGCTACCGGCAGGAACTTTCGGGTGTACTCGTCGCCGATGGTGGCCGAGTCCGGGTAGACGCCCGGAGTTTCGACGATCCGGCAGCTGTCCTGCGCCCATCGGATCGGATCGCTATCCGGCTGCGCCGACGGCAGGTTGGGAGCGGGCAACGCGAGTAGTCGCTGCACCTCGTCGGCATCGGTGGCGTGGCGGGTATCGAGCATTCGGCTGTCCCACACCGAGTGCAGGTTGGTGCTGCGGCCCAGGTACTGGACCTTGATCTCGTTGCCGCCTCGGTCGCGCGCGTACCCGGCGTGCATCGGCTGGTTGATGTCGCCGACGAAGTGGACGATGAACTTCAGGGCCTGGCGGCGGTCGGCGTCCGCCCGGGACCGGTCGGCGAGGATCGCCGTCTGCCGCCGCAGCGCCTCGATGACGTTCTGGCCATCGTTGCCGTTCACCGCGGGGTCGTAGACGCAACCGTTCTCGGCGATGTTGACGTAATGCCACGGTGCCGAGATCTTCCCCAGCTCCGGATCGTTGTTGCGCACCTCGTCGGCCCAGTTGGACACACCGGCCAGCGTCGGGTTCGGTTCGCCGGACAGCAGACGAGCCACCTCGCCCCGGGCCGGTGCACTCAGCCGCAGGTCGGCGATGGCACCGGTGGTGTTGTGCCCCTGCGGCCCCCACGCGTTGGCGGTGGGTGGCACCGAAAGCACGATCGCGGCGGCCGCACACAGGCCGACCAATACAGCTTTACCTCGCATCAAGAACAAATCCCTTCCGAATAGCTCCGCGCACCCGCCCTGCTGCGCGCCATGGATCGAGTTATGTATTCCCTCTTGCTGATTCAAGTATCGGCGACAAGTGGCATATGCCGAACAAACACCGGGCTAAATCTTCGTGCGACCCGGGACTGGGTATCCGAGTGGACCGCGCCGGGATCGGATGATGGAGGCGGCGCCGCCGGCAACCATCCGGCGGACCTCGCCGAGCCGCCACGACCCGGTCGCATGGACTTCTCAGCCTGGGAACGGCGACACACGCGCGACACGTCCGACCATCGGTCTACTCGGGTGGAAATAGCGTACGTCCAGTTCGGTTCGACGCAATCGGAAACTTTCCTCCGTTTCGTTGACCGAATTCCGTTCGCGCGCTCCGTGTTTCATCGATGCGGGACAGTCGGGCGCGACCGGCACCGAACCGTCGCCGACCGACACCCCGGCGAAGACGAGAGTTACATCTGCATACTCAGGTGCAAGTTCGGTTGATCTGGGGCCATCGAGCGATACCATCGTGGGAGGCGCGGTGTGGTTCGTCACAGCGACGGGCGCGATACCGCAGGCGGTCTTCGAGAAGCGGAGTAGAGGTCATGGTCACGGAACCGGTCCGGATCAGGGGTATCGACTCGCGGGTCGCGGAGCGCGGCCCGACTGCGTTGCGCATCGCGGTCGGTGGTCAGCTCCGCAAGTTGCGCGAGCTCAAACGCATCACGCCGGTCGAGGCGGGCAACCACATCCGTGGTTCGCACGCCAAGATCAGCAGGCTCGAACTCGGCCGCACCGGTTACAAGGATCGCGACATCCTCGATCTGCTCACCCTCTACGGCGTCACCGAGACCGATCAGCGCGAGATGTTCCTCGACCTGGCCCGCAAGGCCAACCAGCCGGGCTGGTGGCACCGCTACAACGATCTGCT
Organism: Nocardia sp. NPDC051052; assembly: GCF_044456045.1. Classification (NCBI taxonomy): domain Bacteria; kingdom Bacillati; phylum Actinomycetota; class Actinomycetes; order Mycobacteriales; family Nocardiaceae; genus Nocardia; species Nocardia sp. NPDC051052. Next base: position 595,194 of record NZ_JBITFL010000006.1, read on the forward strand.
GCCACCCTGGTTCGAGACCTATCTCGGTCTCGAGGGCGCCGCGCAGACGATCAGAACGTTTGAGGGTCAACTGGTTCCAGGCCTGCTGCAGACCGAGGACTACACCCACGCGCTCATCGAGGTCGGCCACCAGAACGCCGAGGCGGCCCGGCGGGTCGAGCTGCGCACCAAGCGTCAGCAGATCCTCGACATCAGCGACGGGCCCAGGTTATGGGCGGTGCTGGACGAGGCGGTGCTGCACCGCCCGATCGGCGGGAAGCAGGTGCTGCGCGAGCAGATCGAGCATCTGGTCGAGATGTCACAGAAGTCCGGCGTGACCATCCAGGTGCTGCCGTACGACGCGGGCGGCCACGCCGCGGCAGGCAGCTCGTTCACCATGCTCCGCTTCGCCGAACGCGAACTGCCCGACATCGTCTACCTCGAACAGCTGACCAGTGCGCTCTACCTCGACCGCAAGGAAGACCTGCAGACCTACCGTGAGGTGATGGACAAGGTCGCCGTGCAGGCCGCAACGCCGGAGCGGTCCCGCATCCTGCTGGCCGAGGCGGCCAAAGAACTGTAAACGGGTCTGTCCCGGCGATCTGGTCACGCCCGACGGCTATGACCGGATCGTCGGCGTGGTTGGGCCGTGCTCAGCTGGCGACTCGATCGGCCCAGGCCGACGGTAGCGCCTGACTCGAGATGTCGGCGATCTCCGCCAAACGGGTCCGCTCAATACCCAAGCGGCTCAATTGGATCAGCCCCTGCGCCACCACCACGATGTTGGCGCTGTGCGCCGACAGTACGCCCTCGTCGACCTTGCCGCCGAGACACGCCGCGGGATACAGCCGTTCGGCCACGCCCTGCTCCATCGCCGCCGTGGTCCTGGAACCGATGCTGACCACTTCGGGCATCCTGGCACCCAGTTGCGCGATGCTGTTGATCATCAGACAGCCGCGCCGATTCGGTTGCGCGGCACAGTCATCGATGATCGCCTGAAAGAGCGCGCGCACGGCAGCACGCGCCGACCCCGGCGCGGAGTCGACGACCTCACGAACGAAACGCGCCCGACGCTCGCAGTAGCGTTCGAATACCGCGAGGAACAGCCCCTGCTTGTTCCCGTAGGCGGCGTAGACGCTGCCATTGCCGACGCCGGTCGCCCGCGAGACGTCCTCGACGGACGTGTCATCGAAACCCTGCGACCAGAACAGTTCGGTAGCGGCGTCGAGCAGCCCCGATTCGTCGAACTGTCGTGGCCGTCCCATCTGCTCACCGTACCAATCGATGTGCGAGATCGCCCACATCACTTGTTATGGAGGCACTCCTCCATAACAATGGTTGACATGGCCCCCAACTCCACAGAGCCGCCCCGCCGACGGGTCGGCATTCTGGTCTTCGACGGCGTCAAGATGCTCGACTTCGTCGGCCCGGCCGAGGTTTTCGTGGAGGCGAACCAGACCGTGCCCGGCTATGAGGTAATGCTGGTCTCGGCCGACGGCCAGGCCGTACAGACCTCGATCGGCGCGCGGATCGAGGTGGCCGCCGCGGCCGCCGACGCGGGCCGCTTCGACACCGTCGTGCTGCCGGGCAGCGAGCTACCGCCCGCGAAGTTCGTCACCCCCGAGCTGATCGCCGCGGCCAGACACCTGTCCTGGAACACCCGCAGGCTGGCCTCGATCTGCAGCGGCGCCTTCGTCCTCGCCGAGCTCGGTCTCTTCGACGGCAGACGCGCGACCACGCACTGGAAGTTCGCCGCCGAACTCGCGCGGCGGTACCCGGCGGTGCTGGTCGACCCGGACGCGATCTTTGTGCGCGACGCGAACCTGTACAGCTCGGCAGGCGTCGCGGCGGGCGTGGATCTCGCGCTGGCACTTGTCGAGGAGGACTACGGCGCCGACGCCGCCCGCCGAGTCGCGCAGTTGCTCGTGGTCTACATGCAGCGCGCGGGCGGGCAATCACAGTTCTCGGCGTCGCTGAGCGGACCGGTTCCCCGCAGCCCGCTGATTCGCAAGGTGGTCGACCTGATCTGCGCGGACCCGGCGTTCCCGCACACCGTCCAGACGTTGGCCGCGCATGCCATGGTCAGCGTCCGGCATCTGACGCGACTCTTCCGCGCCGAGCTCGAACGCTCGCCGGCCGAATACGTCGCCTTCATCCGCTTCGGGGTCGCCAGGGACCTGCTGCACGCGGGGCACAGCGTCACCGAGGCCGCGATGACCGCCGGATACGGCAGCAGCGAGGCGTTACGTCGCGCGTTCGTGGCCAGGCTCGGCATCTCACCGCGCAAGTACCAGCAGCGTTTTCGCTCCACCGGGACGGTCGCCGCGCTCGAACCGATCGCCGCCGTGTCCTGATCGGGGGCTTTCGCGGCCCGTACGGAGGGGCGCGAAAGGGGCTGCGCACCGGAAACTGAGTGTGGCACAACGCCATCGATCCGGTGGATCGAGAAAGGAACTCCATGTCTTCCGCGACAACCATTGTTCTTGTGCACGGCGCGTTCGCCGACGCCGCCAGTTGGGGCCCGGTCACCGAGCGGCTACTCGCGAAGGGGCACCGGGTCTTGGCACCGCCGGTCGCCAACCGCAGCCTGGCCGCGGACGCCGCGTACATCAGGTCTTTCGTCGAGCAGATCGACGGGCCAGTCCTGCTGGCGGGCCACTCCTATGGCGGCGCGGTCATCACGGTCGCCGGGGTAGCCGACAATGTCGTCGGGCTGGTCTTCGTCTCGGGCTATGTGCTGGCGGTCGGCGAGAGTCTTGGTCAACTGCAGGGTGGTTTCCCGGACTCCGCGCTGGCCGCCAACCTCGTCTACACGCCGTACCCGATCGCGGGCGGCGAGCCGGGGACCGACGTCTCGGTCGACGTCGCCGCCTTTCCCGAGGTGTTCGCCGCGGGTCTCGACTTGACGCGGGCACAGGTGCTCGCGGTCTCCCAGCGACCGCTGTCGGCCATCGCGTTCGGCGAGCCCGCCACGGCCGCGGCCTGGCAGACCAAGCCGGGCTGGGGAATCGTGTCCAGTGCGGATCGCACCATCAACCCCGACGTCGAACGGTTCGGCTACCAGCGCGCGAAGCTGCGGTCGGTCGTCGAGATCGACGCTCCGCACCTGGTGATGCAGACCCACCCCGACGAGGTCGCCGCGGTGATCACCGACGCACTCGCCGAGCTGGCCTGAGCTCGCGAAAAGAGCTGTACCACTTCCTCTCTACCCCCTACCGAAAGGAACGCCGATGACCGGAAACCCGCACGGAATCGCACTGGAGCCGGCGGCGCAAGAGTTCGTCGACGCGACCTCCGAGCCACCGTTCCTCTACCAGCTGACGCCGGAAGAGGGCCGCAAAGCGGTGGATTCGGTGCAGGACTCGCCGATCTTCAAGCCCGAGATCGACGAAGAGTGGATCACCATCGACGGCGGGCCGACCGGCTCGGTGCGGGCCAGGATCGTCAAGCCGCAGGGGGTCACCGAGACGCTGCCCGTCATCGTCTACACCCACGGTGCCGGTTGGGTTTTCGGCGACGCGCACACCCATGACCGCCTGGTGCGCGACCTCGCCGTCGGTGCGCACGCGGCCGTCGTGTTCCCCGAGTACGACCGCTCGCCGGACGTGCGTTTCCCGGTGGCCAACGAGCAGTCCTACCGCGTCGCTCAGTGGGTGCGCACCGATGGTGCCGCGAAGGCACTCGACCCGGCACGCATTGCGGTGGCGGGCGATTCGGTCGGCGGCAATATGGCCATCGCACTCACGCTGATGGCCAAGGAGCGCGGCGACGTCTCGTTCGCGCAGCAGGTGCTGTTCTACCCCGTGACCGACGCCAACTTCGACACCGGCTCGTACGAGCGGTTCGCCGAAGGATACTTCCTGACTCGCGAAGGGATGCGGTGGTTCTGGGATCAGTACACCACCAGCGCGGAGGATCGCGCGCAGATCACCGCGTCGCCGCTGCGCGCCACCACCGAGCAGCTGTCGGGACTGCCGCCCGCGCTGGTCATCACGGCCGAGAACGACGTACTGCGGGACGAGGGTGAGGCATTCGCCGCCAAGCTGCGCACCGCGGGCGTTCCCGTGATCCAGGCGCGCTACGGGGGCATCATCCACGACTTCGTCATGGTCAATTCGATACACGACACCCAGCCCGCCAAAGCCGCTGTCGCGCAAGCCGTTGCGGTGCTGCGGTCCGCCTTGCACCCCGCGTGACCCGAACCCCCCGACCCTAAGGAACAATTCGTGAGTACCGAACACACCTCCGCGCCGACCATCGTGCTGGTCCATGGCGCGTTCGCCGACTCCTCCAGCTGGAACGGCGTCATCGAATTGCTACGCGCACAAGGATATTCCGTCGTCGCCGCGGCAAACCCGCTGCGCGGCCTGGCCAGCGATGCCGCGTACATCGGCTCGGTCCTCGATGACATCGACGGTCCGTGCGTCCTGGTCGGCCATTCCTACGGCGGTAGCGTCATCACCGTCGCCGCCGCGGCAAAGGCGAAGGTGCAGGCGCTGGTCTACATCGCCGCCTTCATCCCCGCCGAGGGCGAAAGCGCGCTGGAACTGACCGACAAGTTCCCCGGTTCCACGCTCGGGCCGACCACCCGTCCGGCGAACTATCCGCTCCCGGACGGCAATCCGGGTACGGAACTCTATATCCGGCAAGGTGAATTCCCCGCCCAGTTCGCCGCCGATGTCCCGGTCGCCACCGCCGAGCTGATGGCCGCCACCCAGCGGCCCGTCGCACTCGCCGCGCTTCAGGAACCGGCAACGGCGGCGGCGTGGCGAACGATCCCCGCCTTCGCGCTGCTCACCACCGAGGACAAGAACATTCCGATCGCGGCGCAACAGTTCATGGCCGAGCGCGCGTCCGCGCACACCGTCGAGGTCCCCGCCTCGCACGCGGTCAGCGTCGCGATGCCCGGCGTGGTCAGCGATCTGATCGTGTTGGCGGCCAAGCAGTAGACGTCGCGGATCCGGTCACGCCCAACGGTTTTCGGGCGTGACCGGATCTCGGGTCGGTCAGCCGATCGCGGCGTTCAGTGCGGCTTGGCCGCCGACCACCGGGAACGAGACCTTGGTTTCGGCGAGGTTCACGCCGAAGCCTGGCCCCGGCTTGGGCCGGAGGGTGTACTCGTTGTCGCTGGAGAGCACCACCACGCCCAGTTTGTGTCCGCGGACCAGCACGTAGTCGTGCGGCATCATGGACAGGTTGATCGCGTACTCCTTGCCCGGGATGATCGGGCTGGTCTTGCTGAGCGAGTCGCGGTTCTGCGGGTCCACCCAGCCCCTGGTGACGATCCGGGAACTGCCGTCAGGAGACCGATCCACCAGCAGCGCGGTCACATTCGCCGCCGGACGCTGGAAGGTGGCCTTCAGCGCGACGTCGACCGCGCCACTGATCCGCATGGCGGTCGTGGTGGGCTTGGAGAAGTACGCCAGCCGGTTCGGCGAGCTCGGCGCGGCGACGAGATCGGTGGCCAGTTTGGTCGCGTCGTCGTCGAGGGATTCGGTGACCCGGCCCGCTCCGCTGGTGGCAAGCCCACCGATATTCCGGCCGCCGGGCTGGAAGACCGCGGTCGCTGCCGCGGTGGCCGGGGCAGGCCAGTCCGCCTCGTTCACCCAGGACTTGTCCTCGCGCTGGATGGTGGCCTTGGGCTCCTTGTCGATACCGTTGTTCTGGCCGAGCAGATACTTGCTGAACCACCGGTTCACCGTGCGCAGCCACTCGTCCTTGCGCAAGCTGATCGGATCGGCGTGGCCCGACTGGTGCAGCCAGATCTTGTGCGGCACACCGGCTTTCTTCAGCGCCTCGTACCACTGGGCGACGTTCTTGGTCTTGACGTTGAAGTCGTTGAGACCGTGCACGGCCAGCACGGCCGCATGCACCTTGCTCACGTCGTTGACGTAGTTTCGCTCGTTCCAGAAAGCAGTGTAATTACCGTCCACTCGGTCCTGGTCCTGCTCCACCTTGTCGATGACCGGCGTGCAGATGTTCCGATCGGCCCTGGTGTAGACGTACTTGGCCAGCACGTCGGTGTCCTCGCCCTGATAGGTGCCCGGCGCGACCACCGCGCCGCCCGCCCGGTAGTAGTCGTACCAGTTGCTGATCGCGGCGATGGGCACGATGGCTTCCAGTCCGGGCACACCGGTGGAGGCGACGGCATTGGGCAGGGTTCCGTTGTAGGACACGCCCATCATGCCGACCTTGCCGCTGGCCCAGCTGGCCACGACGTTCTTGCCTTGCGCGTCACGGGCTTTCGCCCGGCCGTTGAGCCAGTCGATCGGGGCCCGCGCGCCGATGGTCTCGTTGCGACCGCCCGAGGTCGGGCAGCCGGTCGAGGTGCCGGTGCCGAGCGACTCGCCGTACATCACGGCGAAACCGCGGGCCAGAAAGTAATCCTCGTACTGCCAGGTGATTTGGCCCTTGTCGAGGGTGATGCCCGCGACCCGCAGGTCCTCGGCTACCCGCGCGCGCAGTTCACCGGGCGCCGGGGCCAGCCGCGCGTCCGCGCCGTCCGGCACGTAGAGCTCAACGTCCACACCATGATTGGTGACGTCGTTGCCGCCGGAGAAGTACGGGCTCGCCTGGTACACCACCGGCAGCTTGCCGGTGGCACCGGCCGGGCGGACCACCTGGACGTGCACCTCGTCGTCTTTGCCGTCGGCGTCGCTGTCCACCGGTGCGCGCACCCAAAGGTCTTGGCGGACAGGCGCGGCCGGGTTGAACGTCGGCTGCGCCTCGCCGCCGGAGAAGCTGGGTCCGGGCTGCGGTTCGGCCATCGCGGGCGCGCCGGAGAGCAGTAGCGCCGCGGCGACCGCCACCAGGGCTAGCCGCGGTAGCCGCCGCAGGGTCGACACCGTCCAGCCGACGGCCCGGACCACGCGGGTGCGCGGCCCGCGCCGATCGCGTCTGTGTTGATGCTGTCTGGATGCCATTGCCTTCTCCTTGTCACCGCTCAGCACGAGGCACTCCCGTGTGAGACTCGAAATAACTGCTGCTCAGGGGAATTGCCGGTGCGGGATCAGGGTCGGCTCGGCGGGCTCTTCCGCTCGATGGCGGTCTTCATCGCGTCCAACCCGATCAGGTTGAACTCACGGCCGAGTGAACGCATCAGCGAGTTCTCGGTGGGCCGGTACACGCCGCGCTTGTAGTAGACCGCGCCTTCATAGGTGCCGACGACACCGCCGTCCGGGGACTGTTTGCCCAGGTACTGGTACCATTTGGTGTGGTTCTGCCGCATCTGCGCGCTGGTGTAGACCGAGGCGTTCGCCTCGCGCGGCTCACGCCCGGTGTAGCGATCGTTGGGGTAGTCGTACTCGTCGGCCAGGCCACCCACCGAGTGCCCGAGCTCGTGCAGCACGATCTGCCCCGCCTGGGCGTTCCCGCCGGACGACGTCGCGACCCCGCCGCCCGCGCCGCCGTACTTCGTGGTGTTGGCCAGCGCGATCACCTGGTCGGCCTCGGGCGCCAACCGGGCGTACTGCAATGCCTTGGTCTCGTTGACGCACAGCAGACGTTCGGTGCCGCCGCACCAGAACGTCATGTCCAGCGCGGTGTTTCGCATAGTGCCGCGCGGATCGTTGTCGACGCCGGATTCCTGGGACACCACGTTGACCGCCCAGACGTTGAACGAGTTCTTGTACGTCTTGAACGGCTCGACCTGGGTGATCTCGTTCCACCGGTTGATCGCGTGCTGCTTGTAGGTGCCCAGCTGACTCGACGTGTACCCGTCGCCGACGAACACCAGATCAAAGCGCTGGCTGGACGGCCCGGTCTGCTGGATCGCGATCACGTCCGCCTGCACCGCGGACCGCGGTGCGGGCGACGCGTCGGGGACGGGCGTGACAACCCGGCTGATCGTGCCGTCCGGCGAGAACACTTCCCGTTCCTCGGTCGGCGCGGCCGAGCCGACACCGACCGACATCGCGGCAATAATGAACGCGCCGAGCATGATTGCGAACATGCGTCGTAACAAGGGCATGACGGAGCTCCTCGAGTGGTTCGCGAATTCGATCCGGACGGCGCGTGCCGATCTTCGGTCTCTCGAATTCCTAACCAAGGAACCACATTTGAGCAGCCATCTCGACTGAGGAATAACTGGGGAATGAACCCTCAGCTGAGCGCGGGCATTACCAGGGGACGATCTCGCCGTGGCGATTCAGGAATTGCAGGCCGGGTGCGCCCGCCTGAGCTTCCAGTACATCGACGACGAGCGGAATGCTCTCCTTGGGACTGAGCGGCGCGTCGGGTCCGCCGAGCTGGGTTTGGTTGTGGCCGGGATCGATGAGCAGCTTGGTCTGCCCGTCGTCGGCGTTGCGGGTGGCGTAACTGCGCATCAGCTGGTTGAGCGCGGCCTTGCTCGCCTTGTAGAGCTCATATCCTTCCTCGGTGTTCTGCGAAATGCTGCCCTGCTCAGAGGACATGACCGCGACGGTGCCGCCGGGCGCGACGAGATCACGCAGGGCCTCGACGGTGCGCAGCGGACTCAGCGCGTTGGTGATCATCACCTCGGTGAACATGTCGGTCGGCACCGCGCCGATCGGCAGATCGCCGCGATCGATGGCGGCGTTGACGAAGAGCAGATCGAGTCGAGTGCCCGCCAGACGCTCGCGCAGCGCGGCCACCTCTTCGACGCTGGTCATCTCCAGCGACTCGACCCGAAGCCGCCCGTTCGAGGCGTCAGCATCGGCGTGCAGCTCGCCGCCGCCCTGGCGTGCCGTAGCGACGACATGCCAACCGCGTCCGGCTAGTTCGTTGGCGAGGACGAGCCCCAGCCCACGGGACGCTCCGATGACGAGGGCGCGGCGGTACGACGTGTTTGACACAAAAACTCCTTCTAAGTGCGGAAACATTTCTAGACTAGACGTCGCGTCTAGACTATCGCACAACCACAACCGATGGGTATTGTGTTTCGCATGCCAGCAACGAGCACTCCGTCGCAACGGCCGCGCTCCGGTCCCCGGCGCGACGAGGCCGCCCGTCTGGCGGTGCTGCACGCCGCGGACGATCTGCTCGTCGAACACGGCTTCGCCGCGCTCACCGTCGAAGCCATCGCGCGGCGGGCCGGCGTCGCCAAGCAGACGATCTACCGCTGGTGGCCCTCGAAGGTCGAGATCCTGCTCGACACGCTCATCGAGGACACCGGCAAACGCCTGGCCGTCCCGACGGAAACGCCGACAGCGGAAAGCATCCGGGACTATCTCCGCGCCTTCGCGCGATTCGTCAGCCGCGACCCCGCGGGCAAGGTCATGCTCGCGCTCATCGCCCAGGCGCAGCATGATCCCGGCACCGCCAAGAGTTTTCACGAGCGATACCTCGGTCCACGCCGCGTGCTGGAACGCGATCTGCTCGTGCGCGCCATCGACGCCGGTGCGATCTCGCCGAGACTGAGCCCCGACGCCACCATCGACGCGCTCGTCGGCCCGATCGTCTATCGCGCACTGACGGGTTCACCCATCCCCCGCGGACTGGTGGACACTCTCGTCGCGGATCTGCTCGCGCCCCGCTCGAATTAACTATCCGTACAACCGATTTCGCGAGGACGAGGAGGTCCGCATGACATACGTTCCGGAACCGACCAGGTACGAGGGCACGATGAGCTACCGCCGCTCGGGCCGATCCGGCCTCGACCTGCCGCTGCTCTCACTCGGCTTCTGGCACAACTTCGGCGACGATCGCCCTTACCTCATCCAGCGCGAAATCGCCTTGCGCGCCTTCGATCTGGGCATCACGCATTTCGACCTGGCGAACAACTACGGCCCGCCGTACGGGTCGGCGGAGATCAATGCCGGGCGCATCCTGCGCGAGGATCTCGCGGCGTACCGCGACGAGCTCGTCATCTCCACCAAGGCCGGCTGGGACATGTGGCCCGGGCCGTACGGACAGGGCGGCGGCTCGCGCAAGTACGTGCTCGCCTCCCTGGACCAGTCGCTGACCCGGCTCGGACTCGACTACGTCGACATCTTCTACTCGCACCGGTTCGATCCGGCGACACCGCTGGAGGAAACCGCGGCGGCGCTGAATACCGCTGTCCGCCAAGGCAAAGCGCTGTACGCGGGGATTTCCTCGTACACCGCACCGGACGCGCTGACGATGGCGAAACTATTGCGCGACCTCGGCACCCCGCTGCTCATCCACCAGCCGTCCTACTCGATGCTCAACCGCTGGATCGAGACCGAGGGCCTGCTCGACGCCGCCGCCGAGGCAGGTTTCGGCGTCATCGGGTTCACCGCGCTCGCGCAAGGCATGCTCACCTCGAAGTACCTCGACGGCATTCCGCCGGAATCACGTGCCGCGCAAGATAAGTCGTTCCAGAACGAGCTGCTCACCCCCGAGATGATCGAGCGCCTGCGCAAGCTGAACGCCATCGCCGACAAGCGCGGGCAGACGCTGGCCCAGCTGGCGCTGGCCTGGGCGCTGCGCGACGAGCGGGTGACCTCGCTGGTGATCGGCGCGTCCACCACCGAGCAGCTCGAGCAGAACGTCGCGGCGCTGGGCACCCTCGAGTTCAGCACCGACGAACTCGCCGACATCGACCGTCTCCTCGACGACGACGGTGAAGTCGATCTGTGGCGATCAGCGCGCCAAGGCACGCTCTGACACCTCAGATCGTCGGGCTCACCACCTCGATACCGAGGGCGATCTTGCCCGCGTGCTCGTGCTGGACGTCGCGCAGATACAGGTGCTGGTTGAGCACGGTGATATCGCGCCAGATCCGCTGGATCGGGCTCGATTCGTAGATCGCGCTCGCACCGGCGATTCGGAAGAGTTCGTCGACGGTGTCGCGGCAGGTGTCGGCGGCCCACACGGCTTGCTGGTGCAGTTCGCACCGCTCGGCCACGGGTAACCGGCTCAGGTCCTCGCCGCGCAGCCGCCGGTCGACGTAGGTGTCGAACACGGCCCGCGTCGACTCGCGCGCGGCGCGGATCGCGGCCTGTGCGCGTCCGACCGTTCGCTGGATGACCGGGTCTTCGGACGCGGGCTGGAACGTGGGCGGTCCGACGCGAGTCGGCAGCACGGCAAGGACCTCGTCGAGGGCGTGCTCGGCCGCGCCGACCGCGACAGCGGCGAACCCGGGCGCGAGCAGACTGAACAACGGGAGCCGATACTTCGGCTCCACGAGATGACTCGGCGCGAAGAACGGAAAGGTACGGCGCGCGGGCACATAGACGTCGTCGAGCGCGAAACTCATTGAGCCCGTGCCGCGTAGGCCCGCCACATGCCAGTCGTCGATGATGCTCACCTGCTCGGCGGGCACCACGACCGAGACGAGTTCGGGCGGCCCACCGGGGCCCGGTTTCGGCGCGCCGTCTTCGTCGAGCAGCACCGTGTTCGCCATAACCCAACCGGCGTAACCGATTCCGCTGGCGAAGGCCCACCGTCCGGTCACCCGCACCCCGCCCTCGGCGGGACTGCTGCGACCGTTCGGGCCGAAAACGAGCGACATCGGACCGATCCCGTCGGCCAGCACCTCGGCAATGCCGTCCGCGGGCAACTTCGATGCCAGGATGGCCGGTGTCGTCGCGCAGATGAACAGGCTCCACGCCGTGCTGGTGTCCGCGTACGCGACCGCTCGGATGATCTCGAACGCCTCGTCGACCCCGATCAGACCGCTGCCGCCGACGCCGGTCGGGGTGAACACGCCCCACAGGCCCGCGGCCGTGATGGCGTCGACCACCTCGGCCGGAAGATCGCGGGCGTCCTCGGCTTTCTGGCTGTACTGCCGCGCAATGGGCGCGAGTTCGGTGACCGCACCGAGCGCGTCGTCCAGCGACCGAATGGTCATCAGCGAACTCCTCGTCGTCTGACGCACAGCGCCTGGCAGATTTCGATACAGCCTCGCCCGCCCCGGCCCAACTCGAAAGCCCTGTTTTCACTCAACGGACCGAGGATTCTGAATCCGTGAAGATTTACGCCGATCGGGCTCCCGTCGCCGCCCGGCAAGTGGTCACGGATCTGCTGGTGGCGGCATGGGTTTACGGCTCGATCACGGCCGCGCTCTGGTTACACGACCTCGTGCAGAAACTCGCCGTTCCCGGCCAGAAGCTGGAGGGAGCTGGTAGCGGTATGGCCGACAGCCTCGGCGATGTCGGCCGCAAGGTCGGCCGGGTCCCGATGGTCGGCGACGATCTGGCCTCCCCGTTCGAGCGCGCCGCCGGAGCGGCCCGATCGATGGCCGAGGCCGGACACGATCAGCAGGCCCTCACCAACGAGCTGGCGACGGCCCTGGCCATCGGGATGCTGATCGTCCCGCTGGGACTGGTGCTGTTCGTCTGGTTGCCGCTGCGGGTGCGGTGGATGCGCCGAGCCGCCGCCGCGGTGCGTTTGCGTGCCGCCTCGGGCGGCCGGGAACTGCTCGCTCTGCGCGCGCTCGCCAACCAACCGCTGCGCAGATTGGACCGAATAGGCGGCGACGTGGTCGACGCCTGGCGGCGCGGTGACGCCGAAACGGTGCGCGCGTTGGCCGCTCTGGAATTGCGTGGTCTCGGCCTGCGCGGAAGCTGAAACCAGGGCGCCCTGGCGCTGATCCGGTTTCATAACTCAATGCGATTCTAAAGCGTGACAACGCATCTGACGTGCGCGACTCTTATCTCAGGTCAAGAGTGCCAGCGTCAAGTCCCCGGCTAGCTGGCCGGCAACCCTCCAACCGCGGCGGGGTGCCCCGGGTCAAGACCAGGCCGAGCCGCGTCATCGCGGCCCGGGCAAGCGCGGGCTCCATCGACATTCCGGAGCCCTCTCGAGAGACGGGGGTCTCTCGTGCCTGGGCCTGTGCCCGGTCCATCGAGCGACAACCAGAGGGGAACGACATGACCACGGCCACGCCAGCTCTCGGAGACCGCGTGTTGGACACCACCAGGCAGGGATTCGATCATGAGGCGTTGACCGCGTTGCTGAACGGCGACGTGCACGCGGTTCGACTGGCCGGATTCGTCCGGCCCGACGCGCTCGACCATTTACGCAAGGCGTTCGTCGGCAGGCAGGACCATGGCCCGTTGGCCACCGACCCGCAGTTCCGGCGCATCGGTCACGCGTTCTCGGAGACCAGCACCGAGGACGGGCGCGGACAGTACTTCGACGAGGCGCGGCGCAATATCGACCGGCTACGCGCCATCGCCTCGCCGTATTCCTATCCCGCGGATGACATTCGGCTGCTGCTCGACGAGATCTGGCCGTCCGGCGCGAGTTTGCTCCGGCGCGACGGGCAGGCCTTCTTCGCCGGGGTGGCGCGCTACCAGCTGGCGGGGGTGGATCTCGAGCCGCACACCGACAACGTGGGCCGAAATCTGCCGGAGGACTTTGCGATTCGGATTGTTCGCCAACTGTCGGTCAACGTTTATCTCGACGTGCCGGACGAAGGCGGCCAATTGGAGATCTGGGACGACTATCCCGAGGAAAGCGAGTATCGGGACAGGTCAGGAGACCGGGTGTACGGCATCGACCGGGCGGCCGTCGGCGATCCAGCGCTGGTCATCACGCCGCAGGTGGGCGACGCGATCTTCATCGATCCACGCCGGGTGCACGCGGTCGCCCCGTCCAAGGACCGCCCCCGCATCACCATTGGGCTGTTCATCGGGATCAGCGATCCGGCCGAGTCGTTGAAGGTGTGGAGCTGATGACGACGACCACGCTGCTCTCCGCCTCGCACAAGGCCGCCTACGACCTACGCTCGGACGGCATCACGACCGACGGGCGCTCCACCGTTCTCCTGGTCAGTGTCGGCGCGGACTATCACGAAGGCGAGAAGCTCGCGGCGACCATCGATCTGATCAATCGGTCGAATTTCGGTCGGTGCGCGATCGCCGTCGCGGACACCTTGCAACGCCACAACCTCAGTGGCGGAACGGATGTCGATCGGCATGCGCGTGCGCGCATCGCCGGCGACCAGTGGATCGCCCGCAATATCGGCTACCTGGACCAGATCGACTGCCCGACAAACATATTGCGGTGGGACTTCGCCCTGTCTCACCCGCGCTACGGTGACCTGTACGACGCCATCGAGCACGCCTACGACACCGACGAGCCGTATCGGCACGCGATCGACAGCACCATCGACCGATTCATCGAGCGACGACTCACCCGGGAACCGGACGTCGATCAGGAGTCGGTCCGGACGTCTTGCCGGGCATATCTTTTGGAAGAATGCCCGATCATCATGCCGCTGTGGGCGCACGAGGGTTTCGACTACGTGATCTACCCGCAGCGGATCTCCGCCGCGATGGGACGCACCAGGGAACTCTTCGTCGAGCCGGAGCATCCGGACCGAGTCGCGTGGCTGCCCTTGCGATTCAAGAAGCGCAAGTCGGCACTGAACACACCGGGAGGCGATCAGTGACCGTCCAGATCCCCGCGCGGCGACGCGTCATCGGGTTCACCGGGCTTGCGGTGGCGTCGTTCCTCGGCTGCATCGACTTGACGATCGTCACCACCGCGTTGCCAGCCATCGGCGCGGATCTGCGGGCCGGTCCGTCGAACGCGGAGCTGACGCTGGGCGTGTTCCTGATGGCGCTGTCGATGCTCATGGTCACGGCGGGACGCGTCGCCGATCGCCTCGGTCGGCGAAAGGTGTTGCTGTTCGGGCTCGCGCTGTTCGTGATCGCCTCCGCGGGTGCCGCCCTGTCGGAGTCGATCGGCGTGCTGCTCGTCGCCCGCTTCGTGCAGGGCGCGGCCTGCGCCGTGCTGTACACGAGCACGTCGACCCTGGTGGAATCTCTTTTCCCGCAGGGTGATCGAGGAAAGGCGATCGGCTGGCTGTACTCCGTGAACGGACTCGGGCTTGCCATCGGTCCGGTGCTCGGTGGCCTGCTCGTTCCCGCCCTTGGCTGGCAGTCGATCTTCTGGATCAACATTCCGCTCGGCCTCGCGGCCTTGATCGCGATCGCCGTCGCGGTCCCCCAGGTGCCGCCGGAGACCGGCGGCGGGACCGATTGGGCCGGACAGGTCGTTGTCGCGTTCGCCGTGGTTTCGGCCGTTGGCATCTTTGTTCTGGGTGACCTGCGCGGATGGCTGTCGCCGTCGGTTCTCGTCGCGGCGGTCGTGCTCGTCGCCGCCGTCGCGGCCGGGATCGTCGCGGAACGTCGCGCGGCGAACCCGTTGATCGACCCGGCCCTGTTCGGCAATCGCAGATTCGTCGCCGCGATCGTCTCGGACTTCTCGCTCGGGTTGTTCTATGCCGCTGCGCTGCTGGTGATTCCGACGTACCTCACGCAGGGGCGCGACTTCGACGTGCGGCAGGCGGGATTCGTGTTGCTGCTCGTCAGCGGCACGCTCGCGCTCTCGTCGCCGATCGCGGGCCGGTTCGTCGATCGGCTCGGGGCACACTCGTTGCTGCCGTGGGGTTTCGGGTTGCTGACCCTCGCGGGGGCGGGCATCGCGTGGTCCGCGTTCGGTGATCAGGTGGCGGTCCTGCTGGTCGCGCTTGTCCTGTTCGGTGGCGGCTGGGCCCTGGTGCTCGGACCAGCGACCGTGCTGGCGATTTCGACCGTGCCGCCGACCCGGTCCGGATTCGCGGTCGGTGCCTCGTGGACGTTCCACAACCTGGGCGGCGCCATCGGCGCGGCGGTGGCCACCGTCGTCTTCGGACATATCGACCTCGATCTCGCCGCCGAGGTCGGCGACGCTGCCGGGCGGGTGGCCTCGATCATCGCGATCACCAGCTTGGTTGCCGCGATCATCGTGGTGGCGTTGACGGCCGGACGGGCAAAAACGGTGCCGGATGCCCGGTCAGCGGCCGTTCTACCAATTCCCGTCGAGGCGGGGACAACGTAGCCGACACGCGGTGCAGCACTTTCTCGGAACGTAATTCTGTTCACAAATAAGACCGCTTAGTTTGCGCGGTCTCTTCCAGCACTATCAACTGGAACGATGCCCACCGAGAATACGACGATAACCAGACGCCGGAGTTTCATTCCGCGGCTGCGCCGTCGCAACCTCGATGGCTACGAGATGGTCGTCTCGGCACCAGAGAAACCGACGGCCGACGAAAATCAGAGCGCCGACCGCAATGTCGTCATCGTGGCATTGTTCGCCGCGCTGGGCGGCATGCTCTACGGCTACGACACCGGGATCATCTCCGGCGCGCTACCCAAGATGTCGGCGCAGTGGGGCATCGACCACTCCCGGCAGGAGATCCTCACCGCCGCGATCCTGCTCGGTGCGGTGGTCGGCGCGCTGGTCGGTGGTTCGCTGTCGAAGGCGCTGGGCCGCCGCAAGACCATCTTCATCATCGCCTGCGTGTTCGCGGTGGGCGTCATCGCCTGCGCGCTCGCGGTGGACGCGTGGATGATGACGGCCTGCCGGCTGTTCCTCGGCCTCGCGGTCGGCGCCTGCTCACAGATCGTGCCCACCTACATCGCCGAACTCGCGCCACCACACCGCCGGGGCGCGATGGTGACCTTCTTCAACATCGCGATCGGCGTCGGCATCTTCCTCGCCAACCTGGTGAGCGTGGTCGCCACCTCGGAGAACACGTTCGAGGCGAGCGACAATTGGCGCTGGATGATCGGCATCGCGGTGATCCCGGCACTCGTGCTGGCCGTGGCCATGCTGCAACTGCCGGAGACACCACGGTGGCTCATCGAGAACGGCACGGTCGGCAAGGCCAGGGTGGTGCTGCGCTGGATGCGCCCGAACCGCTCGGCCGCCGTCGACGAGACACTGCAGATCTGGGCCATCTCCCAGCAGGAACAGCGGGAGTCGCGCGGCGGCTGGGCGAATCTGACCCAGCGCTGGGCCCGCCCGGCCCTGGTCGCCGGCCTCGGCATCGCCGCCTTCACCCAGCTGTCCGGGCTGGAGATGATGATCTACTACTCGCACACCATCCTCGGCAGCGCAGCGGGTTTCAGCACCGGACTGGTCGTCTGGTCCGGCCTCGGCATCGCCGCCGTCTACCTGATCTTCACCGGGGTAGGCGAACGCCTCGTCGACAAGGTGGGCCGCCGCCGCTTGATGCTGATGCTCATTCCCGGCGCAACCCTGTTCCTCTTCGGCTTCGGCCTGCTCTTCATCCTCACCGCGCACCCGAACCGCTTCCTCACCCTGGCCTTGATGCTCGCGTACATGGCGTGCAACGCCGCCGGACTACAGGCGGTCGGCTGGCTACTCGGTTCCGAGCTCTACCCCCTGAGCATCCGCGACCGCGCGACCAGCCTGCACGCCGTCGCCCTCTGGGGTTCCAACCTCATCCTCACCCTCACCGCACTGACCACCATCGACACTCTCGGCCTTGGCCCCGCCTTCGTCATGTACGCCGCCTTCAACCTACTGTCGCTGATCTTCGTCTACTTCTTCGTCCCCGAAACAAAGGGCCATTCTCTCGAAGACATCGAACAATCCCTCCGCGACGGAACTTTCATGCCATTGCGCGGCAATATCAGCAGCCGAATCGACGTCTCCTCCGCTGAAAACGCGACCCACTAGCGACTCCCCCATAGAGTTCCCGCATGCCACCCGACCCCCGCGCACTCCCAAAAGCCGAGTTCGCATTCCCCGGCCCCCTACGCGACCAGCTGGTAGCCGCGATCCTCGACGGATCCAAAACCTCCACCACCGGCATACTCGCCGACTACGAGCACTGCGGCGACCCCCTCCCGCAAGTCGGTTCTCTTGCGGCAGTAGTCGATTCAAACGACCACCGGATCGCGATCATCGAAGTCACCCACGTCCGCCTAGCCCGACTCGCAGACGTCGACCTCGCCCACGCCATCGACGAGGGCGAAGGTTTCACCACCCTCGCCGACTGGCGAGCGGCCCACGAAAACTACTGGCACAGCCCAGAAATGCGAAACGCACTGAACGACAACACCTTCACCGTCACCGACGAAACCACCGTAGTCCTCCAACGCTTCCGCCTCATCACCGACTTACGCTGACAGATCGCCGCACACCTATCGAGCGGCATTTGGTGCTGGGCGGGGGTGGCGGGGCATGGTGATTGTTGCGGCGAGGGTTGCGGCGGCTAGGCAGAGGGCGCTGGTGGCGAAACTTGCTGCGTAGCCTGCGGATAGGGCTATCGTACTCAGTGCTGCTAGGCCGACTGCGCCGCTGGTTTGACGGACGGTGTTGAGGACTCCGGCGGCCAGGCCGCTGCGGCCGGGGGGTACTCCGTCGGTGGCGGCGACGGTGAGGGGGGTGAAGGCGGCGGCGGTGCCGTAGCCGAGGATTGCGCCCGAGAAGAGGACGGTCCATAGGTATGACGCGTCGAGGGCGATGCAGGCGGCCGTGCAGAGCAGGCCCACGGCGCCGATGACACAACTCGACATTGTCGCAGTGCGTGCGCCCAGTCGGACTGTCAACCAACCCGCCGATCGCGAACCAGCGATCATCGCCGCGCCTACCGGCAGGTAGCCGACGCCTGCCAGTAGGGGCGAATAGCCTTGCACGTCTTGCAAATACAGTGACAGCAGTACCGGGCTGGCGAGGAAGCCGGTTCCGAATAGGAACATCACCGCGTTCGCGCTACTGACCGAGCGAATTCGGAAGATGCCGAATGGCAGGATCGGGTCTGCGGCCCAGCGCGTTTGGTGGATCGCGAAAATGCCGATCAACGCGAAACCTCCCAGTAGAGAGCCGAGCACGGTGCGGTCGGTCCAGCCGACGGCCGCCGAGCGCATGATCGCCAGTACCACACCCGTGATGCCCGCGGTGGCCAGCAGCGCGCCGACTATGTCCAGTCGCGAACGCGTGGACCCCGAAACATGCTGGGGCAGCGTGAGAAACGCGCCGATGATGCCGACGACGCCTAGTGGCGCGAGCACGAAGAACACCCAGCGCCAGCCGGCCAGCTGGGTGAGTAAGCCACCGATCACCGGACCACTCGCGGCACCGGCGGCACCCACCGCGCTCCACATGGCCAACGCGCGGGCGCGTGCCGACCGCTCCACGAAAGTCGTTGTCAGCATGGACAATGTGACCGGCATCAGCAGCGCACCGCCGACGCCCTGCGCAGCTCGCGCGGCTAGCAAGAACGCGGGTGCGTCGGCGAGCCCGACGGCTACTCGGGCGACGGTGAATATCCCCATCCCGACGAGCATGATCCGGCGCCGGCCGAAGACGTCCGCGCAGCGGCCGCCGAAAAGCAGGCAACCTGCGAAGGCGAGGGTGTAGGCGTTCACCGCCCATGGCAGCGCGGCTGGCGAGAAGCCGAGATCGGCGCGCAGATCAGGCAGGGTGACCGAAACGATGGTGGCGTCCAGCACGACAGAGAACGATCCGATGCAGGCCAGGATCAGCACCAGCCGCTGCGGTTCCCACCGTTCGATGCGGCCGCGCGCCCGATCCGCCGCTGTTGCGTGCGCGCTCATCGGCCCCACTCCGCGAGTCGCGCCGCCGCGTGGAACCGCGTCGCAGGGTCGACGTATCGTGTGGCGGGCACCGCATAGAGGGCGTCGATCTCGGCCCGATATGCGAGATACGTTGTTGCGAGACCGGCTATTTCGGCCCCACTTGCCGGTAGCCCGGCGGCGTCGAGCAGCGTACGGATGATCTCCGGCTCGTTCATACCGCTACCGCCGTCCGGTAGCGGGGCGGCAATTGTCGGTGCCATTCGGTGTGCTGCTGGAAGGCGTCGCCGATCCGCAGGATCATCGCCTCGCCGAACGCGGGCCCAGCGATCTGCAGCGACAACGGCAGTCCGGTCGCGCCGAAACCCATCGGCAGCGCCAGCACCGGGTTGCCGAGTCCATTCCAGTAGGGGGTATACAACTTCCCGAACAAGCCGGCGTCATCCTGGAGCCCTGTCGCATCGACCAGTTCGTCGAATCGCGGCGCACCGACGGACGCCGTCGGGCAGACCACCGCGTCGAACCGGTCGAACAGCTCGCCGATCGCGTCCTGCGCGACCCGCCGGACCCGTTGGGCCTGAACATAATCGGCGCCTGACACCAGCGCGCCCTTGGCGAGCAATCCGCGCGATGCCACGAAATAGTCGTCCCATCTGTCAGCCAGCACGGCGCGATGGTAGGCGAGCCCTTCACACGTAACGGTCACGAACGTCGCCATGATGGTTTCCGCCAGGTACGGCAGGACGACCTCTTCGACGTCGGCACCAAGGTCCACGAGAACGCCTATCGCACAATCGAATACATCGGCCAGGCCAGGATCGGAGTCAGCGGGGAAATGCCCTCGGCGCACCACCCCGATGTGTACTCCGGACAGATCCGGCTCGGCCTGGAACTCATTGATCGATCGGTTGTCGGCGGGCGCGACCATGCTGTCGGGATCGCTCGGATGCGGACCAGCGATGACCGCGAGCAGCGCCGCGCAGTCCGCAACGGTACGAGCCAGTGGTCCGACGCGGTCCACGCTGTAACCCAGTGGCACACAACCAGATTTCGGTACGCGGCCGAAGGTCGGCAGCAGGCCCGTGACACCGCAGAACGCAGCGGGCATCCGAATGCTGCCCGCCGTATCCGAGCCGAGTCCCGCGGGAAACAGTCCTGCGGCGATTCCGCCGGCCGTGCCGGAACTAGAGCCACCTGCCCACCGGCTCGGATCCCACGGATTCCGCGGCAACGGGAACGGCTCGGTCGAATCCGGTACGCCACAGGCGAACTCCATCGTCGTGGTCTTGCCGGTGATGATCGCGCCCGCCTCGCGCAACCTCGTGACCACCGGCGCGTCCCGGCCCGCGCCCCACGCACGGTCGTGCACCACACTCTGCGCGGTGGTATCGCCGTCGGCCACCGCGATGGTGTCTTTCACCGCGACAGGAACGCCGTGCAGCACGCCGCGATCAAGACCACGGGCTCGCTCCGCATCGGCCCGCCGCGCCTGCCGCCGGGCCGACCGGTCGAACCGGGCGAGATAGACGCCCAGTTCGCTGTCGTGCCGGTCGGCCTGCGCTATCGCCGATTCGACGAGCGCGACGCTCGACGTCTCACCCGCACGTAAAGCGCGGGCCGCCGCAGTGATGGAATATGGCTCTAGTGGCACGTCTCGTCCTCCAGGATTGATCAACAAAGCCAAGGCTTACCTTGCCTGTTCAACCCGGGTTGAGGTCAACTAGAGAAATGCCGCAGCTGACACCCATCGCCACCGTCGTGGACCACTTCGATATCCCCCTGTCCACGCTGCACTACTGGGAGCGCCGGGGATTGCTCACCACTCATCGCCGCGGTGGCCGTCGCTGCTACGACCAGGACCAGCTCTATCGCATCGCCCTGATCAAGCAATGGCAAACCACCGGCCTGATGAGCCTGGACGAGATCGCCACCTTGCTCACCGCCCGATCCAGCACCGCCGACTGGCGCGCCACGGTCACCACCCACGTCACGGCCATCGATAACCATATGCGAGAACTCGAGATCGCCCGCCACTACCTGCACTGGCTCCTCACCTGTTCCCGCGATGGCGATCTCGAACACTGCCCCGGTTACCGATCGTCTGTCACCCTCCCCGAATGAAAAGCCGTTAGAGACGGAAATTTCTAACTCTGTTGCGATTTATCTCAGTGGCCGGAATGCTCAGTGCGGGCGGTAAATTCGTATTCAGAAACGCGCCGGACACATTAATCCGACAGACCCGGCCACTTGACGGCTACTACCCCAAGTCGGCTGCGGTTCGCCGCCAAGACGGACAACACCACCCGCGCGTCCATCGGTCAGCAAGGCTCGTTGATGAGCAGCGACGATGCCACGGCACCCGCCGCAACCGCTCAAAATGCCGACGTCACACGCATCATCCCTGGTCGACCATGATCCGCACGTGATCGTGTCGTGATCGTTTGTGATATGCCAGTTAACGCTATCTGAACTCGATTTTAGAATGCGGCACAGGGGTCGTGGATCGCGTCGGCAAGTTCTACCTTGGATCTGGGATCGACAACCTGTTGAGACCGACGAGATAGACCGAATAAGGCTGCTCGCCTCGAGCTTCCCGTCTATCGAAAGCGCACGCGAAAGCTGAACCAGCGCTGCGAATTCGACGATGCCGCCTAGAGGAGTTTGTCATGGCGCTCTACTTCACCGAGTGGTCGATCACCAGTGATGCCAGTCCGGAACGTGCCTCCCGCGTAACCGACCGAGGACGGACGGCGTGGCGGTTGAGCTGGCTGCCCGATCGGGCACTGACCCTCGAACAAGCCAGAGCCGGAATGGAACTCGACGAGTTACTCAGCGATCCGGATAACGTACACGACTACGCGGCCATGGCTCGGGCGGATACCTGCGCGGGCACGATCGGAATGCTGCGTGCCCACGTGGTGATCCTGTTGGCAAAGCGGATGGCGGCTCGTCTTCCGGTCGCCGTCAGCGCGCACTGATTCTCAGCCGCAGAACACCCACGAGCGCTTGATGTTCCATCATCCCGCGGATGTCTCGTCCAGCCAGGCACGAATCCGATCGGTTCCCGAGCCCAGCTCGGGTGGCGCACTGACATAGCGAACCGGGTTGCGTGACAACGTGATCGGGTTCGCCACCAGCGGCGGCAGGCCGGTCTCCGAGGGGATGCGCGGCCGCAACCCTAAACTGTCGGCCAGCGCGAACGCTCCGGCCATATCGTTGACGGGGCCGCACGGGACGCCGAGCGGAGTGAGTAACGCCGCCCAGTCGGCCGCGGACCTGGTGGTCAAGATGCCACCGAGTTCCGCTGCCAGCGCCTCGACATGCGCGACCCGCGTGGTGTTGTCGGTGAATCGCGGATCGTCGGCCAGGTGCTCGGCTCCGATGGCGCGGCACAGCGTGACGAACTGACCATCGCTACCCACCGCGACGGCCAACGGCCGGTCCGCGGTAGCGAAGACCTCGTACGGCGCGATGGACGGATGCCGGTTCCCGAGAGCGCTCGGCACGATATCGGCCAGCGCGTAGGCCGTGCTTTGATTCACCATGCCCGCCAGCAGACTCGACAGCAGATTCACCTCGACCAGCTGTCCCTCGCCGGTCGACTCCCGATGCCGAAGCGCCGCAAGAACTCCCACCGCCGCATGCAGCCCGGCGAGCACGTCGACCACCGCCACCCCGGTCTTCGTCGGCTCCCCATCCCCCGTAATGCTCATCAACCCACCCGCGGCCTGAATCAGCAGATCGTAACCCGGCAATTCGGCACCCGCGCCTCCGCCGAACGCGGACAACGAGCAATAGATCAGCCCCGGATTGATCCCGCGCATCTCCTCATACGACAGCCCGAACTTCGCCATCGTCCCCGGACGAAAGTTCTCCACCACGATGTCGGACCGCCGCACCAACTCCCGCGCGTACCGCTGGCCCTCCTCGCTCCGCAAATCCAGGGCGACCGAGGTCTTGTTCCGATTCACCGACTGAAAATAGGTAGCCTGCCCACCCGCGAACGGCGGTCCCCACCCCCGGGTATCGTCCCCCGCGCCGGGCCGCTCCACCTTGATGACGTCGGCCCCCAGATCAGCCAGCATCATCGTCAGATATGGCGCGGCCAGGATCCGACCGAAATCCGCCACCACAATCCCGGCCAGGACTCCCGCCGTTCGTTTCTCGTCCGTCATACCCGACACTCCACCACGGCCGGCCTCGATCGGCGATAATTTGAACCAGTCCCAGCAGGGTGCGGTACGTGCGGAAGGGATAGGTCATGCAGCATAGCGCCGCAGTACAGACCGTCGAACGCCGTC
Organism: Nocardia sp. NPDC051052; assembly: GCF_044456045.1. Taxonomy (NCBI): domain Bacteria; kingdom Bacillati; phylum Actinomycetota; class Actinomycetes; order Mycobacteriales; family Nocardiaceae; genus Nocardia; species Nocardia sp. NPDC051052. Next base: position 618,739 of record NZ_JBITFL010000006.1, read on the forward strand.
CTCGGTCCAGCCTCGAACGTGCTGCCCTGTGTGTCGTGTTGCTGTTGCTCCTCGCCAGCGGATGCGCGACGCAGCCACGCGACACGGCTTTCCGCTTCGAGGTGAACGAGGGACTGAATCAGAACTACCTGATCCGCGACGGCGACACCGCGGCACACCTGTTACTGCGTTCGGGGCGAAATCCACGCATCCTGACGGCCTTCCCCGCCGGGAACAGCGGTACCGGGGTGTGGTTCGGACCACTCGCGGAACCGGCCGATTGGCTGGTCGAGTCGCCGCCGAAAGCAAAGGCCGCCAGGGACTCTCGCGACCGTCTCCTGTCCGGGATAGAGTTCGAAGCCGCCATCACCGCACCGAGTCTGACGCCCAAGCAGGCGGTGCTGTCCAACGTCCGGGTGCTGCGCGACTACGACCAGTACGCACTGGTACCCGCCGAACTCGTCGTCGCCCCGGCAGCTTCGGGCAACACGGTGACATGGGCGCGGGACCGCCTCGACGGCGCGCCCGGCTATCTTCTCCGCCTCGATGTCCTCGACGGCGCGGTGACACCGGCGGGAACGATCACCGCCGGGGCGGACGGCCAGATCAAGCTCAGCGTCACCGCGGCGACCGGCGACACTCCCCTGACCGCGTTATCCGGATCCGCGCTGCTGAATGGCCGGGAGCGAAAGCTGGACGCCGCGAAGAACACTCTCACCTTCCTCAGCTACCGGGAGAAGTTCCTCGCCGGATCATGGCGCTTCAACACATATTTCGGTCGCGACACCCTGATATCGATGATGCTATTGAAGCCGGTACTGGCCCCCGAGGCGATCGAAGCGGGGATCCGCTCAGTGCTGGCTCGACTCGGCCCACGGGGTCAGGTCGCCCATGAGGAAGCCGTCTCGGAATTCGCTATGCTCACCCATCAGCGCGAAAACGGCACATTAAGCGACGCACCGATATTCGACTACAGCATGGTCGACGAAAACTTCCTGCTGGCACCCGTTGTCGCCGCCCATCTGCTCGACGATCCAGCAGGCGTCGAACGGGCCGCCGCCTATCTGCGCGCGCCCCTGGACAACTCATCGATCGGCCAGGAATTGGTCCGCAATCTGCGCCTCGTAGCCTCGAGCACAGCGGCTTTCGCACACGACCCTCGGTACGGCAACCTGATCGCCTTGCAGGACGGGCACGACGCAGGCCAATGGCGGGACAGCGGAATCGGTCTCGGCGGCGGCCGCTATCCCTACGACGTCAACGCCATTCTCGCGCCCGCCGCCCTCGAAGCGACCGCCCGGCTGCTCGACAGCGGAGCACTCGCTCCATTCCTCAGCGCCGACGACCGAATCCAGTTGTCCGACACCGCCGCCGCGGCGAAGACCTGGCGTGCCGAAGCGCCCCGACTGTTCACTGTGACCCGCGATGCCGAACAAGCAAGAGCCGCAATAGATTCCTACGCCGCGAAGATCGGCGTGCCCGCCCAAGCCGCGCTCGCCGCGCTCGACCAGGGCCCGGTCACCTTCCCCGCCGTCGCCCTCGATGCCAACGGCACACCCATTCCGATCCTGCATTCCGACGACACCTTCGACCTGCTGTTCGGCTCCCCGCCACCCGAGGTCCTCGACAAACAGGTCGGCACCCTGTTCCGGCCGTTCCCACTCGGGTTGATGACCGGGGCGGGGCTGGTGGTCGCCGATCCGGTGTTCGCCGATCCCGGCCTCCAGGCGCGATTCACCAACCACGACTACCACGGCACCGTGGTCTGGTCCTGGGTGCAAGCCGCGCTCGCAAGCGGTCTCGGACGCCAACTCGGCCGCACCGACCTACCCCAGCCCGTCCGGGACCGCCTGCTGGCCGCCCAGCACAGTCTGTGGCAGGTGATCGACGCCGCCGAGTCGATGGCGAACTCCGAGCTCTGGAGTTGGCGTTTCGAGAACGATCGGTACCGGATCGCGCCCTTCGGGGCCACCGAGGGGGACGTGACCGAAGCCAATGCGGCACAACTGTGGAGCAGTGTGTATCTGGCCGTCACGCCCCCGCCGTGAGCCTCAGGTCTGACGCAGCAGCACAGGCAACTCGACCAGCCCGCGGATCAGCAGGCTGGGTTGCCATCGCAGCGGGTCGCTGCGCGGCGCCAGCGAGAGTTCCGGGAATCGTTGCAGGAGTGCGGTAAACGCTATTTCGGCTTCCACGCGGGCCAGTGGGGCACCGACGCAGAAATGGATGCCGTGGCCGAAGGCCAGGTGGCCGGCGGAGTCGCCGGTGAGGTCGAGGTTCTCGGGGTCGTGGTAACGGGCGGGGTCGCGGTTCGCGGCGGCGAGAGCGACGTACACAAACTCGTCGGCCGGGATTTCGGTGTCGCCGACCAGGATCGGTTCGGTGGTGTAGCGCACGGTGGCCCAGTCGACGGGGCTGCCGAAGCGGAGGAATTCCTCCACCGCGGCGGGCACACCCGCCGGGTCCTCGCGTAGCGCGTCGAACTGAGATTTGTTGCGCAGCAAGGCATATGCGCCGTTGGCGATGAGGTTCACGGTGGTCTCGTGTCCCGCGATCAGCAGCAGGAACGCCATCGCGATCAGTTCCTGCTCGGTGAGCTGGTCACCGTCCGCGCGCGTTTGGGTCAGCCCGGAGAGCAGATCGTCGCCCGGATCGGTCCGTTTCGTCTGCACCAGCGCGGCCAGATACTCCGACATCTCGGCCGTGCAGCGCGTCCGCTCCGCCAGGTCGCTGCCCACCCCGACCATCACCTTCGTCCACCGCTGGAAGTCCTCTCGGTCCGCGAAGGGCACGCCGAGCAGTTCACAGATCACGGTGACCGGCAACGGAATCGCGAAGGCCTCCAGCAGATCGACCTCGTCGCGCTCGGCCATCTGATCGAGCAGGTCGGCGGCGATCTCTTCGATACGCGGCCGCAGCGCCGCTACCCGGCGGGTGGTGAAGGCCTTGTTGACCATCTTGCGCAGCCGGGTGTGGTCGGGCGGATCCGCGTTGAGCATGTGCGCGCTGAGTGCCGTCGCCTGCGAATCCTGTTGTATTGCCGGGTCTTTCTTGCGCATCACCTCGATGATCCCGGTCATGCTCTTGTGCAGGCGAGGGTCGGCGAGCACCGCCCGGCCCTCGGCGTATCCGATGACCACCCACTGCGGCATGCCCTCGGAAAACTGCACCTGCAGCACCGGTCCCCGCGCACGCCAGCGCCGGTAATACACCTGCGGGTCGCGGAAGAAGTCCCCGCCCACCGTCTCGATCCGGCCCTGCGCCTCAGTGTCGGCCATGCTGCCCTCCCTGCTAATCGCGACCCGGGATCGATCGCGCCCGCCCGTGAGCCGCCGACGGCAGGTCTCACGTCAACCACCGTACCGAACCGATCGGCCAATCCTGTTGGTCGCCAAGGGATTAACCTCCGGCACCGGACCAATGGATGACGTGTGAATTAATAGTCGATATTGCGCTAAAAAAACGACCGTATGGAATTATTGCACCGTCAAAAGCGCACGTGTTATGAAACCGACCGCCCGCCCCCTCGCGGCCCCGAGAAGTATGGGGCCGCCCCACTTCCAATTCCATTGCCGCCGTGCTGCGCCCGATGGTAGGGTCGCGATAGACGATGAGGTAAGTGCACCTCGAGGCAGGGGATGGTTGTATAGATCACTTGCCATATCGATGTAGTCGGGGGGTTCGAGCATGCGCGATAGCGACACGCGCGCATTTTATCACTGCGTCGGCATCGGGGTCGGTCCGGCAAATTTGAGTCTAGCGTCGTTACTGTATAACCACTCGGATATCTCGAATTTGTTTCTGGACAAGCGAGATTCGTTCGATTGGCACGACGGACAACAGCTTCCGAATGCGAGTCTGCAGGTCTCGATGCTCAAGGATCTGGTAAGTCTCGCGGATCCGACGAACAAGTTCTCCTTCCTGTCCTATCTCCACTCGAACGGCCGCATCTACCATTACATCAACGCGCAGTTCGATACGATGCCGCGCCGCGAGTTCCGCAACTATCTGAAATGGGCCAGCGACCTCAACAAAAACATCGTGTACGGCGAACGGGTCATCGGCATCGACTTCGACGACACCTTCGTCGTACGCACCGATCGCCGTTCGGTGCGCGCCGCCAACCTTTCGATCGGCATCGGCAGCCGTCCCTGGGTGCCGACCATTGCCGCAAATGTGCTGGGCGAGAGCCAATTCCACGTCAGCGAGATCGTGCGGCGCGCACAGCGGCTCGGCGGCAAGCGAGTCTGCGTCGTCGGCGGCGGACAGTCGGGCGCCGAGGCGGTGCTCGACCTGATCTCCCGCCACGAAACGGAGCGGCCCCGTCGCGTGTCCTGGGTGACCCGGCGCCGGAACTACTTCCCGCTCGACGACTCGCCGTTCACCAACGACTTCTACATGCCGAGCCATTCGGATTATTTCTCCACCCTGGAACGTAGCACCCGCCAGGAATTCAACGAGCAACACATACTCACCAGCGACGGGATATCCGAGGCGACGCTGCGCGAGCTATACCAACGCATCTACGTGCACCGATTCGTCGACGGCCTCCCCGATCTCACCGCACTCTATCCGAATCGCGAGGTCACCGACGTCGTCCGCGGCAATTGCGACGATTGGACGCTGCGCGTCTCGAATAAGAATCACCACGGCACCATCGGGCACATAGACGCCGACGTGATCATTTGGGCGACCGGTTTCCGCCCGGCCGCCATGGATTTCCTTGATCCGATCGCCCACCGGCTCGACCGCGAAGGCGACGAATTTAAGATCGATAACCAATTCGCGGTGCAATGGGACGGGCCCGCCGATCGAAATATCTTCCTGCACAATGCGGCCGCACAACAGCGCGGATTGCCGGACCGCAATTTGAGTTTGATCGCCTGGCGCAGCCAACGCGTGGTCGACCGCCTGCGTGGTATGCGCAGCGATGAGCAACTCGCCTCCTTCCTGGAATGGTCGGCGAAGCTGGCACCCGAGGACGTGGCGAAGGTCGTCCGGCGATGATCGACACCGACGTGGCCATCGTCGGCGGCGGCATCATCGGCTGCCTCATCGCCCGCGAACTGGTCACTCGCGCACCAGGTATGGCGATCACGCTGCTCGACCGCGATCTGGTGGGATCCGGCGCCAGCCGTCGCGCGGCCGGACTGCACTTCCCGCGCTGGGCGACCATGCGGGTGCGTGCGATAACCGCCGTCAGCCACGCGACCCCGCCGAGGCCGTCGCCGCGAGCGCCACGCATCGGCGGCGGTTCGACGAGCGCCCGGTCTTCGTCTTCTCCACTCCCCCGACCCCGAACGGGGACCTGCCCTTATCGGGAGCAGCTGCAACGGTTCTTCTCCGCGGTTATCCGGTCCGAAGCAGCGAATCCCCAAGCGGCACGGGCACTCTTCGACCCGAACACCGGAGCGTATCTCTACGAAGGTGCGGTCACCGGCGGCTGCACCGGCTGTGGCGCCACCACCGCGGGCAATATCTGTGAGCAGCGTGGCTGGACCGGATACCGACCGCGTTGGCGGTGCTGGTCGGCTGCGTGATGGCCGGGGCGGGCTTCGTCAGCCTGCGCTTGGTCACCGGGCTGCCGATGACCGCGCTGTCGCTGGGTCTCGCGGGCGTCGGGATCTCCATCAACGCGTTGGCCCTCAAGCAGCTCGCGGCGGCCGCCTCGGATCGGATGGCGAACCGGTCCAGGCTGTTCGCCCTGGTCAGCATCAGCATCAATATCGCGGCGGCCGTCGCGGCACCGGTCGCGCTGTTCTTTGTCGAACGCAAGCAGCACGGTTACGTGCTGCTTGCGGTGGCGGCCCTCTATTGCCTTGCCGGACAGGTGACGTTCGCGAACCGGGCCGCGCTGCCGATGGGCAAACGCGCCACCCGCGCCTGGTCGATCGGCGTCTATCTCGCGGTCCTGCGGGAGCCCGGCCTGCGTCCGTTCTTCGCCATCAACACCTTCTACTGGTTCATGTACGGCCAATTGTTCAGCGTGCTAGCGCTTTTCGTGACCGATACGCTGAATTCCCCCGGCCTCCTCGGCCCGCTGTACACCGTGAACGCGCTGATGGTGGTCACGCTGCAACTCGGCATCACCCGCCTCACCGGCCGGTGGACGAAGGGCAGTCACCTCAGCGCCGTTGTGCTGGCCAACCTCGTGTTCGTGCTCGCCTTCCTCACCGCGTTCGCACTGCCCGGCATCAGCGGCGCGATCGTGTTCGTCGTGCTGTTCACCACGGCCGAGATGATCTTCATGCCGAGCGGGGACGTGTTGATCGTCGGGCTGATCCGGGAGCAGAACCGGGCCGTCGGCTACAGCATCTTCGCGATCAGCACGGCGATGGGCGAGGCGCTCGGCGGCGGCGCGGGTGTCGCCGTCTACCGATGGCTGGCCGATCACGGCCACGCGCACCAATTCTGGCTGGCCGCCGCGATACTCGCCGCGGCGTTCTATGTGATTACCCAATGGTTGCGGCGAACCGACGCGGGCAAACACATCGAATGAACTACCTGATGGCCTTTCCGGCGGACCGAAGGTCGTTGTACCACTGCATATTTCGACCGAGCGCCTGGTTTTACGGACCGGCGCCGTCATCGTTCGATCATCGGTGAGGCGCCCGCGCTGACCTTTCCGGAAACGGACGTCATCGAAACATCATCGCGGCCTTCGGTGCCGCATGCCTCGCCCATTCGCGCCATAACATCTGCCCCGGAGTTCGACCGAGGCGAGGAGATCCGGTGAGTGCTGCCGGTGAGGCATTCCGATCCGATGTGAATGACGGGATGTGGGAGTCCTTTGCTGAGCAGGTGAGTCGGCAGCCGGGAGCGGCGGCACTCATCGATGGCGACGCCGCGCTGACCTATGCCGAGCTGGCCGAGCGGGCCGACGACTTCGCGGAGTGCTTGCGCGCCAACGGAGTTCGAGCCGGTGACCGGGTGGGTATTCAGCTGGCCCGTAGCCGTGCGGCGGTGGTCTCGATCCTGGGCACGCTCCGCGCCGGAGCGGCGTATGTGCCGCTCGATCCGGCGTATCCGGCGGCCCGGCTGGCGGCAATGATCGACGATGCCCGGCCTGCCGCGCTGGTGACCGCGGACGGTGTGGTCGCCTTGGCGGGTGGCGTTCCGCAGCCCGGCATTGCCTACGTGATCTTCACGTCGGGGACGACCGGGCAGCCGAAGGGTGTGCTGGTGTCGCGGCGGGCGCTCGCGGGCTTCTGCGCGGCCGCGATCGACCGGTACGGGCTCGGTGCCGATGATCGGGTGCTGCAATTCGCGTCGTTGAGTTTCGACGCCAGCGTCGAGGAGCTGTTCCCGGCGCTGAGTTGCGGTGCGGCCGTGGTAATTCGGGACGACGACATGATCAGCCGGCCGGATCTGTTCCTCGACCGCTGCGCGGCACTCGGGGTCACCGTGCTCGACCTGCCGACGGCCTATTGGCACGAGTTGGTCGCCGCGCTCGATCGCGGCGAGGCCGCGCTGCCTGCCACGGTCCGGCTGACCATCATCGGCGGCGAGGCGGCGCGACCCGATGCGGTGCGGCGCTGGCAGTCGGTGGCGGGTGCGGCGACGCGCCTGCTGAACACCTACGGCCCCACCGAAACCACTGTCGTCGCGACCGTCGCGGACCTCACCAGGTGGGTCGGCGAGGCGGTACCGATCGGCACGCCGCTGGACGGCGTGACCTGTCGAGTTGTCGATGCCGACGGCGATCCGGCCTCGACCGGTGAACTGCTGATCGGCGGGCGGATGGTCGCCGACGGCTACCTGAACCGGCCCGAGCTGACCGCCGAACGATTCCGGCCCGGACCCGACGGCACGGAATACCGGACCGGCGATCGCGTCCGCTGGCGCGGCGGTCAGCTGGAATACCTTGGCAGGCTGGATGATCAGGTAAAGATTCGCGGGTTCCGGGTCGAGCCGGGCGATATCGAGACGGCTCTGCGGGCGCTGCCCGCCATCGATGACGCCGTCGTGTCGGTCCATGAGCGGGCCGGGTTGCCGGTACTGATCGGCCATGTGCTGACCGCACTCGACACCGACCTGGCCGCCGTGCGAACGTCCCTGCTGGCGACGTTGCCCGCTTACCTCGTGCCCGCCGAACTCGTTCGGCACGTGCGGTTTCCGTTGACCCCGCAGGGCAAGATCGATCGCGCCGCACTGGTGCCGATGGTGGAAAACACCAAGCCGCCGTGGACGGGTACGGCGGACCAGGCGACGATCGCGACGCTGTGGGAGTCGCTGCTCGGCGTTCCGGTCAGCGGGCCGGACGACGACTTCCTTACTCTCGGTGGCGATTCGCTCAGCGCCGTGCGCCTCTGTGCCGCGTTGCGCCATGAACACGGTGTCGAGCTCACCCTGCGCGAGTTGTACGCGGAGCCAACGGTGGTCGCGGTCGCGGCACGGCTGGATCGGCGCGTCAGCACGGATGCGGGACCGAGCACGACCTTGCCGGAGAACGTGCCGCTGCCGCTGAGTCCGTGGCAACGCGACTTCTGGGTCGCCGAGCAGGTGTGCGCCGGGCTACCCGCGCACACGCTCGGCATTCGGTATCGATGGAACGAACGAGTCGAGGCGGCACCGCTCACCCGCGCGCTCGCCGAGCTCGCCCGTCGTCATCCGATGCTCAGATCCCGCTTTCCGGACGACGGTTCGGAACCGAGCATGGTGATCGATTCCGCGGCGACCATCCCGCTGATCGAAGCCGCGCCGGACACCGACGGCGTCGATCTGCGCCACGGTCCGATCGCCCGGGCGTTCCTGGTCGGCGACGACGAGATGGTGCTCGTCGTGCATCATCTCGCCTTCGACGGCTGGTCGGCGGGCGTCGTCGGGGCCGAACTCGCACAGCTGTATCCCGCCGCCTGCACCGGCACCGGCACCGGCCTGCCCGCCGCCACGCCGCTGCCGGACCTGGTCGCCCGAGCCGCCGCCGCGAAGTCCGATCCGTCGTTGACCGCCTACTGGCAGGCACGCTTCGACGACGCGGATCTCGACCTGGAGCCGCCCGCCGACCGTCCGCGGCCGGTCGCCCGATCCTTCGCGGCGGCACGGGTTTGCGCCCGCGTCGATCCCGAGCTGCTCGATCGAGTCCGGGCCTACGCGCAGAGTCGGCGAGCGAGCCTGTTCATGGCACTGCTGGCAAGTGTGCAGACCGTGCTGTCCCGCTACACGCGCCGAACCGACATCACCGTGCTGTCCCCGGTCGCCTGCCGGACCGCGAGTGGTTCGGAAGGCGTGGTCGGTCCGCTGCTGAACATTCTGCCGATGCGCGGCGACGTTTCCGGCGATCCGACGTTCGACGAACTGATCGACCGAGTGCGCGACGCGGTACTGCTCGACTTGGAGCATCAAGAGCTGGCCTTGCCGGATCTGATTGCCGCACTTGCCCGTCCGGGCAGCGGGAACCGGAATCGGCTCAGCCCGATCATGCTGACCGTGCACAACACTCCGGAGCTCGGCGATCACTCCGTCAGGTACGCGGGTGAACTAGCGCCCGCGGCGACGATGATGGATCTCGCTGTCGGGCTGGACTTCCCGGCCGATGGCGCGGTACTGAGCATCGACTACGCGACCGAATTGTTCGATGCCGCACGGATAACGGCGATGCTCGGCCACCTACTGACCGTGCTGACCGCCGCCGTCGACAACCCGGTCGTCCCGATCACTCGGTTGCCTCTGCTCACCGAGGCCGAACGGCGCCGGATCGTGCACGAATGGAACGACAGCGCTCGCCCCCAGATCGATGCGTCGACCATTCATCAGCTGTTCGAGCGTTGTGCCGCAACGACTCCGGACGCACCGGCCCTCACCTTCCGCGACAGCACCATCAGCTACGGCGAGCTGAACCAGCGGGCCAACCGGCTCGCCCGTCGGCTGTGTGCTGACGGGGTCACGCCGCGGGAGCGGGTGGCAATCCGCCTCGATCGTGGCTTCCAGCTGTTCACCGCGATGTGGGCGGTACTCAAAGCCGGTGCGGCGTACGTGCCACTCGACCCGACGTACCCCCGGGACCGGCTCGACTACATGCTCGCCGACTGTGGCGCGAAGCTCGTCATCGACGACGCGTACCTGACCGGCGAAACCCCCTCTGACAGCGACAATCTCCCGCTGCGCAACACTCCGGACGATCCGGCCTATCTCATCTACACCTCCGGCTCCACCGGCAAACCCAAGGGCGTGGTGGTGAACCACGGCAACCTGGTGCACGCGGTGGGGATGTGGCGGCACGCTTACCATCTGCGCCCGGAGTGGACGTATCAGCAGGCGGCCAGCTTCTCGTTCGACATGTTCGTCGGTGAGACGCTGCGCGCGTTGACCACCGGGGGCCGGCTGGTGATCGTGCCGAGGGAGACGCTGCTCGATCCCGCCGACCTGTACGAGTTGATGCGGTCCGAGGGTGTGCAGTGCACCGAACTGGTCCCCGCGGTATTGCGCACGCTGCTCACCCATGTCGAACAGCTCGGGCAGCGGCTGGATTTCGTGCACGTGCTGATCGGCGGCGGTGACGAGTGGCGGGTCCGCGAGTACGCGCTGGCGCAACGCCTCGTCGGCCCGGCGAACTCGGTGGTCAACGCGTACGGCGTCACCGAGGTCAGCGTCGACAACGTGTGGTTCGCCGGGACGGTGGATCATCTTCCCGGCAATGCCCCGCTGCCGATCGGAATCCCGTTCGCCAACAACAGGGTCTACGTCCTCGACGAGCATCGCGAGCCGGCGCCCGCCGGGATCGTCGGCGAGCTGTACCTCGGAGGCGCTGGCGTCACGCCGGGCTATCACGAGCGGCCCGCGCTGACCGCCGAGCGGTTCGTCACCGATCCGTTCGCGCCCGAACCCGGGGCACGGATGTATCGCACCGGCGATGCCGCGCGCTGGCGGCTCGACGGGCAGGCCGAGTTCCTCGGCAGGCTCGACGGGCAGGTGAAGGTCAACGGCTACCGGGTCGAGATCGGTGAGATCGAGGCGGCGCTCGGCGCATTACCCGAGGTGCTCGCGTGCGCGGTCACCCTGCACGCGCCGCCGTCGGGGCTCGCCCGGCTGATCGGTTACGTCGTCACCCGCGACGGCACCGACGCCGACGAGGCGGCTATCCGCGACGCACTCGCCGCCGAGTTGCCGACGCACATGGTGCCCGCGCGGGTCCTGACGTTGCCCGCGCTGCCGCTGACGCCGAACGCGAAGCTCGATCGCCCTCGGCTCCCGGCACCGCCCGATGACCTCGGATCGAGTGCCGGTCCCGCACCGCACACCCCCACCGAGCGGCACATCGCGGCGGTGTGGAGCGATGTGCTCGGCGTCGGCGAATTCGGCATCGACGACACATTTTTCGCGCTCGGCGGTGATTCGTTTCAGGCACTGAAGGTAATCCGGCGGATCGAGCCCGCGCCCGCGCTGATCGAGCTCTACCAGCATCCGACGGTTCGACGATTGGCCGCGCTGCTCGTCGAGCGCTCCCCCGGCGCGGTCACCGAACGTCGAATGTTGCACCGGCTCACTGACTCCGACGCCACCGCCGAGGGCGTCACGGTGGTCGCGGTGCCGTACTCCGGCGGCAGCGCCATCGCCTATCAACCGCTGGCCGAAGCGCTTCCGGCGCACTGGGCGCTCTACGCGGTGGAACTGCCCGGCCACGATCGCGCCCGCCCGGACGAGGAGTTGCTGCCCGCCGCGGCAGTCGCCGAGCGCGTGCTGGCCGAGCTGCCCGCGATCGCCGGGCCGATCCTGTTGTACGGGCACTGTCTCGGCGTCGCGGCGACAGTTGAGCTCGCCCGGCAAGCCGAGGCCGCCGGTATCGAGCTGATCGGTGTCGCACTCGGTGCGGGGTTCCCCACCGCGCGGCTGCCCGGCCGATTCTTCGACTGGTTCTACCGGCTCGTGCCGACCGACCGGCTCACCTCCGATCGCGAGTACCTGACCTATCTGCGCGGCCGGGGTGGGTTCGTCGACATCGACGACGCGGAGCAGCAGGCGTTCGTGCTGCGCAATGTCCGCCACGATGCCCGCGACGCCGAGGAGTACTTCACCGCCGCGTACACCGAACCGCGGCCTGCGCTGCACACTCCGGTGCTGGCGGTTGTCGGTGCCAAGGACCGGGTCACCGAGCACTACACGGAACGCCATCACGAATGGCGACATTTCAGCGATGGTCCGCTCGACCTGGCCGTGCTGCCGAGGGCCGGGCACTTCTTCGTGAAAAGTCACGCGAAACCGCTGGCCGAGGCGCTGGTTGGTTTCGCCGAGCGCGACAGCAAACCCGTTGCGCCGGTGCCTGTTCCGGCTGAGGGGCCGCCACCCAGTCTATCCAAGTTCGCCCTGGTCGCGCTCGGTCAGTTTATTTCCATGGTCGGCAGCGGGCTCAGCGCCCTGGTGCTCAGCATCTGGGTGTTCCAGCAGACCGGGTCGATCACCGACTTCGCCGTCGTCAACGCGATCGGGTTGTTGCCCGGCATCTTGGTCAGTCCGATCGCGGGAGCCGCCGCCGACCGCTGGGATCGACGCCGGGTGATGCTGATCAGTGATGGTGCCGCCGCTCTCGCGATGAGTGTGCTTGCGGCGCTGGTGTTTACCGGCGGTCTGCGACTGTGGCAGATATTTCTGGCGGTTACAGTCACCTCCGTCGCCGGGGCCTTCCAACGCCCCGCCTATCTCGCCGCCGTCGCCCAACTCGTGCCCAAGCGGTATCTCGGACACGCCAACGGCATCAGCCAACTCGGCGTCGGTGTCGGGCTGGTGTTCGCGCCGATGCTCGGTGCCGGGCTGATCGGGCTGATCGGGATCGCGGGCGTAATCCTGCTCGACATGCTGACTTTCACCGTCGGCGTCGCGACCCTGCTGCTGGTCCGGTTCCCGAATCTGATGTTCCATCGCCGGGAGGAGACGTTCCGCAGCGAGATCGTCAACGGCTGGCGCTACATCACCCGCCGCCCCGGCATGCGGGCCGCGCTGCGCTTTTTCGTCATCGACCACGCGTTCTACACCCTCGGCTTCGCCGTCATCACGCCGATGCTGTTGCTCGAACAGTCGCCGACGGTGCTCGGAATCGCCCTGGGCGCAGGCGGATTCGGCGGGCTGGCCGGAAGTCTCGTGATGGGTCTGTGGGGCGGCACCGTGCGCCGGACCAACGGGTTGATCATCTTCATGGGCATCGGCAGCCTCGGCATGACCGTCGTCGGGCTCGGCAGCTCCCCCGCCTTCGTCATCGCGGGCATGTTCCTGTTGACGTTCGGCGAATCGCTGGCCGAGGGGCACTGGATCGCCGTGGTGCAGACCAAGGTCGGCTTCGAACTGCAGGGCCGGGTGCTGTCCATCTTCATCACCGTGATGATGCTGACCATGCCGCTCGGCTACCTGCTGGTCGGCCCGCTCGCGGAACGCCACGTGCAGCCGCTGCTCGAGCCAGGCGGCCCGCTCGCCGGGACCGTCGGCCAGCTCATCGGGGTCGGTCCAGGCCGCGGATTGGCGCTGCTCGTCGTCCTCAGCGGGCTGTTGCAACTCGCCTGGGCGGTGCGCGGCTGGCTCGACACCCACCTGCGCCTGCTCGAAGACCATCTGCCCGACGCCCTGCCACCCGCCGAGATCGACTCGCGGGACGACCTGCAACGCCTTGCCGACGCTCAACTTCTCCGCTGAAAGGCCGACCGTGCCCGCCTCACCCCTGACCACCGCGCCGACCGACGCGTACGCCACGCCGCTCATCGACGCCGGTGCGCTCGTGCCAGGAACTCGGATCCTGATCAAAGATGAAACCCGTTACGCCTCAGGCAGTCACAAGGAACCGGCCGCCCGCGCGGTCGTCGCCCGTGCCCTGGCCGAGGGCTACCGGCGGGTCGTCATCGCGACGTGCGGCAACTACGGCCGCGCCATGGCCATGGCGTGCGCCGCGGCCGACATCGCCTGCACCGTCGTGCTGCCCACCGGATGGAGCGATGGCGGGACGTTCATGCGGGAGGCGGGCGCCGACGTGCACCTGGTTCCCGGCACCTATGAGGACGCCGTCGACGAATCCCGCATCCTCGCCCGCACCGAGGGTTCGATCGACGGAAACGTGGACGGTCCGTACGTGGACGCGGTGTTGGAGGGGCACGGTGTCGTCGTACACGCCCTGCGCGCCGCGCTCACCGAACCGCCTGCCGCACTCTGGATTCCGGTCGGCAACGGCACCACCATCATCGCGGTGCACCGACAGCTGCGCGCCATCGGCTGGTCGGTGCCGATCAACGGCGTCGGTTCCGCCGCCAACAATCCCGTGGTGACCAGCTGGCCCGGCGAATACCAGATGCTGCCCGCCGACGGCGTCGTCACCACCGATCACAATCAGCCGCTGGTCAATTGGCACGCACTGCAGGGTCCCGAGGCAATGGCCGCGGTGGCCGAGACCGGTGGCGCGGTGTTCGGGGCCGACGACACCGAACTGCTCGCGGCCCGGGATCTGCTGGCCGAGCACGGCGCCCGGCCGACGCCCTCCGGCGCCGTCGCCCTCGCCGGGCTGCTCGGCCATGCCCGAGATACGGCCCTCACCGGAACCCATGTCGTCCTGCTCAGCGGCCGCTGAGCTAAGTCGAGAAGGTCAGATGACCCACCCCGCCTCGGGCCTGCTGTTCGCGCGCGCCCGGACCACTGTTGCCGACGAGCGCGTTTTCCTCAGCAAACTGGTTTTACTCGCCGTGCTCGCCGCGCTCGGCGTGGTCCTCGCGCTGCGGCCGGAGCCGCTGGCGCTGATCGCCGGGGTGCTGCTGTTGGCGGCTATGTACACCCACGCCGTCGAATTGCAGCATCAAGCATTGCACCACTCCGCTTTTCGCGCCGCGTGGCCGCATCGACTGGTCGGCGTGCCCCTCGGCCTGCCGCTGTTCGTGGTGTACACCAACTATCGCGTCCGCCACCTACAGCACCATCGGTACCTCGGAACCCCAAGGGACACCGAGTTCTTCGGCTTCGATACCCGCAAGCCGCTCACCGTCGGGCTACTGCTGCGCGGCATGTTCGACTACGCGCGAATTGTCTTCGTCGTCCGCGACGTGCTGCGCGCCTCGACCGGGCGCTGGCGCTACGAACACGGCGACATCAGCGCGACCATGCGCCGCCGAGCCATCACCGAACATCAGATCCTAGGCGCGCTCCTCCTAGCCGTCATCGCCCTCGCGACAACCGGCCACCACGACCTCGTCCTGCGAATCTGGCTGCTCCCCTTGCTGTTCGCCGTACCGATGCACTTCCTCGTCGAACTCCCCGAACACCTCCTCTGCGACCCCGACACCACCGATGTCCTCCGCAACACCCGCTCCATCCGCGGTAGCCGCCTGAGCACCTGGTTCACCAACGGCAACAACCTGCACGTCGAACACCACGCCGCGATGTCGGTCCCCCTCAACCATTTACCCGCCCGCCACGACGAGGTCCGCCGGCGCGCACTCCACGTCGAACGCACCTACCTCGACTTCTACCGAACCCTGTGGCGAGCGATCCGTCGTTCCACAGTGCCGCCCTCGCCAGATCCCGCCGAAGACTACGGGACCAGCTCGGCTCCCGCCGACCCTGGTCGGTTGATGCGCACTGTGACCGATGCGGAGCCGTTGCCTTCGACGGTGACTATCCGCGCTCCGGGTGCCGACGTGACGGTGCCGCCGTCGGCGCGGACCTCGTAGCCGTTCGGGTAGTGCAGGTCGGAGACATAGATTTCGGTCGGGGCGGAAGTGGGTTTCGGGGTGTAGGTGTAGGCGAAATCGCCGGTGGCGGCGTCGAAGACGAGTCGGCCCGGGGTGCCCGCGGTAGCTCGAGGGTAGGTGCGGACCAGGTCGCGGCCGATGTCGCCGAGGAACGGGTCGGGTTTGGGGGCGCCCGGTCCGAAGATGGAGGCGTAGTGCCAGTATTGCCAGCCGATGAATCGTTCATCGGCTCGCAGCAGGGTGTTGCGTAGCACTGTTGCGTCGCCGTCGCCGAATTCGGTGACCAGCGTGGGGATTCCGGTTCGGTGGGTGAATGCGTCGATGTTGCCCCAGGTTTTGTCCTGCTGTACCGGGCAGAGCCCGCGTAGCTGTTCGGGGAGGCCGAGGTAGATCGCCAGTTGGCTCGGGATGCAGTAATCGTGCGGGGCGAAGACGATGTCGGGTGAGGTGATCGGCGGGTTCTTGCCGAGGTTCGACGGCATGGTCTCGTTCCAGGTCACGTTCGGCTCCCAGAACACCGGGATGCCGGCATTGCGGGCACGGACCGCGTCGGTCAGTTTCTGCATGGCCGCTTGATATTTGGTGTCGAAGCCGGGGCAGCCGTTCGGGAAGCAGGTGTGAAACGCCGAGCCGGGCCACGGCTCGTTCATCAGCTCGATGCCGAGCACACCGGCGCGTCCGTTCACCTTCGCGGAAAGCGCCGCGAGCGCCGTGCCGAGATAGTCGAGCACACCATTGCTGTTGTCCCACACCTCATCCCAGCCCCGATTCATGCTCGGCATCAGGTAGTACAGCGGGAAACCGGGATTGGGTTCCCAGACGGCCGGGCGCGATCGCAAAGACCATTCCGGGAATCCGTTGCCGCCCCAGATCTTCGACAGTCCGTCCTGATGGTTATCGAGCAAGGTGTAAATGCCGTGTGCCGCAAGCGTATCGATCACCGAGCCGATGCGATCGAGATAGGCCGCGTCGACGACACCGCGCGTCGGCATCAACCCGTCGAAACTCACACCGAGCCGCACGGTGTTGAACCCATGTCCCGCAAGCAGAGTCGCGTCCGCATCGGTCAACGTGAAGCCGTCGCCAGGTTCGATATACGGCGCCTGCTTATCGACGTTGTTGACCCCGTGCAGCAACACCTTGCGCCCCATCGCGTCGACGAGATAGCTCCCCTCGGCCTGAAGCCGGCTGATCGAAGCCCCCACCGGAGCAGACTGCGCCGGACCCGGAAGCGCAACCAGGCCCGCACACCCGATCACCGCCACCGCCGCCCCCACCGCCCATCGCCGCCCACGCGCCCGCACCCCGGCCATCGCCGTTCTCATGACTCCGCGCATTGGCATCTCCGCTCACGTGACCGATAACGCACTTGATGGTCACACGTCCAGTTCAAGCGAACATAGCCACAGCTACTCCCCAGTCGTCTGGGGACATCCCGGCCCGTTTAGGCTTGTTCCCCAAAAGCTTTCAGAAATGTCGCCGCCGCAGCATCGGCGATGACATGCAATTCGGCGTCGGGGACCTGGCGGGTGCCGACTCGCGATCGAGCGTCGATGCCGCCGGTGAGCAGCGCGGCGAATTGCATGGCCGCCAGTTCCGGATCATCGATCTGCAAGCTGCCCGCAAGCGAGAGCCGGGCAAGCCGGTCGGCGAGGGCCTGCGCGATCTGGCGCGAGACGTCGTCTACGACGTCGAGCAGATCGGGGAACTGCGGCGCCTCGGCGGCGATCAGCCGCCGCAGTGCGCGGGATTCCTCCTCGCAGTAGCACCTCGCCAGCCGGAATCCGACCTCCCGCACCACGGTAGGCAGGTCGCCCCCGTCATCCACCAATCGCGCGACGACCGCGAGGTTGGCCGCGAGAGCGGTGTCCGAAAGTGCCTGCACCACTTGCCGGAACAGCGTCTCTTTGTCTCCGAAGTGGTTGTAAACGGTGGCCTTCGCGACCTTCGCCTCAGCGGCAATCTCGTCCACTCGGGCCTGCGCGTATCCCGCACGAGCGAACACGGTGAACGCGGCGGCGAGCATGGCCTGCTGCTTGTCGATGCGGCCACGGGGCGTGGACGGCCGCTCGCGGGACGATTTCAGGGCCGCACTCATCCGCCCATCCTAAGACCGCCCTGCCGGGATTGGACACATGGTCCTGTTTATTTATACCCGTGAGTCTGACTAGACTCGCGGGTATAAATATCTGTACTTGTGAGTGCGTGAGGAGATCCCTGTGAAGACCGTGGTCATTACCGGCGGGACCGATGGAATGGGCAAGGCGCTCGCGCTGATCCACCTACGACGCGGCGACCAGGTTGTCGTCGTCGGCACCAACGCCAAGAAGGGGCAGGCGGTCCTGGATGCCGCCGACGAACTCGAGGCGGGCGGGCGCGCCGAGTTCATCCAGGCGGATCTGAGCCTGGTGGCCGAGAACCGGCGAGTGATCACCCAGATCGCCTCGACACATCAGACCGTGGACACCCTGGTGCTGGGTGCGCGATACTTCCGCGCGACACGATTCGTCACCGCAGAAGGCTTCGAAGCCAACTTCGCACTGTTCTATTTGAGTCGATACCTGCTCGGGCACGGCCTCGTGGCGCAGCTCGAGCAGACCAGCACGCCGGTAATCCTCGACCTATCCGGCCCCGGCGGCGACCTCTCCCGAATCCGCTGGGACGACCTGCAATTCGCACACGACTACCACCCCGACGAGGCTATGGGGCAGTGCGGGAAGCTCAGCGACCTACTCGCGGTCGCGTTCACGCGCCACTATCCCGACAGCCGCGTTCGATACGTTCTCCTGCACCCCGGCCTCACAGCGACCGCGTTCACCGGCGAATACGACACGGCAAGTGCCGAATTGGTGACCCGCATGCGAGAACGCGGCCAGCCGGTCGAAGCCGCCCTCGTCCGCATTCTGCGGCATCTCGACAACCCACCGCCCGGACCGCTGACCGCGTTCATGCAAGACAACCCGGTCGACGTACACGGCGAACCGTTCGATTCCGCAGCCGCCGACCGACTGTCCGAGCTCACGTCGAAACTGTTGCGTTGAGCCCTACGCCGATTCGCAGACTATTGGTCACGGGTCCAATTCATCTGAGTCGAATACAGGCGGTCAGAAACTGTGAAACCGACGCGGTCCATGGACCAAAATAAGAGCGAACACGACGTGAATACCGGTGATACACAGTCGGCCTTCGGTTTCCGTCGATGACATTTACCAGAAGTTTGCCCAATTTCTTATTGACAACTCATGGGATGTTTGTTTGCCTTGCTACACAATCGCTTCGGACCGCACGACGGTGACGGCATCAAGCACCACCACCTGCTAGACACGGTGACTCGCAGAACAAGATAGGACCCGATGCCAGCCCTGAGAAAGCGGTCACGACCGTCCGCACACGTCGATCCGGGTAATAGCGGAGCATGCTCGATACGTCTCGATGAATCGTCATGCCACCAGGTTGCGCACCGAGATCCGCTGTCCGCCGACGCATTGTTGGCGAACTTGCCCGCAATGAACGCCGCCGCCGATGTGCGCGAACTCGCCAAGTCGTTTCGGCAATTGGTGTGGCGTGCCCGCGAGGTGGAACTGCTGCAGGTACCCGACCGGCTCGCGGCAATGCGGGATGCCGGGATGTTCCTCTCGTCGCTGCAGCGGCACGGCGTCGAGCCGCTCGAGGCGGTGCCTGAGGCCACCGACACACTGCTGTCATGGGGGCTCTCGGTGGACATGGTCCCGCGCGACACGGTGCTGCACTACGGCGTCTGGAACCCGCGGGGCAAGCGTCAGCGCATGTTCCTCGGCGACCGTCAGGAGAACGTGCTGATCGATGCCGTCCGCGTCAGCACCCTGCTGATCGATGAAATCGCCCCGATGCTAGCGGGATCGGCCGAACTACGGCCGAGCGACGCCGCCTTCGGCGAGATCTGTCACGCGGCGGCGGACCAGTTGGAAACCCTGCCGGAGGTGATGAACGACGTCTATCGCAATGTCGACCCGGTCAAGTTCTATGCCGCCCAACTGGGTCCGTTCATGACGGACGTGACCGTCGCCGACCGCCAGTATTACGGCCCCGCACCCGTGCACGTCCCGCTCTACCTGATCGACCGCCTCGTGTGGTCCGCCGATCACGGCGACGCCGACCTCCGATGCTTTCAGAATGATCTCGTGAAATACGGCCTGCCCCAATGGCGCCGGTTGTTCGAGCTCACCGAGGGCTCCCCCTCGCTGATCACCCGGCTCGTCCGCGAATTCGACCGTCCCACCGGTCCCCCGGCCACCAGGGTCGCCGACGCGATGGACGGTGCGATCCGAATCATGAACGCGCTGCTCACTTTTCGCGGCAAACACAATCTCATGGCGGGCGGCGCCTACGCCGACACGTCCCGCTACGCGACCGCGTCGGCGGGCGTAAGCCCCGGCCTTCTCGACCACATCCTCACCCTCACCCGCGATGCCACCCACCACGCCCGCTCCCGTCGCACCGGCACCAGATCCTGAACGCGTTACTCGGCGTCCTCGTCCGCCCACCGCACGTGCTCCTGCTCCGCCCAGCTCTTCCTGACTTTCCCAGTGAGCATGCCGCGCATGGCTTCCGCGTCACGCAGCGCGTACATGAGGTGGCCGACGACGAGGATGCCGAAGGCCAGCGCGAACCAGTCGTGCATCAATGTCGCGCCGGTACGCCAGGCCAGGCGGGTCCAGTCCGGGAAGAACATGATCACGCCGGTGCCGAGGAGTACGAAGATCGAGCCGGCGCTCAACGCGGCGTTGAGTTTCTGGCCTGCGTTGAATTTGCCGACGTCTTCGCCGGACAGGCGGCGACCTTTGAAACGCAGCCACAACCAGTCGGCACGGGTGAAACGGTTGAGTCTCGACAGGTCGGAACGGTAAGCACGCGAAGCCAGACCGACAACGAGCGGCACCGGTAGCGCGAAACCGCAATAGACGTGGATGATTTCGACGATGTGACGGTTGCCGACCAGCACCGCGAGCGAACCGTTGTACAGGATCGCGGCGGTGAGGATGCAGATCACGACGAGCACACCGGTCAGCCAATGCACCCAGCGCTCGGCGCGGCTGAAGCGATGCAGGTCGCGCTCGGTCGGGTCAGCTGGTGGGATCATCGCTGCGCCCGTTCGACTGACCGACCCATCCGTCGATGGAGTAGCCCCGATGTTCCCAGTAGCCGGGAACGACGTCTTTGGTCAGCTCGATTCCGGAGAGCCACTTGCAGCTCTTGTAGCCGTACATGGGTGCCACGTACAGCCGAACCGGTCCGCCGTGATCGTGGGTGACCGGGGCGTCGAGCATTTCCAGCGCGACGAGCACGTCGGCGCGCCGGGCCTGCTCGAGCGTGAGGCTCTCGGAATAGGTGCCGTCGAAGGAGGTGAATCGCACCGCCTTCGCGGTACCGCTCACTCCGGCGTCGTCGAGTAGATCGACGAGCCGGACACCGCGCCAACGCACCTCGGGCACCCGCCACCCGGTGACGCATTGGAAGTCGCGCACCAGTTCCTGCTGCGGCATCGCCCGCAGATCGCCGAGCGTGTAGCTTTGCGGCGCGTCGACCAGGCCGGTGATGTCGAGCCGATAGTCGGACGCGTCGCGGTGCGGGACGCTGCTGGTGACGGAGTAGAAGCGAAAAGTGTTGCCCAGCGGGAAGAGTCCGACCAGGCCGGTCGGATCGCGGTTGCCGATCGGGCCGAGCACGGCCGAGAGCCCCTTCTGTATATATGTCCCGCCGAGCACGCCCGCGGCACCGGCGGCGAGCAGTCCGAACACCACCCGCCGCCCTACTGGCGCGCCGAGGCGCTCGGGATCGGGACTTTCCACTATGGGCACCTCTCCACTATCCACCGACTACCCTGGCAATGGACTGAGCGGCGCAACGAAAGGCAGCCTTATGCGCAGCCCCATTCTCGTCGCACTCGGCGTCATCATCGGACTCGCCGGACTCCTGTGGTCGTTGCAGGGCTTCGGCGTCGTCTCGGGCAGCCCGATGAGCGATACCGTCACCTGGTCGATCATCGGCCCGATCGTGCTGATCGCCGGGGTGCTGCTGGCCGTGTGGGGCTATAGAGGACGAGCTTCCCGCTAGCCATCTCTGGCCGAACATTCTTGCGCTACCAGCACATTCGGCCACTTCCCTGGCGAATTCGGCACTGGCGGTTGACGATGATTCAAGAGTGAGTGTACAGTCACTCACATGACAAAGCGCGGAGCGACCCTCTCCACCTCGGAGGTTCGACGGGACGCGGTTGTCGATGCGGCGATCACCGAGTTCGCACGCACCGGCTACCACGGCACGCCGATCAACAACGTGGCCGCGAAGGCGACGATCTCGCCCGCCTACGTCTTCAAGCTGTTCCCCGGCAAGATCGCCCTGTTCGTCGCGGCCATCGACCGCTGCTTCGAACTGGTCGAGCAGGCGCTGTCGGCCGGCGCGGCCCGCGCCGACGGTGCGAGCCCGGACGAGATCCTGTATGCGATGGGCGGCGCATATGCGCAGCTGATCGCGGACAAGAGCCTGCTGATGCTGCAGGTACACGCCCAGTCGGCGGCGGATATCCCGGAGGTCGCGGACGCGATGCGCCGAGGACTCGCCCGGGTGACGAACTTCGCCAAGACGCGTTCCGGCGCCGAAGACAGTGCCGTCCAACGTTTCATGGCCTACGGACAGCTCTGCCATCTCATCGTCACCCTCGAACTGGACAAACAGGATGGCGACTGGGCCGCGATACTCGCCGACGGCATGCGCCACCCCCACTAGATCTACCGAGCCCCGACCGCGGGGCGCTTTTTTCAGCCCACCGAGTGACTGACCAGTCACACACTAGGAGTTCCGATGAGCACGAAGCCGACCACCGCAGTCGAGATCGTCCTGCCCGGCCAGGTAGCGCCCGAAGGCCTGCAGGTCACCCAGCGTCAGCTGCCGCCCCTCGGACCCGGCCAGGCCCTGGTCCGTGTCGAAGCCTCCGGCGTCTCGTTCGCCGAGCAGCAGATGCGTCGCGGCAAGTACTACGACCAGCCGGCGTTCCCCTTCGTGCCCGGCTACGACCTGGTCGGGACGGTCACCGAGATCGGCGCCGCGGTCGATGCGGCATTGATCGGCCGTCGCGTCGCGGCGCTGACCAAGGTCGGCGGCTGGAGCAGCCACCTCGTGCTCGACGCCGCCGACCTCATCCCGGTGCCGTCGGCGCTCGATCCGGCGGAGGCGGAAACCTTTGTGGTGAACGGGATCACGGCGTGGCAGATGCTGCACCGGATCGCGAAGGTCGAGCGGGGCCAGACCATTTTCGTGCACGGCGCCAACGGCGGTGTCGGCTCGACCCTGGTTCAGCTGGCTCGGGCCGCCGGTATCCGGGTGATCGGCTCGGCCTCGGCGCGCAACGCGGGGGCGGTCGAGGCGCTCGGCGCCAGCCCGGTCGACTATCGCGGCGATGTGGCGCAACAGGTTCGGGCGCTGGCGCCGCAGGGTGTCGACGCGGTATTCGATCATGTCGGCGGCCCCGGCATCGTCGATTCGTTCGAGCTGCTCGCGCCGCACGGCACGCTGGTGGCCTACGGCACCGCCTCGACCAAGAACGACGAAGGCAACTCGCGACTGCCCGTGTTGAAGCTGTTCGGTCAGCTGATGCTGTGGAACACGCTGCCCAACAAGCGAAATGCGCACTTCTACAACATTTGGGCGGGCAAGCGGAACCTGACCCGCTTCCGCAACCACCTCGCCGAAGACCTCGGCAAGGTCCTCGACCTCGCCGCCAACGGCACGCTGCACGCCCAGGTGGCCGCCCGAATCCCGCTGAGTCAGGCAGCGGACGCGCTCACCCTCGCCGAATCCGGCACTGTCACCGGCAAAGTCGTGATCGTGCCCGACCCCCAGCTCTGAAACGCGGCCGATGCTCGGGCACCACGAAAGCCGCGCGAGCAGTGACTCGTCCGGCTTCGCGGCGTCTTCCCCAGTCGTTCTCCAGTCGAGTTGACCGCCTGGATGGGGGTCTACTTAGGTATGACTTCGGTACTTCGGAGCGCGGCACAATTCGCCGGTGCCGCCGTGATCGCTGTAGCGGCAACCATTTTCGTTGCCTTGCCCAGTCCCTTCGCGCAGCCGGTTGTGCCCGCTGGAGTCCCGGACCTCAACGCCCCCGAGGAGCTGGCTCGCGATATAGCCGTGCCATGGGGGCTGACGTTCCTGCCGGGAGGTGACGCACTGGTCGCGCAGCGCGATACCGGGGTGATCTTGCGGCTCACGCCGGGCGCCAAGCCCACGCAGGCTTATCGTGTCCCGGGTGTGGTGGCACGCGGCGAGGGCGGACTGCTCGGCATCACGGTGTCACCGAAGTACGCCGAAAACGGTTATGTCTATGCGTATTTCACTGCCAGCGGCGACAATCGAATCGTGCGATTTCGCCTCGACGGGCAGCCGGAGGTGATCTTCAAAGGAATCGCGAAGGCCACTATTCACAATGGCGGCCGCATCGCCTTCGGGCCCGACGGCATGCTCTATGTCGGAGTCGGCGACGCCGGACAGTCGAGTAGAGCGCAAGATCCGGCGAGTCCCAATGGGAAGATCCTCCGCCTGGACGCCGACGGGAAACCCGCGCCGGGAAACCCGACCCCGAATTCCCCGGTCTACACCCTCGGCCACCGTAACGTGCAGGGCCTGGCGTGGGATGCGACCGGACGCCTCTATGCGACCGAATTCGGTCAGGACACCTACGACGAGATCAATCTGATCCAGCCGAATCGCAACTACGGCTGGCCCGTCGTCGAGGGCAAAGGCGACACCCAGGGCGGCCGATACACCAATCCGCTGATCACCTGGCCCACCAGTGAGGCCTCACCCTCCGGCCTAGCGATCACCGCGAACACGTTGTACGTCGCGGCATTACGCGGCGAACGACTGTGGACGATCCCCCAGAAACCAGACGGCACCCTCGGCACCCCCTCGTCCCAACTACGTGACCGCTACGGCAGACTGCGCACCACACAGGTCGCACCGGACGGCGCCCTCTGGCTCACCACCTCCAACACCGACGGCCGCGGCGACGTCCGCCCCGGCGACGACCGAATCATCCGCTTCCCAGCCCACTGACCCCGTCGACGACCACCACCCGCACACCCCCTCTGTCAGCCGCTCACCGTTTCTGTGACCCGCACACCCGCTATACCTGATGTGCGGGTCACAGAAACGGTGAGCGGCCAAAACAAGCGGTGCGGATACGGTGAGCGGCCAGGAACAAGCAGTGCGGATCGGGAACCCCACAGGCCCAAAACGCCTACCGGACATGCTCACTCTTCCGAAGCGCTCGCGAACAGCACCACAGCCAGATGACCACGCTGGAACCCGACACCACGCACCTGACCGATAACTAAGGCCGGGGACCCCACCTCACGTGCCCAGCACTACTCCGGTCATCCCACGGACTAGTCGAAAACCCCGAGGCCAGTACACTCTCGGAGGTCTCTCGGTATACGAATCCGGATCAGTACACGCAGAGATCCCCGTCAAGGTGTACCGATCCGGGCAAGTGCTACTTAGGACTCTAAAGGTGGACAGTCCCAAGAAAGCTGAAGACCTGTCCACGTTTTCCCGTGAAGTAGTGCTGAGCGCGCCGCCTGCCGTACCCGGCTTTAGTCACCAGTCAGGCGCGCAACCTCCAGCTCCAGAGGTGGTCACCTGGCTGTGGTTGCGTCTCAAGCGCTTTGGACAAGAGAGGTCGGTCAGCGCCGGATGGGTCGTCAACAGACCCGCGAAAGCGTGCCCCCGCCGGTACCACTGAAAATCCGCACTCTTCCTCGGGATACGCACCCGGAATAGGGCCCTAAAGTCAGTGCGGGACCCGAGATAGGGTGCGGATTTGCGGGGGTCAGCATTCGACGACGGCTACGGCTAGGCCGCCTCGGGAGGTTTCCTTGTATTTGTCGAGCATGTCGGCGCCGGTGGCGCGCATGGTTTGGATTACCTGGTCCAGGGATACGTGGTGGATGCCGTCGCCGCGGATTGCCATGCGGGCGGCGGTGATTGCTTTGACGGCGGCGATGCCGTTGCGTTCGATGCAGGGGATTTGGACCAGGCCGCCGATGGGGTCGCAGGTGAGGCCGAGGTTGTGTTCCATGCCGATTTCGGCGGCGTTCTCGATCTGCTGTGGTGTGCCGCCGAGCACGGCGGCGAGTCCGGCGGCGGCCATGGCGCAGGCGGAGCCGACTTCGCCCTGGCAGCCGACTTCGGCGCCGGAGATCGAGGCGTTCTCCTTCATCAGTTGGCCGATGGCGCCTGCGGTCAGCAGGAATTCGACGACGCTGTCCTCGTTGCCGGTGATGAAACGCTGAATGTAGTGCAGCACAGCGGGAATGATGCCCGCGGCACCATTGGTGGGCGCGGTGACGACGCGGCCGCCCGCGGCGTTCTCCTCGTTGACCGCCATCGCGTACAGCGTGACCCACTCCATCGCGCGTAGCGGATCGTTCTCCTCGGCTTCGGTGGCGAGGCGCTCGAACAGTGTCGCGGCGCGGCGTCGCACCCGCAGGCTGCCCGGCAGCACCCCGCCCGTCGACATCCCGCGTTCGACGCAGCGCCGCATGACCTGCCAGATGTCGATCAGCTCCGCGCGCACCTGATCCGCACTGCGCCAGGACATTTCGTTGGCCAGCACCACCGAGCTGATCGACAGCCCGGTGGCGGCGGTGATCGCGAGCAGCTCATCGGCCGAACGGAACGGGTACGCGACCGCGGCCGGTGCCTCGACGGCGCGCCCGTCGATCTCCTCCTCGTCGAGGACGAAACCGCCACCGACCGAGAAGTATCGGCGCTCGAGCAGTACCCGCCCCGCCTCATCGCGCGCGCTGAACAACATCCCGTTGGTGTGGAACGCCAACCTCGTCAGCCCGAGCAGTTCGATGTCGCTGTCGACGCCGAACCCGATCGACTGCACGCCACCGAGATACAACCGGCCGGCGGCCCGCGCCGCGGCGACGGTAGCGGTCAGCGCGTCCGGATCGATGCTCTCCGGCTGCGCACCGGACAACCCGGCCACCACCGCATCGACCGTGCCGTGGCCGCGCCCGGTCGCGCCGAGCGAACCGTACAGCTGAACCCGGATCGCGGCCGTGCCGTGCAGCACGTCGGCGTCCTTCAGCCGCTCGACGAACGCGGCCGCGGCCCGCATCGGCCCGACCGTGTGCGAACTCGACGGCCCGATACCGACCCGGAACAGGTCGAAGACGCTGATCGTCACGCCGGGTTCCGCAGCCCGAGGTACAGCGGGAACCGCTGGGCCAGCGCGTCCACCCGCGCGGTCAGCGCCGCGGCGTTCGCACCACCGCACAGGGCTGTCGCGATGATGTCGGCGACCTCGGCGAACGCGGCGGTGTCGAAGCCGCGCGCGGCCAGCGCGGGCGTGCCGATCCGCAGCCCCGAGCTGATCATCGGCGGGCGCGGATCGAACGGAATCGCGTTGCGGTTCACCGTGATTCCCAAGGTCTGCAGCAGATCCTCGGCCTGCTTGCCGTCCAGTTCGGCATCGCGCAGATCGACAAGCACCAGGTGCACATCGGTGCCGCCGCTGACCACGCCGATGCCCGCGGCCCGGCAGTCCGGCGCCAGCAGCCGGTCGGCGAGCACGCGCGCGCCGATGAGCGTGCGCTCCTGCCGCTCGCGGAACGCCGGTTCGGCCGCCATCTTGAACGCGACCGCCTTCGCGGCGATGACATGCTCGAGCGGTCCGCCCTGCTGCCCGGGAAAGACCGCCGAATCCAGCTTCTTGCCCAAATCCGCTGTGGCGAGGATGAATCCACCGCGCGGGCCACCCAGCGTCTTGTGTGTGGTCGAGGTGACGACGTGCGCGTGCGGCACCGGCGAGGGATGCAGCCCGGCCGCGACCAGCCCGGCGAAGTGCGCCATATCGACCATCAGGTACGCACCGACTTCGTCGGCGATCCGCCGGAATTCGGCGAAGTCGAGGTGCCGAGGGTAGGCCGACCAGCCCGCGACGATCAGCTTCGGCCGATGCTCGCGGGCGAGCCGCGCCACCTCCGCCATGTCGACCAGCTGGTCGTCGGCCCGAACATGGTACGCCGCAACGTCATACAGCCGACCGGAGAAGTTGGCCTTCATACCATGCGTGAGGTGACCGCCGTGGTCCAGCGCCAACCCGAGGATGCGGTCACCGGCGCGCAGTAGCGCGTGCATCACCGCCGCGTTCGCCTGCGCCCCCGAATGTGGTTGCACGTTGACGTATTCGGCGCCGAACAGCGCGCGCAGCCGCTCGATGGCCAGCGTTTCGATCTCGTCGACGTACTCGCAGCCGCCGTAATAGCGGCGTCCGGGATAGCCCTCGGCGTACTTGTTGGTGAGCACTGTGCCCTGGGCCTGCATCACCGCGAGCGGCGCGTAGTTCTCCGAGGCGATCATTTCCAGTCCGCGCTGCTGGCGGTTGGTCTCCTGATCGACCAGAGCGGCGACGACCGGGTCGAATTCGCGCAGCGAGACGTCGAGTTCGGTGCGGAGGGCAGAGCCAGGATCAGCCATGGGGAGCCTTTCGTCGACGCGTATGCGCTGGGTGTGGCTCCTCCCGCTCTGTCCTAGGGCCTGAGAGATTCACGCGTTGCGCGTTTGCCCCGTCGGCGAGTGCGTGGTGCACTACTTTTCAGAGTTGCCTTATGCGCGGCGGTACTGGGCCTGAGAGATTCCCGGGAGGTGTTGCTCCTTCGGCTCTCCGTCACGTGGACGGAGATCTCCCGCTGCGTGTGCGGCGTATTCAGTTATTAGTTGAAGCCAGTTGTTGTTGCGCATAGCGCAACAACTGCGTGACACGCGACTCAGTATTGTCGGCGGCCGCGCGCGTTGTCAATGGCGAACGATACCCCAGCTGGTCAGCCGAAGTAGCCCAGCCGATGGCTGATTTCCGCGGCGCTCGCGATCGCCAGTTCCGCCGTCGGCGCGAAGCGCTCGGGACCCAGCCGATAGGACGGTCCCGAAACACTCAGTGCCGCAACCATCACCCCGCTGCTGTCGAAGACGGGGGCGGCGACGGCGTTCAGCCCGATCTCCAATTCCTCACGCACACTTGCCCATCCGCGCTCCCGGACCGTCACCAACTGCGCCGCGAGATCCGCGACCTTGGTCAGGGTGTTGGCGGTATACGCCTCCAACTTCGGGCCGACCTGCTTGCGCAGCGCCGCCGGTTCGAGACCGGACAGCAGCACCTTGCCGCTCGAGGTGGCGTGCGCCGGGCAACTCTGCCCGACCCAGGACCGCAGCGCGATCGAGCCGGTGCCTGCTGCCTCCACGATGTTGATGATCCGATTACCGTCCAGCACAGCGATATTCGTGGTCTCCCCCGTTTCGGCGGCCAGCGCGTTGCACGCGTCCTGGCTCTGCCCGACGAGATCGACCTGCGCGCTGGTGGATCCGGCCAGCCGGACGATGGAGAAGCCCAGCCGGTACTTGCCACGGTCGGAGAGTTGCTCGACGTAACCGCGCGATTCCAGCACGGCGATCAATCGGGAGACGGTAGATTTGTGCACACCGAGTTCGGCGGCGATCTCCGTGACACCGGCCTGGCCCAGCTTGGCGATGATCTCCATCACCAGCAGTGCGCGGTCGACCGACTGCACCGCAGCGGTCCGGCTCGTGTCCTCACCATCCTGTTTCGCCATGACGCCGTCATTCTAAGCCGAGGTGATCGCGATACCTCGAACGCGTCGCTGCACGGCCGCGATCTCGCGCAACGCGTCGTTGAGCAGGCTCCGATTCAACGGCGACAATTCCGGCATCAGCACGATGTCGCCCGGCCGATGCCCCGCGGCCAGTTGCTCAACCTGATGCACCATCCGCATGCACTGCAGCATGACGAACACCTCGGTGAGCACCGCGGCGTCGCGCTCGGCGATGACACCGGCGGACGCGGCGGCGGCCAACCGCACCGGCGTCGTCGCGGCGGTCACCCCGGCCGCCAGCCCGCCCCACCGGGCGAGGTTGACGATGGGGACCAGCGCGTGACTCTTCAGATCGAACGTGCCGCCGCGCCGGGACAGCACATCCCGCAGCGACCGCGCCCGCACCCGCCCGGACAACGCGTCGAGCAGCTGCAGGCGCAACGCGTTCGGATAGTCGGCCCGCATCCGGCCGAACGCGGCGGGCACCGCGTGCAGCGCGGGATCACCCCACACCACCCGCCCGTCGATCAGCAGTGACGACATGACCAATCCGCGATCGATCAGCGGATCGTCCAGCCAACGGGCCGCCGCCTTCATCCAATCCGACCGGGACCGGGCGAATTTCGGTTTCGCGGCGATCGCCCCGTTGCTGTCCGCGGGTAACCCACACGCATCCAGAATGGCGTGCGTCCGCTCGGCGATCGCACGCAGTTGGCCACTGGCGGTGGACAATTCGTCGGCCCAGGACAGCGCGCTGTCCACGTCCGAGGACGGCATCGCCTCGCGCCTGGCGATACTGCCGAGCGTCAACCACGCGAACCCGACACTAGGCGCGTCGGCGGATTCGGCGAGCGCCAATTCGAGGGCTTTGCGGATCACCGAGTCGATGACGACGGAGAGAATGCCGCTCGTCGCCGACGCCTTGGTCCCGTTGCGGAACAGATCGACCGTCGTGCCCGGAATGTCGCGAGCGGCTCGCTGCAGCTGGGTCGCGTCCGTTGCCGCACCGATCGCACGGCGCAGCACGAAGCTCTGCCGCGCCGAGGCCGCCAGCAGCTCCGAGTCGTCGAGCACGCCCAGTACCTCGCCTCGCCGGGAGACCACCGGCATGTGCCGCAGCCCGGCCTCCAGCATCTCCATCAGCACGGTCTCGGCGGGCAGGTCCGCGCTCACCCGCCGGGCCGGCGCGCTCATCGCCTGCGCGATCGGCACGTCCACCGACAGTCCGGCCGCCACCACCTTGACCCGCAGGTCCTGGTCGGTGAAGATGCCGAAGTCGCCGTCGGGCAACCGGATCAGCACCGACGAGGCGTGCCGCTCGGTCATCCGGATCACCGCGTCGCGGACGCTGGTGTCCGGTGTCACGAAAACCGCGGCCGCCGTGACGAGTTCACCCGCCGGACGGGCGCCGAGCACCTGCGCCATCGGGGTTCGGTTGCCGGACACCGTCTTCCACGCCGACGACGCAAGAAACGCCAGCCCATCCGGTTGCGCGAACTGCGCGCGGACGAGCGCGCCGGGCAATCGGATCAGCACGCTGGTTTCGGCTGCCAGCGCGACGAATTCGGCGCTGCCGCCGGTCAGCAACGGCACATAGCCGAAGATTCCACCGGCCTCGATCGTATCGATCGTGCGACCGTCGTCGGACTGCGGCGACGTGGCGGCGTCAGGACCGCTGCGACGCAGGATGACTCGGCCGGACCGCACCATCCAGATGTCCTCGGGCACCTGCGTCGAGTAGTCGCTGATCACCGTGCCCGCCGCGAAGTCGTGCAGCGACGACGCCGCGGCGAGGCGGTGGAGCTCGGCGGTCGGCATCGACTGGAACGGTGCGTGCCCGCCGAGGACCGCCGCTAGTTCGCCCTCCGCAGGCATCTCCCGCTCACGTGGTCCGCAGGAGATCCGCGCATTTCTCCGCCATGGCCATGACAGTAATGTTCGGGTTCACCGCGGGCAATTTCGGCATCGCGGACGCGTCGACCACCCGCAGCCGCGACACCCCCTTCACCCGCAGCTCGGGATCGAGCACCGCCATCGGGTCGTCGACCGCGCCCATCCGCGCTGTGGCGGCCGGGTGGTAGACGGTGTTGTGGGTGGCGTGGATATAGCTGATCAGCTCGTCGTCGGTTGTCGCGTCCGGTCCCGGCGCGAGTTCGGCGGCGATCCACTCGCGCAGCGGCGCCTGCTCGGCGATCTTGCGGGCCAGCCGGACGCCGGCGAGCATGACCCGCTCGTCGTGCCCGTCCGGGTCGGTGAAGTACCGGGGGTCGACCTTCGGCCGGTCCCGGAAGTCGCGACTGCGCAACCGGATCGTGCCGCGCGAGCGCCCCTGCGTGACGTTTGGTGTCAGGCAGAAGCCGTTGTCGGTGGTCGGGTAGCCGCGGCGCAGGGTGTTCATGTCGAACGGCACGCTGCCGTAGTGCATCATCACGTCCGGCACGCGCAACGCGTCGTCGGTCGTGGCGAACAGGCCGATCTCCCACCACTGCGTCGAGGTCCGCACCATGGGCCGGGCAGCGTCCCAGAACACCAGCCCTTCCACGTGGTCGTCCAGGTTGGCTCCCACGCCAGGTGCGTCGACCAGCACCGGAATGCCGATCTCGCGCAGATGGTCGGCGGGCCCGATCCCGGACAGCATCAACAACTTCGGCGTATCGATGGCACCGGCGGTGACGATGACCTCCCGCCGCGCCGAGGCCGTGTCATAGCCGATGCCATCGGGACGTTGATACCGCACACCGGTCGCGCCGCGCGCCTCGTCGAACAGGATCTCGCTGACCCAGCAGTCGGTGCGCACCTCGAGATTCGGGCGCGAATCCAGCACCGGGTGCAGGTAGGCATGCGATGTCGACATGCGCGTGCCGTCTTCGGCCGCGTTGATCTGGAACCAGCCCGCACCGTTGCGCACGGTGGCACCTCGGTTGAACTGCACCGTCGGCAATCCGACCGCCGCTGCCGCCGCGAGTACCGCGACGCCGCACGGGTCGTCCGGCGGCACGTCGCGCAGCCGGACCGGGCCGCGGCGACTGTGCTGATCGCCGGGCGCGTCGTTGTTCTCCAGCCGGGTGACGTAGGGCAGCACGTCGGCCGCGCCCCAGCCCTTGGCGCCCAGCGCGGCCCACTCGTCCAGATTCTCCGCGGGCGGCCAGAACGCGATACACGAGTTGTGCGAGGAACATCCGCCGAGCACCTTCGCGCGGGCATGGCGCAGATAGCTGTTCCCGCGTTCCTGCGGTTCGACCGGATAGTCCCAGTCGTAGCCCGAGTCGAGCAGATGCATCCACTGCGCGAGTTCGAGGATGGCGCGATCGCCCACATCGGACGGGCCGGCCTCCAGCAGGCACACCGAGACGTCCGGATCCTCGCTGAGCCGGGCGGCGAGCACACACCCGGCCGTCCCGCCGCCCGCGATCACATAGTCGAACACCGTGTCAGACATTGCCGCGCACCTCCACTGCGTGTGATGCCAGAGTGCCGATTCGCTTGCGTCCCTTGATCCCATACCAGGCGAGCCCGGCGCCGAGGATCACGCCGATGTAGACGAACGCGCCCCAGGTGTTGTACCAGGGTGTGCCGTAGACGGATTCGCGCGGCCAGGCCAGGTTGGTCGCCATCCCGACGCCCCACACCACGGCGATGATGTTGACGAGCATCCCCCAGCGACCCATGGTGAAATAGCCGCCCGCCGCAAGCTCTTTCGGCGGCCACTGACCCTGGAACCGCTTCTTCAGCATCGGCCCGGTCACCATCAGGTAGGCCAGGTAGATCATGATGATCGCGATCGAGGTGAGCACCGTGAAGATCTTCGGCTGGCCGATATTGATCACCAGGATCAGCGCGGCGAGCACGCCGATCAGGATGGCGGGCACCACCGGCGTCTGGGTCTTGGGGTGCACCCGAGCGAGCTTCTCGCCGAAGGGCAGCGCGTTGTCGCGGGCCATCGCGAAGGTCAGCCGGATGGCGGCGGTGTGCACGGCGAGCGAACACACCGTCACCGCGATCACAATGCAGCACAGGAAGATCCTGCCGAGCGGACCCCACATCACCTGTTCGACAATGTATTGCAGGCCACCGCTCGAGCTGCCGATCTGCGGATCGTCGAGGTCCGGTGCCGCCATCACCGCGAAGACCAGGATCGCGCCGCCGATGACGAACGACGCGAGCACGGCACGCAGGATGGCCTTGGGCGCGGTGCGCCGCGGCTCCACCGTCTCCTCGCCGAGCGAGCTCGCTGTGTCGAAGCCGTACATCACGTAGCCGGAGGCGAGTGAGGCCACCAGGAACGCGCCGAGGTAGCCGCCGGACTCGCCCGCACCGTAGCCGCGGGTGGAGAAGAACACCTGCGGACCGCGAGTCGCGTTGGCCGCCAGGATGATCGCGATCAGTACGGCGGCGATGAGCTCGATGAAGACACCGGCACTGTTGATCATCGACATCAGCCGGACGCCGAGCGCGTTGATCGTGGTGGTGAAGACGATCATGATCGTGCCGAGCAGCACCGCGTTGGTGGCGTAGTCGTATTCGCCGCTGCCGTCGCCGACGATCTGGAAGCCGCTCCACAACCGGGGCAGGTTCAGCTGGAGCGCGAGCACGACCGCGGCCAGCGTCACGATCGAGGCGGTCAGCATCAACCAGCCCGACGACCAGCCGACGATTCTGCTGCCGAGCGATTTGGACCAGTTGTATACCGACCCGGCCACCGGATAGCGCGCCGCGAGCTCCATGAAACACAGTGCGACGGCCAACTGTCCGACGAAAACGATCGGCCACGACCACAGATACGCGGGACCCGCACTGTGGAAACCGAAATAGAACAGCTGGAACGTGCCGGTGAGGATCGAGATATAGCTGACCCCCGCCGCGAAGCTGGCGAATTTTCCGATACTGCGGTCGAGGGATTCCTTATAGCCGAAATCCTCCATTCCGCTGTCGTCGGACACTCCATGTTCTTTGACCACCATTGCTAACCGTGCCTTCCGCGGGCGGCCGTACGGGCTGTCCGGCCGAGATTGTGTAACCAACGATCAGACGCCCTTGAACCACTCCGCCGGCTTAGGTGCCGTGTTGTGCCAAATGTGTTTGATTTCCTGATATTCGGCCAGGCCGGTCGGGCCGAGTTCGCGTCCGTTACCGGACTTCTTGAACCCGCCCCATTCCGCACCGGCGGTGTAATAGCCGAAGTCGTTGAGCCATACCGTGCCGTGCCGCAGCGCGCGCACCACCCGCTCGCCGCGGGCCGAATCCGAGGTGCGCACGCCGGCGGCGAGGCCGTACTCGGTGTCGTTGCCGAGCCGGATCGCCTCGGCCTCGGTGCTGAATCGCTCCACCGTGAGGATCGGGCCGAAGGTCTCCTCCTGCACGATGCGCATCGTTCGGTCGCATCTGTCGAAAATCGTTGGCAGGTAGTAACTTCCGTCCCGCAAGGCGGGGTCGCTCGGCCGGGTGCCGCCGGTTACCAGTTTCGCGCCCTCCGAGATACCCAGCGCGACATAGGCTTCCACCTTCGCGCGGTGTTCCTCGGAGACCATGGGGCCGGTCTCGCTTGCCGGGTCGAGGCCGGGGCCGACCCGGATCCGTTCGGCGCGGCTCGCCAGCTCGGCCACGAAATCCTCGGCGATGGATTCCTCGACGATCAGCCGGGTGCCCGCCGAGCAGACCTGACCGGAGTGCAGGAACACGCCGGTCAGCACGTGGTCGACGGCGCTTTCCCAGTCGGCGTCGGCGAACACGATGTGCGGGTTCTTGCCGCCGAGCTCCACCGCCACCTTGGTGACGTGCTCGGCGGCGACCCTGCTGATGGTCCGGCCGGTGGCCAGGCCGCCGGTGAACGAGATGAAGTCGACGTCGGGGTTGTCGGTGAGCGCCGTACCGAGCACCGCGCCGCTGCCCTGCACCAGGTTGAGCACCCCGGCGGGCACCCCCGCCTCCTCGGCGAGCCGCGCGAACTCGATCGTGGTCAGCGGCGTCACCTCGCTCGGCTTGAGCACCATGGTGCAGCCGGCGGCCAGCGCGGGCGCCACCTTCCACGACATCTGCAGCAGCGGATAATTCCACGGCGCGATGAGCACGCACACCCCGATCGGCTCATGCACCACCCGGCTGATCACCGCCGGGTCGCCCACATCGATCAGCCGGTCCGCCTGCACCGCAACGGCGTTCGCGTAATAGCGGAAGACCGAGATCACATCGTCGATGTCTATCTCGCTCTCCACCAACGTCTTTCCGGTGTCCGCCGTCTCCAGCCTGGCCAGCCGGTCCTTGTCGCGGGCCAGCAGGTCGGCGATCCGGAGCAGCAATGCCGACCGCTCGGCGACCGGCGTCGCAGCCCAGCTCCCCTCGTCGAAGGTCGTGCGCGCGACGGCAACGGCGGCGCGCGCGTCGTCCGGCGTTGCCTCGTCCACCGTCGCCACGACCGCACCATGGGCCGGGTCGATGATCTGCCGCACCCCGCCGTCCGCGGCATGCGTCCATCGACCGCCGATGAGCAGATCCGGATCACCATTCATCACACGTCACCTCACGTCACCGATACGACAGGACAACCACTCGTGGAACTCCGCGATGTGATGCTCGGCGGGCACCAGCACCCCGCCCTTACGGTAGGCGCGCGACGACATTGTGGGTTGCGTTCGCTCGCATGCCGCGAAATCCTGCTCGTTCACCCGGTGGAACAATTCGACAGAACGGGACACATCTCGTCCCGCGGCGACCACATCCTTGGTGTACAACCAATCACACTCGACGATAGTGCGGTCCGCGGACACGGGGAACATCCGGTGGAAAATAATGTGGTCCGGGACCAGATTGACGAAAACCGTCGGCCGGATCGTGATGGCGAAGTAGCGACGGTCCTGTTCCGGAGTAACCCCCGGCAGCCGATCGAAACCCGGCGAACCGTCGACGGTGAACCCGGCGATATCGGCGCCGAATTCCGCACCGTGGCCGACGAACACCTGCGCGGCCAGGCCCTGGGCGAATTCGGGCAATACCTCGGTGAGCTCGGGATGGATGGTCGCGCAGTGGTAGCACTCCATGAAGTTCTCCACGATGAGCTTCCAGTTCGCGGCGACGTCGTAGACGACTCGGCGGCCCACCTCGAGGGTGTCGATCTCGTAGGCGTCGATCGCGGCCGGCTCGCCGAGGCGTTCGGTGACCGCGCCCATCACCTCGCGCTCGAAGACCGGGGGCTCGTCGGCCAGGCAGACCCAGGCGTAGCCGAGCCACTCCCGCAGGGCGACCGGGACCAGGCCGTAGGCGACCCGATCGATGTCTGCGCCGGTGGCGTCCTTCAGCGCGGCCATATTGGGTGCGGCGAGCAACTTGCCGTCGAGTCCGTAGGTCCAGGCGTGGTACGGGCATTGCAGGTTGCGGCGCACCTGGCCCTGATCCTCGGTGCACAGCATCGCGCCGCGGTGGCGGCAGATGTTCAGGAAGGCGCGCAACGCACCGTCGCGGCCGCGCACGATCAGCACGCTTTCGCGGCCGACCTGCACCCGTTTGAACTGACCGGCCTGGGCGAGATCACCGGTTCTGATGGCGCAGAACCACATTCGCTCGAAGAGCTGTTCCTGTTCGGCCGCGAAGATTCGTTCGTCGACGTACCACTTGCCACCGAGGGTTGGGATCAAAGCCGGTGACGTCACCGGCATGTCCGCCGTCGCCCGACCACCTGACTCGTTATGCGCTGCCGTTTTCACTGCTCACCAGCCTCTGCGGGTCGAAAAGTGCGATCGGGTGCTCGGTGGTCGCGTCGATGACCAGGTCGGCCAGGATCTCCCCCACCACCGGGACGAATTTGAAGCCGTGGCCGGAGAAGCCGCAGGCGATGGTGACGCGGGTGCCGCCGGGGTGGCGAGCGATGACGAAGTGCTCGTCGGGGGTGTTGGAGTACATGCAGGTTGCCGTGTGGACGCAGGGACCGGCCAGCGCCGGGAGCAGGGCGGCGACTCGGTCCCGCATCTCCTCGATCTCGTGCGGATGCACGACGCGATCGATGGTGTCAGGCGTGCAGACGATGCCTTTGCGGAAGAACGCCATCTTGACGCCGCCTGCGGGCCCATCGATGGCGGGGAAGCCGTAGATCTGCGTGCCGGAGTCGTCCTCCGCGACGTAGATCGGCTGGTCCTCGAAGGCCGTGGTGCCACCGATCGGATCGAGCCAGTACAGCACCTGGCGTTCGATGGTGATGGGAATACCGAAGTCGGACAACAACTGTGGCGCCCATGCGCCGGGGCAGACGACGAGCTGGTCCGCGTGATAGGTGGCCCTGGCGGTTGTCACCGTTACGCCGGAAGCGGTTTCCGCCCAACTGAGCACCTCCTCGCCGAACGACAGGGTCGCACCGGCGCGCAATGCCAGGTCGATGTGCGCCCGCACCGTCAGTTCCGGGCGGGCGAATCCGCCGTTGGACTCGTACACCGCGATGTCGTCGTCGGCGGGGGTGAAGTTCGGGAAGCGGCGCCGGATCTCGGCAGCGTCCAGGACCTCGTGCGGCAGTGACCATTCGCGACTCGCCCGCAGGTTGCCCGCGACCGTCAGGCTGTCCGGCGGGCCGAGGTACAGGCCGCCGGTGAGCCGGACGACTTCGCGGTCGGCATCGGCGGCCAGCTTCGCCCAGAGTTCGTAGGAGCGCAGCAGCAACGGAACGTAGGCGGGGTCCTCGAAGTAGGACTGGCGGATGATGCGGGAGCCGCCGTGGCTCGAGCCGCGGTTGTGCGCGGGGGTGTACTTCTCCAGTCCGAGCACCCGCTGTCCGCGCGCCGCGAGGTGATAGGCGGCGGCACTGCCCATGCCGCCGACGCCGATCACGATGACGTCGTATCCCTTTGTCGCCGTGGTCATGTCGTTACCTCCTGATCCTGGACATCTCGGGATCGACCACCGGCTCGGCGTGCACCGTCGCGGTGTGGCGGGTACCGAGGTACTCGACCTCGACCGCGTCGCCCACGACGACGGACGCGGGCAGCCACGCGTAGGCGATGCAGCGTCCGATGGTCGCCGAGTAGCCCGCGCTGGTGACATATCCCCCATACAAGCCGTAGACATAGACCGGCTCTTTGCCGAGTACCACCGCCGATGGGCTCTCGAAGACGATGCTGCGCAGCAGCTTTGCCGGTGCACCGGCCTGTTCCAGCGCGGCCTTGCCGACGAAATCGGGCTTGGTCATCCGCACCGCGAAGTCGAGACCCGCCGCTACCGGCAGGTGTTCCGCGGTCATGTCGGTTCCCCAACTGCGGTAGGCCTTTTCGATGCGCAGACTGTTGAACGCGATGCGGCCCGCAGCGATGACCTGGTAGGCGCTGCCCGCCTCCCACAGCAGATTCCACAGCGCGTTGCCGTATTCGGCGGAGGTGTAGATCTCCCAGCCGAGTTCACCGACGTAGGACACTCGCAGCATGGTGACCGGAATGGGGCCGAGATAGGTGTGCAGCGCGCGGAAATACTTGAACGACTGATGCGCCAGGTCGTCGGAGCACAAGGGCTGCACCAGGTCCCGCGCGTTCGGTCCCCAGACACCGACACAGCAGGTGCTGCCGGTGATGTCGCGCAGCGTCACCGAGCCATCGGCGGGCAGGTGGCGGGTGAACCAGTCGAAATCCATCGGTCCGTTGGCGCCCACTTGGAACCGTTGCGCACCGAGCCTGGCAACGGTGAGATCGCTACGGATACCGCCGGTTTCGTCAAGGAGCAGCGTGTAGGTGACCGAGCCGACGCTCTTGTCCACGTTGTTCGTGGTGAGCCGCTGCAGCAGGTCGAGCGTGCCGGGACCGGCCATCTCGTATCGGGTCAGCGGTGTCATATCGAACATCGCGACGCGTTCCCTGGTCCAGCGCGCCTCCGCGATGGAGATCGGCGACCAGAACCTACTCGACCAGTCGTCCCGGTCCGGGAACGGCATACCCTCGTCGCGAAGTCGCTGCGTCAGTGCGGCATTGGCCTCGTACCAAGCGGGCCGCTCCCAGCCACCGCCCTCGAAAAAGAACGCGCCCAACTCCTGTTGCCTGGCGTAGAAGGGACTGGTACGCAGACCGCGCAACGCGGTGCGATATTGGTGCGGGTGGATGATGTCGTAGACCTCGACGAAGGCCTGCGAACTGGTCTCCATGATGAATTTCTCGCTGCGCGCTACGTCTTCGAAGCGATAGAGATCGCACTCGTGCACGTCGGTACTCGGCGCACCATCGATGATCCATTCGGCGGTCGCTTTCGCTACCCCGGCCGAATGGGTGACCCACACGGCCTCGGCAACCCAGAAACCCGCGAGATCTCGGTGTTCGCCCATGATCGAGAAACCGTCGGGGGTGAAGGAGAATATCCCGTTGAATCCCTCCTCGGGCTTCGAATCACCCAGTGCAGGCAGCAATTCCATGGACTCGTGCCAGGCAGGGGCGAAGT
Source organism: Nocardia sp. NPDC051052 (assembly GCF_044456045.1). Taxonomy (NCBI): domain Bacteria; kingdom Bacillati; phylum Actinomycetota; class Actinomycetes; order Mycobacteriales; family Nocardiaceae; genus Nocardia; species Nocardia sp. NPDC051052. Next base: position 658,424 of record NZ_JBITFL010000006.1, read on the forward strand.
CGGCATCGGTGAAGGGCAGCATCGACGGCATCGCCGCGCCCGCGGTGGCCGATGCCAGGGTGGACATGTCGACCGGCATCGGCCGGTGACCGTAGTAGCCGATGCCGATCCGGTCGTCGTGTACGCGAAAGTAGAGGTCCTGATCCTGATGGCGCAGGATCGGCAGGCGCGCTGCGGCGGCACGGTCCGCTAGTGCCGCCAGCGATCCGGTCTTGGCGTACTGGTGCGCCATCGGCACCAACGGCAGCACCAGCCCCACCTGCTTCGCCAGCTCAGCACCCCAGAATCCGGCCGCGCACACCACGATGTCCGCGGCGATGACACCGTCGGCGGTCCGCACCCCCGCTACTCGCCCACCGCTCTCGGCGATGCCGAGCACCTCCTGGTTGGGCAGGAACCGTGCGCCGCGGGCGATCGCGGACCGCGCCTGCGCTTCGACCGCGCGCACCGCATTCGCCAAACCATCTGCGGGAGTGTGGAATCCGCCGATAACATGGTCGGCATCGAGCAGTGGATACAGGGCAGCACATTCGGACGCGTCCAGCAGGCGCCCCGCGATCCCCCACGACTGCGCCCAGCCGAATTTGCGGTGCAGATCCCGCCAGCGCTCCGGCGTGGTGGCCACCTCCAGTCCGCCGACCGGATCGAACGCGGGTCCCGCCGGATGATCGAGTGCGCCGAACTTCTCGGTGGTGTAGCGGGCGAACTCGGTCATCGTCTTCGACGGGTTGGTCTGGAACACCAAACCCGGTGCGTGCGAGGTGGATCCGCCCGTCGTGAACAGCGGTCCCCGGTCGAGCACGGTGATGTCGGCCCAGCCACGGGCGGTCATTTCGTCGGCCAGCGATGCCCCGACGATCCCGGCTCCGATGATGACGACTTTCGGGTGAGCCAAAGGGTGCCTCCGTTGTTGCTAGTAGCGCAACGAATTCGTATTACGCAACAAATAGTCCGCCTGTCGAGGCACGCTGTCAACCGCGGGAAACCACGTGTCAACAGGGCTATTCGGGGGCTTGACGACGCCTCGGCCATGTCGCACACTGTTGCGTATCGCGATATCTGTTGCGCTCTAAGCAACTCATGGAGGGTTGATGGAATCCCTTGCGAAGCACCCCGCCGCCGGGACCGAACTGTTCGTCGCACGCCTCGCGGACCTGCCGGTCGGCGAGGTGGCCACCGTGCGGCCGGACGGCGGAACGCCGATCGCGGTATTCCATACCGACGACGGCTTGTTCGCGATCGATGACACCTGCACGCACCAGGATGCGTCTCTCGCGGATGGCTGGGTCGAAAACTGCACGGTCGAATGTCCTTTGCACGAGTCATGTTTCGATCTGCGCACCGGTCGAGTGTCCGGGCCGCCCGCCAAGATCGCCGTGCGCACGTATGCGGTGCGGATACTCGACGGCGATGTCGTGGTCAGCAGCGTGCCGTCATGAGCTGGCGAATGGTGGAGTCGTGAGCGTGGTGGTCGTCGGTGCGTCACTGGCCGGGTTCTCGCTGGTACGCGACCTTCGGGAGCGGGGCTACGGCGACAGCATCACCGTGGTCGGCGATGAAGTCCATCCGCCTTACGACCGGCCGCCGCTGTCGAAGGAATACCTGCACGCCGACGTCGATATCGCGTTGGGCGACACCAACGATCCTGGCACCCACTGGTCGCTCGGACGCCGCGCGACCGGAATCACCTCCACCGCAGCCGGTCCCGGCGTCACCCTCGACGACGGAGCAGTGATCGCCGGGCAATCGCTGGTCCTCGCCACCGGCGCCCGCGCTCGCACACTACCCGGCGCGCAAGCACTGGCCGGCATCCATACTTTGCGCACCGTCGATGACGCCTACGCGATCCGCGCCGCATTGCACACCGCGCGCACCGTCGTCATCGTCGGCGCGGGACTCATCGGTTCCGAGATCGCCTCGACCGCAGCAACTCTCGGCGTGCGGGTGACGATCGTCGAACTCGCGACCGATCCGCTGTCCGGCGTCTTCGGCCCACACCTCGGCGCATTGTGCGCGGATCTGCACGCGGCCAACGGCGTCCGGTTGCGCACCGGAGTGGCGGTGGCCGAATTCCTCGGCGACGCACGGGTCAGCGCGGTGCGCCTCACCGATGGCACGCTGCTCGCCGCCGACGCCGTGATCATCGGCATCGGCGCGGTCCCCAACACTGAATGGGCCCAGGATTCTCCGCTGCGCATCGACAACGGTTTCGTCACCGATTCACAGTGCCGCACAACAATTCCCGACATCTACGCCATCGGCGACTGCGCCCGCGCCTATCAGCGCACCTCAGGGACCCACCATCGCAGCGAGCATTGGTCGAACGCCACCGCCCAGGCCCGGATCGCGGCGGCGGCCATCGTCGGCGCACCGGCCGCGAACATCCCGACCACCTATTTCTGGTCACGGCAGTACGGACGGATGATCCAGTTCGCGGGCGACCGCCGACCGGACGACGCGGTTCGCTTCATCGACGGCGACCCGTCGACGCCCTCGTGCACCGCACTGTACGAACGCGACGGCGAGCCGGTGGCCGTCTTCGCCATCGACAACGCCCGCCTGTTCACCCGTTACCGCAAGCAGATCGAGCGACGGCCCGCGGCCTTCGCGACCCCGTAGGAGGATTCGTGTCCGAAACCGTGCGCGGCGTCATCGCGCGCCGCAAAGCAGCGCCGGTCGAGATGGTCGAGGTGGTCATCCCCGACCCAGGGCCGCACGATGTGGTGGTGCGCGTGCAGGCGTGCGGGGTGTGCCACACCGACCTGCACTACCGCGAGGGCGGCATCAACGACGAATTCCCGTTCCTGCTCGGCCACGAGGCCGCCGGAATCGTGGAAACGGTCGGCGCCGCCGTAACCCATGTGACGGTCGGCGATTTCGTCGTACTCAACTGGCGCGCCGTCTGCGGGGAATGCCGAGCGTGCCGCCGCGGCCGCCCCTGGTACTGCTTCGATACCAGCAACGCCAGCCGGCGCATGACGCTGTCCGACGGCACCGAGCTGACGCCCGCCTTGGGTATCGGCGCCTTCGCCGACAAGACCTTGGTCCACGAAAAGCAGTGCACCAAGGTCGATCCCGACGCCGACCCCGCCATCGCGGGTCTGCTCGGCTGCGGCATCATGGCGGGCATCGGCGCGGCGATGAATACCGGCAACGTCTACCGCGGCGACAGCGTGGCCGTGATCGGCTGCGGCGGCGTCGGCGATGCCGCCATCGCCGGAGCTCGCCTGGCCGGCGCGAAATCCATCATCGCCATCGACCGCGACTCCCGAAAGTTGGCCTGGGCCGAGGAATTCGGCGCCACTCACCGCATCGACGCCAGCACCGAGGATGCGGTCGAACGGATACAGGAACTCACCGACGGCTTCGGTGCCGACGTGGTGATCGATGCGGTAGGGCGCCCGGAAACCTGGAAGCAAGCCTTCTACGGCCGCGATCTAGCGGGCACTGTGGTCCTGGTCGGCGTGCCCACCCCGGACATGACCCTCGAAATGCCGCTGATCGATCTGTTCTCGCGCGGCGGGGCCCTGAAGTCCTCCTGGTACGGCGACTGCCTACCCGAACGCGACTTCCCGATGCTGATCGACCTGCACCGGCAAGGCCGACTCCCCCTGGAACGCTTTGTCACCGAACGCATCTCACTCGACGAGGTCGAAAAAGCCTTTACCGCCATGCATCACGGTGACGTGCTGCGCTCCGTCGTGGTGTGGTAAACGTTCACCGTTGCGGCAGCAGGCCGTTCACGATGGCCTCCAGGCCCTTCCGATGAATATCGCGGGAGGTCAGGCCGCCCCATTGATCGCCGATGGCCGCAAGCGTGGGAAGGTCGGCCGGGTCCAGCTGATCAACGCCCGCCTCGGCGGACGACGACGCCTCGAGTCGCGCCCGCCGACGGTCTCGGTTCACCCGGATGATCAGATCGCCCATGATGTAGTACCAGATGGTGCGATACAGGTCGACGGCCTCTTCGGTGCTGCACCCGTAGGTGACGGCGGCGGCCACCAGCGTCTCGACGATCCCCATGGCCGAGGGAACGATCAGCGGGTCGGAGGTCAGCACCTCGATGATCCACGGTCGCTCGGCGAGGCCTTCGTAGAGGGCGAACGCGGCCTCGAGCAGCCGCTCACGCGGATCGTCGGAGAATTCCCACCGCGGGATCTGCTGTGCGTGCGACTCCAGCAGCAGCAACAGCAGCTCGTCCTTGTCGCGCACATGGTGATACAGCGCCATCGGCGTGCTGTCCAGTTCCTTCGCCAGCCGCCGCATCGACAAGCTGTCCGCACCATCGGTCCGCAACACCTGATCCGCGGCCGCGACGATAGCCTCCCGCGAGAGACGCGGCGGTCGTCCGACCTTCCCTGGGCGATCCGTTTGTCTGGGCACCGAGCCATCCTCCCCTATCCGCTGGCGCGGCCAACCATGCGTATGCCCAGCAGCGACGCCCTCGTGGTGATCACAGGCGGTCTCACCGTGGTTCAGCCCGATGGTCGAATCTGCCGCACGGGGTGTCGCACCGATGGCGGATGGGCAGGTCGGGCTTGCTCACCCGCACAGCGCGTGGGTGAGCAAGCCGCGGATATCGGTGGTGGTGGGTGTCCCGGTGTAGGAAATGGTGACCGCACGCCCAGCGGCGGTGGCGCCGGAGATGGCAGAGAAGCCGTGGATACCTCCGACGTGGCCGACATATCTTGCGCCGCAAGCTAGTTGGGTGTAGCCGACGCCGAGACCGTAGGAGAAGCCGTCGCCGTGGCCCCTGTCGACACCATCCAGCATCTGCTGCCGGACGGGCTCCGGCACCACCTGCCCAGCTAGCAGGGCGGTGTAGAAGCGGTTCAAGTCGGCGCCCGTGCTGACCAGTGCGCCCGAGGCCCACAGCAGCGACGGCTCGATGTGCGTCTGATCGATGATGGCGCCTTCGACGGTGGCGTAGCCGCTCGGATGCGGATCGCGCAAACCGGTTTCGCCGGTGGACGGGAGATAGGTGTCCGACAGGCCCAACGGGATGAGAATGCGGTCATGCAGTTCATCGGCGTAGCGGTGTCCGGTCACCGCCTCGATCAGCATGCCGGCGACGATGTAGTTGGTGTTGGTGTATTCGAACCGGGTGCCGGGGGCGAACTGCGCGGGATACCGTAAGGCGACCGCGATCTCCTGCGCGGGGGTGTAGGTGAGGCCAACCTGGGCCGCCTGGTATTCGTTCGTCTGCGGGGATTCGGGCGCTTGGGGCAGTCCGCTGCGGTGCCCCAGGACCTGGCGGACGGAGATGGCGTGCCCGTCGACGCCGTCGCCGCTGAGCAGACCGGGCAGGTAGGTGTCGATCGGCCGGTCGAGGTCGATCCGGTGTTCGGCCACCAGTTGCAGCACGATCGCGGCGGTAAAGGTCTTGGTAATGCTGCCGATCCGGACGTACTCGGACGAATCGGTCGGCATCGGGCTCCGCGCGGCGAGATCGGCGAGGCCCGCGATGACAACCGTGCTGGCGCCATTGTCGGTGAGCGTGGCGAATGCCCCGACAGCGCCGGAGCGCACCATCGCCTCGAGGTCACCGCGCACCCTGTCCGCGCGGGTGACCGCGACCGGTGGTGCGGAGGCGGGCCTGGCTGCGTTGGTCGTGCAGGCGCACACCAGCACCGCGGCCGCGCAGAGCGGGAGAACGAAGGCTCGTACATTCATGACCCGACCGTAAAACCCCAGGCCCGCAAACGCATTGGACCGCAGTACTACAGCACATCCAACCCGAGTGCCAGCCCAGCCGAGGGTGGGCGATTACCTACCGCGTCGGATTGCGAGTCCGAATTACTCGCTATTCGGCTACTTTCAGACGGTCGGTTGCCGTCGCGATGATCAGGCCGCACAGCCGATCTGGAACGTGCCGGGCACTATATTCGGCCGAACGACTGCTTGGAATCGATCATCTAGTGGCCGCGTGCACGGCGGGACAGCAGTGACTGCAGCACGACGAGGGCGCCGAGGATGAGTACGGTTACGCCGATCGTCCGTAATCCTGTCGCCGCGCCCGAGATGAACGCGGTGACAATGTCGTTGGTGCGGCCGGTGGTGGTGGCGAGGGCTTGGGCTACGGTGTGTGGATCGTGGGCGGCGCGGATGTCCGGAGGGAGCGCGGCGACGAAGCGGGCGGTGAGGACGGTGCTGATGATGGCGACACCGAGGGCGCTGCCGAATTCGCGGGTGGTGGCCTGTAATCCGGCGCCGACTCCGGCCTGGGCGTGCGGTAGTGAGCCCGCGATGGCGCCGGACAGCGTCGGAAGTGCCAGCGTCACGCCGATTCCGGTGACCACGAGCCAGGCGGCATAGGTGAGGTAAGACGTGTGTGCGTCGCTCATGGACAGGCCGAGTAGTCCGCCGCCGACGAACACGAAGGCGAGTGCGATCGTCGCGTCGATGCCGATGCGCTGGGACAGGCGGCCGACGTGCCGGGCGGCGAGGATGATCGGGATGGTCAGTGGGATGATGCCGAGACCGGTGCGCAGCACACTGAATCCCATGCCGTACTGCAGGAATGACGCGTTGACGTAGAACAGCGCGAACATGCCGAAGAAGACCGTCGTCATGCCGAGGCACGCGCTGCGCAGGCCGGGGACGCGGAACAGGCGCGGATCGAGCAGTGGGTGTTCGACTTTCAATTCGACCACCGTCCACACCGCGAACAACACTGCGGCACAAACGAACCCGCCGATGACGACCGGGCTCCCCCAGCCGGACTCCGGCCCCTGGACGATGCCGAGCAGCAACGCGACCGACGCCGCGACGAACAACACCGCGCCGGGCAGGTCGAGGGCGCGATCATGACGCGGCGATAGCGGCGCGATGCGCCCGACCAAGGCCACCAGCACCAGCGCGATCGGCAAGGCGGCAACGAACAACCAGCGCCACGAACCGCCCGAAAGAACCGCCCCGCCACCAACATTGCCGACCACGCCACCGATACCCGTCATCGACGCCCAGACCGCGATCGTCGGGCCCTTGCGTTCGACCGGAACAGCGTGCAGCAGCACCGCGAGCGTGTTGGGCAGCACCGCGGCCGCGCCGACACCGGTGATCGCGCGACTGACCAGCAGCACAGCGACATTCGGCGCGACCGCCGACAGCAGCGCACCCACGGCGAACAGTCCGAGGCCGGCCAGCAGAACACCCTTGCGCCCGAAACGATCCCCGGCGGCACCACCGGGAATCACCAGGCAGGCGAAGAAGATGACGTAGGTATCGACGATCCACACGAGTGTCGACGCGGACGGATGCAGTGCGCTCGCAGCAAGCATCGGGACGGCCAAGTTGATCGCGGCGACCATCCCGACGACAAGCACGACGCACGCGCACATAACGGCGAGCAGACCGCGGGGCGCGACGGGACTGGCCGGCCGCGCGCGGGACGTCGGCGGGCGATCACGGGTCAAAACATTGAATGGCATGGTCACGACGGTATGAAGTGGGTGGATTCCGTGCCACGCAACTTTGACAATAGTGACTTGCGTAGCATGCAACTATGTCCGAGCAGCTCGACCTGAACCTCCTTCGCGTGTTCGACGCGCTACTCCAGGACAGCAGCGTCACCGCGGCGGCCGAACGCCTGCACCTGTCCATCCCGGCAACCAGCCGGGCGTTGGGCCGGCTGCGCCGCGCGATGCACGATCCGATCCTGGTGCGGGCCGGTCGCGGGATGGCACCGACGCCGTTCGCGCTGCGCACCGCCCCGCGCGTGCGTTCCCTGCTCGACGAAGCATCGGTCCTGATCAGCGCCGACCGAGAAGTCAGCATCGCCGAGCTCGAGCGCACCTTCACGATTCGGATCAACGACGGTGTGGCGGTGACACTTTCGGCCGTGGCCGCCGAAGCCACTGCCGCGGCCGCGCCCGGCGTGACGCTGCGTTTCGTCGCGGAGGGCAGCGAGAGCATCGAAGCCCTGCGCGACGGTTCGGTCGATCTCGACATCGGCGCCAGTGATGTCACCGCGCCCGACATCCACGAGGCCCTGCTCTACCAAGAACACATAGTCGGCATCGTCCGCGCCGACAGCCCGCTCGGCAAACACCGCCGCCCGACGTTGTCCCAGTTGTGCGAGTACCCCCACGTCTCGGCTTCCCGCCGGGGCCGCGCGCGCGGACCGCTCGACGCCGTACTCGACGCCGCGGGCCTGCAACGACGGGTCGCCGCCGTCGTGCCGACCGCCGCCGTGGCGGCGCTACTGGTCGCCACGAGCAACTACGTCGGACTGGCCCCGCGGCGCCTGGCCGAGCAGTACGGCGAAACGCTCGGCATTCGCTGGTTTCCCATCGCCGGCCTGCCCGACATCGACGTCCGGCTGCTCTGGCACGCCCGGCTCGACGCCGACCCGGCCCAGCGCTGGTTACGTGCGACGATTCGCGACGCGCTCAACGGCAGCCGCACCAGTTCTGACTTCCCGCACCCAGACTCGCCGCGCTGACACGCGTACGTGTCTCAAAAGTGCGGGGCCAACCCCCTACGCGTCCGCGTCCGCGTGCTCGAGTTGCGAGACGTTGCCGAACACCGCGACCGCTACCGCGCCGCCGATGGCGAGGACGAAGCCGAGCCCGGCCAGCCAGCCGAGCCCAGGTCGCGACGTGTCGCCGAGCACCAGCACTCCGATGATTCCCGGAATGACCGTCTCACCGACCACCAGCGCCGCGGTCGCCCCGTTCACCGAACCGAGTTGCAGCGCAACGGTATGCAAGTAGAAGCCGCCGATACCGGCGATCGCGATCGTCCAGGCGGCCGGGTCGGCGAGCAGTGTCGTGACGTGCAACGGATCGATCCCCTGCACAATGCGTACCGCGATCGCCAAGGCCCCGAACAACATTCCGGCGGCCAAACCCGCGGCGACCGCGCCTCTCGACCCCAAGCGCCGCACCACGAGCTGACTGACACCGAACAACACCACCGACGCGATCAGCACACCCCAGTGCATGACCGGGTTATCGCTACCGCCACCCTCATGCCCCGCGGCCGCACCCAGCGCGGCCAACGCGAGGATCACCGCACAGATCGCCACCCAGTCCCGCAGGTGCAGCCGGATCCCGAGCACGAAGATGCCGAGCACCGCGGTGATGATCAGGTTGGCACTCATGATGGTCTGCGACAGGAACAGCGGAATCAGCCGCGCCGACACCGCATTCCCGGCGAACCCCACCACATCGAGCACGCTGCCGACGATGAACCACACCGTCAACACCGCCGCGACCGTGGAAGCGACCGTCGGCGCCCCGGTGTCGGTCAACTGCCCACCGGCGCCGCGCGCCGCCGCCACCGCGGCCGACCGGCGCGCGGCATACGCCTGCAGCACCGACGCCACCCCATACCCCACGCACGCGAGCAGCGCGGCTACCAGACCGATCAGCACACGACCAACCCCGAACCCACCATTTCAGCCACAACCGACGATAACGTCCGCGGACCCGGGCGTGGGTCACCGGCTCCGCGACGACGCCGTCGAGCGAGGCGAAGATCACCCGAGCTCAACGCAGGTCATGAACTCACCCCGGAGGCTAAATGGACAGAGCGACCGGTTAGGCCGTAGCCTTCAGGCAGCTGGAAGTGGACATATCGTCCGCTTGATTGGAGACGATGAGATGACCGCAACGATCGGCGCCGTGGACACCACTCCCCTTGCCCGCGAACACTTTCCGGCCGCACGCCGGTGGGCATACCTCAACCACGCCGGAATCAGCCCCCTGCCGCAGCCGTCGGTCGATGCAATGGTCCGGCGGGCGACTGAGGTTTCGCTGGATGGCGAGTTCACCTATGCGGCGCACAGTGCCGAGGTCGAGCGGGTGCGTTCGGCGGCCGCACGGCTGATGGGGGTGCCGTCGGCCGATGTCGCGTTCGTCAAGAACACCACGACCGGACTAGGGATGATCGCCAACGGTCTCGACTGGGCTCCCGGCGACCGGGTGATCGTGCCGGATCTGGAATTCCCGTCCACCCTGTATCCGTGGCTGGCGTTGGCGGATCGCGGCGTGCTGGTCGATCGGGTACGGCCGGAGGGGCCGGGTGGACGGCTCAGCGTCGAGGCATTCATCGATCGGATCCAGGCCGGGCCGCCGCCAAAGCTGGTCGTCACCAGCTGGGTGCAGTTCGGCCGCGGCTGGCGAGTCGACTTGGCGGAGCTGGGGCGAGCGTGCCAGCAGGTCGGTACCTTGTTGTGCGCGGACGTGATTCAGGGGATCGGCGTGCTGCCAGCCGAATTGGCGCGCTGGGACGTCGATTTCGCGATGGCCGACGGGCACAAGTGGCTGCTGGGCCCGGAAGGCTGCGGCGTGCTGTACGTGCGGGGTTCGCGGCTGGAGTTGCTGCGGCCGCTGGAACCCGGCTGGAATTCGGTGGCGCACCGCGAGGACTGGGACAACCTCGAGCTGGTATTCGACGACACCGCACGGCGTTTGGAGGGTGGCATGCCGAATGTGACCGGCATAGCCGCGCTCGGCGCCTCGATCGATCTGCTGCATGACGCGGGCATCCCGGCGATCTGGTCCCATGTCGATCGCCTGTGCGATCTGGCGTGCGCGGGCCTCACCTCGATCGGCGCGACCGTATTGTCGGACCGCTCGGCCGAGGGACGTTCCGGCATCGTCGCGGTGCACCTCGATGGCCCGCCGATGCCCTTGCTCGCCAAGCAATTACAAGCCGAGGGTATCGCGGTGTCCGCACGTGCGGGCGGGCTGCGCATCTCCCCGCACGGCTACAACAACGACGAAGACATCGATCGACTGGTCGACACGACGGCCCGGCTGATCAGCAGCTGAAAACCGCTGAACCGGGCACCCCCGGTGCCGCATACTCATGACCATCCCCTGCCGAGGACCCGTCATGAGCGAGTTGCGTGCTGATCCCCCGCATTTCACCGCCTACGGTCCTTGTCTTTGCCCAACCCGTAGGAGTTCCCATGGATCTCGCGGCACCCCTCTGCGTCGTCGGCGCCGGCCAGAGCGGCATCTTGGCCGCCGCGAAGCTGCGCGAGCTCGGCTTCGAGAACATCGACATTCTCGAGGCGGGCCCGCAGTTCGGCGGCTACTGCCAGACCGTCGACGTCGACGGTGACATCTACGATTTCCAGTCGCATCTGGTGATCCAGCAGTCGTTCGGCGCGGATATGGCGGGCACCGCCATCGACGAACTGCTGCGCAATCATCCGGTGCCGACGAAGACCGAGGCGCTGTACTTCGTCGGCCGATCCGACTCCGGCAAACCGCAACTCGGCGTGCCGCCACATCTCGTGCCGCTGTTCCAGAGCATGACCGCTGAGCAGCTGATCGACCAGCTGGTCGAGGCCTGGAACATCATCGAACAGGCGGCGCGGAACAGGCACGCGCCCGGACAGAGTGGATTAGCGTTCGATGGCGTCCCCGGCGAGACCTGGGAGACCTATCGCGCGCGCCACGCACCGCTGGTCGGCGAGGTGTTGCAGGGGCTGACGATCTACGCCAATATGCGCCGTCCGCGCCAGCCCGCCGAAACCATCATCAATATCAACGCGCACATCAATGGGCACGTTTCGCAGCTGGCCAAGCTGTTCCTGTCGCTGTATCCGGCCGAGAAGCAGTCGTTGCTCGCCAGGATGCCGCAGTCGTTGCTCGCGCAATTGGGTTCCCGTCGACCGGTCAGCCTGAGCTTTCAGGCGGGGTTCATCAGTTTCCTGCGCCGGATCGCCGATGACCACCGGCTCACAGTTGCCGTCGACAGCCAGGTGACCGGCATCGAACCCATTGGGCCGGACGGGGTTCGAGTCGCCTGCACCGTGCACGGCGAGCAGCGCAGCGCGATCTATTCGCGCGTGGTGGTGACCGCGCGGCCCGCGCAGATCCGAGAGATGTTCCCCGCGGGCGACATCCACGATCTGTTCGCCGAACAGAACTGCCCGCGCGCGTGGACACGCAGCTACCTCGTCCGGGTGCGCGAAGAGCTCCTCGCCTACCCGCGTCGGCTGGATTCCGGTGAACCCCTCGGCTTCTGGGTGATCGATCCCTACGGCAGCTACACCGACTCCGATCCCGAGCAGGCGATGCATCGCATCACCGCGGCCAACAAACAACATCCGGGGCCGTACTGGGTCTGCTTCAGCAACTCCGACACCTCGATATCGGACGCGCGGGCCTGGTCGCTCGCCAAGGAGAGCCTGTTCCTGTTCGCCGACCCGGAACTGGTCGCCGAGACGATCGCCGAATGGCCCGCCTACCCGAGCGCGGCCGCGGTCCGCGACGGCTGGTTCGATCGGGTGGCGGGCATCCAGGGACAGCACGGCATCTACTTCGTCGGCGAGATTCTGTCCGGTCCGACCGCCGAATGCATCAGCTCCTTCGTCCGTGCGGTGATCCCGCAGTGGTTCGAACCGAGCGATACCACGTGGCCCTCGTCACATTGATACCTCGCAAGCAAACTCCCGGTTACTGACAGTCACCGCTAAACTTCGCGGAGAACGCGTTTTGTCAGGCGGTATTCAACAGACCGGAGATTGCCAGCCGGAGGCGGTGGCTCGGTGACAAGCAGTCGATCGATGGTGCGCGCCTGGTGGCGATACCGGGTCGATTACCGATGGCTGATCGAAACGCTCCAATCCCACTCCGCGCTCGAACCGTTGAAGCTGATGGTCGGTGCGGGCGGCATCGTCATGGGGTTGATCACCGTGCTGGCGCTGAATTCGCAGGCGGGTCAGAGCAACACCGCCGGGCAGGTGCAGGCCCTCCTCGTGGTCGCGATGGCGAGCGTGTGGACGGTGCGCTGGTGGTTGTTGCCGTGGCCTGGCGAACTCGAATCGCTGCTCTGGGTGGCGGGTGTCGATCTGGCCATCACCGCCAACAATGTGATGATCCAGGATCGGCTCCTCGGTGCGCTGGGCTGCGTGCTGCTGGTGACCAGCGGTGCGTACGTCACGATCTTTCACAGCCCGCAGGTCCTCGCGCTGCATCTCGGCTGGTCGGCGCTGTCGATTGTGGCGCTGGCGGCAATGATGGTGCTCGGCGTGCCGACCAGCAATGGGCATGGGCAGGGCGATGTCGCGCTGGGCATCGTGGCCGTCCTGGTGGTCATCGCGGCGACCGGCGTGGTGTTGCCGATCACCCAGTTCTGTAGCTGGCTGCTGCGGGTGGACGCGCTGTCGGATCCGCTGACCAAGCTGCTGAACCGCCGCGGCCTCGACTCGCACCTGCCACGCTTCTTCGGACGACGCTGCCGCGAAGGCGTCTACGTGGTGACGCTGGATCTCGATCGGTTCAAAACGGTCAACGACACCTTCGGGCATTCGTTCGGCGACGAGGTGCTGGTGCGCACGGCCGACCGGCTGCGGGCCGCGGCGCTGCCCGATGCCATCGTGGTGCGCACCGGTGGTGAGGAGTTCATGGTCGTCGGACATCTGCACGGCGCGGACATCGGTGCCGTCGCGGAGCGACTGCGGCACGCGGTCGAAACGATCCCCGGCCTGCCGAGCACGATCACCGCCAGCGTCGGGGCGGCGGAATTCGAGCCCGACCGCGAGGGCGAACGGCATCCCGCGACCACACCGCGTCAGGTGTTCCGCAGCTCGGATTCGGCCATGTACCGGGCAAAGCAACTGGGCGGCAACAACGTTGTGATCGCCGACCCCCGGGACGCGATCCCACCCTTGCACGACAGTCGCAACCTATCGTGAACGAGTGCCCCTGATCGCTGATCCGCCCGGACCACGAGAAAGGTCCAGCCCCAACCGATTCCTGCTCTGGCTGGTGATCAGCCAACCCCGTCGGGTCCTGCTCGGGGCAACCCTGGGCAGCCTGTGGATGGTGGCGCTCACCATTCCGCCCTACTTGCTCTCGCGCGCCATCGACGACGGTCTGGCCGAGAACGACCTCGCGGCGCTCACCGGCTGGGTGGCGGCATTGTTCGGTATCGGCGTTGTCAACGCGGCATTGGGCATCGCGCGCCACCGGACCATGTCGAAGATTCGCATGGAGGCGTCCTTTCGGATCGTGTCGACCACCGTCGAGCATTGTGTGCGGCTCGGCACCGATCTGTCCCGCCGCATCGCCACCGGCGAGATCGTCGCGATCGGCGGCGGCGATGTGCGGGTGATCGCGCAATCGTTGACCGTGACGGGGCCTGGTATCGGCGCCGCCGTCGGGTACATCGTCGTCGCGGTCGTGATGTTCGCCATCTCGCCGCTGCTCGCGGTGGTGGTACTGGCAGGCGTACCGACCCTCGCACTCACCGTCGGCCCGCTGCTGCACCGAATCGAGCGAGCCGGTGCCGGTTACCGCGAGCAGCAGGGCACGCTGACCACCCGGCTCGTCGATGTGCTCAACGGCCTCCAAGTGCTGAACGGTCTCGGCGGCAAATCCGGGTATGCTGCTCGGTACCAGCGTGATTCGCGAGCGCTCGTCACCCAGGAGTATCGGGTCGGCGTCGCCACCAGCTGGGTCGACGCGCTCGCCACCGGGCTGCCCGCGGCCTTCCTCGCGGTCGTCACTTGGCTGGGCGCCCGGATGGCGGCCGAGGGATCGATCAGCGTCGGCGGACTGGTCGCCGTGTACGGGTATACGGCCATGTTGGTCGTTCCGGTGTCGTTCTTCATCGAGGGTGCGGGCGATATCGCGCGCGCTCGCGTTGCCGCGCGTCGGGTGACGCAGTTGCTCTTGATCTCCCCGGAAAGCCGCACCGGCACCGTCGATGCTCCGGCAGGGCCGTCGATGCTGCGCGATCCCGCGTCTGGTGTCGAGGTGCGGCCGGGGCTGTCGACCGTGCTGGTCAGCGAACGTCCCGCCGACAGTGCGGCGGTCATCGATCGGCTCGGCGGGTTCACCAAATCGGACGTCACGTGGGGTGACATTCGGCTCGACGTCGTTTCCGCCGGGCAGCTCAGGGGTCGAATCCTGGTCGCGGACAACGACGCCCACTTGTTCACCGGGAGTGTCCGAGACGTCATCGCGGGCCGCCACGAGCCGGATGAAGTTCGGATCCTCGACGCACTGCACACCGCGGTGGCCACTGACGTGGTCGATGCCATGCCCGACGGTCTGGCCTCGACAATCAATCCGCGAGGCCACAATCTGTCCGGTGGGCAACGTCAACGGCTTCGGCTTGCTCGGGCCGTCTACGCGGATCCCGAGATACTGCTGGCGGTGGAACCGACCTCGGCCGTCGATGCGCACACCGAGGCCACGATCGCGACCCGGTTGCACGACGCGCGACGCGGACGAACAACGGCTGTCACCACCACCTCTCCGCTCGTCCTCGATCGTGCGGACAGCGTGCTCTACCTGGTCGACGGTGCGGTGGTGGCGGCAGGTACTCACCGCGAGCTGCTGCGGACCGAACCCGGCTACCGCGCCCTTGTATCGCGCGATACCGACGAGGGAGCACACCGATGACGACCCAACTCCCAGTCGCGGACGCCGCCCAGATCCGGCGTGCCGCTGTGCACGAGATCCGCGCGGACAGAATGGTATTCATCGCGGTGCTGGTGCTCAATGCGCTCGCGGTCGCCGCCGGTCTGGCCAGTCCGTGGTTGCTCGGCAGGATCGTGGACGCGGTCGGCAAGTCCCCCACACACGCGGTGATCAGCACCGTGGACCGGCTGGCCCTCGCGATCCTCGCCTGCACGGTCGCGGAGATCGTGCTGACCCGATACGCCCGATACGTCGGTTACCGGTTCGGTGCGCGCGCCGCGGCCCGCATCCGCGAACGGTTCCTCGATCGCGTCCTCGCCTTGCCCGCCGCGGTCGTCGAACGCGTCTCCGGCGGTGATCTGATCGCGCGAGGCACCACCGACGCGCCGACTATCACGGCGACGCTCCGGACAGCCGCGCCCGAGGTTTTCGTCGCCGCCCTCATGGCCGTGTTCATTATCGGCGCGGTATTGGTGCTCGACCCGGTTCTGGGTTTGTCGAGTCTCAGCTGCCTGATCGTGGCAACCATTGTGCTGCGCTGGTATTTGCGTAGATCCCGGGAGGCCTATCTCACCGAGGCCGCCAGTGGCTCACAGCTCGCCGAACTCATCGCGACCAGCGCAGCCGGGGCGCGGACGATCGAAGCGCTCGGTCTGGCCGAACGACACCGTGCGACAACCACTTCCGCGATCGCCACGGCGCGCGGCGCGCGGTTGGCGACCTTGCGGCTGCGGACGGTGTTGTTTCCGTCCCTGGAGGTTTCCTATGTCCTGCCGCTGGTCGCGGTCCTGTTGATCGGCGGCGCGCTGCACAGTAGAGGAGCCGTCAGCCTCGGCACCATCGTCGCCGCGGCCCTTTACCTGCGACAATTGGTCGCCCCGCTGAACACGGTCATGTTGTGGGTGGATGGCGTGCAGACCGCGATCGCGTCCTACGCGAGATTGGAAGGGCTCGCCGCGGCGCCGACCGCGAAACCGGCCACCTCGGCGACGCCCGCGGACAACCGGATTCGCCTCGCGGGCGTGCGTTACGCCTATGACAGGGGCGATGTGCTGCACGGCGTTGACCTCGAGATCCGACCGGGTGAGCGGCTCGCCGTGGTCGGCACTTCGGGCGCGGGCAAGACCACGCTGGCGCGGCTGCTCGCGGGCGTCGACGCACCACGAACCGGCTCGGTACACCTTGGGGGCGTACCGATTTCGGGTTTGGACCCAGACAGTCTGCGCCACCACATCGCCCTGGTAACGCAGGAACAGCACGTATTCAACGACACGGTTCGGGGGAACCTGCTCATCGCCAGGCCCGCGGCGACTGATGATCAGTTACGCGCCGCGCTCGCCGCAGTAGGTGCCGATTGGGCCGAGGATCTGCCGAACGGTCTCGACACGACGCTGGAAGACAACGGGTACCGCCTCGATGGCGCACAGGCACAACACCTTTCGCTGGCCCGCGTGGTCCTCGCCGACCCGCACACCGTCGTGCTCGACGAAGCCACCGCGCAAATGAACCCCACGTCGGCGCGAAACACCGAGCGAGCACTGGCCGTTGTCCTCGAAGGACGCACAGTGATCGCGATCGCGCACCGACTACAGACCGCACACGATGCGGATCGAGTCGCGGTGATGGACGCGGGCCGCATCATCGAACTGGGTACCCACGCCGACCTGGTCGCGCGCAACGGGACCTATGCCGCGCTATGGAACTCATGGCATGGATAAAACAGGAGCATCGAGGTGCTTGGCGAGCCAGGCCAGTGACATCGGGTAGCGGTAGTCGATCCCGCCGTGTGTGGCGTCGAATAGTTCGAAGTTGATGATGTCCGCGCTGACGCCGACATCGAGCAGGGCCTGCTGGAAGGCTTCGGCGCCGAGGTCCAGATACCACTCGTCGCGGGTGCCGGCGTCGATCCAGATCGCCCGCATCGATTGCATCGCCTCGGCGTGCATCGGCACCATGCGGACCGGGTCCCAGTCCAGCCATCGTTGCCAGACATCAGGTTTCAGTGCACCGGTGCGCAGATCGAAGGGTAGCTCCGGCAATCCATCGGGACCCGGCGAAAAGCATGCCGCCACGCAATACAACTCGACGAGTTCCTTGTCTTCCGGTTTGGTGAACGACACCCGGTTCTGAAAGTCCGCCCACCATCGGTGAATATCGCCGTCATAGGCGCGGAGCTGGCGCACGACGTCGGCGAATTCGGGCAGGTAGGAATACTCGAAGAGCGCGTCACCGGCATGAGTTGCCAACGCGCCGAAGATATCTGGACGGAGCATCGGCGTGATCATCGCGCCGAAGCCGCCGCTGCTTTTGCCCATGATCGCGCGGTGATCGCGGTCGGCCACCGTGCGATAGTGCGCGTCCACCCACGGGACGATCTCCTCGCAAAGGTAGGAGTGGTACGGGCCGGTGCCGCGCGAGTCGACGAATTGACTACCGCCATAGGCGGTCCAGGCGTCGACGAACACGACGATCGCCGGTGGCGCCTCGCCCGCCGCGAAGACCGCGTCGGCGGTTTCCGGAAACGGGCGGCGGAAGGCCGTCCGGTTGCGCCACATCTCGATATGCCCGCTGTACCCCTGGATTACGTAGATCGACGGATACCGCCGCTCGCGGTCGTCCTCGTAGCCCGGCGGCACGTATACCCACAACGGCCGTTCGTGCGGATCCCGCAGCGGATTGTCGCGCAGCAGCGCGCTGTCGAAGACATGTTCATCGAGACGTCCGGCTAGTTCGGCTGACCAAGGCAACATTTATCCCACGTTAGTCGCGCCGATCAGCTCAGCGGTCGATCTTGACCAACGGTGGTGAACAGGTTGAGTTTGTAGGTCGCCATCGGTGGAGCCCAGCCTAAAGCCTTGGGGCCGTAGCTGTATCGGGCCGTCCAGGTGCGGGCGATCGGGGGTCGATCGACGTTGTAGCGCAACGAGCTTCCACGAAGTAAGGTAACCCTTACCATGTTCTCGGAGGTGCAGATGACGACTACCTGGCTGGACACCCTGCTCCGGCAAACGCGGCGAGCGGGCGACTTTCCCTATCCGCACCAGGCCGCATTCCTACTCGACAACCCGGTTCGACGACTCTTCACGAATCCGCGCGACACCGTCGACCAACTCGAATTGACTCCTACCGATCAGGTCCTCGAGCTCGGCCCCGGCCCCGGTTTCTACAGTCTCGAACTCGCCCGCGAACTCACCGACGGCAGACTCGAACTGTTCGACCTCCAGCCGCAAATGCTCGACAAGGCCCGCCGCAAACTCGCGGCCGCCGGCTGCGAGAACGTCGGATTCCACAGCGGTGACGCCAGCTCGGGCCTGCCGTTCCCGGACAACACCTTCGACGTCGCGTTCCTGGCCGCCGTGATCGGCGAGGTCCCGGACAAATCCGCCTGCATCCGCTCGCTCGGCCGCGTCCTCGAGCCCGGCGGCCAGCTCGCGTTCTTCGAGCACTTCCCCGACCCGGACCGCCTGAGCGTGGCCGAGCTGCGGGAACTCGTTGAGCCGGAAGGCTTTACGCTGCTCGACGTGATCGGCAACCGATGGCATGACACCGTGCGCTTCACCCGCAACCCGAAACTTGTCGAAGGTTAGGAGCCGAACGCGCTCAACCGCGGCCGGGACAAATCGTTGTTGCCGATCACGATGTCCGCCTGCCGCGCCGGTTGGACTTGCTCGAGATACATCCGGCTTGCGACGTGATGGCGCTCATCGAACGCCGCGGCCGCCTTGCCGATCCCGCCGAACAGCGTTGCGTCCCTCTGCGTTCCCGGACAACCAGACCCAGCCCGAACCCACCGACCCGCAACCCCACTCGGCCGGGCAGGAAATAGCAGGCGCCATCCACGCCGCCGACCTCGGTCACCACACCGAGTACACCGACGACTACAGCGCCGACCAGAATGACCCCTACCAGTCCGAACCTGGCACAGGCCACGACATCGACTGGTAAACCCGTACTCGGCCACATCGCACTGACGTCGCTTATCGGTGAATCTTGAGGGCGGCCTGAACGGGCGCGATGTTGTATCGGCGAAATCTGACGCCGCGATCTAGCTCGACATCCGCTCTGCCAGCATGGTTTCGATGATCGTGATCGGCTGATCTTCGAACGTGGCGCATGGCCGTTTGAACCACGCGGTATGCGGCATAGAAAGACGTTCTGCGTCTCGGTCTGGACGAGCGAACGTCCTCCTGATGCGCTAGTCGGGCTTGTTGTCCCATCGCGGCAGGAGGACGTTCATGAGTAACGGTAGAGGCTTGTCCCGGGGTGATCGCAACCGAAACGCCC